>SUUE01000002.1:0-221011 GCA_015062685.1 Coriobacteriaceae bacterium
TGGGGTGTGTTACGCCTGATGCAGGCTCATTTTAGTACGCAAATCGTCGCGCTGACAAGAAAAAACGCCTGATTAGTAGAACAAATTTGACGAATTTACCCGTTAAACCATCTATTCTTCACTTGACCTGCGGTTGTGCAACTGGTATGCACGCGGGCTAGAGTTCAGAGACGATTGCGTCGAACGCGGCTGCGGGATCTTCGGCCTTGGTAATCGGCCGCCCGATCACGATATGCGACGCCCCGTTCTCGAATGCTTGGGCTGGCGTTGCCACGCGGCTCTGGTCCCCCTTGTCCGCACCCGCGGGTCGTACGCCAGGCGTGACGATGTACGCCCTGGGTCCGAGCAGCTCGCGCAGCATGGACGCCTCTTGAGGTGACGCAACGACGCCCGATATGCCCGCGTCCTGGGCGACGCCCGCCAAGAGCTTCACCTGCTCGGCTGGCGCTCGGTCGATGCCAATCTGGTTAAGGGACGCCTGGTCCATACTCGTGAGCACCGTAATGCCGAGCGTCACGGCCGCTTCCCCGCCGCGTTCCTGTGCGGCGCGCTCGACTCCGCGCTGGGCGCCCTTCAGCATCTCCGCGCCACCCAAGGTGTGCATCGTGATCATGTCGGCGCCCGTCATGGCCGCGGAGTACGCGGCTCCTTCGATCTGGAACGGTATGTCATGCAGCTTGAGGTCGAGGAACACGTTGAAGCCCCTCTGCTTGAAGGCGGCCACGATCGAGGGGCCGCAGGCGTAGTAGAGGGTCATGCCGACCTTAACCCATTTCGACTTGCCGCGGAGCGCCTCGGCGAGCTCCATGGCCTCTTCCCTCCCGCAATCGAGGGCGACGATGATACGGTCGGCGGGGTTCGTGCTTGCGAAAGCGCTCTCTAGCATTCCAGTGCTCCTATCAGCTCGTTGACATCCTCGACGCCCTGCTGCTCGCAGTAGTCGATGATGCCGTCAATCACGTCTACGGTTGCCGTCGGGTTCCCGAAGTTCGCCGTGCCCACCGCAACTGCGGTGGCGCCGGCGAGCATGAACTCGACCGCATCGGTTCCATTGTAGATGCCGCCCATGCCGAGCAGCGGCACCTTCACGGCCTTGCTCGTCTCCCACACGAGCCTCAGCGCCACGGGCTTGACCGCCGGGCCCGAGAGACCGCCGACCACGCGCGCGAGCTGGGGTCTGCGTGTACGCGCGTCAACCGCCATGCCCAACAGCGTGTTGATGAGCGAGAGCGCGTCGGCACCTGCCGCCTCGGCGGCCCTCGCGATTTCGGAAATGTCCGTCACGTTCGGCGTGAGCTTGACGATGAGCGGCAGCTTGGTCGCCTGGCGGCACATGCCGACCACCTGCTCGACGCTCTTCGGGTCGGTGCCGATGGTCATGCCGCCCGCGTCGACGTTGGGGCACGAGATGTTCACCTCGTAGGCATCGACCATGCCCGTCCCGTCGAGCGCTTTGATCACGTCCACGTACTCGCCGAAGCTGTGCCCCGACACGTTCACGATCGTCGTCGCGCCCACTTCGCGCAGCCAGGGCAGCTCATGCTCCCTCAGGTGCGCGACTCCCGGGTTCTGCAGCCCGATCGAATTGAGCATGCCGGAAGGAGTCTCCGCGATGCGGGGGCTCGCGTTGCCCTCCCACCCGTTGAGCGAGACGCCCTTCGTCGTGACCGCGCCCAAAGAAGCGACGTCGACGAAATCGGAATATTCGCGCCCTGCGGCGAACGTGCCAGACGCCACCGTCACGGGGTTCTTCATCTCGAGCCCGGCCAGGTTCACGGCCAGTTTGACCTTCGTCTCGCGAGGTTTAACCGCCATTACCACACCACCTCGTTCGCATCGAAAATGGGGCCGTCTACGCACGAGCGCTTCTTCCCGCTCGTCGTGTCCACGACGCACGAGAGGCACGCGCCTACACCGCACGCCATGCGTTTCTCCATGGACACCTGGCACGGAACGCCGGCATCCGCCGCTATGCTCGCGACGATGCGCATGAGCGGCTCGGGGCCGCATACGGCGAGGTAATCGTAGGCCCCGCCATCCGCCAACGAGCCCTCGCGCAAACGCTCCTCGACGAGGGCCGTGCAGAACCCGGCATGGCCGTAAGAGCCGTCATCGGTCGCGACAGCCGGCTCCGAGCCGAGCAATTGCGTATAGCGGCCGAGCGTCACGAGCGCATCCTTCGTCTGCGCGCCGAGCACGACGTCGGTCGCGCAGCCTGCCCCGATCAGCTGCTCCGTAAGCATGAAGAGCGGTGCGGCACCCACGCCGCCGCCCACTACGAGCGCACGTGTGCACGAGCCTTCCTTGAAACGCTCAGGGCCCGCCCAGGTGTTGCCGACGGGGCCGATCATCTCAACATCGCCTTCGGCGATGCTCGGCATGATGCGCGTCAGCGAGCCGACTTCCTGGTAGAGGATCTCGACCGCGCCTCGGTCGACGTCGCTTGCATAGACTGAGAACGGGCGGCGCAGCACGTGCGATTCCGCAGCCGGAACCTTCATGTGCACGAATTGCCCGGGCTTTACGCTCGAGGCGATCTGCGGCGACTCGAGCCTCATCAAATGCAGGCGCGGGCCAACCTTCTCATTAGCGACGATGCGCGCCTTTTCGTTGAGGAGTTGCGGCATGGATCCCCTTCCACTTGGATTTCTCCAGAGATTGTAGCATGCGCCCCGCAGGCCCTCGGCGCATGCCAATTCTGCCCACAAAGAGTTAACCGCGTTGACACGGCGTGCTTTTCGAGCTGGCTTTAGGGTGCCGACTTGCTCCCCTTTACGATGCCTCTATGGGGTCCGTCTCGTAGACGAACTTGACGCTGCCCTTCACTCCCTCGCCCTTGCCGCTGAAGCTCTGGTACTCGCGGCCGGCCTTCGCCACGGCGTCGAAACGGCTCGCGGGTTTGGCGAGCTTGTCATCCAAGACGTTTGCAAATTGCACTATGCCCTCGTCGTTGAACTGCGCCAAACCGCCCGCGAGCTCCCCTGCCGCAGTCGCCAGCGCGCCGAGGGCGTTCGCGAGGTCGGCAGACCCCGAAGATACCTGCCCGATGCCGTTCACGAGCGCGGGCGCGCTCCCGCTCAACTGGGACGCCCCTTGCGCCAACTGGGCGGCGCCGTTTGCGAGCGCGGGGAGCTGCGTCTGCGCGAGGATTCCGCCCGACAGCCCCTTCTGCTCGATGTCGTTGAGCGCTTGCACGGCCTGCGTCAGACCGCCCTCGAGAGCCGAGAGCCCAAGGTAGAGCCTCTTCGCGGCTTCGATTTGCTCTTTCGTCACGGTAGCTCCCTCGCTTTGGGCGGACAGCGAGCCTCCCGCCGCGGCGTTCGCGAACGCCGCGACCGCCTCCGCTGCGGCTGACGCGTCAACCGAGCCAGACGCGGACTGGAGGGCCTGGGCCCCATCGCTCGCGGCCTGTGCGGACGCTCCGGCTGCCGCCAGTTCGGCGTTGGCCGCATCGAGCTGCGCTTGTATCTGCGCGCGAACGGCTGGGTCCTCTATCGCGTTCAGGTCGATCGATTGCAACGTCGATTGGGCAGCCGAGACATCCGCTTGGGATTGCGCCGCAGAAGAAGCCGCCTGCCCCGCGGCATCCTTGATCCCCTGCACGTTCCCCTGCAGATCGGACGCCTCGGCCGACACCTGCGCGGCGAGCTGCGAGAGATGCTCGGGCGACTCGGCCGATTGCCCCTGCAGGGCATCGTCCGCCGACTGCCCGCTCAACGATTCGTAGAGCTGCTTTGCCTGCTCCTTGAGCAGCGACACGTTTTCGACCGCACCCGTAAGACCTTCGGACTGGAGCGTCTGGGATCCCGAGCCGCTGATGACGGCGCGCAAGCTCGCGTCGACCTCCTTCACGGCACCTTGCAGCTGGGCGATCCCCGTCGAGAGCGCTTGAGCTCCCTGCGCTATCTGGCCGACGGACCCCGGAAGGCCCGAGGTTTGCACCGCAAGTTCCTTCGTCCCCGCGGACATCGCGCCGGCGGCTTCCGATATCTTTTCTACAGCGTCCGCGAACTCGCCTGACCCCGACACGATTTGGGACATGGCAGACTTCAACGACTCCGATGCGCTCGAGAGCTCGCTCGTATCGAAATCTAAATTGACGTCGTCGAGCAGGTTCGGGCTCGCCATGGTGAGGCTCGACTTCAACGAGAAGTCCTTGACGTCGGCCTCAAGCTCGAAATAGCTCGGAATATCGGGGCCTCCGTCCGATAGGTCCAAGCTCTCCTCGAGGCCGGGCATCGCATAGCCGATGACGATCGTGCGCTTGCCGTCCTCGACGATCCTCGCGTTCGTGACCGACACGTTCGAGAACACGTCTTCGTCGAGCAGCATGGCCGTGACGGCGACGAAGGGCGTGAAGACCTCCTGGCTTACACCGTTGACATCAACCGTCGCCTTCGACTTGTTCACGTAGTCGTAGCGGATCGACACGCGGCCGCTCTTTCCCGCCAGCTCCTCCGGCGTCACCGCCTTGCCGTCGAGCTTGTACGTGACGCGCACGTCGATCGGCGCCTCGGCATCGGACGAGCCCTTGTACGTCACGTCCTGGCCGTTCGCGCTCCAGATCATATCGGAGCGGTCGCCGGAATAGACGCCGTCGCCGTCTTCCGCCTGTATGCCTTCCAGGTTCGAGGTGTCCGAGAGCGCGTCCGCGCTCCCAGGGTTCTTGAGCGTGACGCTCACTTCCTCGCTCTTGATCGAACCGTCAGCCGTCGTGTGCACGTACACGGTCTCGTCCTTGCTCGACGGCGCCTGCACCGACGTCGGCTGCCCTGTCGACTCCTTAGCCGTGGTGGAACCATCGGATGGAAGCACGCTCTCGCCGCTCTCGACCGCGATCGCAACCGCGGGAACGAACGTTGCGGAAGCGAGCGCGACGCTCAGGAGTGAGTAACCGGCTGTTTTCGCGACATTGCGTTTGACCTGGTTCATTTGCGTCCCCATTTCAATCAGGTTAGCCCCCCGTTTATTTGGGAGCATGTTCTCCCCTAGAGTATGCCATTGTTAACTCTAGTTGTGAACCTCCCGCGGTAATTGCCCAAACGGTCTCCCGCGCAGCGCCATGCGCTCATCGCGCCCATTCCTTAGAGGTGGATGGGCTCTTCGGTGATGGCGCCGTCCTCCATGGTCGCATAGCCGCCGACGTATACGTCCGTGGCACGGCCCGTGAGCTCCCACCCGAGGAAACCTGAGTTCGCCGATTTCGACTCGAATTCATCGGCGGTTACGGTCCAGGTCACATCGGGGTCGATTACCGTGAGGTCTGCCCTGCAGCCCGGCTCGATGGCCACGCGCTCGATTCCGAGTATGCGACGCGGGTTGACGCTCATGAGCTCGACCATGCGCTCCCAGGTGATCTTCCCTGTGTTCACGAGGTTGCCAACGACGCAGCCCACGCTCGTCTCGATGCCGGTCATGCCGAAGGGAGCCAGCTCGAATTCGCGCGCCTTCTCGTGCGCAGCATGCGGGGCGTGGTCGGTGACGATGCAGTCGACCGTGCCGTCCGCGACCGCATCGATGATCGCCTGCGCATCGGCTGCGGTGCGCAGCGGCGGGTTCACCTTGAGATTCGTGTTGTAGTCGTCGCCGATGTTCTCTTCGGTGAGGAACATGTGATGCGGCGTGACCTCGCACGTCACGTTCACGCCATCGGCCTTGCCTCGCTTGACGAGCTCGATGCCGTGTGCGGATGACAGATGTTGGATATGGATGGGGCAGCCCGTGAGCGACGAAATCTCGATGTCGCGGCCGATCTGGATCTCCTCGCCGGTCGCGGGCCAGCCGAGGAGCCCGAGCTTCGTGGATACCGCACCTTCGTTGATCTGGCCCTTGCCCACGAGGCTCTCGTCCTGGCAGTGGCTGCTCACGGCCTTTCCGAACTGGGCGGCGTAGTCCATGACGCGTCGCATCATGCCCGCATCCTGCACGCCGCGGCCGTCGTCGGTGAACATGACGGCCCCATGCGCAACCATGTCGCCCATCTCCGAGAGGGCCTCGCCCTTCTCGCCCACGGTGCAGGCGCCTGAAACGTGCACGCGGCACTTCCCCACCTCGGCGGCCTTCGCGCGGATGTATTCGACGACTGCGCCGTTGTCGATGACGGGGTTCGTGTTGGGCATGCAGCAAACGTCGGTGAAACCGCCGTGGGCCGCCGCCCTCGTGCCCGTCTCGATGTCCTCCTTGTATTCCTGGCCCGGATCGCGCAGGTGCACGTGCATGTCCACGAGCCCCGGCACGACCACCTTGCCGCCGAGGTCGCGCTCGACGCCCTTTGCCATTTCCAGGTCGTGGCCCACCTCGACGATCACGCCGTCGCGGATGAGTATCTCGCACGTCTCGTTCAAGCCCACCTGCGGGTCGATCACGTGCGCGTTCTTGAGAAGCAATGCCATGGTATTCCCTTCGCTTTCTTTACGATACGGCGCCGTCATCGCCGCCGAGCAGCAGGTACAGGGCCGCCATGCGCACGAGCACGCCGGAGTACACCTGGTCTAGGATGACCGAGCGCGTTGGGTGGTCGGCCATGAAGGCGTCGAGCTCGACCCCGCGGTTGATGGGCCCCGGGTGGCACACGATGGCCTCGGGGCGGAGGAGCTTGTCGCGACGCTCGTTCAACCCGAACAGCATGCTGTATTCGCGCAAGCTCGGGAACGGCGCCCCCTCGAGGCGCTCTTGCTGTATTCGGAGCATGTACACGACGTCGAGCTCCGGCAGGGCCGCGTCGAGGTCGCACGTGACAGCGTCGGCCCCGAGGGCTTCGGGCACGGGCGGCATGAGCGTCGGCGGCGCGATGAGCGTGACGCGCGCGCCCATTGTCTTGAGCGCGGGCACGAGCGAGCCGCACACGCGCGAATGACCGATGTCTCCGACGATGCCGACGTGCAGACCCTCGAGCCTTCCGAGCTGCTCGCGGATGGTGTAGAGGTCAAGCAGCGCCTGAGTCGGGTGCTGGTGCTTGCCGTCGCCCGCGTCGATGACGCTGACGCCCGATTTCTTCGCGACCTTGTAGGGGACGCCCGCATGCTTGTCGCGGACGACGATCATGTCAATCTTGTAGGCGCAAAGCGTCTCGACGGTGTCGTCGAGGCTCTCGCCCTTTACCGTGCTCGTGGAGCTGCCGCCGAAGTTGAGCGTGTCGCAGCTCAGGCGCTTCTCGGCGATCTCGAACGAGGAGCGCGTGCGCGTCGAGGGCTCGTTGAACATGTTGACGACCGTGTAGCCCTTTAGCACGGGCACCTTCTTGATGCGGCGCTCGTTGATGGCCTTGAAGCGCTCCGCCGTATCGAGCAGCAGCGTTATGTCCTCGCGCGAGTACTCGCGGATGTCGATGAGATGCTTGTGATCGAAGCCCATGGGCTACTCACCTCCCAACGGTGCGCTGCCGGCTCGCTTGCCGGGCTCCACCTCGAGGATCTCGACCTCCGACTTGCCGTCGGTCTCCTTGAGGAACAGCCGCACGTTCTCGTTTGCCGCCGAGGGGACGTTCTTCCCGACGAAGTCGGCGCGGATGGGAAGCTGCCTGTGGCCGCGGTCCACGAGCACGGCGAGCTGCACCGTCTCGGGGCGGCCAATATCCATGAGCGCGTCGAGCGCCGCGCGGATGGTGCGGCCCGTGTAGAGCACGTCGTCGACGAGCACCACGTCGCGGCCGTCTATGTCGAACATGATGTCGGTGGAGAGCACTTCGGGCGACAGGTAGCTCGCGAAATCGTCGCGATAGAAGCTGATGTCGAGCCGGCCGAGCGGGACGCGCACGCCCTCGATCTCCTCGATCTTCTCGACGAGCCTTTTCGCGAGCAGGTCGCCACGCGTGACGATCCCGACGATCGCGATATTGCCCGCTCCCTTGTTCTTCTCCAGGATTTGATGCGCGATGCGAGTGAGCGAGCGCTCGATCTCGCTTTCGTCCATGACGATGGACTTGAGTGCAGAGTTAGCCAATGGGCACCTCACTTTCCTTACCGGTCTCTCTGTACCGCCTTAAAGGACTGCCATGCACTATATCATTGTTGGGCCTGCGCAGTGCGACGGTCTCGCGGACGTAGCCCAAGCGAAACGAGTCCGCCATAAAGAACGGGCCGCTTTCACGGCCCGTCCACTTTCCACCTATGCCTCCATGCCCAACTTGAGCGCTTGGAGGTTCTTCTCGATGAGCGCCGCCTTGCGTGGCGGAACGGCCTTGCGTATCGCTGCTTCCAGCGTCTCGACGGAGCAGAAACCCGTCTCCTTGAGCATCTTGCCCACGAGCACGATGTTGGCCAGGCCCTTGAGCCCCGCCTCCTCGGCGAGGTTCGTCGCCTCGAGGGCGAACACCTGGACGTCGTCTCGTTCGGGAAGCTTGTTCACGAGCGAAGTGTCCACGAACACCTTGCCGCCCGCCGTCACGTCGGACTCGAACTTGAGCAGCGACGGCTGGTTCATGGCGATGAGCACGTTGGGGTTCATGATGAGCGGGCTGCCAATGGGCTCGTCAGAGAGCGTGACCGAACAGTTCGCCGTGCCGCCTCGCATCTCGGGCCCGTAGCTCGGGAGCCACGAGACCTCGTGCTCGTCGATGAGGCCCGCGTAAGCCACGACCTTGCCCGCGAACAGCAGGCCCTGGCCGCCGAAGCCCGCGAAAACGACTCGCATCTCCTCCATTAGCGACCACCTTCCTTCGCAGGTGCCGAGGCGTGAATCTCGTTGAGCTGGGGGTTGTCCGCCATGGCAATCGGGCATGCCTCGGCGCGCGCCGCAGCGGCTTCCGCGGCATTCGCGTAGCCTTCGGCCACGACGTCGCGGTAGACGCCGAGCGGGTAGTACGGCAGCATGTTCTCGCGCATCCAATCGAACGCGTCGGTGGGCGTCATGCCCCAGTTGGTCGGACACGTGGACACCACCTCGACGAGCGAGTAGCCGATGCCGTCGATCTGGTTCTGGAACGCCTTCTTGATTGCCTTCTTGGCCTTGCGGATGTTCTTGGGCGAATCAACCGTGACGCGCTCCAGGTAGGCGACGCCGTCGAGCGAGCTCAGGAGCTCGCATACGCGCACGGGGTAGCCCGCCGTCGAGACGTCGCGACCGTAAGGCGATGTCTGCGTCACCTGGTTCGGGAGGCTCGTCGGGGCCATCTGGCCGCCGGTCATGCCGTAGATGGCGTTGTTGATGAAGATGACGGAGATCTTCTCGCCGCGCGTCGCCGCGTGCACCGTCTCGGCCATGCCGATGGACGCGAGGTCGCCGTCGCCCTGGTAGGCGAACACGACCTTGTCCGGATGGACGCGCTTGACGCCCGTCGCGACCGCGGGAGCGCGGCCGTGCGCAGCCTCGAGGAAGTCGCACCCGAAGAAGTCGTACATCATGACGGAGCAGCCGACGGGCGACACGCCGATGGTCTCGCCCTCGATGCCGAGCTCGTCGATGACTTCGGCCACGAGGCGGTTGACGATGCCGTGCGTGCAGCCCGGGCAGTAATTGGTTACGACCGGCAGCAGCGAATGCGGACGCTGGTAGACGATCTTCTCTTCAGTTTGGGCCATGTTACTCACCCAACCCTTCGTTGATCTGGCGAATCTTCTCGAGCACCTCGACCGGCGTGGGGATGACGCCGCCGACGCGGCCGTAGAAGTCCACGGGCGCGCTGTCGCGCACGACGAGCTTAACGTCTTCCACCATCTGGCCCATGTTCATCTCGACCGACAGGTAGGCCTTCGCATGCGCCTTCGTGGCCTCGAGCGCGTCAACCGGGAACGGCCAGAGCGTGATCGGGCGGAAGAGGCCGGCCTTGATGCCCTCCTCGCGAGCGGCGCGGACGGCGGAGCGGACGATGCGCGAGGACGCGCCGAACGCGACGACGATGATGTCGGCGTCGTCGCAGTCCACCAGCTCGGCCCTCTGCTCGTTTGCCTTGATGACGTCATAGCGCTCGAAGCGCTCGAAGTTCGACTTCTCGAGCTCGTTCGCGTCGAGGTACAGCGAGTTCGCGACGTTTTTCTCGCGCTTGTTGCCGTGGCCCGTGGTGGCCCAGGGCTTCTCGGGGAACTCCGTCTTGGGCTCGGGGAGCTCGACCGGCTCCATCATCTGGCCCAGCATGCCGTCGCCGAGGATCATGACCGGCGTGCGGTACTTGTCGGCAACGTCGAACGCCTCGTATGCGACGTCTGCCATCTCCTGCACGGTCGCCGGAGCGTAGACGACCATCTGGAAGTCGCCGTGGCCAAGCGCGCGCGTGGCCTGCCAGTAGTCGGACTGAGACGGCTGGATGGAACCGAGGCCCGGGCCTCCGCGCTCGATGTTCACGACGAGGCACGGCAGATCGGCGCCCGCGATGTAGGACACGCCCTCGCTCTTCAGCGAAACTCCGGGCGAAGAGGACGACGTCATGACACGCGCGCCGGCGGCGGCGGCGCCGTAGACCATGTTGATGGCGGCCACCTCGCTCTCAGCCTGCAGGTACGTGCCGCCCTGCTTGGGCATGCGCTTTGCCATGTAGGCCGCGAGCTCGGTCTGCGGCGTGATCGGGTATCCGAAGAAGAACTTGCAACCTGCGCGGATCGCGCTCTCGGCGATAGCCTCGTTGCCCTTCATCAAAACTTTCTCCGACATGCTCACCACCTACCTATACACCGTGATCGCGACGTCGGGGCACATGACGGCACACGTCGCGCAACCCGTGCACTGGCTGTCGTCCGTGCAGTGCGCCGGGTGGTACCCCTTGTCGGTAATGACGTCCATGTTGAGTTCGACGATGTTGCGCGGGCACACGGTCGTACACAGGCCGCAGCCCTTGCAGAAGAACTCGTCAACAACGATTCTTGCCATAGGCTCCCTCTCGTCTGATTGAAGTGTGAACTCGCACAAGAATATCCCTTGAGTGTGTCTAAATCGTAAACGTATCGAGCAGCGGTCGAACTCGGGCCTTCTTGGTCGCGCGACCCCCCACGCTCCATCGCGCCTGCACAAGCTGGCGATTTAACGCGGTATTACCAGTGCTTTATACCGAGCGGCAAGAAGGTGTCCTTCACGGGAGCCCAGGCACCGAGCGACTGCAGCACGTTGTCGGCAACGAACAGCGCCGCGAGGGCGATGGCCACCAGAAGCGCCGGTCGCTCGTTGGCGCATGCCCAACGGCTAATGAGCGGATAGAGCACGTAGAGCGCGATGAGGCCCAAAACGACGAAGCGCGCCGTATACATCGGGGCTATTCGGCCCTGGAAATTGAGCGGCGCAGTCGAGTAATCCCATGGCACGTAGCCCATGAGCGCCTCGCACGCATAGCTTCCCGCAAGCTCGACTGCAGTCGTGAGCAGGTAGATGCCCGCCACGACGATCACGACCTGCGCCACGAGGGGCACGCGATCGGCTAGGCGCCTTCGCAACGGTTCGAGCACCGCGACAATGACCAGGCCGCCGATGCCGTAGATCGGACACCACGGCAGCATGAGCGAGGCGCGCAGGTAGACTGCCCCGAACGTGAACACATTCTCGACCGTTTCGTATATCCAACCCGCGCACGAGAACAGGGCGAACAAAATCATCGCGACGCTCGCCTTGACAGGCAAGCTCGCTCCTTCGAGCAAACTGGATTTCATCTTTACCTTCCTGGGCCCAAGCGCCCAAACAATGGAGCCAAAGCGATTACTCCCAAGGAGTTCGCACGTAGGGCTCGATGGGATACGCGGAGATGTTGCCCGGCATGTTGAAGGCCCCTGGAACCGTGGTGCACACGAGCGGTAGGCCGAAGAGCCCTGACAGCTCCTCGGCGTATTCGATGCCCTGCAGCACCGTTTGTTCGGTTGTCGCGTCCTTCAGATGCGAGTTGTTCACGATGGCCGTTGCCTTCAGGCGCGAGGCGAACTCAATCTCGCGAAGGTTCTCGAGGGCGTCCTGGGGATCCTGCACGAGGTTGCGATAGCGGTTCGCCACGTAGAGCATCGCGTAGCCCCGCGCGGTGATCTCGCGGGCATAGCGGCCGAGCGCCGTTGACCCCGCATCGTCGCCGCCGGCGTCGATGATCACGTACGACCCCTCGCCCGCTCCCTGAATCGACGGCGTGATACGGCCCGTGAGGCTCGGGACGTCGAGGCTCGTGCCGACCTCCGAGAAGACGGGGGCCACGAGCCCGATGCCGTGCTCTTCCAGCACCTTGCGCTGCTCGGTGGCGCGGAAATACGGGTTCACGATATCGAGGTCGATAAGCGTGATCTGCGACCCCTCGGCGGCAAGGTCGATGGCCAGGTTCACGGAGAAGCTCGTCTTTCCCGCGCCGTAGTGCCCCACCACGACCGTGACGGGGCGCAGCGCGTCTTTCAACGTTGAGGGGATCGCCATCTACACCAGCCCGTCGATGTTCTTCTTCTCGTCGTTCTGGCGGATGGCGACGCGGCGGATCTTGCCGTTGACCGTGCGCGGCAGCTCGTCGACGTAATCGATGATGCGCGGGAACTTGTACGGCGCGGTCTTCTTCTTGACCCACTTCTGCAACTCGCGCGTAAGGTCGTCGCTGCCGACGAAGCCCTCGGACAGCACGATCGTCGCCTTTACGGCCTTGCCGCGCACGGGGTCGGGCACGCCCGTCACCGCGCACTCGCGCACGGCTTCGTGCTCGAGCAGCACGCTCTCGATCTCGAAGGGGCCGATGCGGTAGCCGCTCGACTTGATCACGTCGTCGTTGCGGCCGACGTACCACAGGTAGCCGTCCTCGTCGCACCACGCCGTGTCGCCCGTGTGGTACCAGCCATCGTAGATTGCCTCGGCGGTTTTCTCGGGGTTGCGATAGTACTCCATCATGATCCCGGCGGGGTGGCCGTCCATCTTGATGCAGATCTCGCCCGTCTCGCCCGTGTTGCAGCGCGTACCATCGGGCCGCTGCACCTCGAGCGTGTAAAGCGGAACGGGGCGGCCCATTGAGCCGGGGCGCGGGATCGTGTTCGTGAGGTTCGCGATGGTCAGGGGCGTCTCGGTCTGCCCGAAGCCCTCGAATATCGTGAGCCCGGTCTGAGCCTTCCACCAATCGAAGATGTCAGGGTTGAGGGCCTCGCCCGCCGTCGTCGAGTACTCGAGCGAGCTCAAGTCGAACTGCTCGAAGTCCTCCTGCATCATGAGGCGGTACATCGTGGGCGGGCAGCAGAGCGTCGTGATCTGGTACTTGTTGATCAGGCTCAGGATCTCGGAAGCCTTGAAGCGGTCGAAGTCGTACGTGAATACGCACGCCTCCATCATCCACTGGCCGTAGAACTTGCCCCACACGGCCTTGCCCCAGCCGGTGTCGGCGATGGTGAAGTGAATGCCGTCGGGGCGCACGTTATGCCAGTGCTTCGCGGTCATGAGGTGGCCCACCGCGTACGTGGAGTCGTGGAGCACCATCTTGGGGTTGCCCGACGTGCCGGAGCTGAAGTACATGAGCATGGGCTCGAACACGTTCGTCTCGACGCGCTCGAAGTCCTCGGCGGCCGCCCGCACCTCGGTGTTGAAGTCGATCCAGCCGTCGCGGTCGACGGCGGCGGCGCAGATGCCCTGCTCTCCCGAGAGGGCAGCGCCCAGCGTTTCATCGGACACGGGCAGCCCCTGCTCGTCGAGCGGGGTCATGCCGCCGCCCGCACCGTTCACGAGGAAGAACTTCTCGACGGTCGGGCATTCGCAGCTGGTCATCGTCGATTCGACGATTCCGGCGATGTCGCCGACAGACGTCGTGACGACCGCCTTGATCGAAGCGCCGTTCAAGCGGTACTCCAGGTCATGCTCCTTGAGCATGAAAGTTGCGGGCACCATGACGCACCCGAGCTTTGCGAGCGCGAGCGCCGTGAACCAGAACTGGTAGTGGCGGCGCAGGATAACCATGACGAAGTCGCCCTTGCCGAGGCCGTGCGCGGCAAACATGTTCGCGGTCTTGTCGGACCAGCGCTTCATGTCCGCAAACGTGAAAACATGCTCCTCGCCCTCGGGGTTGCACCACACCATGGCACGACGGTCCGGGTCGTTCTCGGCGATATCGTCCACGATGTCGTAGGCGAAGTTGAACGTTTCGGGGTAATGGACGGAGTACGTTTGCAGCACGCCGTTGGAATCGTACGTCTCGTCGACGTAGCGCTCGTTTATGTTTCGCATCATGAAGTCCTTTTCGAAAACTCGTGAGATTACCTAGCGGGACGCGGATACGCCCGCGCCCTGCCCTATCGGGCTGCATGGCGTTGCGCGCGGTAGGAAAGGCGCAACGCCTAGATAATCTCGTCGCCCTCGGCCTTCATGACAATGGCGAGGAACACGCACGGCTCGCCGCCGATGGCGATCATGCCATGGCCGCGGCCGGAATCGTACATGAGGGTGTCGCCCGGGCCCACCTCTTCGATGTGGTTCTCGTAGGCGAAGCGAAGGTGCCCGCTGATGATGAAGTCGAGCTCCATGCCCTTGTGGTACGAGAGGTGGATCGGCTTGTCCTGCTCCTCCTCGAGGTACGGCGCCGTCACCACGAAGGGCTCGGCGAGCTTGTTCTGGAGGTTCGGCGCCTTGTGCAGGTACTCGAAGCCGGCACGGCGCTTGATGGACAGGCCGTCGCCCTCGCGCACGAGCGAATAGCCCTTGAGGTGCGGGGTCTCGCCCGTGAGCAGCTCGATGACGTCGACGCCGAGCACTTTCGCGCACTTGTACAAGAACGTGAAGGAAAGGTCCTGCTCGCCCGATTCCTGCGCGGCGTATTCCGCCACGGTGCGCCCGGTTGCCTCGGCCATCTCCTGCATCGTGAGGTCGCAGTCCTCGCGGAGCAGGCGGATGCGCTCGGCGACTTCCTTGATATTCGGATCAACCATGGTTACCCCTCGGTGTCGATTTGCGATTTGATACAAATTACGACTACTCGCTCGCAAGGCGGGCCCTGAAACAACTCATTTAACATTCCCGCCATATTTTGCACGCACCTGCGCCTTTGCCCCACCTACGCCTTGCGCACGAAACGTGCGGCGAAGTGCGCGTCGGGGCCGCCGGGCACCTGCTGCGTCGCAAGGCACGCCTTGCCGGCAATGGGCGCGAGCGCGAACGCCTGGCCCTCCTCGCTCTCGAGGAACGCCTTGACCACGCCGTTGTTCTCCTCGTAGGTGACGGTGCACGTTGCGTACACGATCGACCCGCCCGGCTTCACGTGGTTCGCCGCGGACTTGAGCAAGGCGAGGCCGGTTTCGGCGAGCTCGGTCACATGCTCGGGCGTCACGCGCCAGCGAATCTCGTGATGGCGGCGCAATGTGCCCAAACCGGAGCACGGCGCGTCGATGAAGATGGTCTCGAACTCTTGACCGGGCATGACGGAATCGAGCCTGGTCGCATTGCCCGTCACTATCTGCTCGAGCCGCACGCCGTAGTCGCGCGCGCGGTCGCGGAGCAAGTCGGACTTGAACGCATGGCTGTCCATGGAGGTGAGGGTGACCTGGTCTCCGAAGCGACGCTGCGCGATCGACTGAAGCATGATGGTCTTGGTGCCGCGGCCCGCCCCCACTTCCAGGAGCGATTCCGGCGCCTCGCCCTCGAGCACGGCGGATGCCACCGCCTGCGCGGCCGCATCGGACACGAGGATCTTCCCCTGCTGGAACAGGTGGCGGACCCTGCCATCGGCGAGCGTGCGCGCGTTCGGCACGAGAAAGCACCCGGGCACCTCGACGTCGTTCACGGTAACGGGCTCGAGCGGGGACTCCATCTCCTCGAAGAGCGCGATAACCTCCGAATCGGTGGCCTGCAGGGCGTTCACGTGGATAAACACCGGCGCCTGCTCGTTCGCGGAGCGCATGAGCTCGATCGCCGCTGCGGAGCCCATGTCCTCAATGAGGCGGCGTGCCAGCCACGTCGGGAACGCATACGTGAGCGCCAGCGCGTCGAGGCTCACGGTGGGGTCGCCGAAGGGGAACGACTCGGACGCGGTGAGGATGCGGTGGAGCACGGCGTTCGCCAAGCCGGAAGCGCTCGGAGCAACGGCGCGCACGAGCTCGACGCCCTGGTCGAGCGCGGCATGCGGGGCTTTCCTCAGGTAGACGATCTCGTAGGTGGAGATCCTCAGCGCATCGCGGACATCGGGCTTGATGTCGCGCGGGCTCGCGATGCAGCGGTTGATCACCTCGTCGAGCGAGCCCGATGTGCTCACGACGCCGAGCGTCAGCAGGGTCGCGAACGCGCGGTCCTGCTTGGAGATGGTGGAACGGTCGATCGTCGACTCGATCACCTCCTGCGCGAAGGCGTCGCGGCGGCGCACCTGGTTCGTCGCGTAGAGCGCGGCCAAGCGGCCGGGGCTCGCCTTGCAGCGCTCGAACTGGGCCCTGAAGTCGGTGATCTTCACCTCGCGCTGCGCGGCGAGGTTCGGGTCCTTCTCGGCCAGCTGCTCCGCCTTGCGGCGAAGCAGCTCCTCGGAACGCGAGATCGAGCGCGGCTTGCGGTTCGGGTCCTTGTCGCGCGGGTCGAGCTCGCCGCGGTACACGGGCTTGTCCTCGTCCACGAGGTGTTCCATCTTCTTCTGGTCGAAGGACTTCTTGCTCTTCACCTTGCGCACGCGGTTGGGCGTCCACTTCCTCCGAGCCTCGCGCGGCTTCTCCTTGCCCGCATCGTCCATCGGCTTGTTCATCTCTTCGCTCATGCTCTCCCCCATGTAAGCGTCGTCTTCTTGGCGCCTTGAATACCTGCGGCAAACGAGCGGGCGTCCATGCTCTTCTTGCCCTGCGGTTTCAGCACCTCCACCTCTATCGCCCCGTCTGCAGCCATCAGCAGCAGACGCTTGGCCCGGAACAGCGCTTGCCCGGGGGCGAGATCTTTCACAATTTCGCGCGCAGCATCATCGCTAGCGGCGTGCGCGCGCTCTACGGTCACCGCGCGCCCTGCGATCATCGCATGCGCAGGGTGGGCATCGTCGGAAGCACGGACCTTTGCGCATGCATCGCCTGCGGCATCCGCGCTGTCCAAATCGAGTTCGCCTTTCACGACCTTGGCCGCATAGGTCACGCCCTCCTCGGGCTGAGGAGTCCAGGCCAACGTGCCGGCCAAGGCCTCGTCCAGCGCCTCGAGAAGCAGTTGCGAGCCCTTTTCCGCGAGCATCGCCTGCAGATCGTCGAAGTAGACGCCTTCGAGCGAGACCTCGGCCTGCTTGCAGTACGCCCCGGTGTCGAGACCTTCCTCCATGCGCATGATGCTCACGCCCGTCACTTCGTCGCACGCGAGGATCGATCGCTGCATGGGAGCAGCGCCGCGCCATCTCGGCAAGAGCGACGTGTGCACGTTGAAGCAACCGTAGGCAGGCAGCTCGAGCACGTCGTTCGGCAGGATGATCCCGCACGCCGCCACGCAGATGGCATCGGGCTCGAACGCCCTCAGCGCAGCTTTCATCTCGTCGCTCCGGAGCGACGTCGTCTCGATGACGGGTGCGCCCAATGCCTCCGCGGCCTTCTTGACGGGCGAAGCCTCGAGCTTCTTCCCCCGCCCGCGCACCGCATCGGGGCGCGTGACCACGCCGACCACGTCGTGCTTCTCCGCTATGTTGGACATCACCGATGCGGCAAGCTCGGGCGTGCCCATGAACACGATGCGCATTAGCGGACCTTCGGAGCCGCGTTCAGGCTCACTTCGCCCGGCTTCGCGCCGAGGCGCTTAGCCTCCTCGTATTGCTTGAGCGCCTTGATGCGGTCGAGCGGCTTCGCGCTCTCGAACAAGGTGATCCCGTTCAGATGGTCGATCTCGTGCTGCAGGCAGCGCCCGAGCAAGCCATCGCCCTCTATCTCCCACTCCTCGCCCTTCAGGTCGAAGTAGCGCACGCGCGCCCACTCCCGCCTCTCTATGGGCACCGAGACGCCGGGGCACGAAAGGCAGCCCTCTTCTTCGGTGACGAGCTCGCCGTCGAGCTCGAGGATCTCGGGGTTGACGAGAACGAGGGGGTCGCGGACGTCATCCGGAGAGACGTCAATGACGATCAGCCGCTTGAGCACGCCCACCTGCGGAGCCGCAATGCCAACGCCGTCGGTGGCGTACATGGCGCGCTCCATTTGCTTTGCCAGCTTCTTCAGGCTCTTGTCATTAGGGTCGCACGGCTCGCACACCTGGTTCAGGAGCGGGTCCGGCGATGTAATAATCTTCAACATGCGCACTTCCTTCTGCGGTTTTCAAGCGTTAAATTTGCTACAGTATAGCTTCTGACGTGCGCATTTTGAACGCCGCGCACGGTATCTGCTCATTTTCGCCGCAGGACGGAGACACGGGTGCGACTTTTCGCTTTCGTGCGGCGCAGGATCCCCGTTATCGGTACGCCCTACAGGACCGGCTTATGCGTCGCGCGCTTAGCGTTCACCGTCTTCTGGAGGTCAACGACCGCGGCGAACACGAGCTCCCTCTCATCCGGCGGCAGGGCATCGCCCTTCAGCTGCGCGTTCATGGAAACGAGCGTGGCTTCGAGGTCGCCGATCTCGAGCTCTTCCACGAGGAAGCGAACGATTTCGGCTATGTCCTCCCCTTCTTTCACCGTAGCTGACGTGAGCGCGCCGGCAGCACGGGGCACCTCCGAGCTCGCATTTGCCACGATCTGGGCCGGGGTTGCGGCGGGGTTTGCCGAGAGCGTCGCGAGGAGCGACTGCGCGAGCTGGCCATTCGTCTGGTCGTGCCATTGCGTTTGGGCGAGCGAATCGGCGTGCTGGAGCGCGATCGAGGGGTTCTGCGCCAGGAGGCTCACGAACCTGCGCTCGAAACGGCGCCGGCTCCTCTCCGCAGGCGATATCGTCGGCTGCACCTGCACGGGGGCCTGGTTGCCCTCGTTGCGGTCGGGGGCTGCATCCCTGTCGTACACGCGCGGCGGCTTGAGGTTCGCCAGCGCGCTGAGAACGTCTTCCTCGCGCATCATCAGCTTGCCGGCGAGCTGCACGGCATAGTCCTTCGCAAGCACCGAACCCTTGATGGGCGCGAGCACCGACAGCGCATCGGCCATGGCGCGCGTCCTTCCTTCCGCGCTCGACAGGTCATGCGCGGCGAGCCTTCGGTCGATGCCGTAGGCGATGAGCGGCTTCGCGTTCGCCACGAGCTCTCTCAGCTCATCGGCCCCGCGCTTCGCGACGAAATCTGCGGGGTCGAGGTCGTCGGGCAGCGTCACGGCGCACAGCTCTATGCGCGTCTTGCCCGCTTCGGGCGTCATGCTCTCGTCGATGAACCCGAGGGCCCTATCCGCCGCGCGCTGGCCGGCTGCGTCCCCGTCGAACAGGTAGACGATGCGCTTGGACGCATGGCGCGATATGAGGCGCACATGCTGGATGGTGAGCGCGGTGCCGAGGGTGGCGACGGCGTTCTCGATGCCGCCCTCGTGCAAGGCGATCACGTCGGTGTAGCCTTCCACGATAATGGCGGTGCCGCTCGACGTCATGGCCGTTTTCGCCTTGTCGAGGCCGTAGAGCACGTTCGATTTATGGAACAGGGGCGTCTCCTGGGAGTTGAGGTACTTCGGCTCGCCCTCGCCGATGACGCGGCCGCCGAACGCGATGCAGTCGCCCTGGGGGTCGAAGATCGGGAACATCACCCGGTTGTAGAAACGGTCGTTCACGCGACCGCCGTCCCTTTGGACGGCCACGTTGGCCTCGATCATCTCGTCGGGCTTGAAGCCCTTTGACGTCAGGTGGCGCACGAGCGCGCCGCGGCCCGGCGCGAAGCCGAGCATCCACTTCCTCGGCACCTCTCCACCGAGGTCCCGGCCGCTCAGGTACGATCGCGCGCTGTCCGCTTCCGGGGACTTCCCGCGCATGAGCTGCTCATGGTAGAAGGAGCACGTCTCCTTGCACACATCGCGCAGCCTCGCCTTCCTGCTCGAGGACGTGCGGTTGCCCCCGCGCGTGTCGACGATGTCCACGTGCGCCCGCTCGGCGAGCATTCGCACGGCGTCGGGAAAGCTGACATCGTCCATCTTCATCACGAACCCGAAGACGTCTCCCCCTTCGCCGCAGCCGAAGCAATGCCACAGCTGCGTTGACGGGTCGATCTTGCAGGAAGGGGTCTTCTCGTTGTGGAACGGGCAGCAGCACCAGAAGTCGCGGCCGCGCTGTCTCACGGGAACGCGCTCGCCGAACAGGGCAACCAAATCGGTTGCCTCGCGCACTTTCTGGATGTCCTCATCGCTGATAGCCATGCTGGTTATAATAACGCAAAAGAGACAGGAGACTTTTTCGTATGGCCAACGCAGAAATTCCCTACTTGAAACTCGACCCCGAGGTGGAATCAGCCATCCGCGAGAACCGTTCGGCTGGCTGGAAGAACCCCCACGCATTCGCCGACGAAGACGTGCTCCGCAGGGAGCCCAAGGCCCATGACGAGGCCACGATCACGCGCCCCGCCTTCGCGCGCGATATCGAGAAGATCATCAACATTCCCGCGTACAACCGCTATGCGGACAAGACGCAGGTGTTCTCGTTCGTCGAGAACGACGACATCTGCCGCCGCGGGCTGCACGTGCAGCTCGTGAGCCGCATAGCGCGCGGCATAAGCGACCTGCTCGGCCTTAACACACAGCTCGTCGAGGCCATAGCGCTCGGGCACGACTTGGGACACACGCCGTTCGGACACGCAGGCGAGCGCTACCTGAGCAAGTGCTTCGAGCGCCACACGGGGCGCAGCTTCAGGCATAACGTGCACTCGGTGCGCGTTATGGACAAGCTCTACCGACGCAACATAAGCCTCCAGACGCTTGACGGCGCGCTCTGCCACAACGGCGAGTTCGCGCAGCAGGTGCTTCGCCTGGGCGACATGAAGACGTTCGAGCAGCTCGACGAGACCGTCGAACTCTGCGCGGCCGACGTGACGGCCATCAAGCGCCTGCGCCCCTCGACGCTCGAGGGATGCGTCGTGCGCGTGGCCGACATGATCGCCTACATCGGCAAGGACCGCATGGACGCCATCGACGTCGGCATCATCGACTCGCTCGACTGCTTCGACTCGAACTATATCGGGCAGGACAACTCGCGCATCATAAACAACATGACCGTGGACATCGTGAACAACAGCTACGGCAAGGATCACATTGCCATGAGCAACGAGGCCTTCGAGGACATTGTGCTCGCCAAGCGCCAGAACTACGAGCAGATCTACTTCATGGAGGGCACGGTCTCCCCCGTGGAAAACGTGGTCGAGGAGATGTTCACCGAGCTCTACGAGAGGCTCTACGAGCAGCTCGTCGCAGGTGACGAGAGCTCCCCCGTATTCAAGCACCACGCCTCGAAGCTCTGTGACAAGTCGTCCACGCTGACCGTGGAGGAATACCTGCGCGAGGAGCCCAACCAGATCATCGTGGACTACGTCTCCTCGATGACGGACAGCTATTTCATAGCGCTGTACCACCACCTCTTCCCCAACAGCGATAAGCGCCTCTTCAAGCGCGAATACTGCGACGACTTGATGTAGGGGCGCTCCCCGAGCGCCCAACAACCGCTGTAGACGGGCGCTCGGGGAGCGCCCCTACAGGCAACGGAAGCCTGGAACAGAGACCAGGTCCGCGTTCCAGGCCTAAAGCATTCCACGACATACGAAAAGGGCACCCGTTCGGGTGCCCTTCCCTGCAAGTCTTTCGAATTGCTCTTAGCTTGCGAAGATCTCGATGGTCTCGCCCTCGGCGATCGTGACCATGGCCTTCTTCCAGCTGCGAGTGTAGCCGGCGATGTAGCGCACGCGCTTCTTCTTCGGCTTCACGTTCATGGTGTTGACCTTCTTGACCGTCACGCCGAACAGTTCCTCGACCGCCTTGGCGATCTCGATCTTGTTGGCATCGCGGGCCACCTCGAAGGTGTACTTGTTCATCTCGATCATGTCGTAGCTGTGCTCAGTGATGATCGGACGGATGATGATTTCGCGGGCGTCCTTCATTATGCCATCGCCTCCTCGAGCTTGCGCAGAGCCTCTTCCTCGAAGATGAGGAACTTGTTGTCGAGCAGCTCGTAGACGTTCTCGTCGCCGGACGGCACGATGTCGACCGTCGGGATGTTGCGGAACGAGAGGAACGCGTTCACGTTCTCGTCGGTCACGACGATCGTGCAGCGACCCTCAACGCCGAGCGCAGCGAGGACCTTGATTGCGTCCTTGGTGCAGGGCTTCTCGAACTCGAGCTTGTCGACGACGATCAGCTGCTCGTCGGCCAGCTTGGCGGAAAGCGCCGAGCGGATGGCCAGCTTGATCTCCTTCTTGTTCACCTTGAAGGAGTAGTTGCGCGGATGCGGCCCGAAGACCACACCGCCGCCACGCCAATGCGGCGCGCGAATGGTGCCCTGACGAGCACGGCCGGTGCCTTTCTGGCGCCACGGCTTCTTGCCGCCGCCGCGAACCTGGCCGCGGGTCTTGGTGTCATGGGTGCCGGCACGCCAAGACGCACGCTGCATACGCACGACCTGGTGCATGACCGGAATGTTCGGCTCGATGCCGAACACGGAGTCGGCAAGCTCGGCCGTGCTGGCCTTCTTGCCTTCCGCGGTTTTGATCTCGATGGTTGCCATGTATATGCTCCTTACCAGCTCTTGCCGTTACCGGCCATGCGGACGCGAACGATGCCGTTCTTGCCACCGGGCACGGCACCCTTCACCAGGATGAGGTTCAGGTCCTCGTCGATGCTGACGACTTCCAGGTTCTTCACGGTCACGCGATCGCAGCCCATGTGACCCGGCATGCGAACGCCCTTGAGAACGCGCGAAGGGGTGGCGCACTGGCCGATGGAGCCCGGTGCGCGGTGGAAGTGCGAACCATGCCCGCCGGGGCCGCCACCGAAGCCGTGACGACGGATAACGCCCTGATAGCCCTTGCCCTTGGAGGTGCCGGTCACGTCGACCTTCTTCACCTCGTTGAACGCAGCAACGGTCTGGACGTCGCCGGGCTTGTACTCGGAAGCGTTCTCAACGCGAACCTCGCGCAGGTGACGGCACGGCTCGACGCCGAGCTTGTTGAAGTGACCGCGCATGGGGTTGGTGAGCTTCTTCTCCTTGATGGTGCCGAAACCGAGCTGCACAGCTTCGTAGCCGTCGGTGTCGGCGGTCTTCACCTGGCACACCGTGTTCGGCTCAGCCTGGATGACCGTGATGGCCATGACCTGATCGTCCTCGTTGAACATCTGGGTCATGCCGATCTTCTTACCGTAGATAGCATTAATCATTATTCGACACCCCTTACAGCTTGATCTCGATGTCGACGCCCGCCGGCAGGTCGAGGCGCATCAGCGAGTCCACGGTGTTGGGCGTGGGCTCGAGGATGTCGATGAGGCGCTTGTGGGTGCGCATCTCGAACTGCTCGCGAGAATCCTTGTCGACGTGCGGCCCGCGAACGACGCAGTACAGGTTGCGCTCGGTGGGCAGCGGGATAGGACCGGATACCTTTGCACCCGTCTTGAGGGCTGTGTCGACGATGAGCTTCGTGGACTGGTCCACGATCTCGTGGTCGTAGCCCTTCAGGCGAATGCGAATCTTCTGATTAGCCACTTTCATTCCTCCAATTTAGTCGGGCTACGCTTACGCGTTTCCGCCGGCCTTGCTGACGATTTCCTCTTGGATGCTCTTGGGAACCGGCTCGTACGAGTCGAACTGCATCGTGTACATTGCGCGGCCCTGCGTGCCCGAACGAAGGTCGGTAGCATAGCCGAACATGTTTCCGAGCGGCACCTTCGCGCTGATGACAGTCGTGTTGCCACGGCTCTCCTGGCCCTGGATCATGCCACGGCGGCTGGGGATATCGCCCATGACGAAGCCCATGTACTCCTCGGGAGTCTCGATCTCGACAGCCATGACCGGCTCCAGGATGACGGACTTGCCGCGCCTGAGAGCTTCCTTGATTGCCATGGAACCGGCAACCTTGAAGGCAGCCTCGGAGGAGTCGACCTCGTGGTAAGAACCATCGATGAGCTCGACCTTGACGTCCTCGACGGGGAAGCCCGCGAGCACGCCGGAGTTCAGAGCCTCCTGGATGCCCTTGTCGACCGAGGGGATGTACTCCTTCGGCACGACGCCGCCGACGATCTTGTTCTCGAAGCTGTAGCCCTCGCCGGGCTCGGCCGGGTACATGTTGATGACAACGTCGCCGTACTGGCCGCGACCGCCGGACTGGCGCACGAACTTGCCCTGGACGTTCAGAGCGGGCTCGGTGGCCTTCTCGCGGTAGGCGACCTGCGGCTTGCCGACGTTCGCCTCGACCTTGAACTCGCGGAGCAGACGGTCGATGATGATCTCGAGGTGAAGCTCGCCCATGCCGGCGATGATCGTCTGGCCGGTCTCCTCGTTCGTGGAAACGCGGAAGGTCGGGTCCTCCTCTGCCAGCTTGCGCAGCGCGTCCTCGAGCTTGGTGCGCTCGCCCTTCGACTTCGGCTCGACGGCGATGTCGATAACCGGGTCGGCGAACTCCATGGACTCCAGGATGACCGGGTGGCTCTCGTCGCAGAGCGTGTCGCCCGTGGAGACGTCCTTCAGGCCGACGACGGCGACGATGTCGCCCGCGGAGATCTGGTCGACGTCCTCACGCTGGTTGGAGTGCATCTGCAGAAGGCGGCCGAAGCGCTCCTTCTTGTCCTTGCTGGCGTTCAGCACGTAGCTGCCCTTGTCCAGCGAGCCGGAGTACACGCGGATGTAGGTGAGCTTGCCGACGAACGGGTCGGTCATGATCTTGAACGCGAGAGCGCTGAACGGCGCCTTCGGGTCGCTCGGACGCTCTTCCTCGGCATCGGTCTTGGGGTTGACGCCCTTGATGGCGGCAACGTCGACCGGGCTCGGCAGGTACTCGACGACGGCGTCGAGCATTTCCTGAACGCCCTTGTTCTTGTAGGAAGAACCGACGAACACCGGGTGAAGCTTGCAGGCGATGGTGCCCTTGCGGATAGCGGCCTTGAGCTCCTCGACGGTGACGGGCTCCTCCATGAGCACCTTCTCCATGAGCTCGTCGTCGCAATCGGCGGCTGCCTCCAGGAGCTCCTGGTAGCGCATCTCGACTTCCTCGACGTACTCGGCCGGGATCTCGTCCATCTTCTCGGGATAGGTCATGCCCTTGTCGTCGGCCTTGAAGTCCCAAGCGGTCTTGGTGACAAGGTCGATGACGCCCCAGAACTGATCCTCAGCGCCCATCGGGATCTGAGCGGCGATGGCCGGAGCATCCAGGCGGTCCTTCATGGTCTGGATCGCGTGGAAGTAGTCGGCGCCAACGCGGTCGTACTTGTTGATGTAGGCAATGCGGGGCACGCCGTACTTGCTGGCCTGACGCCAGACGGTCTCGGACTGGGGCTGCACGCCGGCAACCGCGTCGAAGACAGCCACGGCACCGTCGAGGACGCGCAGCGAGCGCTCGACCTCTGCGGTGAAGTCAACGTGGCCCGGGGTGTCGATGATCTGGAAGCGGTAGGGCTTGCCGTCCTCGGCACCTGCGGGGTAGTTCCAGTAGCACGTGGTGGCCGCGGAGGTGATGGTCACGCCGCGCTCCTGCTCCTGGACCATCCAGTCCATGGTAGCGGCGCCGTCGTGCACCTCGCCCACCTTGTGGGTCTTACCCGTGTAATAAAGGATACGCTCGGTCGTCGTGGTCTTGCCCGCATCGATGTGGGCCATGATCCCGATGTTTCGCGTATCGTGTAGATCGATTTTCGCCATGTGGTCTCGTCCTTCCTAGAAGCGGTAGTGCGAGAAGGCACGGTTCGACTCGGCCATCTTGTACAGGTCCTCGCGGCGCTTCACGGAAGCACCGGTGCCGTTGCAAGCGTCCATGATCTCGGCGGCGAGGCGCTCCTTCATGGTGTGCTCGCGACGCTTGCGCGAGAAGTCGACCATCCAGCGGATGGCGAGCTGGTTGGCGCGGCGGGAGTTGACCTCCATCGGCACCTGGTAGGTGGCGCCACCGACACGCTTCGGCTTGACCTCGAGCGTCGGACGAATGTTGTCCATGGCCTTCTTGAACATGGTCAGCGCATCCTCGCCGGTCTTCTCCTCGACCATCTCGAAGGCGCCGTAGACGATGTCCTCTGCGAGCGACTTCTTGCCATCGAGCAAGACCTTGTTGATGAGCTGGGTGACCAGCCTGTTGTTGTACTTTGCGTCCGGCGTAACTTCGCGGCGGACTGCTGCTGCACGACGCGGCATGTAGTTTCCTTTCTTCCTGCGCGCTTCGGGGCTTTCCTTCAGCCCATTAGACCGATTCTTTTCGGCCCGCGCGACTTACTGACGTTATTTCGGGCGCTTTGCGCCGTAGCGGCTGCGGGCCTGCATGCGGCCGTCGACAGCAGCGCAGTCGAGGGCGGCGCGGATGACCTTGTAGCGAACACCGGGGAGGTCCTTAACACGACCGCCGCGGATAAGCACCATGGAGTGCTCCTGCAGGTTGTGGCCGATGCCCGGGATGTAGGCCGTAACCTCCATGCCGTTCACCAGGCGCACGCGGCAAACCTTACGAAGAGCCGAGTTCGGCTTCTTCGGCGTGGTGGTGTACACGCGGGTGCACACGCCACGCTTCTGCGGGTTGCCCTTCAGAGCAGGCGTCTTGGACTTGTCGACCTGCTTCTTGCGGCCCTTGCGGACCAGCTGGTTAATTGTAGGCATTACCTATCTCCTTTAATCTTTCGAACGCGTTCCGTCGTCACGGCTGCATTCTTCCGACTCTTTGTTGACCTTGCAGACACGGCGCTCGTTTCAAGCCGATGCAGCACCAACTGCTTTCCACTTGCGACCTGCTGTTATAATCAACCGCAGTTCCGTGTGCGTTCAGCTGATACGCGCACGAGAACACGCCTCCCTCTGGAGACGCAAGGCGATATACTACGGACGTACGCCGAGGTTGTCAAACGCCACGCACCCGGGTGTGTCTATCCCTCAACACATTTCGTTCACAGCATTGCCATGATCCGGGACTCCTGCCCCATCGCTCAGCAAGACTTTCCGCAGGTTTCTCGGACTATTGCTGCTTTCATCAGGCAATACGCTGATTCAGAACGCCTATGTTCTCCAATTAATTTAAATGGAGCACATCGGTGGCTGCCGCACATTTTTCAGGATTTCATGGCGCGATATGCCGTTAATGTACGAGCTAGAAGGCCTTTCTGGCACGATATGACGTACATGTACGCGATATCGTGCCATCAGGCCGTACATTAAGGCACTTTCGCGCCACAAACCGCAGCTTTTCTTGCACGCTGGCACGATTTACGGCTCCTGCGCGCCTCATATGGGCAGATGCAGTTCCGACCGTAGATATTCGAACTTCTCCTGCCAGTGCTTCGGAAAGCGAACCCGCAGGCCGAGATACCGGGCAATCTGCAGGCCCGCCTTCTTCGTAGCCTCGGCGTTGTAGAGAACCGTCTTGTCGATCGGGAACACGTGCCAGCCGAGGGCTTCGAGGGCGTTGCGGCGACGCTTGTCCTTGCACTGATCCAAGTGGTACTCGAGCCCATCGTATTCCATCCCCTTCTTGAGGTCTGGATTGACGTAGTCGATGCAGAATTCGCTCTGCTCGCATAGGTGGGCGTTCCTCCCGGCCATCACGTCGTAGTTGAGATGAGTGAACGGCAAGCCCATGCCGCCCATCCAGAGCGGGGTTCCGAATTGAAGCGCCATCTTGCTCTCTGCTGGGGATCCGGAATTGGCTATCACCCAGCGAAGCGCTTTGCGGGCTTTCTTCACGCCCCTCATCTCCGAGACCTTGTCGAGGTACTTCGAGATCTTTTGCGGGGTGGTGAGCAGCTCTCTCCTATCGTCGATCTTGCCCGTGTCGAGGTTCATGTAGTACCTACCGCATAAGTTGAGGCCTATTTCGGCCAAACGGATTTCCGAGACCTGGTTCGCCATTCTCGCGAAGAGCAGTTCGGGCGTGATCAGATATAGGCTCTCGCGCAGCTTGTTGAACGAGCCAGCGGGCAAGTTCGAAGTGCAGCTTCGAGCTGTGATGGCGAGTGAATGCCGCCTTGTCGATGGGTCGTTCACGAGTACTGAAACAGGCGTCCCGCCATAAAGCGGATGGGCGGCATTGAACTGCCCCACACCTTCGCCGCCGCATGAGCATGAAGCGAAGGGGTTGCCCCGCGTCGGCTTCACCCCAAATTGACTCAGCGATCCAACGTGCTCATAGAAGAAGAGCGCCGATTCGTCCGCGACGATGATATTTGAGCCATTTCCCATGGTTCATTTATACGCGATTACTGCTGACAGTTCCACACATGAGCAGGGGCTTCATTCCATCGGAACCCTGACACGTTTTCCAATCGCGCTTGCCCTGCTCCGCGCAAAAGCAAGCGCGCCATGTGCTTGCGTAGAGATCTTGCCGCTTCATGGCATGATATTGCGTAAATGTACGAGCTAGAAGGCCTTTCTGGCACGATATGACGTACATGTACGCGATATTGTGCCATCAGGCCGTACATTAAGGCACTTTCGCGCCACAAACCGCAGCTTTTCTTGCACGCTGGCATAATTTGCGGCTAATTCACCGCCGCGCCGTTAGCGCGATTGGATAGGCGCGATGCTATAGCTGCTGAATCGATAAGCCCTACGCCTCGAGCAAGCGGGCCGCTACCTGCTTCTTGCGGGAAAGGACGCCCGGCATCCAGGTGCCGCCGACGCCGGTGCATTCGATGTCGAAGGCGCGGTTGACGATGCGGCGGTTGCCCTCGCAGAGGAACTGGGAGCCCTCGGCGATGATGTCGGTGACCATGAGCAGAACGCACTCGTAGCCATGCGTCTCGATGAGGCCGCGCATGTACTCACGCATCTCCTGCTCACGGCTCATGACTGCCTCGAGGTTCGTGGTCTCGTGCTGGGCAATGAGCACCGTGCCGTCCCCGTAAGCGAACTCCTTAGAATCCGCGCTGACGAGCTTGTCGACGGGCATGTCGTCTTCCCCGCCGCGGAACGAGAACACTTCGAGGCCGAACTCGACGGGATCGTAGCCCACGATGCCCGCGAGGTAATCGACGATGCGCTGGTCCGTATGCGTGGCCGTGGGCGACTTGAGCACGACGGTGTCCGTCATGACTGCCGAGAGGAGCACGGCGGCGATGGGCTTCGGAATATCGATGCCCAGTCGCTGAGCCTCGATCGTCACGATCGTGGCCGTTGAGCCCACGGGCATGTTCATGAACCTGATGGGGTTGACCGTCGTCACGTCCGCGATGCGATGGTGGTCGATGATCTCAACAACTTCCGCCTGCTCGATGCCCGGAGCCGCCTGGCGAATCTCGTTATGGTCCACGAGCACGACCTTGCGCTTGGGGTGCATGGCGATGTCCGAACGCGTGACGATTCCGATGGGCATGTTCCCCTCGTCGAGCACGACCGCCTCGCGGAACGGCTGGGCCATGAGGTCGGCCACGGCCTCATCGAGCTTGTCGTCCTTGTCCATGGTCAAGATACCCTGCTCCATGATGGCGTCGACGCTCTGGTCGAGCGATGCGATGAGGTCGGACGCCACCGACATCTGGCTCGCGCCCTCGTTCTCCAGGACGTCCGTCGCGGAAATGTAGCGGTTTGCGATCATGCGCGTCGACACGAGCCCGCGGTATGTCCCGTCCTCGTTCGTGACGACCACTGCCTGGATGTTGTGCTTGCGCAGCAACCTCCCTGCATCGATTATCTTCGCATCCGCGGGGACGCTGATCGGGTTCTCAGTCATGACGTCCGACACGCGCGCGAACACGTTGTTGATGAACACGGGGGGCTCGATGCCCCATTTCTCGAGCACGCCAGCGGTTTCGGGCGGGAGCGGGCCCAAACGGGCCGGCATGTACACCTCAGGCTTCTCGCCCGTGCGCTCTGCATCGCGCTTGGCAACCTCGTTCCTGAGCCAGGCGTACCCGATGGCCGAGCTGATGGCATCGTTATCGGGATTCCTATGGCCTACGACGATAATCGGCTTAGACATCGCTGCCCTCCAAACTGCGCCTCGATCGCTGCAACCAGCTATTTCTCTATTTTAACAATGGGCGCGTAATCCTTCAGCAGCTTCTTCGTCTGCGAGAGCTTGGAGAAGTACACGTGAAGGGTGTCGCCGTCCACTTTCTCGACGCGGCCGCGGCCGAACGTCTTGTGGTCCACGAGGTCGCCCCGCTTGAACGACGCTTTCGCGCCCTCCTTCTTCTGGGCGGCTGCGGAAAGGCCCGTTCGCGCGTTGCGCGAGCGCTCCCCCGCTCCGAAAGAGCTCGAGAGCCCGAACACGCGGCCCTCGCCCGCCTCGGTGCCGGAACCAGAGATGCCGCGCCTGCTGCCCCTCTTCTCCCAGCCCGTGCCAGAGAACCCCGCCGACCCGACGCCTGTCGTCTGGCGCAGCGATTCGGGGATCTCGTGCAGGAAGCGCGAAGCGGGGTTCGCGTGCGTGCTGCCGAAGATCTGGCGCTGAGCAGCGCATGTGAGGTAAAGGCTCTTTCGTGCGCGGGTGATCGCGACGTAGGCGAGGCGGCGCTCCTCCTCCACCCCGGCCGAATCGCCCATCGAGTTCATATGCGGGAAGATGGACTCCTCCATGCCCGCCACGAACACGCAGTCGAACTCGAGGCCCTTCGAGGAGTGGATGGTCATAAGCGTCACTGCGCTGCCGTCGTCGCTCGCGGAATCGAGGTCGGTCCTCAACCTCACCCACTCCAGGAAGTCGGCGAGCGAATCGCCGCGCAGCACGCGCGTGGGCTCCTCCCCCTCCGCCTCGCTCGCGGTAGGCGCCGCGAACTCGGCATCGTCGTCCTCGTGCGTGTCCTTGAACTCGTCGACGACGCCCAGGAACTCCTTGATGTTCTCGATGCGGCCACGGGCCTCGTCGGTGCCCTCGTTCTGCAGGGCCTCGATGAGCCCCGCCTTGTCGACCACCATCTCGACGACCTTCCTCAGGTCTCCGGAATAGGTTGACGCGTCCCTGATTATCTGGACAAACTCGCCCACCGCCTTGCGCGAGGCGGGCCTCAGCTCCTCGTCGACGACCGAGAGCTCTGCGGCGTTCATGAACGTCGTCTGGTTCTCGCGTGCCACCTGGGCGATGCGCTCGATGGTTGTCTTGCCCACGCCACGGCGCGGCACGTTTATCACGCGCTGCGCGGCCATGTCGTCGGCCGGGTTGACGATGAGCGTCAGATAGGCCATGACGTCCTGGATCTCCTGGCGCTCGAAGAACCTCGTGCCGCCGACGATGCGGTAGGGCACGCCCGCCCGCAGGAACATGTCCTCGAGCATGCGGCTCTGCGCGTTCGTGCGGTAGAACACCGCGATCTGGTTGTATCCGAGCCCAGCGCCATGGCGCTTCTCTATCTGGCCAGCGATCCAGCGACCCTCGTCGCGCTCGTCAGAAGCCATGAACACCTGGATCTTGTCTCCGGCATCGCTCGACGTGAACAGCTTCTTGGGCTTGCGCGTCATGTTGTTCGCGATGACGGCGTTCGCAGCTTCGAGGATGTTCCCCACGCTGCGGTAGTTCTGTTCGAGCTTGATGGTCGTGCAGTTCGGATAGTCCTTCTCGAACTCGAGGATGTTGCGGATGTCCGCACCGCGCCAGGAGTAAATGGACTGGTCGTCGTCGCCCACGACCATGAGGTTTCCATGCCCCGCGGCCATGAGCCGGCAGATCTCGTACTGCGCATGGTTGGTGTCCTGATACTCGTCCACGAGGATGTAGCGGAAGCGCCTCTGGTAGGCCTGGAGCACTTCGGGATGGTGCTTGAGCAACAGGTAGGCGTAGAGCAGGAGGTCGTCGAAGTCGAACGCGTTCGCCGCCTTGAGCCTTTCCTGCAGCCGCGCGAAGACGCGTGCTGCCTGCTTCCCCACGGGGTCGATAGCCGACTCCGCGAAGCTAGCGGGAGTCATGAGCTCGTTTTTCGCGGTCGAAATGCGGTTGCGCAGGGCGTTCACTGGAAAGCGCTTCGGGTCGATGTCGAGCTCTGCCATGATGTCCTTGACGAGCCGCTTCGAATCGGACTCGTCGTAGATGGTGAAGCTCTGGGAAAAGCCGAGGCGCTCGGCGTCCGCCCGCAGAATGCGCACGCACATGCTATGGAAGGTGCTCACCCACATGCCCCTCGTGCGGGGGCCGATGATACCGCCCAAGCGCTCGCGCATCTCGGCTGCCGCCTTGTTGGTGAAGGTGATTGCAAGCACCTCCCAGGGTGCCGCCTTCTCGCTCTCGATGATATGCGCTATGCGGTATGTGAGCACGCGCGTTTTACCGGAACCCGCTCCCGCCAACACGAGAAGCGGCCCTTCGGTGCAAAGGACCGCCTCTCGTTGCGGATCGTTAAGGGTGCTTATGTCGATCGCCATAAACCTACGCATTCTCCTTTTCGAACTTCTCCATGAAGTTCACGAGGTGCTGAACGCCCTCGACGGGCATTGCGTTGTAGATGCTCGCGCGCATGCCGCCGACGGAGCGGTGGCCCTTGATGTTCGCGATGTTGCTCTCGCCGGCAGCGGCGATGAACTTCGCATCCAAGTCGGCGTCGCCCGTGACGAACGGCACGTTCATGATGGAGCGGTCCTCCTTGCGGGCCGTGCCCTTGAAGAGCTTCGACTGGTCGAGGAAGTCGTAGAGCAGCGCCGCTTTCTCGCGGTTGCGCTTGCCGATGCCCTCGAGGCCGCCCTGCTCCTTGAGCCACTTGAACACGAGGCCGCAAATGTAGATGGTGTAGCACGCGGGCGTGTTGTACAGGCTGCCTGCGTCCGCCATCGTCTTCCAGCGGAGCAGCGTGGGCGTGTAGGGCAGCACGTCCTCGCGAATGAGGTCCTCGCGCACGATGGCGATGGCGAGGCCTGCGGGGCCGACGTTCTTCTGGACGCCGCCGTAGATGACGCCGTACTTCGACACGTCCATGGGCTCGCTCAGGAACATCGAGGACACGTCGGACACCAGCGGCACGTCGCCCGTCTCGGGCAGCTTGTGGTAGGTCGTGCCGTAGATCGTCTCGTTCTGGCAGATGTAGAGGTAGTCGGCATCGGGGCTGACCTTGATGGCGTCCACGTCGGGAACGTAGCTGAACGTCTCGTCCTCGCTGGATGCGAGGCAGTTGGCCGTGCCGTACATCTTCGCTTCCTTGAAGGCCTTCTTGGACCAGCTGCCGCTCACGATGTAGTCGGCAACGCCGCCCTCGACCTTCATGAGGTTCATGGGAATGGCGGCGAACTGGGTGGTGGCGCCGCCCTGCAGGAAGAGCACCTTGTAGTTCTCGGGAATGCCGAGCAGGTCGCGCAGGTCGGCCTCGGCCGTGTCGATGATGTTCTGGAACGGCTTCGAGCGATGGCTCATCTCCATGACGGACATGCCCGTCCCCTGGTAGTCGAGCATCTCCTCGGCCGCCTGCTTGAGCACCGGCTCCGGCAGCACCGCCGGACCTGCGGAAAAGTTGTACACCCTGCTCATTAAAACCTCCTCGGTTGCTTTTTTGGATTGCGTAACTATATCACTGTCCACCGAGGGCGAGGCAGCCTGACACAGATTTATTAGATAGCAATAAAGAAGGCCCGCCGAAGCGGGCCTCCCATGCGTTTCCAAGCGTTGTCGCTATTACTCGCCGAGCGCGAAGCGTACGAAGTCGACGACCTTGATGGAGCCGCCGAGCTCCTTGGCAACCTTGTCGGTGTAGGTCTGGATGGTCAGGTCGCCATCCTTGACGAACGCCTGCTCGGTCAGGCAGTTCTCGGCGTAGTACTTCTCCAAGCGGCCGGTGGCGATCTTCTCCTGGATGTTCTCGGGCTTGCCGGAAGCGGCGGCCTGAGCCTTGTAGATCTCCATCTCCTTGGCCACCACGTCGGCCGGAACGGCCTCGCGGTTCGGGGCGACGGGGCTCATGGCGGCAACCTGCATGGCGACGTCGCGGCCATAGGTCACGAAAGCGTCGGCCTTCGGGTCGATGCCGTCAACGTCGAACACCATGAGGACGCCGATCTTGCCGCCCATGTGGATGTAGGAGCACACACCGGTGCTCTCGACGTACTGGGCGCGAGCGAGCTGCGTGTTCTCGCCCATGACGTGCACGCAGTCGGTGATGAGAGCAGCAACCTCTTCGTCGGCCTTGAGAGCCTCGACGTCGTTGATCTTCTTCGCCAGGGCGATCTTGGCGATGCTCTCGGCATAACCCTTGAACTTCTCGTTCATGCCCACGAAGTCGGTCTCGCAGTTGAGCTCGATCACGACGCCAGACTTGCCGTCCTCGGCGACGAGGGCCATGATGGTGCCCTCGTTCGTGGCGCGGCCGGCCTTCTTGGCGACCTTGGCAACGCCCCACTCGCGAAGCAGGTCGACGGCCTTGTCCATGTTGCAGTCAGCCTCGGTGAGGGCCTTCTTGCACTCCATCATGCCGGCGCCGGTCATCTCGCGGAGCTCTTTTACCTGGGAAGCGGTAATCGCCATGTTCGTTTCCTCCCTATCGTTAGATTGGTATCTGCCGGCTTAGCCGGCGGGCGCGCGGAGCACGCCCTTCAGGTCGATGTCTATTCAGCCTCGGTGGCCTCGGCGGCCTCGGCAGGGGCCTCCTCGGCGGCGGGAGCTGCAGCTGCCTCGGTCTCGCCAGCCATCTCGGCGGCGGTCACGGGCACGCCGATGCCGGCCATCACCGCGTCGGCGATGAAGTCGGCGAGCAGGCGGACGGAACGAATCGCGTCGTCGTTTGCGGGGATGCCGTACTCGACGTCGTCCGGATCGCAGTTGGTGTCGAGCGTGCCGACCACGGGGATGCCGAGGCGCTTGGCCTCCTTGATGGCGATCTCCTCGCGGTTGGTGTCGATGACGAAGATGGCGTCGGGGGTGCGACGAAGGTTGCGGATGCCGTTCAGGTTGACCTGCAGCTTCGCGAGCTCCTTGCCCAGCAGGATCTGCTCCTTCTTCGGCAGCTTCTCCATGCGGCCGTCGGTCTGCATGGCCTCGAGCTCCTCCATGCGGTTGACGCGCGAGCGGATGGTGACGAAGTTCGTCATCATGCCGCCGAGCCAACGGGCGTTGACGTACGGCATGCCGCAGCGGTTAGCGGCGTCGGCGATGGGCTCCTGAGCCTGCTTCTTGGTGCCGACGAAGAGGATGGTGCCGCCATTCTTGGCAAGGTTCTTGACGAACGTGTAAGCGTTGTCCATGCCGATGAGCGACTGCTTGAGGTCGAGAATGTAGATGTCCCCGCGGTTGCCGAAGATATACGGCTTCATCTTGGGGTTCCAACGGCGGGTCTGATGCCCGAAGTGTGCTCCTGCGTCGAGCAGCGTCTGAATACTGACTTTCGTCATATCCACTCCTATTCGTTAGTCCTCTGCATGTGGTCATCCCCGGTGTCCGCAGCCTTTTTCCGGTGGCCACTAGCGGTCCGAGTCGCACATGCATGTGTGATTAGAAACCGTGATAGTGTACACCTCTTTGCAAATCTGCGCGAAAATTACACGTCCGAGCAGCCGGGGCATATTATGGCAAGATAGGCGATTTCTTCAGCCGAACCCAACCTGCCGCGCCTTGTGCGTTAGGATTATGCAACTCGATCAATCGGAGGATTCGCATGGATATCAGTTTCTTGCTCGCGTTGCAGGGCATAAGGGAATCCGCGCCCAGCTTCATAGAGACGTTCCTCGTCCTGCTCTCCAAAATCGGAGACGGGCCGGGGCTCGTCGCGCTCGTGCTCCTTATATATTGGTGCGTCGACAAGCGCGCCGGGCAGTTCGCCTTCTTCGCGTTCGGGGCGGGCAATTTCGTTAACCAGCTACTCAAGAACATCGTGTGCGCGTACAGGCCGTGGATTCGCGACGCAGCCATCGCGCCCTCTGAAAAGGCCATTTCGGGCGCAACCGGCTATTCGTTCCCGAGCGGCCATACGACGGGCACGACCTCTTCGCTCGGCAGCTTCGCATGGCTGGCGCGCAAGGGCCACAAGTGGATCACCGTCGTGTGCATCATCGTCATCCTCCTCATGATGTTCTCCCGACTCTACCTTGGCGTGCACACTCCGCAAGACGTTATCGTCGGCCTGCTCATCGGAATCATCGCGATTGTGCTCACGCAAGCTTTCCTCAATTGGATCGACCGTTACGACGCGCTCATGCCCTACCACAACAAGGACATCATGGTCACGGTCATCGTGATAGTCGTGAGCATTGCGTCCGTGATCTTCGTCATGCTGAAGCCCTACCCCATGGACTACGTTGACGGCAATCTGCTCGTCGACCCCGTCACCATGCAGAAGGGAAGCTTCGAGGCGGCGGGCATCATGATCGGCCTGTCCATTGCCTGGGTGCTCGAGCGCAGGGTCGTCGACTTCGACACCGATTACCTCGACCTCCGCATGCGCCTCGTTCGCGGCGGAGTGGGCATCGTGCTCGTGGGCATCGCCTACGTCGTGACCGACGTTGCTTTCAAGGCGATCCTCCCCTACAACTGGGCCAAGTTCTTCGCCCTGCTCATCGTCGTGATCGTGGGCATGTTCGTGGCGCCGCTCGTCTTTAACAAGCTGGAAAACAGAAACCGTTAACCTGTCGCGCATCGTTTCGATGCTCGTTTCATTGAGGAGAGTTTTACATGCAAAAGGTTATCGTCCTTGACTTCGGAGCCCAGTACGGGCAGCTGATCGCGCGCCGCGTTCGCGACTTGCGCGTTTACTCGGAGATCATGCCGTGCGACACGCCGGCTGCCGAGATCGCTGCCGCGGAGCCGAGCGCCATCATCCTGAGCGGAGGCCCCGCGAGCGTGTACGCAGACGACGCGCCGGAGCTCGACCCCGCCATCTTCGACATGGGCCTGCCCATCCTCGGCTTCTGCTACGGCCAGCAGATCATGGCCAAGACGCTCGGCGGCGTCGTGGGCCACACCGAAGTCGGCGAGTACGGCCCCGCGACGATCGAGCGCGTGGCCCCCTCCCGCCTGCTCGACGGAACGCCCGAGGAACAGACGGTTTGGATGAGCCACCGCGACGCCGTCGCGAAGGTGCCCGAGGGCTTCACGATCACGTCGAGCACCTCGGTGTGCCCCGTCGCCTCCATGGAGTGCGCAGAACGAAATCTGTACGCAACGCAGTTCCACCCCGAAGTGCGCCACAGCACCTACGGCACCCAGATGCTGTCGAACTTCCTGTTCGGCATCTGCGGCCTCGAGCCCTCGTGGAGCATGGACAACCTCATCGACAACCTCGTGGACGAGGTGCGCGCCAAGGTGGGCGACAACCGCGTCATCCTGGGCCTTTCGGGCGGCGTGGACTCGTCGGTCGTCGGCGCCCTCCTCTCCCGCGCCATCGGTAAGCAGCTCACCTGCGTGTTCGTGAATCACGGGCTGCTGCGCAAGAACGAGCCCGAGGAAGTCGAGGAAGTGTTCACCAAGCAGTTCGATGTCGACTTCGTGCACGTGCACGCCGAGGAGCGCTACGCGAAGCTGCTCGCCGGCGTGACTGACCCCGAGCAGAAGCGCAAGATCATCGGCACCCAGTTCTGGGAGGAGTTCTTCACCGTCGCCCAAAAGCTCGACGGCGTGAAGTTCCTCGCGCAGGGCACCATCTACCCCGACATCATCGAGAGCGGCGCGCGCAAGACGGGCGGCAAGGCGTCGACCATCAAGTCGCACCACAACCTGATCCCCTTCCCCGAGGGCGTGCATTTCGACCTCATCGAGCCGCTCGACCACTTCTTCAAGGACGAGGTGCGCGCACTGGGTACCGCGCTTGGCCTGCCCGACCACATCGTCTGGCGCCAGCCCTTCCCCGGCCCCGGCCTAGCCATCCGCATCATCGGCGACGTGACGCCCGAGAAGCTCGAAATCTTGAAGAACGCCGACGCCGTCGTACGCGAGGAGCTCGACGCGTACAACGCGCTCCTGTTCGAGGAGACCGGCGAGCGCAACTCGGAGCATTCCTGCTGGCAATACTTCGCCGTGCTGCCCGACATCCGCAGCGTGGGCGTCATGGGCGACGAGCGCACCTATCAGCGCCCGGTCATCGTGCGCGCCGTGGAGAGCACAGACGCCATGACCGCAGACTGGGCGAAGCTCCCCTACGACGTGCTCGGCAAGATAAGCAGCCGCATCGTGGCCGAGGTGCCCGGTGTGAACCGCGTGGTGTACGACTGCACCCCCAAGCCCCCTGGAACGGTTGAGTGGGAATAGGTTTGAGGCACATTTCCCTAGCTGAAAACTACAGCCCCTCGACATCAACCATGTTGCCGAGGGGCTGTCTTTAGAACCGTATAAGCCTTTCTAAGATGTTATTCAAACATTCTTCTAACCCTACAAAACGATTGGTCGATTCCATTCGTTTCCCTGCATTGTTCAGGATAGCCAATGGAGGGAAATCACTGGAGAATCATCCTCGTCAGGTTTATGAAACGAAACCTGCATGAGCAGACCGGATTGTCCTAAACGCAAAAGATGAAGGAGGCCACCATGCCGTATTCCGTAGATGACAAGTGCAAGAAGCTTGCGAAGTGCCCCGAGGCCGCTGCAATTATCACCGAGTATTCCCCTGGATTCACGACCGACCCGCAGATGAAAATGGTCATGGGCCTGACGCTGCGCAAGCTCGCCAGTTTCCCGCAGGCCAAGGAGCTTGCTGAAGCTCTGGACGAGATCGACGCTCGCCTGAAAGCAATCGAGGACTAGTACCTATATAGTCTCATACATGCAAGGGCGGAACGACAACGCTCCGCCCTTTTCCTATGCCTGCTTACGTTCTTGGGCTGATCTGAGCTCCGAACGTGATTGCATTGCCTTCAGGAGAATCCTGAGACGCAGCTGCACGTCAGGGTCGTCAAGATCGAGCCCGAGCTCCCGCTTTATACGCGCAAGCCTTTCCATGAGGGTCGAGCGATGGACGTAAAGGTCCGATGACGTCTTCGCGATGCTCTGGTTGTTCTCCAAGAACACCCGCAAGGTTTCCACATAGCTCGTAGTGGACGCATCGTCGTGCTCGACGAGCCTTCTGAGGCCTTCGGGATAGTGCAGTTCCAAACGCATATCGCTTACCGAACTCATCACAAGCGAGCGGAGCGCATAGTCCTCGAAGAAGTGCAGGCGCTTTGCAGGCTCGAAGAGCAGTCCTATGTCGAGCGCTTGATTGGCCTGGAAGAACAGCGATTTCGCCGCGAAGAGGTCGTTGTATGGGTTCGACACCCCGGCATCCATCGCCATTGCGTTCACGAACGGGTCGAGACCCTTTTCAATCGTTGCGTGGAAGCCATCGCCGCCGTCCTTGCCTACATCGAGCATGGCGACGACCGAATTTCGGTGGTACTCGAATACGATGCTGCCCGGAAATGTCTCCTCTACCGCATTCCTCACGAAACCGAGCGGGAGCTGCTCGAGCTGGTTCGACAGCTTCAACCTGATGCAGACGAAGATTCTCCCATCGTTTGCTGTTGCGACGACATCGCGTTCGACGGAATCGAGGGGACGCTCCTCCACGAGTGCCTGGACCGCCTGTCTGAGAGATCCGAGGCCTTCGGGTGAACGGGCTGCGAGCTGCCGCTTTGCGATGAGAACGAACCTGCCGAGCTGCCCAATAAGCGGCTTGTCGCTCGGGCGGTACGGCCGGTTTTCGTAACGCACGGTCAGACATCCCCAGTAGACGTCGGATTCGAAGAGGTTGAGGTTCAGGGTCGTTTGGTCGAGAAGCGTCAGGACGAGCGGCTCACGCTCGTCCATCGATAGGTCATGCAGCTCGAGGAATTGGTCTAGTTCATCGATCCCGAGGGTCTTTCCTCCAGAAAGTCCCTTGCCAGTCGATGGCGTTGCGGTACCAATCGATGCGCCCAGAATCTTGAAATCCTCATCGATTGCGAATAGCGGATTCCCGAAAACGGGTTCGCTGCACATCAGGAGTTGGCTGACGCTTCCGCTTCTGTCTATTATTTTCCGCAGTTCGGTCTCCCACTTGTCATAGCTGTCGAAGATCCGCTGGAGAGTGTTGAATGCCTGATAGAAGTCCGTATCCCGTTCTATGACGATTACGCTGCAGTTCTTGCGGTATCTTTCGAGCAAGGGCGAGTCTCCTATGCATACGATCACGCATCCGCGCTCGGCACGCGCGCGCTGCGGCACTCTGTCGGAGTTGACCAGGTAGAGCCGGTCGGCTTCGAAGATGGCGCCTCCGCCCTCGTAGAGCTCGGGCCTGCGCAATGCCAGGTCGAGCACCTTGGAGCCCGCCATCCTCGCATTCATCTCCGATGGCAGGTTGTCGAACACGATGTCTGCATTCAGGTACATGGGGCCTCCTGAATGATGGTGCATCACGCAAGTGATTTCGCACACTACGTTGTTGACCGCATGAATCCCGCGATTGATGCACGTTTTCGTACCCTGCACATTGTAGGGCTTTCCTTTGCGATATGGCAACACAATGCGGTCTTGGATGCCGCTCCGAATGACGGCAGACTGACCATGTGCCTAAAGAGCGGGTGCTCTTCCGCCATGAAACGACCAATAGAGAGGAGAGGTTATGGCATTGCTCGAACACGTCGATACGCACCGCGGCGTCGAGACCGCATTCGGCAAAATCATCCCCGAGAAGGAGGCGTATAGTTACTGCCTCCGCACCATCGCGGCGTTCTCCGCGAACATCTTCCAGGTGATGCGCGTCCTGAACGATGACTGGGAGGACCGTACTTCGCAGATCTGCGAGATCGCGAACATGATGAACTGCGCTGCATGCTCGGGCAGCGAGGAGGAGCTTTTTGACTACCTGAACGCCTTCTACGAAGAATGGAACATCCCTGAGCTCGTTAAGCGCGCTGCTTGGATTGGCGCAATCTGGGGAGACTATGGCGACGAGGCCGAGGACATGGCCGGTCGCGTCATCCAGTTCACAGAGGACCGCGTGGAAAAGGAGCTCGACTCCTGCCCGTGGGACATTGTCGGTTCCGAAATGTGCAATATGACAACCGCCATGTTCACGGCAAACTTCGATATCGCCGCCGGTGCCGAGCATGGAGAGATCACCAACGATGTGGCGCTGAATATGTGCGAAGCGCGCGGCTGTGGCAATCCGCACTGCCGCGTGGTTGCTGAGCGCCGTGACACCTTTGATTTGGAAAAGCAGGATTGGCTCGACCATCGCGGTCAGGCGTTCCTGCCTGTCCACGACACGCCGCCGGAGCGCCGCGTGAAGCATGCCCAAGGCCTGCGCAATGGCCAATACACGAACGCCTTCGGCGAGGAGCAATCGCTGGAATGGCAGTACAACTGGGTAGCTCAGATGGGCTGGGTATGGTCCATCAGCTTCCCGCTCATCGCAATCCGCGACATGGCCGATGACGATGACGAGTTCGAACGCATTCTGAAGATCGTGTTCGCCACGGCAGGTAAGAACTCCTTCATCGACCCGTTTGCCCGCGAGGGTTTGCGCAATTGGCTCGATATCCCCCGCGAGATCGGTGACAACGATCCACGAGTCATGGGCGCTTACATCCAGGCAATTCTTGGATGTCAGCTCGTGCCCTACGAGTTTGAAGCCTTCGACGCAGACGGCGTCGAGATTCGTGTCGACCAGGAAACATTCACGGGTCGTTTCGAGATGGCTCCGCTCGACGAGATCACGCTTGGATACGAGGCGCAGTGGAACGGTGCTTGCCATGCGCTCGTCTCGCCCGAATGGTCCGTGTGGATTGACGAAGACGACGACGATTTCATTATCAACGTAGGCCGCAGGGTCGACGATCGAGCGCTGTAAGGAGGTAGCGAGATGCTGTTCAAAGAAGACGACTCCGCGCGTGCGGAAGCAGTTGCTGTACGTACGAATGCCGCATGGTACCGATGGACGCACGACCTCGTGAAGGTTACCGGCAAAGATGCTGAAAGATTCCTCAACTGGATTCTCGTCAATACGATTGCCGGTCTGCCGGTCGGTAGGGGCAAGTATACGACGATGCTCGACGAGAACGGTGGGATAATCGACGACCTCGTGGTCTTCCATAAGGACGAGGGGCTGTGGTGGCTTTCCACGCTGTATGGCCCGCATGCGGTGAAGTGGTTCGACGCTCATGCGGAAGGTTTCGAAGTCGCATACGAGGACATCACCCAGGAAATCGACATGTACGCCGTCCAGGGTCCGAATTCCGCAAAGGTCATGAACGAGCTCGTTTCCGATTCTGTCGACGAGTTCAAGCGTTTCCAGGTCATCGATACTACTATCGGCGGCGTAGCTGTAACGGTTGACCGTGGTGGGTTCACAGGCGAGCTCGGTTACGAAATATATTGCGCACGTGAGGATTCCGCTGCTGTCGCCGAGGCGATCGAAGAAGCGGCCGCCAAGCACGACGCGCCGCGCCTGAAAACGCTCGAGGTCTACGTCCGCTCCCTTCCCATGGAGAAGGGCATGGCGCTGCGCCAGGATTACAAGGGCCTCACCCCCTACGAGGCGAACCTCGGCTGGTCGGTACGCATGGACAAGGACTTCCTTGGCAAGGAGGCCCTCGAAGCGGCCCAGGCGGAAGACCCCAAGCACGCCTTCGTCGGCATCGAGATCGAACGCGAGAGCTACGAGGATATCGCGCAGAACGAGATCATTCGCAAGCGCGGCGTGCCCGTGGGCATCTGCCGCCAGATGATTTACGGCTACACGGTCGACAAGAACATCGGCTTCGGCATCGTGGACGCACGCAAGGTGCCGCTCGGCACGCGCGTGACCATCGGCCCAAACGATTCGCCGGCTGTCATCGTCGAGCCCAAGTGGTGCTAGAAGGGAGATAGCAATGAGCACTAACGAAGGACGCAAGATTCTGGTCGTGGGCGGTGCTTGCGGCATGGGCGCGGCAACGGTCGCGGCACTGTACCGCCAGGGCGCAAACCTGATTGTCCTCGACATCAACGAGGAAGCCATGGAGGAGCTCATCGAGGACGAGGAGCTCGAAGACGGTCCCGGAACGCTGCATTTCGTGGCGGGAGACGTCAACGATGCCTCTGTGCGCCAAGAGGCCATCGACTACGCGAAAGAGGAGTTCGGCACGATCGACAGCCTGCTCTACATCGCAGGCGTTCTCGACCTCATGTGCCCCGCGCACAAGACCGACGACGAGCTGTACGACTATGTCATGGACGTGAACGTGAACTCATGCTTCCGCATGTGCCGCGATTGTCTGCCGCTTCTGTGGGACCATGAAGGTCTGCCGGCAAGCATCGTGATAGTCGGTTCCGTAGGCGGCCAGGTCGGCTCGTCGGCCGGCGCGGCATACATCACCTCGAAGCACGCTGTTTTGGGCCTCGCGCGCAACCTTGCACACACCTACCGCTTCCGCAACGTGCGTACCAACGTCGTGAACCCGGGTGCGTGCGTCACGGACATCCTCGCCAACGCGATGGAGAAATGGCCCGACCGCGACGTCATGGACCTGGAAGGCAACGAGCTGTACAACGTTCGCGGAGCTGTGGCTCTCGGTGTCGATTACGACGGCAACAACATCACCGGCTGGCCCGAGGACATCGCAAACGCCATCCTGTACCTGATCAGCGACGAGGCACACTACGTCAACGGCGCCCAGCTCAACGTCGACGGCGGTTGGACGAGCTTTTAACCTCAAACTACTTACTGATTTATCACGCGGCGTCAAAGAAGCTCATCGCGACTTCTTTGACGCCGCATTGACGTTTAATCCGAGCGTAGCCAAAAGCGCTTCTGCCACTTTATGATACGGCAGAGCATAGGAAAGCGCCAAGAAGCAAGCCGGACCATCGATACATCAAAGAGTGAGAATAGCCCACGGAGTGGCACCGTTTAACTTCTCTTGGCATCGTTTGCTACGATTTGGCACCAGGCACACGCTTGCAGAGCATTAAGCCGATTGCAGACTGCTCCAACGGGGGTGAACGGCGTCGAGAACCGCCTCTATCGTCGACTCGAAATCCGATTCGATTATCGTGACCTTTTCGTTGCACTCAGCGAAGGCGTCGATGCAGCGGCGGTTGTCTTCCCTCAATGCGCCGAGCGTGCAGCCAGAGTCGTCCAGCCTGGTCTCGACGGCACAGGCGTGTTCTCTTATCTCGCCGATATGGGCATTGATGTAAGCGTCTGACATTGCCAAGCAGACGAACTCGATAGACCTAAGGTATTCTTCCTCGAAATCTCGTCGCCAGTGCGGCGGGACATAGCAGCCCTCGACGACAAGGTTCTGACCGTTCTCGATTGCGGTCTTCACCATCTCGCGCACGATTGGCCAAAGATATTCCGTAAGAGCGTCGTCATCATCAGGCGTGAGGTCGGTGTTTCCGCTTCGAATGAGGCCCATCTTCAAATGGTCGATTGAGAGGTAGGGAACGCCGTACCTTTCGAGCATGCGTTGGGCTAGAAGCGTCTTTCCCATGTGCGATGCTCCGGCGATCAAGATGACCATCACGTTACCTTTCAACGCATCTGCATGCGGTTGCTCGCAACCGCATCTTACATGTTTAGACCCCGAGCGAGGTCAAGGGAACCACATAGGTGTCTGCATCGCGGTCATAGCGGGCATATTCGCCCGCGCCCACGATCACGGCGCTGAATACGGGTTCGGGGTTCCTCGCGGCGGGGTTCGCGGCCACCTTCCGGCGCAGCCGCGCGATGCTCTCGAAGGCCTCGGGTACCTTGTTCTCGCCGAGCTTTATCTCTATGGGCGCCCATCTTCCGTCGCGCAGCTCGACCACCGCGTCCACCTCCAACCCGTCCGAGTCCCGATAGTAGAAGAGCGGCTCGGCAGGAGCGCCTGGCAGGGCGCGTGCGTAGACCCCAAGGTCGTGGATAGCCAGCGATTCGAAGAGCATCCCGAACAGTTGCCCGTCGCCCAGAAGCCTTTCAGGGGTGACCTGCAGGAGGCTCGCGGCGAGCGATGGATCTGCGAAGTAACGCTTGGGCTTCGTCCGCAGCCTGCTCCTGGACCTGATGGGCGCGTCCCAGCCCTTGATCGGCTCGACGACGTAGAGGTCCTCGAGGGCCGATATGTGCGCCGAGGCTCGCTCGGCGGCGATCTTCGGGCTCGAGGAGCTCAATTGCGCGTCGGCGGCTATGGTCGCGAGCTTGGCCGCCGCGCCGATGTTGCGGGCGAGCGAGAGGGCCACGCCCCTGGACTCCCTGCTAATAAGGCCCTTCCTCGGGATGCTCACGCCGAAGAGCGCCTCGAAGTACGAGTCGAGGTACTCGGGCTGCGCCCCCTCGGAAACCGCCAGTGCAGGCCATCCACCCTTGCAGACGGCGGTCGCGAGAGGTTCGAGTTTCTGCTGCACCAGCTGCGGCTCGAATCTTCTCTCGAAGAGGCCCGCCAGGGAGACCGCACCCGACGACACGCCCGTCTCTTGCAGCGTCATGGTGCTCATACGCAGTTTCGCGATCCTGCCAGCGCCGCTATGGTGCACTTTGTCCTTGTTGGGTTCCGCCGAGCCCGTGAGTATGAAGGAACCCTGGGATGCCGCGTCGGCGTCGACGGCGGCACGGACCTCGTCCCATATGGCGGGCACGTCCTGCCACTCGTCAACCAGGTGCGGTCGCGCCCCGATGAGCGCGGTCGAGGGGTCCGCTTCTGCCGCCGACCTCGGACCGGAGAGCCCGATGCGCGTGACGCTCTCGGCGCGAGCGAGGGACGTCCACGTCTTGCCGCACCACATCGTGCCGGCGACCTCGACGGCACCGAAGAGGCCAAGGAGGCGTTCGAGCTTCGAGTCAACGATCCTGCTAATGTAGCCTTCGGGTTTGAGATTGCCGTAGGGCATGCAGTCCTCCTTGTTCGCAATACAGAGGATATTATACAGGTATTTCAGAGGATATGTACTAGGTATATCAGAGAGTATTTGACCGTGTGTTCATTTCGAGACTTCGCAGCTCGGAGGGTGGCTCCGAATGATCGGAGCCCATGGGTAAGAGAAATGTGAGAAGAAAAGCGAAAAAAATCAGTCGGCCGAAACCCATGGGGATCGGCTGCGTGCTGATGATCCTCTCGAGCAAGCTACCGATAAGCCCCGATTAATTCCGAAACTGGAACTCACCTGCTAGGGAAGAAGATGGCGTTTCCGCAGGTGGATCGCAATACTCCCCATATCGGGCAAAAGACTCCCCATAAGTGAGTTCCAACTGGAACTCACCCGACTGAGTTCCATTTGAGTTCCAGCAGAACGGCCAAAACGTAAATACGCACCTATAACGGGACGGCACGGGTGAGACGAGGCGACATGAAACATCACGAGAAAGCAATTCCCGCAAGCGCGGAAATCATAGAGTGGGAGTGACGAAAGGCTGCCGTAAGCGCACATTTTCCCAGTTAAACACGATAGCCCCTCGCCAGTAAACATGTTGCCAAGAGGCTACCCTTAAGCCTACATAAGCCTTTCTAAGCTGTCGCTACGACGAGCGCGCCTTGCGAAGTCGCTCCTTGTAGCTTTCTCCCCACGCCCACATCGCGTCGAGCACCGGCTGCAGCGTTTCGCCAAGCTCGGTCAACGAGTACTCCACGCGCGGGGGCACCTCTGCGAATACCTCTCGGTGCACGATGCCCGACTCCTCCATGGCCCTCAGGTTGGATGTCAGCACCTTTTGCGAGATTCCACCTATGGATCGCTGAAGCGCCTTGAAGCGCATCGTGCCGTTCAGGTTCAGGTCGCGCAGTATGAGCACCTGCCACTTGTTGCCAATGAGCGTGAGCGTGGTTTCCACCGGACATGCCGGCAGGTCTTCGAGCCTCGTTTCCGCCATATTCGAATCTCCTTCATAACTATTTCTGCTGGTTATAGCCATTAGTTACTAAATGGTGTCTATTGCACTAAATAGTGCCTACTTACTATTTGACACCGTTAAGCATACAGTATGAGCTGTCAGCAAGCAAAGGCGGCAGAAAGCCGCAGGATGAAAGGAAACCATCATGACCAAGAACAGCGCAGTCGTCGCAGCCAACGGCAAGGCCGGCAAGCTCATCGTGAAAGAGGCAATCGATCGCGGCATGGACGTCACCGCCTTCGTGCGCGGCGAGAACCAGACCGTCGCCGAGAAAGCCGTCGTGAAGGACATCATGGATCTCACGGCCGAGGACCTGGCGGGCTTCGACGCCGTGGTCGACGCCTTCGGCGCCTGGACGCCCGAGACGCTGCCCCAGCACTCCACCACGCTCGCGCACCTCTGCGACTGCGTTGCCGGCACCGACGTGCGCCTGCTCGTCGTGGGCGGCGCGGGCTCGCTCTACGTGAACCCCGAGCACACCGCCTGCGTGGCCGACGGCCCCGACTTCCCGGACGCCTTCAAACCGCTGGCGGCGGCCATGGCCAAGGCCCTGGAGGAGCTGCGCGCCCGCGACGACGTGGCGTGGACCTACATCTCTCCTGCGGGCGACTTCCAGGCCGAGGGCGAGCGCACCGGCGCCTACATCCTGGGCGGCGAGGAGCTCACGCTCAACGAGGCTGGCGAGTCCATCATCAGCTACGCCGACTACGCCATCGCCATGGTCGACGAGATCGAGTCAGGCGACCACATCCGCCAGCGCATCAGCGTGGTGCGCAAGTAGAATAGCGGCACAATTACGCGAGTCCGCTTCGGGGCGGTTACACGCTGCCCCCGAAGCGGCATGGAGAGAAAGGATACGGGCATGACCTACTGCGTTGATAGCGACATCGCGGCGTTCGAGAAGGGCGAGGGACTTGACTTGAAGGCAATGCCCCAATCCGGCGAGGTCGACGCCGCCTGGTGCCTGCGGTTCCTTCGGGCCATCCGCGACGTCGCATTCGCCACCGTGGATGCCGACGGGCTGCCCAGCGTGCGCATCATCGACGTGATGGCCGTGACCGACAAGCGCCTGTATTTCCTTGCGCCACGCGGCAAGGAATTCCACGCCGAAGTCATGCGCGAGCAGTTCGTGGCCCTCGTCGGCCAGACGTCCGACTTTCGCACATGCCGCCTGCGCGGCATAGTCGCGCACCCCGAGGGAGAAGCCGTACAGCACGCGCTTGTCGATGCCATCTTCGAGCTGAACCCCTCGATGAACCTGCTGTACTCCGGCGAGAATCGCTACATATGCGACGTGTTCTACGTCGAGGAAGGCGAAGGAGAGTACTTCGACCTGGGCCAGAGCCCCGTCTTCCGCAAACCGTTCCGCATCGGCGGCGAGCCGGACGCGCGCGGGACGTTCCTCATCATCGATGCTTGCATCGGCTGCGGCGTCTGTGCCGCCGCCTGCCCCGAACAGTGCATAACGGAGGGCGACCCATACGTTATCGACCAATCCCATTGCCTGCGCTGCGGAATCTGCCAGGAGGCGTGCCCAGCCCGGGCGATCGTCAAGCAATAGGAGCCAAGACATGGAAAAGAAGGATTACGAGCAATCGATCGCCGAGCTCCGCAATGCGATCGACGCCGCCGACGCAATCGTGGTCGGCGCGGGAGCGGGGCTCTCGACCGCCGCCGGGCTCACGTACTCAGGCGAGCGGTTCGAGCGCTACTTCGGCGACTTCATCGCCAAGTACCGCTTCCGCGACATGTATTCGGCCGGCTTTTTCCCGTTTACGACTCTCGAGGAGCAGTGGGCCTACTGGAGCCGCCACATCTGGTACAACCGCTACGTCGAACCGCCGAAAGACACGTACGCCAAGCTGCTGCAGCTCGTGCAGGGCAAAGACTTCTTCGTCATAACCACGAACGTCGACCACCAGTTCCAGTGTACGGGCTTCCCCAAGGAGCGGCTGTACTACACGCAGGGCGACTACGGCCTCTGGCAGTGCAGCGTGCCGTGCCACGACAAGACCTACGACAACTACAAGACCGTGAGGCGAATGGTCGAGGAGCAGCACGGCATGCGCGTGCCATCCGGGCTCGTGCCATATTGCCCTGTATGCGGCAAGCCCATGGCCATGAACCTGCGCGTCGACGATACGTTCGTCGAGGACGGGGGATGGCACGCAGCAGCTGGACGTTACCGCGATTTCCTCGAAGCGCACCAGATGGGCAAGGTGCTCTACCTGGAGTTCGGCGTGGGTGCGAACACGCCCGTCATCATCAAGTACCCGTTCTGGCACTGCACATACGCCAACCAGGACGCCACGTACGCCTGCGTGAACTACGGCGAAGCGTACGCGCATCCCCACATCCGCGACCGTTCGATCCTGATCGACGCCGACATCGACCAAGTTTTAGGTGATCTGCTGGGAGGGCAAGATGGATAACGCCAGTATGCGAGTGCTGCTGGGTGCCGGGACATCATTGCATCGACAACGCCATCCACACGTTCGCCGGCGTGCAGCCGGAGTCTTCCAGCCTCGCCTCGACGGCACAGGCGTATTCTTCTATCTCGACGATATGGGCGTCGATGTAGGCATCTGACATTGCCAGGCAGACGAACTCGATAGACCTGAGGTATTCTTCTTCGAAATCCCCTCGCCAGTCGGGCGGGATGTAGCAGCCCTCGATGACAAGATTCTGTCTGTTCTCGATGGCGGTCTTCACCATCTCGCACACGATTGGCCAAAGGTATTCCGTGATCGCTTCGTCATCCTCTGGCGTCAGGTCGGTGTTTCCGCTGCGGATGAGCCCCATCTTCAAGTGATCGATTGAGAAGTAGGGAAAGGCGTACTTCTCGAGAATGCGCTGTGCGAGGACCGTCTTTCCCACATGCGATGCGCCGGTGATGAGGACGATCATGGCGCTACCTTTCAACGCGTCTATAGGTGGTTGCGCGAGCCGCGCCCACCTTCTCGATGATGCCTTCCGACTGCAGCTTCTGCAAGACGCGCTCAACAGTGCGTCTGCTGAGCGTTGGGTTGTCGTCGAGAATCCGGCGTTTGGTCGCCGTCCCGACGAGGTCTGCGAAGTAGGCCCGCAAGATGTCCTCGCCCTTGCCGCCCGAAGCCAGCAGCGCAACGCGCGCGTCGAGGTCGGCGTAGCACGCGGCCATAACGCCCAGCATGTAGGTGACAAATGGCGCGTAGTCACTCTCCCCTTTGGCCCATCCAGCGGAGCTCGCGGCCAGCGCCTCGTAGTAGGTAGCCTTCGTGCGCTCGATTTCGGCCTCGATTGACACATACTTGCCCACGTCGTATCCGCTACGGTAGGTGAGCAGCAGCGTGAGCAGGCGGCTCATGCGCCCGTTGCCGTCGCTGAAGGGGTGAATGCACACGAGGTCGAACACGAAGACGAGCGAAACGAGCAGCGGGTCGTAGGTGCCGTCCTTTGACCAGCGGCTGTATTCCTTGCAGATGCACTCGACTGCTCCCGGCGTTGCCACAGCGCTCGTGGGCACGAAGCGCGCCACCATGCGACCGTCCGCGGCGCGCTCCGCGATGATGTTGTCGGAGTCCTTCCAACGCCCTGCGAACGAGACGTCGCAGAAACGGTAGAGGTCGCGGTGGAGCTGCAGGATGACGCCCGGGGTCGCGGGGATGCTGTCGTGGCCTTCGTGAATCATGTCCAGTACGTAGCGGTACCCGGCAATCTCGCGCTCGTCGCGGTTCATGGGCTCGATTTTGCGCTGCATCAGCTCACGCAGGCGAATCTCAGAGGTCGAGATGTTCTCGATTCGGTTCGACGCGCCCGTGCTCTGGATCTTCGCAACCTCGCAAAGCTTCTCCAGCGCCGCGGGCTGCAGCGACTTGTAGAGCTCCTGCCTGCCGCGGTGCTCGCGCACGTTTCCGAGGGCAGACACAACATCCGGTGTAATGAGGCTACCGAGGACCTTTCCGTATTCAAATTGGGCCACCTGGGTATCTTCGCCACCTTTAATCTATCTTAGCCATATTAGTAATTTTGGCTAGTATATAATATGGTTGGCTAAGATACAAGAACCCCAATACTCCCCAATAACGAAAAGCCGCGTGCGTGCACGTGACAGCACGGGAGCGCACGAGACGACATGCTGCAAGCGTGCGGAAACTCGCTTTGTGACAGTTGAGTGGGAATAGTACCTCCTTATATATTGCGCTACCACACATTTTTACGTCCTTATTTTTGCTATATCAAGCTATAATGAGGACGTATTCTTTATGGAGGGAGGTTGCATGAGGAGAGCCCTCATGGATGAACTCGTTGCCTGGAAGGAGAATGCGCGGCGCAAACCGCTCATCCTGAACGGCGCCAGGCAGGTTGGAAAGACCTGGCTGCTCAAGGAGTTCGGCAGGCTGAATTTCGAGAACGTCGCCTACGTGAGCCTCGACAACGACCCGCTCGCTCGCAGTTACTTCGACTCCGGATTCGACATCGCGAGGATCATCGCCTCGCTTTCGCTCGAGCTCGACATGGACATCCAGCCAGGGAAAACGCTCATCGTCCTAGACGAGGTGCAGGCCTGCCCGAAGGCCATCACGTCCCTCAAGTACTTCTGCGAGAACGCGCCCGAGTACACCGTGGCCGCAGCTGGGTCGCTTCTAGGGATATCGGCAACCGAAGGAACCGGCTACCCCGTCGGCAAGGTCAACACGCTCGACCTCTACCCGCTGACATTCACCGAGTTCCTCGACGCGACGGGAAACGAGAGGTTCGGAAAGCTCATAAGCTCCGGGGACGCTGAGATGATGAGCGCTTTCTCGGACAAGCTCGCCGAGCTCCTCAAGCAATACTACGTCGTGGGAGGTATGCCCGAGGCGGTGAACGCCTACGTCGCCGAGCAGGACGTGCGCGCCGCACGGGCAGTCCAACAAGAGATCCTGAACGGATACGTGAGCGATTTCGCGAAGCACATACCGCCCCGCCTGCTCGCGCGCACCATGCTCGCCTGGCAGTCGATCCCGGGACACCTGTCGCAGGAGAACAAGAAGTTCATCTTCGGGCAGGTGCGCAAGGGCGCCCGCGCGGCCGACTTCGAGGAGAGCCTCGCGTGGCTCCAGCAGGCAGGCCTGATTTACAAGGTGCGCCGCGTGAGCAAGCCGCACGTGCCGCTGCCGAGCTATTGCAACATGAGCGCGTTCAAGGTCTTCATGGTGGACGTGGGGCTCCTCGGCGCCATGAGTGGCCTGGAGCCGAGGGGCGTCATCGACGGCAACAAGGTCTTCACGGAGTTCAAGGGCGCGCTCACCGAGCAGTACGTCTGCCAGCAGCTCATCTCGGAATGCGGTCTCTCGCCCTACTACTGGTCGGCGGAGAACTCGACAGGCGAGATCGACTTCCTGGTCCAGGATGGCAGCGGCGTGTTCGCCATCGAAGTGAAGGCCGAGGAAAATCTCCGGGCCAAGAGCCTTCGCGCGTTCAAAGAGGCAAATCCCGAAGTTGACGCGGTGCGGTTCAGCTTGTCAGGCTACCGCGAGCAGGACTGGATGCGCAACGTGCCCCTGTACGCCGTTTCGTGCAAGGGGCTATGGGGCTAGCTGCAAAGTGAGCAATACTCCCCAATAACGAAACGCCACGTGCGTGCACGTGACGGCACGGGAAGGCACGAGACGGCAAGCTGTCAGCGTACGGCAACTTGCCTTGTGACAGTTGAGTGGGAATAGTCCAAGGATACATTTCGCAACCTAAGCATGCTAAGCCCCTCTGCTGAGTTGCGCTCGGCAGAGGGGCTCTTTAAGCCTCAGGAAGCCCCATCAGATCATTTCGGGAAAGAAGGGATGCTGCACCGTTTCATCGGCAACCGATGTGATAGCCCGCATGAGTGCTTCGAAATCCACCGCGCCGCGAATGAGCGCCGCCCGTCCGCCGCATTCGACCAGGAAAGCGGGCAACGCCCATATGCCGAGGCTCTCCTTGTACCGCTGATCGTCCTCCAAAGCGGCCAAGGCGGCCCCGTCCTCGAATCGCTCCAGAAACGCGCCCTCGTCGATGCCGCAGATGCGCACGACGCGCATGATCTCGTTGAGCTTGGTGGTGGGCCGGCATTCGAGCACGGTCGCCTCGCGCAGCCTGTGGAGGAACGCCCGGGCTTTGCCGGGATCGGCCAACTTTGCAGCCTCGTAGGCTAGACACAGCGGCAGCGATGCGCGCCGTCCCGGCGCGAAAAGAGAGAAGCCCTCCATGTTCATCGGCACGCCCCCGATGGGGACCTCGCTCAGGTAGATCTGCGCCAGGCGGGCATTGTAGGCACATATGCCCGCCTCTTCGGGCATCGCGCGCTCAGCAGGCGTCATGAAGTAGGCTACATCGCGCACGAGCACCGCCATACAGTCGCGAATCTCGACGGCGTCCCCGAGCTTCTCCTCGACGCGCCGGATTGCTGGTTCGCACTCCCACGAAAGACCCATCATCGGGTCACTGAACTGGGTGATGACAACCTTGTCCATGGCAACTCCTATGCAAACATGCGACGGTCAACGAGCATGCCGCCCACGCTCCAGACGGGGATGTCCGAGAAGCGCACGTACACGCGCTCAGGCGGTATACCCAGCACGTCTTGCAGCGCCTGGGCAGCATCGGCAGAGAGTGCTTCATAGCCCGCATGCCCGTCGTTGGCGAACACGCTCGCCTCGACGTAGGCGCACGGCTCGTCGCCGCCGGCGGCCCACAGATGCGCGCCTCCCTCGAAGGCCAACAGCAGCCCCGCCTCGCTCTTGTCAGGAACATGCACGATAGCGCGCCCAAGGCGTTCCTTCAACGCCACTTCTTGCTCTGTCGATATGGGTACGTTGGCCCTCGTCACGACGAACGGCATGCTAGCGGCCCTCCTTCCAGCGGCTTACCGTCTCCAGCAGCACGTCGGCCACCTCCTGCTCCTTCATCTGGTAGGTGTGGCCCGTGCGCTCGACGAACACGAGCTCGTTTTCGGCTGCCGTGGGCATATGCGAATTGATGTTCTGCAGAAACGCCCTCGGGTCGCCCTTGGTGAAGTTGTCGTAGGTGCCAACGAGCAGCATGCCCGTGTGAGTTATCGCCTCGGCCTGACTGAAGTCGCCATCGGGTTCGGTGTGGGCGTTGTTGAGCGTGGGCTCGAAGAGCCACTGGTGCGCCGTGCGGGCAACGCACGGCGCCCAGCCCATGAGCGCGAAGGGCAGCATCTCCTCGGCGCGGCCGGAGGCCATGTACTCGCGCACGGTGGCCTTCTCGCGCTCGGTCGTGCCAGACGTCATGTAGGTCATGTTCGCCGGCGAGAGCAGGACGAACCGCTCCACGCGCGGGTCGTGCGTCTGACTAAGGTAGCGGATCACCTTGTTCGCTCCCAGCGAATGCCCGCCAAGATAGATGTGCGTGTAGCCACGTTGGTCTGCCCAATCAACGTACGCCTTCACATCCTCCACAGCGTCGCCGAAGTCCTCGGTCTGCGAGCCGATGACCACGCGCCCGCCCGTGCGCCAGTCGGTTGTATCGATCTGGCCGAAGGCGTCGCAGGTCTGGGCGTACACGAAATCGATGCCACCTGCGTTCAGCGTCTCGCCGAAGTTCACGTAGAAGGGGTTCGAGTAGAAGTTGCCGTGGATGCCTGTGATGGCGATGAGCACCGTGTCACTGCTACCCAGCGCGTCGAACAGCACACCGTCGAGTAACGGGCCGCGCTCGGTGGGGACCTTCAACCGCTTCGCCATGGCCTACCTCCTGAACCTGCAGCGGTGCTGGGCGGTGGAGTAGCAAGCGTTGCACGATATGCAATCCGACTCGTCCACCTTGCCGCTTGCCAGCCTGTTGGGGAACTCGGGATCGTACAGCAGCGGGCGCGACAGGGCCAATAGCTCCACGTCCGTCGAATCCAACACATGCTGCATCGCCCCACGGCTGCGCAGGCCGCCCACGAGAATCACCGGCACGTCAACCTCGGAAGCGAGCTTCGCCGCGAAAGGCGCGAAGTACGCCTCGCCTCGCCCGGCGCGCACACCAGCTACGCTCGTGCCATTGCCGCTGACCTCGATAGAGTCGAGCCCGGCATCGACGAGCAGCTTGCAGAGCACGAGCGCCTCGTCCTCATCCAGGCCGCCCGGCATTAAGTCGCTGCTGTTCACCTTGGCGCTGACGTACAGCCCCGGCGCCTCCTCGCGTATGCCGCGCACGATCTCGCACACGATGCGCGCACGGTTCTCCGTTGAACCACCGTATTCGTCAGTGCGATGGTTCACCGCCGGGCTCACGAAACGGCTCAGGAAGAAGAAGTGCGCGACATGCACCTGGACCCCGTCGAAACCCGCCTGCTGCGCGCGCACGGCCGCGTCCACGAACCAGCGCTCCACCTGGTGAATTTCGTCCGTTGTCATGCTATCGGGCTCCACCTGGCGCCCGTCCTCGCGGTAGAACCCGCCCAACGCCAACTGCGCCAGCACCGATGCCCCTTGCGCATGGATGACGTCGACCAACCTCGTGTATTGTGGCACGAGTGTGTCGTCGTGAAGTCTCATCATGCCCCCGAAGTAGCGGTCGTTTCCCGCCACGCTGGTGAACCCGGTGATGACGAGCCCGACGCCGCCTCGTGCCAGCTCCTCATAGATGCTGTAGGCCACGTCATCGATGCCGCCGTCGGAAGCTGCAATGCCCTCCCACGTTGCCGAGCGCACGAGCCTGTTCTTCAGATTCAGACCGCCGACCTCGACGGGCTCGAATATTGCCTTGCCCACGCTATCCGCCTTTCCTGTGTTGTCTTTCTCCAAGGCAGAGTCTAGAATTCGGGCAGAGGATTACTAGTACGCAGTTTTTTCTTTCCATAGCAACGTGGGGACAAATGGGCAAAGAACTAAAGGTCGAGTACCCAATCGACGGGCACATGGCAGACTACGATGAGGACCGCTGCCCAATCCTCTATGCCCTCGACATCGTGGGGCAGAAGTGGAAGCTGCCTATCCTCTGGTACCTGCACGAGGCCAAGGCCACGCGCTACCTGGAGCTCAAACGACGCATGCCCGGCATCACCAACACGATGCTCACCAAGTCGCTGCGCGAGCTGGAGGATGCTGGGCTCGTGAGTCGCCATAACTACGGCACGGTTCCTCCGAAGGTCGACTATTCCCTCACCGAAGATGACGAGGCGCTGCTACCCACCTTGAACGAGTTATACCGTTGGGGCGAAGCCCACATGCGCGCGACGGATGCCTAGGCTGTTGCCGTAGATGAACATGATCTTCGCTTCCGAGGTGTCGATCCACTTGGTCACGCCCTCGTAGAACGCGCCATCGTAGGCGAACGCCTGCTGCTGCTCAGGCGTGAACACCATCTTGAACACGAAGTTCTCTTCGTCTTCGGGCTTCACCGTCAGCGCGTCTCCGAGGCCTGCCGCCACGCATGCCTGGGCGAGGGCCGCGTTCGCACCGGCGAGGGCAGTCGTGGCAGCGCCAGCGACCGACGTCGCGTCGCTTTGGCCATGTCGGCCCCTTTTCCCGGCGCGTCGCGCCGAAGACAAGCGCCTGACGTTCGGTTTCGCGCCGACACGAAGGCGAAAGGGGCTATAGAAAGGGGCTATAATGTGCAATGTGATTCAGGTCAAAGGTGGTAGGAGATGCTCATGGGGGAACGTTGGAAGCATAAAAAGCCGGTTGCGGTCGTCACCTCGATCGCGTTGGCGTTCTCGCTCGCGGTAGCTCCGGGGGTCGCGAGCGCCCGCGCCGCGCAAGACGAGCTCGCTGTTGGTACGATGGCCATGGACGGCATTCCCGAGTGGGCGGTCGACGATGGCGTGGATGCGCAATCGGGCAAGCTGGAGGCGCAATCGGCTCTGCCAAGCAAGTATGACCTGCGCAGCGACGGCTTGGTGACGCCCGTGAAGAGCCAGTCCCCGTGGCAGGCGTGCTGGGCGTTCGCCGGCATCGCCGCAGCCGAGACCTCGATGCTCTCGGCAACGGGCTCCAAATACGACAAGCAGACCAACGACGTCGATCTCTCCGAGCGCCATCTCGCATACTTTGCGCTGCATCCCGTTACCGAGGTCGACGATCCCGCGCAGGCGGGCGAGGGCGCGTATACGGTGAGCGACGACCGCAATGCGGCGTTCGACGCCGGCGGCAAGCCCGTGTACATCACCACCCTGTTCTCACAGGGCGTCGGTCCGCAGGCGGAGGCAATGTTCCCGTACCGCGGGGTGGATGCGCAAGGGAAGTCGCGCCTCAGCACCCAGGCGTTTGAAAGCGATCCGGAGGGCACCACGCTTCTCCTGTATGCATCTACAGAGGGCATGACTGCGGACGAGTACAAGGAGAAGCTGGAGCAGCAAGCGAAGGCGGAAGGCAAGACCTACGATGAGGTGCTCAAACCTAAAATGGAGGAAGCTAAAAAGTACTGTGAAGCCAATCCCACCTATTTCTATCTTGACGACTGGACGATCCCCGCAACCGATGGCAGCGGCAACTCCAACCGCACGCTTACCCCCTTCATGACGCTAAGGGACGGCAACGTGTTGCCCGAGTACCAGAATGCCGACAACACGCCCAACGACCAGAGCATCGCCGCCATGAAGCAGGAACTGGTGAACGGCCACGGCGTCTCCATATCGTATAAGGCAGACCAGGCGCGACCCGGCGAGTCGGCCGACACGCGCTACATCAACCGCGATACTTGGGCCCAGTACACCTTCGAGCCAACTTACGCCACCCATGCCGTGTGCATCGTCGGTTATGACGACAACTACTCTAAAGGTAATTTCACGCATACGGTGTACAAGAAGGACGCTGAGGGGAATCTTGTTAAGGATGAAGAGGCCACCACAGCATCCACGCCTCCCTATGACGGCGCTTGGATCGTGAAGAACAGCTGGGGTTCCGAGACCGACAAGACAACGGACGACCTCGGCAACGTGATCAACGACGGCAAATATGGCGTGCGTGAAAACGACAAAGCCACCGGGTACTTCTACCTCTCCTACTACGACAAGACCATCTCGCAGCCCGAGACCATGACCTTCTCGCCCGATTTGCTGGACGGTGCCGGCGACTTCGAGGTCCTGCAGCACGACTACATGGCTGCGCAGGGAGGCTTCTACACCACGAAGGCAACAACCGACGTCACGAGCTCGGCGAACGTCTTCGAGACGTCGCAAGACCTCTCGATCAAGGCCGTCTCCACGCGCACGTCGGAAGAGAACCAACGCGTGACCTTCGCCATCTACGAGCTAAGGGACGGCGCCACAGAACCCACCGACGGCACAATGCTCTACCGCACCTCGCGTAACTTCGAGTATGCCGGCTTCCACCGCCTGGACCTCGATTGGGCCCTCGAAGTGAAGGCCGGGAAAAAGATCGCCGTCGTCTCGACCGTGTCCACCTTGAATAGCGACGGCACGCGCCTCTATAGCGCTTCCGCGAACCAAGCAATGTCGAAGCAGACCGTGGATTTTTTGAAAGAGAAAAAGGTGGTGGCATCTCCCCTGTACGGCAAGACGGTCGTGAACAAGGGAGAGAGCTTCCTGTACTCGGACGGAAAGTGGGTCGACTGGAGCGAGCATACTGCCGCGTTGCCAAAGAGTACGGAGGAGGTCGTGCCCGGAACAGGAATTACGCTTCCCGGGAATACCTACATCGACCAGTACCCCATCGACAACTTCTCCATCAAGCTGTACGCCGTCTCTGCGGAAAAAACGCCCAGCACCGAAGACCCCACCAAGACGGGCGGTGCCGCAACGACGGGGACGTCCGGTACTAGCAGCGTCGCAGCGACGGGGACGTCCGGTACTAGCAGCGCCGCAACGACGGGGAAAACGAGGGCGCCCGGCACCGGAGACCCCATGGCGGCGTTGCCGGCGCTTGTCGCAATGGGCCTGAGCGGCTTGGTTCTGCTCGTGGCAGGTAGCAGGATGTATGTCGGCCGCCGTCGTGACAAAGGGGATGAGTCTTAGTTCGTCGGGAACATTCGCTTGCGGCGGGTGCATTATCTGGCCTTATCACCGGCGCGCCGACGCATGGGAACCCCTTGATGGGCGAGACGATAGACGCCGGGCGCATCGCCTTGATCTTCGTGCAGCTGTTCGACGAGGAGCTGTTCAAGATAAACATGCTGCTCGGTATCCTCCTGCTTCAACCTCGGCCGGTCTACCCCCTCGCTTAACGCCAGCGAGCCCTTGTTCTCGCTGGCGGGTGCGACTCAGGTCTTGACCGAGTCCTTGGCGACTTACAACCTGCCCACCATATACTCTACGATTTTTGCGCAGTTCGCAGCCGCCGCAGCTTTGAACGTCTCGTACTCCATGCTCTGCGATCCGTCCGACTTATCCGAGATCGCGCGAATCACCACAAACGGGGTGTTGTTCAGATAGCATGCCTGCGCAATCGCCGCGCCTTCCATCTCGCAGCACATACCGCCGAAGTTCGATGTGATTGCCCGCTTCTGCTCCTCAGTCGCAACAAACTGGTCTCCGGAGCACACCCTGCCTTCGTACGCATGGATATCCGGTGCAGCTTTGCCCGCCGCCTCTATCGCCACGGCACGCAGTCCCTCATCTGCCGGAAAGGCGTAAAGCCCCGTGTAGGGAATCTCCCCTTTTCGGAAACCAATAGGTTCCACATCGAAGTCGTGTTGCACGGCATCGACCGATACAACGATATCCCCGATATCAAGCTTGTTGTCCAATGATCCCGCAACGCCCGTGTTAACAATCTTCGTGCACCCGAAGTCCTTGATCAGGGTATGCGCGCAAATCCCAGCGTTGACCTTGCCCATGCCACACTGGACGATGACGACTCTATTATCCCCGAGCTTCCCTTCGCAAAATTCCATTTGCGCAATCGTCGTCGTCTTGGTGATCTTCGCCGCTTCTTTCAGCGTGGCCACTTCTTCATCCATCGCGCCGATGATGCCAATCGTCGTTCCCTGCGCCGTGGTCTGCCCCTGTGCGCATCCGACTAACAAACTGGCCATCAAGATTATCAGAGTCGCGAATACTGCCAGTGTCTTCTTTTTCATGCTATGTCCTCCGCTGTCAGATACGGCTGGCTTGAGGCACATGTCCACCGCCTTTTGCTGCCTTAATCATAGCGGATGCCGCATGTTCCCGGATGAACGCGCGGGCATTGCATCGATGTTGGTCGCCCGCGAAAGCCGGCAGGGCGAAACCTGCCGCTTGCATGTATAATCGGCAGGCAAACGAAGGTCCGTTACAGTTTGGAGGCCGCCGTATGTCTCGTTATGGCAAGAAGCAAATCGGAGTGGTTTGGGCGCTCGCCTGCGCGCTCGTTCTCGCCCTCGGCTTGGCGGGGTGCGCTCAGGGGCAAGGGGGCTCGTCGAACACGAAATCGCAGGCCAGCACTACTTCATCGGCAAGCGTCGAGGCGCCTTCGCCCAATGCCGAGATCGCCGACGTGACAACCGTCGCCTACCTGGGGCCCGAAGGAACCTACACCGAGGAGGCGGCCAAGCTCTTCTTCGGGGACAACGACGAGATGATGCCGCAAGCCACTGTGTCCGATGCGCTGGCGCTTGTCGCCGAGGGGAAGGCCGCCTACGCCGTCATTCCGCAGGAGAACACGCTCGGCGGCCCCGTGACGGACTACATCGACGCCTTCCTGGCCGCCGACAACGTGAGCGTGGTCGGCGAGGTCGTACTGCCCATCCGGCAGACGCTCATGGGCCTTGAGGGAACCGACCTTTCGAAGGTGACGCGCGTGTTGTCCCACAAGCAGGGCCTGGCCCAGAGCGCGGCATGGCTCGACGAGAACCTGCCGAACGCAGAGCGCGTTGAAGCCGCAAGCACCGCGGCCGCCGCCCGGGAAGTAGCCGAGGGAGGCGATAACACCGTGGTCGCAATCGCGGCGCCGGGTGCCGCCAATCTGTACAAGCTCGACGTGCTGAAGGAGAACGTCTCGAAAACCGAGGCGAACAAGACGCGCTTCTACGTCGTGTCGAAACGGGCGAACGAGCTTACCGGCTATGAGTGCGCCGTATTCGCCGCGAGCATCACGGCCGGCGAGCTGCCGGGGGTCTTGGAAGCAGCTTGCTCGGAAGATACGAAGCTGGTATGCGTGCACGACAGGCCCGAGAAGTCTGCGTTGGGCACGTACCGCTACGTCATCGAACTCGAGCGCGAGAACGGTTTCTCGGACGATGAGATCTCCCGCCTCAAGGACATCAGCGCGCTCGAATACCTAGGCCGCTACAGCCGGATAGAGGGGTAGCCGCTTCCCACAAGACATAAGACCGCAGGCCGGCGCCCGCCGCTACTCGTCGTTAGCCTTCAGGAAAACGCTGTCGCCATCTCCCGTGTCGACGTATGAATAGCCGTCCTTTTGCTTGATTTCGCCGTTGGCCATTCCAACAAGCTTGACGTCAGCCGCCGAACTCACGCTCATAGATGCGCGGCCATCCGTTTTGGCCCAACCCTCGGGAGGACGCACGCTCACATCGGAGTTTTCGATGGTCAACAAACCCGTCGAGTAGATATAACCCACATAGCCGATACTATCGTTCCAGGCGGCGGTGCCGGTATCGACAACAGACCCGGAAATTTCCGTCTTGCCGTTAGCGAAGACGTTAAGGGCCACGTCGGCAACGCGGACAACGCTGAGCGTGCTGTTCGCAATTGCAACGTCCTGACCCTCGACCGCATTGAGCCTGCTGCAGAATACAACCGTCAGGCCTTTCACGACAATGCTGCCATAAGTGGAATCGACGATTTGGCCTTTTTCGTCGATCTCATGCTTGCTGGAGGCAATATAGCCCCAACTGTCAGAATCTTCGCTAGCCGCTTCTAAACCGATAGTTGCTTTCGGCCTCTGATCAGCAGGCGCGCATTCGTCCCCCACGAGGGTAAGGTTGCCACCATCTGAATGGATCATTTGCTCGATGACGCTCTCACCTTGGAACCTGATCTCGGCGCTGCCCTCGACGTTGATTTCGCTCAGGGAGGCACCCCTAACCGTGATGGCGCACTCGCCATCCCAAGCAATGCCGTTCTCGACATCGTCGAAAGCTGTGCTGTGGGTGGCGACGTTTTCACCGATTCTGTACGAAACCGATTTCGCGCCTGAGATGGCCGAACCTTGCCTGTTCATGTGCAACTCCTCTCTCATTTGCGGCACGCTCGTATCCGCATATAAACAGAATTACCAAAAACAGCACTTCGACTATAACATAGGAGCGACCAAACGCCCGAACGCTCACCCGCATGAGCATTGGCGACAGGATGCCCTAACGGACTGCGAATCGGATGGGACGGTACGCCGAGCATCGCCTCAGTCCTCGCTGGCTGGTTTTTGATGGTCGAGATAGTTAAGAACCTCATGGCAAAGGAGATGTTACTAATGCATATTCGAAACAAGACCGCGTCGGCGCTTTGGAAGTTCGCGTTGGTCGCGGTCGCCACGTACGGGCTTCTCGACGGCGCCGGAATCCTTGCCGGCACCTATCACACCGGGTTCCCCCACATGTTCACCAACGTTTCCAACATCTTCGCATGGGGGTATTTCCTCGTGGCTGCCATACGACTCGTCGCAAGCAAGAGCAACGAGGCCGGGGTCTTCGCGCCGCAAGCAAAGTACACGGCCATGGTTTCGCTCCTCATAACCGCACTGATAGCGCATTTCATGCTCTTCGACGCCATGTTCAAGGACGGCCAGCTCGTGTGGCACCTGGTCGCCCTGCACTACGTCGTGCCGGCCATGGCCCTTCTCGACTGGCTGCTGTTTGACGAGAAGGGCAAGATGGTCGTTTGGGGCCCCTTTGCGTGGCTGTCCCTGGCGGCCGTCTACCTCGTCGTCGTGATGGTCGGCGCGGGCCCCCTCGGCCTTGATCTGGGAGGGGGCACCACAGCCGGGGTGACCAGGTATCCCTACACCTTCCTCGACCCCGCCATCTCCGGCGCCGGCGGAGTCGCGCTCTTCATCGGCGCGATGGTCGTCGCCTTCGTCGTGCTCGGGTACCTGATCTTCGCAATCGACAAGCTTCTCGGCCGTATTGCCAATCGCAAATAACCTGAAGTCCTCTCGTCTAGTCGTGCGTGCGCCTGCGGGCTGCGAACGCCAGTGCCGCAGCAGTCAGCGCCATGAGGGCTGTGGCTGCGGGAATCGCGTACGACATGACGTCGCCGCTCTTGGCGAGACCGTGCGGAGATCACCGGGTTCGCCAATGGCGCGCATTCGGCAATACGTCATCAAACCGCTACCGAACCGGCCGCATGGTGAGATACAATCAAGACAGTTTTTATTGTTGCACCCAACGAATGATGACCCGCCCTGCAATTCAAAGTCATGCACGGTTTTGGAGGGCCGCGGCCATCAGGATGAGGCACTATGGGGTCGACGCACAGGTTCGAGGGGGAGGCCATCTCCCCTGCCGATGAGTCCGGCAAAATGCAACTCCCCGACGCTTCTGTATCGCGCCGGTCTTTCATAGAGCTCTCGGTCGGCGCGCTGGCTGTGCTTCCCGCAGTTGCTGGCGGGTTTGCCCTTCCCTTTTCGCCTGTTCAGGCCTTCGCTGCCGACACGCGCGCGAACACCGCGAAGGTCGTCATCGCAAAAAGCTACGAGGCCGGCGTCGTAGTCGCCGACATGGTCAGCGGAAGGAAGGTCCCCGTTCCCGATGCCGCGGTCACGATAACGTCGCACTACAACAAGAAGAAGGTCTCGGGCAAGACAAACGGCTCCGGCGTCTACATGGCCGACATCCGCGACCTTGCCAAGAAGGAAAACGTCAACGGCGTGGACCGCTACTCGTTCGACGCGGAAATCGAGGTCTCGTGCACCGGATACCGCCGGTTCCACGCGCGCCGCATCTCGGTGGAGGGCGCCCGGGGCCTGCTCATCCCCACGCGCAAGCTGGGCGGCGAACCCCTCTATCCCTCCGGCGTCTCGTTCGACGACTGGGACGTGCTCTACACGAAAAACGAGTTTTGCGTCTCGCCCGCAAACGACGTCAAGCACACGCTGGTCGTGGAAATCACCTGCGACAAGCCCGACCCCGTCGACGTGAAGCTGGTGCATGTCGGCTGGGACGACGGGGTCCAGACGACCGTGCTGTCCAAGACCGGCGTCAGCGTAAGCAAGAACCTGGCGCTCATGGAGGTCAACGACTACCTCCTCCTGCAAAACCACGCCAGCGCGCTCCCCTTCGGGTCGCAATACCATCTGGAAATCACCCAGAACAACACCACCTACAAGGTGCCGATCGGTTTGTCCGCATGCGCCAGCCCGCGCAACGCCACCCAACCGGGAAGCACGAAGCTGACGCTTGCGCCCTTCGACACGGCCAACATGAAGCCCCAGATAGAGGTGCCTAAGAGCGTGCCCCTCATAGGCGGCGACAAGCTGGCGGTGTGGACCCCCGACCTGCCCGTCGAGATCATGTTCAACCCCTTCGGCTACTTCAAGATCGCCTACAAGTCCGAAGACTGGGGCTACAAGTCCAAAGACGGCAAGCCCGACCCCAACGCATGGAAAAGCCACCCGCGCAAGACGTTCGCCCAGCAGTGGAAGGACGCCTCCGACGCGCGCGACAAGATGATGAAGAGCGTCGGCGACGCGTGGCGGCGCGAGGGCGTCTTCAAGAAGGCCGACTTCACGAGCAACCTTTCAGCCACCCTCAACCTCTCCTTCATGATGGCGGGGCGCTGGGGCCAAGACAGCGGCGTCTGGCGGGGGCAACTCGGCGTTCAGATCGTGCTGGCGTTCGCCTACTCCTATGCGCAGCAGTTCATGGCGGGCCCAATCCCCCTCGTCGTGGAATTCGGGATCAACTCCAGCCTGACGATCGGCATGGTCGTCGGGGTGATGACGCCCGAGATCACGTCACCGTCGAAGTACTCGCTGGATTACGGCAGCTCGGGCGTCAGCATGACCATCGTGATCGCGCCGACGATCTCGCTCGGCGTCGGCGTGAAGGGCGTCCTTTCGGCCTCGATCCAGGGCCTCGCGTCGTTCACGCTGTTCGTGCAATGCATCAACATCCCCTACGGTTGGCCCTCCGAGATGACGAACCCGCATTACGTGCTGGGGATAAAGGCACAGGCCAACGTCGTGGTGCAAGCGTTCATATTCACCGCGACGCACACGTTGTGGGAATGGAACAAGCCGGCGTTCTACGACAGCTGGAAATCGGGCCTCCAATCGCAATCGGACCTGGCGGCGCAAGCCGACGAAGGCGCCACGGGCGGCGGGTCGTGGGACACGATCTTCGGCAACGCGGACGACATCGACATCATCCCGGTCGAGGCCATCGCTGAAAACGCCGAGTTCGATCTGATGTGGGAAGACGTGGACGTCAGCGAATACGGCGAGGATTGGGAATCGAAGATAGACGAGTACGACGAGGGCACCGACAACGAGGGCTGGATCTGCTGGGGCGAGGGCCTTGTCGGCGGAGGCGGCTGGGGCGACCCGGATGACGCAGACGACGGCTCGTTCTGGTACATCGTGAACGAGGACGGGTCCGTTTCGGGCGGCGGGTCGTGGGACGGCGGTGAAATCACCGGGCAATCGGTCCAGGAGGACGCGCCTGCAAGCTCCCCGAAGCTGATAGAACGCGTGACTGAGCACACGACCGAAGACGGAACCCCCTACAAGGTGACGTCGTTCGAATTCGCCCCGGCGACAACGGCTGAAACCCAAGGCGGCGCCGTGGCGCCCGCCTCGGACGGCTCCAATCCGCTCATGGCGGGCAGCTCGCCAGCGCTCGGCGCCCAAAGCGCCGGGGACGACCGCATCACCGCCCAGTCGACTAACACGCTGCGCCGCGGCAAGGTCGTGCGCAAATCCGGGAAGATCGCCGACGGGGCCACCATGATCAGCAGGCCCGGCGCGGCCTCCCCCGCGCGGCTCGCATTCGACACCGGCCTAGTGCCGCAGTGCGACAAGAAGATCATCGAGGGCGTGTTCAGCGACCCGCGCGCCAAGGTCATCAAGGTGTTCGACCGGACGTACCTGCTCCGCATCGCCGCCGTCGACATAAAGGGACGAGACGGCCAGACCCTCAACCGCACGCGCATCGTGGCCCAACAGCTCGTCGCACAAGGCCAGGAGGCCCAGCCTGCGTTCGTGCTCGACTTCAAGCACACGTTCGGCGAAGGCGTGGACGGGCTCCAACAGCTCACGCGCCGAGACGAGCTGTACGACTACGATTTCGCCGTCCTCAAGAGCGACGAGCGCGCCGGTTATTGCAACATCGACCTGTTCATCATTTCAGGAAGGCGCCCGAACGGCAATAACACGACCATCGGCCAAGCCGCGAGCGACCAGGTGTTCACGCATGCGGTGTGCCGGGCTGCGCATAAAGACACGAGGGTCGCGAAGCTCAAGATCAAGTACGGGCTGTCCACCAAGACCTCGGCACCCGCGTTCAACGCCACAGGCAAGCCCAACCTTGCCTACCATTGCTTCTCGTGCCCGCAGCTCGTGGAAACCGCCGAGGGCGAGTTGATAGCCACCTACCTCGACCGGGCGGCCGATTCCCCCGACAAGGTCCTCACTGACCAGGCGTCCGTGGGGTTGGGCCTGTGCTTCTCGAACACCTACCTGGGAAACCTCAAGGCCGTCGACGTTTCGGGGTTCGTGAACAACACCGACTCGACCGTGTACGACATGACCATGCTCAAGCCGGTCAAGAAGGAGATGCGGGATGGCGGCGTCTGCAGGACCCACATACCCATATCACTGCAGGGCAAGAACGAAACGAGCTTCTACATCCTGACAACCGACATGAAATCGAAGCAAACCGGCACGTACGACCCGAACTACGTGCCGCAGGTGCGGTTCATGGCCAAGGCCGACGTGCTGGACGCGAAAAGCCAGAAGCGGCCTGACCGCATCGTCAATTGGCCCGGGCACGAGCCGTACGTGCTCGCCTCCATCGACGGCAAACTCATGAAGGGCGCGCTGCAGTCATACGACACTTCAAGCCCTAGTTTCACCTGGGAGGAAGCGGGCCCGGCCGGTTTTTCCATTTCGAACTTCGGCACCGACGCGACGGGTAACTTCATATACTGGCCGGCGACCTTCGAGGGATCGCCCGGCTTCTCGTACGAAGGGACGGCCGACAACCCCGAGAATGCGCCGAGCCTGCCCGAGATCGAACGCCACAACGTCATGGCCTGCAAGCTGCGCAAGGGCTCGTTCTCGGACCCGTTCGTGTTCGCCGAAGTCAACCACGACATGGACACGCTGCAGGTCATCGGCTCGCAGAAATCCGAGGCCATGGCATTCATCAGCAGCGATTTGCGCGACGTGAAGAAGGGCAAGGCCGATATCTGGTACACGTCGATGCCCAACGCCAAGTGCGCCAACGTGATCGGCGTCGAGGCGGTTTCCGAAATCGTGCACCCCGGCGAGCCCGCCACGTTCGACGTCACGGTGCGCAACGATGGCAACACCTACCTGTCGGGCTTCACGGCGCAGCTGGTCGAGAAGGGCAGCAGGACGTCGCTGGCCGATGTCAAGCTGACGTTCTCGAAGGACACGCTCGTCGAGTCGGGCTACAACCCCGCCGACGACAAAGGGGCGCTGCTCAACGTCGAGGACGACTACACCCTCGCCCCGGGCAAGACATCGGTGTACCAGATCAAATTCATCATCCCGGGCACCTGGAAGGGCGAGAAGAGCGTCAGCGTGCTTGCCAAAGACGCCGTCGTATCGCCTTCCGGGTCGGGGTCGTTGAGCACGCACAGCCTGTCACCGCAGGCCGAAGGCGACGACTACTCGTTCGACGACAGCGATGCCGTCGAGTACCTGGTGGGTGACAGCGACGGCGATTTCGGCGACGAGGGCATGCCGTTCGACCTGGTAGATGCCAGGATAGAAGACAACTTGGACGAATACGTCGAAGGCTACGACGACCTATTGGTAGACGCTCCCGTGGAGGAGCTCGGCGAAAACGGCGAGACGCAGGCAGCCACCACCAAGCCCGCTCCCGCGAAGACGATTCCCAATATGAGCGACAACAATGGGCCGTTGACCGGCTTGCTGGGCGCAACGGCGGTGGCCGGGGCGGCCATGGCTGCCTATTCGGCTCGGCGCGTGGCAAACGAGCGCGGCGAATCGGAAGGAAAACCGTAGCGGATTATGGGCAAAACGGCACGACGATGACGTAGGAAGTCAGCTTATTATGCAGGCACAAACCGAAGGGGACATCATGTCTGACAATACGAAAAAGCGCGAAGAAACGGCGGCGCGTCGGCTGCCAAGCGATTCCAGCGAATGGAACCTGTCGCGCCGTAGCTTGCTGAGCGCAGGCGCCATTCTGGGCTTTGCGGCAATGACACACCCGACCGAACAGGCGCTTGCATGGAGCTCGTGGACGAACGCCACGTCGCCCGTCCTGAAGAACATCGGCATGGGCGACTGCGTGCACGAGGACCTTGTTCAGATCTCATACGCGCGCGTGGTTCGAAAACACGCGAACGATGGCACGCAAAACAAGACACTCTTGAACCCCTGGGCAGGCACCCTGCTTGACGGTAGCAAATCCGCGACGATTGCAGGCGATACCGTGGACAGAGGCGGCGGCAATACGTTCGCTGACGAAGCCGACCTGGCGGCGCGCCTGTACCGCGAGAACCTCGCCTATCTGCGCATCGGATCGTTCTGGAACGACGCTGCTGCAGACATCCTGTTAGATTTCGCCGTCGCGTGCTATTACGCCAACTCCGTCCCGAAGTTCTCGGGCAACGACTACTACACGGGCGCCTGGGACGTGGGACAGCATATCGCCGAGACGTACGCGGACAAGGGCTACGACGCGCTCGTGCAGTTCACGATGAACGACCGCAACAACTTCATCCACGGAATGCTATCATCGACCGCCAGCCATTCGGGCCACCTCAGGCAGTCCGAGGTCAAGACTTTCGCACTGCAGTGGCTCGGTGTGGCCTACGAGTATGCACGCACGGGCCAAGTGACAGCAACAAAGCAGGTCACGCAGGAGCAGGCGCAGAAGATTTTCAAAGGGTTCATCGACACCTATGGCCAGCTGGACAACGATGCGCATGACATGTGCGTGTCATTGAAGGTAAGCAATTCGGAGGCGTCCAGAAAGCTGCCCCACCGCAGGCTGCGCCTGCGCGCGCTCGGCATGATGTGCCACACTATGGAAGACTTCTGGTGCCCCGCCCACACGTGCCGCACCTACCACGAGGGCGGCACCATCCCGAAGAACTCGATCCTCGCGTTCAGCAACTACAAGCTTCAGAACGGCACCAAGCCACCGTTCCTCGGCTATCACATCCCCTTCGACCGCTACGCCGGATCGGACTTAAAGAATTCGACTGACTGGCGCAAGGCGCTCACCCGCGGCGACAATGGCCACGCGGGGACGGAAAAGCTCGCAAACGCGCTTAACGACAACATGTCGGACCTCGACACGGCTGGCCCCTTCGCCAAATTCAACACGCTCGGCATGAACGAGACCATCGACTGCATCACGACGCTACTCGAATTCCTGTACACCGACACACCTTGGGATGATGCTGTCTACAACTGGGTCAGCAACACGGTCATGCCGACGTACTTCAAAAAAGATGGCCAATCGTACGTCTGCGACGCCGGCCGCCGGGGCCTTCACACGCCCACCTACATCATCTCGCCCATAAAGGCGATGAAGCGCGCGTACCGCAAGGCGGGGCTGTCGAGCAACTACGACCAGGTGCTTCAGGCGGCAAAGGACTACGACGCATGGCAGAGAGGCGCGCACCTCTTCTTCTCGGGCATATACAACACGACCCAGTCTAAATTCGTCGTTACTCAGTCAGGTGCCTCCATCTGGGACGATGTCGAAGGCCAAACCCGGCTTGAGTCGCTCGTGAATAGCCTGTACACCGGCTACAACAGCCTTGATGCCACCGCGCGGGCCAATCTGCTGGCGAAAGTCGGCTGCAACGGATGCCATGGCATGGTCGGCGCCATCGGCCGCGTCGAGGGCATGTTGCATGAATTCAGCATTGAGCTAACGGGGGATCTGCGCTCCAACGACGGGGTCATGCAGGAGCTCGCCGCCGTGAAGGAGTTCTTCGAGTCGGGTCTGAAGAGCAAGGGATCCAGCGTCTCGGAGCAGTCTTCGGAGAGCAACTGGCTGCACGTCGCCGAAGTCGCGTACGCCGACGAAGACGATGAGAGCTACATAACCTCCGACATGGCAATCGAGGACGTCGCCAGCTACGATGACGGCTCGTACCTGATTGCCGTGCGCGACATGGACTCGCTCGCCACGAGCGTCATGTCCGTTCCCGCATCCACTCCCGGCAGGGAGAAGCTGGAAGAGGGCCTTGCAAACCTGACCATAACGTACACGCTAGAGACCGAGTTCGAAGGCGATCCCGATTACGACTACATCGTGACCGACATCGACTACACCGGCATGGAGGAAAACGTGTACCTCGTCACGGGCACGGTGAAGTCGATTTCCGCAGACTCGAAGAGCCTCGTCCTCGACCTGAACGGCCTCGAAGACCTCACGCTGGCCATTCGCAGCGGCGTCACCGACATCCCGGCAGCCGGCGCCTATATCTGCGCCCGCTATGCCGAGGCCGGATCGGCGCTCGAGTTCGTCGACTATGACGAGCTGGACGACCCCGGCACGCTGACCAAGGTTACGTACCCGGTGGCAACGGTGTGCGGCACCAGCGTCTGGCTGCTGACGAACCCCTCCGCCTCTGACGCCGAGGACGGCTATCAAAACCTCATGCTGGTCGAATACGGCTCGGCGGACGTTTTCACCGTACCGCAGGAAGGAAACTACGCCACGGTGTACTACCATGACGAGGCGTACGGCGATGTGACCAACGTCGACGAAGACTCGCTCGTGGCCGCATCGACCGCCGGAGGCTTCACGAACGTGACCGCGCAAGCCGACGATGACGACATGGACGATTCGGTGGACACTCCGGGCTACGAGGAGCTCGGCGACGATTACGGAGAGCTCAATTACGGTAACGATATCATCCACATCGCCAACGTGATCGGCGGCACGGACCACAAGTACGACCCCGAAAACCCGCTGGTGCCGAACCCGTCAGCCGATCCCACCGTGAAGCCCGCCCCGAAGGCGACCAGCACGACGGCGGCAAAGACCGGCGACGCGCTCGGCGGCTTGGGCGGCGTGCTTTCGGCCGCAGCGCTCGCAGGCACCGCGTTCACCGCCTATTCGGCGCGCCGCGCGGCCAACGAGAAGAAGAAGCCCCTGGGGCGCTAGCGAAAGCGCGTTGCCCACGTAGGCGGCCGGGTTGTCGGGCGCCTACCCGTTCAGCTCCCTGAAGTTCTCGGCGTTTGCCTTGTAGAGCCGTTTGAACACCTTGTAGTTGCGCTCGTGCACCGCCGCGTTCGCTGAGTTCGGCGTATAGGCGCAATCGGCTTTGACCAGCTGCTTCGCAAGGTCCAGCACCTCGACGCCCTGGATTCCAGCGGCAACGGCGAGCGCAGCACCTGCAGCTCCGGCCTGCTGCGGCCCGCTGACGGTCTCGATCGTGCGGCCCGTGATGTCGGCGAGCATCTGGCAAGCCACCGGCGAGAGGGCCCCGCCGCCGACGAACCGTATGGGGTCGGACGTCTTCACCTTGCGCGATTCGCATTCGAGCAACCAGCGCAGATGGTAGCAGACGCCCTCGATGACGGCCCGAATCATTTCCCGCTTGCTTGTCCCGAGCCGCAGATTGAAGAACATGCCCGCCGCCGCCGAGTCCTCGAACGGGCAGCGGTTGCCGTGCAGCCATGGCGTGAAGACGACGCCGTTCGATCCGGGCGGCACCTTGTCCACCTCGTCGGAAAGGTAGTCGTAGAGGCTCGTATACGTGCTTTCGACGTCGTCTGCCACCGTGGCTTGCTCCAGGTACACGCCGACCTCGTCTAAGGCGAGATGCTCAATTGCCCACTCGAAGCACTTGCCAGCCGTCTCGAGCTCGGCGTAGTAGTTGAAGTAGCCGCGCTTAGCCGACAGCACGCCCGTTATCATGGCATTGATGTCCACCTTCTGATGATCGAGGAACGTGGACACCCACCCAGACGTCCCGACGTAGACGTGCGTGTCGCCCGGACGCGTGCAGCCGGCCCCGATGTTGACGAAGGTGGTGTCTCCCCCGCCCCCGAAAACGGGAGTGCCCGCCGCAAGCCCCAGGTCGCACGCGGCCTCCTCGGTCAGCTCGCCTGCGAGGTCGGTGCACTCGATGATGGGGGGCAGGTGCTCGGGCCTCACGCCGTACATCTTCAAGAGGCCCTCGTTCCAGCCCTCCCTGCCAGGGCGGGTGTCGTAGAGGAATGTGGCGAAGGCGGTGTCGGCGGTCCGCGCGATCCTGCCCGTGCACCGCGACGTCAGGTAATCTCCCACGTCCAGCCACTTGTGCACGCGCTCGAACACCTCGGGCTCGTTGTTCTCGACCCACTTGTACTTCCACACCGGGTCCTTCACGCTGGTCGAGCCCGCGTAGTTCACCCTCAGGTTCCGGGCGAGCTTGTACAGGCTGCAGCCGGAGACCTTCACGATCCCCTTCCCCATGCACTCCGCGAACTCGCGCGTGCCCCGTTGGTCCATGTAGCTCATGGGGCGCCTGAGCGCGCGGCCCCGCTCATCGACGAGGACCACGCCCTGCATCTGCGAGCAGAAGGCCAGCCCCGATACCTGCTCGGGCGTGACGCCCGTTTTCTCGAACAGCCTCTTCGTCGTCGCGCACACGGCCTGCCACCACTCTTGCACGTCCTGCTCGGCGCCGCCGTTCTCAAGGACGTAGAGGCCGTATGAGGCGGTCGAGGCCGCCACGAGGCAGATTTCCGAGCCGATGTCGAAAAGGCAGGTCTTCAGGCTGCTGGTGCCGAAGTCGTAGACGATCACGTGCATGCGTACGTCCTAGTCCAAATGGATCGACCAGCCGGTGTCGATCTTCTTCTTCACTTTCTCCGCGGTGAGGTCGTCGAGCTTCGGCCAGTCGGTCACGGTGGTCGCGTTGTTGGTCACCAGGTGGGCCTTGTCGGCCAAGAGCGCCAGCGGCGTGTCCGCAAGGGAGTCGGAGTAGAAGTTGTCGATCTGCGGCATGTCCCGGTCGATCATGTACATCGACTTCTCGGTGGCGTACATCAGGTTGTTCGTGAGGACGCCGTACTCGCGGTCGTACTCGGTGGCCACGCAGTTCACGCCGAGCCTTCCCGCGATGCGCTCGATGATGCACAAGGGCGACGCGCTGATGATGAGGTCGTCCGGACGCTTCTGAGCCAGGTACCACGCGGATATCTTCCCCTCGTTTCTGTCCCAGAAGCGCTCTATCTGAACTTCGAAGTCGTCGACCTGCGTGAGGTAGCTGAACACCGTGCACTGGAGCTGGTAATTTGGAATCTTCCCCCTCTTGTACTGGACGAACGCCTTGATGGCGCGGGGGAAATACGTGAACCATAGTTTGGGATGGCGGTTCATGCACCAGAAAGCAAAGCCTATCGAACAGTCGCCGGGATAGATCGTCCCGTCGAAATCGTACGCATTCATCGTATTCGCCTCCGCCCCGATCCTCTCAAACCGCTCTTTCTTATTCTCAGTATAGAACATGGAGCATATAATTGGATAAGTGGCTGAAGCTCTTGGACCCCGTCCATGTCGTTTTCCGCAGCACCACATCGCCGGAATGCGGCGCGCTGGTCGCGCGTAGCGAGCCAAGGGCAAGGATGGGCGAAAGCAGGAGGAAGAAAGATGAAGCTAACCACGGAAAAGAACGGAGCGGAGCTTACCGTGCGCCTGAACGGGGAGGTCAACGCAAATACGGCCCCCGAGCTATCCGCTTTTTTCAACGAGGAGCTACCCGGCGTGCAGGCGCTGACCCTCGACTTCGCCGAATGCGACTACGTATCATCCGCCGGCCTGCGCGTGCTCCTAACCACCTTCAAGCGCATGAGGGCGGCAGACGGATCGATGAGTTTCGCCAACGTCGGCAAGGGCCTCATGGACGTGTTCCAGATAACCGGCTTGGCACGCGTTTTCGGCCTGCAGTAGGCGATGAGCCGCTCCCAAGGCGAAGTAGCCCGGTGGCGGCCATCAGCTCAGGCACGCAAACCCATTGGGCTAGATGATCCTGGTGCTATACGACGGATCGATGTCGCTGAACTCAGCAGGCGGATCGGGCGGGATGGGGTCGCCGCAGTAGGGGCAGGCGCCGTTCGCCACATCATCGGGCGTTACGGGCATGCCGCAAGTCTGGCAAGTGGTCATATCGTCATAGTTTGGATGTTTCACCGGGCTTGGTCTGAAGCACATGATTACTCCTTGCTGCCTGTATTCCTTCGACATCTAATGATACGGAACGCTGACGAAACCATTTCACTTATTGTCCTTTTTTGCAACCAACCCCGAGTTTTTAAAGAGAATTGCAATTCACGCTCCAAGCGGCCCGATAGAGCCCAGCGTCCTTTATTGCATCTTCTGTTCAAAACACTAGCGCGGCGCCCAACATGCGCGCGCGATTGCTATCATGGCATCTTTGCGAAAGGATCTATGTCGTCTCGACTGTGTGGTTATGAGTGTTAGCGCGTATATTGTTTTCTTCGGTGCAGCATCGATAATAGGCTGGTTGTTCGAATCCCTCTACAGCATCGTTCATACCGGAAGATGGGAGCGTCGCGGCTTTCTCTTCGGCCCGTTCTGCCCCATATACGGAATCGGCGTGGCCGCGGGCCTGCTTCTCTTCAACCGTCCCGAGATAGCATTGGGCCAGATACCCGCCTGGGCAGTGTTCCTTGCCAGCATGGCGGGCAGCGCCGTGCTGGAATACAGCGTGTCAGTGGCCCTCGAAAAGCTCTTCGGTGCTGTTTGGTGGGATTATTCCGGCATGCCCTTCAACCTTAATGGGCGTATATGCCTCCCGGCGTCGCTGCTCTTTGGCGCCGGCGGCTTGGCTGTCGCATACATCATTGCGCCCGTGTTCAACTCGACTTGCGAGCAAGTGCCCGCACTGGCGTTCGAGATCGCCGCGCTCGTCATCATGGCCGTGCTCGCATGCGACACGACCGCGACGGTGATCAGCCTCAGCGACCTCATGAGCAAGATCACGCAAATCGACAAGGCGTTCAACGGCTACGCGGACGACAAGGTGCTGCAGCTCCACGACGCCGTGCAGCAGACGTCGCAGGGCGTCAAGAACGGCGTCGACAAGACGGTCAGCCACGCGAAAGACGGCAGCTCAGCGGTGATCGGGCACATGAAGAACGTGAAGGACGCGACCACGCGGAAGACGGGTGCCGTCATCAGCAGCCAGCAGGCGCGGATAAAGGACGTAGCCGGACGCCTGACCGCACGGCAGGTGCGCTTGCTCAACAGTATCAAGCGGTTCAGGTCCGACGAACTGCGTGACGAAGCCAACGTGCTTCGCAGGTTCTTGAACATGCACCCGGGAACTGCGGAAGAGGAACGCGGACGAGACGGCGAGCAAGGCGCAGAACATGAATGATTACCGCCCCCAACTTGCCAAGCTTTGCAATCAAGGCCGCATCCAGGAAATGAAGCAGTATCCGCAGCATGGGTCGGTATCCACGTACGCCCACGTTGTTCGCGTTGCCACCACGGCATTGAACTGGTCTCGCGCCCTTCGCCTGCACACGAGCGAAGACGAGCTTTTGCGCGGGGCAGTGCTGCACGATTACTACCTGTACGATTGGCACGACCCCGTGAACAAGGGGCACGCGACGCAGCACCCGTTGCGGGCGTTGAAGAACGCCGAAGAAGACTTCGACCTGACCAACAAGGAACGCAACATAATAGCCGCGCACATGTGGCCCCTCCCCCCGAACCGTCTTCCCAAGAGCCGCGAAGCCTGGCTGGTCTGCTTTGCGGACAAATGGTGCTCGCTCCTCGAGACGCTGTTCATGAGGGGCAAGAAGTGAACGGATCAGGGCGCAACGGCTGAATACTCAAGTGCCTTTGCAAGAACGCGCGCGCTCGCCGCGCTCACAGCGGCCCGCAATCACCCTGGCGCCTACCGTTCAATTCGCTCGAAAAGTAATAATCAGGTGACTTTTATCATGTTTCGACATTTCAGATGTTACCCTAGCCGCCATGGGCAAGAAACTTAAAATCTCTCACTTCACGGACCCGCTTTGCTTCTGGTGCTACGCGATGGAACCCGAGATGCGCAAGATTCGCGTATTGCTCGAAGACCAGCTGGACTACCGCATCGTCATGGGCGTGCTGTCATCCGATGTCAGGGAGATCATAGGCTACGACGACCAGGCCGATTTGCGCTACGAGGCCTACCGCGCCATGCTGACCAATTACTTCAGGGAGGCAACGCGGATAGTGCGCATGCCGCTCTCGCTCGACGGCATGCTGACCCACGGCCCCGAAGACCTCGTCTCGCTACCGCTGAGCCTGGCGTACTGCGCCATGAAGATGACCGACGAGAGGTATGCGGAAGCCTACTTGCGCCGCATGCGCGAATGCGTGTTCGCCGAGGGCCGCAGCATCTCGGGAGAGGACGCCCAGGTTGAGCTCGCGGAGGAATTCCCCGTGGACACCGCGCGGTTCCGCGCCAATCTCAACAACCCGGAGATTGCAGGCGTATTGCAGCAAGGCGTCGACAAGTGCCAGATCTATAGCATCTCCGCCTTCCCCACCCTGATCATGCAATGGGGCGACAGGCGGACGATGGTCCAGGGCTACCGCACCTACGACGAGCTCAAGCAGGCCATACGGCAGGCAACAGATGGCGACATAAGCCTCAGTGACGCCGAGTTCTCCATGGCGGCCGTCGAATCGTTCGTTGACCGTTTCGGCAAAGTGGCGGCATGCGAGATCCAGACGATGTTCTCGCTCAACGACGCGCAGCTCGCGAACGTCATGATGGACCTGGTCGGCACCGGCAGATACAAGACGCAGAGCTGCGGCAGCAGCTATTTCGTCACGCCCAGCAAACCGTAGGCAGCTTCTAAGACGCGCCTGGGGCGCAGTGGCTTAGAATTGAATCATGGACGATAGCTCGAAGACAACAAACCCGAAGGAATCGCAAAGCCCCCGACGGCAGCGGGAGCCTATTGGCGAGATCTTCACGCGCGACTTCCTCATTCTTTCGATCATCAACCTGAGCGTGTTCTTCGGCTTCCAGATGCTCAACGTCGGGCTGCCGGTATACATGGCGCAGCTCGGTGCGACCAGCCAGGTAGTGGGCTTGGCAACGACGGTTATGACGGTGGCTGCGACGTTCATGCGCGTGTTCGCGGGAGCGTTGCTCGACCGGTTCGGGCGATGGGGCATGCTCATAGGCGGCACGGCCATCATAGCCTGCGCCATCGCTTCGTTCGCCATCTTCCCCATCGTCGGCGTGATCTTGGGTCTGCGCGTGCTCCACGGAATTGGCTGGGGCATGGGATCAACCGCCTCGTCCACGATCGCGGCAGACATAATTCCCAAGCACAGGTTCGCCGAGGGCATGGGCTATTTCGCTCTCACGACATCGATATCGAGCGCCATCGCCCCAGCGGCGTCAATCGCGATCACTCAAGGGGCGGGAGCCGTGTACATGCTCTTCGTCGCAGTTGGTGTTACGGTGCTCGCGCTCGTGCTCGCCATTGTCGAGACATTGCTCGCGAGGAAGAAAGGCGGCGCGCCCGCTCGACCAGAAGTGCTCGATGGCGGAACGCGCGACAGCGCCGAGGCACCTGCAGAACCCCATGCGGACGGGACACAGCCCTCTCGCTCGAAGATCGAGACGCTCTTCGAGCGCAGGGCCGTCCTCCCCGGCCTCTTGATGTTTCTCGTCAACATAGGGTTCGGATGCATCACCACGTTCATCGCGCTTCATGCGGGGCCCGAAAACGCCGACGGCGTATCCCTCTACTTCCTGGTTTACGCCATTGCCACCCTCGTGAGCCGCCCTTACATCGGCAAGCTCATCGACCGGTACGGCTACAGGATCCCCGCAATCTCCTCCACGCTTTGCACGGCGGGAACGCTCGCCCTGATAGGCGTTTCGAGCAATGCCCCCATGTTCGCGGCTGCGGGCGTCCTCGGCGGGCTCGGCATCGGGACCGCCATGGGCACGTTCCAGGCCATGGCTGTCGCGAGCGTCGAGCCATGGCGCCGCGGCGTCGCGACGTCGACGTACATGACGGCTTTCGACCTGGGCATCGCGGTCGGGGCGCTCACAGGCGGCATCGTAGCAGACCTCGCGGGCTACACGGCAATGTACTTTGCGGTTGCCCTCTTGCCAATCGTGGCTTGCGCGATATCGGCCGCCATGGTGAAGAAGGAGTCGGGGAGAAGCGCCAAAGAAGCGTAAGCGATTCGAAGGAGGGGGCATGCATTCAATTTGCGTCTTCTGCGACGGAGGATGCACGCTGTCCGTCGACGGTGAGGGCGAACGCGTCTGTCCCAAGCCGGTCAGCCCCTCCGCGCCGGCCATCTGCTCAAAGGCAACGCGATGGGCGGACATCCGCAACCATGCGGGCAGGCTCACGCACCCGCTGAAAAACGTGGGCGATCGAGGCGAGCCCAAATGGGAAGAAATAGGTTGGGACCAGGCACTCGACGAGATAGCCATCAGGCTACGCGCCATCATCGACGCGTATGGCCCCGAATCGGTCGCGTTTTCCGAGATGCCGCTCAACCACGGCTTCGGAGGTATCACGCGAAGGTTCATGAACCACCTGGGCACGCCCAACTACATTACCGCGCTCGATCTGTGCATGGGCAACACCGCTCAGGTGCACCGAGCAACGTACGGCTGGTTCACGACCGCCGACTGGGCGTCGGCCGACTGCATCGTCTACTTCGGCCAGAACCGAGGCCCCGAGCTCTGGCCCCGCGAGTACCGCAACCTCGAGGCCGCGCTTGCGCGCGGAGCGAAGCTCATAGTCGTTGACCCACGTGTAACCGAAACCGCCGAGCTCGCCCATTACCACCTCAGGATCAACTACGGCACCGATGCGGCGCTCGTTCTCTCCTGGATCAACGTCATCATCGAAGAAGGCCTCTACGACCGAGAGTTCGTGGAAGCGCAAACCGTCGGTTTCGAGGAACTCGCAACCAGGGCTGCAGACTACCCTCCCGAACGAGTCGCGGCCATCTGCGGCATCGAAGCCATCAAGATACGCGAGACCGCGCGCGTCTACGCCTTATCCGAGGCCGCGATTATCCCATGGGGAGCAACGGCCGACATGCAAAGGAACTCGACGTCGCTCTTGCGCGGCCAATGCATACTGAGGGCGATATGCGGCTTCCTGAACAAATCGGAGCTCGTGTACGGTCCCCCTTTACGCACCTCGTTGTCGGAGCTTCTCTACGACTATGCGGCGCTCCCGCAGGCCCAGAAGGACAAGCAGATCGGAGCGGACGGATACCCCCTGTTCTCCTTCCGGGGAAACGCGCTCTACGACGACGCGATGCGCCGCGCGGGGTTCGAATTCACGGCGGACATCATGGCGTCTTCGTGCATGGCGCACCCACCGAGCCTTTTCGCGGCCATGCGCGGCGAGGGCCCCTACCCCATCAAGGCCTTCTTTAGCGTCGCCAACAATACGGTCATGAGCTTCGCGAACATGCAGGGCATCGTCGACGCCCTTTTGAACCAGGACCTCGTGGTCGCTTTCGAGGCGAACATGACGCCCACGGCGCAGCTCTCGGACTACGTCCTTCCAGGAGACCTCTGGATGGAGCGCGACGTAGCGGGGCCGGTCTTCGACATCGCGCCCGTCATCACCACATCGAACGCATTCGCCGAGCCCCTTGGCGAATGCCGTGGCTGGTACGACGTCGTCAAGGGGCTGGCCGACAGGCTGGGCATGAGCGACGCGTTCCCCTGGCGCAACGCGCGGGAACTGTTCGAATACCGCCTCGCCGCGCTCGGCCTCACCTGGGAAGACGCGCGGACGAACCCCGCCTTCGCGGCGGAGACCCCAGCTTTCGGCTCGTTCCTCACGCCGACGGGCAAAGTCGAGCTAGCGAGCTCGGTGCTCGCCGCGCTGGGGTACGACCCCCTGCCGTACTACGAACCACCGGCAGGGTCGACAGCCCGCGAATCGAGACCGTTCGAGATATTCGCTGGAGCTCGGGAACCGGCCAGCTACAACACCAACTACCACCAGATAGCCTTCCTGCGCGAACGCGAGCCCGAACCCCTGCTCTTCATTCACCCCGACGATGCGAAGGCATGTGGCGTCTCGGAAGGAGCCGCTGTGCGCGTGAGCACCGACCACGGCTCGATCAAGCTCGTGGCGCATATCGACGAGCGTCAGATGGAGGGAACGCTGCGGATACCGCACGGTTGGTGGAAGCCTGAAACGAAGCCGGGCCTAGCGGCAGGGTTAAGCTCGGCCCTCGCGCATAACGACGGCGTGCTCTTTAGCGATGATCCCTGGAACCTCGACCCCGAACAAGGCCTCGCCAACCTGCGCGGAGGAATCCGCGCGAGCGTCGAGCCGCTCTGACGCGCACCCGCTCGTCAGGAAATAACTAGCGGAGGCGACCGTCGCGAAACGGCCACCTCCGCGCTCGAGATGCTGCAGGGATCGGGTTTCATTCTGGTTTACGTGCTCGGGGCCTTCGTGGCGGTCTGCATCTCGGTGTTCGCGCTCGCGCACACGCGCCACGTCAACCTGTCCTTCCTATACGAATGGGCGATCCCGCTCATCGTCTTCTCGCTTTCGTTCAACGCGCTGAACTACCCCCATTGCGGTGACGCTGCGCTCATCCTCGGGTGCGCCGCCGCGCTTTACGTGGAGGTGCTGTTCTACGTGATCTTCTCGCGGATCGCCGCCAACGGGCTCTGCCTCCCGTCCGAGACGTTCGGCATCTTCCGCGACGTCGTGCAGCTGGGCTTCCTGAGCAAGGGAAGGTCGGTGCCCTACATGCGCGAGGCCATGGTCCTTTCGAAGAGCACCATCGAGACCCACGTCAAGCATATCTACGCCAAATGCGACGTTCATTCGAAACAGGAACTTCTCGATTTGATAGAACGCTACGAGCAGCCGGAGACCACGCCCGCGCCCCAACCGTAGCTGGTACAATGCCGCAAGGTACTGTTCCCCATATGAACGAAAGGGCACGCAATGGATTTCACCTCGAACAAGCGACCGGACGACATGGAGCGCATCACCACGCCAGCGCAGGCTGACGCGTTCATAGAAGAGGCCGTAGCGGCCATGCGCGATCAGATTGGCGACGGCAAGGTGCTCCTGGCCCTTTCCGGCGGAGTGGACTCGTCCGTTGTGGCCGCGCTGCTGATAAAAGCCATCGGCAAGCAGCTCACCTGCGTGCACGTGAACCACGGGCTCATGCGCAAGGGAGAATCCGAACAGGTCATCGACGTGTTCCGCAACCAGCTTGGAGCCGAGCTCATCTACGTCGACGCTACCGATCGTTTCCTCGACCTGCTGGCCGGCGAAGCCGACCCCGAGGCCAAGCGCCACATCATCGGCGAGGAGTTCATCAAGGTGTTCGCCGAGGAGGCCGCGAAGCTCGACGGCATCAAGTTCCTGGGCCAAGGCACCATCTACCCCGACATCCTCGAATCGGAAGCCGGCGTGAAAGCGCACCACAACGTGGGAGGCCTGCCCGAAGACCTGCAGTTCGAGCTCGTCGAGCCCGTTAAGCTGCTGTTCAAGGACGAGGTGCGCGTTGTCGGCGACCGTCTAGGCCTGCCTGCCAACATGGTCTACCGTCAGCCGTTCCCCGGCCCCGGCCTGGGCGTTCGCTGCACCGGTGCCATCACCCGCGACCGCTTGGCCGCGCTGCGCGAGGCCGATGCCATCGTGCGCGAGGAAATCGACGCCGCCGGCCTGGATATCTGGCAGTACTTCTGCGTCGTGCCGGATTACCGCGCCACCGGCGTGCGCGATGGCAAGCGCGCTTTCGAATGGCCCTGCATCATCCGCTGCATCAACACGGTGGATGTCATGACCGCCGAGGTGCCCCAGCTCGACTGGGCCCTCCTGCAGAAGATGACCGATCGCATCATAGCGGAAGTACCCGGCATCTGCCGCGTCTGCTACGAGCTGACCCCCAAGCCTATCGCCACGGTCGAGTGGGAATAGCGGAGAGCCCCGGGAAGTTCCACGTTGTGGCAGGATTTCGGGCTTGTCTGAAAACAAGGGGTTTCCCACAAAGAGCACCCCTCGTCAAAAGCCGTAACGAAAGAGGTAACCCGTGCAATTCGAAGTAAGGGGCATTGAGCCGTCCGAATGGCCGTTGCTCGAAGACTTCCTCTACGAGGCGATCTTCATACCGGAGGGCTTCGAAGGCGAGGTTCCGCGCTCGATCATCCACATCGACCCATGGTGCCGCGCTGCGTTCGAGGGGTTCGGCACGCGCCCTGACGACCGAGGAGTCGTGGCGACCGTCGACGGCAAGGTGGTCGGCGCCTGCTGGGTGCGAACCACGAACGTGTACGGGCATATCGATGACGAGACCCCGGCGTTCTCCATCTCCCTCTACGAGCCGTACCGCGGCAAGGGCATGGGCACCGCAATGATGACCGCCCTGCTCGACGAGCTTAGGGATGCCGGTTACGTTCGCGCATCCCTCGCCGTCCAGAAGGAGAACCCCGCGTTTCGCCTCTACGAGCGCTTGGGGTTTCGCATCAAAGGCGATGGCATGGACAAATCCGAGTGGCTCATGGTATGCGACTTGAATGAGCGTTCTCTCAGCTAAGCGGCCTCCGCAAAGCTTCGCTAGAGCGTCGTGGCGAAGCTTTGCGGAGAGCTTCTTTATTCGTAATAGACGCAGCGGTACGTGAAGTTCTGGGGGTCGTCCTGCGTTACCGACAGGAGCTTCTCGCCTGTCGCGAAATCGATGACGGACATGTACTCGTTGTCCTTCGTCGCCGCGCCAAAGCTCACGACGTAGATGCTCCCGTCAATGCGTTGCGCCGAGCCGCATGCCCGCGAGAACTTGCCGTTGAAGCTATGGGCGTCGACCGTTTCGACAGCCCTCCCCTGCTCGTCGATCCGCCAAGTGAGCACGCGCGTGAGCTCGTTCTTGTTGCCGTTGTCGAACACCATGATCTGGTTCCCGTCGACGGTCACGTAGTGCTGGCACGATGATTTCTCCGGCTCCGTGAGCCCGAACTCGTCTCCATTACCGGAGAGCTTCCACAGTATCTGGTCGGTCCGCTTCGTGCGGTCGAGGCAAAGCACCGTGCTCAAGTTGCGGAACGAGCAGACGAGGTTGCCGTCGTCGTTGAGTCGCATGGCGTTGAAATGGATGATGTCGGGCACGTCCGTCTGCTCGTTCGCGTAGTCGGCCGCCGTCGGCGTTCCGTCCGTGACGGTAAGCGCATACAGCTCGGGATAGTCGGCGCTCCGCCAGTCCCACACGACCTCTCCGCCCTTCACCTCCTGGAGATACGAATACACGACCTGCGAACCCTGCTCGTAGCCGGGAACGTTGAAGACGGTCTCATGAATGTAGCCGGAGAGAATGTAGTGATCGAGGTCGATGAGCAGGAAGTCGTGCCCATCGAGGGGATCGCCCTTGGAAACGACGTTCGACGCCTCGAATTTTATGCGCTTGACCTCGTTGAAATTCTCATCGAGGATCACGCGCTCGCCCGGGGCATACCCTTCGAGGCCGTAGTTGTCGTAGGCGCCCGTCTGGTCGTGATAGCTGTAATACGTCTTGCCGTTCACGACGTGCTTCTTGAAATCCCACCAACCGGTGCTCGCCCCTTCGTAGGGCTGCTCCTCGTGCTTGGACCACACGATCCGGCCCTTGCCGTCGAGCATGATGATGTTTCGGCTGTAAACGAACGACAGGTAGAAATTGCCCGGTAAATCCGTCTGGCCGGACACGCGGATGTCCACGAGACCATCCGCGACCACGGGCTGGGCATTTCCAAGAGGAACCGCTGAAGAGCCCGATTCCGTCGACGCCGGAGCCCCTCCCGCGCCGCACCCGCATGCGAGTGTCAGCAATATCCCGAAGGCGATCGTTAACGCGGCAAAGGACTTCTTCATGGCAAGCGCCCCTCTCGTGTGCGTCTGTCATCCTCACTGCTGCGGAACCCATGAAAGGCATTCTACAGCAGGTCGCGCACCATGCGATTCAAGTTCTAAGCCCTCGCCTCAACGACTCGGTAGACCATGAGAAGCATCTGTCGGTGGATCCAGTCAGAAAGGTCCAAGCCATAGCGTTCCTCCAAGCGCGTGATTCGGTAAACCAGCGTGTTGCGATGCATATGGAGCATCTCGGCAGCCTCTTTGGGACGCCTCTCGTTAACGAGGTAAACGAACAACAAGCGCGCATCATCGGTCCCATTTGCCAGATCGTCTTGCATGATGCGCCAAAGAGGACTCTGGCGCGCGCAATAGCGCACGAATTCCGCTTCGTGCATGCCGTACTCGCTCACATAGGACATGAATGATTCCTCGAAGCTAAAGACCGACCGAGGATCGCCTAGGCTCATGTAGCTTGCCGCAAGGCTCGATGCCCGGCGTTTCCCGAACTCTATGGCTACAAGCGCTTGACGATATGCGAATTTCAAGTCCACGATACGCGTAAAGCGCTCTGAAACGCCGAAAGCGCCAGAGAAATGCCCCTGAACCTTCCTGAGCTCGTCGTATAGCCCCGAGATCTCTTCAAGGTGCTTTTCTTTGGAGAGATACGAGAGCAAGAGCAAGATAGTGGAATCGACAACCGTAACGCGCCCCAACGGGAAAAATTCAAGCAGACGCCATGCGTAGTAGCCAAGGTTTCTATCCGCCGCATCATCGCATGCTGAGCCGAATTCGAGCACAACCACTCGGTATTCGCCTTCGGCTTCTATGCCGTTCTGCGCGAGCTGGGCATTGAGCAGCGCATCCCCCATCGGCTCGCCTAGTGCAAGGTCGGTGAGCAACGACGAATACTCTTTATTGAAGCGATGGTGCGAAGTCCAGTCATGCCGCACCAGGAGCTCCATATGCTCAATAAAGATCTGGAACGTGTCCACAAGACCGTCCGTGATCTCCTTTGAATGCGTGCACTGGAGCACGGCGTGAATGAAGTAGCTTCCTTGCATGCGGAAGACATAGCTCAAGCTGGGGTTCTGGACAACGCGATGGGTTTCCACTCGCACGATGCCCACTTGAGTCTTCCACCGTTTTGGAGCGTGATACCGTTCGAACCTCTCAACCGTCTCATCGGAGTGACATCCATTGTCGACCAAGTATCTAATGACAGGGTCATCAATGGGGAGGTCGCGCGTATAGGCCATCAATCGATAGCCCGAGTCAGTAACGCAGATGACATCTTTGAATATGCCAACACACGCGTCCATGAAGTCCTGATAGCCGCCGCCCTCAAAAAGACAGGATCGCATGCGGCTCGTCCAGCGCTCGTATCGCATGAAAAAACGACGTACTTCCTCGTATACGGACACGATTTTGCGAGCGTCCTCAACGATGAGCAGATGCTCTGCCCGGCTGCTTGCGCAATCATGAGGAGCGCCCGGCTGCACCACGGCAAGCGCATATGCGGATGGGTGCTGTTCGAGAAACGCCAATGCGCCAGACAAAACTCCGCAATAAAGGGTGCCCTGCACCTCCTGATCGTAGAAATCAACCTCCTGGCCATCGTCGAAGACGACCTGCATATCCGAAGAAGCATCCGCCCTCAAACGCTTTACATCCTCATCGGTAACGCGTTCGGCGCACACTTCAGTGCAAGTCGAGCAGCGCTCAGCACGACGCTCGAGCTCGTCATCGTATGACAGCATAGCAACCCATGAGAAGCGCGTAGTCATCTTTACCGGCCGATGCACAACCCGCTCTCCCAAAAACTCAGCAAGCATGTTCAGAGTGGCGGCCATACTCCATCCTTTGTCATAATTTACATAAATTAATTTCTATTTTGTTCGCTCTGCCAATTATATGCTCATATCCAGCTTCCTAAAATGACCGCGTCACATCTTTTCAGGAATCATCGAGTACGAGGGGTAGACGATGGATCTGAAGGAGCGCGTCATTGAGAGCGAGCGCCTCAGCAACGAGGAGCTGGAAGAAATGCGCACATGTGCAGATGAAAACGATTTCTTGAGCCACCTTACGAAGTACGTTCGACTCCGCTTCCTCATTGATGACGACCCCATCGAAAGCCACTCAATCAAAGAGCTGGCAGAGCGTTCCATCATCCGCTCGATCGAACTGTCGGGCGATCCTGCCAAACTCGCAGACCTGGGCATCAACTGCGCCGGAGCCTCCTCCGCAACTACCAAGCAACTTCTCTTAATCATTGCGCTGCGCAAGGGCCTTGGCATAAGGGAGCTCGACCCCGATAAAGCCGCGCTGGCCAAGACGCTCCCAGAACTTGCGTCGCTTCTTCAAAACGCGCTAAGAGAGGGCGCTTAGCACCCGTTCGATCCTAATGCACCGCCGCTTCGGCCGGGCGGCGGGGCTTGGATATCAGTGTACGAGCACCAAGAGACGAGAGAGGAGAAAGAGAGAGGCATGAGTATCAAAAAAGGCAAGGACATCAAGCTCAACGTCCAGCCCATTATGTTCGCCGTGTACCATGAGTATGTGTTCGAGGGACCCTGCCGCTTCGGCGAGGGCGAGCAGCTCACCAAAGAGTTCGACATGATGCGCATCGCGACCATCGCCGACGCCTTCAACGAGGAAGTCACTTCCAACCTGAACGACGTGCCTTTCGTGAACGTGCTCGACCCGCTTGTCATCAAGCGCGACGAGACGTTCCCCATCACCGATGACATTCTGGCCGAATGCGCAGCGCATGACGATGAGGCCGATATCTACCTGGTGAAGTTCCACCCGTTCGGAATCGACTTGGCCCTCGCCATGGCCCAGAAGGTGAAAAAGCCTATGTGCAGCGTGCTGCAATGCTGCAACGACACCGGAATGGTTGCCGCCCTTCGCCCCCGCGGCTGCGAGGCTTTCGGGTGGGCAAGCTGGGAAGACGCCATCGAGGGCTTCAAGGTGCTGCGCGCCCGCAAGGTTCTGCGCAACACCCGCGTATTGGCCGTGCCGCGCAACAACTCCGACCATTCTCTGTCGGCGCTGGACTCGTTCTACAGGCACGAGGACGTCACGGACAAACTGGGCGTCGAGTTCCGCTACTACAATCTGCACGAGTTCCTGGACCAGACCAAGAACGTCGACCCCACCACCAACCCGACGCTGCCGGGTCGAAAGGCCGACAACATCAACGACGAGGACGAGGCCATCATCAGGCAGCGCGTCGAGGAGTTCATGGCAGGTGCCGACGAATGCGACATGAGCGCCGAAGACATCTTCCCGTCCATGAAAGCCAACTACCTGGTGAACAAGCTCATGGACAAGCTGGACTGCAATGCATTCGCTGCACCCTGCCCCGACATGTGCGCTACGCGCCGCCTCAACGAGGGAAGGTTCACGCTTTGCCTTAATCACTCCCTGAACAACGAGAACGGCATCTGCTCCGCCTGCGAGTACGACTTGTCTGCTTTGATCTCGATGGTGTTCCTGAGCAACCTGTCTTTCAGCGCGCCCTACATGGGCAACACTTCCGTGGGCAAGCTCACCAGCGACTCCGGACTCGAGGTCTCACCCCTCCTCAAGCGCAACGGTGACTCCTACGCCGGCGCCGTCGACGCCATGGAGAAGGCCGGAAAGATCGCCTACACCTTCCATGCAGTGCCAAACCGCAAGCTCTTCGGATTCGACGCAGAGCAGGAACCCTACGCAATTCGCCCGTTCGCCATGGGCGGCCGTTGGGGCGCGACCATCCGCTACGACTTCGCCAAGGACGCAGGCAATACCGTAACCATGGCGCGTTTCGACCCGCTGTGCGAGAAGATCTTCATCTGCCGCGGAACCATCGTCTCCGGCATCGGCTACAAGGACGAGAACTGCACCGAGGGCGTCTTCTTCGAAGTCGACAACGCCAAGAAGTTTCATGAGTGCCAGTTGCAGGTGGGCAATCACGTGCCCCTGGTCTACGGCGACCATTTCGACAACGCCGTGGCCCTTGCAAAGCTCCTCGGCCTCGAGGTCCTGACCATCGAGTAGCCGCACTGGCAATAACGAATCGAAACTAATCACCTCCATCGAAAGGAAACGACAATGATCGCAACCAGCAAGGCCGGCGAGGCCATCCGCAAGCCCATCGAGTGCCAGGTCAACGTTCTGCCTATCTATGGCTCCCTGATTCACCAGGTTGCATACGAAGGTCCGTGCCGTTTCGGCGGCGCCGAAGAGCTCACCAAGGAATTCGACGAGCGCGCCACCGCCATGGGCTTCAAAGCCTTCCAGGACAGGATGGACGCCCTCTGGGCGGACGACAAGGACGTCAACCTGCTTCCCGCCAAAGGCGTCTACTGCACCGACGAGTTCTACTTCACCGTCGAGCAGTTCGACGAGCTTGACGCGGCTGTGGCCGAATGCGACGTGATCTTCATCTTCGGCAACCCGATGCCCCGCCTCGTGCGCGAAATGGGCCAGCGCTACACCAAGCCCATGATCATCCTGACCAACTCCGGCGCCATCACCCTCTCCGAGCTTTCCGAGCTTATCAACCGCGGCCGCAAGGACGCCTTCGGCGCTATCGACTGGAAGGAAGCCGATCTGATGATTCACTGCTTCAAGGCAGTGAAGGCCCTTGCCAACACCCGCATCCTCAAGATGATCCGCCATGAGAGCGATTGCTACCTCACCGACGACTTCAAATGCGGCGAGAACGCCTTTGGCGTAATGCAAACCTCCATCAACCTGCACGAAGTGATGGACCAGCTGACCAACGGCGATGGCACCGGCAACCACACGCTCCCGCTGCGCACCGCCTGCAACCTCAACGACGAAGACGAGGCGGAGGCCGAGCGCATCACCGATGAGCTCATCGCTGGCGCAGACGAGGTATGGATGGACCGCGACAAGATCCTCAAGGCTGTCCGCTTCACCGTCCTCGCACGCAAGCTCATGGACCACTTCCAATGCAACGCCTTCACCGCCCAGTGCAAGGAATGCTGCGCCACCACCCGCATCAACGAAGAACAGGTGACGTTCTGCCTGAACCATTCTCTGAACAACGAAGCCAAGATCTGCTCCGCATGCGAAGGCGACGTTAACGCCGCCGTAGCAATCACCATCATGGCCTCGCTGTCCGGATGCGCTCCGTACCAGGGCAACAACACGCCGGTGGTCATGGAAGACGGCCAGATTGTTTCCAAGAACTGGTTTAGCGAGCAGCCGTGCACGAAGGAGTTCGATAATCAGCTGTACTGCCTGTGGCATGCAGTCCCGAACCGCTATATGGACGGCTATGACGGCGACGAGAACCCCTATGCCGTCGGCCCCTTCGCTGCAGGCGGCCGCTTCGGCGCCACCATCCGCCGCGACTTCACCAAGGATGCCGGCAAGGTTGCCACGATCATGCGCCTCAACCCCACGGCCACCAAGATGCTCATCATCAAGGGCGACGTGGTCGGTGGCACCGGCTACGAGCGCTTCGGCTGCCCCGAGGGCATTTACTACAAGGTCCAGGATCGCGACGGCCTCTTCCGCGCCCAACTCGAGTTCGGCTGCCACTGCGTAGCCGTCTTCGGCGATTACACCGAGGAGCTCGAGAAACTCGCCGAGATTCTTGGCGTCGAGGCCGTACTGTTCGACTAAACGAAAGCCTTTAAGCTCCTGATGCTCGTGGGCCCGCTGATGCCCTTCTCATGACGGCGGTTTTATCGCTGTGGCACTCAACGGGCCCGCCCCTAGCAACTAGCCCAACACGCATCCACCCACACGAAAGGACACCCATGGAGTACGACAGCGCTCGCGGCATTAACACGGAACTGCGCGACCGCATCCAAGCAGCAGGAAAGCGAGCTGATGCCCTCATGGCCCAAACGTGTGCTGGAAGCCCGTCCTTCGAAGAGCTCGTTGTAGCAGTGAAAGAGTACACCCGTATCCGCTACCTCCTCGAGCCGGAAGACATGAAAGAGGACGTCATGCGGTATCTCGGCGAACTGAGTCTTGCCCGAGGCCTCGGCATGCCGGTCGAGCAGGTTCGCCGAACCGAGCTCGACACGAAGTGCAAGGACACCTCGTCGGAGATGACGAAGAAGATCCTCCTGGTCATTTCCCTCAACAAAGCATTGGGCATCAACATCGACGAAACCCAAACAGCCGAGATCACATCGATGAGCGCAATTGCCGAAGAGGCGGCGCGGCAATACCTCGCAAGGAGAGCCGATGCAGTTGCTTGATAGCATCAACGGAGCAACCTTCGACAAGGCTCAGGACGCCATCGTCGCCGAATTCAATTCGCTCGGAGACGTCTTCGGTCAATACACCTACCTCGTCGAGCTGTCTGCGCAGCTTCCCTCATTTACCGAGGAGGAGAAGCAAGAAAGCGCGCTCGTGGACAAATGCCAATCGCAGGTATGGATACGAGCCCGAGCCCTACCGAATGACGAATCCCTCGAGTCGCATCCGAGGCTTTCGCTCGACATGGAGAGCGACACGCTTATCGTGCGCGGGATGTTGCTTCTCATGCGCGCGCTCTTCCATGGCCGCACGCTCGAGGAGATAGATGCTGCGAAGGTTACATTCGTCGACCGGACCGAACTCAAAGATGCCTTCTCCGATGAGCGGCTCAACGGCTTCCAAGCCATAGAGCGCACCATCAAGGCGCTCGCTCGAGAAGCATTGGATTGCTAGCCCGATCTCGCAGCCGGTTACCCGAGCGCCACGTCGAGCGCCATCATGAGCGTGAAGCCGACCGCGAAGAAGGTCACGCCGATGTTAGAATGCTCTCCTTCGCTCATCTGCGGAATAAGCTCCTCCACCACCACGTACATCATGGCCCCGGCGGCGAAGCCCAAAAGGTACGGCAGCAGCGGCACGATCACACTCGACAACGCTATGGTCAGCAACGCGGCGAAAGGCTCGACGACCCCCGATCCCATTCCCAGAAGGAAAGCGCGGCCCCGCCCGCATTCGGAGCGCATCGGCAGCGACACGATGAGGCCCTCGGGGAAATTCTGCAAGGCGATGCCAATAGAGAGCGCCATGGCCGCCGCGAGCGTGATGGTCGCGTTGCCCGTAACCCATCCGGCGAAGACTACGCCAACCGCCATACCCTCGGGAATGTTATGCAGGGTAACTGCTAACGCGAGCAGCGTCGTGCGGTGAAGCCCCGTATGCGGGCCCTCCGATTCAGCTGCCCTCAAATGCAGGTGGGGAATGACATGGTCAAGCAAGAGCAGGAACAACGTGCCCGCCCAGAAACCCACGAGCGCGGGAAGAAACGAGAGCTGCCCCATTTCGGCTGACGCCTCCATGGAGGGAATTATCAGGCTGAATACGGACGCGGCAACCATGACGCCCGCCGCGAACCCCGAAAGGGCGCGCTCTATCCCGCGGTTCAGCTGCTGCCGCAGCAGAAACACGCACGCCGCCCCAAGCGTCGTTCCGAGAAACGGAATGAGCAGTCCACACGCCAGTTCGAGCAAAGGCACCTCGCAAAACCTCTTTTGATTGTCACCTTTGTCTTACTTTACCCTATTAACTGCCCGTTCGGGGCATTTAGCATCAAACCCGCAATATGCACGGAAGCCGGTCTACGAGGGCTGCCTGACGTGTTTGCGCATTTTCGCTATTGCACGGTAGAGCCGCGTCGAGACGGTTGCGGGGTTCATGTCGAGGATGCGCGCTATCTCCACGTTGCGCTTGTCCTCGTAATACTTCAGATACACGAGCTCGCGGTCTTCCTCGGAAATGTACGAGAGCAACCGCGCAACCTCCTTGGCGCGCTCGTCGAGCTCCGGGTACTCGTCCTCACTCGACGGCTCGTCCGACCCGACTTCATCGAGCGGCGACTCGACTTTGCGCCTGCGATAATAATCGATGAGCGTGTTGTGCGCGATCCGTATGACCCACGTGGAAAACGATGCCTTCGAAGGGTCGAAGAGGTGTATCTTTTCGGCCACCTTCACGAACGTGATGCTCGTTATGTCCTCTGCTAGCGCTGGGTCGAGCAGCCGATAGTAAGCGTAATTGTAAACCTTCCGGAAGTTCTCGCGGTATAGCTGCTCCAAATCGGGCGTCTCGGCGCTTTTGCGCGTAGGCTTCACAGCGGTTTGCGAATCGCTCTCGCTCACGCCTCTTCGTTTCAGCCCGACCGTGCTTTCCGTCAACCGCGCATCCCCCTTGCGTTGAAGCTATACCCACATGCCTAGAAAGCGAGCACAAAAGAATTATCGGGCACCTGAGCTTTCAGCGCAATCATCGTTAAACGACTCGTTACCATTGCCGAGCGCATCGAGGGCATCTTGCAAATAGCTGAGGGTACGGCGTTGGAGGCCGGCATAGAAGTCGCGCCCGTATTCCTTCGGGCCCACATCGCGCTGGTTCTCGAGCCTCTTCAGGCCGGCCATGGCGCTCGTCATGCCACCGAGCTTTTCGTAGCGTATCGCGAGAGCCTGAGCGCGCTCGTCCGTAACGGCAGCACCCGCGTGCATAACCTCGATGGTGTCGCCCATCAGGCGGTGCCATTGCATGATTTGCTCGCGGCTCAGCCCCGGAACCGGCTGCCCTTCGACGGAATCGCCGACCATCGCGTTCCAGAGAACGTCCTCGTGGTTCTTGATCTCGTCGATCTGCGAGGCGAAATGTGCCCAATCGACTTCCCTGCTCGTATCGAGCTGCATCTGCAGGCTCTGGACCGTGGTGATGTTCCTGAGGATGTTGACGCTTTCCTTCTCGAGCTCGCCCATCCTGCGGCCGAGAGCCTCGTTGAGCTCCTCGATATCGTCTTGGCCTTCGCCTGCCTTTATTTCCGCAAGCGAGTAACCCAAGTACTTCAAGGTCAGGATGCGATAAAGACACCCGAGGTCCTCTTCGGAGTACAGCCTGAGATTGTTCCCATCCTTAGTCGTGGGAGACAATAGGCCCTTCAAGTCGTAATACTGGACGGTGCGAACGCTCACGCCCGCACGCCGGGCGAACACGCCCACCGTCATGAGTCCGTTGTTCTCTGGCTCTCCCACAGTTGCTCCTACCGCCAACGGAGGCGTCCCGCACATCAGCGAATCGCACCACCATCAGACATAACACGCTGGTGCCCCCAGGAGGATTCGAATCTCCGTTTCCGGCTTGAGCAGCCGGCGTCCTTGGCCGCTAGACGATGGGGGCGTATGACATACCGCGCTTACGCGCAACTGTGAATTGTAGCCTACATTGCCTTGACGACCTGCAGAGCACGCTTGAATGCGCCGATAAACTCATCGATATCACAAGCAGTATGCGCAAGAGATACAAACAATGCCTCGTATTGGCTCGGGGCAATGAGGAAGCCCTGCTCGACCATGGAGCGATAGTAGGCTGCGAACTGCTCAGTGTTGCTGCGGGCGGAGGAATCCCAATCGGTCACCGGGCCCTCGTTGAAGAAAGCGGTCGCCACTGAACCGAACTGGTTCACGCAGGCAACGACCCCCGATTCCGCTATAGCATCGCGCATGCCCTTCGCGAGGGCCGCGCCCTTCTCGTCCAAGGCCTCGTAGACGCCGGGCGCGCAAAGCTGCTCCAGCTGCGCGTAACCCGCCTCCATGACGACCGGGTTGCCCGAGAGCGTTCCCGCCTGGTACACGGGCCCGACGGGGGCGAGATGCTCCATCACTTCCGCGGAAGCGGCCAGACAGCCCACCGGAAACCCTGCGCCGATCACCTTGCCGAAGGTGACGATATCGGCCCTGATGCCGAAACGCTCCTGCGCTCCGCCCAGCGCCACGCGGAAGCCCGTTATCACCTCGTCGAAGATTAGCAGGGCGCCGAACTCGTCGCACAGGTCGCGCAGGCCCTGCAGGAAACCCTCCCGGGGAGCAACGACGCCCATGTTGCCGCAAACCGGCTCGACGATGACGCACGCGACGTCGTCGGGCGCGCCCTCGAACAGCGCGCGAACCGAGGCCAGGTCGTTGTACGTGGCGATCATGGTGTCGCTCGCGCACGCGGGGGTGACGCCCGGCGTGCCGGGAATCCCCAGCGTGGCCACGCCGCTACCCGCGCTCACGAGCAGGGAATCGCTATGGCCGTGGTAGTTGCCCGCGAACTTGATGATCTTGTTTCGCCCGGTAAAGCCACGCGCCAGGCGCAAGGCGGTCATCGTCGCCTCGGTGCCGGACGACACCATGCGGCATTCCTCGACGTTCGGCACGACTTCGCAGATCTTCCGTGCGAGCTTTATCTCCGCCTCGCAGGGCGCGCCATACGACGTGCCGCGCTCGAGCTGCGCCTTCACGGCGGACATGACGCCCTCGTTGCCGTGGCCTAGGATCATCGGGCCCCAACTGCATATGAAGTCGACGTACTCGTTCCCATCGACGTCCCACACGCGGCTCCCCTTGGCGCGATCGTAGAACACGGGGTTCGCGCCGACGCTCCCGCATGCCCTCACCGGAGAGTTCACACCGCCCGGTATAACCTTCTTCGCAGCCTCGAAAGCCTTATCGGAGTTCACGTGATTGAGCGCCATGTCGTTGTTCCCGTCTTTCTATTCTCAAGCTCCGCCGTCGCCTGCAGGCGAGGCGCCGTTCCTAAAGCGCACCGCCGAAAAAGACGGGGCGCGACTTCTTGTATTCCTTGGAGGATACCAGCACGCGCGGCTCGCAACCGACGAGTTTCTTTGCCTCGTCCACGTATGCCGCCAGCTCCTCCTCTGTCTTGGCATGCACCATCGCATAGAAGTTGTACGGCCACGTCTCGGTGCGGTTCCTGCTGTAGCAATGCGACACGAACTTCAGCTTCGACACCTCGCGACCGGCCTCGACGAGCTTGCCTTCGGGCACGTCCCACACCGTCATGCCGTTGAAGGCGTATCCGATGCTCCTGTGGCGCACGAACGCGCCGTACCTGCGGACGATGCCCGCGGCCTTCAGCTCGCGCATCCGCTCGAGCACTCGCTCCTCGCTAACGGACCCATCGCCCGTTTCTGCAGCGATAGCCTGCGCAGCGTCGTAGAACGGATGCTCCCCGACGGCATCCGATTGGGCCCATCGCAGAAGCGCGACGTCGAAGGGATCGTCGGCATTGAACGGAGTTGCGTCGGCGGCCTCCGCCGCCGTGCCGCCTTCGCCCTCGGACGATCCGGCCTTCCCGAAGTCCACCTTGATCTTGAACAGGTTCGTGGCAGGCAGGTTCAGGATGTCGTCACACCCCGTCTCCCCCCTGAGCTCAGCGAGGATCCTCTCGATCTCGTCGTTTGAGCGCGCGATCAGCGTGAACCACACGTTGTATTCCGCATCGCGCAGGTAGTTATGCGTGACCTCGGGCCGTGCGCTCACGATATCCGCCGCGCGGTCAATGTCCGCTTCGGAGCCCTTGGCCGCCATCGCGCAAAGCGTCGATGCGTACCCCAAGTCGCGGGAGGACAAGGATGCCCCGATCTGCCTGATCGAACCGTCGTCGCGCAACGACCGAACCGCCTCGAGCACCTGGTCGCGGTCGAGACCGAGCTGCACTGCGAGCGCTCCGTACGGGTCATGCTCCAACGGAAAGCCGCTCTGGATCTCGTCGAGGACAAGCTTCTTCGCGGCCTTCTTCGGAACGTACGCGCAATACGGCTCCTCGGCCAGATAGTCTCCCGTGGCGGCGAGGGCGCGCGCACGGCACCCGCCGCAGACGCCCTTGTACTCGCACAGGCCGCACTTTCCCTTGAGCTTGCTGAAATCGCGCAGGTCGGCGAATACGGGCGAGTTCTCCCAGATTTCCGAGAACGAAGTCTCGAGCACGTTGCCGAGCTGCATGTCGAAGTAACCGCAGGGCTGTACGTCGCCCACGTGGCTGATAAACGCGAAGGTGATACCGCCGAGGCACCCGCGCGTCATGGCCTCCATGCCGTGCGTCTGGGGCGTGATCTTGATCCCCTCCATGGCTGCCTGCTGGCGCATGATGCGGTAGTACTGCGGCGAATCGGTGGGCTTGAACTTCATGGGCGAGGTCTTCTGGCGGTGATACGCCCACACGAGCAGTTCCTCGTATTCCTGCGGGGAGAGCTCCACGTCCACGAGGTCCTCTCCACGCCCGGTCGGGACGAGCAGGAACGGGTGGAACGCCACGGCGCCCAAATCTTCCGCAAGGTCATGAAGGTCGTCGCACAGGTCGTTGTTCATCTTGGTGAACGTCGAGTTGATCTGAACTTCCACGCCATGCTTCTTCAAGTTCTCGATGCCAGCGACAGCCTCGTCGTAGGCGCCTTCCTTGCCCCTGAACCTGTCCTGCGCCTCGCGCGTGGGGAAGTCAAGCGAGATCGAGACGCGCGGAATGCCGTGCTCGGCAATTTTGGCGGCCGTGTCTTCATCGATCATCGTGCCGTTCGTGCCGATTACCGGATGGAGCCCCTTGCTATGAGCGTAATCGATGATTTCCCAGATGTCGCGCCTCATGAGCGGCTCGCCGCCGGTGAGGATGAGGATGGGGTCGGTGATGGTTGCGATATCGTCCATCACTTGCTTGCACTGCTCCAACGAAAGCTCGCCAGGGTACGGGTCGCAATGGGCGGCAGCGCGGCAATGCTCGCACACGAGGTTGCAGCTGCGCGTTATCTCCCACGCTATGATGCGGGGCGCCTTGATGCCCGTGCGCTCCTCGAACGCCTTCGCGGCAGCGCCCGCTCCCGGACGGTATCCGCGCCCGGAACCGGGGTGTCCACCGGGGTGTCCACCGGGATGCCCGCCGGGGTGTCCGTCCGGATGTCCGCCCGGGTGACCGCCAGGATGGCCGCCGGGATGGCCGGCGCTCATTGCTTCAGGATGGTTCATGGTCTACTCCCCCGCCAGCCACTTCGCGGCGTCTTTTGCATGGTAGGTGATAATCATGTCGGCGCCGGCGCGCTTGATGCTCGTCAGCAGCTCGAGGACCACGCGTTTCTCGTCGATCCAGCCGTTTTGCGCCGCGGCCTTCACCATGGAATACTCGCCCGACACATTGTAGGCGACCGTCGGGAAGCCGGTCTCGCGCTTCACACGGCTGAGCACGTCGAGATACGGGAGCGCGGGCTTTACCATGACCATGTCAGCACCCTCGGCAATGTCGTACATCGCCTCGCGGACGCCCTCGTCGGCATTCGCCGGGTCCATTTGGTACGCCCTGCGGTCCCCGAAAGCGGGAGCCGAATCGGCTGCATCGCGGAACGGTCCGTAGAAGCCGCTCGCATACTTGGTGGAGTAGCTCATTATGGGCACGTTTTCGAACCCAGCATCGTCGAGCGCCTTGCGGATATAGCCCACGCGACCATCCATCATATCGGAGGGCGCGACCATCTGGGCACCGGCCTTCGCGTGGCTCACGGCCTCGGCGGCGAGCAGGTCGAGCGTCGCGTCATTCATGACGTAGCCCTCGTCGTCGAGCTTGCCGCAATGCCCGTGGCTCGTGTATTCGCACATGCAGACGTCGGTTATGACGAACATCTCGGGGGCTTCGGCTCTGATGATCCTGCAGGCCTCCTGCACGACGCCATGGTCGTGCCACGCCGAAGAGCCCACCTCGTCCCTCTCCGCCGGCAGGCCGAAGAGCAGAACGTAATGGATGCCGAGGTCGAGCAGCTCCCTGATTTCCGGCATCAGCATGTCGAGGGTCACCTGGAACACGCCGGGCATGCTCGGCACCTCGTCGCGCTTGCCCTCCCCCGCCTTGACGAAGAGCGGGTAGATGAAATCGTTTGCGCTGACCTCCGTCTCGCGGATCATGTTGCGAGCGAGCTCGCCGTTGCGCATCCTGCGCGGGCGGTATTGGGGGAACTTCCCGTATTCCATGCTATGCCTCCTCGGCGTCTTCGTACAACGGCATCTCGACGACGCGCTTCTCGGGGTCGTCTGCATGCTTCATGATCTCCTCATCGGTCAGGAAGCATGCGGGATCCGCCTCCCACAGGTCGCCCGTGGCCGCCTCGGCGCGAACGCGGAAGTTGCCGCCGCAGATGTCGAGCCACCTGCAGTCCTTGCAGCGGCCTTTCACCCACGGACGCTTGTCCTTCAGGCGGTACATGAGCTCGCTCTCGGGAGTGGTGCGGCTCGTGTCCGACCAGATTTCCGAGAACGGGCGGTCCTTGACGTTGCCGAAGCTGAAATGACGCCAGAACTGGTCTGCGTACACCTCGCCGTCCCAGCTCACGCATGCGATGCCGTTGCCCGAGCTGTTGCCCTGGTTCCATTGGAGGAGCTGCATGACCTCGGCAGCGCGCTCCGGATTCTCCTTGAGCAGCTCGAGGTAGATGAACGGGCCGTCAGCGTGGTTGTCGACGGTGAGGATCTCCGGCTTGCCGCCCTCGTCGAACCACTGCTTCGTGAGGTCCATGATGTGACGGACAACCATCCTCGTCTCTTCTTGAGTGAGGTCCTCCTCCATCATCTCGGTTCCGCGGCCCGAGTAAACGAGATGGTAGAAGCACGCGCGGTTGATGCCCTCTTGCTTCATGAGCTCGAACATGCTGTCGACCTCACGCCAGTTGTGCTTGTTGATGGTGAAGCGCAGGCCCACCTTGATGCCCTCGGCGCGCGCGTTGCGCATGCCCTCGATCGCGCGGTCGTACGAGCCCTTCACGCCCCTGAACTCGTCATGCGTCTCGCGGTTGCCGTCGAACGAGACGCCGACGTAGGAAAGCCCGACCTGCGCGAACTGCTTGGCCAGCTCGGGGGTGATGAGCGTGCCGTTCGTGGACAGCACCACGCGCATGCCCTTGCCCTTGGCGTACTGCATGAGCTCGAGGAGGTCCGGGCGGATGCAGGGCTCGCCGCCCGAGAAGAGCAGGACGGGGCAGCCAAACGCCGAGATGTCGTCGATCATGGCCTTGGCCTCTTCGGTGGACAGCTGGTCGTATGCCTTCGCATCGGACTGCGCGTAGCAATGCTCGCACTTCAGGTTGCACGTGCGCGTGCAGTTCCACACGAAGACAGGCTTCTTGTCCTTGGAGAACTGGAGCAGCCCGCTCGGCAGCTCCTTCGATTGGCGGCGGTACCTCAATACATCCGAAGGTTCAACCGTCCCGCAATATAGCTTCGATATGCCGATCATCTAAGTGCCTTCCGTAATTCGAACGATTTCCAACAATCCGCCTGATTAGCGGTTTCCAGCCTCTGGCCGCTCCGAATAGAAGCGCTCTATCGCCTCGACGAGCCCCGGTATGGTGTACTCCTCCGCTTCAACGCTGGCCGCAAGCCCTTTCTCGGCAAGCGTCGCGCTGGTCACGGGCCCTATCGAGAAGAGGTCGACCCCTTCGAGCAACGCCAAGTCGTTCTCGCCGATAATCTCGACGAGGTTGCGCACGGTCGACGACGAGGTGAACGTGACGGCGCTCACTTCGCCGGACGCGAACAGCGACCTGATCTTCTCGCAGGATCCCTCTTCGGGCAGGACGGTTTTATACGCAGGGGCGACTTCAACAGACGCACCAGATTCTGTAAGAAGGGCAGGCAGGGCATCCCTTGCCACCTGAGCTCGCGGGATAAGCACCTTCGCGCCGACAAGAGCCTCGTCACCGGCGCATCCCTTGCGTTGCGACTCGCACGACCTAATGGCCTCGAACACGCCTTCACCGCGATAGTTGTCGGGCACTACGTCCGCGACAATGCCATACGACTCGAGCCGCTCGGCCGTTGCCGGCCCAATGGCGGCGATGCGGGCGGACGAAAGCGACCGCGCATCACCTGCAGCCAGGTGTCGCATGCGCGCGAAGAACCTCTCGACTCCGTTCGCGCTCGTGAACACGATCCAGTCGTAGCCCCCGATGATGTCAATTGCCCCGTCGAGCGCCTCGTAGCTATCGGGTTCGGCGATCTCGATCGTGGGCATGCAGATCGCGTTGGCGCCAAGACCGGCCAAAGCCGCGCTCAGCTTTCCCCCCTGCCCGGACATGCGAGTCACGACGATGGTCTTCCCGAAGAGGGGCGCGCCCTCGAACCAGGCAAGCTTCTCGCGATACGCCGCAACGCGGCCCACAAGGATGATCGCCGGCGCCTTGAACTGAGCGCGCTCGGCATCGGCGGCAACCGTTTCGAGCGCAGACACGAGCGTTTCCTGCTTGGGCGTGGTTCCCCAGCGCACGAGCGCGACGGGGGTGGCCCCATCCAGGCCCTCGGCCATCAGCCTCTCCGCGATGAGCGGGAGCGACCGTATGCCCATGTAGAAGCAGACCGTGTTGCCCATCGACGCCAAGACCGCGAGGCTCTTCCAATCGATGCTCGTCCTATCGCGCGTCGGGTCCTCATGCCCCGTCACGAACGTGACCGACGAAGCGACCTTGCGCTGCGTGACCGGAATGCCGGCATAAGCCGGAGCTGCGATGCCGCTCGTAACGCCGGGGACGATCTCGAACTCGAACCCGTGCCCTGCCAGCATCTCAGCCTCTTCGCCGCCCCGGCCGAACACGAACGGGTCGCCGCCCTTCAAGCGCACGATGCACCGGTTGCCCTGCTTCTCGCTTTCCTTGCGGCACAGGTCAACGAGCAGTTCGTTGATCTCGCCCTGGGTCATATGCCCCGTGAAACCCTGCTTGCCCACGTAATGCATCTCCGCATCCGCACGGGCAGCGCCTAGGATCTCCTCGTTCGCCAAGTAGTCGTAGACGATCACGTCGGCATTCTTGACGAGCTCGAGCCCCCGCACGGTTATGAGCTTCGCATCGCCGGGGCCTGCGCCCACGAGATACACCTTCACGTTTCCCATGAGCACTACTCCTGTTCCGCCGCGAGGATCTCAGCAAGAATCCCGCGCGCATCCTGCTTCTCGAGCTCGCCGAGCGCGCGATCGGCGAGGCCGATCAAATCGGCTGGCATCTGCGCCTCGACATGGCTGCGCGCCACACGGCCTCCGTCGACGGACAGCACTATCGCGTCGATCACCGCCACATCGTCCACGACTCGCGCATAGGCGCCCAGTGGCACCTTGCAACTGCCTCCGAGCTCGGCGAGGATGTGCCGTTCGGCAGCCACGCACTCGAACGTGGAGGCATCGTTGATGGCCGCGCACCAAGCGTTCGCGCGGTCGTCATCGGCCCTCACCTCGATACCCACGGCGCCTTGCCCCGCAGCGGGAATCATTTCCTCAACGGGAATGACGCAGGAGACCATCTCTGAGCGCCCGAGCCTTCCCACGCCGGCGGCGGCCAGGATCACACCATCGTAATCGCTGCCTTGCGACTTCTCGAGGCGCGTGTCCACGTTGCCGCGAATGCCCTTTGGCTCGACGCTCGGGAAAGAGGCGCTCAGCTGCGCAGCGCGCCTCAGGGACCCAGTGCCTATGACCGACCCCTCGGGAAGGTCCGCGAGGCTCGTCGCGCCTTGGATCCGAGGGCCGCAGACAAGCACGTCACGCACGTCCGCCCTCTCGAGCATCGCAGCTATGACGCAGTTTTCGGGAAGCTCGCTCGGCACGTCCTTCATCGAATGGACGCACATGTCTGCGCTCCCGTCGAGAAGCGCCACCTCGAGCTCCTTCGTGAACATGCCCTTGTCGCCGATCTCGTGCAACGGCATGTCGAGCGTTACGTCTCCAGTTGTCTTGATGACCTTGACCTGCACGTCAAGATTGGGAAACGCCCTTTCGAGCGTTCCGGCCACCGTGTTCGCCTGCCACAAAGCAAGCTGGCTGCCACGCGTGGCGATTACGCATGTTTCTGTCATGAAATGCCTCCGGAATGCTGGCAGGCAGGCCGGATGCGCTCGTCGAGCTGCATCGGGCAATAACCGCCGTCGAGACAAGCGCCGCTCTCGCACGAGCGCGACATGCTCGATAGGTTTTCATCGAGGTCGAACAGGTAACGCATCGCATCGACGTAATAATACGAATCTGAACGGTGCGCTTCCTTCTTTAACTGGGTGACGGGCCCATGGAGCAGCTTCTTCACCATGGCGTTGCCGTACGCCGCGAGGATTCCGAGCTCCTTGGCCGTCAACTCCTCGCCCCTGGCCTTGGCAAGCTCGTTGCTCGCATGCCTGAGCTCGTTGCCTAGCGTGCTCGCGCCCTTCAGGTAGATATCCTTTATGGTCGGTTGGACCAGATGCTCTTCCATCCAGCTCGAGAATTCCTCGAGCGCTTCGTCCACCATGCCCTCGACCGCGCTCACCGAGCCCATGCGCTTGGCGAGGCCGTCGTCGATGATCGACATGAGCGATTCCTGATCGTAGAGCACGACGCCCCCGACGTTACCGCAATCGCTGGCGATGTTCCGCGGCACGGACTCGTCGATAAGCACGAGCTTGCGCCCCCTTCGCGCGGTCATGACGGAAGCTACCGATTGAGCAAGTATGACGGGGTCGGGGCTGCTCGTGGCGGCGAAGACCACATCGGCCGCCTCGATAGCCTCGTAACGCCGCTCGAACGGCATTGCCTTGAAGCCGAACAGGCGCGCCGACTCGAGCGCGTGATCGTACGACCTGCTGGTGAACACGACGTTCGCGCAGCGCGCGCTCCTCAGGTACTCCGCCGTGAGGCACGCCATCTCACCGGCACCGACGATCACGGCGCTCGCATCCGATAGGCTGCCGACGTTGCGGGTGGCGGCCTTAACCGCCGTCGTCGAGAGCGACACCGAATCGCAGCCGATGCTCGTTTCGGTCCGCACGCGCTTGCCAAGGCGGATAGCCGACTTGAAGAGCTCGGTCAGGAACTTGCCGCACGCCCCGACTTCAGCGGCTGCCTCGTAGGCGCGCTTCATCTGGCCTAGAATCTGGCTTTCGCCCAAAACCTGCGAGTCGAGGGACGCCGCAACCCTGAAGGCATGCTCGACGGCCTCGTGGCCACGGTGAAGGTAGAACTCGGAAGGATCGAGCGAATCGCCGAGCTTCGCGGCGAACAGGTCGACGCAGGCCTTCGCCCCAAGGCGCTCGGTGTTCGCGCTCAAATAGTATTCCACGCGGTTGCACGTGGAGAGAATGACCGCCTCGTTCACGCCCTCGTAAGACATCACGCCCTCGAGAACATCAGCGAGCTCGACGCCGGAAACGGACAGCCGCTCCCTCATCGACAAGGGAGCCGTGTTGTGGTTCGCGCCGATAACGACAAGACTCATCGTTCGACCCCCTGGCTAACGAGCGGGGCCACGACCTGCTCGTAGACCTCTTCGGCGCTCGGGCGCTCCCCCGCCGCGATACGCGATTCAAGATCACTCGAGCAAACGGCGAGGTACAACGGTTCGCGGTCTGATGGAGAACCGCTTATGCGGGCCTTTATCAAACTGCGCACCCCAGCCACGACGTCGATGTAATCCCCGAACCATTCCGGAATTTCGCCCTCGAGCTTGCGGCGGAAATCACGCGCCAGCGACGGCGCGGCACCCGCACTCGACACGGCAACCTGGAACATTCCGCGTCGCAGGACGCTCGGGACGATCACATTGCAGTTCGGAGGGTCGTCCACTACGTTGACCAACTGGCTTCGGCTGCACGCCTCCTGATACACCTCGTTGTTCACGCCTGGGTCGTCCGTAGCGCACACCGTGAGTATCGCGCCCTCCAAGTCGCCCCTCTGGTACTCTCGGGCTATCCAGGTCACCTCGCCTTGACGCGCGAGCTCCTGGATGGCTTCGGTTGCTTCCGGGGAAACGACCGTCACGTCGGCGCCGTACTCGATGAGCGTTTGAACCTTTCGCTCAGCGCATGCGCCAGCACCCACGCAAACGACCTTCTCGTCTTGGAGATATATAAATAATGGATACGGAGGATGGCTGCGGTGCCCCCGGCGTTCCCGCACTCGGCCCTCCTGCAGGTTCTCGTCTTCGGAGATCTCTCCCCCTGCTTCGACTGAAAGCGCCAAACTCTCTCCCTTCGCGCCCTCGAGCTGCATTTTATACGGCATTTTCTCTGATTGTGTTGCGCGAGCATGCGCAACGAAATCCCACGGCTCGATGCTATGAGATGACGTTACGTCACCGTCAACAAGCTCTACCATCTACACAAATTCTTTGAACATTTTTCCCTCTTTCACCTCGGAATACTCCGAAATGACCACGGGGCCCCGCTCGCCGATGGCGAACGGGGCCCCGCAGCTCTGAGGGAAGGGAGTAAAAGTTACTTGGAGGCGAGATATTTGCCGATCACGTAACCCTGCGTGTGGGCACGGCCGAGGGAGAGGCCGGGCATCCACATGGAGTAGTCAACGCCACCGTAGAAGTTGCCAGCGGTGTTGCCGATGGCATACAGGCCGGGGATCGGCTCGTTGGTGCCGTCTGCCAGGACCTCCATGTTCGGGCCGACGTTCACGCCAGCGACGATGGCGGAAACGCGCACGTGACGATGGATGCCGTAGAACGGCGCCTGCTCGATGGGCACGAGCCACTTGGCGTCCTTGCCGAAGTCCTCGTCCTTGCCGGCAGCGACCAGCTCGTTGTAACGCTTGACCGTCTTGACGAACGCGTCAGTGTCGGTGATGCCGAGCTTCTTGGCGAGCTCTTCGAGCGTGTCGGCCTTGAACGTGGCGATCTGGCCCTCGTAAACGCCCTTCTTCTCGCCGGGCTCTTCGGGCATGAAGTCCTTGAGAGCCTCGGGGTCGAAGAGCTTGCCGGGCCAATCGGCGCAAGCGGTCATGTAGTTGCTATCGAAAATCTGGCAATAGTTGCCCTGGTCAGCTTCGCTCTTAAGGAAGTTGTTCGTCTCGGACATGCCGACCTGCTTCTCGTTGCAGAAGCGGGTGCCGTCCATCTTGACGTCCAGGAACGGCATGTCGGCCATGGCGCCCGGGCCCGCATCGAAGTCGTGGAGCATCTTGGTGTGGCCGATGTCCTCCATCGCGCCGCCGGCCCAGATGGCCATCTTGTGGCCGTCGCCGGTCTTGTTGGTCTGCTTGCGGCCCATGTTCTTCAGATCCGGGATGTAGTAGTTCACCATCTCGTCGTCGTTCTGATAGTCGCCGGTCGCGAGCACGACGCCCTTCTTGCCGTTGAACTGGATGTTGCCCTTTTCGCCCTTGGCGATGACGCCCGTAATGCCGCTCTTCGCGTCGCCCACGAGCTGCTTGGCCTCGGTGTTGTAGAACACCTCGACGCCGATCGTCTCAGCGTACTCGGCCAGAGCGCGCATGCCGTCGCCCGTGTTGTAGGGCTTCGGGCCAAAGTCGATCGACAGGTAGTTCAGGCTGTAGCCGTTGACGTTCTTGACGCCCGCGGTCCACTTCGGAGTGGTGTCGGACACCTGGGCGCCGACCTTCTCCGCCAGAGCCTTGACCCATGTGATGGCCTCGCCGGAGTTCTTGGCCCAGAGCTCGACCTGCTCGCGCTTGCCGCGGAGCTGGTGCTCCTTGAGCAGGTTGCTCACGACGGCCTGAACGCCAGCCGGGTCGGACTGGTCGAGCAGGATGCCCGTTGCGGTGTTGCCCTGCGAAATGGCCGTTGCCTCTTTCTGAATAAGAGCGACCTTCGCGCCGTTCTCAGCCGCGGAGATTGCAGCCGGAACGCCAGCGGCGCCAGCGCCGATGATCACGATGTCGTAGTCCTTGGTTTCCTTGATGTCCTTGATGGGCTCGGGAGCCTTCAGGAACGCAGGAATGCCCTCACGCGTGTGCCCAGCCTTAGTGGTGCTGCCGCCCGCGGAAGCTGCGGTCGAAGCCGCGCTGCCCTGGCCGCTCGGAGAGCAAGCACCCAGGAACGATGCGCCAGCTGCGCCAGCGGCCGCGAGGCCACCAATCTTAAAGATGTCGCGACGTGAAAGTTCTGCCATTTTCTTCCCCTTCTTTCCTCCTGTTACCTTGGCCGTGCCGTCTCCTTTTGCGGCGTTGGCCCTGATGTGTGCAACTTATGAAATAAACCCGTGATGAGTGCATCGACTATTGCACGAATAAGAGGGGTTATCTCTATAACCCTTTCTCATAACCCACCCATCCAACTGGGATAACGCAAGGCTTAGCCAAGCAAGAAACAAAGAATTCTAGTATTATTAAACGTAGCAAAACTGTTGTTCTGGAAGGTCGCGACCCTCGATGAGCCAAGAGGAAAAGAAGAATAATCCAGGGGTTATCGGTTCCAACGAAGCCGATAACCACGAAGAGACGAAGAAGAAGAAGTCCCTGAAATCATATGTGAGCATCCCGGGGTTCTCGTTCGCTTTCATTGGCATCGGGGTTTACCGTGCTTGGATCGAGACCGCATTCGTGGGGTCGTTTGTGCCCTTCCCGCAGCTTCCTTTCCCGATGCGCGACTGGTTCGACATCTTCGGAATCGCGGTCATGCTCGTTTGCGTGCTGCTCACGCGTCGCATAGGCCCCTTCTACAACCGCAGAGCCGTCTTCGTAATCTGCGGCCTCTCAACGACCATCGGCACTGCCCTCCTGTTCGTCACGACGCTCGTTCCAGGAGTCGACCCCATGTTGATGGTGCCCGCCACGCTGTTCGGGGGCATCGGCATGGGCCTCATAATCCTCATATGGAGCGAGGTCTACGGCTGTCTCAACCCGTTCCGCGTGACCGTCTACTATTGCGGCTCCATCGTGGCAGGCGCGCTCATCGTTTACGCGCTCATGGGCTTGAAGCTCCCCTGGCTCGCGGTTTTCGCAACCGGCCTGCCGCTCATATCTCTTTATATGGCTCAACGTTCGATGCAGCACATAGCGCCTACCGACCGCCCATCGCCTACGTACGACATCTTCAAAGCCCCGTGGCAGATCTTCCTCGTCATGGCCCTGTACGGTTTCGCCTACGGCCTCATCGAATCCGAAGCATACTCCGGCCTGTTCGGCCCCCATTCTGCGCCCGCCGTTCTCAGCGTCGCGCTGATAATCCTGCTCCTCGTGCTCTTCCGCAAGGAGAGCTTCGATTTCGCTTTCATCGCACGAATCGCCCTCCCGCTCACGGTCATAGCCCTCTGGCTGTTGCCGGCGTTCGACTCCACGGGAAGCGCGATAAGCAGCGCTTGTGCGCTCGGCGGCTACACGGCCTTCACCGTCCTCATCATGGCGCTTTGCAGCAACCTCTGCTACCGCTACAACACGTCAGCCATCTGGCTCTTCGGCATAGAGCGGTCGCTCCGCCTGCTCTTCATGCTCCTCGGCCGGGCCACCACATCCTTCGCCGCTGGCTACGAGCTCTTCGGCGTGTCGGGCGACAACCTCACCTCCGGGCTCACGATTCTGCTCGTCATCATCGCCACGATGCTGCTCATCTCCCAAAAGGAGCTCACCGGCCAATGGAAGGAATCGCTCGCCGACGACAAGGAGCGCCAAGACGCGCTCCGCTTGAGCAACCTCATGGACCACTGCGGTCAGCTCTCCGAAAAACATGGGCTCACCGCGCGCGAAACCGAAATCTTGAGGCTTCTCGCCCAACGCAAGACCGTCGGCATGATCGAACGAGAATGCCATATTGCGAACGGCACCGCCAAGGCCCACATTCGCCATATTTACCAGAAGCTCGAAATCCACTCCCGCAAGGAGCTTTTCGACATGCTCGACCTTTCTGCAAGCGAGAGGCAATGACGAGCTTGATTGTTCTCTGTCATCCAGCTATCGTGCTTCCCGTCCTCGCGCCTTCTGGTTAAGCTATCGTATTGGCTCATAGAGTCTCGTTTCGAAACGCAACGCAATGAACGAAGGTTTTCAAACATGGCATCAACTCTAAGAAGAACCTGGGCGGAAATCGACCTCGATTCCCTGGCGAGCAATTACCGAAAGCTAAAGAAGCACATTGGCGACGACGTGAAGTTCTGCGGAATCGTGAAGGCGGACGCATACGGTCACGGCTCCGTGCAGGTGAGCAGGACGCTCGAGGAGGCTGGCGCGGACTACCTTGCCGTCAGCAGCATAGACGAGGCAATGGAGCTGCGCACGAACGGCATTTCAATGCCCATTCTCATCCTCGGCCACACGCCGCGCGACCAAGTGGCGAAGCTCATCGAGAACAACATCACGCAAACCATCACTTGCGAGGCGAAAGCCATCAACTACTCGCAAGAGGCAATGCGCCTCGGCAAGACGCTCAAGGTGCATATCAAGGTGGATTCCGGCATGTCGCGCTTGGGCTACCTCTGCGAAGGCGACTTCTACGAAGGGGGCGTGGAGCACATCGTGGAGGACTGCCAGATGCCGGGCCTCGACGCAGAGGGCATCTTCACGCATTTCTCGATGGCCGACGAGGAGGGCGATGAAGCTCTCGCATACACGAAGCACCAGTTCGAGCTCTTCAAGAGCGTCATCGATGCCGTCGAGGAGCGTTGGGGCAAGCGATTCCGCATCAAGCACTGCGCGAACACCGGCGCCACGGCGCGGTTCCCGGAAACCTACCTGGACATGGTGCGTCCCGGCTTGTTGCTGTACGGCTACGGGGAATACGCCCGCGAGCTCGACCTGGAGCCGGTCATGTCGCTCAAAACGGCCGTGCAGACGATCAAACACTACCCCGCGCAGACAAAGGTGAGCTATGGCGGCCTCTACACGACCGACAAGAAAACGCGCATGGGCGTACTGCCGTACGGCTACGCAGACGGCTTCCTCCGCTCGCTGTCCAACAAGGCCGTCGTGATGACTTCTGAAGGGCCGGCGCGGCAATGCGGGCGCATCTGCATGGACATGAGCATGATCGACCTCACCGACAAAAGGGGCGTGGGCGTGGGAAGCGAAGTCGAAATATTCGGCAAGAACAACCCCATTGAAGCCATGGCCGAAGCTGCCCAGACGATTCCCTACGAGCTCGTATGCGCAGTCAGCAAGCGCGTGCCGCGCATGTACGTGAAGGGCGGGCAAGTCGTGGAGAAAGAGCTGCTGCTCCGATTCTGACGTCACAATCGTATCCGCCGGCAATACCCCCTAGGCAGCACTCAAAGCTTACGCCTTGAAAACCATATGTAATGTGGTTCGCTTCAAAGGTATAATCGAATCTGCAGACCGTCATGCTACCAGCCTGAACACTCGATTTGTTGGGGATGAGGGATTCGCTGGATGGAAGCAGCTGACAAATACCGTTTCACCGAATCGGCGCGGGCGTTCATTGAGACCTCGCGCATTCCCTTTGCGGTCTATCAACTTATAGACAATCGCGTTTGCGCCCTGGCCGTCTCCGCAGGACTCACTGCCCTGCTCGGCTTCGACGACCCCGAAGAGGCGCGCGAGCTGATGGATGCGGACATGTATCGCGACACTCATCCGGACGATTTGGCTAGGGTCTCGGATGCGGCGATGCGATTCGCCCTCGAGGACAGCGAGTACGATGTCGTATACCGCTGGAAGCGCGCGGACAGCTATCGGATAGTTCACGCCCGCGGCGAGCACGTTCTTGCCGAGGACGGCTCGAGGCTTGCGGTCATCTGGTACACCGACGAATGCGCCTACGACCCGACGTCCGATAGTTTCGCGGACGGCTTGCAGGCGTCGTTCAACGAGACCGTCCGCCGCGAGTCCATGCAATACGTCAACTATTACGACTCGCTCACCGGCCTGCCCAATATGACACATTTCTTCGAGCTTGCCGAGGCGGGATGCCGCCGCCTGCTCGAGGACGGCGAGCTGCCAGCGATTCTTTACGTGAACCTGAGCGGCATGCAGCGATTCAACGATATGCATGGCTTTTCGGAAGGCGACCGTGTCATCAAGGCTGTGGCAAGTGCGCTCTCGGAAGAGTTCGGCAACGAGAGCTGCGGCCGTTTCGCTCAGGATCATTTCGCGGTGTATGCGCCCGCTGAAGGGCTCGAGGGCCGCATCGAGAAGGTTTTCCGCACTTGCGAATCCGCTAATGGCGGAAAGATGCTTCCACTCCGGATAGGCATCTACCTCTCGCGAAGCGAACGCGTGGGAATCAGCACCGCCTGCGATCGGGCGAAAGCAGCCGGCTACTCAAGCGCGGACGCACATACGTCATGCTACAGATATTTCGACGACAACATGCTCGAGCAAACAGAGCTGGAACGGCGCATTATCGGCAACCTCGACCGCGCCCTCTCGGAAGGCTGGATCGAGGTGTTCCACCAGCCCATCATCCGCTCGGCAAACGGGCTCGTCTGCGACGAAGAGGCGCTCGCGCGTTGGCACGATCCCGTTAAAGGCCTGCTCACACCCGATGAGTTCATGCCGATACTTGAGGATGCGAAAGCAGCCTACAAGCTCGATCTATACGTGATCGACCGAATCCTCCTCAAGCTCAAATGCCAGCAGAAGGCAGGGTTGCACATCGTGCCCGAGTCGGTGAACATCTCGCGCACAGACTTCGATTCATGCGATATCGTCGAAGAAGTAAGGAAGCGCGTCGACGAATCCGGCTTTCCGCGCTCCATGCTCAACATCGAGATTACCGAAAGCGTCATCGGCAAGGATTTTGATTACATGAGAGCCCAGATCGACCGTTTCAGGAGCCTGGGATTCAAGGTGTGGATGGACGACTTCGGAAGCGGCTACTCCTCGCTCGACGTGTTGAAGAACGTCAAGTTCGACCTCATAAAGTTCGACATGAAGTTCCTCGAGGATTTCGAGAAACACGCCGAGAGCAAGATCATCATGACCGAGCTGATCAAAATGGCCATCGGCTTGGGCATCGACACGATCGCGGAAGGCGTGGAGACTCAAGAGCAGGTGGACTTCCTCCGCGAAGTGGGCTGCAGCAAGCTCCAAGGCTTCTACTACTGCCCTCCCATCACGTTCGAAAAGATTCTCGAGCGAAACAAGCTCGGCACCCAAATCGGCTTCGAAAACCCCGAGGAATCCGATTACTACGCCACGATCGGCAAAGTCAACCTCTACGACATGGCCGTCTTCGCGCAAGAGGGAACTAAGGCGTTCGAGAACTATTTCAACACCCTGCCCATGGCGATCATCGAGTCCACCGACGATGCCTTCATGCTCGTCCGCTGCAACGATACGTATCGGTCATTCATGGAGCGCATGTTCGGCATTTTCCTTGTCGGCGTGTGGATCGACTACGAGATTACCGAAGACATGACGGGCAACGGGTTCCTGGAAACGCTCCGCCAATGCGGCAAGGACGGGCACAGGGCGTTCATCGACGAGCAGATGAGCGACGGCGGCATGGCGCACGCTTTCGTGCATAGGGTCGCCGTGAACCCCGTGACGGGCACGAGGGCGCTCGCCGTTGCCGTGCTCGCCATCATAGACAAGAAGGACCAGAAGCCGGGTGCCACGTACGCGCAGATAGCCCGGGCCCTCACCTCCGACTTCCTCTACCTCTACTACGTAGATTTGGATACGGACGATTTCATCGAATACAGCTCGAACGCCACGCGTGGCGAGCTCTCGACCGAAAGGCACGGGGAGGACTTCTTCGAGAAGAGCAAGACTGACGCGCTCACCAGGCTCTATAGCGAGGATGCCCAACCATTCGTCGAATCGTTCACGAAGGAAAACGTCCTTCGCGCCCTCGACGAGCATGGCTCGCTCACGCTGGCGTACAGGCTCATCATTGACGGCAAGCCGAACAACATGATCCTGAAAGCAGTGCGCATGAGCGCCGACGACAAGCACATCATCGTGGGCGTGAGGAACCTGGACGCGCGGACGCACTAACCCCCTCCCGAGAGGTCCATCGGTCCCGCATCGCTTTCACGCGCAGCGCGCTCCTACATTTCCTGGAAGAAGAGCTCGTACCAGCGAATGAAGACGTAAATCGTCCAAACATGACGCCAGAGAAGGGCTTTATGACGCGGGAACCATATGGGGTGGTTCACGCGGGGCTTCTTCCCGAGGAACGCATCGAGCAGCGCGCCGATCTCGTCGAGGTCGAAGAACTCCGCAGCCGCCTCGCTCTCGAACGCGCGGCGAATGTCGGCGTTGTAGGCGGAATCCGCAAGCCACTCCCTCACGGGCACCGGGAACCCGAGCTTCTTCCTGTACGCGACCTCCTGCGGCAACACGCGCGACGCCGCAGCGCGGAGCGCGATCTTGTTGCGGCCCTCCGCGGCCTTGAAGCGCGAGGGCATGCGCCGGGCGATGTCGAAGATACGCAGGTCGCAATAGGGCATGCGGATATCGAGGCCCGTGCCGCGGGCGATCTTGGTCGAGTTGAAGAGGATGCTCCCCTCGAAGTAGCTGCGCAGGTCCACGTAGAGCATCCAACCGAGCATGTCATACTGCTTGCCGCCCGCACCTCGCTCCTTCATGAACGCGCGCGCCGAACGGGACGGGTAGAACTTCTTCAGGTAGCGCTTCTGCTCCGCGTTGTTCATGATGTACGTCGTGCCGAAGTAGACCGGGTCGGGGCTCATGCGCAAGCGCCTCGTGTTCTGGTAGACGCTGTAGCCGGCGAAGAACTCGTCCGCGCCCTCGCCGGAGAAGCAAAGCTCCGTCTTGCCCACCATCTTCTTGCATGCGGAATAGAGCGCGAGGCCGGCGACGTCCGATGACGGCTGCTCGTAAGCGACCAGGAACTCGTCAACATCGGCGAAGAAGTCCTTCGACGACACGGTAATGCCCTCGAAATCGCGTCCGAGGTACTCTGCAGTGGCCCGCGCATCTTCTTCTTCGCTTGCGACCTGGTTCTCGTAAGCGCAGCAGAAACCCTTCCTCGCATTGCTCTTCGCCAGGATGTAGGACGAGTCCACGCCGCCGGAAAGAAAGCTGTCGGGCACTTCCCCTTCGTCGCAGATGCTCTTCAAGCTCGCATCCATGGCGTCCGATATCTCGTTAGCCCAATCGTCGAGCGACTTAGACTCATCTGGCTCGAACGTCAGCTCCCAATAGCGGCCGAGCGTCAGCCCGCCCTTGCCGAAGCGGAGGAACCCACCCGGCTCAAGCTTGCGCACGCCCGCGAAGAGCGTCTCCTCGCCGGGAACGTAGGTGAAGCCCAGGAAGAACTGAACCATCTCGCGGTTCAGACGCTTCTCGAAACCCGGCTGGCCGAAGAGGTCCTTGATCTGGGTGCCGTACAGCAGGCGCCCGCCCTCCGTCTCGTAGTAGAAGAAGAGCTCGGCCCCGAGGGGGTCGCGCGCGCAGAAGAGCTCGTCGGTTTCGGCATCGTAGAGAGCGAAGGCGAACTGCCCGTTCAGGTGGTTGCCCATGTCCTCGCCCCAGCGCTCCCAAGCAGCCGCTATCAGCAGCTCCTCGCGCTCTCTGCGGCCAAGCCCGTCGATGCCCACGCCGAGCTCTTCGGCGAGCTCCACGTGGTTTCGGATCAACCCGTCGTATACCTTGACTTCTATCATCAATCTCACTTCCAACGCCACGGGACGGGCCCCCGCCCATGGCTCGCACTCTTCCGTTAAGCTTCTGTGATCAGACCCTGGCGATATGCCTTGAGCAGCTGCTCCAGGTCGGCGATCTGCTCCTTGAGCATCGTCCCGGTATCGGTGTCGGCCACGAGCGTCCGCTCTGTCAGATGCTCGACAACGCGCCGCGACGAGTGGATGTCCACCTCGTCAACGACGGCGGCCTGCACCGATTCGAGCGGTTCGTGGGAGGCGAGCACGAACCCGTAGGAGTTCGAGATGAGCGTGTAGCCCGCGATGCCCGTCGTCGCCTGGTAGGCCTTCGAGAAGCCACCGTCGATCGTGAGCACCTTGCCGCCGCATTTGACGGGATCCTCGCCGTCCTTCACCTTTACGGGCACGTGGCCGCACACGATGCGCGAGGTGGCCGGGTCGAGCCCGAAGTCCTCGAAGATGCCCGCCATGACCTTCTCGTCCTCGAGGAAGCCGTAGAAGGGGTTCTTGACCTCCTTGCGCGCCGCCTTCTCCTCGATGAGGTACAGCTCGAACGTCGCCATCTTGCTCTTGGCGAACAGGGGCGAGCCCGGAGCGAGCCACAGCCACCACAGCATGTCAGCGCCGCGCTTGCGCGCCACGGGGCTCGGGCTGTTGAACGCGTCGCGCACGTAACGGTCCAGGATGTCGTAGAGGGCCTTGCCCTTGTACTTGCCGCCGTAGACGTCCACCTCCATGAGGGAGCCGTCGTCGTTGAGCGGCACGCCTGCATGGAAGAGCAGGTTCCCGTTCGCGATCTTGTAGAGCGCGCCCGCATCCAGGAAGAAGCGCATATGGCGCTGGAGCTTCTCGCTTCCGATGAAGGCCTGCACGAGACGCTGCATGACCTCCTCTTCCTCGGCGGTCAGACGGAACGGGTCGGTCGGGTCGATGGTCGGGAACACCTTGTCGGTGAGCTCGTACTCGACCCCGTCCACGACGACCGTGCCCTTCTCGTAATCGATCTTGTCGAGCAGCTTGCGATCCTGCAGCCCGAAGCTCGGGTTCTCGTCGATGATCTTGGCCTCGACCTTGAACTGGATGATCGCCATGGCCTTCTGGATCTTGACGTTCATCTCGTAATCGCTCGGCGAAAGATCCGGATCGCCCTTCAGGCCGAACGCCACGCAGGGGTCGTCCCGATAGGCGTCGAGCGCGAACGAGGCGAGCGGCAGGATGTTGATGCCATATGCGTCCTCGAGCACCGAGAGGTTCCCGTAGCGCGCGCAATTGCGCACCACGTGCGCGATGCACCCGCGCTGGCCGAGCGCGGCGCCCATCCACACGACGTCATGGTTGCCCCACTGGATATCGATCGAGTGGAAGCGCATGAGCGTGTCCATGATGAGGTGAGGCGCCGGGCCGCGATCGTACACGTCCCCCACGAGATGCAGATGGTCGATCGACAGTTGCTTGATGAGGGAGCACATGCCCTCGACCAAGTCGGCAGCGCACCCCGTGCGCACGACGGCGTCGATGATCGCCTCGTAATAGGCCTGCTTGTCGACCGCGTGGTTGCTCTCGGTGATGAGCTCCTCCAAGACGTACGCATAATCTGGCGGCATGGCCTTGCGCACCTTCGAGCGCGAATGCTTGCCCGCCACGCGCTTGCACACGACGACGAGCCTGAGGATGGTCTCGGCGTACCATGCCTCCTTGTTCTGCACGTTGGGCAGCACGGCCTCCATCTTCTCGCGAGGGTAGTAGATGAGCGTAGCAAGCGAGCTCTTCTCCTCCTCGGGCAAATCGTCGCCGAACGCATCGTCGAGCTTGAGCCTGATCGCTCCCGACCCGTTGCGCAGCAGGTGAATGAACGCCGTGTACTCGCCGTGGACGTCAGACGCGAACACCTCGGTCGCCTTCGGCAGGTTGAGGATGGCATTCAAGTTTATGATTTCCGCTGACGCCTTAGCGGCGGTCGGGAAGGATTGTGACAGGAGTTTCAGGTAACGCAGCTCGCTCGCATCCATTAAGGCCTCCTAAAGGCGTTGCAGTATATATGTGCCCATTTTATCGCAGATTGAAAAGCCCAAGGCTAATCGCGCAGGTAGTAGGGTTCAACGTAGGCGGGCAAACCGTTCTTGTACGTGATGTACGGCGTCCCCTCGATGAGCGGCTGCAGGTAATCGTGCGCCTCCTGGGTTATGCCGCGGTACTCGGGCAGTATCCAATCGGCCGGGAAGTGCTTCACGTAGTTGGCGACCTCCTTTGCCGGGATCGTGAAGTACTCGACGTCGTACCTCTCCCCTTCCCGGCGCTTCATGCCGACCATCTGGCCCGTGAAGCTCTTGTCGGCCGAATGCATGTGGGCGGACAGGCCCAGGCGGTACGCCTCGGTGCGGTCGACGAGCGACTGCTCGGTGGCGTGGCTGCGCTGGGCGGAGGCGAGATCCTGCACCTTGCAGCGGGGAGCTGCACCGGATTCCAGGATCATCTGCTCCAGGGCCTCCCCCGCGCCCCCAAGGACTGCATGGCCGAACAGGTCGTTCTTCGATTCGGCCGCGGCGATGTAGCTGCCGTCGGCGTAACGGGCGCCTTCGGACACGACGACGTAGCACTTGCTCTTCTCGGCAATGCATTCGCGCACGCGCTTTAGGAAGAGCTCCTTGTCGAAGACGTCCTCGGGAAGGATGAGTATGTCGATCTTCCCACTCAAGCAAGCGGAGGCCGCAAGCCAGCCTGCATCGCGCCCCATCGTCTCAAGGATGAAGACCTCCTGGCGCGAGGGCGGGTAAACGGTCACGTCGAGCCACGTCTGCAGTGCCGTCATAGCGATGAACTTGGCGGCCGATGCGAACCCGGGGCAATGATCGATGACCACGAGGTCGTTGTCGACCGTCTTCGGGCACCCGATGAAGCGCCTGTTCGCAATGCCGTGCTCCGCCGCGTACTCGCTCAAGGCGGCCACGGTGTCCATGGAGTCGTTGCCCCCCGTGTAGAACATGGTCTCGATATCGTACTTCTCCATGATGTGCAGCAGCTTCTCGAAATCCTCGACGTTGTCGCGCTTCATCTTGTAGCGGCAAGAGCCGAGTGCGGAAGAGGGCGTCTGCTGCAGGATCCTGTTCTCCTCCTCGCTCATGTTCGTGAGGTCGACGAAGCGCTCCGCGAGTATTCCCTCGATGCCGTTCAAGCCACCGTAGACGTGGTCGTAGAGGGGGTTCATCTGGTTGCCCTTCACGACGCCGGCGACCGTTGCGTTGATGACCGACGTTGGACCGCCCGACTGGGCGACGATGCAATTGCTCATATTCGTATCTCCCATTCCCTAAAGCGCCGCGGAAGCAGCCGTTCCAGCCATCGAGCGCTTTCCCTTACCGCTATGATAAGCCCCTCTGGGAAAGCACGAGCTTTCAGCACATGTTCCCTATAATGCGGGCGACCAGAGGGCGCCGTCATAGTAAGATACAATGCTTAGGGAAACAGATGGGAGAATGATGAAAGAAGACGTTCGGGACAACCTGACAAATATTGTCGTTATTTGGCTTATCGCGCTCTTCACCTGCTCGTTCGGGCTGGCGTGGCTCTACAACAACGCCAGCACCCTCACGGTTGGCGCGTTCTCATGGGGCGTCTTCCTGATACCCTGCGCAGGCATGCTGCTCGCGCCCTTCGCCATCTCGCTGCTGGCCGACCGCATCGGCAGGCAGCTCTACGTGGTCATGGTCGTCGTCAGCGTCGCCTTCGGGCTCGTGACCATGGTCGTAACGTCCGGATGGCTCGCTGACCCCGGGATCCAGGCCCTGCTCCTCGCGAACACGCCCGGCCTCGAGGAGATCGTCCCCATCCTGCAGTCGCCCATAACGATGCTGCGCGACATCGCGGCCTTCATCGTCTGCCCGACGGTCGGGTGCATTCTCGGCGCGTGGGTGGGCTCGAGGCTCCACCCCGTCAAGGCGCAGATGTCGTCCAAGAAGCAGAAGAAGCGCCGCAAGTAGCGACCACTTGACCTGTAGTATCGAAACCATCGGATCGGGGGCTCTTTATGCGCAAGACCGTAATCGTCATGAGGCACGCTAAGGCGAAGCGCCCTGTAGAGGGGCAGCACGACACCGAGCGCTCCCTCTCCGAAGCCGGCAAGCGTTCCCTGAAGGCCACCCTGCCCGACGCCCTCGCGCTTTGGCCGAAGTCGAGCACCCAGGTGGAGATCTGGTCGAGCCCCGCCGTGCGCACCCAGCAAACGGCCAGCATACTCGCCCGCGCCTGCAAGAAACGCGGCGTCAAGGTCCGCAACGGCGTGCAATCGCTCGACTGCCTATGGTCGGGCGATACCGCAGCGCTGGCGGACGCGCTTCGTTCAAGCGAATGCGAAACGGTGGCGATAGTTGGCCACAACCCCTTCGTGGAGGATTGGCTTGCCTGCCTCACAGGCTCGAACATCGTATTTGCAACGGGCGCCATCGCCTGCGTCTCGGTCGACGTCGACACGCTCGGCGAGGCCGTTGAGGACGATGCGGCTGTCGACCGCTGCACGGGGCACAGGCTCCTCTGGTTCGTTCAAGGGCCGGTATCGCAACGCTGGCGCACGCTCGTCTCCATGGAGAAGGTCATCGCAGAGGGCGTCGATACCGTGCACGAGCGCTTTGACGCGTTCTTCTCGGATCCGGAGGATATCGAGACGATGCACAAGCTGCGCGTCTCCATCCGAACGCTCCGCAGCCTCGTGGCGTTCATCAAGCCCTGGCAGGATGGAAAGCAGAACGAACAGGCAAACGCAGACCTTCGCGACATCGTCACCGAGACTTCTCGCCTCAGGGAGCTCGACGTGCTCACCGAGCAAGCGCTCGCCAGCTCGAACGAAACCAACCAGCTCACCGAGTTCTGCAACGAGCAAGCGGCCGCGGAACGCGCGCGGGTTATCAAGGTCCTTTCGTCGAAACCCGTCCAGAAGAAGCTCGACCGCGCGAGCGGCGAGCTCAAATCCCTTAAGTGGAAGCAACGCTACTGCGACGAGGGGCTCGAGGCGTCCGCTGTTAGGGAGCGCTTCGACGAGATGGCTCAGGACTTGCGCGAAGACCTGGACGCCCTCGATTTCGCCGAGGTCGAGAAGACTCACGACGTGCGCAAACAGGCTAAGCGCGTGCGCTACAGCGCCGAGCGCTTCCGCGACATCCTCGGCGACGACGCTATCGGGGTCGCGAAGGACATGACGGCGCATCAAGACAACCTCGGCGCCATCTGCGATGCCCGTGTGAACATCGACATCATCAACGGATTCCAGCTCGACGAGCTGCCCGAACCCGTTGCCTGGGACCTCGCGCTACTGCGCGCCGAGAACGAGACGTTCCTCTACTCTACGCTCAGGGAATCGCGCTAACGGGTCGGGTCAACCTACTTCACCAGAACCGAAACGCCCTGGCTCTTGAAGTACTTTGCCGCGCCCGGATGATACGGCACCGACGTCACGGAGCCAGCTGCGATCACGTCCACCTCCGAGAACCGCTCGTTGCGATCCGAGAGCTCCTCAAGGTTGTCGAAGATGCATGCCGTGAATGCGTACGCGGTCTCCTCGTCCACGAAATCGGAAGCCACGATGACCGCGCTGACGGCGACGGTCTTGATATCGCTGTCCTGACCAGCATAGGTGCCGGCAGCGATCGTGGATTCAACGTAATAGGGCGAGGCATCGAGCAGGTCCGCTATGGCCAGATCGTCGAGCGGGATGAGATAGACGGCCTTCGTCGCGGCAACGTCCATAATGGCCGTCGTCGGTGCGCCGGCAACGATGAACGCGGCGTCGATGGAGCCTTCCGCGAGATCGTCGGCGCTATCGGTGAACGAGCTGAACTCGGCGTCGATATCGCTTTCGGTCATGCCATATGCGGCGAGGATCTCGACGGCGTTGAAGTATACGCCCGATTTGGCCTCGCCAATGGAGACGCGCTTGCCCTTGAGGTCCTGTACGCTCTTGAGAGATGGATCGCACGTCACGATCTGCACTTGCTCGTCGTAGAGCGAGGCGACGGTCGAGAACGATACCATCGGCTCGCCCTCGAACAGGTAGGTGCCGTCGTACGCGTAGGCCATGACGTCCGATTGGCAGAAGCCGAACTGGGCCTTATCGCCTTCTATTTCGGCAAGGTTGTCCCTCGACCCCCCGCTTTGAACTACGGATAATTCAAGACCGGAGCGTTCGCGCGCCAAGCCGGCTATCGTCGAGCCTACGGCAAAATACGTGCCGTTCTCGTTGCCCGTCGCGAAACGCAGCTCGCTCGGTGCGCCTGCGCCGCTCGAATGCGAAGACGCCCCGGAAGACCTCCTCCTGCCGCTCGTTGACGGGCCTGCCGTCGAAGGGATGCTCGAACGCGTCGCGCACCCGCCGAGCGCGAGAGAAACCGCCGCCATCGCGCCAGCGCCAATGAAGCTTCTTCTCGTAACGCCCGTCATGACGTCTCCTTACTGTTTAAGCAGCGGCACCCGCGGGAGGAGATGCGTTCGCGCGTTTCGACATCATGTATTGGAACACGACAATGGCCACGATCACGCCGATGCCGATGACGTCCGTGAGCGTCTCCGGCACCATCATCAAGAGGCCGCCTCCCAAGAGAAGTAACCTGAAGACGATATTCACCTTGCAGAACAGGTTGCCGTTCATTGCGGCAGCCACCCCGAACAAGCCGATGAGCGAAGACAGGATGACCTGGGCGAGTTGCAAGCCAGTGAAGTCGCCCTCGAGCACCATGATGGGGTTGTAGGCAAGGATATAGGGCACGATGAATGCGGCGATTGCCAAGCGCGCGGCATTCACGCCGGTCTTCATGGGGTTCGATTTCGCGATTGCGGAACCCGCATAGGCGGCGAGCGCAACCGGGGGCGTGATGTCCGCGACGATGCCGAAGTAGAACACGAAGAAGTGGGCCGCGACCATGGGGAACCCGAGCTTGATCAGGATCGGGGCGGTCGTGGCCGCCATGATGCAGTAGTTTGCGGTAGTGGGCACGCCCATGCCGAGCACGATGCAGCAGAGCATGGTCAGGATCAGGCCGAAGATCACGTAGTCGCCTGCAACGCCGACGATGGCCGTCACGAGGGTCGAAGCGAGGCCCGTGACCGTGATGCAACCCGCGATGAGACCCGCCATGGCGCAGGCCGCGGCGACAGCCACGCAGCTCTTGGCGCCCGCCTGCAATGCCTCATATGCAGTTGCAGCCGCAATCTTGCCAACGTTGACGCACACCTGCCCGATCGTCTCCCCTTCCTCGCGCTCGCGCAGCTCGGTCAGGAAGAAGTTGACCAATCCGATGAGGAAGGCGCCGAGGATCGAGATGGCTGCGGAGTACGCCATGGTGCGCGCACCAGATGCCACGAGCGCCACGAGCAGCACGAGCGGCAAGATGAGATAGCAGTTCTTGAGGAGGTAGACCCCCGAAGGCAGCTGGTCACGTGGAATGCCCACGAGGCCGAGCTTCTTGGCCTCGAGGTGGACGGTGATGAAGATGCCCGCGAAGTAGAGCAGCGCCGGGATGATCGCCTTGGCAGCGACCTCGATGTACGGGACGCCCATGTACTCGGCCATGAGGAACGCGGCGGCGCCCATGATGGGGGGCATGATCTGACCGCCCGTCGATGCCGCGGCCTCCACCGCGCCCGCGAACTCGGGCTTGTAACCCGTCTTCTTCATCATGGGAATCGTCACGGAACCGGTCGTCACCGTGTTGCCCACCGACGAACCCGAAACCATGCCGCACAGGGCCGAGGAGATAACCGCGACTTTGGCTGCACCGCCCGACGACCAGCCAGCGATCTTGTTTGCCAGCGAGATGAAGAACGCCGCGATGCCGGTGCGCTCGAGGAACGCGCCGAAGATGATGAACAGCACGATGTAGGTGTAGCACACGTTGATCGGCGTGCCGATGACGCCGCTCGTGGTGTAGAACAGCTTGTAGACGACGCTCCTGAGCATGATGTAGGTGTCGCCCGTTATCTGGAACTGGTTAAACAACGCGTAAGCGAGCAGGCACGCAACCACCACGAGTATGGGAATGCCCACGCACCGGCGGCAAAGCTCCATGAGCACGAGCGTCCCGACGACGCCCACCGCGATGTGCACGGGCTGGATACGAGTGGACAGGTTGATGACTTCTTGCGCGTTGAACGCGAAGTAGAGGAAGCACCCGGCGCCGAGCACCATGATGAGTATGTCGTACCATGGCATGGTGTTCGCGCGGACCTTGCCCTTGCGCACGGGATAGAGCAGGTAGCCGATGATCACGACGCAGGCGAGGAACCTCGCGAGCTTCGTCTCGGGCAGCTCGGTCGAAAACAGCGTCATCCCGATGCAGTACACCGAAAACACGGCCATGAGCGCGCCGACGATCTTCTTCGGCGTACCCACCCAGATTCGCGTATTCGACTCGCGATCGTACTTGCGCATGATCTCGTCGACATCGGCCTCGGAATCGGCCTTCTCCGCCTTCTGCGCAGCATCGATGGCGCACGACTCAGCCTTCTCCCGAGCCTTGGCCGCCTTGATCGCCGCCGCTTCGGCTGCGTCCTTCGCGTCCGCCGCGTCGTTGGCCGCCGCAACGGCCGCCGAGAACGCCTCGATTTCCTCGACGTTCGCATTGGCCGAGCTGACGGCGTCCGCTATGAACCCATCGTGGCCAAAGTCGCCCACGTTCTTCGCGGCGTGCTCGACGTCCTCCATGAGAGCCGCGTCGACGACAACGGCGTCCTTATCCTTTTTCCGCTTGTCGAACCAGGTCACACGTGCCTCCCTGTTATTCAGAAGTCGCGACGGAACAATTCTGCCCGCCGCGACTTCAAAGTATGACGCTCTGTGTTAGCGCGCCTTACTTGCTCTTTACTTCCTTGCCCTTCTCCTTGAAGTACTTCGCAGCGCCCGCATGGTACGGAACAACGTCGTAGGAGACGGCCTTGTCGAGGCTGAACTCCTTGAACTTGGCGTTGTTGCCCGCCAGCTCGTCGAGGTTGTTGAAGATATCGGAGACGAACTTGTACACGTCGTCCTCGGAGACCGAATCGCTCGCGAGCACGATCGAGTCCACCGAAACGCCGCCCACGGCCGCGTCGATGCCCTTGTAAGTCCCTGCCGGGATGGAGACGATGTTGTAGTAGGGCGACTTCTCCTTGAGCTTCTTGGCATGCTCATCGTCAATGGCAACCAGGTAAGCCTGCTTGGAGGTGCAGAGGTCGGTGATCGCGGACACCGGAGCGCCGGCCGTGATGAAGCCGGCATCGATCTTGCCGTCCTTGATGGCGTCGACCGTGTCCTGGAACTTCTGGTAGGTCGGCGTGATGTCGTTGAGCGTCATGCCGTACACGTCCAGCACGTCGACGGCGTTGAAGTAGACGCCCGAGCCCGAGTCGCCAACGGACACGTTCTTGCCCTTGAGGTCGGCAACGGACTTGATGTTGGGATCGCAGGTCACGATGTGGACGATCTCCTCGTAAAGGCTCGCGACGGTCGCGAAGGACGTGATGGGCTTGTCCTTGAAGTCGTCGAACGTCGAGCCGTTGTACGCGTAGGAAGCGACGTCGGCCTGGCAAAACGCCAGCTGAGCCGTCTTGTCCTCGAGCTCGAGCACGTTGGCCTTGGAGCCGCCGCTCGAGACGGCCGTCACCTTGAGGCCCGCGTTGGTCGAGGCATGCTCGGCCATGAGCGTGCCGAGCGCGTAATAGGTGCCGGACTCGCCGCCGGTCACGAAGCGAAGATCCTTGCCCGCAGCAGCAGGGGCGCCCGACGAGCTTCCGCCCGAAGAGCAGCCGACCAGCGCGATCGATGCTGCCATCGCCGCGCCCGCTCCGATAAACCCACGCCTTGAAAGTGTTGACATCGTTGGTTCCTTCCCTTCTTTCCTCATCCCCTTGTAACCGCAGCGAAGGGCGCCTTGATCGGCCCTGCTTGCGGGCATGCGCGTTTTGCATGCATTTTCGTCATTATACAGGTTGCTCTAGCGCGCTAAAGCGAAAAGTTAACCGAGCGACCCCAAACTTAACAATATCGGCCCTGATGGGAGCTATTTCGCCTTGCCCTGGTTCGCAACCTTGTTGATCTTCGCCTCGATGACCGCGGGGTCTCCCAGGTACTTCTTCTCGATCACGTTCATGTCTGCGTCGAAGGTGTAGACGAGCGGCACGGCCGTGGGGATGTTCAGCTTGACGATCTCCTCCTCGCTCAGGCCCTCGAACTTCATCACGAGGGAGCGCAGCGAATTGCCATGCGCGGCGATGAGGACGCGCTTGCCCGCCTTCATCTGGGGCAGGATCTCGCTCTCGAAGTAAGGCCACGTGCGGGCGATGTTGTCCTTGAGGCATTCGTGCATGGGCACGTCAGCGGGGTCCACGTCGCGATACGCGGGCAGCAGGTGGGCATCGCGCTCGTCGCCCTCCTCGAGCGCGGGCGGGCGGGTATCGAAGCTACGGCGCCAGACGAGCACCTGGTCCTCGCCGTACTTCGCGGCGGTCTCGGCCTTGTTGAGGCCCTGCAGCGCACCGTAATGCCTCTCGTTGAGACGCCACGACTTCACGACGGGAAGCCAGGCGCGATCCATCTCGTCGAGCACGATGTTGAGCGTGTGGATGGCGCGCTTGAGGTAGCTGGTGTAGCACAGGTCGAAATCGAACCCGGCTTCCTTGAGCGCGCGGCCGCCCTCGGCCGCCTCGGCGCGGCCAGCTTCGGACAGGTCGACGTCCGCCCATCCAGTGAAAAGGTTCTTCTTGTTCCATTCGCTCTCGCCATGTCGGATGATCACGAGCGTCATCGTATCGTTAGACATCGATACCCCTTTCAGTTCATTTTTAACGCACGCTCGATGATACCGTAAAAACAAACGGGACGCCCTGTTCGGACGCCCCGTTTCGATAACCGCAGACCGGCGTTTAAAGCTCCATCTCCTTGATCTCCTCGGTCTTCGTGCCGCGTGCCATGGAGCACTTGGCCACGAACCCGGACAACGCGATCAGCGCGATGGCATTGGGGAGCACCATGAGCTGGTTGAACATGTCCTGGAGCTCCCAGACGATGTCGTTCTGGAGCACCGTGCCGAGGAACGTGAAGAACGCGGCGAGCAGGGCGAACACCAGCACGGGCACCTTGTCGTTCTTCTTCCTGAACAGGTACTGCACGTTGAGCTTTGCAAACAGGTTCCACGAGAGGATGGTAGAGAAGGCGAAGAACAGCAGGCAGATGCAGACGAATATGGCGCCGCCGCCCTGGGTCATGAACGCGCCGAACGCGAGCTGAGCCATGTTCGTCTTGGAGATGCCGATCGCGCCAGCGAGCTTGGCGGGGTCCTTCATGTCGGCGTCGGTGAGCACGGCCTCGCCGGACTCGTCCACGAGGTCGCCGTTCGCGTCAACCGTGTAGCCTTCGACGATCGCGTCCCCTTCGGCGGCCACGAACGCCGCCACCGTGTCGTACTTGCCCGCATTGTCATAAGCCGTGGCGAGCGGGCCGTCGCCCACGTAGAGCACGCTGATCACAACGAGCGCCGTCATGGTCACGACCACGACGGTGTCGATGAACACGCCGATCATGGCCACGACGCCCTGATCATGCGGATCCTTCACGTTGGCGAGGGCGTGCGCGTGCGGCGTGGAGCCCATGCCCGCCTCGTTGGAGAACAGGCCGCGCTTCGCGCCCTGCGTCACGGCCGCCCAGATGCCGAAGAACGCGCCGCCCAAACCCGCAGCCGGGTTGAACGCGCACTGGAAGATCAGCGCGAAAGCAGCGGGCACGTTGCCAGCATTCATGACGAGCACGACGATTGCGCCGCAGATGTAGAGGACGGCCATGATGGGCACGAGCTTCTCGGTGACGCTCGCCAGGCGGTGAAGGTTACCGATGAAGATGAAGCCCGCGAACACGGCGACGAACAGGCCGATGAGCCACGTCGGCACGTTGAACGCGTGGTTCATGGTCTCGCCGATGGAGTTGGACTGCACCATAGGACCGATGATGCCGAGCGCGATGATCGCAGCGATGGCGAAGAACGCCGCGAGTGCCTTGCCGCCGTTCCCCTTGAAGGCGGTCGTGATGTAGTACGCGGGGCCGCCGTGCGTCACGCCGTCCTTGTCGATGACCTTGGTCTTCTGTGCGAGCGAAGCCTCGGCGTAGTTGGTCGACATGCCCAGGAGCGCGATGATCCACATCCAGAAGATGGCACCCGGGCCGCCGATGAGGATGGCGCCGCAGGCGCCGACGATGTTGCCGGTGCCCACCTGGGCGGCCACCGCCGTCGCGAGCGCCTGGAAGGAGCTCATGGCGCCTCCCTGGTCGCCGCCGGAAAGCGACAGCTCGCCGAACATCTTCTTCCACCCCTCGCCGAAGCAGCGGAACTGCACGCCCTTCGTGCGGATCGTGAAGAAAAGGCCCGTGCCGATGAGCAGTATCAGCAGCACGTAGTTGGATAAGTACGAATTGATCGTCGAAACGACGTTGAGCACCGCTTCTTCCACTTGGTGATCCCCTCTCCTCGATTGGTCTACTGCGCTGGAGAAGGTCGAAAGTGAGTGCCGAAACTGCATTCGGCGCGTGTATCGTCTCTGTCCTTTTGCCTGAGAGTTTCAACCGGGCCCGGTGGCACGGCCTTGCACCTTCGGCACTCATTTAAGAGTTCTCCAGAGTTTCCTCCACCTCCGGTTCGCCGAAGCGTCCTGGAGGCATCATAGGAGTTGCGCTGGGGTCAGTATGAACGCGGAAACTTTGCATTGCAACAAGTTTTTCGCCAACGGCGCCCTTCGAAACGATATCGAAACGAGCGCCTGCGGACGGCGCCGCTCACACTCGACGGGGCTGGTCCCCCACGGGCGCCCAGCGGCCATCCGGCTGACGCGCGATGAGCCCCCTGGCCTCGGCTTGCACGAGACGCTCCATGAGCCGCGCCCGGGCATCGGTCTCCCCGAAGCACCCCACGGCCACGCGCAGGAGCTCGTCGAGCGACGATGGCTGCGCCAGCACGGCCTGCAGGACGGGATCGTCCCCCACGCCGTCGTGCGGGCGTCGCCCCGTGTCCGCCCATTTGAGCATTCCACACGACCTGAAGAGCGCCTCCTCGAAGCTCTCGTCGTCCACGATGGGCGTCGCGCCCTGGAGCAGCAGCCGGTTCGACCCGCGCGAGTACTCGGACGTGATGGCACCAGGAACCACGAGAACGTCCCTGCCCGCCTCGAGCGCCTCGTCGGCAGTGGAAAACGTCCCGCTCGGAAGCCCCGCCTCGACGATGAGCACGGCATGCGCGAGCCCCGCGATGAGCCTGTTGCGGGTGCGGAACATGTTGGGGCGCGGCCTCATGTCCCAGGGGTGCTCGCTCACCACCGCCCCGCCCGCGTCGACGATGCGCTGGAACAAGCCGCGATGCTCGGCAGGGTAAAGCTCGTCGCATCCGCCGCCGAGGAAAACGACGGTGCGCCCTCCGGCCTCGAGAGCCGCGCGGTGCGCCTCCGAATCGCACCCGCGCGCGCCGCCCGAGACGATGACGACGCCCTTCTCCGCCGCGATGCGCGAAAAGCGACGAGCGCACCCCAGGCCGTACGGCGTCGCCCTGCGCGCGCCTATGACGGCCAGTCCGGGCGCGAGCGACTCCACGTCCCCTATGCCGTAGAGCCGCTTTGGCGGATAGGGTATGGTTCGAAGCGCCTCGGGAAACGCCGGGTCCTCGCGCGCAAGCTCGAACCGAGTCCCGTTCAGTTTCGCGCCCATGGTCACCCACCTATCCCTTCGCGCAGCCTGAACCCGAGGGCTTCGCACAGATGGGCCCTCGTGACCACTTTGCTCTGGGCCATATCGGCGATCGTGCGAGCTACGGACGCGGTGCGCACGATTCCCCTCCCGCTCATGTGGTTAGCCCGCGCCACCTGCTCGAAGAATGACTCGTCCTCCGCACTCAAATAGCACGACTCGATCACCTTGCCCGCTCCGGAGACGGCCCCGTCGCGCTCCTTTCGCCACGAAGCGTACTCGCGGCCGGCCATGACGCCCTCGAGAAGGTCGTGCGAGGAGGTGCCGCCCTGCACCGCGAGGACGTCCGAGGGCGGAACGCGCCTCACGTCTATATGCAGGTCTATGCGATCGAGCAGCGGGCCGCCGATGCGGTTCTGGTAATCGCGCACTTGCTTCGCGGTGCACGTGCACTCCTTCTCCGGGTCCCCGAAGTAGCCGCATGGGCAGGGGTTCGCGGCGCCTATGAGCATGAAACGCGACGGGAACGCCACCGTGCCCTCGGCGCGGGCGATGCGCACGCGGCCGTCTTCGAGGGGCTGTCTGATCTGCTGCAGCACCGAGCTGCGGAACTCCGGCAGCTCGTCCAGGAACAGCACGCCGTGGTGCGCGAGGCACACCTCGCCCGGGCGCACGGGCGAGCCTCCCCCTATGAGGCCCGCCGCGGTGGCCGAGTGGTGCGGCGCGCGAAACGGGCGCCGGCCCGCGAGCGCCTGGCCGATGCTCTCCCCCGCCACCGAGTGCACGAGCGCAACCTCGAGCATCTCGTCCTGGCTGAGCGGGGGCAAAATGGACGGAACGCGCGAGGCGAGCATGGTCTTGCCCGAGCCGGGAGGCCCCGTCATGAGGAGCCCGTGGCTCCCAGCTGCAGCTATCTGCAGGGCGCGCTTGGCCATCTCGTTGCCCGACACCTCGCTGAAATCGGGTTCCGCATCCTCGTCAGCGCTGAAGTGCATCGACACCGGAACGAAGGACGGCTCGCGCAAGTCGCCGATGCAGCGAAGCCCGCGCATGCGCAAGCTCTCAACCGGCACGAGCCCTTCCGCCTCCTCCGAGCACACGAGCGCGAGCCCCAGGTCCCGCGCGCACAGCGCGTGTGCGAGAAGTCCCTTGACGGACCGCACGCCCCCGTCGAGCGAAAGCTCGCCGATGACGAGCACATCCCGCACGAGCTCGCGGTCGATCTGGCCAGTCGCGGCGAGCACGCCCATGGCGATCGCGAGGTCGAAGCCCGACCCCGTCTTCCTCAGCGAGCTCGGTGCGAGGTTCACGAGAACGCGTTCGTAGGGCATGGAGAAGCCGGCAACCTTTATCGCGGCCCGAACGCGCTCGCGAGCCTCCTGCACGGCGGCATCGACCATGCCCACCACGTTAAACCCGACCACGCCGCCCGTTACGGCAACTTCCACATCGATGGGAACCGACTCGACCCCGCGCAGGACGGCGCTGCGCACCACGCATCTACCGGGCATGGCCTAGAGCCCCACGGCGAACGCGTCCCGGTAATGGCGGAGAAAAGCTCGGTCCTTCGCGATCACCATGATGGCCACGATATCGAAGCGCACGGGGATGTCCGTCTCGCGAAACGAGGCGAGATACCATGCCGCTATGCGCTCGTACCTGCCGCGCTTCTCCTCGTCAACGGCTTCGGACGGGAAGCCCTTGGAGACTCCCGTGCGCGTTTTCACCTCGACAAACACGAGCGACACCCCATCGCGAGCGACGATGTCGGCCTCCCCGAAGGGGCATACGTAGTTTCGCTCGATTATGTCGTAGCCCAAGCGTTCGAGGTAGCGCGCCGCCGCGTCTTCTCCCCTGCGGCCTATCTCCTTGTTCCTCGAACGACGGCCCGGCTGCTTCGCGCTGCTTTTCGGCTGACTCCCGCCTTCGCTCCAATCCCCCCGCCCGAAAATGCAGGAATCGCAATGCCGCGAGTCGCTATCTTCCCCAGGGTCGAAGAAGGGAATGTCGCGATCGTCCCCCTCGTCAAAATCGTCCTCGTCGAACCAGCCCTCCTCATCGCCTTCGCTCCAATCGTCTTCGTCGAAAGCGCCGGCCAGCGCGTCGTCGCCGGAGGCGTCGGCAAGCCGATCCTCCACCTTGAATTCGCCCGCGAACGATCCCTCGACCCAAATTTCCCGTTTTTCCATTTATCGCTCCTTTCCGCAGAGCGATAGTAGAAACACGGTCTTACCGTACAACCTTTCGGGAACTGCAGGGGTCTGGTTGTCGAGCTGACGGTGAGCCCTCGGATATTAGCCGGGGCACGTAGCGCGAACGTTGCGAGGCCACCCGCATTGCACCACGGATTCTAACGATCCCGACAGAGACAGCGCCCCGGATTCTCCCCGTTCTTACAGATTTTCGTTCGCGCAGCTCAAACGCCCGCAAAAAGCAAGCAGCAGGCATGCCGCGGAGTGTTAGAAAAGCGTCTCCTGCATGAACGAATGGCAGAAGGAGACGCGGTGGATTTCGCAAAGGCCATGTTTGCGGATGGCCTCGATGTGGTGCGGGGACGCGTACCCCTTGTTTTCCTCGAAGCCGTATTCTGGATACTTGAGCGCCATGCGGTCCATGAGGGCATCGCGCTCCACCTTGGCGACGATGGACGCCGCGGCGATGGAAGCGCACTTCGCATCCCCCTTCACGACATTCCGCTCGAGTTCGTGGATGCGCAACGGGTTGCCGTCCACGAGGACGAGCGCGGGTTCGATGCCCTGAGCGACGATTTGACCCAGCGCGCCCGTGAAGGCGCGCCTGAGCGATGCCGACATGCCGTCGCCGTCGATTTCCCCGGGTTCGACGAACTCGACGGCCCACGCCACGGCATCGCGCTTGATGCGCTCCGCAATTTCCGCGCGCACATCGGGCTTGACCTGCTTCGAATCGTTCAAGCCCTCGATCCTGCCCTCCGCGGGCAATACGACGGCCCCTACCGCGAGGGGGCCGGCAACGGGCCCGCGGCCCACCTCGTCCAGGCCGACGATGAAACCGTCCGACCCCTCGGGAAGCAACGACCGCTCGAATTCGTAGAGGGATTTCAAGCGCTCCGCTTCCGCGCGCTCGGCCTCGATGCGCTTGCGCGCCACCTCCACCGCCTTGCGGACGCCCTTGCGCGCGTCCGCCGCGAGCGACCGCTCGAGCGCGGCGAACTCTCGCTCATCCGCCCGACGCAGCATCTCGACTATTTCAGTGACGGTGGTAGCCATTCATTACCCTCCTTGGTCGCGACAATTATAGCCACAAAAAAAGGCCCGCCGAAGCGAGCCTTTCTTGTTTGGCGAAGCAAGCCCTATCGGTAGGCCTTCTCCTTGATCTTGGCAGCCTTGCCCACCTTGTCGCGCAGGTAGTAGAGCTTTGCGCGACGGACGTCGCCGCGGCGGACGACCTCGATCTTGTCGATCTTCGGGGAGTGAACGGGGAACGTGCGCTCCACGCCAATCGAAAAGCTGATCTTGCGGACCGTGAAGGTCTCGCGGCTCGTGTGGCCGTGACGACGGATGACGTCGCCCTGGAACACCTGGATACGCTCGCGGTTGCCCTCGACGATGCGGTAGTGAACCTTCACCGTGTCGCCCACGTTGAACTCCGGGATGTCCTGCTTCTTCTGCTTTTCTTCGATTGCGCGAATGATATCCATCTTCGTTCCTTCTATATGCTCGTGCCATAACCCTTACGGGAAACTTGTCTCTAGACGCGATTAGCTAGTATATCGCCCGCACCACGCGGTTGCAAGAATCGATTTGCGTATCGGCGAATCATCAAAACCTTGCCACAAACTCCCGCCCGCGACGGCCAGCTGCACGCCATTTGATACACTGCTAGCCATGAATAGACCTGTTTCGATTATAGGCGCGGGCCTTGCCGGCAGCGAGGCCGCACTGCAAATGGCCTCACGGGGCATCCCCGTCGTGCTCTACGAGATGCGCCCGGAGCGCACCACCGACGTCCATCGCACCGACGCGTGCGCCGAGCTCGTCTGCTCGAACTCGCTCAAGTCCATGAAGGCGGAAAGCGCGGCGGGCATGCTCAAGCGCGAGCTCGACGTGCTCGGCTCCAAGCTCTACTCCGCCGCCCTGCGCCACGCGGTGCCCGCAGGCGGGGCGCTCGCCGTTGACCGCAATGCGTTCGCCGACGACGTCACGGCGCAAATTGACGCAGAGCCGCTCATCGAGCTGCGCAGGCGCGAGGTCACCGACCTTGCGGCCGTCGCGCGCGATTCGGCCGCCGTCATCCTTGCCACCGGCCCCCTGACGAGCGATGCGCTCGCCGACGTGCTCACCTCGCTGGTAGGAGGCCCCGCGCTCGCGTTCTACGACGCGGCGGCGCCCATCGTCATGGCCGACTCCCTCGACCATGCAATCCTATTCCGGCAGAGCCGCTACGAAGACGCCGCCGACGATGCGGGGAACGCGCAGGGCGATTACCTGAACGCCCCGTTCTCCAAAGAGGAATACGAGCGCTTCATCGACGAGCTGCTCGCCGCAGACCGCGTCATGGCACGAGACTTCGAATCGAAGGACCTGTTCCAGGCCTGCCAGCCGATCGAGGAAATCGCACGCGCGGGGCGCGACGCGCCGAGGTTCGGCCCCATGAAACCGGTGGGCCTCACGGATCCGCGCACGGGCAGGCGCCCCTGGGCGGCGCTGCAGCTGAGGGCCGAGGACGCGCTCGGCAGCTGCTACAACCTCGTGGGCTTCCAAACGAACCTCAAGTTCGGCGAGCAGGCCCGCGTGTTCCGGATAATCCCCGGGCTCGAGAACGCCGAGTTCGCTCGCTACGGGGTCATGCACCGGAACACCTTCCTGGATGCGCCGAGACTGCTCGACGGTGCGCTGAGGCTGCGCTGCAGCGGCATCGACGACATGGGGTGCCCCGTGTTCGTGGCCGGGCAGCTCGGAGGCACCGAGGGCTATTGCGAAGCCATACGCTCGGGCCTGCATGCGGCCCTTTCGGCATGCGCCCTCGTCCGGGGGCACGAAGCCCCCGCACTGCCGAAGGAAATGGCCTTCGGCGCCCTCATCGCGCACGCGACCAGCCCTGACACGATCGACTACCAGCCAATGCACGTGAACTTCGGCGTGCTACCGCCCCTCGACCCGCCCATCCGCAACAAGCGCGACCGGTATGCCGCTTATGCCACCCGCGGCGAGCGGGCCCTCGCGGAGTACCGGGCAGCCCTCGAGCATGCCGGCCTGATCGGCGGCATGTAATGGCGCGCCCCGTGAAGACCCGCGCTTCGAAGGCGCGGGCGCGGGAAAAAGCGGAACCCCCCGTCGATGCGCCGTCGAACGACGACGTTGCCCCGTCGCTCGCATTGCTCGACGGTTTCATCGAATCGCTCAAGGTCGAGAAGGCCGCCTCGGACCACACCATGAGGTCGTACCGCACTGACCTCGAATCGTTCCTTCGGTGGTGCTCGCGAAAGAACGTGGACCCCCTGCATGCCACCCACCGGCAGCTACGCGGCTATCTCGGCGAGATGGACGCAGCCAGGTACGCGCGCTCCACCATCAACCGCCGCCTATCGTCGCTACGGGGCTTCTACGGTTGGATGAGCCTGAACGGCTACATCGGCGCCGACCCCACGGGCGCGCTATCGGGGCCGAAGCAGAACAAGCACCTGCCCCACGTGCTCAAGCACGACGAGATGACCCGCCTCCTCCTCGTGAACGCGTCCGTCGACGCGTCGGGCAACCCCCGCGAGCAGACGGCCCGGGAATTGCGCAACCAAGCGGTGCTCGAGTTCCTCTACGCCTGCGGCGCGCGCATCTCGGAAGCGGCCGGGCTGACCCTTGGCGACGTCGACTTCGAGCAACGCCAAGTGAAGATATTCGGCAAGGGCCGCAAAGAGCGCATCGTGCCGCTCCACGACCTCTGCATCGAGACCATGCAGCGCTACCTGATCGAAGCACGCCCCCAGCTGCTCGGCGGCAAGGATACGGATCGGTTCTTCGTCTCGAACAAGGGCAACCCCATGAGCGCCGACAGCATGCGCAAGATGTTCAAGGACACCGTGCGCGCAGCGGGGCTCGACGACAGGCTGAGCCCGCACGACATGCGCCACACCTTCGCCACCGACCTACTCGATGGCGACGCGGACCTTCGCTCGGTGCAGGAAATGCTCGGCCACGCGAGCCTCTCAACGACGCAGATCTACACGCACCTCTCCCCCGCGCGCCTCAAGCAAGCCCACAACCAGGCCCATCCTCGCGCATAGCCATGTCGGGCTCTTACGATGACGCAAGGGCAACATCGTCGGACAACCTTTCGCGGTTCGTGCGATAATGGCGTGACGGAAAACACGAAAAGGGAGCCCCCATTAACGTCTTCGAATTCATAATCGCGCTCATTCTCATCGGCGGTGCCGTAACGACGGCGGCCATCGTCGGCATCGTCTTCATCGTGCGCCGCGTCATGAAATGGGCGAAGAGGGAGACCCTCGGCGGGGGCAAGCAGCTCTACCTCGATTCCGACAAGGGGGCTGAGCCGCGCGACATCCAGGCCGCGCTCCGCGCCTACCTGCACGCACGAGGCATCGGGAGCCGCGCCCGCGCGGTATCGAACCAAGTGAAGGCCGCCCAGGAGAAGCAGGCGAACATGACGGCCGTCGTGAAGGCCAAGTTCCCCGAGGGCAGCTTGAGCAACCTGAAGTTCCAGTCCGCCGTCGACACCGCCTTCAACACGATCCTGAGGAACTGCACCATCCTCGCCAACCGGCTGAACGCCTTCGACGTCCGGGACTTCCAGACGCTCGAGCGCGCAAAATCCGCCCAGATGCTCGGAAGGCGCGAGATGGTCACGGACGTCCAGGCCGAGCGCCTCAGGCTCATGAACGACGCCATTGCCAGCATGGACGACATCATCAACGCCAACGAGAGGCTGCTCCTCCAGCTCGACAAGCTGTCAGCCGAGCTCGCGCTCATCGGCTTCGACCAGAACGAGGCTGACACCAACGACATGCTCGAGGAGATCAAGACGCTCACCGAGCAAGCCAAGTTCTACCAGTAGGCTTGGGCACCGGGCGCAGCGGCACGCTCCCCTATACGATCGCGACCAACAGGGCGAAGGCTATGACGCCGGCGACGGCGCACCACAGGAGCGATTTGGTCAAGCGGGCCACCACCACGACCACGAGCGCGGCGACGAGCGGCGCGGCCGCCGGCCATATCCCCGCATCGAACATGCCCGGCGTGAGCAGGTCGTTGGCCACGAGCGCTGCGAAGGCCGCCGGGGGAATGTAGCCGAGCGCCTCCTCGACGCGCGGCGGCAAGTTACGACCCTTGAGCAGGAACAGCGGCAGCACGCGGCAAGCGAGCATCGCGAGCGCGCATACGCCGAAGACGATCCAGAACTGGCCCCAATCAATCGGCTGCATGCGCACCGGCCCTTTCCCGCACCCTTGCGAAGACGAACGCGCATGCCACGCCTATTATGGCCCCGAGGAAGATAGCGGGGCCGGAAAGCCCCACCGCCTTGCATGCGAACACGCCCACCATCGCGCAGATAGCGGCAACCACGTTCTCGGGCGTCAGCTTCTGCGTCACGAGCAGGCATATGAAGATGGAGGTCATGGCGAATGCCGCGATGTTGAGCGGTATGAAATCGGCGAGCACCTCGCCGATGAGCGTGCCGACCACGCACGATATCGTCCACGACGACTGCGAGAACACGTTCACGAGCGTCGCGCGGGCGACCGACCAGCCACCCTGCTCGAACCGCTGGAGGTTCACGCCGAAGCTCTCGTCCGTGACCGAGGCCGCGAACCAGAAGGAAAGGCGCTTCGACGCGCCCTCGACCCACGGCGCGAACGCGGTCGAATACAGCATCTGCCGCGTGTTCACGAAGGATACGCTCGCGATGATGGAGGCCACGGGCGACCCCGCAAGCCACATGTTGGGAATCATGAACTGCCCTGCCCCTGAGTAGAAAAGCGCGCACATCAGGAACACCTGGAACGCGTTGAGCCCGATCGAAGCCGAGAGGATGCCGCACGGCAAGCCAATGGCAACGTAGCCGAGCATGATGGGCACCGCGGCCTTGAAGGCTGCGCTTATGTCGACGCGGGTAAACATGGTTCGCGATTATACGCTTGACCAACGGCGGGTCAATGCATGACTTTTGCTCTTATACATAACGGGTAGAACAAGAGTTACCTCACCCGAACAAGGCGCTCGGCTCGAACGCGCCATCTTCTGTGATGATGCGCGTGATGAAGCGCGCGGGCGTAACGTCGAAAGCGGGGTTCCACACCTCGACGCCCTCGATGGGCTCGGCGAGCACCTCACTCGCAGCGCGCTGCTCGATCACGATGCCGCGCCCGTCCTCCAACCGGGGGTCCACCGTCGAAGAAGGAGCGGCCACGTAGAACGGCACCCCGTGCTCGCGCGCGATGACCGCCAAGCCGTACGTGCCTATCTTGTTGGCCACGTCGCCGTTGCGCGCTATGCGGTCGGCGCCCACTATCACCGCATCGACCTCGCCTTTGGCCATGAGGCTCGCAGCCATGTTGTCGCATATGAGCGTGACCGGCACGCCTGCGCGGGCGAGTTCCCACGAGGTCAAGCGCGCTCCCTGCCCGACCGGCCTCGTCTCGTCGGCGTACACGCGCTCGACCTTGCCCTGCTCGGCCGCGGCATACACGACGCCCAGCGCCGTGCCGTAGTAATAAGTCGCCAAACTGCCGGCGTTGCAATGCGTGAGTATGCGCGACCCGGGCGCGATAAGGCCTGCGCCGTGTTCCCCTATCCGGCGGTTGCGAGCTTCGTCCTCGACCTGCATGGCCTCGACGAGGCTGAAGAGGGCGTCCGCCGCTGCAGCGATGCCCGCGCCATCGGGCATGTCCCCGACCTCGGCTAGCGCGCGGTCAACGGCCCAGCGCAAGTTCACCGCCGTGGGCCTCGCGGTCGCGATAACCTCGGCAGCATCTCGCATGCCCTCCAGCGATTCGGCATATGCCGCCCAGAGCGCAAGCGCCGCCGCGCCCGCAAGCCCGATCGCTGGCGCCCCGCGCACGGCGAGCACCTTTACCGCATCGACGACCTGGCGCCAATCGCGCGTGCGCTCCATGCGAAGCTCCCCGGGGAGAGCCCGCTGGTCGACGTACTCGAAATAAACGCCGTCCGCATCTCTCCCGATTTCGACGGTCTTCGGTAAATTCTCTAAATGAAGTTCCATAGGGCCCCTTCTCGTCGTTAAGGTGCTATTGTAGCGTGACTGGAAACAAGCGCGAGGAGACGGGAAACCATGCACATCCACAAAAACGTTTCGGAACTCATCGGCAACACGCCGCTCATCGAGCTCGCCAACTACGAACGAAACCACAACCTGAACGCCACCATCGCGGCCAAGGTCGAGTTCCTCAACCCGGCGGGGTCGATCAAGGACCGCGTGGCGAAGAACATGATCGAAGACGCGGTCGCCCGCGGCATGATCGACGACGACACCGTGCTCATAGAGCCCACATCGGGCAACACGGGCATCGGCTTGGCCGCGCTCGCGGCAGCGCGCGGCAACCGCCTCATCATCGCGATGCCCGAAACCATGTCGGTCGAGAGGCGCAACCTCATGAAGGCATACGGCGCGGAGCTCGTGCTGACCGATGGGTCGAAGGGCATGGCGGGCGCCATCGAGGAAGCCGAGCGGCTCGCGGCCGAAATCGACAACTCGTTCATTCCCGGCCAGTTCACCAACCCGGCTAACCCCGCAGCCCATTTCGACACGACCGGTCCCGAAATATGGCGCGACACCGACGGAAAGGTCGACATCTTCGTCGCCGGCGTCGGCACGGGCGGCACGCTGAGCGGTGCGGGCAAGTTCTTGAAGGCCCAGAATCCGAACGTGCAGGTCGTCGCTGTCGAGCCCGCAGGCTCCCCCGTCCTGTCGAAGGGGACGGCCGGCAAGCACGACCTTCAGGGAATAGGAGCGGGTTTCGTGCCCGACACCCTGGACACCTCCGTCTACGACGAGGTCATCACGATCGAGGACGAGGAGGCCTACGAGGCCGGCCGCGAGCTCGCCGCCAAGGAGGGCCTGCTCGTCGGCATCACATCGGGCGCCGCCGTCGCGGCCGCGCGCAAGCTTGCCGAGCGCCCCGAAAACGCCGGCAAGCTGATCGTGGCGATCCTCCCCGACACCGGCGAGCGCTACCTCACGACCGCCATGTTCGGAATCTAGAGCATGGCAGGCGCAAGCAACAACCGCGTGCTCATGGCCATGAGCGGCGGCGTCGACAGCTCGGTGTCGGCGCTCGTGCTCCGCGATGCCGGCTACGACGTCGAGGGCGTCACGCTCAAGCTTTTCGACAACGACGACGCCTGCATCGAGGGCGAGAGCACGTGCTGCTCCCTCAAGGATGCAGACGACGCGCGCCAGGTGTGCCTCGAGCTGGGCATACCGCATTTCGTGTACAACTTCACCCGCACGTTCAACGCGGACGTCATGGACCGCTTCTGCAACGGATACCTGAACGGCGAGACACCCAACCCGTGCATCGACTGCAACCGCTACGTGAAGTTCGCGGCATTGCAGCAGCGCCGCCGCGAACTCGGTTACGACTACGTCGCAACCGGCCACTACGCGCGCATCGCCTTCAATGAGGAGACGGGGCGCTACGAGCTGAAACGCGGCCTCGACGCCAACAAGGATCAGAGCTACGTTCTCTTCCACCTAGACCAGGAAACGCTCGCCCATATGCTCTTTCCGCTGGGCGAGCTCACGAAGCCGCAAGTGCGAGAGCTCGCGAGCGCGCATGGCTTCATAAACGCCGAGAAGGCAGAGAGCCAGGACATCTGCTTCGTGCCGGACGGGGATTACGCCGGCTTCATCAGCCGCCGCACCGGCAGCACCTTCGAGCCGGGCAACATCGTGAACCGCAGCGGCAAGGTCCTCGGCCGCCACAACGGCCTCATCCACTACACCATCGGCCAGCGGAAGGGCATCGGAGTCGCATACTCCGAGCCGCTCTACGTCTTCGCGAAGAACCCCACGCGCAACGAACTCGTCGTCGACACGGACGAGAACACGCGCTGCACGTCCGTCGAGGTAGACGACGTCAATTTCATCGCCAGAACCTCTCTGCGCGAGCCCGAGAGGTTCACCGCGAAAACCCTCTACCGCCAAACCGCCAAGCCCTGCACGGTCCAGCAAACAGGCACCAGCAGCATCCGCATCACCTTCGACGAGCCCCAGCGAGCCAGCGCACCCGGCCAGGCCGCCGTCATCTACGACAGCGACACCGTCATCTGCGGCGGAACCATCTCCAACAGCCTGTAGCATAACTAAGTAGCCCGCTTTTTGCGGTTTGCCCAGCCGGGCCCTGTTCGGGACCCTCTGAAGCTGCGACGAGTGAGGGCGAAGCGGTTAGCGAGGACTGTCTGAGCGAGCGAAGCGAGCGAGTTCCGCAGCTGCTTCGCCCGAACGAGGAGCGGTTAGCTTCAGCGGGTCCCGAACAGGGCCCGGCTGGGCAAACTGCAAAAAGCGGGCGGACAACGACGCAAAAGGGGCCCGCACGAAGCGGGCCCCTCAAACAATCGGCAGCTAAACGCTACGCCAAAGCAGCTTGCGCAGCGGCGAGACGCGCGACCGGCACGCGGTAAGGCGAGCAGGACACGTAGTTCAGGCCCACCTTGTGGAACTTCTTGATCGAGTCAGGGTCGCCGCCGTGCTCGCCGCACACGCCCGTCACCAGATCGGGGTTCGTGCTGCGGCCGCCCTTCACGGCGATGTCGATGAGCTTCACGACGCCGTCGTCGACGGTGGCGAACGGGTTCACCTTCATAATCCCCAGGGCCTCGTAGTCCTTGAAGAACTTGCCCTCGACGTCATCGCGGCTGAAGCCGAACGTCGTCTGCGTGAGATCGTTCGTGCCGAAGGAGAAGAAGTCGGCCTTCTCGGCGATCTCGTCGGCGGTCACGGCGGCGCGCGGCAGCTCGATCATCGTGCCGATCTCGATGAAGCTCAGGTCAACGCCGTCGCGCTCCTCAACCTCGTGGATGGCCTTCTCGGCCTCTGTGCGGACGTAGACGAGCTCGCTTTCCATGGACACGAGCGGGATCATGACCTCGGGCTTGGGATCGAAGCCTTCCTTCAAGAGCTTCGCCGTAGCCGTCGCTATCGCGCGGACCTGCATCTGCGACAGGCCCGGCATCACGATGCCAAGACGGCAGCCGCGCAGACCCAGCATCGGGTTCATCTCGGCCATGTTCTCGGCAGCAGCAAGCAGTCGCTGGGAAGCGGGATCGTGCTCGCCCTTCACGGCGTCGACCGCAACCTTTATGGCAAGCTCGTGCGCCGAAGGCAGGAACTCGTGCAGCGGCGGGTCGAGCAAGCGAACGATGACCGGCATTCCGTCCATCGCCTTGAGCATCTCGTAATAGTCGCCCACCTGCGCTTCATACAGCTTTTCAAGAGCCGAGTAATAGCTTTCGCTGTCCTGTTCGGCCAGGATCATGTCGGCCACGATCTGCTTGCGGTCGCCCAGGAACATGTGCTCCGTGCGGCAAAGACCGATGCCCTCGGCGCCGAACTCTCGCGACTTCTGCGCATCTTCGGGGTTGTCGGCATTCGCGCGCACGCCGAGCGTGCGGAACTCATCGGCCCACTCGAGGATGGTATCCAGGTCGCCGGTCAGCTCAGGCTGCACCAAGTCGACGGCGCCGAGCACCACGATGCCGGTCGTGCCGTCGAGCGAGATCATGTCGCCTTCGCGGATGACGATGTCCGTGCCGGAGATGGCGGCTTCCTTCTTCTCCGCGTCGATCTTGAGAGCCTCGACGCCGCATACGCACGGAGCGCCCATGCCGCGCGCGATGACGGCCGCGTGCGACGTCTTGCCGCCATGCGACGTGAGGATGCCCTCCGCCGCGATCATGCCGGCCAGGTCGTCGGGAGTCGTCTCCCAGCGCACGAGCACCGTCTTCTTGCCCGCTTCCGCGGCGGCAACCGCAGCTTCGGCGGAGAACACGGCAGCGCCGACGGCGGCGCCGGGCGATGCGTTCAGGCCGCGGGCCACGACGTCATACGAGGCGTTCTTGTCGAATTGCGGGTGGAGCAGCTGGTCGAGCTGCTCGGGTGCGACGCGCTTGACGGCCTCCTCCTTGGTGATGAGGCCCTCCTTCTCCATGTCGATGGCGATCTTGAGGGCGGCCGCGGCGGTGCGCTTGCCCACGCGGGTCTGCAACATGAACAGCTTGCCCTGCTCGATGGTGAACTCGATGTCCATCATGTCGCGGAAATGGTGCTCGAGCAGCACGAAGATCTCCTCCAGCTGCTTGCCGGCCTCCTCGAGGCCTGCGACGTGCTTGAGCTCGGAGATCGGAGACGTGTTGCGGATGCCGGCCACGACGTCCTCGCCCTGGGCATTGACCAGGTAGTCGCCGTAGAACTCGTTGGTGCCGTCGGCGGCGTTGCGCGTGAACGCGACGCCCGTGGCCGACGTATCGCCCTTGTTGCCGAACACCATGCACTGCACGTTGACTGCGGTGCCCAGGTCGTCGGCGATCTTGTTCTGCTTGCGGTAGAGCGTCGCGCGCGGGTTGTTCCACGAACCGAAAACGGCCTCGATAGCGAGCTTCAGCTGCACCATCGGGTCCTGCGGGAACGCGACCTTGCCGTCCACGACGAGCTCGGGATACTCGGCAGCGTCAACGCTATCGGAGAAGATGCCCTTGAAGGTGGCGACGAGCGCCTCGAGGTCCTCGGCGTTCAGGTCGGTGTCCTGCTTCACGCCCTTCGCGTCCTTCGCGGCGGTGATGGCGTGCTCGAACTTGTCGCCGTCGATGCCCATGACCACGTTCGAGAACATCTGGATGAAACGGCGGTAGCTGTCCCATGCGAAGCGGGGGTTTTCGGTCTGCTCGATGAGGCCGTGGATCGATCGGTCGTTCAAGCCGAGGTTGAGCACCGTGTCCATCATGCCCGGCATCGACATGGGCGCGCCCGAGCGGACGGAGACGAGCAGCGGGTCGGCGTCGTCGCCGATCTTCTTGCCCATGCGCTCCTCGAGGTCGGCGCGGAACTCGGAGATCTCGTCGAGCGCGCCCTCGGGCCACGTGTTATCGGCGTTCGCGTATTCCATGCATGTCTGGCAAGTGATGGTGAACCCCGGGGGCACCGGCAGGCCGATGTTGGCCATCTCGGCGAGGTTCGCGCCCTTGCCGCCGAGCACGTACTTCATCTCGGCATTGCCTTCAGTAACGTTGTTTCCCTGTGCGTCATGCCCAAACTTGTAGACACGCTTGACTGCTTCAGTCACTTTGCACTCCTCCACTCGCTGCTCTGCTAGAGCTGCTCTGAACAGAAACTTTGAACGGCCCGCAGGCCGTCCACTTATCGATTTACATGGTAACTCAATTCTGAGCCAACGGGTAACCGCTCGCCGATAATTAAAAGGGCCTCCCGAGTGGGAGGCCCCTCCGTCTCATCTCGTTCAAAGACATTACAGCTCGAGCGACTCCGTCTTGCCATGCTGGGCCTTGCGGGCCATGCGCAGCAGGAACTCGTTGTTGTCGTCGGTCTGCTTGATGGACTTGATGAGCATGTCCATGGCGCGCTCGGTGTTGTTCATGTTCGCGAGGATGCGGCGCACCGCCCAGATGATGGGCGACATCTGCTGGTCGAGGAGCAGCTCCTCCTTGCGCGTGCCCGACGCGACGGGGTCGATGGCCGGGAAGATGCGGCGATCGGCGAGCGAACGGTCCAGGCGGAGCTCCATGTTGCCCGTGCCCTTGAACTCCTCGAAGATCACCTCGTCCATCTTCGACCCGGTCTCGATGAGGGCCGACGCGAGGATGGTCAGCGAGCCGCCGTTCTCGATGTTGCGAGCGGCGCCGAGGAAGCGTTTCGGCGGATACAGCGCGGTAGAATCCACGCCGCCCGAGAGCACGCGGCCCGACGCGGGCTGCGCGAGGTTGTACGCACGGGCAAGGCGCGTGATGCTGTCGAGCAGGATGACGACGTCCTCGCCGTTCTCCACGAGGCGCTTGGCGCGCTCGATGACCATCTCGGCCACGGCAATGTGATTATCCGCGGGCATATCGAACGTGGAGGAAATCACCTCGCCGTGAATCGAGCGTTGCATGTCGGTAACCTCTTCGGGGCGCTCGTCCACGAGCAGGCACATGAGGTGCACCTCGGGGTTGTTCGCATGGATGGCAGCGGCGATGTCCTTAAGGATGGTGGTTTTGCCCGCCTTCGGCGGAGACACGATCAGGCCGCGCTGGCCCTTGCCGATGGGCGCTACCAGGTCGATGACGCGCGCCGTCGTGGTGTTGTGGCCGTGCTCCATGATCAGGCGCTCTTCGGGATAGACCGGGGTGAGGTCCGAGAAGCGCGGGCGCTTCGACAGCTCTTCGATGGGCGTCCCGTTCACGCGGCTGATCTTCTGGACGGCCGCGAACTTCTCGTTCTCGCGGGCAGGGCGCGTCGTGCCCTCCACGTAGTCGCCCTTGCGCAAGCCATTGCGCTTGATGAGCGACATGCCCACGTAGCAGTCCTTCTCGCCGGGCAGGTAGCCGCTGCAACGCAGGAACCCGTAACCGTCAGAGAGGATGTCGAGCACGCCCGCGACGTCGAGGAAGCCCTCCGCCTTCACGCTCGCGTCGAACACGGCGTCGACGAGCTCGGCTTTCTTCATGCCCGTGACGTCCACCTCGAGGGCTGCGGCGCGCTCGCGCAGCTCGCCCACCTTGAGAGCCTCGAGCTCCTCGCGCGTGACGCTCGGCTCGATCTCGCGGTTGTTGCGCTGGCGGCGCTGGTGACGCTGGTTGTTGCGCTGATTGTTATTGCGCTGCTGGTTGTTTCGCTGTTGGCGCGAGGGCTGCTTGCCCTCGTCGGAAGAGGCGTCGTCCGACGAGCGGTCCTTGCCGCCAGCCGACTCGACCGCGTTCTCGCCCGACTCGACGGACACGCTCGTCCTGCGGCTACGACGGCGCGGCTTCGGGGAATCGCCCTCTCCGGCGCCCTCGGAAGCCCCATCCGCCGTTTTCTCGGCGACAGCTTCCTTCTTCTCGGCGGAAGCCTGGCTGGCATCAGCGTCGTCGGCCTTCTTCGTGCGGCGGGCGCGCTTCGCGGGCGCCTCGCCCTCCTCGGCGGTCTCCTTGGCAGCCTTGGCCTTTGCTTTCGGGGCTTCTGCCTCCGCCTCCTTCGGCGCGCGCTTCACGCGGCGCCGTGCAGGGGCCTCGGCCGCCTCGTCGGATGCAGCATCGTTGTTCTGTTTCGTTTCTTCTGCCATTTAAGCGTTCTGCACTTTCTCCCAGTCCTTCATGAAGGATTCGAGGCCGCGGTCGGTGAGCGGGTGCGCCACCATCTTCTTGAGCACGCCGAACGGCACCGTGGCGATATCGGCGCCCATCAGCGCCGCCTGGGTCACGTGGTTGGCTGAGCGAACGGAAGCGGCGATGATCTCGATCTGCTCCCCGTTGACCGTGTTCTCGCGGAAATCGTAATTGTTGATTGCCTGCACGACGTTGTTCAGCTGGTCCAGGCCATCCTCGGAGATGTCGTCGAAGCGGCCGATGAACGGGCTGATGTAACGGGCGCCTGCGCGGGCGGCGAGGATTGCCTGCGGCACCGTGAAGCACAGGGTCATGTTCACGGGGATGCCCTCGTCCGCGAGCTGGCGAGTGGCCGCGAGGCCCTCCACCATCGTGGGCACCTTCACGACGACGTTCGGCGCGATAGCCGCGAGCCTGCGGCCGTCCGCCACGATCTCGTCGCGCGTCATCGCAACGCTCTCGGCGCTCACCGGGCCGTCGACGATCTCGCAGATGCGAGCGATGTGGTCCTCGAAATCGGCCAGCTTGCCGCCGATGCGCGAGTACAGCGTGGGGTTGGTGGTGACGCCCGCGAGGGCGCCCCAGCTCGCCGCCTCCTCGATCTCGTTCAGATCGGCGGTGTCAAGGAAAAACTTCACTACTCCTCCTTTGTCAGGGATTGCCTGCATGTCCTCGCAGGAAACGCACGGCATGCCGCGTTACCCGCATATGTATATGATTGGGAATCGAAAAGGACGCAGACTATAGTAAACGAAGCCAAACCGCTTCGCAAGCGGGAATCATGGTTGTATGAACCGTGTATGGCCGGTTGGGCTTACAGCTTGACCAGCCAGAGATTCTCGAGGTCGGGGATAGCCGCGCGCAGCTCCTCGACGAGCTCCTCGTCCACCTCGCCCTCGATGTTCAGGTACACGACCGCGCTCTCGCACCCCTCGCGCTTGCCGATCTGCATCGTAGTGATGTTCACACCGGCATTGCCCAAGATAGTGCCGATCATGCCGATGCGCCCGGGGGCATCGACGTACTTCATGATGAGCGACTGCGCAGCCGGCTCGATATCGAAGCTGTAGCCGAACAGCGAGATGATGCGCGCGGGTCGGTCGGTTCCGTACAGCGTGCACGCGATCGAGTAGTCGTCCGTCTCGATCTTGACCATCGAATCGTAGCCCGCTGAATTGACCTGTGATGCGGTGGTGGCCTCGATGCCATGCCGCTGGGCAACCGAAGCGGCGTTCTGGCTGATGACGGCTCCCACGTTCTTGTACGCCAAGATGCCCTTGAGGGCACTGGCCAGAAGCGTTGACGTGTCCGCACTCGACAACGTGCCCGAAGCCGTGAGCGCCAGCTTGCGCGGAACGTCTTCCTCGAGTTGCAGGAGGATCTTGCCCATCATCTGGCAAGCGGTCAGGTACTGGCCGTACTTATCCATGACCTCGGGCGGGACGTTCGACATGTTGACGGCGGTCGGGACGATAGAGCCCGCGAGGCCCTGCGCCACGAACGTCGCGATCTGCACGCCCGCTCGCCTCTGCGCCTCGACCGTCGCAGCCCCGATGTGCGGCGTGACGATCGCGTTGTCGAACTCGTGAAGCGGCGATTCCGAGACGGGCTCGCCTTCGAGCACATCGAAGCCGACCGCGCGAATCTTGCCTGCAGCGATGAAGTCCGCGAGCGACTTCTCGTTGAAGATTCCGTCGCGCGCCACGTTGACGATGACGACGCCGTCCTTCATGGCCGCGAACTGCTCGGGGCCGAACATGTCCGCCGTCTCGGCCGTTTTCGGCATGTGGACCGTGATGAAATCGGCAAGGGGCAGCATGTCGTCCATGTCCTCGTACAGCTCAACTCCGAGCGTGGCGGCACGGTCGCGGCTGCAATAAGGGTCGTATGCCACGAGGTTCATGCCGAACGCGGCAGCGCGCTGGGCCACGAGGCCGCCCACGCGGCCGAGGCCGAAGATGGCGAGCGTCTTCTCGTACAGCTCGCACCCCATGAAGGCGGAGGGGTTCCATTCGCCCGCGTGCATGGAGGCATTGGCCTGGGGCACGTTGCGGGCGGCCGACAGGATGAGCGCCATGGCGTACTCGGCAGCCGACATGATGTTGGAATTGGGGGCGTTGCAGACGACGATGCCGCGATCCGTCGCGGCCTCGAGATCGATGTTGTCGATGCTCACGCCCGCACGGCCGATAACCTTCAGCTTGTCAGCCGCCTCGATGACGCGGCGCGTGACCTGCGTGCGCGAGCGCACGATCAGGCCATCGTAACTTGCAATGCATTGAACGAGCTCGTCTTCGGTGAGACCCGGCTTCAGGTCGACGTCCAGGCCCCTCGTCTTGAGGACGGAAATGCCCGCTGCGTCGATTTCGTCGGATACCAGTACCTTATGAGCCATGGCTGCCCCCTCACCTGGTTTGCAGATGGCTCTATGGTACCAAAACAGATGAGCTTGGCCAGACGGGCCTCGCCCCAACGGTTCCTTACGCTCCCTTGCTGTTTCGGGAGATGGCGATCTTTCCCGTGCGGGTTATCTCTTTGATCCCGTACGTGGCCAGGAGGTCCTCCATGCCCTGCAGCTTGTTCTGCGACCCCGTGGCCTCGATGGTGAGTTCGCTCGCCCCCACGTCGACGATGTTCGCGCGGAAAAGGTTGGCTATCTCGACGACTTCGCTTCGCTTCTCGGGAGGCGCGCTCACCTTGAACAGGACGAGCTCGCGCTCGATGTAGGAGTCGTTGGTGAGGTCCTGGAGCTTGTAGACGACCACGAGCTTGTTGAGCTGCTTGGTTATCTGCTCGTACGCTTCGTCATCCGCCATCACGATGATGGTGATCCGAGAGCGCGACGGATCCTCGGTCGGCCCCACAGACAACGACTCGATGTTGAAGCCGCGCCGCGAAATGAGCCCGACGACGCGCGACAGCACGCCCGACTTGTTCTCGACCAGCACTGACATGACGTGCTTCATCTCGCTCATAGCTCTCCCCCATCGAGGTCATCGCCAGCCAGCCCGTTCCTGGCTCGTTCCCATTCGTCCACGCGGCAATCGGCCGCCGCAAGCTCGCAGCCGAGCTCCCCTCCCGGTGCGACCATGGGGAAGACGGCCTGATCGCGCGAGATGCGCACATCGACCAGATAGGGCCCCTCGGACGCCAGCATGCGCTCGAAGGCGCCCTGCACCTCCTCGGGGCTGGAAACGCTCTCCGCCTCCCAGGAATAGGCCTGAGCGAGCTTGACGAAATCGGGGTTGTCGCTCAGCTCGGTGGCCGAGAAGCGCTTTCCGTAGAACAGCTTCTGCCATTGGCGCACCATACCGAGCGCGCGGTTGTCGAGCACGACCACCTTCACCGCCGCGCCGTTCACGGCGGCAGTTGCCATTTCCTGGCTGTTCATCTGCATGGAGCCGTCGCCCGCAATGCACACGACCTGGTCGTCCGGGAACGCGAGCGCGGCACCGATGGCAGCGGGCAACCCGAAGCCCATGGTGCCGAGGCCGCCCGACGACAGGAACGTGCGGGGAAGCTCGCGATCGATGAACTGCACCGCCCACATCTGGTTCTGCCCCACCTCGGTCGTCACGATGGAGCGCTGCGGGTCGAGCATACCCGAAAGCTGGGCGAGGGCCACTTCGGGTACGATCTGACCCGGCACCTCCAACGCACGCGGGTCGAGTACGGGCAGGTCTCGGCGCCAGCCGAACACTTCCTCGACCCATTGCGCTGTATCCGGGCGAGCACCCGCGGATTCGAGCTCCTCCAGAAGCGCCCCCAAGACGATGGACAAATCACCCACGATGGGCACTTGGGCCTCGCGCACCTTACCGATCTCGGCAGGGTCGATGTCGATGTGGATGACCTTGGCATGGGGCGCGAACGAGTCGATGCGGCCCGTCACGCGATCGGAGAACCTCGCGCCGCACGCGATGATCAAGTCGCACTCGTTGAGGGCGCGGTTGGCGTACTTCGAACCGTGCATACCGACCGGCCCCAAGTTCAGGGGCTCGTGCGTCGGTATCGCGCCCTTCGCCATGAGCGTCGTGACCGCCGGTATGCCGAAGTCGCGCATGAGGCGGCATGCCTGGTCCGACGCGCTCGACGAGACGACTCCCCCGCCCGCGTAGAGCACGGGGCGCTCGCTTTCGGCGATGAGCGCGGCGGCTGCGCGAACCTGCCTGGCATTGCCGCGGTACGTCGGCTTGTACGACGGGATGTTCACCTCGTCGGGATACTCGAACACGACCTCCTCCTGGGCAAGGTCGCTCGGAACGTCGATCAGCACGGGGCCCGGGCGCCCCGTCTTCGCCACGTGGAACGCCTCGCGGAACGTGCGGGCGATGTCCCCAACCGATTTCAAGAGGTAGCTGTGCTTCACGATGGGCATGGTTATGCCCACGATGTCTGATTCCTGGAACGAATCGGTGCCGATCACGGCACGCGGCACCTGGCCGGTCACGACGACGAGCGGAACCGAGTCCATGTAAGCCGTCGCGATGCCCGTCACGGTGTTCGTGGCGCCGGGGCCGCTCGTCACGATGGCCACGCCCACGTCGCCGGTGGCACGCGCGTAGCCGTCGGCCTCGTGCACGGCGCCCTGCTCGTGGCGCGCGAGCACGTGCCTTATGAGGGTCGAATCGTACAATGCGTCGTAAATCTGGATTGCATGGCCGCCGGGGTAACCGAACACGAGCTCCACGCCCTCGGCTTCGAGCGAGGCGATGACCGCCTGGGCGCCCGTCATGCGCATTCCCTGCTTCGCGTTGCCGCTGCCCGGGCCCTTCGGCGCGCCCGCGCGCGCGAGGGGCCCCATCGGCTGCCACTTATCTTCCCTCATCTTCGTCTCCCGAATGCGGGTCGGATTCCAGTTAATATCGTCACAATTCTAGCACCACATGAATCGATGCTAGAATGGGAGGTCAACCGCACCATTTCTATTGCAACCGCAGGCGCGTTTGCCGGAACGGAGAAACCATGGGCATCAACTTCAGGGGGGCGACGTACGAGCGCTCGTACGGGACGTCGGCGCAGCTGCCGGAATCGACTCTGCCGGAAATCGCCTTCGCGGGACGCTCCAACGTGGGCAAGTCCTCGCTGCTCAACAAGCTCTGCGACCACAAGGGCCTTGCAAAGGTGTCGCAGACCCCCGGCAAGACCGCCACGATCAACTTCTTCGCCACCGACAAGGCCTACCTCGTCGACCTGCCCGGTTACGGCTATGCGCGCGTCTCGCATTCGGAAAGGGACCGCTGGGCCGAGCTCATCGAGGGATACTTCAACCAGGAACGCAACTTCTCGCTCGTGTGTTCCCTCATCGACATCCGCCACCCGGCGAGCGAGCTCGACGAGAACATGGTCCACTTCCTGCAAGAGGCCGAACTGCCCTACCTCATCGTACTCACGAAGGGCGATAAACTGTCCAACGCGAAATGTAACCAGCAGCGCGCCGCGATCAAGCGGCAGCTGGGCGTGGCGGACGACGTGCCCATGATCATCACGTCAAGCCTGAAGGGCAACGGGATAGACAAGCTGCGACAAACGATTTCCGAGGCGATCCTCTAGGGCGCGCCCCACGTCGCGTTAGCCTGCGAAGCCCGCATCCTCCACGAGCGCATCGCCGTCTGCGGCGGCGGTAGCCAGCGCGTCGCAGCGCTCGTTCTCATCGTGCCCGGCGTGCCCCTTCACCCAGTTGAACGACACCTCATGAGGCTCCACTGCGGTGATGAGACGCTTCCATAGGTCAACGTTCTTGACGGGCTGCTTCTGCGAGTTTTTCCACCCGCGGCGGACCCAGCCTGCAATCCAGTTGTCGGTGAACGCCTTGATCACATATTGGGAATCGGAATAGAACTCCACCGAGCACGGCCGCTTGAGCGCCTCGAACCCCACGATGGCGCCCATGAGCTCCATCCTGTTGTTGGTGGTCTCGCGGTAGCCTTGCGACAGCTCGCGCTCGTGAACGCCGCCCTTGGGGTCCGTGAACCTGAGCACCGTTCCATACCCGCCCGGCCCGGGATTCCCCCGGGACGAGCCATCAGAATATATCTCTACGTGTTGCATGCTTAGCCGGGGTAGCGGACGATGATCATGCCGGACTGGACCGGGCCGATGATGACGCCGATGCCGTAGTCGGCGGCGTGGATCATCTGGCCACCGCCGATGTAGATGCCGGTATGGGTCCAGTTGACGCAGATGTCGCCGGGCTGCGGGTTGGAGACCTGCGGCCAATCCATGAACGTGTAGGTAGTGCCGAGACGGATGTGCGAGCCGCTCAGGCAGTAGCTCACGAGACCGGAGCAGTCGTAGCCACCGGGGCCGACGCCACCCCAGACATAGGGGGCGCCCAGGCAAGCGTACGCACGGCTGACGGTGTCGGAGCCGCCTTCGTATGCGACGTCGTCGTAGACGACGGGCTCGGAATCGGAACCCGCATCGTAGTAGCCGCCGTCATCGCTCGCGGCAGCGGACTGCGCCACGATCGCCGCGGCGCGGGCAGCCTCGGCGGCCTCCTGCGCCTTGCGCTCCTCCTCGAGCAGCTGAGCCGCTTCGGCGCTCAGGCTGTCGTACGTGGCCTGCATCTGGGCTACGGTGGCCTGCGCCTGCTCGGCAGCCTTCTCGGCCTCTGCGGACTTCTCAGCCGCGACCTTGGCCTGCTCGTCGTAGATGGCAGCCTGCTCTTCCACTTCGGCCTTGAGTTCGCGCTGCTTCTCGATGAGGTCGGCGTCGCTCTGGTTGAACTTGTTCACCGCGTCGAAGCTCGTGGCGAACTCCTCGAAGGAGTTTGCTCCCAGAAGGATCTCGAGGAACGACACGCCGCCCGAGCGGTACATCTCGCGGGCGCGGTCGCCCAGGCGCTTCTGGACGTCGTTGATCTCGTCGTTGAGCTCGGCGATGCGCTTCTCGGCCGCATCGCGGTTCTCCTCCGCCGTTTGTTGCGCGGCGAGCGCCTCGCCGTACTCGGCGGACAGGCGGTCGAGTGTCTCCTGCATGGCATTCAGGTCGGCGAGCGCCGCTTCGGCTTCGGCCTGCTTCTCGGCTGCCGTTTCAGCAAACGCCGTCTTCGGCGTGGCCACGAGAGAGGCCGCCGCGAATGCGATTAAGATGGCTGCGAAGACCGCACCGGTCTTCTTGAGAATAGACGTATACGTAATCGATGGCGTCGTATGCTGCATTGTTTAACCTCCGTTTGCATAGCGTTGCGCACGTTATGAAAGTACCATAGAAAGCCGCAACGAGGCTGAAAACGCCCGTCCCGAAACAAAATCAGGATGGTCATGTCACAATTCGACCGTCGAATATCCACAGTTCAAAACCAGGATTGTGACTCGTCTTGCAGGGCATACAAGATGATGCAGGTCGGCGCTTTGGGGATATCACACTTGATACCGGGCCGAATTCGTGCACTCGAGCCCTGTTTGCAGTTGGGGCGCTCATCGAGCGCCCCAACGTTCTCACTGGCTTGGATGCCGCTTCGGCACTAGCCGTTGTAGCGCACGTAGATCATGCCCGACTGAACGTCGCCCTCGACGACGCCGATGCCGTAGTCGGCGGCATGGACCATCCTGCCGTTGCCGACGTAGATGCCGGTATGGCCTTCGTTCACGCAGATGTCACCGGGCTGCGGATCGCTCACCTGCTGATAGCCCATGAAGGTGGTGGTGTTGCCGATGCGCTCGAAGCTGCCCGTGACGGCGTAGCCGACGAGACCGGAGCAGTCGAAGGCTCCGTCATAGCCCGAGGAACCGTAGCGATACGCATGGCCGATCATCGAGTAAGCGCGGTCGACGATCGCGTTGCCCGTCACGGCATTGTACTCGGCGGGAGAAGAGTAAACCTGGCCGGTCGCGATGTCGGTGACCGTGCCATCGTCGTTCTGCACGCCACCAGTGGCATATTGCGCCTGCATTGCTGCCTGCTCCTGCATGTAGAGTTCCATGGCCTCGGCGCTCAGGTTGTTGTAAGTGGCCTCCATCTGCTCGACGAGTGCCGTAGCCTCGTCGTAGGCAGCCTGGGCCTCATCCGATTTCTGCTGCGCGATCTTGGCCTGCTCGTCGAACTGCGCCTTCGCTTCGCTCTGCTCGTCGCGAAGGGCCTTAGCCTGCGCCGAGAGCTGCGCGTCGGAATCGTTCAAGCGGTTGAGCAGGTCCCAGTTCTGGGCGAGCTCGTCCCATGTGGCGGAGCCGAAGAGCAGGTCGATGAACGAGGTGTTGCCGCTGCGATACATCTCGCGCGCACGGCCGCCGAGCCTGTCCTGGATGTCTTCGATTTCAGCAGTGATCTCGTCGATGCGAGCCTGGGCAGCATCGCGCTTCTCCACGGCCGCAGCATATTCGCCGAGAGCCTCGAAATACCTGTTGGATGCTTGGGTCAGGGTCTCCTGCATGGCGTTGAGCTCGTTGAGAGCCGCCTGGGCCTCCGCCTCTTTCTCGGCAGCGGTCACCGCATAAGCAGGGCTTGCGAAGAGGGAGCAGGAGAGCGCGAGCGCAAGAGCCGCAATGGCTATGGAGCCTATGCCCGCGAACCTAACGATCGATGAAGACTTCATGACGTGAGTACCTCCGTTTCTTAGGTCTTCGTCCTCGAAAAGGTTACCAAACAATTGTGGAGAAGAGGGCACAACGTTTGCTTTGCGCATTAAATCCATTGCCATATAAGCCCCTGACCTCCATGTATGAGGAATCTGAGGATACTCGTGACACTCTAGAAGAAATCGTAACGCGGCGGCAGCTCCTCCACTACATGGGCGTCGGAACCGTCGAGCTCGCGAAGGCTCGCGAACTCGTGCTCCCAGGTGAAGAACTCCCCCTCGTCGAAGCGGAGCTTCGCGCAGATGTCCTCGCAACCCGCGGGAACGATCGGGTGCATGAGCAGCGCGCAAATCCACAGCAAGTAGGCCGCGTCCACGAGCACCTGCTCGCGCGCGGCGGGGTCGTTGGCTGCCTCTGCGGCGGATATGCCGTCCGCCCAATGCTTGTTGGCGTAGCGGATGAACTCGTCCATGAGCGACATGATCGAGTGCAGTTCGGCCTTCTTCATGGTGCGGTCGTAATCGGAAAGCGCCTTCATCGCACGGTCTCGCACCTCGGCAACCGGGTCGCCAGCGGGAATCGCCCCGCCGAAATTGCGCTTCGCCTCGTAGAGGACGCTGCGCGCGAGCCTGTTGAAGACGTTGCTCAGGAGCTTCGATTCCTTGAGGGCGGGGTCTGCGACGCGCGTGTCGTTGCGGACCGTCTCGTCGGGGTCGAACGCCTTGGGCTTGAACCCGACCGACTTCTGGCCGAGCCCGAGCGCCAGGAAGTGCGCGCGCAGCTGCTCGCACGTGTAGTGCTCGAGCAGCTCGTCTGCCGTCGGCGGTTTGACCGCGCTGGACGAAGACGCCTTCTTGTTGCCGAGGAGCACGTGGTAGTTCGCGATGAGCCTCGTCTGGCGCAGCGGATGGTCGGTTGCTTCGTGGGAGAAGATCTCACCCGGCTTCAGCGCCTCCCACATGGCGGGCTGCGCGACGCCGTAGAAGTAGAGGTTGTCCTGGCCGATGAACTGGTACACCTCGGCATCGTCGCTGCACCAGAAATCGCGCCAGGCTTCTTCGGGGAGGCCCCGCTCGTCATTGGCCGCGATGGTGAACGATATGGGGGCCCAGAGGCTCTCGGGCCAGCACCAGACGGTCAAGCCCTCGACGCCGTCGATCACCGGCGCCTTCACGCCCCACTCGATGTTTCCCGTGATGCGGAACGGCACGAGCGCCTTGCCCGTGCGGAAGCGCATGCCCGCGCGGCGAAGCACGTCGCGCGCCGCATCGCGCTCGCCGATGGTGGCGAACTCCACCTCGAAGCTCGCCTTCCCCTTTTCGGGCTCGCGCACCTCATGGGCCGGGAGCTTGCCTTCCACGGCCTCGAACTGCTCGCGCTCGTCGTTCTTGACATAGATGATCGGCGCGCCCAGGAACTCCGCGCATGTCTGCGGGACGATCGCGCGGACATCCTCGTCCGCCTCGAGGCCCGCCACGTGCTCGCGCAGGAAATCGCGGAACGCGGGAAGGTCGAAGTACCAGTTGGCGACGGGACGCATCTCGGGCACGGTGTCCGTCACCGTTGAACGCGGGGCGATGAGCTCCTCGGGCGCGTAGCTATGGCCGAGGTCGCACTCGTCCGCATAGCCCTTCTCCGACTTGCAGCCCTGCACGGGGCAGCGGCCGACAACTTGGCGCCCGTTCAGGAAGACGCCCGCCTCGGCGTCGTAGAACTGCTGCGTCTCCTCCAAGTGAAGCCAACCGTTCTCATGGAAACGGCGGATGATGTTCTCGGTGAGCTGCTGGTGGCGCTCCCCTGCGTTGCCGATTCCGGACCCTTGGTAAATGTCCAGGCTGATGCCGTACGAATCGAGCGTCGCCTTCTGCGCGTCGTGGTTGCGCTGCACGTACTCGGCAATGGTGCCGTCGAACTCGCCCGCCTCGACGAGCTTCCGGTAGCCTTCGTCGATGGGCGAGCCGAAGCAGTCTGTTCCGCTGACGAATCGCACGTTGTCGCCGCCGATACGGTCGCGGAGGAAGCGGGCGTAGCAATCGGCCGGGACGAACACGCCGGCAATGTGTCCGAAGTGAAGCGGCTTGTTGCCGTAGGGCATGCCGGCGGTCACCACGGCGCGGTTCGGCCACGCCTGGCGTTCAAACGATTGAGAGAAGGTCATCTTGTACTCCATTTCGATAACCGGCCCACGGAAACCACCCGATGGCCGGCAAGCGTTACAGCAAGCCCGCCTTGCCCGCGAGGTTGGCTAGCCTCGCCAGGTCCTCGACGGAATACTCCGTCTGGCCGAGCAAGCTGGACAAGCTCGATAAATCATAGTCCTTAATATAGAGTTCGGTCGTGTCATAACTTGAAATTCCCGCAAGCGCCGCCGCCTTGTCGCATGCGTCCTCGCGCGTTCCCACGGCATCGGCCAACCCGTTGAGCACGGCGTCGTCGCCTGTGAACGGCATGCCTGTGGCAATTGCCCTCACCTGCTCCTCGGTCATGTGGCGCCCGTCCATAACCTCTTGGATGAACATGTTGTTGATCTTGTTCACCATGTCCTGGTAATACGCGCGCTCTTCATCGGTCAGCGGGCGGTACCCGTAGGAAGAGTCCTTGCTTTCAGACGAGGTGATGGTCTCCATCTGCACGCCGAGCATGTCAAGCAGGCCCGAGATGTCGGTAAGCTGCATGGCCGTGCCGATCGCGCCGATCTCCGTGGACCGTGCTACGTAGATGTAGTCGGACTGCGCCGAGATCATATACGCCGCGGAAGCGTTTATTGAGGCGCTCGACACCACGACGGGCTTGCTGAAGTCCTTGAGGTACTCGGACATCTCCTCGCCCGCCGTCGCCGTCCCGCCGCCCGAGTTGACGCGGATCACGACGGCCTTGATGTGGCTATCGGCTTCCGCCTCGTCGAGCAGCTGCTTGAAGCCCTCGGGACTGCAGGCAGAACCGTCGTACTGGATGGTCCCGTCGAGGTCGATGATGGCGACCGTATCGCCAGTCAAGGCCTTGGGGGCAGTAGAGCTGCCGAGCTGAACCATGGCGTCGCTGCATGACTTCACGCAGAACGCCGTGAGGGCGAACATGCACACGATGAAGACGATCGCGACGATCCAGCCGCGCGATTTCTTCTGGACGACCGCGGGTTGAACCGGCACGGCGGCCACGTAGGGCTGAGCCGGTTGCGCGGCATAATACGCCGCCTGGGGCTGCTGCCCCATGGGCGCGGTCTGATACGCCGCATGCGGCTGCGCCTGCTGAGCTTGCTGCGCGGGCTGTGCCTGCTGTGCTTGCTGAGCGGGCCGGGCCTGCTGCGCAGCTTGCTGCGTTGGCCAGGCCTGCTGAGCGACCTGCTGAGAGGGTTGCGCTGCTTGGGACTGTTGCTGAGCGGGCTGCTGCCCCTGCGCCCTCGCCTGCTGCTGAACCGCCTGCTGCCTAACGGCCTGTTGTTGAGCTGCCGCCTGCTGCTGAGCGGCTTGCTGCTGGACAGCCTGCCCCTGTTGCTGCGAGGCCTTCTGCTGCGCAGGCTGCGCCTGCTGTTGTTGGACTGCCTGCTGCTGCGCCGTCTGCTGCATCGCTTCCCGCTGCTGCCTGATGGCCCTCTGCTGGGCAGCATGCATCTGCGACTGCTGCCGCATGGCCTGCTGCTGGGCGAGCTGCTGCTTGGCAAGCTGCTGCTGCGCGGCCTGGGCCGCCTGCTCGGGGGTCTGCGCCTGGGCTTGCTGGGCTTGCTGGGCTTGCTGGGCCTGCTGGGGCTGCTGCGCTTGCGCGGCGGGTTGGGGCCGAAGCGCTGGCTTGACCTGCAAAGGCTCGGTCGAACGAGGTTGGGATGCCGATTGAGCCAGCTCTGGGAAATAGAACGATTCCGCCGGTGTCAGCGGGTGCCTATTCTCGTCATTCGTGGTCATGGAATCTCCGTCCGGTAGCACATTTATTCAACGGAGCATTTTACCTCATGCTCAATGAAATGGGCCGAGGGGAGGACGCCTCCCCTCGGCCCATCATATTCATCGCAGAACTTGACGCTAGAGCTGCTCGCGGCGCGCTTTAGGGCTGCCGAGCGATATCTTCAGGTTGCCGTTCAAGCACCTCAGCTCATCGATCATGCTCTTCTCGAGGCCGGCTTCCTTCATGGCCACCCGGTACTCGAGCTGATAGAGGCTGCCCATGTTGGTGGTGCTCACGTTCTCCAGCTCGTAGCTGCGCGTGTAGCTCTCGAGCACGCCGTCGAACGCCCCCTCGAATTCCAGGTCCTCGGGCGTGGTGATCTTGAGCAGCTTGCTCGCCTCGCGCGGCTGGCCGAACGACGTGGTCACGTAGAGGATGTTGAACACGCCCACGACCACGGTGAGGATCGCAGCCACGCCGATGTAGCCCATGCCCGTGGCCAAGCCGATCGCCATGGCCAAGAACACGCTGCCGATATCCTTCGCGGTGCCCGCGATGGAGCGGAACCTCACGAGGTTGAAAACGCCCATGACGGCGACGCCGGCTCCCAGGTTCCCGTTCACGAGCGTGATGACCATCTGGACGATGACCGGCAGCAGCGCCAGCGTGATCACGAAATTCTTCGAGTAGTCGTGCTTGTACATGTAGATGAGCGCGCCGACGAGGCCGAGCACGATCGACGCGAGCGTGCACCACATGAACCCGGCCGTGGTGACGGTGGTCATGGCGGATTCGGTCGTACCCAACACCGATGAAAAAAGAATGTCCATGTTTGGCTCCCTCCCATTCCATTGCTTCTTTCTGGAACGGAATAGTAAGAGCCGAACCTTAAGCCATCCTGAAACGCCGGCGCTAGACGCAGGGGATCGTGACGGTGAAGGTGGTGCCCTCGGATGCGGAGCTCGCGCACGTGATGTCGCCATCGTGCTCGCGCGCTATCTCGCGGGCAATCGCCAGGCCGAGGCCGAAGCCGCCCTCCCCCGACGTGCGCGCCTTGTCCGTGCGGTAGAAACGGTCGAAGATGTGCGGCAGGTCCTCCGGCGCGATGGTCGACCCCGTGTTGCTGATGGCGAGGCTCGCGATGCCGCCCGCGCACGTCAGCTTCACGTCGACCCTCCCGTGGTCGTCGACGTACTTGAGCGCGTTCTCGATGAGCGTGGAGGCCATCTTTCGAAGCCGCTGCACATCGCCGTCGACCGTGACCCCCTCGACAATCTGACCCTCCAGCTCGCAACCGCGCTCGAACGCCACCGACTCGAACTGCAGGACGAGGCCGTCCACGAGATCGCTGAAATCGAGCTCCTCGCGCTGGAGCGCGCTACGCGACTCGACCTGCGCCAGCTCGAGCATCTCGTTCACGAGCCCCTGCATGTGCTCCGCCTCCACCTGGGTGCTCTCGATCCACTGGCTCTGGCTCGCTATGCTCGATTCTGGGTGCTTGAGAAGGATCGAGGTGTTTGCCAGCACCACCGTGAGCGGCGTCTTGAGTTCATGCGAGGCGTCCGCCACGAACTGCCGCTGAGCGGTCCAGGCCTCCTCGACGGGCCTCAGCGCCCACTTCGACAGCATGAGCGACAGGGCGAAGAACACGGCGAGCACCACGATGGCCGCTATGACGAGGTTCATGGCAAGCGATTGCCACCCCATGGTCGAAGCGGTGTCGGCGAACGCCACGTAGGTCGCGGTCTCGGTGGTGCGCTTCTGGTAGTGAAGGCCCAGATCCCCGAGCGTGCCCTGCCCGTCCCCGGCCGCGAGCACGCGGTCCGACGCCTCGGACAGCACGGCCTCGTCGATCTCGGCCGTCGTGAAACCAGAGACGATCTGGAGTTCCGATGCTTCCGTGGTCGTTGTCACCTGGTAAACGGCAACGGGCACGATATCGCGCGCGTCGCGGCCCTCGCCGCCGATGCGCGGCCCTTGGAACTGACCCTCATCCGTGACGGGAAGTTCCTCGCGGGGGCCGGGTTTGCCCGCCTGCCGATCGCCTTTGCCGCCGTTGGACGCGTCATCCCAGGCAGCGCCATAGTCGAAGCCCTCCGCATTGCCCACGACGACCCGATCGATCGCGTTCGCCATGGCCGCGTCGATGCTCGACATCGTTCGCTGGTACTCGCTTGCGCAGATGCCCGTGAACACCACGGCCAGCACGAGAGCCACCGACGTCATGACGATGGCGATGAACTTTATACGAAGCTTCTTGAGCATAGGGTCCTCCCGCGAGCCTACCTCCAGGGGTCGGGCTCGAACAGCGGCGGCTCCTCGCGGCGGTCGGAGTACGGGTCGTAGCCGTCGTCATCCTCGTTCATAGCGCGCAAGTAGGGCGACACGCGCGGCTTCTGGTCGTCGGACTCCCAATGGAGCGGCCTCGTGGCCACCTCCGTCTCGCGCGCATCCACCTCGGCGAGCTCGTCGGATATCTTGTGCGTCTCCTCGAGGCCGACGCGCCGCACGTCGTACGGCGTGGTCTGGTAGACGTAGTAATTGAGCCAGTTCGTGTACAGCAGCTGAGCATGCGCGCGCCAATTGGATTTCGGCGGGTTGTCGGGATCGTCTCCCGGGAAGTAATGCCGCGGCACGGCGATCTCGAGGCCCTTGTCCACATCCCTCTCGTACTCCGCGCCGAGCGTCGCGCGGTCATACTCGGGGTGGCCGAACACGAAGAAGTTCCTGCTGTCGATGCTCTTCGCGGCATACACGCCCGCCTCGTCCGAGAGCGCGAGGATCTCGAGTTCGGGATGCGCCTCGATATCGCCGATGCGCACTTCCGTGTAACGCGAATGCGGCGCCCAGAACGTGTCGTCGAAGCCGCGCAGCAGCGGCGAGGTCAATTTGATCTGCCGGTGCTCGAACACGCCGAACTTCTTCTTGCTCAGCGTGTGCTTGGGCACGCCGTAATGGTAGTAGATGCCCGCCTGAGCGCCCCAGCATATATGGAGCGTGCTATGGACGTTGGTCCGCGTCCACTCCATGATCTCGCAGAGTTCGGGCCAGTAGTCCACCTCCTCGAAGTCGAGGAGCTCCACCGGAGCCCCGGTGATGATCATGCCGTCGAAGCGCTCGTGGCGCACTTCGTCGAAGGTGCGGTAGAACATCTCGAGGTGCTGCTCGGACACGTTCTTGTGATCATGGCTCGCCATGTGCATGAGCGTGATCTCGATCTGCAGCGGCGTGTTCGACAGCTTGCGCAGGATCTGCGTCTCGGTCGCGATCTTCGTGGGCATGAGGTTGAGCAGCACCACCCTCAGCGGGCGGATGTCCTGATGCATCGCGCGATACTCCGTCATGACGAAGATGTTCTCGCTTGCGAGCAGGTCGGTTGCGGGCAATGCGTCAGGTATGCGAATGGGCATGTTTTCCTCGTTCCACCGTGCCCCGCTCAACGGAATGCGTGTTCTCGCTAGGGGCTTTCTTCTAGTTTTCGACTAAACGATACCCCACACCGCGCACGGTTTCAATCTGAACGCTTGCGACGAGGTGCTTCAACTTCTTCCGGAGGAACGAAATGTACGCCTCGACGTTGTTGTCCACCGCCGTCGACTCGACCCCCCACACCTTCGCGATGAGGGTGTCCTTCGACACGATCTGATTCCTGTTGGTCATGAGCACCTGCAAGAGCGAGAACTCCTTGAAGGACAGGTTTATGGACTTGCCCGCACACGAGAGGTCGTGGCTCTCCAGGTTGAGCTTGATATCGCCCACTTCCAAGTTCTCGAAGACCACCTGGCCCGTCCTTCGGGTGAGCGCCCGCAGATGCGCGAGGAGCTCCGCCGGGCTGAACGGCTTGGTCATGTAGTCGTCGGCGCCGGAATCGAGGCCCTCGATCTTGTCGGGTATCTGCGCGCGTGCGGTCAGCATGAGAAGCGGCGTGCTCACGCCCTTCCGGCGCAGCTCCTTGGCTACCTCGAAGCCGTCCATCTTCGGCAGCATCACGTCGAGGATGATGACGTCGTATATCCCGGATTCCCCGTAATCGAGCCCGGACTTGCCATCGTGCACCATATCGACCTGATAGTCGTTCTCCTCGAGGATCTTGCCTACGGCCTGCGCGAGGCGAATGTCGTCTTCGACTATAAGTACCTGCATGCTCCCCACCTTTCCGTGTGATGAGTCCCATTCTACTCGACAAGCTGAATACAACCTTAAACCGCGGTTTCAGATTCGGTTCAGGGTAGCCCGCTAACATGTTCGCAGCGAAAGGGAGAAGCGGAGGAATCATGGCTACCGTAAGCGACACGTTCGAGCGCAAGGAGAAGAAGTATCTGATCACGGCCGAGCAGTGCCGTGCCATCAAGGAGGCCCTCGCGCTCCGCATGGAGCTCGACGACTACGGTGCGTCACGCATCGACAGCCTCTACCTGGACACTCCGGACCGCTCGCTCATATGCAGGTCACTCGAAAAGCCCGTCTACAAGGAAAAGCTGCGCATCCGCAGCTACGGGGCCTTCTCTGAAGCCGGGAAGGTGTTCGTCGAGATCAAGAAGAAGTTCAAGGGGATCGTCTACAAGCGCCGCGTGGCCATGAGCGCCGCCGGCGCCCAAGCGTTCTATTCGGGCGAGCTCTCGTATGAGGAAGCATGCGAGCGCTTCCCCATCGCGGGGTCCGCCCCCTCGACAGCGCTATCTCCGGGAAAGGTTCAGATCGCACGCGAGATCGAAGCGTTCCTGAACCGCTATGACGGCCTCGCGCCATCGATGCTCATAAGCTGCATGCGCGAGGCCTGGCGCCCGATCGACCCCGAAGACGAAGACTGCGTCGATCGCATCACGTTCGACGAGGACATCTGCTACGTCGACCTGATGCAGGACTCGGCGGTGCAAAGGTGCCGCGTGACGGGGCCCGATCAGGTGGTCATGGAAGTGAAATGCGCGGGCGGCTACCCCGCATGGCTCTGCGAGCTGTTCTCGGAAGTCGGGGCCTACCCGCGCTCGTTCTCGAAATACGGCAACGCGTACAAGCGCGTGCTCGCAGGTCAGGGCGCCATCGATATCCGCGATTCCGATTCCGGCAAGGTGTCCATCCACCGCATACCCACCGCCCGCGAGCGCGTCGGCAAGCATTCGGGGTCGTTGATCTCGCCTTCGGCCGGCTACGAGCTGGCCACTCCCCTCACCTTCGCCCGAGCTTCATAATCACCTCTCCCAAACAGTACAACCACAGTAAGGCTCGGCGTAAAGGAAGCCGCATCGGGTTCAACCCGATGCGGCTGTTTCTTCTGCTGCGCTTCGAAACACTGCGGGATCAGCGCACGCTAGCCCTGGAGCACGCAATGAGCGACGATCACGATGATCGTTGTCAAGATGCCCGATACGGCCAGCGCCACGCCCGACATCGCGCCCTCGAGCTCACCCATCTCGATCGCCTTGGTGGTGCCCACGGCATGGGAGCACGCGCCGATAGCGACGCCCTTGGCGATGCTGCTCTTCACGCGGAACACCTTCGCCATGGTGGGCGAGAATATCGCGCCCAGGATGCCCGTGATGATCACGGCGGCCACGGTTATTGAGGTGATGCCTCCCAGCTCCTGGGATGCCGCGATGGCGATGGGCGTGGTCACCGACTTCGGGACGAACGAGAGCGCCATGTCGTTTCCCAATCCGAGCAGCTTGCATAGGCCGTATGCGCTGACCATCGACACGACTGACCCCACGAGGCACCCCGCCACGATGGGAACGAAATGCTCCTTCAGTATCTGGCGCTGCTTGTAGACGGAATATGCGAGGGCCACCGTTGCCGGCCCGAGCAGGAACGAGAAGAGCGAGACGCTCTCCTCGTAGGATTCGAGCGGGATGTTGAAGGCCGATAGCGCGAGCATGAGCCCGATGAGCGTGACGAGGAGCGGGTTCAGCAATGGCGTCTTCACCTTTTTGTATAGCAGCACGCAGAGCTCGAACACGGCGATCGAAGCGAGCGAGCCGCCGAGGAGCACGAGCACGAAATGCGCATCGGGCATGACGATGTCGAGCACGCCGTTGGGCGCTAGGAAGAAGGGGATCTGCATGCTCTACGCCTCCTGGCTCAAGCGCGCGGCTTTACGGTTACGGCGCGCCTTGTTCTCATGCTTTTCCATGATGCGCGACACGGCCATGACCGTGAGGGATGTTGCCAAGAACACGATTACGGTCGTAACGACGCACACGAGGGCGAACTTGAGCGCCGCCTCCTGGAGGAGCGAGAAGCAGCCCATAATGCCCACGCCTGCGGGTATGAAGAAGATGGACATGTTGTCCACCATGTAGTCGCATGCCTCGCCCACGTGCTTGGCCTTCAGGAGCCCCGTTGCGAGCAAAACGAGCAGCAGGGCCATGCCGACGATATTGCCCGGAATGGTTATGGGCAGGAAGTTCGCTATGAGGCAACCGACGCCGTAAACCGCGATGAGGATGACGAGCTGCAGCGCGATGATGCCCGCGCGCTTCAGCTTATCTGCGATGCGGCGCTCTGGTTCGGTTGCGGGGTCTGGACTGGTCGAAGGGGTTTGAGAAGCTGACGAGGCCCCGGTTTCCCGAGGCCCCTCGTTCGTTACTTGAAACATGCTTTTTGACGCGCTCGATTCTGCTTTGCTTGTCGTTCGTTTATCTAACGTCGCGGCACTATACACCTACCGGGCGCCCGCTTCGCAATTTCAACGTTTCATCACGTAGATACATCAGAGCGTTCAAATTGCGAGCAGAGAATCTTCCGAATCGACGCAGAGCTCAACAAAAACAGCGGGCGGGCGAGAGGATGGCCCCTCGCCCGCCTTACGTGAGCGTTGGTTCGGCCCGGTTTCGAGCTACTTCGCCTTCGCCATCTTGCCGAAGTCGGCGACGTTCGCGAACACGGCCACGAAGCTGTTGAGGAGCTTCATGTTGTTCGCGCGCACCGCCGCGTCCTCGTCCATGACCATGACGTTGGCGAAGAAGTCGTCGATCGGCGCGCGCAGGGCGGCCAGGTCGGCGAGGGCCTCGGGGTAGTCGTCGTCGGACAGGGCCTTGGCAACCTTCGCCTCGGCCTCGGCGATGGCCGCGGCGAGGGCCTTCGAGCTGTCGCCCAGCAGGGCCTCATCCACATCCGAGCCGGCGTCGGCGTCGCGCAGGTTGTTGGCGCGGGCGTACGCGGTGGCCAGGTCGTCGAAGGTCTCCTTGTCGTTGGCGCGGGCGCTCTCGAGGGCGCGTGCGCGCGCGACGATGGCCATGGGCTCCTCGACGCCCGCGGTGAGCACGGCATCCACCGTGTCGGCTGCGCAACCGCTATCGCGCAGCATGACCTTGGTGCGCGTTACGAAGAAGTCGATGACCTCGGCGCGAACGGCGGCGCGATCGAACTCGAGCCCGCCCTTCTCGTAGATGTCGAGCGACGCGTCGATGGCGTCGATGAGCGAAACGTCGAGACCGTCCTCCAGCATCGCGAGGATGCCGATGGCGCTGCGACGCAGCGCGAACGGATCGGAGGAGCCGGTCGGCCCCTGGTTCACCGCGAACAGGCCGCAGATGGTGTCCAGCTTGTCGGCGGTCGCCACGACCTTGCCCACCATGCTCGCGGGCGTGTCGTCACCCGAGAAGCGGGGACGGTAATGGTCGGCGATGGCCTCGGCAACCTGGTCGGTCTCGCCTGCGGCTTTTGCGTAGTAGCGGCCCATAATGCCCTGCACGCTCGTGAACTCCACGACCGCGCCGGTGACGAGGTCGGCCTTGCACAGGAAGGCGGCGCGCTCCGCATCGGCGGCATCCTGGCCGGTCAAACCGGCATCGGCGCCGAGCGACTTCGCCAGAGCGACCACGCGGTCGGTCTTCGCGCGCGTCGTGCCGAGCGATTCTTGGAACACGACCTCGGAGAGCTTCTCGACATAGGCCTCGAGCGGCTGCTTCAGGTCCTCGTCGTAGAAGAACTTCGCATCGTACAGGCGGGCGGCAACGACGCGCTGGTTGCCGTCGACGATGTTGTCATGGTACTTCGGATCGCCGTTGCTCGTGATGAGGAACTTGTTGGTCAGCGAGCCGTCTGCGTTGAACAGCGGGAAATAGCGCTGATGCACGAGCATAGCGTCGACCGTGATCTCCTTGGGAACGGCCAGGAAGAGCTCGTCGAACTCGCCCACCATGACGGTCGGGTCCTCGGTGAGGTTGACGACCTCCTCCATCGTGCGAGCGGGAAGCTCTGCCACCAGGCCGGTCTCAGCCTCGATGGCCTTAACCTGCTCGCGGATGCTGGCCTCGCGCTCGTCCTCGCTCGGCACGACGTGCGCGCCGCGCAGCGTGTCGATGAGGGCGTCGGCGTTGGCCACCTCATGCGGGCCCGGGGCCAGGAAGCGGTGGCCGCGCGTCGTGTTGCCGGCCGTGAGGCCCGCGAACTCGACGGGCACGACCACGTCGCCAAGCATGGCGAAGAGCCAGCGCACGGGGCGGCTGAACTGCTCGCGGCGGCTGCCCCAACGCTGGGACTTCGGCCACGAGATGGCGGTAATCAGGTTGCCGAGCAATTCGGGCAGGAGAGCCGCCACGTCCACCGAGGGGGTCTCCTTCACGGCGTACACGTACTCGGTGCCGTTCTCGTCGCGGCGCTCGAGGTTCGCGGGGTCCACGCCCTTGCCGCGCGCGAAGCCGATAGCCGCCTTGGTGGGCTCGCCGTTCTCGTCGAACGCGATCTTGGCGGCGGGGCCGCGGAACTCCTCGACCGTCGCCTCGGTTGCCTCGGGCACGTCGGCCACGATCACGATCAGGCGGCGCGGCGTGGAGTAAACGGCGATATCGCCGTGCGGGATCTTCGCGCCGTCGAGCGCGGATGCGGCCAGGCCGCCGAGCTTTCCGGTTGCTGCATGCAGGTCGAACGCGGGCAGCTCTTCGGTGCCGATCTCGAATGCGAGCGTCTTATTCGCCATCTTCGGCCCCCTCTCCCTCGTTCGAGGTACTCTGGCCAACCACGTGCTCGATGTAGCTCGCGCAGCAGGCCTTCGCGATGGTGCGCACGCGCAGGATGTAGCCCATGCGCTCCGTGGCGGAAATGACGCCGCGCGCGTCGAGCAGGTTGAAGGCGTGCGAGCACTTCAGCACGTAATCGTATGCGGGAAGCGGCAAGCCCGCCTCGAGCGTGCGGTTGCACTCGCGCTCGTAGCGGTCGAACTCGCCGAACAGGAACTCGGTGTCTGCCACCTCGAAGTTGTAGGCGCTGAACTCGCGCTCGTTCTCGAGGAAGACGTCGCCGTAGGTGAAGACGGTGCCGTCTTCGCCGCGGCTCCACACGATGTCGTAAACGCTGTCGACGCCCTGGATGTACATGGTCAGGCGCTCGAGACCATAGGTGATCTCGGCGGGAACCGGGTCGCACTCGAAGCCGCCGACCTGCTGGAAGTACGTGAACTGCGTGACCTCCATGCCATCGATCCAGACTTCCCAACCGAGGCCCCAGGCACCCAGCGTAGGCGACTCCCAGTCGTCCTCGACGAAGCGCACGTCATGCTCCTCGATGTTGATGCCGATGGCGCGCAGCGAGTCCAGGTAGAGCTGCTGGACGTTGTCGGGCGACGGCTTCAGGATGACCTGGTACTGGTAGTAGTGCTGCAGGCGGTTGGGGTTCTCGCCGTAGCGGCCGTCGGTCGGACGGCGCGAAGGCTGCACATAGGCCGTGCGCCACACGCCCGGGCCCAGCGAGCGCAACGTCGTGGCGGTGTGGAACGTGCCAGCACCCACCTCGTTGTCATACGGTTGCAGCACGACGCAGCCCTGGTCGGCCCAGTAGCGCTGCAAGTTCATGATGACGTCTTGGAAAGACGGCGTCAGCTGTTCTGACATCTTGCGATACTTCCTTTCCTTATGCGCCCGCGGCGCACCTACGACAACAAGCCAAAACTCGACAACGGCCAGTACACCATAGCGGCCCTCCCGGATATCGTGTTGATCGGGATGGCGCCAAAGTACCTTGAATCCTGGGATTCGGTACGGTTGTCCCCCATGACCCATACCGAGCCCTCGGGCACGGTGTAGGGATACGAGATGTTCACGCCGGAAGCGGTCCGGCTCAAAGCATACGAAGGCTTGCCGCCCGTATAGGGCTCGTCGATAGGCTGGCCGTCAACGTACACCTTCCCATCCAGCAGGTCGACCGTCTGGCCACCTGTCGCGACGACGCGCTTGATGAGCGTCCGCGTGGAAACCTCGGGATCGGTGAACGTGATGATGTCACCCCTCTCGGGGCCATGCAGGTAGTAGCTGACCTTCTCGGAAAAGACCATGTCGCCCGGCATGATCGTGTCTTGCATCGACTTCGAGGGGATCTCGTAGGGAACGAAGATGAAGGTGCGCAAGAGAACCGCCATCACAATGACGACGAAGACCATCACCAGGATGCTCAAGGCCCCGCGCGTCCACGACGGCGAGTCGGTTTTCTCTGCGTGCTGTCCTTCGTCCATGGGCTGCAGGGATCCTCTCGGCTCTCATTTCATCACAATTTGCGGCTTGAAGCCGCAAGCTTGAATGATACCGCGCATCATGACTGCTCAGAAGTCTCGGTTAAACTCTCCAAATAATCCCAATCGTCTGCAGAAAGCCCGGCTACTTCGAGCAGGTCCGGACGCAAGCGCTTCGTGCGCTCGAGGCTCTGGCGCCTCCGCCACCGATCCACCGCCGCATGGTCGCCCGAAAGCAGGACGGGCGGCACTTCCATGCCGATGAACTCAGCGGGCCGCGTGTACTGCGGATGCTCCAGCAGCCCGGAGGCGAAGCTCTCGTCAGCCGCCCCGTTTTCCGCGCCCAACACGCCGTCGATCTTGCGCACGACCGCGTCGATGATGACCATCGACGCCAGCTCCCCGCTCGTGAGCACGTAGTCGCCGAGCGATATCTGGTAGTCGGCAAGCTCGTAAGCGCGCTCGTCGATGCCCTCGTAGTGGCCGCACACGAACAGGAGGCGCTCCTCCTTCGCGAGCTCGCAGGCCATGGCGTCATCGAAGGGCCTGCCGCACGGCGAGAGGAAAATCGTCTTGGGGCGCACGCCATCTGCATGCTTGGGGAACGGCCCCGTGAGGGGCTGCTCGTTTCCCGTGGGAGCAGGCTCCACGTAACCCACGTCGCAGCCGGTAATGGCCTGGTAGGCCTCGAAGATCGGCTCGCACTTCATGATGAGCCCCGCCCCGCCGCCGTACGGGTCGTCATCGGTCGTGCGGTGCCGGTCGTGCGTCCAATCGCGCAGGTCGTATGCGGTGAAATCGAGGATGCCCTTGTCTTGGGCGCGCTGCATCATGGACGAGCCCATGACGGAATCGTACATATGCGGGAACGTTGAAAGCGTTTCTATGATCATGGTGCTCCTATCAAGGCTGGCCGCTAAAGGCTGACCGCTGCGCCGTGCTCCCGCACAGGCTTCGCTCGCCGCGTCGTCGCCTCGAGCTAACTTTCCCGCCAAGAACGGGCGGGAAAGTGGATCTCTCGGCTCCTTTGGCTTGACCTCGCTACGCCTGCGCGGGAGCACGGCGCAGCTACCTCTCCCATCATGAGAGACAACCGCAGAAAATCTTAACCTACTTACAGCTCTAGCAAGCCTTGGGGCAAAACAGTTTGAATTGTACGTGCCTCAACGTCCACGTCTTTTACGATCTCGTCTACTACGGGGACGAGGAGGGTGGAGCCGTCGGGACGGTCGACTTCGAGGAGGTCTTGGCCGGGGTTGCTCACGAGGTCCCTGACCGTGCCCACTTCGCCGACCTGCTCGTCTACGAGGGTCCAGCCTTCCCACAGCGCGGGCTCTTCTTCGAAGAGGGATTCGTCCAGGGAGTCGCGGCGGATGAGGCAATGGCATCCCGCCAGCCCCTGCGCCGCAGGGCCGTCGACGCCCTCGAAGATCACTTCCGCAGACCGGTCGTCGATCCCGTTGATCGACTCGACCACCGCGCGGCGCGGGAGGTCGGTTTGGGGCGGTACGAAAGCCACCTCGTCGCCTTCCTCCAAAAGAAAAGGAAAGCCCGCCGTGCCTCGCACGACGAGCCTTCCGTCTAAGTTCTTTGGCTTCGCCAGTATCGCGACGTCAATCCAGGCGCGCATTTAGTCGAGAATCTCGACTTCCACGCGCATGTCGCTGCGCGACGCCGCCGCACGCGCCAACGTGCGGATGGACTTGATCACGCGCCCCTGGCGGCCGATGACCTTGCCCGTGTCCTCGTCGTTCACGCTGATCTCGACGAGCACGGCACCGCCCTCTTCGCGCGATGTGATCTCCAGGTCGTCCGGGTAATCGACGAGCGGGGTCACGACGCTCTCGACGAGGCCGGCGATGTCCTGATTGTTCTCGGCCATGCCTTAAGCTTCCTTGTAGTTGGCCCAAAGGCGAGCGACCGTGTCGGTCGGCTGGGCGCCATTGCCCATCCAGTAGTTCACGCGCTCCTCGTCGAACTGGACCATGGAGGGGTTCACGCAAGGATTGTAGCGGCCGATCTCCTCGATGAAACGGCCATCGCGGGGCTTGCGGGAATCGGCGACAACGATACGGTAGTACGGACGCTTCTTTGCGCCGTGACGTGCGAGACGAATCTTAACTGCCATGTAAATGAACTCCTTTTTGCTTATACAGGCTATGAAAACAGCAACACAGTATTCTATGGCGCAACTGCAATTAAGGCAAGAACCGATTTAGCCCTCAACCAAAGCGCCATAACACGCAGGTGCGAAACGGAGCGCTATTCGCCCAGCATGTCCTGGATCTTCTTCAGGTCGGCCATGCTCATCCCGCCGAAGCCGGGCATCGCGCCGCGCCTGACCTTCTTGCCCTTCTTGCCCTTCTTGCCGCTGCCGCCCTTGCGCGGACGACCTTTCTTGCCGCCGCCCATGTCGTCCATGCCGCCGAACTGCGCCATCATCTTCTTGACCTGCTTGCGCGTTTCGGAGTACTGCTTCATGAGCTGGTTGACGGCCGTCACCGACACGCCGGCGCCTGCGGCGATGCGGGCGCGGCGGCTGCCGTTGATCAGATCGGGCTTCTCGCGCTCGGCCAAGGTCATCGAGTTGATGATGACCTCCATCTTGTCGAGCGCATGCTCGTCCACCTGGCCCTGGGCCATCATCTTGTCGCCGCCCGGCAAGGCGGACACGAGCTTGCCCACGCCGCCCATCTTGCGCACCTGGCGGTTCATGTCCAGGAAGTCGTTGAGGTTGAGGTCCATGCGGCGCAGGCGCTCGCTGGCCTCGCGCTCCTCTTCCTCCTGCTGCACCTTGACGGCGCTCTCGATGAGGCTGACCATATCGCCCATGCCGAGGATTCGGCGAGCCATGCGGTCGGGGTGGAACACCTCGAGCGAATCGGGCTTCTCCCCCGAGCTGATGAACTTGATGGGCTTGCCCGTCGCCTCGCGGATGGACAGAGCGCCGCCGCCTCGGGCGTCGCCGTCCATCTTGGACATGATCACGCCGTCGAAGTCTACGCGCTCGCTGAACGTCTCGACGACGTTCACGACATCCTGGCCGGTCATGGCATCCACGACCATGAGCACCTCGTCGGGATCCACCGCGGCCTTGATCGACTCGGCCTCCTGCATCATCTCCTCGTCCACGTGCAGACGGCCGGCGGTGTCGATGATCGCCACGTCGCACAGGTTGTCGACGGCCACGCGGATGCCATCGCGCGCAATCTTGACCGGGTCCTTCTCGTCCGGGCCGTCGCGGTGCACGCGCACGCCGATCTCGCCACCGAGCGTGGCGAGCTGGTCGGCAGCGGCGGGACGGTAGACGTCGCACGCCACGAGCAGCGGGTTGTGGCCCTCGCGCTTGAGCAGGTAGGCCAGCTTGGCAGCAGCCGTCGTCTTGCCCGAGCCCTGCAGGCCCACGAGCATGATGACGTTGGGGTGCTTGTCCTGCGCCAGGTTCAGCTTCGCATCGCTCTCGCCCAGAAGCACCGTGAGCTCCTCGAGCACGACCTTGATGACGTTCTGCGCCGGGGTGAGCGAATCCAGGATGTCGGCCTGCATGCAGCGCTCCGACGCGCGGGCGATGAAGGGCTTCACGACCTTGAAGCTGACGTCGGCCTCGAGCAGCGCCATGCGCACGCGCCTCATGGCGGCGGAGATGTCGCCCTCAGTCAGGCGGCCCTTGCCGCGCAGGTCGTCGAATACTTCCTGTAATTGATCTTGTAGGTTATCGAACATACCTTGTTCCTTGCTTTATCAGCCGATGCGCCACAAAGGCGCGTATTGCCCTACGAATGATAGCCGATATCGCGCGCCTCTACACAGGGTAGCCCGCTACCAACAAAGATTCCCCAGCGCCTTTCGAGGCAAAGGGTTACCCTCCCGTAACGTATGCGGCGGTAACAGCCATTCATAATTATGTTGGGCACAATGGCGACAATCGGTTTCTCCGCAGTCATGCGACGCTGGCGCCGTATGACGCATTGTTGGAGGCGTGCGATGACGAGACCTCTTACGGCTTTTCGCGTTATCCGAATCTCGGTGCTGTTGCTATGCCTGTCATTTGCGGCGGCCTTCCTGATGCCGCAAGCCTCCCACGCCGAGGAGAACGGTGGCAAGACGGTACGCGTCGGCTGGTTCGAATCGTCGTTCTGCAGCACCGATAAATACGGCAACCGCTCCGGATACTCGTACGAATACCAGATGAAGATCGCCGCCTACAACGGCTGGAACTACGAGTATGTGAACGGCAGCTGGGCTGAGCTGCTGGAAATGCTCGAAGCCGGCGAAATCGACCTGCTAAGCGATGTATCGTACAAGCCTGAACGCGAAGGTCACATGCTCTTCTCCTCACTCCCCATGGGCACCGAGGAGTATTACCTCTTCATCTCCCCCGACAATCGCGAAATATTATCGACGGACTATTCGACCCTCAACGGGAAGCGAATCGGAGTCAACAAAGGGAGCGTCCAAGTTGGCTTCCTGCGAGAGTGGGCGCAAGAACAGAAATTGACCCTCGAGGTCGTCGAGGTGACCACCTCGGAAGACGAGTCTCTGGAGTTGCTGATGAACGGCGGTCTGGACGGATACGTTACAGTCGACTCGTTCGAGCGGTCCGAGCACGCCGCCGTACCGGTCTGCAAGGTTGGCTCCTCCGACTTCTTCTTCGCCGTGAACAAGAACCGCCCGGACCTTCTGAACGACCTCGATGGCACCATGAGCAGAATCCAGGACGAGAACCGCTTCTATGACCAGCAGCTGTTCGAGAAGTACATCAAGAGGGCTGGCGCGAACGTGTTCCTCACGGCCGAGGAGACCGAATGGCTTACCAGCCACGGCCCTATCCGCGTGGGATATCAAGACGACTACCCGGCCTTCTGCGCCAAGGACGAAGCGACGGGCAAGTTGACCGGCGCCCTTAAGGACGTGCTGAAATATGCCGGCGATTGCTTCGACAACGCACATCTCGACTTCGAGGCGATCGCATACCCGAACGTCACGGCCGCGCTGGAAGCGCTGAGGAGCGGCGAGGTGGATTGCGTGTTCCCGACCAACCTCGGCACGTCAGAGGGCGAGCAGCTGGGCATAGTCATGACACCACCACTCACGAGCACCGACATGTGTGCCGTAGTGCGCCAGGTTGACCAGAGGGCGTTCTTCGACAAAGGGCATATCGTCGTGGCCGTGACGGAGGGCAACCCGAACTACGATGCGTTCCTCAACAGCCACTACCCCGAATGGAGAAAGATTTACTACCCGACAACCGAGGATTGCCTGAAGGCCGTCTCGGACAACGTCGCGGATTGCGTCGTAATCAGCAATTTCCGCCACAGCAGCATTGCGAGAACCTGCGATAAATACCGCCTGGCCACCGTGGACCTCGGCGTGGAGATGGAATACAGCTTCGCCGTCAGCGGCGGGGACATGACCATGTACTCCATCCTGGCGAAAGCCGTCAGCATGATCCCCGCATCCAACGTCAACGCGACCATGTCCCGCTATGCGACTGAAGAGGCCAAGCTCACCTTCACCGATTTCGTCATGGACAACATTGGCATTATCGCTAGCCTCACCGCCATCGTGGTCCTGGTAATCCTCGCCCTCCTCATTCGGAGCACGAGATCGGAGAAGAAGGCCAGCCAGCTCATTTCCGCTACGGAATACGACGCATTGACAGGCCTCTACAACCGCAGCTTCTTCTTCCAGTACGCAAACCAGATGTTCGCGGACCGCCCCGACACGCCGATGGACGCCATCGTGGTCGACATCGACCGGTTCCACTCCGTCAACGCACTCAACGGGCGGGAATTCGGCGACCGGGTGTTGCGGACACTGGGAAACGAAGTGAACGCCGTATCGAAAGAACTCCGCGGCATCGCGGGAAGATACGAATCGGATCGGTTCGATATCTACTGCCGGCACACAGACGATTATCAGAACATCTTCGACCGCCTGCAGAACAGGGTGAACGAGCTCGCCCCCAACGCGAACGTCCAACTGCGAATGGGCGTCATGCCGTGGCAGGGGAAACTCGAGCCCGTGCAGATGTTCGACAGTGCGCGCGCGGCCTGTAACATGGCGCGCGACCGCTATCAGGAGCAGCTCATCATATTCAACGATGACATGCGCGATCTCGAGATGCTCGAGCACCGCCTCCTGAGCAACCTGCGCCAAGCACTGGACTCGTACGAGTTCGAAGTGCACTACCAACCGAAGTTCGACATCCAGAGCGACCCGCCCAAGCTCGTCGGCGCAGAGGCGCTGGTGCGCTGGCGGCACCCCGAGCTGGGCATAATCGGACCGAAGGATTTCATCCCCCTGTTCGAGAAGAGCGGCCAGGTGGGCATCGTCGACAAGTTCGTATGGGCGGAAACCGCCCGGACCATTGCGCGGTGGCGGGAGCTCTACGGGGTGACGATCCCCGTTTCCGTCAACCTTTCGCGCGTAGACGTGTTTGACCCGACACTCGAGAAAACGCTCGACGACATCCTCCTGCGCAACGGGCTGGACAACAACGCCCTCAAGCTTGAGATAACTGAATCCGCCTATACGGAGAACGCCGAAAAGCTCATCCAGGTGGTCGAAAGCTTGCGAAGCAAGGGCTTCGAAGTAGGCATGGACGACTTCGGCAGCGGCTACTCGTCCTTGAACATGCTCTCGCTCATGCCCATAGACGTGCTCAAGATGGACGGCGCGTTCATCAAGGACGTCGAGCGCGATGACAAGGGCGTACAGCTGGTGGCGCTGATCATCGGCATCGCGAAGAACCTGAACATTCCGGTCGTCGCGGAAGGCGTCGAGACCAAAGAACAGCTGGAGATCTTGAAGGAACTGGGGTGCGAGCTCGTGCAGGGCTACTATTTCTCGCGAGCGCTGTCCTCCGCCGATTTCGAGGCTACGTATATCAGGGATATGCAGGCAACCCGATAGTCACGCGGAAGCCGCGAGGGCATGGACGAGGGAAGCGAGGTGACATGCTCATGCGATCGCTGCGAACGAGATTCACGCTGCTCACGGTTTGCGCGATAGCAATTGCCATAGCTGTCGTCACGCTCCAGTGCGTGGCCTTCATCCGCAGCAGCGAGAAAGCCGAATCGCAGCAGCTGCTGCTCCTGCTCTGCGAGACGGGCGAGCGCAATCTCGATTACTACTTCGAAGACGTCCAGAAATCGGTCGGAGAGATAGCAGCGCATGTGGAGCAAGACTTGAACGGCCTCGATGACGAGAGCCTTCGGAAGCACGTCGACCGCATGGAGCAATACTTCGACGATGCGGTTCACAGAACCGACGGCGTGCTGACGTACTACTACCGCATCAACCCCGAGATCTCCGGCGCGGTCAAGGGCTTCTGGTACACGGACGCCAACAAGAAGGGCTTCGAGAAGCACGCGATAACCGACATCTCGCTCTACGACACGGACGACACCTCTAACCTCGTCTGGTTCACCGTGCCCAAGAACACGGGCGAGCCCGTCTGGCTTCCGCCCTACGTCACGGAGAACCTAGACGCGCGCGTGATCTCCTACAACGTCCCGGTTTACTGGAAAGGTCAGTTCATCGGAGTCGTGGGAATGGAAATCGACTGCTCCACCATGGCAGAGCAGGTCGATAGCATCAAGCTCTATGACAATGGCTATGCGTTCCTGAACGACGACGAGGGCAACATCTTCTACCACCCCCGCATCAACATCGCTCAATTGGACGAGGAAGACATGCCCGTAGCACCCGACGAGCTGGGTGGCACCAGCACCTTCCTCCACTACACATATGACGGCGTCGAGAAGCATGCGGTGTGGCTGCCGTTGAAAAACGGCATGCGCCTCACCGTCGCGGTGCCCGTATCCGAGACGAACGGCGACTGGGCGAAGCTGATCGGCGGCATCGTCCTCGCATCGATTCTCGTCCTCGCGCTCTTGAGCTTATTCACATCGCTCTACACGAGGCGCATCACGAAACCCCTCGAAGACCTGACCGCGGCCGCCGAGCAGGCCAATGCCGGGAACTACGATTTCGACCTGGATTACGATGGCGACGACGAGGTAGGCAGGCTCACGACAACGTTCAAAGTGCTGACGAACCATATGAAGAGCCACATCGACGAGCTGAGCGAGCGCGTGTACGTTGACGCCTTGACCTCGGCGAAGAACAGAAGGGCTTTCGCGGATGCGATCGATGCGCTGCAAGCGCACATGAACGACGAAGAAACCCCTCTGGAATTCGCCATAGGCGTGTTCGATTGCGACAACCTCAAGCTGATCAACGACCAATACGGCCACGAGAAGGGCGACGTGTATCTGAAGACGGCATGCCACCTGATCTGCAAGGTGTTCCAGCACAGCCCCGTCTTCAGAACGGGCGGAGACGAGTTCGCCGTGATCATGCGGGGCGAGGACTTCGAGAACAGGGACGCCCTGGTCGAGCGCTTCGACGAGATGAACGAAGAGATCAACCTCTCCGCCATGAACGAATGGGAGCAGGCGCACATTACCAAGGGGCTCGTGACCTTCGACCCGCATGTCGACCATTTCGTCATCGACACTGTTCGCCGGGCAGATTCGACCATGTATGCGAACAAGCGCAAGCGCAAAGGGCTCGCCCCCGAGTAATCGCCCGCCTAGCTCTTCAGGCGCCCCCGAAAGACTTCTTAAGGAAACCGAAAGGTTTGCCGAATGGTTGGCGAAAGGTTCGCCCCGTATTCTCGGATCATGCAGCGAGCATCGAGACAAGGAGGAGACATGTGGACTAGAAGAGAGCTCAAGGACAAGGCGAAGGGGGCGCTGAAGGCCAATTATTGGAAGACCGTCCTCGTGACCCTCATCGTCCTGGCCATCGCGGGGGGCATCAGCGGATACAGCTCGCTTTACAGCGCCCCGAGCGCAATGCTGGGCAACGCAGCGATATCCAACACCGGAGCCATCTACGTGGACGACGAGGACGCGTCCGTCAGCATCGACGGCAACGAGATCCACGTGAGCGTCAAGGACGACTCAAGGCATTCGGGCGACTCCTCGGGCGCCTTCGATAACGACAGGGCGCATGGGAGCGACGTGAGGGTGAGGAGCTTCAGCCTCCCGTTCGGGCCCGGGCTCGCGCTGTTCGGCATCACCATGTTCCTCGTGGGCCTCATCGTGACTGCGATATCGCTCGCGTTCTACGCGTTCATCATGAACCCGGTGCAAGTTGGGGCCCAGAGGTTCTTCCTGCGAAGCCTCAACAAGCCCGCGGAGGTCAAGGAAATCGCCTACGCCTACGACAGCAACTACCTGGAGACGGTGAAGACCATCTTCCTTCGCGACCTGTTCATCTTCCTGTGGAGCCTGCTCCTCATCGTGCCCGGCATCGTCAAGGCCTATGAGTACCGCATGATCCCCTATCTCATGGCCGAGGACCCCACCATGACCAAGGACCGCGCGTTCGCCGAGAGCAAGCGCATGATGACGGGCCAGAAGTGGAACACGTTCGTGCTCGACCTGTCGTTCATCGGGTGGTACATCCTGAGCGCCTTCACGCTGGGCATCCTCGCAGTGTTCTACGTGGCCCCGTACCAGTGCCTCACGAGCGCCGCCCTCTACGAGAAGCTTCGCTACGGCACGCCCGAGCCCCAGCCCCAGGCCTACAACCCCTACGGCCAGCCGCCCGCCCAACCCGGGCAGCCCACCCAGGCTGGAGCCTGCGGGCAAAACGCCAACCAGGGCGCGCAGCCGACGCACCAGCCCGCTCAGCCGCCGATGCAGACCGCCCCTCTAGAAGTGGCTCCCGTAGCCACGGCCGAGGAAACCACCCCGGTCATCGCCTCGGCGTCGCAGCCGCCCGTGCCGCCCTTCGCCGCCGAAGGCGCCGAGCCCGCGAGCAACGGCGACGAGTTGGCGAGCAACGAGGGCGATTCCCCTCAGGAATAGTTTCTGCCACAATGAGCTAAGTCCATAACGCGGGACGGGCCCAGCCCCGTCCCGCAACATGGTTGGGTTTACCGATCGGAAAACGAGGAGGAGCATGGCGTACAGGGTTCTCGTAGCAGATGACGAGAAAGATATCCGAAGCGTGCTTGCGCTCTACCTCGAAGACGCCGGCTACGAAGTGGTCGAGGCGGCCGACGGCGCCGAAGCCCTCCGGGCGCTCGAAACGCAGGACATCGACCTATGCCTGCTCGACATCATGATGCCCGAGCTCGACGGCTACCAAGTGCTCAAGCGCACGAGAGAAGCGAGCGATGTGCCCGTGATCATCGTATCGGCCAAGGGCCAGGATCCCGAGAAGATACTCGGCCTCAACCTGGGCGCCGACGATTACATGGTCAAGCCCTTCAACCCCCTCGAGGCGGTGGCTCGCGTCAACACGAACATCCGCCGCGCAAAGGGGCAGCTTCCCAACCGAGATGCCCAAGCATCGCGCGCCCTCCGTTGCCGCGACCTCGAATTGGACCGCGAGGCCTGCACGCTCACGCGAGCTGGCTCCCCCATCGCGCTCACGCCCTCAGAATTCCGCATCATGGCCATGCTCATGGAGCACCCTGGCCGCGTGTTCACCAAGCAGCAGATATACGAATGCGGGTGGGACGAAAGCTACGTGGCCGCCGACAACAGCGTCATGGTGTGCATCAGCAAGCTCAGGGCCAAGCTCGGAGCCGACCCGCAGGCCTACATCAAGACCATCCGCGGGCTCGGCTACCGATTGGAGAAATAGCGCATGAGCTGGGTCAAGGAAAAGACGGCATCGATTGCGGGCGGCCCCGATGCCCGCAGGGCCCCGTCCGAGGAGAAAAACGACCTCGTCTTCTACCTGGTTACACGCTTTATCTTGGTGCTCGTTGCAGTGTTCGCGGCGGAATCGGCGCTGGCATGGCTCGAGAGCGTGAGCCTCCTCGACGCCTTGAGGGCGCTCACCGAGAGCACGGAAGCCCCCCAGTCTCTCGAGACGACCTCCGCCGTGGCCGTCATCCAATGGGCCTGGTCGATGCTCCAATCCGCGGGAAGCACGAGCGCGTTTCCCGCATTCGGGCTCGCAAGGCAGTCTGCAGCCCTCTTCATAACCGTCGCCATGATCCTGCTCCTCGTCGCGCCCCTCGTCGCGGGCGCCATCGTCTTCTCGCGCATGGTAGTGAAGAAGGTACGCGCGCTGCAGGAGCGGCGCGAACGGGAGATAGCGCGAAACGATGCGCAACGGAGCCAGTTCATCACCGATGTTGCCCACGACCTGAGGACGCCCCTCATGGCCATATCGGGCATGGCCCACGCGCTTTCGGACGGGGTCGTCCGCGACGAGGGCATGCGCGAGGAATACCTTCGCTCGATTTGCGAGAAGAGCGACAAGATGAGCGGGCTCGTGAACTCGGTGTTCGACTACACCAAGCTGAACGGGGGCGCCTTCGAACTCCAGAAGGAGCGCATCGACCTGCCCCAGACGCTCCTGCGCGAAGCGGCGGCAGCTTACACGGACGCCGAGGAGGCCGGGATGACGCTCACGACCTTCATCCCCGAAGACCCCTGCACCGTCATCGCCGACCCCGTCCAGATCGCGCGCGTCGTTTCGAACCTCATCGCGAACGCAGTCAAGCACAACGGCGCGGGAGCCGAGGTGTCCGTCCTGCTCGTGCGCCAGGCGGCAGTTGCCTTCGTGGTCGTCGCCGACACGGGCGCGCCGATCACGGGCGACCCGGAAGCGCTGTTCCAACCGTTCACGCAAGGTGATACCGCGCGCTCCGGATCGGGTGGCAGCGGCCTCGGGCTCTCCATATGCAAGCGCATCGCCGACATGCACGGCTTCGACCTCGCCATCGCGCAGCCCTACGGGCGTTTCACCAAAGCCTTCTACCTCAGGTGCACCGTCGAGCAATAGCCGCGATTGACCCGCGCGCCCCATGCGCAGCGCTTCGCAAGACATGTTAATCGGTTGTTTATATTGTCGAATCGCGCAGCTCTATCTAAAATATTTACGTTTGTTTTTTGCTGGCGGCAACCGCCGGCGTTCAGATACGATCGAAAGGTCTTCTCATGGCTCGAATGTTTGGAACCGACGGTGTTCGCGGCGTCGCGAACACCGATTTGACCTGCCCGCTCGCCTTCCGCCTCGGCCAAGCCGCCGTGCGTTTCCAGGGCCCGCGCATCATCGTCGGCAAGGATACGCGTCTTTCCGGCGACATGCTCGAGGCCGCCGTTTGCGCCGGCATCACGAGCATGGGCGGCACCGCCCTGCTTGCGGGCGTCATCCCCACCCCCGCGATCGCCCTGCTCACCAAGCAGCTCGATTGCGATGGCGGTATCGTCATCAGCGCTAGCCACAACCCGCCCGAGTACAACGGCATCAAGCTGTTCGACGGCCAGGGCTTCAAGCTGCCCGACGCCGTGGAGGACGAGATTCAGGCGGCCATCGAATCGGGCACCATGGACGAGAACCGCCCCGCGGGCGACGCCGTGGGCGTCATCGAGGAAGTGCCCGACGCCGTGGAACGCTACGTGATGCACGCGGTGGAGTCCATCAAGGGCCAGGGCATCGACTTCAGCGGCATGACCATCGCCCTCGACTGCGGCCACGGTGCGAGCAGCGTCTCGAGCGCAGAGGCGCTCCGCAGGCTGGGCGCCGACGTTCACGTCATGAACGACGACTACAACGGGCTCGACATCAACGTGCAGTGCGGTTCCACCAACCTCGCCCCGCTCAAGAAGTTCGTGGCCGAGGTGGGCGCCGATGCCGGCATCGCCCACGACGGCGACGCCGACCGCGTCATGCTCGTGGATAGCCGCGGCAACGAGATCGACGGCGACATGATGGAGGCCGTGCTCGCTCTCGACATGAAGAAGCGCGGCTGCCTCCCGGGCAGCGTCGCCGTCTCCACCGTCATGTGCAACCTCGGGTTCGTCAACTTCATGAAGGACCAGGGCGTTGAGGTCAAGCAGACCAAGGTGGGCGACCGCTATGTGCTCGAGCTCATGCGCGAGGAGGGCTACGCGATCGGCGGCGAGCAGAGCGGCCACCTGATCCTGCTCGACTACAACTCCACGGGCGACGGCCTCATGACCGCCGTGCAGTTCCTCGCCTCCATGGTGAGGCTCGGCCTCACGGCCGACGAAGCGGCCGAGCTCTACGTGCACTACCCGCAGGAACTCATCAACGTGCGCGTTTCCGACAAGGAGGCCGCGCTTGCCAACGAGGCCGTGCAGGCCGCCAAGGCGGCGGCAGAGGAAGCCATGGGCGCTACCGGCCGCGTGCTGCTCCGCCCGAGCGGCACCGAGCCCGTCGTGCGCGTCATGGTCGAGGCGGCGAGCGACGAGGACGCGAAGCGCCACTGCCGCGAAATCGCGGACGTCGTGATCGCGGAGCTCGGCATAGAGTAGCAACCTTGGGCCACCGGCAAAGCGCCGGTGGCTTTCTTCATAAGGGAAAACCGACGAAAGGGAGAAGCATGAAGATCATCATCGACACGCCCGAGGGGATCGCCGAGCAAGCTGCGGCCATCTACAAGGAGATTCTCGACGAGAAGCCGAACGCGGTGCTCGGCTTCGCCACCGGCTCCACGCCGCTCGACCTGTACGCCGAGCTCATCAACCTGTACAAGGCCGGCGAAATCAGCTTCAAGGACGTCACCACGTTCAACCTGGACGAGTACGTCGGCCTCGAGCCCACGCACGACCAGAGCTACCGCTACTTCATGGACACGAACCTGTTCAACCATATCGACCTCGATCCCGAGAGCGTGCACATTCCCAGCGGCATCGACACCTCCGCCGACGCGCTCGCGGGCTACGACCAGGCCATCGCCGAGGCGGGCGGCGTCGACATGCAGCTGCTCGGCATCGGGTGCAACGGCCACATCGGCTTCAACGAGCCGGGCACCCCGCTCGAGAGCCTGACGCATGTGGTCGAGCTCACCCAGAACACCCGCGAGGTGAACGCGCGTTTCTTCGACAGTCTGGACGACGTGCCCACGCATGCTGCCACGATGGGCATCAAGACGGTCATGAACGCGCGCAAGCTGCTGCTCATCGCCCTCGGCGAGTCGAAGGCCGATGCCATCAAGGCTACGGTCGAAGGCCCCGTCACCGCAGACTGCCCGGCATCCGTCCTGCAGCTGCACCCCGACGCGATCGTCTTCTGCGACGAGGCAGCCGCCTCCAAGCTCTCGCTGTAACCGAATGGGCTACAGGACGGTCCTGCAGCCCATTTCCCCAATGTAAGGAGTGCCATGAAAGTCAAAATTGCCGACCTCTACGACCTTTCGCACACGATAGCCGCCCCGCTGCTCGAGCGCTTCGAGTACCCGTGGGAGGCGCTCGCCCACATCAAGGAGTTCATCCTGGAGCTGGGCCCCACGCTGCCGGCCGATGAATTCGACAACCCGGCCGAGGGCGTGTGGATCGCGAAGGACGCCAAGGTGTTCGAGAGCGCCTATATCGGAAGCCCGCTCATCATCGACCACGAAGCGGAGGTGCGCCACTGCGCGTTCCTGCGCTGCCCTGCGATCGTGGGCAAGGGCGCCGTCGTCGGCAACTCCACCGAACTCAAGAACGTCATCCTTTTCGACAAGGTGCAGGTGCCGCACTACAACTACGTGGGCGACTCCATCCTGGGCTATTGCTCGCACACCGGGGCGGGCGCGATCACGTCCAACCTCAAGAGCGACAAGACGCTCGTCACGATCAAGGACTTCGCCACCGGCGAGACCATCGAGACCGGCATCAAGAAGTTCGGCGCCATGCTGGGCGACCACGTGGAAGTCGGGTGCAACTCGGTCATGAACCCCGGCACCGTCATCGGATGCAACTCCAACGTCTACCCGCTGTCCCGCGTGCGCGGCTACGTGCCCGCCAACCACATCTTCAAGGACCCGGGCAACGTCGTCGAGAAGTACTAGCGCATCGAACGCGCATCGACCGAGCCCCGGCCCTTTGGGTCGGGGCTTTTTCGCGCCCAACGTCTATAATGTGAAAGCAACGAAAACGAACGGAGGCCCTAGATGCGCGAAGTACCCGCCGGTCATCCAGAAAAGCCCCAAGGCCAAGACGGCTTCAAATTGCTCGACCGCATGAACGGCGGGAGCCATGAGGAGCTCGGGCTGTGGGGCATATCCTTTCTGCCCATTGCCGACACCGATAGAATCCTCGACGTGGGCTGCGGGGGCGGCGCGAACATCGCGCGATTGCTCGGCCACGTCCCGAACGGTCACGTAACAGGCATCGACTACTCCCCCGTCAGCGTGGAAGCATCACGCAGCCACAACGCTGAGGCCGTCGAAGCGGGCCGCTGCGACATCCTGGAAGGCAATGCATCCGAGCTGCCCTTCCCCGACCTGTCGTTCGATATCGTCACGGCGTTCGAGACCACGTATTACTGGGACCTCCCCGTGGCGCTGCGCGAAGTCGCGCGCGTACTCAAGCCGAACGGCTCCTTCCTCGTGTGCAACGAGGACGACGGCGGCGACCCCGAGGTCATCGACCTTGCAACGCGCATCCCCGGCATGACCGTGCACACGCCGCAAGCCCTGCAAGGCGCGCTCGTTGAAGCCGGGTTCGCCATCGTGGGCGTTGAGCGCATCCCCGAAAAGGGGCACCTCGCCATCATCGCGCGGCCCGAATAATAACCCTGTGACTTTACGGGACCGAAGCCGTCCGTCCAAGGACGCGAGGCCCGACGAGCAGCTCGCCGACCTGATTGCCGCAAAAGGAGAAGTTCATGAATCTCGCCAAACGGATAACAGCATGCACCGCAGCGTTCGCCCTCGTACTGGCAATGACCCTATCCGGTTGCGGCGGAGGGGCAACTGCCGCGAGCTCCAGCTCGTCGGCCGCCACCACGAGCAGCGCCGCCCAAAACCTCGAGCTGTATGGCAAACCCTGGGTGACGTCCGTCCTCTCGGACAACTTGCCGCCTGCAGTGCCGGAAGCGAAAGACGACCTGTACACGCATTTCGACTACGACTACCTCAAAAGCCACAATGGGCAGCTCGCCACTTCCACGACTGATTTCGAACCTGAAATTCAAGACGCGGTGATCGGCGTTATCAAGGACGGGTCGAAATCCGACCATGAGCTCGAGCAGCTGCGCATCTTCTACAACCAAGCCGCAGACCTGGATACGGTTGTCGCGACGGGCTTTTCCGACATACAGCCCTACCTCGACCGAATCGACGCCGTCGCGTCTATCGATGAGATGAACGCGCTCCTCACCTCCGACGACTTCCCGTTCACGCCCTTCATCACGGGGCGCGTCCACATAGACGGCGAAAAGGACATCAACATCGTCTCGGTCATTCCCGATTTCGTCATCTGCAACGCAGAGACCGACGGCGGCACCTATTACCAAGACTACGACGACCCGAACTACCAGAACGGCATAGACCTCACGCTCGAAAATTACTGCGCCTTCACGCTCATTGACTATCTCTCGATGGGCATGGATCGCGAATCGGCGGTCCTCATCATCCGCGAAATCGCCGCCTTCGAGAAGGAACACGGAAAGCACCTCGAGGGGAACACGACGTATCTGAAGAAAGACTTCGGCGAATTGTCCCAGGCGGTCAAGGAAAGCCACTACGATATTGACGGCATCTGCGCCCTCTGCCCCAACTTCCCGCTGAAGGAGACGCTCGCCAAATGCGGCAAGGCGAACTCGCCCGAGTACTCGGTCACGCGGGAATGGATCGAAGCGTTCAACGCGCTCTGGACGCAAGAAAACCTGCATGCAATCAAGGAAGTTGCGAAAGCGAACATCGTCGCGGAAACGCGTGCGCTGCACGATCCTTCGGTCATGAACCAAATGCGAATCCTTGGCGGTGACGAGGCGCTGAGCAGCGACGCATTCGCCTACACCGCCTGCAACGACACGAACACCTTCGCGCAGATGCTCGGGAAGATCTACGCTGAGGAGAAGCTCGGGCCCAAGGCCAAAGCGCGATTGCAGGGCCTCTCGGAGCAGATCATTGCCGAGTACAAAGAACTCATTGGCGAGACCTCGTGGATGAGCGAAGAATCCAAGCGCAACGTGACGGAAAAGCTCGACAACATGACGCTCAACATTCTCGAGCCCGAAGGTGGCTATTTCAGCTTCGACAGCCTGGAGCTCGTGCCCAGCGATAAAGGCGGCTCCTTGTTCTCGAACTACCTCAAGCTCAAGCAATACCGCTATGATTGCGAGAGCAAGTTAATCGGACAGCCGGCCATACGGGCGACCATCTGGTTTAGCATCACGCCCACCATGATGAACGCGTTCTACAGCGCCGAAGAGAATTCGATAAACATCTTCCCGGGGTACGTAACGAGTTTCACCTACGGCGACGACATGGACGACAACGACCTACTCGGTGGGATGGGCTGGGTGATCGCGCACGAGATAAGCCACGGGTTCGATTACCAAGGAGCGCAGCTCGACGCCTTCGGTGCTCCCAACCCCGTAGTCTCCGGCGACGACATCGACAAGTTCGTGACCAAGTGCTCGGCGCTCGCACGTTACTACCAGGGCATCGAGATGGCACCGGGCATGACCGTGGATGGATCTGCCGTCGCAGCGGAGGCTGCCGCCGACCTCTCGGGCATGCAGGTAACGCTCGAAGTGCTGGAGGGGGTGGATAAGGCTGATTACACCCGGTTCTTCGAACGAGCGTCCCTCTTGTGGGCGCAGACGATCCCCGCCGAGGTCTTCCCGCTCTTAGCCGCAGACAACCACCCGCTGAACAACCTGCGCGTGAACGTCAATGCGCAGATGTTCCAGCCCTTCTACGACGCTTTCGGCGTCTCGTCGGGCGACGGCATGTGGCTTTCGCCCGACGAGCGCATAGTCATGTGGGGGCCTGAAGCGTAAGCTACCCCGCTGAACGCCGTCATCGCATGCCGCTTTGTTGCGAACGTGCTAAATTGGCGGGAAGCGCTCATGGTTCCATTACAATGCCCCCATGCAAGAATCAAGGAACAAGGGGCTGCTCATAGCGCTCGCATGTTATGCGATCTGGGGCTTGCTGCCCATCTTCTGGAAGCTCCTATCGGCCGTGCCGAGCTCTCTCGTGCAGGTGCATCGTATGATCTGGTGTTTCGCATGCATCGCCGTGTTCTGCGCCGTGCAGAGGCGAGACTTCCGGACCCTGTTCCACGACCCGCGCGCAATTCGCACGTTCCTCTTATCGGGAGCGCTCTGCACGGTTAACTGGACTACATACGTCATCACGGTCAACTCGGGCAACGTCGTGGAGTCTGCCATCGGCTACTACATGAACCCGCTGCTGAGCATCCTCCTGGGGATGGCCATGTTCAAAGAGCGCCTTTCCACAGCCCAGGTTGCCGCCACCGTGCTCGCCGCGTTGGGGGTCGCGTTCTTCACGGTCAGCTACGGCAAGGTGCCCGTCATGGCCCTCGTCCTCGCCACTTCATTCGCTGCATACGGGGCGGTCAAGAAGCGAGGGGGTTATCCTTCCGTGGAGGGCATGGCCGTCGAGTCCACGTTCACGGGCGGGCTCGGCCTCGCGGTGCTCTTTGCAGGCCTCTTCGCCCCGAGCCTCTGGGAAACGCTCACTCCCGTGACCGCGCCATCGCCGATGGCATGGACCGATGGCGGGCTCGTCCTCTTGGCACTCTTCGTGCTCAGCGGGTTCTTCACCTGGCTGCCCCTTCAGCTGTTCTCGGAGGCAACTAACCGCATCCCCCTGAGCTGGGTCGGGTTCTGCCAGTACCTCTCGCCGACGATCGCGCTGCTCGTTGGCGTTTTCCTCTTCGGCGAGCCGTTCACGCTATCGCATGCCGTGCTCTTCGGGTGCCTGTGGACTGGCATCGCGCTCATCGCCGTCGAGGCGTTCGCGCGCTGGCGCAAGGCCCCCGAGACGGGATCCCGCTCATAGGATTCGTGATCTTGGGCTACTCCTGGCCGAAGTCGCCGATAAGGCTCGCAGCGTATTCCTTGGCGTCGAAGTCCTTCAGGTCCTCCAGCCCCTCGCCCACGCCGAGCTTGACAATGGGGAGCTTGAGGTAATGCGCCACCGCGACCGCGATGCCGCCCTTGGCAGTGCCGTCGAGCTTCGTGATTATCACGCCGTCAAGGTCAAGCGCCTCGTTGAACTCGCGCGCTTGCTGAAGGCCATTCTGACCCGTGGTCGCATCGATGACGAGAACCAGGCGCACGGGCATGTTGGCGCGCTTTCGCACGACGGCAACTACCTTCTCGAGCTCGCGCATGAGATCTGCGGACGTATGGAGGCGCCCCGCCGTGTCGATCAGCACGAGGTTCGCGCCGATCTGCTCTCCGCGCTCGATCGTCTCGTAGCATACGCTGGCAGGGTCGCTACCGCGCTCACGCGCGCAGATTTCCACATCGGCGCGCTCGGCCCACACCTCCAGCTGCTCGATGGCGGCGGCGCGGAACGTATCGGCACAGCCGAGGATGACCTTTCGCCCCGCATCCTTCGCCTGCTTGGCGATCTTGCCCGTTGTCGTGGTCTTGCCAGAACCGTTCACGCCCACGAAGAGGACGATGCCGTCCTCGTCGAAGAAGTTCTCTCCGCCTTCGACGAATTCGGCGGCAACCTGCTCGTTGAGAGCGCTCAGCACGTCCCGGGCCGTGCGGTAGCCCTTGCGCGTGGCCTCGTTGCGCAAGCGCTCGGTAATGGTGGTCGCGGAATAGCCGCCCATATCCGAGACGATGAGGGCCTCTTCCAGCCCGTCCCAGAAATCGTCGTCGACGTCTGGGCTGCGGTCGAGGATGAGGTTGATATCCTCCTGGAACGCTTCGCGCGTGCGGGTGAGCCCCTCTTTGAAGCGGTTGAAAAGACCCATGGTTTAACTCCTATTCCGCGTGCTCGAGCGCGCGCTCGAGCTTCTGGCTGATGACCTTGGTCACGCCGTCGGCCTGCATGGACACGCCGAAGAGCACGTCGGCCATCTCCATCGTGCGCCTCTGGTGCGTGATCATGATGAGCTGGGTGGTGGCGCGCAGCGAATCGATGTAGGCAATGAGCCGGCGAAGGTTCGTGTCGTCGAGCGCGGCTTCCACCTCGTCGAGGATGTAGAACGGCGTCGTACGCGTCTTGTACACGGCGAAGAGCAGCGCGAGCGCGGTGAGCGATTTCTCGCCGCCGCTCATGAGCATCATCTTGGTCAGGCGCTTGCCGCGCGGCTGCGCGGTCACCTCCACGCCCGTGTTCTCGATGTCGTCAGGGTCCTCGAGCGTCAGGTAGCCCTGTCCGCCCGGGAACAGCAGCGAGAAGATCTCGCTGAAGTTCTCGTTCACCTGCTTGTAGGTGTTCAGGAAGTCGTCCTTCATGCGCTCGTCGATGACGCGCGTGATGCGCGAGAGGGCACGTCGCGCGGCCTCCATGTCGGCGAGCTGGCCGGCGAGGAAATCGTAGCGCTCCTTGAGCTGCGCGTATTCCTCGGCGGCATCCGGGCTGATAGCGCCCATGTTCTTGATGCGGCGCTCGAGGCGGAACACGTCGTCTTCCACCTGGGCACGGTCCTCGAGTTGAGGCAGCTCCTGCGCATGGTCGATGGGCACGCCCAGATCGCGCACGATAGCGTTCACGGCGGCTTCGACGCGCACCTCGAGCCGGCTCTTCTCCACCCGCACCTGGGTGGCTCGCTCGCTCGCCGCATCGTACTCGTCGTGCGCGCGACGCGCATCGTCGCGCGCCGCTGCCGCGGCGGCATGCACGCTGCTCGTTGCGGACTCCGAGGCGTTGACCGCCTCGTCGAGCAATCTCACCTGCCGCTGAATGCCCGTCGACAGCTCGTCGAGCACGGCCATCAGGCCGTCGCAGCGCCTGACCACCGCAGCTTTCACGGCGATGGTGCGCTTCTGCTCCTCGACGCTCGCGTCTATCGACTCTATATCTCGTTCGCGCGCTATGACGATGCGCTCGATGTAGGTCTTCCGCTCGACGAGCGTCGCAGCCTCGAGCTTCGCCTCGGTGAAGCGCTCCGTAATGGCCTCCGCCTGCATGCGAAGCGGTTCGACGGCCTGCAGCTGCTCGTCGCGGTCGGCGACGATCTTGGCGCGTTGGCTCGTGAGTTCCTTGACAGAAGCCTCGAGCGCGTCAAGTTCGGGCTGCAGGCTGCCCACGCGCTCGTTCGCGCGGGCCACCTTGAGCTCGGCGGCTTCGACTTCGCTCTCGATGGAGGTGCAGCGCCTGAGCGCGCGCTGCTCCTCCGCCTGCGCAGACTCGCAGGCACCCTGGCTGTTCGCCAGCTGTTGGCTTAACTTCAGCGTTTCCACCTGTAGCGTGCGGTACGCTTCGTCGGCATCGTCAGCAGCGCGCTCCGCCCGTTCGCGCTCCGCCAAAGCGGAGTCGAGTTTCCCCTGGAGGTCGCCGAGACGCCTCTCGCGGGCGATGACGCCCTCCCTCTCCGTATCGGGCGCGCCGTAGATGCGCACCTTCCCGTTCGGCCAGATGGCGCAGCCGTCGGGCGAGACGAAGCGGAGGGGCTCCTTGCTCGACGCATGCGCGGCAAAGGCGGCCGCACGGTTCTCGCACACGACGACGTCCCCGAGCAGCGCCTCCATGACGGGAGCCATGTCGTCGGAATAGGTGAGCTCGTCGATGAGCGCGCGGCCCGTCTTGCTGTTGCGCGCCGGCACCTCGCGGAGCGCGCCTTCGTCGGCGCGCATGATCACCGAAACCTTGCCGGACAGATCGCCTGCGAACAGGGCCTCGGCTATGCTTGCGGCACAAGCGGCATCGTCCACGGCAAGCGAGGCGAGGTCGCTGCCGAGCAGGTTCTCAACCAGGGTCTCGAGGCTCTGCGGCACGCGGAAGCCCTTCGAAACAGCCGAGAGCCCCCCGCCGAACCTGCTTCCGTTCTCCATGAGCCACTGCAGAGCGGGGTCGTCCTCGCGACCAGCCTGCAAAGCCGTTTCGATAGCCTTTATCTCGGCCTCGATGAGCTTGACGGTCTCTCGGGCCCCGTCGCGGGCCTCGTGCGCGGCATCGCGCTCCTCGAAGCGCTCGATGAGCTCTTCTTGCGCCTTGGCCTCCCGCGCTTGCAAATCGGCGAGCGCGGCCTTTGCAGCCTCGAGCGCCGTGGCGCTCGCAACATGTTCAGCGACCGCCTTCTCGAGGTCGGCTTCGAGCTCGGCCTTGCGTTCCTTCACGAGCTGCGCTTGTGCCATGCCGTTCGCGAGCGTCTCCTGCAGCGACGAGTGGCTGCGCTTGGCCTCGTCCATCTGCTCGTCGCAGCGCCGAAGGCCCACGCTCAGGGCATCGACGCTCTCCTCGAGCCCTCGTCGCTCGCGCTCCACGGCCTCGCGCTGCTCGGTCACCTCGGCGAGCTTGCTCTCGGCTGCCGTGCACGCGGCCGTTATCTCCTCGCGCTGCTCATTCGCGCGGTTGAGCTCCTCCATCGCGGCCGCCCTGCGGCCATGCGCTGACTCCAGGGCCCCGCGCAGGTCGACATCGGCCGTGAGCGCTGCCCTGCGGCGCTCGCGCACGAGCATCCCCGCGCCGTCGAGGCGCTCGCTCAGGCTCGATGCGCGCCTCTGCTGGCGCGCGAGAGTGCCCGCATCCTCGGATTCGCGCTTCATGGCCTCCTGGAAATCGTTCACCTTCTGCTCGGCGGCGGTCACCACCCCGCGCTTGGCCTCGATCTCCTCCGAGACGTCCTTCTCGGCGGCCAGCAGCTTCTCCCATTCGCCTTGCAGCGTTCGCAGGTCGTCAACCGCGAGGGCGAGCTTGAGCTCCGAGAGCTCGGCAGATGCCTCGGCATGGGCCTTCGCCCTCTTCGCCTTGCGCTCGAGCGGGCCGAGCTGCCTGCCCACCTCAGCGGCAACATCGCGCACGCGGGCGAGGTGGTTGTCCATGGCCTCGAGCTTTCGCGCCGACTTCGCCTTGCGCTGCTTGTGCTTCAGCACGCCAGCAGCCTCCTCGATGAGCGCTCGCCTGTCTTCGGGCTTCGATTGCAGGATTGAGTCGAGGCTGCCCTGAGAGATGATTGAATGAGTTCCAGTGCCCAGGCCCGTGTCGTGCAGGATGTCGAGCACGTCGAGCCTTCGCGCCACAACGCCGTTCACGAGGTATTCGGACTCACCCGAACGGTACATCCGACGCGTTATCACCACCTCGTCGAAATCGACGGGCAGCGTGTGATCGGAATTATCGAGGACGAGATCGACTTCGGCCACCGACACGGCCTTGCGCGCCGCCGAACCCGAGAAGATGATGTCCTCCATGGCCTGGCCGCGCAAGTTGCGCGCCGAACGCTCGCCCAGAACCCACAGCACCGCATCCGAGATGTTGCTCTTGCCCGACCCGTTAGGGCCCACGATTGCCGTGATTCCCGGCTCGAGCACGAGCGCGCTCTTGTCGGCGAAGGATTTGAACCCTTTGAGGACGAGGGATTTCAGGTACATGCGGCCTAGCTTTCGTTCTCAGCGGGAACGACCTTCTGGCGCTTCTCCGCGCGCTTGCGCTCGCGCTCGGCCGTCTCGGCCGCGCGAGCAGCCGCTTCGTCGGCGCGCGCCTGCTGAGCTGCCGCCACCTTCTCCACTTTCGCCTGCGCCTGCGCTGCCACCTTCTCGGCCTTCGCCTGCGCCTGCGCGACGCGCTTCTCGGACTTCTCGTCTTCGGTCAGGCCCAGGCCGAAGAACTCGCCGAGACGGGCGAGCGTGCTCTTCGCCGCCTGGCTCTCGGCTTCCTTCTTCGTGCGGCCGACGCCCTGCGCCAGGCCCTGGTCGCCCGCGAACACCTGCGCGACGAACGTGCGGTCGTGCGGCGGGCCCTGCGTCTCGACGAGCTTGTAGGTGGGCGTGATGCCGTCCTCTTGCAGCTTTTCCTGCAAGGCGCTCTTGGGGTTCTCGGGCTCCTTCGCCAAATCGAGCGACATGCGGTCGATGAGCGTCCGCTCCACGAAGGCTTCGGCCGCCTCTATGCCACCGTCCAAGTACAACGCCGCGACAACGGCCTCGTACACGTTCTCGAGCGCGGAATGCAAGCCGCGCTTGCCGGTGCCCTGCTCAGAGGACCCGAACATGATGACGTCAGCGAACCCGAGGCCCTGCGCCACGTCGGCCAGGCTGTGCCCCGACACCAGCGCAACCTTGATGCGCGTCAAGCCGCCCTCGTCGAGCTCGTGGAAGCGGTTGAACGCGATCGATGCAACGATGGCGCCCAGGATGCTATCGCCCAGGAACTCAAGGCGCTCGTAGGAGTACTTGACCGCCCGCCCCTCGGTGGCCGACGGGTGCGTGATGGCAGAGAGCAGAAGCTGCTCGTTAGCGAAGCGGTGCCCGATAATCTCCTGGGCTGCCTCGTAGTTCTTGCGTTGCTCTTCGTTCAAGGCCGTGTTACCTCGTTTCCGCTGTTCATCATACGAATCAGCGTGGCCCAAGCGCAATTGCTGTTGCGCTTCGGCCAAGCTATTCGAAACCATACCAGCACATAACACGCCAAGCGCGCATGCGCAATCTATGTCATTGTAGTCTAACGAAGGCGAAACGGCACCCCCCGGTGCCGTTTGCGCAATTATTCCAGAGCGGAGAACGGCGGAAACGCGCTGGTGGCACGTCGTAAACCGCCATGCGGCCCTTTTCGCTATTTCGCGATTGCCGCGATCTCCTCGGTCATGCCCGAGCGCACGTAGCGCGCGGACGCCAGCACGCCGTTCTTGATGGCCCGAGCCCCTGAAGAACCGTGGCCCACGATGCACGCGCCCTTCACGCCGAGGAGCGGAGCACCGCCCGCCTCATCGGGGTCGACGCTCGCGGCAAGGCCCTTAAGGCCGTCCTTGAGCATGAGGGCCCCGATCTTCGTCTTGAACGAGCTCATCATGATTCCCTTGATCTGCTTGAACAGCATCTTCGCCGTTCCCTCGATGGTCTTCAGGCACACGTTGCCCGTGAAGCCATCGCAGACGATGACGTCGAACTCGCCCCCGAGCACGTCGCGCCCCTCGGCGTTGCCCGCGAAATTGGGCACCTTCTCCTTCAGGAGCTGATGCGCTTCCTGCGCGAACTGGGAGCCCTTCTCCTCTTCCTCGCCAATGTTGAGCAAGCCCACGCGCGGCTCGGCGATGCCGAGGATCTTGTTCGCGTAGATGCTCGCCATCTCGGCGAACTGCACGAGGTACTCGGGCTTGCAGTCGGCGTTAGCGCCCACATCGCAGAGCACCACCGGCTTGACGGGCGATGGGAGGAGCGTGGCGAGCGCGGGTCGCGCGATTCCCTTGATGCGCCCCATGACGAGCGTTCCCGCCGCGAGGCAAGCGCCCGTTGAGCCTGCGGAGAAGAAGCCCTGGGCCTCCCCTTCCTTGACGAGGCGGCAACCGACGACGATCGAGGAGTCCTTCTTCTTGCGCACCGCATTGGCGGGGTGCTCGGCCATGCTGATCTCCTCGGTGGTCGCACGGGCCACGCAGCGGTCATGGGATGCCGCGAAGGGCTCGACCACCTCGGCAGGGCCGCAGAGGATCACCGAGAGGTCGCCGTCTTCCGCCAGCGCCTCCGCCACGCCATCGAGAACCACCTGGGGCGCGTTGTCGCCGCCGAGCGCATCGACCGATATCGTCACCTTTTCCGCCATGTGCACAGCCCTCCTCGCGGGTCAATGGAACGGGCGCGAGGCCGCGCTCCACAATTGCAATCTAGATGCAGTCTAGCAAGACTGCACGAAAAGGGGAACATGGCGCCGCCCGTTCCACCTCTTCATACAAGGAAAGCCCCCTGCAAGCAGGAGGCTTTCCAAACATGTTCAACCTACTGTTATTCGGTTTCGATAACCTCGCGGTTCTTGTAGTAGCCGCAGTTCGGGCACACGCGATGCGGGAGCTTGGCCTCGCCGCACTGGGGGCAAACGCTGCGCGCGGGCGCATCGATGCGGTCATGGGTGCTGCGGCGGGTATGGGTGCGGATACGGCCCATTCGTTGTTTAGGTACTGCCATGTTCCTCGTACTCCTTCTATAAGCTCTATAAGCGTCGCGACTGTATACGCGGCATAAACGTCATAAACACGCAAAACGGTATAGTAGCAAAGCCACACCGCCTAATCAAGCAGCGATTTCCGAACCACCATTTCCCCACAGCTCGCCGCCTGGGTGCCGCAGGGCCAAAAAGCCCGCTCGGGCTTGAAATGACCTAGTCGAACTTGAAGTCGGCCAATGCTGAGAAGGGGTTTGCCGCGCGCTCGAATTCCTCGAGCGCCTCGTCGGGCCCGCAGCCGCACGGCCCCTCGTTCAAGTTCGCCCCGCAGCTAGGGCAAAGCCCGGCGCAATCATCGCGGCAGAGCGGCACGTTCGGCGCATCGACTCGGAGAGCCGCCTCGATGAGCGGCATGAGGTCCATGACGTGATCGGCGGGAAGCACCTCGAACTCGTCCTCGCCGGGCTCGTCCTCGTCATCGTCTGACGCGCCCTGCGCGTATTCTCCCTCGATGAGGAAATAGCCCTCGATCTCGCCTTCGAAGCCCCGCGTCACGTCCTCGAGGCAACGGGCGCACGCACAGGTGGCCTCACCCGACGCCGTTCCCTCGACGAGCAGTGCCGACCCCGTGTTGGTCACGTCCACGGACCAGGCAACCGGGGCGTCGAACGCGTAGTCGTCCGGCCCCACCTGTAGCAGGGGAAGGTCCACCGCGCCCTCAAAATGCGAGCTCTCCGCCAATGCGAAGAGCTCGGAAGGCACCTTGATCTTTGCAGATGAAGACACGATTCTAGTGGTTCATCGTCGTGGCGTTCAGACGATCGCGGCAACGGCGAACGTTGTTGAGCAGCGTGTCGAGGCTCTGCTCCACGTGGCTGAACACCTCATCGGCATAATCTTCCGCACCCGCGCGCGTCTGGCGCTCGAGCTCGCGCGCATCGGCCAGGATCTGATCGGCCTGCTGCTGCGAAATGCGAACGATCTCCTGCTCGCTCGCAATGGTCATGGCCTGCGAGCGCGCATCCTCGACCATGCGGTTAGCCTCTGCATCGGCATCGTCGAGCAGGCCCTGGCGCTCGCGCACGATCTGACGCGCCTGCGCGAACTCGCTCGGGAAGGTGTCGCGAATCTCGTCCATGATCTCGAACGCGGCCGAGATGTCCACTTGGCGGAGATTGCCGTTCCTGCCAAATCCAACGGGCTTCGAATCTTCAAGCAGAATCGAGAGCTCTTCTAACAGCCCCAAAACCCCAGTTTCGTCCATGATGTTCCTCCTGTTGAACCGCTCGTTCTGCCTTTACCGTATGTTAAAGCGGCCTAGATACGAGAATAATACCAGGTTTTACCTTCACGTACAAACGCAAAGCGTGCGGTTTTTTAGATGTCGCGTATTCGTATTCGCCCGTTTACCTTCCGAGCGACTGGTCGTGCTTGTCGCGCGCCTCCTGCGAGTAGCGGGCACGGTAACGCACGTCGATGAGCTCGGCCACGATGGCGATGGCCAGCTCGGCTGGCGTCTTCGCGCCGAACTTGAGCCCGATGGGGCGCTTGATGGCATCCCACTGCTCTTCGCTCACGCCACCCGAAACGACGAGGTCGTGAACCTTTCCGTTCTTGCCAGCGCAGCCCATCATGCCTATGTAGCCAACGCCCTGCCCCGCTGCCCAGATGCAGCTCTCGGGATCGAACATGTGCCCGCGCGTGAGCACGCAGACATAATCGCTGGGCGACGCTTCGCAGTTCACGAGCTCGCCGAAATCGCCCCCGTCGAGCAAAATGCGCTCGGATGAGGGGAACCGCTCCTCGTTGATGTATGCCTCGTCGTAGTCGACGACCGTGACGGTGAAGCCCACATGCTCCGCGAGCGGCGCGAGCTCAACGGCAACGTCGGATGCGCCGAGAAGCCACACGCGAATCGGCTCGAAGAGCGCGACGCTCGCCCATGTCAGGCCCTCGAATTGCTCGTTATGCATGGAGGGGCCGCGCGTGACGTCCTTCATCTGGAAGCTATCGCGCGGCGAGGGCTCGCGGGAAGCCACGATCTCCTTGGCGTCGTTGCAGAAGAACACCAGCGGGTCGCCATCGGCCGAGCCGACGTCCCCGTACTTCTTCGTGACGTTGTTGTCCACGTTGGTCACCGCAACTGCGGGATCGTAGACCACCTTGAAACCGAGCCAGGCGAGGTCGCCCTCCTCGATTGCGCGCAGGGCGCGCTCGAACGTGGGTATATCGGCCTCCGTGAGGCTCGCGGCTATGCGCTCCAGGTCGGCTGGCCCCATATGCTCGTTGCCCGCCGTGGCCTGCTCGTTGAACGCCGGCACATCATCCACGGTGATGCGCGGGGCCTTCCCCGCCTTAAGATCCTTGATTATCGCTTCGATCGCATCCTTATTCATGAATGCGCACCTTCCCGTCCTCCAGCACTTCCACGCGGCCATCGGCGATCCAGCCGAGCACCTGCGGGTACATCTCGTGCTCTACCTCGTGTATGCGCTCCTCGAGTGTATCGACGGTGTCGTCCTCACGCACCGCGACCGCCCGCTGGGCGATGATGGGACCCTTGTCGTACTCCTCGTTGGCGAAATGGACGGTGACGCCCGTCACCTTCACGCCGGCATCGAAGGCGTCCTGGATGGCGTGCGCGCCCACGAACGAGGGCAGCAGCGCCGGATGCAGGTTGATGACCCGGTTGGGGAACGCGTCGAGCAGCACGCCCGTGACCATGCGCATGTAGCCGGCCATCACGACGTACTCCACGCCCGATGCCTTGAGCGTGTCCGCGATCATCTCGTCGGCTGCGCGCGGATCGGCGTAGAGCCCCTTGTTCATGACGAGCACGGGAATGCCGGCGGCCTTCGCGCGCTCGATGCCGTACGCGTCAGGACGCGACGAGACGACATGTGCCACCTCGATCGGCAAGCCTTCGGCCTGCGCATCGATAATAGCCTGCAAGTTGGTCCCGCTCCCCGAGACCAACACCCCGACCTTAAGCTTCTCCGCCATCATTCACCCTTTCAAATAATTCCTCGCACAGGATAACACAGCACCGAGGGCGCAAGCACCCCTTCCGCCAAACTCGCAGGCGGCCTGGCCCAGGAGGCCATATGCCAGCGATTACGCAGCCAGAAAGCCCTTGCGCGAGCAGCCCGTTCCAACAAACTCGCAGGCGGCCTGGCTCTGGAGGCCATGTGTCAGCGATTACGCAGCCGCAATACCCTAATGTGGGCATACCCATACGGCGAGTACCCCGAGCTGACACATGGCCTCCAGAGCCAGGCCGCACGGAGCAAGCCGCCGCAAGAGCGCTAACTTACAGCAACGTTCCTTCGTTCTCGTAGCGCACGACGCCCGTACCAGCCTCGATGCGCCCGACCACGAAGGTCTCCTCGCCCGCAGCCTCGGCCGCGGCGCGCACCTCGCTAACGCGCGAGGGATCGACGATGAGCACGAGGCCGAGGCCCATGTTGAACGTCTTGAGCGCCTCGGGCTCGCTCAGGTTGGCAGCCTCGCACGTATAGCGCGCGATGGGCGGCACGGGCCACGTGCCGACCTCGACGACGGCGTCGACGCCATCGTTGAGCGCGCGGTTGAGGTTCTCCGTGATGCCGCCGCCCGTGATATGGGCGAGTGCGCGCACGGCGCCCGGGCACTCTCCCATCACCGACTTGACGGGCTTTACGTAAATGCGCGTGGGCGCGAGCAACGCCTCGGCAACGCCCAGGCCGCCGAGCTCGGCAACCGGCTCCATCACTTCCTCGCGCGTCTTGCCCTCGAGGCAGACCTTGCGCGCAAGCGAGTATCCGTTGGAATGCAGGCCGCTCGATGCGAGGCCCACGAGCACGTCGCCCTCGCGCACCTGCTCGGGGTCGAGCATCTTGGGGCGGTCGACGACACCCACGCAGAAGCCGGAAAGATCGTAATCGTCAGGATCCATGACGCCGGGATGCTCGGCCATCTCGCCGCCGATGAGCGCGCAGCCGGCCTGCCTGCAGCCCTCACCGATCCCGCCGACGACCTCGGCAACCGCATCGGCGTCGAGCTTGCCCACGGCAATGTAGTCCAGGAAGAACAGCGGCTCGGCGCCCGTTGCCAGGATATCGTTGGCGCACATGGCCACGAGGTCGATGCCCACCGTGTCATGCTTCCCTATGAGCTGGGCGATCTTGAGCTTCGTACCGACGCCGTCGGTGCCCGACACGAGAATCGGGTCCTCCATGTCCTTCGCGGCAGCTATGGAGAACAGCCCGCCGAACCCGCCGATATCGCCCACCACTTCGGGGCGGTACGTGGAATGCACGGTCTTCTTGATGGCATCGACCGCGCGGGCGCCCTCCTCGATATCAACGCCCGCCTGGGCATAGGTAACTTGCTCTGCGGACCGCTCGTTGGTCATCGGTATTCCTTTCTTCCTGAGCTCGAGCTATTCGGTAACCGATAGCTCGTTGTCGAAGCCCTCCGTTTGGCCTTCGTTGTCTTGGGATAATCCTAGTACACCCGACAGGCCTTCGGCGCTCGCATCGTCGATATAGCAGAACAGCACATAACGACCAGAAGAATTGTTGTCGCATGTGGCAAATGCGAAGGCTTTCTTGATATCGCTCGCCTTGGGGGCGTCGCTCACCGACACCACGGAGCGATCCATCTTGTCCTGGATGTAGTTCGTCATGACCTCGGCGGACTCGAACGACGTCTCCACGATCGGGTCGTAAGCGGAGCAGTGGACGAGCGAGAATGACCTGAGGCGATAATTGCCCTGCGGCGTGAGCAGGTAGACGGTGCGGCACTCGTCGAAGCGTGCCTGATCGACGAAGCCGGCTATGTCGGCGAACATCGAGCCGTCGTTCATATGATGGCCGTAGACGAACGAGAGCTGGTCGGACCAATCGCCCTTGTTGCGCGCGTCCAGGAACACGGAGCCGTATTCGGCGAGCCAGCCCTGGTCGCCGTCGAAATCGTACGTGAGGTAATGCTCGTTGTCCTGCCCCTGCACGATCGGGTAGTTGATCCTGCTGTTGGGCACGTACACCCAGCCCACGGTGTCGGGGTTGACTGCCCTGAGGGCATCCCAATCAACCGTCACCTGTGCGAGCGGCTCGCTATCGACCGTGGACGGGTCGAAATTCGACGTCTCGGCTATTTCAACGTACTTCTGCTGCCCTTGGAAATAGCTGTAGAGGATGACCCCGAGGGCGACGAGGGATCCGATGAACACCACGAGCGCGATTATGAACACGACGAACCAGGGGCCGCGCTTGCGGCCCTCGCCCGCCCCGGGCGCGCCAGCAGCAGCCTCGTCTGCATCCGACGGCACCTCGGCGATGTAATCAGTTTCGTTTTTCAATGCCACACCCGTACTTCCTGGCACTGCGGCCTACTTGTGCAACCGAGCCTCGAGCGCTTCGTTGATGGCCCTGAGGGCCTGGATGCGCGCGTAGCGCTTGTCGTCGCTCTCGAGCACGATCCACGGGGCGAACGTCGTCGAGGTGAGGCGGAACATGTCATCGACCGCCTGCTTGTACAGCGGGTACTTGTCGCGGTTGCGCCAGTCCTCCTCGGTGATCTTCCATGTCTTGTTGGGGTCGGCCTGCCGCGCCTCGAATCGGCGGAGCTGCTCCTCGGGCGTGACGTCCACCCAAAACTTCAGCAGTATGGCACCCCATTGCACGAGCTCATACTCGAAGGCGTTGATCTCGTCGTAAGCGCGCGACCATTGATCCGTCGACGCGAAGCCCTCCACGCGCTCCACGAGCACGCGGCCATACCAGCTCCTGTCGTAGATGCCGACATGACCAGCCCGGGGCAGCCTGATCCAATAGCGCCACAGGTGCGGGTGCATCAGCTCGGGCTTCGTGGGAGCAGGCGACGGGAACACGGTGTATGCGCGAGCGTCGATGGCCTGGCACACGCGCTTGATGTTGCCGCCCTTGCCCGCGGCGTCCCAGCCCTCGTACATGAGCATGAGCGGCACGCGCTTCTGGTACATCTCGAGCTCGAACTCGTAGAAGCGATCTTGCTCGAACTTGAGCTGGGCCTTGTACTCCTCGTCGCTCTCCATGAACGGCTTGGGCTTCGAATGGTCGATCTGCGGGTAGCCCGCCATGATGATGTAGTTGCTGCCGCGCGGCGCCTGGGCGCGCTGGATGGCGGCCTCCTCTTCGGCCGCCCTGCGCACGTTATCGGCATCGTCGGCCTGGGAGCCCTCCGCACCGCCCTCGGCTACGGCGGCTTCCGCGCGCGCCGAGTTCTCGGCGGCCTTCTGCTTCGCCGCTTCCGCAGCCTCGTCCGGACCGTTGGCAAGCGCATGCTCGATGGCATCCACAAGCGCCTGGGCAACCTGGAGATTCGCCGCGCGCTTGTCCTCGCCGTTCACGAGGGTCCACGGCGCGAACGCGAAATTGCTTTTCTCGAGCAGCTGGTCATACAGGCGATAGGCGCGGTCGTAATGCTGGAGCTGGGCGAATTTCTCGTCGCTCACGCGCCAGGCCGTATTCGGGTTCTCGCGCAGGCGCTTGATGCGCTTTTTCTGCGCCTCCTTGGTCACATGCACGAACAACTTGATGACGATGTACCCGTCGTCCACGAGCATCTGCTCGAAGTTGTGAGCGATGCGCTGGTAGCTTGCGACGACGTCGCCGTGGAACTCGCCGCGCGCCTTCGACGCACCGTCCTCTCGCAACGGATTGTCCTTCGATTTCTTCGAGAGCTTCTCAATGGCTTCCGAGTCTCCGTCGGTGAGTTCGAAGAGCGCCTGGTTGATGGCTGCCGAGTACCAGCCGCGATCGTAGAACGTTATCGTGCCGCGCTCGCCGAGCGAACCCCAGAACTCCTGCATGACCGGTTGGAAATCGGAGACGCCCCATTCGGTGCCCGCGAACTCGCGGGCCGCATCCACATCGAAGGGCTTGGTGACATGGACCGAAGTGGCTCGGGCGTCCAGCTCGCACATCAGGTCCGAGATGCGGCTGCCCTTGCCCGCGCCGCCCCACCCCTCGAACAGCACCACGAGCCCGACGCCCTTTGCGCGCGCTTGCTGCTGGAGCACGACCAGCTTGTTGATGAGCTCCTTATAGCGCGGTTTGTATTCCTCCTTTGCGACCTTTTCCGCAGAGAAATCAACCTGTTCGAGCATGGGACGTCCTTTCATGGTCAGATGCACTTCATCATACAACAAAAGCGCCACCCTTCTTAGGGGCGGCGCTTTCTGGTCATTCGCCGTAACCTAGCACGATTAGCGACGGAAGAAACCCTTCCTGTCGGGAGGCATCTCGATCGTTCCGTCCTGCTTGTCGAAGAAGCCCGGAACCTCCTCTTCTTCCTCCTCCTGCCTACCCGATTGGGCGGCCAGGATCTGGGCCTTGTTGATCACGTGCTCGAGGATGTCGGGCGGCAGCCCGTTAATGGATGCCGGCTGCTGCCTCGGCTGCGCGCTCTCCGCAGTCTGGGCTGCGCCGGCCGACGGCTGGCCGCCCATCGGTGCCGCTGCGCCAGCTGCGGGCGCTGCACTTTGCTCCGAAGCGGGCTCGGGTTCATCGAGCTCGTTCAACTCCGGCAAGTCGAGCAGTATCTCGTCGAGCGTCATCTCGGTCAGGGGCACCTCGTCCGCGGAGCCCTCGACCAGCGTGTCTTGCTCCGCTGCGGGCTCCTCGGCCTGAGGCACCTCAAATCCGATGACCGCGCCGGGCACCGCCGCGCCCGCCGAAGGCTGCTCGGCAGCGACCTGGGGCTCGGCCTCGAATGTCGCAGGCGCGGGCGCATCGTAAGCAAAGGACGCGAGCGCTTCCTCCAAGCTGCTGCTCGGGGCGACGGGCGCGGCGTCTTGCGGGGCAACAGCCTCCTGAAGCGCCGTCAGATCCTCCACAGGGGGCAGTTCATCAGGTTGCCCCGCATCAACGGTTGGGGCGATGTCCATCGCGGGGGGCGCGAACCCTTCAGGGAGCGTCGTGGGCTGAACCTCGAATTGCGAGAAATCCAACACGCCGATTTCAGCCTGTGCATCCGCGGGCGCCTCCTCGACGGCCGGCACGACCTCGGGTTCTTTTCCCCCAAGCGCATCATCGGCAACCAGGGGCTCCTCGGCGAGCATGGCATCCTGCAAAGCAGCTTCCTGGTCCACGCCCTCGAAGAGATCGTAGACCTGCAGCCCCGTAAATGCCTCGACATCGCCCTCCACTGCAGGAAGGACCGTCTCACCGGCGATTTCCTCCTCGTAAGCGGGCGCTTCGACCGGCTCGGGCTCCTCAATTGTTTCGGACTCTTCCTCGGGATCGAGAGCCCCCTCAACCTCAGACCCTTCCTCGGCTTCGGACTCTTCCTCGACCTCGGGCGCCACCACCGCAGGCTCTTCCTCGACTTCGAGGGCCTCCTCCACCGCGGGCTCTTCCTCCATCGCGATGGGCTCCTCGGCGGGCACCGCGATTTCCTCGACCGCAGAAGCGGCTTCCTCGATGGGCGCCGCAGTCTCCTCGACGGCGATTGGCTCCTGAACGGCCGCAGCTTCTTCGGGCGCGTCTTCGGCGGCTGCGGGCTCTTCGGTCTCCTCGGGCGCGATCACCCCACTCGACGCGCGCTCGATGAGCGCCGCCTGCGCATCGAACGGGGGCTGGGAGTTGCCGTCCTCGTCCAGATCGCAGAACGCGCCGAGGGGCGTGTAGGTTGCGTTTGGGCGCAACTCCCTCAGCTTGGCGGTGTCGTTCATGCACGTATCGATGTACTCGAGGATGCGCCAGCGAATCTCCTCGCTCTGGATGGGCCAGGCGATCTCGACGCGCTTGTTCAGGTTGCGCGTCATGAGGTCGGCGCTGGACAGGTATATCCGGCAATCCTCGGGCGTGCCGAAGCAGTAGATGCGGCTATGCTCGAGCAGACGACCGACGATCGACACGACGCGTACGTTCTCGGTGGCTCCCTTGACCTCGGGCAGGAGGCAGCATATGCCGCGGATGAACAACGTGATGCCCACGCCCTCGCGCGAGGCCTCGGCGATCTTCTCTATGACTTCCTTGTCCGTGATGGAATTCGCCTTGAGGAAGGCACCGCACGGCTTGCCCTGGCGCGCCAGGAAGATCTGGCGGTCGAGGTTCTCCAAGATCATGCTCTTGATCTGCAACGGGGCGACGCGCAGCACTTCGTAATTGTCCGAAACGTTCTCCAGTTGCATGTTGCGGAAGAACTCGACGGCGTCGCGACCGAAGGCCTCGTCCTTGGTGATGAAGCTGAGGTCGGTGTAGAGCCTCGCCGTCTTCTCGTTGTAATTGCCCGTGCCGAGCTGCGTGATGTGCTCGACGCCATCGTCGGTCATGCGCGTGATGCAGCAGATCTTGGAATGCACCTTGTAATCGCGGAAGCCGTAGATGACGTTGCAGCCCGCCTGCTCGAAGCGCTGGGACCATTCGATGTTGTTGCTCTCGTCGAAGCGGGCCCTCAGCTCGAAGAGCGCCGTGACGTCCTTGCCGTTCTCGGCGGCCGTGATGAGCGCCTCGGCCAGCTGCGACTGGCTGGCGAGGCGGTAGAGCGTGATCTTGATGGACACGACGGTCGGGTCGAACGCCGCCTCCTTGAGGAGCTGCACGAAGGGGTCCATGCTCTCATAGGGATACGACAGCAGGATGTCGCGCTCGTCCAGCTGGTCCATGATGCGACGGTCGTGGTCGAAGCACTTCGGCCACGCGGGGTTGAACGGCGGGTTGGAGAGCTTGGCGCGCTTGGATTCCGAAAGGCGGCTTCCCAGGCCCCACGTGAAGCTCAGGTCGAGCGGCACGATCGTGTCGTACACCTGGCTGCGCTTGAGACCGAGCTTCTTGAGCATGTGCTTTTCCATGACCGGGGAGAGCGGGCGCTCGCATTCGAGACGCACGGGCGCGAGGCGGGCGCGCTTCTTCAGCAGGCGCCGCATGTGCTCGCGATAGTCATCGTCTTGCTCGTCGCCAGCCTGGTTCGCGTCGATGTCGGCATTGCGCGTAACGCAGATGACGTTCGTGTGCTTGATCTTGTACATGCTGAAGATCTCGCTCGCGAACATCTCGATTGCGTGCTCGAGGAGAATGAACTGGAAACCGCGTCCGGGCAACTTGATAATGCGGTCGCACTGATGGGGCAACGGGATGAGGCCGAGAACGACGCCGGCTGCGCCGCCCTTGTCCTTCTTCTTTTTCTTGCCCTTCTTGTCCTTCTTGCGCTCCTCGGCATCCGCTTCGTCGTCGAGCCTGACGAGAATGTAGAGCTTGCCGTTCTCGAGGTGCGGGAACGGGTGCCGCGGGTTGATGATCTGCGGCGAGAGGAAGGGCTCGACGTTGAACTTGACGAAACCGGAGAGGTAGTTGCGCTGCTCGTCGGAAAGGTCGTCGGGGCGCAGGTGGCGCACTCCCTCCTTGGAGAGCGAGCCCCGCACGTGCTCGTAATAGCTCTCCTGGATCGGGTAGAGCTCGCGGCAACGCTCGTGGATGGCCTTGATCTGCTCTTCGGCCGTCATCCCCGTCTTCGAGTCGATGATCGGCGGGTTGATGAACGAGAGGTCCGTCAAGCTGCCCACGCGCACCATGAAGAACTCCTGGAGGTTGCTCCAGAAGATAGAGATGAAGTTTAGGCGCTCCAGAAGCGGAACCGATTCGTCTGCGCCCTGGTCGAGAACGCGCTCGTCGAACGTGAGCCACGACAGCTCGCGATTCTGCATGTAGGGACGGGCGTCGACCGAGACGACTTCGTCCTGGTCGTCGTCATCGTCGTCGTAATCCGCATACCCGTCGTTGCTGTCGAGAGACGTCTCCGCGGCATACTGCCTGGTGCGCTTCGGCGTTGCCGCATAGAAGCTCGTCATAGTCATGGCGTGCTTCGCGGCGCGCGCGGGCTCGGGTTCAGGCTCGAGCTCGTGGGCGTCTTCCGCCTCAGCGGCATCCTGCTCCAATTGCTCGACGTCTACGCGCGCATGCGCAGGAGCCGTTTCGGCGACGGCAATCGGTTCCACGACGGGAACGGCAACGGCCTCGGCGAGCTCCGATTCCGGCTCGGGTTCGACCTCAGGCTCGGGTTCGGGTTCGGGTTCGGGTTCGGGCTCGGGTTCGGGCTCGGGCTCCGGCTCCAGCTCGGGTTCGGGCTCGGGCTCGGGCTCGGGCTCAAGCTCAACCTCAGGCTCGGGCTCGGGTTCGGGTTCGGGTTCGAATCCCATCTCGGATTCGGGTTCCGGAGCCGCCTCGCCTTCGGGTTTCAATTCGGCATCGGAAACCCACTCGAGCTCGGGTTTGTCCTCGAGTTCGGGCTCTTGAGCAATGGCAAAATCTTGCCCATCGGGCTCCTGAGCGGGCACGTCGGCAGCGAGCTCGAGCGTCTCGAGCGGTTGCAGGTCCGCGAGTTGCGGCACATCGGGAAACGAGACAGCCTGCAGGTCGGACGCCTCCGGAACGGAGGGCACGCCTATTGCCTGCAAGTCCGTTGCCTCCGGAACGGCAGGTATGTCCATGGCCTGCAAGTTGGATATCTCCGGTACGGCGGGAACGGCATCTCCCTGAAGCTCGGAAAGCTGCGGCAAAGCAACCTCGGCAACCTCTTGAACAGACGGCTGCGAAACCTCGGGCAACTCATCGTATGCGACCGGTTGCAGGTCCGAGATCTCGGGCATGGGCTCGTCGAAACCGTCCAGCCCCAAGTCGAGGGGCTCGAGCGCCAGGGAGTCGATGGTAAGGGGCTCCAGCGGGGGAAGCTCCAGCCCCTCGGGCAGGGGCACGGGCTCCAACTGGGGAATTGGCTCCAGGTCAGCTTCGACCGCTGGCTCGGCCTGCTGCTCGACGGCGGGCGACTGAACCGGAGCCGCCTCGAGCGACTCGAACTGCAAAGGCGCGGGCACCTGATCGAACGCGATGGGCTCTGGCTGAGCCTGCACGGGCGCAACCTGCTCCAAGCCCGGTATGTCCGTCTGAGCGTCAGCTGCGACGGCTTGAGGTGCTCCGAAGATGTCGGGAAGGGGCGTCGGCTGCACCACCGGCTCGTAAGATTGCTCGGCTTGGACCGCCGGCGCGCTCTGGGGCATGCGCTCCGCCCCCATGCTCATGGGGTCGAGGAGCGGGACGTTCACGTTCACCCCCACGACGCTTCCCGGGGGCATGGAGGGCGCCCCGTTCTGCGCGCTCCCGAAAAGCGCGTCCGCCTGCACGGGCTGCGTCTCGGGCTGTTGCTGGTTGGCGTTGTCGAAGATGCTGTTTGTACCTTGCTGATTCATGCATTACCCCTGTTTGATCGCGTATCTGCATGCACTTTCTCACTATACCTCAACAGGGGTTGGTTCGTCACGGAAGATGACACGCAAAAGGAGGCGCCTGAACGGCGCCTCCTTTCCAAACTACTTTGCTCGCAGCTGCTCTCAGAGCGGTTACTCTCCGAGCATCTCCTCGCCGTTCGATTCGGACTCGTTGCTCGCTTCCTCCTCCTCGCGGCTCGTCAAGCCGAAGCCGTAGGAGTCCATGGAGCCGAGCAGCGCGTCGAGCTCCTCGAGGTTGCGCTGGTAGGAACGCGGCGGCAAGGCCTCGCCGAGCATGTCCTCGCCCTCGGTGTTGAAGGTGGGCGGCTCGTCGCCACCGATGAGGATGTTGTCATCGGGGCTGAAGACCATGTCGAGCAACTGGCTCATATCGTCGCTCGAGGCAGTCAGGTCGTCCTCGATGACGGACATGAGGTCGCGCTCCTGCAGGCCGGCCTTGAGCTCCTCGATAGCCTTGGCGCCGATGCCCTCGATGCGGAGCAGGTCGTCCTCGGTGTGGCCGAGCAGGTCGGCGACGGTCTCGATGCCGGCCTCGGAGAACTTGTTGGCCCAGCGCTGGGACACGCCCAGGTCGTCGTAGATGTAGAGACGCGCGTCCTCGTCGGACAGCGAGCTGGCACGGCGTCCGAAGGAGGGGCCGAAGCCGCTTCCGTAGTAACCGCCGAAGTTGCCGGACATGTTCAGGTAGCCATCGCCGTCCAGCGACCAATCCTGCGGCTGCGGCAGCAGGTCCTCGATGTCCTTCAGCACCTCGGGCGCGTAATCGGGCAGCGTCTCGTTGTCGACGCGCTCGATGGGCTCGCCCTTGTAGGTCAGGCGCACGTTGCGGTAGCGCTTCAGGCCGGTGCCCGCCGGAATCGGCTTGCCGATGATGACGTTCTCCTTCAGGCCGTTGAGCATATCGGTCTTGCCCTCGATGGCTGCGTCGGTCAGGACCTTCGTGGTCTCCTGGAACGATGCGGCCGACATCCACGAGTCGGTGGCGAGGGACGCCTTCGTGATGCCCAGCAGCAGCGGCTGGCCCACCGGCGGGTTCTTGCCCTCGGCGATGAGCGCGTTGGCCGCGTCCTGGAACTCATAGCGGTTGACCTGGCGGCCCGGCAGGTACTCCGAATCGCCCTGGTCGAGCACCGTCACCTTGCGCAGCATCTGACGCGCGATGACCTCGATGTGCTTGTCGTTGATGTCTACGCCCTGGCTCACGTACACGCCCTGGACCTGCTGCACGATGTAGCGCAGCGTAGTGTTCGGGTCGGTGAGGCGCAGCAGGTCGTGCGGGTTCACGGAACCCTTGGTCAGCTGCTGGCCAACGCGCACCTGGCAGCCGTCCACGACGCCGGGCTGCATCTGCGCGCGCGCCGACACGGCGTACTCGCGGACGTTGCCCTCCTGGTCGTGCACCGTCAGGATCTTCTGCTGCTTGTCGCCCGAGATCTGCAGCGTACCGGCGATCTCGGAGAGGACGGCGAGGCCCTTCGGCTTGCGCGCCTCGAACAGCTCCTGGACACGCGGCAGGCCGTGCGTGATGTCGTCGCCGGCGACGCCGCCGGTGTGGAACGTACGCATCGTCAGCTGCGTACCGGGCTCGCCAATGGACTGGGCGGCGATGATGCCGACCGCCGTGCCGATGTTGACCGGGCGCGACGTCGCGAGGTCCCAGCCATAGCACTTCTGGCAGACGCCCTCGTGCGCGTGGCAGGTCATGATCGTGCGCACGATCACTTCCTCGATGCCCGCAGCGTCGAACTGCTTGAGCTCGGCCATCGTGGAGATGTACTCGCCCGCGCCCAGCAGGATCTCGCCGTTGGCGTCGACCACGGGCTCGAGCAGGCAGCGCCCGATCAGGTTGTCGTCCAGGTCGCCCTTCTCGTTGCGCAGCGCGTAGGGCACGCCGTCGGTGGAACCGCAGTCGATCTCGCGGATGATGACGTCCTGCGCGACGTCGACCAGACGACGGGTCAGGTAACCCGAGTCGGCCGTACGCAGGGCGGTATCGGCAAGGCCCTTACGGGCGCCGTGCGTGGAAATGAAGTACTCCAGAACGGACAGGCCCTCGCGGAAGTTCGCCTTAATCGGGCGGTCGATGATCTCGCCCTTCGGGTCGGACATCAGGCCGCGCATGCCGGCGAGCTGACGAATCTGCTTGATGTTACCGCGGGCGCCGGAGAACGCCATCATGTAGATGGGGTTGAAGCGGTCGAAGTTGTCGGCCATTGCGTCGCCGACCTCCTCGTTCGCCTCGTTCCAGATCTCGACGACCTGGCGGTGACGCTCCTCCGGGCTCATGAGGCCCATCTCGTAGTCCTCGTCGATGGCGGCGACCTTCTCGTCGGCCGCAGCCAGGATCTCGCCCTTGTTCGGCGGGATGGTGGCGTCGTAGACCGAAACGGTGACGCCTGCACGCGTGGCGTAGTGGAAGCCGGCAGCCTTCAGGCCGTCCAGGATCGGCGGCACCTCGGATGTCGGGTAGTGGTTGCACACGTCCTCGACGAGCAGGCCGATCTGCTTCTTGTCCATGCCGTAGTTGAGGAACGGGTAATCGTCCGGCAGCACGTCGTTGAACGTGATGCGGCCGATGGTCGTCTTCAGGCGCTGGCCGGCCTTGTACTCGGTCATCTCGTTGAACGCGGTGGCGACCATGGTGTCCTTGGTCAGGCGCACCTCGATCTTGGCCTGCAGGTCAACGCCGATGCGGGCATCGTAGGCGTTGCGCGCGTCGGCAAAGTCCATGAACGCACGGCCCTCGCCGGGGAACCCGTCGCGCTCGGCGGTCAGGTAATACAGGCCGATGATCATGTCCTGCGTGGGCACGGTCAGCGGGCGGCCATGTGCCGGCGACTTGATGTTGTTGGTGGACAGCATGAGCACGCGGGCCTCGGCCTGCGCGGCGCTGCTCAGCGGCACGTGCACGGCCATCTGGTCACCGTCGAAGTCGGCGTTGAACGCGGTGCATACCAGCGGGTGCAGCTTGATGGCCTTACCCTCGACGAGCACCGGCTCGAACGCCTGGATGCCCAGGCGATGCAGGGTAGGTGCGCGGTTGAGCAGGACCGGGTGCTCGGTGATGACTTCCTCGAGCACGTCCCACACGTAGCTCGCCCCACGGTCGACGGCGCGCTTCGCGGCCTTGATGTTGCCGCAGTACTCGAGCTCCACCAGGCGCTTCATGACGAAGGGCTTGAACAGCTCGAGGGCCATGTTGTTGGGCAGGCCGCACTGGTGCATCTTCAGCTCGGGGCCGACGACGATGACCGAACGGCCGGAGTAGTCGACGCGCTTGCCGAGCAGGTTCTGGCGGAAGCGGCCCTGCTTGCCCTTGAGCATGTCGGAGAGCGACTTCAGCGAACGGTTGCCCGGGCCCGTGACGGGGCGGCCGCGGCGGCCGTTGTCGAACAGGCTGTCGACGGCTTCCTGGAGCATGCGCTTCTCGTTGTTCACGATGATCTCGGGCGCACCGAGGTCGAGCAGGCGCTTCAGGCGGTTGTTGCGGTTGATCACGCGACGGTACAGGTCGTTCAGGTCGGACGTCGCGAAACGGCCGCCGTCGAGCTGGACCATCGGGCGCAGGTCGGGCGGGATAACCGGGATGACGTCCAGGATCATATCGGACGGCTTGTTCTTGGACTTCAGGAACGCGTCGACCACCTTCAGGCGCTTGATGGCCTTGGCGCGCTTCTGGCCCTTGCCGGTCTCGATGATCTCGGAGAGCTCCTCGGCCGTTGCGGCGAGGTCGATGCCGTCGAGCAGGTCGCGCACCGCCTCGGCGCCCATGCCGCCGCGGAAGTAGTCGCGGTAGTTCAGGCGCATCTCGCGGTACAGCGCCTCGTCGGAGACGAGCTGCTTGGCCTCGATCTTCTGGAACATCTCGAAAGCGTCCTGACGCAGCGCCTTGCGCTCGTTGAACTCCTCGTAGATATCGGCGATCTCCTCTTCCACCTCTTCGGGCGTCATGCGCTCGTCGTCGTCGATATCGTCGACGAACTCGTCCTCCTCCGGCACGTAGTCGGTGGACAGGCGGCGGGTCGACTCGATGATGCGGTCGCGCTCGGCGTCCAGCTCCTCGAGGTCGGCGGCCAGCTCGTCGCGCAGCTCGTCGAGGTCCTCCTCGCGAGCCTGCGTGTCGACGGACGTGATGATGGAGCTGGCGAAGTAGAGCACCTTCTCCAGGTCCTTCGGGGAGATGTCGAGCAGGTAGCCCAAACGGCTCGGGCTGCCCTTGAAGTACCAGATGTGGCTCACGGGCGCGGCCAGCTCGATGTGGCCCATGCGCTCGCGGCGCACCTTGGCGCGCGTGACCTCAACGCCGCATCGCTCGCAGACGATGCCCTTGAAGCGGACGCGCTTGTACTTGCCGCAGGCGCACTCCCAGTCGCGGGTCGGGCCGAAGATCTTCTCGCAGAACAGGCCGTCCTTCTCGGGCTTGAGCGTACGGTAGTTGATGGTCTCGGGCTTCTTGACCTCGCCGCGGGACCAGCTGCGGATGTCTTCGGCGGACGCGAGGGAAATGCGGATGGCGTCGAAGTTAGTGACATCGTATTCGGTCGTCATTAGTTCTCCTCTCCCTCAGTCGTCGGTTCGTTTTCAGTTGCTTCGGCAGCCGTGTCGAGCGAACCCAGGCCGCTGATGAGGCCGTCGAGGTCGCCCAGACCGTCGAGTTCAGCGGCGATGGAGTCGAGCACGCTCTCCTCCTCGTCCTTCTCGGTCTTGGCGGCATCGCTCGCCATGGCCTGGTACAGGGCGGAATCGCCGTCCAGCTCGTCCTCGTTGTCCATGTCGACGGGCTGCAGGTCGTGGCCCTCGAGCTCGACGTTCAGGCAGAGCGAGCGCATTTCTTTCACGAGGACCTTGAACGACTCGGGAACTTCCGCTGCCGGGATGTTCTCGCCCTTCACGATGGACTCGTAGGACTTCACGCGGCCCGACGTGTCGTCGGACTTGACCGTCAGGATCTCCTGGAGGACGTTGGAAGCGCCGTACGCGTACAGCGCCCACACCTCCATCTCGCCGAAGCGCTGGCCGCCGAACTGCGCCTTGCCGCCCAGGGGCTGCTGGGTGATGAGGCTGTAGGGGCCGGTTGAACGGGCGTGGATCTTGTCGTCGACCATGTGGCCGAGTTTCAGCATGTAGGTCTGGCCGACCGTGATGGGCTCGCGGAACTTCTCGCCCGTGCGGCCGTCGTAGAGCCACGTCTTGCCGGTGCGGCTGAGCTGCGGCACGAACTCGTCGCGCGCGAGGTCGCCGTACTTGGCGTGGTTCATGTTGATGAGGTTGCGGTTGGCACGGTCGATGCAGTCGGAGATCTCGTCCTCGTGTGCACCGTCGAAGACCGGCGTCGCGACGAAGAACGGCCCCTCGACCACCTCGTCGGAGTTGTCCTTCTCGTCCCAGCCCCACTTCGCGGCCCAGCCAAGGTGGTTCTCGAGCAGCTGGCCGACGTTCATACGGGAAGGAACGCCCAGCGGGTTGAGGATGACGTCGATCGGCGTGCCGTCGGCGAGGTAAGGCATGTCCTCGACCGGCAGGACGCGGCTGATGACGCCCTTGTTGCCGTGACGGCCGGACAGCTTGTCGCCCTGCTGAACCTTACGCTTCTGGGCAACGTAGATGCGAACGAGCTCGTTGACGCCCGGCGCCAGCTCGTCGCCGGCGGCGCGGCTGAAGCGGATGACGCCGATGACGCGTCCGCCTGCGCCGTGCGGCACCTTCAGGGACGTGTCGCGCACCTCGCGCGCCTTCTCGCCGAAGATGGCGCGCAGCAGGCGCTCCTCGGCGGTCTGCTCGGTCTCGCCCTTGGGCGTGACCTTGCCCACCAGGACGTCGCCCGGGAACACCTCGGCGCCGATGCGGATGATGCCGTCGGCATCGAGGTCGCTGATGAGGTCCTCGGAGATGTTCGGGATCTCGCGGGTGATCTCCTCGGGGCCGAGCTTCGTGTCGCGCGCGTCGATCTCGTACTCGGCGATGTGGATGGAGGTCAGAAGGTCCTCTGCCACGACACGCTCGGAGATGACGATAGCGTCCTCGTAGTTGTAGCCTTCCCACGGCATGTAGGCAATCATGAGGTTCTGGCCGAGAGCCAGCTCGCCGTGGTCGCAGCTCGGGCCGTCGGCGAGCACGTCGCCGGCCTCGACGCGGTCGTCCTTACGGACGATCGGGCGGTGGTTGATGCAACCGCTCTGGTTGGAGCGCTGGAACTTCGGCACCAGGTACTCGTCGTACTCGCCGTCGTCGTTCAGGATGATGATGGTCTGGCCGTCGACGTAGTCGACCACGCCGGCGTTCTGCGCCACGAGGATCTCGCCCGAGTCGACCGCGATGCGGTGCTCGATGCCCGTGCCGACGAGCGGCGCGGTCGGGCGCAGCAGGGGCACTGCCTGGCGCTGCATGTTCGAGCCCATGAGCGCGCGGTTGGCGTCGTCGTGCTCGAGGAACGGAATGAGCGACGTAGCGACCGAAGTCATCTGGCGCGGGGACACGTCCATATATTGTACGTTCTCGGGCGCGACCTCGTCCGGCTCGCCGAACGCGCCGGTGTTGGGGTCCTTGGTGCGGCAGAGGACGCGGGAAGCGGGGATGAACTCGCCCTTCTCGTTCTTCTTGCCGAAGACGCGGGTCTCCAGGTCGAACTCCTCGTTCGCCTGCGCGATGGTGTAGTTCTCTTCCTCGTCGGCCGTCAGGTAGTCGATCTCGTCGGTGACCTTGCCGTCGACGATGCGGCGGTACGGGGTCTCGATGAAGCCGTACGGGTTGACGCGGGCATACGTCGCGAGCGAGCCGATCAGGCCGATGTTCGGGCCTTCAGGAGTCTCGATCGGGCACATGCGGCCGTAGTGCGAGGTGTGAACGTCGCGGACCTCGAAGCCTGCGCGCTCGCGGGACAGGCCGCCGGGGCCCAGAGCCGAGAGGCGGCGCTTGTGCGTAATGCCTGCGGCGGGGTTCGTCTGGTCCATGAACTGGGACAGCTGGGAGCTGCCGAAGAACTCCTTGATCGCGGCGACGATCGGGCGGATGTTCACGAGGCTCTGCGGGGTGATGTCATCGGGCTCCTGCATGCTCATGCGCTCGCGCACGACGCGCTCCATGCGGGAGAGGCCGATGCGGAACTGGTTCTGGATGAGCTCGCCCACCGTGCGGATGCGGCGGTTGCCGAAGTGGTCGATGTCGTCCACGGCGAAGCCCTCTTCACCGTTGTGGAGAGCCGTGATGTAGCGCATGGTGCGCACGATATCGTCGTCGGTGAGGGTGGAGGAATCGTTCTCGGGGTCTTCCTGCAGCTTCTTGTTGATCTTGTAACGACCCACCTTTGCCAGGTCGTAGCGCTGCGGGTTGAAGAAGAGGCCGTCGAGCAGCGTGCGGGCGCTGTCGAGCGTGGGCGGCTCGCCCGGACGGAAGCGCTTGTAAAGCTCGATCAGGCTCTCCTCGCGCGTGGTGGCGGGGTCGCGGTCGAGCGTGCGCAGGATCATGTCCGAGCTGCCGAGCAGCTCGATAATCTCGTCGCGGGTCTCGGCGAGGCCGAGGGCACGCACGAGGAGCGTCGCCGGCTGCTTGCGCTTGCGGTCGATGCGCACGTGCAGCACGTCGCGCTTGTCGGTCTCGAACTCGAGCCACGCGCCGCGGCTCGGGATGACCTTGGCGTTATAGATGGTGCGGTCGGATGTCTTGTCCTGCTCGGCGGCGAAGTAGACGCCCGGGCTGCGGACGAGCTGGCTGACCACGACGCGCTCGGTGCCGTTGATGATGAAGGTGCCGCGCGGCGTCATGAGCGGGAAGTCGCCCACGAACACCTCCTGCTCCTTGATCTCGCCGGTCGCCTTGTTGATGAAGCGAATCTCGACGAACAGGGGCGCCTGGTAGCTGACGTCCTTCTCCTTGCACTCGTCCACCGAGTACTTGGGCTCGCCGAACTCGTGCTTGCCGAATTCCACGGCCATGTCCTTCGTGGAATTCTCGATGGGGCTGATGTCGTGGAACGCCTGCGACAGGCCCTCGGTGATGAACCATTGGAAGCTGTCGACCTGAATGCCGATTAGATTCGGCACGTCCATGACGTCCGGAATCTTAGCGAACGACCGCCTCTCTCTGTAAGTGCTGGTGGGAGTGGATTTTTTGCTCTTAGCCACGAGCTCGTTCCTCCTTCTTGTACACCCGATTTTCCGCAAAAATGCACAGTTGTTCAAAATACTGCGGATAATAGGGCGAGTCAAGAACTTTTTTTAGCAAGTATGGTAATTTGTTGTTTAATCAGGGGAAATACCGTTGACCTACTGTCAGCCCTTAACGGCCGCGTGGCGGCTCGGGCCGGGAGGTCCTGCGCCGGCTCGGGGTACTCGCCATAAAGGCTGTGCCTACATTGAATCGTTGCGGCTGCGTAATCGCCGGCGCAGGACCTCCCGGCCCGAGCCGCCACGCGACCGTTAAGGGCTACGCTCTCCGGTTGGGGAAATAGGACGACCTGGGAGAGGGTCCCGGGTCGTGGCTTTGTTTGGGTTGAGGCTGTTTGGGTTACCAGTTCTGGCGGAGCCATTCGTACATGATGGCGGTGGCGGACTGGGCCACGTTGAGGGAGGAGACCTGGCCCATCATGGGGAGGCGGCCCGCCATGTCGCAGTTCTCGAGGACGAGGCGCGATACGCCGTCGTGCTCGTTGCCCATGACCAGCAGGATCTTGCCCTTCAGGTTCACGTCCCAGATCTCGTTGCTCGAATGCTCGGTGGCCGCGCACGCCCAGAAACCGTTCTTCTTGAAACGCTCGATGGCGCCCGTCATGTTGGACGTTTGCGCGATGAGCAGGTGCGCCACGGCGCCTGCAGAGCTCTTGTACGTGGATGCCTCGACGCGCGCGCTGCGCTTGTTGGGGATGATCAGGCCCGAAGCGCCCACGGACTCGGCCGAGCGGATGATGGCGCCCAGGTTGCCCGCATCGGTGATGTGGTCGCACAGCACCACGAGCGCGCGGCCGTCGTGCTCGGCCGCATACGTTTCGGCGGCTCCGACGACGTCGCCCAGGCCCACGTACGGGAAAGGCTTCGTCTCCGCCATGACGCCCTGATGGCTGCCGCGCGCCGACTTCTGGTCGAGCTCGTCGCGGGGCACGTTGATAACGGGGATGTCGCGCTGCTTGGCCTTTCGCAGAATGTCCTGGATCATGGGATCGCGCTTGGCGTTGTCGGCCATAAGGATCTTCTTGAGCGGCACGTCCGTGCGCATAGCCTCGATAACCGGACGCTTGCCTTCTACGTAATCAGCCATATGGAACAACTCCTCCCGTTTGAACAGAAAGTGTATCATACGGCGGCAGAGGCCCAATTCAAACGGCAATACCAAAACACCGCATATGGCGAAGTATAATGGCGCCTTCGCCAATGCTTAACGGGAGGCAAGATGCCCAAAGACAGGAAACGCCTGCTCATCGTGGACGGGTTCAACGTGCTGCGGTCGGGGAGCAGATACAAGAACATATCCCTCGACCTGCCCGACTACGACCACGACTGGTTCAACCGCGCGCGGGAGGCCCTCGTGAACGACGTCGTGCACTTCGCCGGCCGCGAGTACCGGGCAACCGTCGTCTTCGACGGCGGGGGAAACGTCGAATCAACCGGCGAGGAGCAGAAGGTGGGCGGCGTGAGCGTCGTGTTCTCCCCCGCCGGCACGTCGGCAGACAAGGTGATCGAGAAGCTGGCCTACGAAGGCCGCGAGAACGGCTTCGAGGTGCTCGTGGTCACGAGCGACGCCACCATCCAAGACACCGTCTTCGGCCTGGGCGTCGACCGCATGAGCGCCGAGGGCTTCAGCATCGAGGTGGACCGCTACTACCATGACGCGGTGCTCGACGAGCAGCCGCGGGTCGCCATCAAGCGCACGGTTGCCGAGCGCATCGATTCGGACACGCTCGCGAAGCTGAAGGCGCTCCGCGACGGCTAGAGCCCGCGCCGCGGTCTACTTGCGCGGGAAGGCGAAAGCCGCCACCGCATAGGCGGCGATGAGCATGGCCGCAGCGCCCCAGAACGCGAAGCCGTAGCCCGCCGAGTCGATGACCGCGCCCCACATGACCGACCCCAACCCGATGCCCATGTCGTTCGCGAGACCGTAGAGGGCACTCGCGGCGCCGCGGCGCTCGGGCGGTGCGCACTTCACCGCCACGGTGTTGAACAGCGGGAAGGCAAGCCCCATGGACAGACCGAAGAGGCCGCCCGCGCAATAGAACAGCGGCTCGGAAACCGATGTGGCGAGGATCGCCAGGCAACCGACGCCGCAGGCGATGGGCGCCACGAGAAGGGGCAGCGGCCTGATCCTGTCGATGAGGCGCCCGCCGCCCAGGCGGACGGCGGTCATGGTCACGGCGGCGCACACGAAGAAGACGCCCGGGGCCGCGAGCCCCTGCTGCACGCCGTACTTGCTCACGAAGCTCACGATGACCGCGTAGCCCAGGCAGCTCACCAGCATGGGGACGGCGCCGGGCAGGGCGCCCTTCTCGAATAGCCGCCACAGGAGGGAGCGGCTCGCTTCGCCCGCCCCGCTCCCGCCTCTTTCCCCGCGGCCTGCGCCGAAGACGCCCCTGGCATACGCCGATGTGGGGTCGAGGCGCTCGGGATGGCTCTCGTACCTGCATGCGAACCCGAGCACGATGAGGCAGAGCGCCACGATGCCCATGCCGGCGAACAGCGTCTCGTGCCACGCGAACGACGTGAGCACGATGGCCAGGCTGGGCCCGATCGCGAACCCGAGCGACTGGCCCAGGCCGTAGTAGCCGAGCGCCTCGCCCAAACGGGAAGCCGGGGCAACGTCTGCGGTCGCCGTGGATGCGGCCGTGGTGAGCACTCCGAAGCCGACACCCTGGATAGCGCGGAACACCACCTGGGATTCGAGGAACGGGAACGGGAGCACGCCCGCAGTTCCCACGAGCAGCAGCACCGCGCCCAGGATCATGAAGGCCCGGCGCGAGCGGACGTCGATCGAACGGCCGACGGCTATGCGCGAGATGGCAGCCGCCATCGAGAACTCGAGGATGAGCGCGCCCGCATAGGCGTTGCTGCCCCCGAGAATGCCCACGTACATCGGCGTGCCGTTGTTGAGGCCCTGCACGCTGATGTACGACAACAGGGCGATAACGAGAATGAGGACGAAGTCCCCGGTCCAAAGCTTGCTGTTGCGCACTGATCCCCTCTTGTTCCCCATACCGCACTTACACTGAACGAGAGCATAGCGCATCTCCCGCCCGAAGCGCACGGAGAATGGCCTTGGCAGAGCGAGCGCGCGATGCAATAGAATATGACAATGGTCATGGATTCGCTGTCATGCAGGCAATGAGAAAAGGCGGTTCGAGGCGATATGAACCAGAAGCAGGCACCCAAGCCCACCCCGCGCAAGCGTCCGAGCGTGAAGGACCGCCAGGGGAAGCCCTCGGCACCGAGGCGGACCCCATACCGATCGGCGTCGAAGCCCGCCGCCACGGGCATTGACGCCTCAGCGGCGATCCAGGGGCTCGCATCCCGGCCGATTGTCATCGCGGTAGCGGCCGCCATCGTCGTGCTCATAGCGCTCGTGGCGATCAGCCTCGCTACATGCGGGAAAGGCCAAGAGGCCGCCGAGGCGCCCGAAGCGCCGGCAGCCAACCCCTACAAGCACGAAGGCCCCTTCTCGCTCACGTTCGCGAGCACGGGCGACCTCATGTTCGCCCGGGAAGTGGGCACGTTCGTGGACGCGCACGGCGGGGCGGCCGCCCTGGCGAACGTTGCCGACGAGCTCTCCGCACCCGACGTGACCATCGCCAACGTGGAAGCCCCGTTGACCAACGACGAGAGCGACGCCCTCATCGGCAAGGACGTGTACTGGATGAGCAGGCCCGCGGGCATCGACGCCTTGAAGGCGGCGGGCATCGACGTGGTCTCTCTTGCGAACAACCACATCATGGACTACGGGGCGGCGGGCCTGAGGGACACGCTCGAAGCGCTCGACGGCGCGGGCATCCTGCACGCTGGCGCCGGACTGACCGAGTCCACCGCAAGCGAGCCCGCCGAGCTCGAGGTGAACGGCGTGCGCATCGCGTTCTTCTCATGGACCGACATCATCCCCGACAACTTCCTGGCATACGGCGAGGGCGCCGGCGTGGTTTCGGCGCGCATGAACATGGCCGATGCCTGCAAGCGCGTATCGGAAGCCAAGGAAACGCACGACATCGTGATCGTGGCCATGCATTGGGGGGTCGAGTATCAGGCCTACATCGACGAGGCCCAACAGCAAGTGCCCGCCCACCAGCTCGTCGACGCGGGGGCCGACGTGATCGTCGGCAACCACCCGCACGTCATCGAGGGCATCGAATTCTACAACGGCGCGCTCATCTCCTATTCGCAAGGCGACTTCGTCTGCGACCATTACTCGCAAGAGACCGGGGAGTCCTTCATCCTGAACTTCACCCTCACCCAGGACGGCGTGCGGGACGTGTCGGCCACGCCGGTGTACCTGGACGACGAACACGGGATACCGAGCATCGTCACGGGCGACCACGCGCAGTCCATCCTCACGCGGCTCGAGGAGATATCGAGCGGCATGAACAGTTCCTTCACCGTGGAGAACGACGTGGCGTACATCAAGCCGGCGGCGTAACCCCAAAAGCATCGGGCGCCGCACCCCCGAAAGAATGCGGCGCCCGAGACGTTGCCGGGTTATGTTGCGGCCCCTTACGAGAACAGCCTATCAAACGCCTGAAGGTCCTCGGCGGCCACCGCTGCCGCGACGGGCCCGAAGGTATCGGCGACGGAATCGAGCGCAAGGTCGCGCTTCTCGCCGGTGCGGCGCAGCTTGAGCTCGACCTTGCCCTCGGCCAGGCCGCGCTTGCCCACGACCACCTGCAGGGGCCAGCCGATGAGGTCGGCATCCGCGAACTTCACGCCCGCGCGCTCGTCGCGATCGTCCAACGCCACTTCCAGCCCAAGCGCCGCGAGCTGCTCCGCCAGCTCCTGCGCGGGGCCCATGATGTCGTCGCCCTTGCCGAGCGGCACGACGCACACGTGCGCAGGCGCGACGGACAGCGGCCAGACGATGCCGGCGTCGTCGTGGTACTGCTCGACGATGGCGGCCAGAGAGCGCGACACGCCCACGCCGTAGCAGCCCATGATGAACGGTTTCTCCAGGCCGTCTTCGTCCATGAACGTAGCGCCCATGCTCTCGGAGTACTTCGTTCCGAGCTGGAACACCTGCGAAACCTCGATGCCGCGAGCGCCGTCGAGCGGCTTGCCACACTCGGGACACGCGTCGCCCGGCTTCACCTGGCAGAGGTCGGCCCAGGCGTCTACCTGGAAGTCCTCGCCGTTGCGGGCGCCCACGTAATGGAAACCATCCTCATTGGCGCCGACGGCCCACTGGGCCACGTCCTTCAGGTTCCAATCGGCGATCACGCGCACGCCCTCGGGCAGGCCGACCGGGCCCATCGAGCCCTTGAAGAGGCCCGCGGCCTCCATCTCCTCGTCGGTGAGCAGCTCGAAGCCGGGCACCGCGCGGTTCGCCTTGATGTCGTTGAGCTCGTGGTCGCCCGGCACGAAGAACACGACGATCTTGCCGTCGGCGTCCTTGCCCGAAAGCGCCTTCATGCACGACGTCTCGGGGATGCCGAGGAAGCCCGCGAGCTCCTCGATCGTGTGGACGCCCGGCGTCGCGATCTTCTCCATGGCATCGCGCTCGTACTGCGTCACTTCGCAGCGGCACTCGCCCGCCTCGGCGTCGGCCGCGTAACCGCACTCGCAATAGACGATCTCGGCCTCGCCGTACTCGGCGAGCGCCATGAACTCGGTCGTCACCTTGCCGCCGATCTGGCCGGAGTCAGCCTCTACAGCGCGCCACTTCAGGCCCATGCGGTCGCACATGCGCGCATACGCCTCGCTGGTCTCGTCGTAGGTCTGCTGCAGCGATTCCTGCGTCGCATGGAAGCTGTAGCCGTCCTTCATCATGAACTCGCGGCCGCGCATCAGACCGAAGCGCGGGCGGATCTCGTCGCGGAACTTCACCTGCGTCTGGTACAGGTACGCGGGCAGCTGCTTGTAGCTGCGCAGCTCGTTGCGCACGAGCGACGTGATGAGCTCCTCGTGCGTGGGCCCGAGGCAGTACTCCACCCCATGGCGGTCGGTCATGCGCGCAAGCTCGGGGCCGTAATCGTCCCAGCGCCCCGACTCGTGCCAGATCTCGGCCGGCTGAACGAACGGCATGAGGATCTGCTCGGCGCCGATACCGTCCATCTCGCCGTTGACGATGGCCTCGACCTTGTTGAGCGCCCGCATGCCGAGCGGCAGGAACGTGTAGAGGCCGGCGGCGTTCTTGCGCATCATGCCAGCGCGCAGCAGCAGGCGGTGGCTCGCGAGCTCCGCATCGGACGGGTCTTCCTTGAGCGTAGGTGCGTAGCAGCGGCTCATACGCAGGATGTTCTTCATAACGGTGTACCCCTTCGTGATGGTTCCAAAAAGCACTAGCCCGATATTATATGGCAACGCCCCTGCCTTGCGGCGGAAACGCCGCCAGCAGACGCTAAACGAGCGCCGGGCGAGCGCCATGGCTCGAATGCGCCCTCGTAATCTCATAACATGACTATATTATCCGCTTTACGATTGTCCTCTTGACAGGGGGTAATGGAAACTCGATACTCGCGATAGTTTCAGAGACGCACGTTATAGGTCGTGCGCAATGCAAAGGAGAAACATGCCCCCGAGGCCACGATTCACACGCGAGCAAATCATCGACGCCGCGCTCGGCCTCGTGAGCGAAGAGGGCATCGAGCACCTCACCGCTCGCGAGCTCGCCAAGCGACTCGGCACTTCCCCGCAGCCCATCTTCACGGTGTTCGAGGACATGAAGCAGCTCCGCGGCGCCGTCATCGCGGCCGCCGCCGAGCGTTTCCAAGCGTACGTCTCGCAGGCTCAGCACTACACGCACCCCTTCAAGCAGTCGGGCATGCAGACCATCATGTTCGCCGAAGAGGAGCCCAAGCTGTACCAGCTGCTGCTCATGTCGGAAAGCGACCAGTCCGTGAGCTTCGAGGAAATGTTCGCGAGGCACGGCGGCGACTCCAAGGACTTCATCGCGTTCATCATGGGCACCTACGGGTTGACCCGCGAGCAAGCGGACGCCCTGTTCCAGCACGTCTGGATCTACACGTACGGCATCGGCGCACTCGTTGCCGCCAGGATGTGCACCTTCACGGAAGAGGAGCTGCTGATCAAGCTGGGCGTCGATTTCCAGGCCATGCTCAACTACATCAAGGACGGCCATCTGGCCGACGAGACGCGCGTGCCGGAAGCGATCGGCCAAGGTTCGCCCGTCCTCTAGCGCCCGAGCGCCGCGCCGCCGCGCTGCATTTCCTAGAGCTTCGCGAGCTCCTCCATCAGGGCATCGACGATCTCGCCCTCGGGAACCTTGCGGATGGTCTCGCCCTTCACGAACACGGCGCCGGACCCCGCGCCGCAGGCAACGCCGATGTCCGCATCGCGTGCCTCTCCCGGGCCGTTCACGACGCACCCCATGACTGCAACCTTGACGGGAGCCTTGACCGAGCGCAAGCGTTCCTCCACTTGCGCGGCAAGGTCGATGAGGTTCACCTGGCAGCGGCCGCACGTAGGGCAGCTGATGATCTCGGGGCCGCGGCGTCGCAGGTCAAGCGCCGCGAGCAGCGTCCAGCATGCGCGGATCTCGTTGACGGGGTCGTCGGTGAGCGAGATGCGCATCGTGTCGCCGATGCCCTCCTCGAGCAGGACGCCCAGGCCGCTGGCCGACTTGATGATGCCCTGGAACTGCGTGCCGGCCTCCGTCACGCCTATGTGGAGCGGGATATGCGGGATCTCAGCCGCCAGCAGCCGGTAGGTGCGCACCGTGGTCATGACGTCGTGGGCCTTCGCCGACACCACGAGGTCGTTGAAGCCGTTCTCCTCGCAGAATTTCGCGTATTGCGATGCGGATGCGGCGAGCTTCTGCGGAAGCTCGAGGTCGTCGCGCGCGGCAAGCTCCTGGTCGAGCGAGCCGGCGTTCACGCCGATGCGGATGGGGATGCCGGCCTCGCGCGCCGCATCGAGCACGGGCACGGTCGCCTCGAGCCCGCCGATGTTGCCGGGGTTTATGCGCAGCTTTGCAGCGCCGCGTTTGGCGGCCTCGATGGCGATCACCGGGTCGAAATGGATGTCGGCGACGACGGGAAGCGGCGAAGCCGAACACACGCCCTCGAACGCGTCGAGGCAGGCGCGCTTGGGGATGGCCATGCGCACGATCTCGCACCCGGCTTCCGCGAGCGCTTCGATCTGGCGCAGGTTCGCCTCCACGTCGTCCGCCTTGGCGTTCAACATGGACTGCACCGCCACTGGAGCGCCGCCGCCAACGGGCACGTTCCCCACCATCACGCGGCGCGTTTTCTCATTAGGCTTCATGGATTCCCCCGTTCTCTTTACGGGAATTGTAACTCAGCGCAAACGCATCGTATTGGTGGTTAACAGCAACCTGGCGCCTCGAATCGGCTTGAAGAATGAGCGTGGCGGCCTAAAGGGCCACGAGCGAAATCTGAAAGCCGAGGCGAGGCGCCAGGTTGCTGTTAACCCCAGTTGCCGAAGATGAAGCGCTGGATGTCCTGGTTCATCATGACGACGAACAGGAGCACGAACAGCGCCATTCCGGCGAAGGACAGGTAGTTCATGGCGCGCACGCCCACGACCTTGCGGCGGATGCGCTGATAGGCCTCGATAACGAAACGGCCGCCGTCGAGCGGGGGTATGGGCAACAGGTTCATCACGCCGAGCGACACCGAGAGCATCGCCGTGAACTGCAGGGCCTCCACGATGCCGGCCTCGAGCGCCGTCTTCGATAGCACCGCGATGCCCACGACCGACGTCGAGTTCGACACGGTCTCGGCAACCGTCTGCGGGTTGAAGAGGCCCGCCACGGCCTGCACGACCATCCAGATGTACATGGCGCCGGCCTGCACCGCCTGCAGGGGCTGCAGCGTCACGTGGAAGGTCTCGCCGGTTTGCGTGTTCTGGTAGTCGAAGCCGATGACGGAGTAGATGAGCACGAACGCGGCCATGGCGAACAGCAGGTTCACGCCCGGGCCCGCGAGCAGGATGACCATGCGCTTCCACGTGGGGAGCGAGCGGTACTGCTGCTTGTATTCGCTCCTGAAGAAGGCCTCGGGGTCGACAAGGGGGTGCGCCTCGCCCTCGACGAGCGTGGCGAAGGGCTCGCGGCCACGGCGCTTGGCTCGCCGGCGCTGCAAAGCGGTGGGCTTACGGGCGGGCACGCGGTAGACGTTGTACTCGTCGCTCTTCTTGGGCCCGACGATCGTCCCCCACTCCACGAGCTCCTCGAGGGCCGCATATGCCTCGTCGTCGGAGATGCCGCAGTCGCGGGCAACATCCTCCATGAGCGCCGTTCCGCGGTGGTACACGCTGGTCATGGCACCCTTGAGGTGCGGCGACATCTCGCCCGGCTCCATGCCGCACACGCGCGCGTAGCCGCCGAGCAGGATGGCCGTGACGCCGAACTTGGTCTCGCCGCGCTGCACGCCAATGTGCGGGCCGGGCAAGCCGATCATGAACTCGGACACGCGCACGCCGAACGCGCGCGACGCGAGGAAGTGCCCGCCTT
>SUUE01000002.1:221111-305035 GCA_015062685.1 Coriobacteriaceae bacterium
GTGCGGGCCGGGCAAGCCGATCATGAACTCGGACACGCGCACGCCGAACGCGCGCGACGCGAGGAAGTGCCCGCCTTCGTGGATGAACACGAGGAAGCCGAGCACGACGATTGCTGCAAGAATTGTCAGAATAATGTCCATGGATGCGATTATAAACGGCCTCGATGGCTATGAGGCCTCGTCACACAACGGTTGCGAAACCCCCACAAGGCAGCGGGCGCGGCGCGCGGCGCGGGTGCCTGATACAATGCAGGGAAGACTCGAGGAGGAACACATGGCACGAAGAATAGCGGTACTCGGCTCGACGGGTTCAATCGGCACGCAAACGCTCGACGTCGCGAGGCGCCACCCTGACAAGGTGCAGATCGTCGCGTTGGCAGCCGGGCGCCGGGCGGAAGAGGCTTTCGCGCAGGCGGCTGAATTCGGCGTGCACTACGTTGCCCTGGGGCAAGAGCCCGAAGGCGCTGAACCGCCTGCCGGCGTGAACGTTTCCGTGGGAGCGCAGGCAGTTGCCGACCTGGTCAAGCTGCCCGAGGTGGACGTCGTGGTCAACGCGCTCGTTGGGGCGGCGGGGCTGCAGGCGAGCTACGAGACGCTGCGCGCGGGCAAGGTGCTCGCGCTCGCAAACAAGGAGTCGCTCGTCGTGGGCGGCGACCTCATCATGCCGCTCGCTGCTCAGGTGGACGATCAGCGCCGGGCCGCGGGGATCGCGCCCGCACACGGCCCTGCAGGCGCCCTGATGCCCATCGACTCCGAGCACGGGGCCATTTACCAGTGCCTCATCGGGGAGGCCGCGCGCGAAGTCGAACGCCTTTGGGTAACCGCGTCGGGCGGGCCGTTCCGCGGGCGTACGCGCGACGAGCTGCGCGAGATAACGGCCGCGCAGGCGCTCGCCCACCCCACGTGGAACATGGGGCCGAAGATCACCATCGACTCGAGCACGCTCATGAACAAAGGGCTCGAGGTGATCGAGGCGCACCACCTGTTCGACATGCCCTACGACCGCATCAGCGTGGTCGTGCAGCCGCAGAGCGCCATCCATTCGATGGTCGAGTTCTCGGACGGCAGCGTGAAGGCGCATCTCGGCACGACCGACATGCGCATTCCCATCCAGTACGCGCTCTCCTACCCCGAGCGCTGGGACGCGCCCGTGCAGCCGCTTGACTTCACGAAGCTCGGCAGTCTGGAATTCGCCGCGCCCGACACCGACACGTTCCGTTGCCTCGCGTTGGCGCGAGCGGCCGGCGAGCGAGGCGGCACCCTCCCCTGCGCCATGAACGCCGCGAACGAGATCGCCGTTGCCGCATTCCTCGCAGGCGAGGGCACCTACCTCGGCATCGCGGAATGCGTCGAAGCGGTCATGAACGCACATGACGTGCAGGCAGTTGAGAGCATCGGCCAGCTTCTGGAAATCGACGCCTGGGCCCGCGCGGAAGCGCGCAAGCAGATTCGCTAGCGCAGTTCCCGCCGCACCCGAACGGCGGGCAAGACATGCCCGCCCTTCTCGAGTTCCGAAACCCGTGCAAACCGCGCGATTTCTTCCACTTTGCTCGAGCGCGTGGCAAGAATCGCGAGGTTTTCACTGCTCTTGAAGCAGGCAAGTACCCGCGACCTGGGAAAACACGCCCTCGGTTCGCCATTTTCGCTTGAAAAACAATGAAAACCACCCCGTTCTTGCCAGTACGCACACCTAACTGGCAAGGACGGGGTGGTTTTCACGGCAGACCCAACCCCATTCCCCGCCCAGCAAGAATAAGCCCAGGGAACAACCCCGCACACGCCCGCCCAAATTGACGGACGCGCGGAGCGCGCCCCTACAAAGGCCCAACGCATACCACGATTTGCACCAGCGCAAAACCATGTGAGAGCCAATGTAGGCGCAAAACTCAGCAAGGAACGAGCGAACTGATGTGGACGAAAAGCCAGCGAGCCCGAACGAGCGAGCCGATGCGGGCGCAAAGCCAGCGAGGGCGACGCTGGCGAGCCGATGCGGGCGCTGCAGTCAGCGAGGGCGATTCTGGCGAGTGCAGCTGGCCCGCCTTTCGACCGACGCGTACTTCGGTACGCGAGGGAGAAAACAAGGGCCAGATGTGCCGCCAGAATCGGCCGCAGCGTCGAGAAGTTGCGCTTGCCGTAGGCAAACGCAACCTAGAAAGGCATGGGAAGGCAGCCGAAGCCGAAGAGCAGGATAGCTGCTACCACGGCCGTGGGCATGAGGGAGTCGCAGCGATCGAAAAGGCCGCCGTGGCCGGGCATGATGTCTCCAGAATCCTTGAAACCGACCGAGCGCTTGATGCGGCTTTCGCAGAGGTCGCCCATCACGCTCGTCAGGCCGCAGATCAACCCGAAGAGCAGGCATTGCCAGACGGCGATGTTCACGCCGGGCACCACGAGCATGATGCACCAGAAGCCCATGGACACGACAAGGCCCGCGAAGAAGCCCTCCCAGCTCTTGTTGGGCGAAGTGCGCGGCGCGAGCTTGTGCTTCCCGAACTTGGAGCCGAACACGTAGGCACCGGCGTCGTTGGCCCAAATGCTGACGAAGATGACGAGGACGATAACGCCTCCCCAGATGCTCTCGACGCCCATGGCAGCATGCGACATGCGGATGAGCAGGAGGCCCGAAAGCTGCATGCCCGTGTAAAGCGCGCCGAACACGCACACACCGACGTCCGCCACGCGGGCGCGCAGCCAATAGACGTACCAAAACGTCACGGCGAGCATCAGCACGAGGAGCACGAGCAATATGCCCTTTACCCCCAGGAAATACGTAGCAGCAGGGAACGCCGCGGCCGCCACGACGCCGATGGCCTCGTTCGGCATCTTCGCGTCGGCGCGCAGCATGTAGTAGAACTCGCCAGAGCAGAGCGCGGCCGTGCCCGCGAGGATCAGCATGGTCGTGAGATCGCTCGCCAAGATGCAGGCGATGTTGAGCGCGATGTAGATGATGCCGGTGCGCAAGCGAATCTGAAACGAGCTCGCGTTCTTGAAGCGCTCGGGCGTCTTCTCGTACGCCTTCTCCTTCACGCGCTGGGCGCGGTGCTTCGTCTCCTTGGGCTCGCCCGTGCGCGTGGTCCTCATGGGTTCGGGGGAAAGCGGCTTGGGCTCGGATGCGCCGGTGCGTGCGCGCATGCGCTCGCGCGCAGCCTGCCGCGCCTCCTCGCGCTCCTCGCTCCGCACCTCCTCGAGGTACGCCTCGTCCAGCTCGTTCAACCCGCGATCGCCCATGACCTACACCCCGCCAAACCTTCGGTCACGGCTCTGGTACGAAAGCAGCGCGCGCAGGAACTCGTAGCGGTTGAAATCGGGCCAGAGCACGTCGGTGCAGTAGAACTCGGTGTATGCGAGCTGCCAGAGAAGGAAGTTGGAAACCCGCAACTCGCCCGACGTGCGAATGAGCAGCTCGGGGTCGGGAACGCCCGCGGTGTAGAGGTTGCGCTCGAACAGGTCGCCGTCGACGACGGGCGCCTCGCCCGAAGCCACTGCCTCGTCGACGATCCCCTGCACGGCATGCAGGATCTCCTGGCGCGAGCCGTAGTTCACGGCCACGATGAGCGTCATGCCGTCGTTTCCGCGCGTCTTTTCCCACGCCTCCTCGAAAGCCTCGCGCGCGTCCTTCGGGAGCCGCGACATGTCGCCGATCGTGCGCACGCGCACATGTTCCTCGTGCAGCCCGTCCACTTCGGCGAGCATCGTCTTGGCAAAGAGCTCCATGAGCCCTTCCACCTCGTCGTCGGGGCGTTTCCAGTTCTCGGTCGAGAACGAGTAGATAGTCAGGTAGCGCACGCCCGAATCGCTGGCGGCGCGGATGGTCTCGCGCACGGCGTCAATACCCGCGCGGTGCCCGCGCAAACGATTGAGGGCGCGCTTCTTGGCCCACCGCCCATTGCCGTCCATGATCACCGCAACATGCTTGGGGATGCGCGCCTCATCGAGCGCGAGCGGATCCAGCCCCACCGGCGGATCCGGATAAATCTCTGTAACAGGCTTAGCAAACAAGTGCGCTCCCCCCTTTCAAAAATCAAACGCTCAACGCATCGCAAAGCCATCTAGTGCAATCGGCCGAGACTCGATGTGGGCGCCCAAGTCAGCGAGGGCGCCTGTGGTGCCCGAGATTGGCCTGAAAGCCAAGCGCATAGGCCTCATGGCCATGCGCGCCGGCTTGAAGGCCAAGATCGGGTGCCACAGGCGGCCGCAGCGTCGACTAGTTGCGCTGGCCGTCAGGCCGGCGCAACAACTAGACCGCCATCAGCTCGGCTTCCTTGGTCTTGAACGCGTCATCAACCTTGCCGATGTACTTGTCGGTGAGCTTCTGCACGTCGGCCTCGCCACCACGCAGGTCGTCCTCGGTGATGTCGCCGGCCTTCTCCGCCTTGGCAAGCTGAGAGTTGGCGTCGCGACGGGCATTGCGGATGGACACGCGCGCATCCTCGGCATAGCCCTTGCACTGCTTGGCGAGCTCGCGGCGGCGCTCCTCGGTGAGCTCGGGGAACGGGAGACGAATCACGGAACCGTCGTTGTTCGGCGTAACGCCCAGGTCGCTTTCCTGGATCGCCTTCTCGATGGCCTTGAGCGAGCTCTTGTCCCACGGCTCGATGACGAGCAGGCGGGCGTCGGGAGTTTTCACGCCGGCGAGCTGGTTGATCGGGGTCATCGCTCCGTAGTAGTCCACCTTGATGCGATCGAGCACGCGCGCGTTGGCGCGCCCGGTCCGCACGGAGGCAAACGCGGTGCCGAGGGCATCGAGTGCGTTCTCCATGCGCTCTTCGGCAGCCATCAAAATCTCGTCGTAATCCATCTGTCCCCTTCTTCCTTGATCAATCTTTTCTCATGCCCGCTTCGCACGCGAATGCAGCATGCGTTACTGGACAATCGTCCCAACGTTCTCGCCCTTGAGGGCGCGTGCGATGTTTCCGTTCACCATCAGGTCGAACACGATCATGGGCATGTCGTTGTCCATGCACAGCGACGTGGCGGTCGCGTCCATGACATGCAGGCCCTTGTTGAGCACGTCCATGTAGGAGATGTGGTCGAACTTCTTGGCGTCGGGGTTCTTCATCGGGTCGGAATCGTAGACGCCGTCCACCTTCGTGGCCTTCATGAGGCAATCGACGTTGAGCTCGCATGCGCGCAGCGCCGCCGTGGTGTCGGTGGTGAAGTACGGGTTGCCGGTGCCGGCGGCCAGGATGACCACGCGGCCCTTCTCCAGATGGCGCTCCGCGCGACGGCGGATGTAGGGCTCTGAGACCTGCATCATGTTGATAGCCGACTGCACGCGGCTGAAGATGCCGTGGCGCTCGAATGCGTCCTGGAGGGCGAGCGCGTTCATGACGGTTGCGAGCATGCCGATGTAGTCAGCCTGCGCGCGGTCCATGCCTTCAGCGGACCCCGCGAGCCCGCGGAAGATGTTGCCGCCGCCGACCACGATGGCCACCTGCACTCCGTCGCGAACGATTTCGCCAATCTGTTCCGCCAGGTCATCGACGACTTTCGGGTCGATGCCGTAGCCCAAGTCGCCCGCAAGCGCCTCGCCGGACAGTTTCAGCAGCACGCGCTTGTACTTGTAATCTTCCGCCATGGGGTCATCCTCCTCGGCACTCTGTGTATAACCTTTCTCATATTACCCGATTTGGCCCGCGTTCCACCCATAATCGAGAGCATATCGAGACAGTCAGCACATGCGCAAACGAAAAGGGGCGCCCGCATGATCGCGGGCGCCCCTTTCGAGCTGCGATTGCCTGCGCTGCCCCGCTCAAGCGGGCTGGCGTTTGCGCTACATGCCCTGCATCTGCAGGAACTCGAGCAACTGCTGGAGCTCGTCTTCGGTGTAGGAGCCATTGGGCGACTGGTTCTGGTTCTGCTGGTTCTGGTTCTGATTCTGGTTCTGCTGCCCTTGGCCGCTCATCGAGATCGAGGTGTCTGCCGTGAGCTTGACGTCGATGTCCTTCGTCTCGCCATCGCGGTTAACCGTGACCTTGACCGTGTCCCCGACCGCATGGCCGCGCACGGCGAGCGTAACGTCGGTCGGCGAGGCAACGGCCTTGCCGTCGATGGCGGTGATGATGTCGCCTTCCTTAAGGTCGGAATCAGCCGCGCCCGAGCCCTCGATGATAGAGGAGATGTAGGCGCCCGAATCCACTGGCAGGTTGTAACGCTGGGCGGTCTGCTTGTTCACCTGCGAGATCGTCACGCCGAGCGCGGCATGCGAGGGCTCCTTGCCGGCGATGATGTCCTTGGCCAGGCCCATGGCGTAGTTCACGGGAATCGCGAAACCCACGCCCGCATAGTTGCCGGAAGACGAAGACAGCATGGAGTTGATGCCGATGAGCTTGCCGTCCGCGTCGACGAGCGCGCCGCCGGAGTTACCCGGGTTGATGACCGCATCGGTCTGGATCATGTTCGGGTAGTAGGTGTACTCGGGCGCGGCGTTGGTGTAGTAATAGCCGTTGCTGGAAGAGTTGTCCATGATCGTGGAGCGGTTCGTGGCCGAGACCACGCCGGTGGCAACCGACTGCTCCAAGCCGAGCGGCGCGCCGACCGTCATGACCCACTCGCCCGTGACCAGACTATCGGAATCGCCGATGTCGGCAGCAACGAGGCCGGACGCATCGCTCACCTTCAGCACCGCGATGTCGGAGCTGCTGTCGCCGCCCACGTACTCGGCCTCGCGCTCCCCGCCGTCCACGTTGATGGTCAGCTTGGCGGCGTCCTCGACCACATGGTAGTTCGTGATGATGTAGCCGTCGTCAGAGATAACCACACCCGAACCCATGCCGGCGAGCTGCGGCTCGTTCGAACCCTGCGCGCTACCGTGGCCGTAGCCATAGCCGCTCACGTTCTGGTAGTTGTAGATGGCGACAACCGACGGAAGCGTCTTCGCGGCCACCGCCTCGGAGAGCGTCTGGCCTTCCTCGACCGCATTGATGACGCTCGGATCGGACGTACCCAGCGTCACCGTCGCCGTCGAAGGGTCTACGGGCGAGGACCCCGCCGAGCCGGCAGCGCGGCCGAACTGATCGTAGGCGACGAACCCGCCGAGCCCGATGGCGCACGCGAGCAGCGCCCCGAGGAACCCGAAGGCGAAGGTCTTCCCCGCCCCGCTCGGCTTCTTGGGCTGGGTATGGGGCTGAGTGACTGTAGGGGCGGAGGTGGCGGACGCGACGTACGCGTGCGCATGCTGCGGGTTCACCTCGCCTGCCTGGTGCCGCGGCATCTCCTCGGTCGCCGCCGCCCACTGCGGCTGGGACGATTCCGATGAAGGAATGCCTTGATTGTTTTGCATGTTGTCTGTCATCGTTCGCGCTCCTTTTGTCCGCGTTGCTTCCTTTTATTGCTTGAACCAACCTTACCACCAAGGCACGCGAAGCTGAAAACCTCCCCTATTCCGTCATCTTTACGTCACTATACTCGGATAGGGATAATATACGTTTGGCCTGTTAAGGGGCCATTTCAGCTTAATTCAAACCTGAAAAGAACCTGAAAAAGGTCCGCGTAAAGTAACGCGGATGCAACGAAAAAGGCGCGTCTCTGCGGTTATTCCTCGTTGTAGAGGAACGCACGGGTGCGTTCGTGCTGGGGGTTGTCGATGACGTCCCTGGCAAGACCCTGCTCGACGATGACGCCGCCGTCCATGAAGATGACGTGGTCCGCAACGTCGCGCGCGAACTTCATCTCATGCGTCACGATGACCATGGTCATGTTCTCCTCGGCGAGGTCACGGATGACGCGCAGCACGCCCTTCGTGAGCTCTGGGTCGAGCGCACTCGTGGGCTCGTCGAAGAAGAGCACGTCGGGGTCGAGCATGAGAGCGCGGGCGATGGCGACGCGCTGCTGCTGGCCGCCGGAGAGCTCGCAGGGAACCATGCCCTCCTTGCCCTCGAGCCCCATCTTCCCCAAGAGGACGCGAGCCTTGGCCTCGGCCTCCTCCTTGGGCATCTTCTGGACCGTGACGGGCGCGTCGATGAGGTTCTTCATGACGGTGTAGTGCGGAAACAGGTTGAAGTTCTGGAACACGAGGCCGAAATGCGTCCGCGCGCGGGCGAGCGACGCCTTATCGCCATATACGGCGCGCCCCGCGTTATCGGAGCACACGACGCTGTCACCGAAGCTGAGCGAGCCGCCATCGAGGGTCTCGAGCAACGTGCAGCAGCGCAGGAGCGTGGACTTCCCGCCGCCCGACGGGCCGATGATTGCGAGCACCTCGCCCTTCTCGACCGTGAGCGATATATCCTTCAGCACCTCGGTGTCCCCGAAGGACTTCCGAGCATGCCGCAGATCAACGAGCGTATTCGAATCGGTCATTCCCACTCCCTAGTCATGGTAGTACGCGTAGTGCTTCTCGATGCGCGAGAGGGCAAACTCGGCGAGCATCGTCATGCCCCAGTAGACAAGCGCCGCCAGGACGAACGGAACCATGCTGACCTCGCTCGCCACGATCTGCTTCACGACGGTGAACATCTCCGCGAGCGCGAGCACGAACGCGAGCGACGTGTCCTTGACGAGCGTGATCACCTCGTTGCCCATTGCAGGCAGGATCCTCTTGATCACCTGGGGCAAGACAATCTTCATGAAGGTTTGCCCGCTTGAATACCCTAGAACCTCAGCCGCCTCGTACTGCCCCTTCGGGATGGACTGGATGCCGCCGCGGTAGATTTCCGCGAAATACGCGGCGTAGTTGAGTATGAAGCCGATGCAGCAGGCGGTCATGACCCAGCTGATCTCGATGTGGATCGGCCCCAGATCGATCGGGCCGATATCGAGGAAGCTCAACTTGATCCCGAACAGGTAGTACGGGATGAAGTAGATGGCCATGAGCTGCAGCATGAGCGGAGTGCCGCGCATGAACGAGATGTAGAGCCTCATGAGCCACGCGAGCGGCTTGATCTTGCTCATGCGCCCGAGCGCGATGAGCACGCCGAGCGGTAACGAGCCGATGAGCGTGATGAAGAACACCTGGAACGTGACGATAAGGCCGCCGCCCATGCGCGTGAGCAGCATGACGAACGTGAGCTTGCCGTCGAGCCCCAGGAACGTGGCCCCGAAATCATTGAGCAAAGTTACTAAATCCAAAACGCGCCTCCGCCGGAACGATAAAAAAGGCGCCCGCCATCAAAGGCGGGCGCCCCATGTCCCTGTTTTACTTGAGAATCCAGTTGTCGTAGGACAGACCGTACTCGGCGTACTTCTCGCAGAGCTTCTTCACGGTGCCGTCCGAATCGAGCTTCTTCAGGCTGTCGGTCACGGTCTTGGCGGTGGAATCGTCGCCCGTCTTGAAGCCGACGGCATAGTGCTCGGAAGTCAGGTTCTCGCCGAGCTGCACGTACTTGCTGCCCGTCTGGGAGATCTGGTACTGAGCGATGGAGAGGTCGCACGCCACGGCGTCGATCGCGCCAGACTCGAGCTGCAGGAACGCGTTGTTGTAGTCGGCGATGGTCTGCACGGCGCCGCCGTCGAACGTCTTGGCGAGGTCCGCCTGGTCGCCATCAGCGCTCAGCAGGTCGAACGCTGCGGAACCGGCCTGGGTGATGACCTTCTTGCCAGCCAGGTCCTTCAGCGACTTGACGTCGCTGCCGGACGCAACCACGATCACCTGCTCGTTGAGCATGTAGGGGTCGGAAAACGTGTACTTGCCCTCGCGGCCTTCCATGGTGAAGCCGTTCCAGATGCAGTTGATGTTGCCGCTCTGGAGCTCGAGGTCCTTGGAGTCCCAATCGATGGCCTTGGCCTCGAAGCCCCAGCCGTTCGCGTCGGCGACGGCCTTCGCGAGATCGATGTCAAAGCCCGTCGGGTTGCCGGACGCATCCAGGAAGCCGTACGGCGGATACTCGGAATCGAAACCGACAACGAGCGTGAACCCGGAGCCGGATGCAGCTGCCGAACCAGATGCGCTGGCCGAATCGGACTTCGAGGCGTTGCTCGAACCGCAACCGGCGAGCACGAACGCCGCCAGGGCGAACGCGGCAGCGAACACTGCCAGATACCTGAGCTTCTTCATGTGGTCCTTCCCTTTCCCTTGTGCGGGCTCTCGCCGCTCCTCGCGGCCCCCTCGCCCAACGCTTTATCCCTCTACTACAGTAAAGCGTTGGAGAGTATACCATATCGGATTGGCGGCGCACCGCGAAAGGCGCCTCTAACGGGCTTCAATCTAGACGTTGAACACGCCGTGCTTGCGCTGGGCGCCCTTCATGTGGAACGTGCGCGGCTCGAAATCGTAGAGCTCCTCGGCCGGAACGTCGCCCGACAGCGTGAGGGCGTCCTTCCAGCACACGTCCACGCAGAGGCCGCACTGCACGCATTCGCTCGCGGAGAACTCCAGGTACTTGAGCGGAGCGAGCGGCTTTTCCGCAGGATCGCGGCGCAGCGCCCCCGTCGGGCAGAACACGGCGCACATGCCGCAGGAATTGCAGCGCTCCGCATCGATGTCGACGGTGCCGAAAAGGCGCGTTCCGATAGTGCCTGACGATGGCGCGCCCATGGCGTCGAGGGCGTTTATGGCCACCTCGTGGCGCGGCATGGAGAACTGGACGATGTCGCCCGCGTCCGACGCCCGGAGGCGTTCGGCTATCGAGCGCTTGTCGCCGTATCCGAGCTCCTGCTCGATCGTGGTGCGCGCGGCGGACACGACGGTCTCCTTCGCAGAGCCGGCGGCCTCGCTGAAGAAGCCACGGCGCGTCGAGCCGTACATGCCCTGCGCGTCCTCGACGACGAGGCCGGCGGGGAACTCGCTCGCCCTCTCCACGCGAACGTCGCTGCCGTGCGCTTCGAGCAGGCGGTTCGCCTGGCTGACGGTCTCGGCTATGACCGCGTCGCAGGCGCGGTACTTGCAGGTCTGGCAATTGCCGTCCACGAGCACCACGCCCGTCGCGCCATGGGAGGCCAGGCTCAGGAGCAGGCTCTCCTCCATGCGCGCCAAGCAGGGCACTTCCGCGAAGCGCGTCGGGTCGGCGATGTGCTTGGAGGCCATGCGCGCGCAGGCGAACACCGATACGCCGTCGTTTGCCGAGGAGGCCTCCGCGGACGCGTAGGCCAGATCCGCGTCGGCGGGCGCCACGGGGGCGAGCGCCTCGGTCGGGCACACGGTGGCGCAGGCACCGCACGCCATGCAGAGCGATGCGTCCAAGCTGAACTCGTTGGCATGCACCTCTATCGCGTTCACCTGGCAAGCATCGATGCATTTACGGCAGCTCGCATTGCGGTTGCGCACCTTAACGCACCTTTCGGGCACGACGGCTATCGGGCTCTTCTCCATAGCCTCGGCTATCTGCACGATGTCGTTGATGTTGGGCAATCTACGTCCTTTCGCCCCTGCGAGTGCTGGGCGCGCGGCCTAGCGCGACAGGAAGCTATCCTCGAGCGAGTGGAGCTCGTCGGGAGTGTTCGCATTCACGAAGCAGCCTCCCATGGGCTCGGCGGCGAGCACCTCGTCTTGGGTGAACTCGCGCACGTTCACCTTCCCGAAAACGTACTGCGCCCTCTTCTCGCCCGCCGCGAGGCCCTCCTCGATGACGGGCAGGCACGCCTCCGGGCGATACATGCCGTGGAAGGGCTCGTAACCGTGCTTGTTCACGGGCACGACCACGTCGGTGCCCGACTCCTTCATGGCAATGGCCTCCGCCACGACCAAGCGCGGCGAGGCGAACACCATGTCGCAGGCGACGACCGCCACGAAGGGGTTGCTCGCGGCCTTGAGGGCCGTGTACAAGCCGGGCAGCGCGCCGCGGTAGTCGTACTCGTCGGGCACGAGGCGGATGTCCAGGTCGGGGTAGCTATCGTGCAGGAACGCGAGGTTCTCCGCCTCGTTCGTGGTGATGACCAGCTCGTCGGCGGCAGGCGCGAGGCGCTCCACCAGGCGGCAGATGAGCGGCCTTCCCGCGAACGGGACCGTGGCCTTGCTGCGCCCCATGCGGCGCGATTCGCCGCCTGCCTGGATGACAATCGTCACCTTCGGCCGCGCGAAGCGGTCCTCCACAAAGCTTGCCACGCCCGAAATGTCGTCGGGGAGGATGTGGGGTATGCCGTAGAGCTCGGCGGCGCGCTCCGCCTCGGGTATGTCGGTGATGATGGCCACCGTGTCGGCGGTGGGCATCTTGAACTTCAGGTCGTCGGAAACGTCGGGCTGCTCGATCTGCTCGAACTCGAACGCGCGCTCGCCGCGCGATTTCTGCGTGAAGTCGACGCCGAGCGATTCGCCGGCCTCGGCCGCCTCTGCGAACGCCTTGGCCACCTGCAGGTCGGCCGGGTTCGCCGCGCGCATGATCTCGATGGTCGGCAGGCCGCTCTTCCGATAGCCCTCCACCACGACGATGTCGTGGCCGGGCATCGACCGCACGATCTCGGAGCATTCCAGCTCGCGCTCGAGGGAGCACACGCGCGCCACTTGGTCGGGGGCCGCGATGACGGTCTCGCTCGCGCCGGCCTGGCGGTGGCGGTACGAGTCCTTGCCGGGAACGTCGAACTCGAAGCCCGACTTGTGGTGGTGCTTCACGCTCCCGACGTCGAGGCCGCGCGCCACGAGCTCCTCGATGAGCTTCACGATGAGCGTGGTCTTCCCTGAATTATGGCGCCCTACGACCGCGATGGCCGGGCTTGGAATGTCGATCATGTTCCCCCCTTATTCGTCGTGCAAGTATAGCAGAGCGGGCGGGCTCATCAACGGCCTTTTCAAGCGGCACGAACTGGTATGAACAGGTTCTTACGATAAGGTGACGAAACACAAAGTTGTTCGCTTCAATCAGTTTTCTTCGATGAGCAGAAGACGTATCATTATCAGGAATTGCCAATACATTTCCCGAGGGGCGGCATTCATGTACCAGGTGCATTTCAGTCATGGGAGCGAAGATGAGCTCAGGCAGTTCGCCTCGGGGCTCTCCGCGCGCATAGCGCAGTCGTCCGATGCCCGCACCCTCGTCCACGTGTTCAACGACACCGCCAACAGGAGCGTCACCGACAAGGCGACTTCGATCCTGCGAAGCGAGCTGCCCGACGCCCTCTTCGCAGGATGCTCGACGAGTGGCACCATCTGCGACGGCGCATTCGTAGCCAGCGAGCAACCGAACATCTCGGCCATCGTGAACGTGTTCGAAGACCCCCGCACCATAATCGAAGTGCACCAGTTCCCGCTGAACCGGAAGACGAAGTCCGAGACGGCGGAGGCGATCCGCGAGCTCATCAACGAACGCCCGTGGGTGAAGGCGGTGGAGATGCTGACCACGCTGATCGACGTCGGAATGGCCGATTTCTGCGACGAGGCGCGGCTCCTGCCCGAAGACGTCATCGTGTTCGGCGGCGGCGCACTCACATCCGAGACCATCAACATGTGGAAGGGCCTCCCCTACGTGTTCTCGTCCGCAGGCGAGAACAGCGGCGAGGGCATCGTGCTCGTGCTGTACGGGGGCGAGAGCTTCCACCTCCAGACGCTGACCATCTACGGGTGGAAGCCGCTCGGGCGGCACATGGAGATCACCCGCGCGGAGGGCCCGGTGCTCTACGAGCTCGACGGCGCGCCCGCATACGAACGCTACTGCCATTACCTCTCACTCGAGGACAACGACGTCTTCGCCACGGACAGCGTCCTGTTCCCCCTGGCCATCGACCACGAAGACCGCACGGTCATCAAGGCCCTCGTCGACATCGGCGAGAACGGCTCGATCACGCTGTCGAGCGACCTGGCCTCGTATCACAAGCGGTGCCGCATCGCCTACGGCGACCCCGGCACGATCCTGCGGTCGATCAGGGAGGGCGTCTGCGCCATCCGGGAGTTCGAGCCGCAGGGCATCATGGCGTACTCGTGCGCCGCGCGCCGCAAGTACTGGGGAGACGAGCACATCAGCCGCGAGACGCTGCCCCTCCAGGCCATCGCCCCCACCGCCGGGTTCTACACGGGCGGCGAGTTCTGCCGCGAAGGCAAGGAGCTCCTGCACCATAACGTCACGCTGGTCGTCGTGAGCATTCGCGAGGGCGATGCGAGCGGGGAGCCGAAGGGCGAAATCGTCATCGACGCGATGGAGTTCACGCGGCAGATGGAAATCGTGAACAGCCTCGCCGCGTTCGTGGGCGTCACCTCGGCGGAGCTCGAAGATGCATATGCCCGGCTCGAGGTGGCCGCCAGGACCGACGAGCTCACGGGCCTTCTGAACCGCGGCGTCATCGAGTCGCGCATCGAGGAGGCGCTCGCCGAGAGAGCCGCCGACCGCGACGACGAACCGCCCGCACTCGTCATGCTCGACATCGACAACTTCAAGGCGGTGAACGACACCTTCGGCCACAGGGCGGGCGACGAGGTGCTCAGGAAGTTCGGCAGCCTGCTCCGCACCCTGGCCGACGACGCCGGCGCGGATACCCCGGGCAGGTGGGGCGGCGAGGAGTTCATGGTGCTCCTGCCATCCGCATCGCTTTCCGACGCATGCGCTTTCGCCGAGCGGGCGCGCGGGGAGTTCACGGGACTGAACTTCCCCATCTCGGGCAGTCACACGATAAGCATCGGCGTGGCGCAGGCTCTGCCCGGCGAGACGTCCGACATGCTGTGCCAGCGCGTTGACAAGGCCCTGTACTCCGCCAAGGAGAAGGGCAAGAACCGCGTGGAAACCGCGTAGCTAGCCTTCGAAGAAGCTCCGGTACAAATCGATTTCGCCCGGCTGCGTGCTGCTGGAGGCGAACACAACGTTCCCCACCCCTCGAGACTTCGTGAGCAAGCCGCGCTCGGCGAGCTTTCGCTCGAGCTGCTGTGCCGTGCCGAGGGTGCCGTCGAAAAGGGGCACGTCGCCTATGACGTCGCGGATCTGCCGCGCGATGAAAGGATAGTGCGTGCACCCGAGCACGGCGCTGTCGACCGTGCCGGCGTATTCGCCGATCAAGCCCTCGAGCATCTCGTAGAGGTCGGGGGCGCTCAGGTTGCCCTGCTCGATGCGCGCCGCCAAGCCGGGGCACGGCACGGGAATCACCTCGTGGCCGCTCCCCCAGCGCTCTGCGAGCTGCTGGTACTTGTCCAGGCGCAGCGTTATCGGGGTGGCCATGACGAGGATGCGCCCCGCCTTCTCGGCGAGCGTCGCCGGCTTGAGCGCGGGCTCGACGCCGATGATCGGCACGTGGGCGTATTGCGCCCGCAAGGTCGCGGCCGCCACGGACGTGGCCGTGTTGCAGGCGATGACGATGGCCTTCGCTCCCTGCTCCAGCAGCTCGTCCACGATGTCGCTCGAGCGCCGCAGAACCCAATCGCGCGATTTCTCGCCATAGGGCGCGTTCGCGGAATCTCCGAAGTAGAGGAAGTCCTCATGGGGCAGCGTCGCCGTGAGCTGGCGCAGGACGCTGATGCCGCCGACGCCCGAATCGAACACGCCGACATAGCCGCTGTAACGAGGAGCCATGCCCTTTCCTCCCAGTGCGACGGTGCGCCTATTTGGCGCCGTACGTCGCGTAATAGCTCTCGATGCTCGCCTTGGTGGCGTCGTCGATGACGACGCGTCCCTGGCATTCGCGGTTGTACAGGTGCCCGGTCACTTCCTCCATGGTCACGATCGCCGCCGTCGGGAAACCGTAGAGGTCGGCCACCTCGTCGAGCGCGCACTTCTGGCCGCCCTTGCCCACCTCCTGGCGGTTGAGCGACACCATGAGGCCCTTGACCTCAACGTTTGCGAGGCCCGTGATGATGGGATACGTCTCCTCGATGCTCTTACCCGACGTGGTGACGTCCTCGACCATTACCACGCGGTCGCCGTCGGAAAGCGTGGCACCGAGCAGGATGCCCGCGTCGCCGTGGTCCTTCGCCTCCTTGCGGTTGGAGCAATAGCGCACCTGCTTGCCGTACAGCTCGCTGATGCCCATAGCCGTGATCACCGACAGGGGGATGCCCTTATATGCGGGGCCGAACACGACGTCGAAGTCGAGGCCGAAATTGTCATGTATGGCGCGCGCGTAGTACAGGCCGAGCCTATGGAGCTGATCGCCCGTGGTGTAAGCACCCGCGTTCATGAAGAACGGCGACTTGCGCCCGCTCTTCAACGTGAAGTCACCGAACTTGAGCACGTCGGACTCCACCATGAACTCGATGAATTCCTGCTTGTATTCTTGCAGCTCAGACATATCAGCATCCTTTGGTCGAAGTCGTACGGCTCTCATTTTAGCGCGTAATGGCGCCCTCCATTCATTCCCGACTTCCCCGGGCTTCCCGTATAATGCGGGGCATGAAGGGAGGTGAAGGGCGTGACCAAGAAGAAACGACGTCGCGTGCCGCAGGGCGGGCCAGTCTGGCACCGGAGCGCCGAGGAGGCCACGCGCGACCAGATGCCGAAGTACAACGCGCATATCTGCAAGACAGGACCTCACGGCAGCGCGAAGTACGACCGCGCGAAAGCCAAGCGCGACTGGCAGCGAGAGATTTCCCAGAAGGGCGCCCGCAACCGCGGGCGCTTTTCTCTTTGGCCGCGCTTTACGCCCGCGGCCGCGCGATGACGCCCCCGCTGCGTGCCGTTCGCCCGCGCGAAGGTGGGCTCCATCCAGCAAAACGCCTTTTCGCGGCAGGATATGGCGCTAGTCTGAAGCGAAAACAGCAGGACCCTTCAGACTAGCGCCGAATCCCGCCACAAACGGGGCGTAAAGGGGCATTTCGCTTCAGACTAGTGCGATATCCTGCCATGAAACCCCGAATCGATGGATCGAACACCGCGATTTTCAGACTAGCGGCGAATCCTGCCATTGAAGATGTTTGACCACCGCGCGAGAAAGCCCCAAGCTATTGGAAGAAGCGCGCTTCCCCACCGTGCTTGATTGCCGGCCAATACGGCGCAGCCTAAAGCCAGAAGCTTGACGTCGTACATCCGTTTGCTTATCATGATCCTAGCAATCAAACAGGTGTACGCATGGATTTGATGACGAAACTCGAGATACTGGCTGACGCCGCGAAGTATGACGTGGCCTGCACGTCGTCGGGCTCGGACCGCGGAGCGGTGCGCGGCAAGCTCGGCGCCACGCAGGCGGCGGGGTGCTGCCATAGCTTCACACCCGACGGGCGCTGCATCAGCTTGCTCAAGGTGCTCATGACCAACGTTTGCGCCTACGATTGCGCGTATTGCTCGAGCAGGTGCTCCAACGAGGTACGGCGCGCGGCGTTCCAGCCGCGCGAGCTCGCCGACCTCACCATCGAGTTCTATCGGCGCAACTACATCGAGGGGCTGTTCCTCAGCTCCGGCGTCCTGCGCACGCCCGACTACACGACCGAGCTCATGATCGAGTGCTTCCGCATCCTCCGCCTCGAATACGGGTTCAGGGGCTACATACACGCCAAGACCGTCCCGGGCACATCGCCCGAGCTCATCGACCGCATGGGTAGGCTCGTCGACAGGCTGTCGGTGAATCTCGAGCTGCCATCCCAGCAGAGCCTCGCGCTGCTGGCTCCGCAGAAGAACCGGCAGCAGATCCTCGCGCCCATGCGCCAGATCGCGGACAGCATCACCGACAGCAAGGAGTCGCGCGCCCTCATGCGGAAGCGCAAGCACCTCTACGGAGGCACGATCATGCGCATGGAAGAAGAGCTCCCGTTCGCGCCCGCGGGACAATCCACCCAGATGATCGTCGGCGCGTCCCCCGAGTCCGACTTCCAGATCCTCAACCTGTCCGCCGCGCTGTACCGCTCGATGTCCCTGAAGCGCGTGTTCTTCAGCGCCTACATGCCCGTCAACGACGACGCGCGCCTGCCGAGCACCGATGCCGTGCAGCTCAACCGCGAGCACCGCCTTTACCAAGCCGACTGGCTGCTGCGCTTCTACAAGTTCGACGTATCGGAGATCATCGACGAGCGAAACCCGTTCCTCGACCCCGATGTCGACCCGAAGGCCAATTGGGCGCTCAACCACTTGGATCTCTTCCCCGTCGAGGTTAACACGGCACCCTACGAAGCGCTCCTGCGCGTGCCGGGCATCGGCGTGCGCGGCGCGAAGATGATCGTGCGGGCGCGTCGGACGAGCGCTCTGCGCGAAACCGAGCTGCGCAAGCTCGGCATCGCGTACAAGAGGGCGCGCTTCTTCATCACCTGCAACGGCGCGTACGGCGGTGGCGGCGTGGCCTTCGAGCGAGAAGCCCTCCGCTCGCACCTCGCGTCGCCGATTGACGGAGGAAAACATGGGAGGCGCGCCGACCGTGCGCTTCCCGGCCAGCTGTCCCTCTTCGGGAACGAGAGCTTCGCGTCTAAGGCTCCGGCGATTCCGGCCGCGCCCCAAAGGGAGATGGCGCTCGCGAACAAGGGCGACGCGCTCCTTCCCGAATGGAGCGCCCGATGAGCGCGCCAGTCGAGCCGCTCCAAGATGTCGCGTACCTCTACGACGGAAGCCTCGAGGGGCTGCTCTCCGCCATCTTCCTCGCTTACGAGCGGCACGAGCAACCGTTGGACATCGTGCCCGAGCGCCTCTACGAACCCCGGCTCATGCAAAGCTCCATCGTAGTCGAAACCGATTTCGAACGGGCCGACCGCGTGAGGCGCGGTCTCGTAAGGACTTGCGGCAAGGCCGCCTTCAACGCGGTCGTGAGGGCGTCGACGTGCGATGGCTACGACAAGGGCGCCGTCATCTACCGCTTCGTGCGTTATGCGATGTCCCGCCCCGACAGCTTGCGCGGCGTGCCCGTGCTCGACGAGCTCGCGAATCCGGCCGTTCGCGAGCTTCACGGGCTCCTCACGTTCGTGCGGAACGAATCGGAACGCATGCGCCAGTTCGTGCGCTTCGCGCATCTCGAGAACGGCGTGTGGTACGCGCGCGTGAGCCCCGACGCGAGCGTCGTGCCCCTGATCATGGGCTACTTCGCCGACCGCTTGAATGACCAGCCATTCATCATCTACGACGAGGCCCATCACTTGGCTGGGGTCTACGACGGAACGTCATGGCAGCTCGTGGAGGGCGATGCCGTGAACGTGCCGCCCGCGACGGACCGCGACCGCCTGATGCAGGAAGCCTGGAAGAGCTTCTACGACGCGATTTCCATCGACGCTCGCTACAACCCCGAGCTCCGCAGGCACTTCATGCCCGTCCGCCTATGGCGCAACCTGACCGAGATGCAACCGCGCGGTGCCGCTCAACGGAATCATGGCGATTTGCAGGCGAAACGAAGCGCCTGTGCTACAATCTCTCCTGCGCAAAAGCCAGCGTGGCTCAACGGTAGAGCAACTGATTTGTAATCAGTGGGTTGCGGGTTCGATTCCTGTCGCTGGCTCCACGCATGAACAGGGGGAACGCTTGGCGTTCCCCCTTTTCCTTTTCAACGATCCGTTTCCGCTGCCGCTCATGCGACGCCCGTGCCGTCCCATGCGGGGATGAAGCTCTCCTCCGCTGCGGGGCCCTCCTGCCAGAAGTAGTCCTGCATGCCGAGCTCGTCCGCAAAATCGAGCAGCTCCTCGTATTCGACGTCGGGCACGCGGACGCCCAGCTCGGGGAAACGCGCGAGCGACGCCTCGGGCATGACGGGCGTGTACTGGTTCATGATCGAGTAGAGCACATCGTCCCCGAAGCGCTCGAAGAGCATCCGCAGGGCGTCCTTCGACTGCTCGAGCGCGCCGGGCAGCACGAGGTGGCGCACCACCACCCCGCCCGTCATGCGGGGCAGCCCGTCCACCTCGTCGAAGCGCGGCTCGCCGGCGGTGCGCACCATGGCCTCTATGGCAGCGATCGCCGTTTGCGGGTAATCGGGCGCATGCGAGTAACGCTGGGCCAGACGGGCGTCCGCATACTTGAAATCGGCGAGGTACACGTCGACAGTACCCGCGAGAGCCTCGATAACCGGCACCCTCTCGTAGCCGGACGTGTTCCAGACGACGGGAAGGCCGAGCCCCCTGCCGCGCGCGATCTGCACGGCGCGCGCTATCTGCAAGCTGTAATGAGTCGGGGTCACGCAGTTCACGTTCAGGGCGCCCTGCGCTTCAAGGTCGAGGAACACCTCGGCAAGGTGCTCCTCACTCACCGCGATGCCGGCGTCGCCCGCGGCAATTTCAGCGTTTTGGCAATAAACGCAATGGAGCGGGCAGTTCACGAAGAACACCGTCCCGCTGCCGGCCTCGCCGGACAACGGCGGCTCCTCCCAGAAATGCAACGCGGCGCGCGCCACGAGGAGCTCGTTCGAAGCTCCGCACACGCCGCGGCGCCCTTCGCACCTCATGGCGCCGCAGAGCCGCGGGCACAGGTTGCAGGGGCTCGTGCCGATGCCCTCGATTGCGCGGGCGTCTCGCCCGATGCCGTTAGTTTGCGGAGTAGCCACCGAAACCACCCGCGAAACCGAAGGGGTCGTCCTCGTCGTAGTCGTCGAAATCGTCGTATTCGCCTTCGTCGTCGTGACCGTGTTCGTGCTGGTGATCGTGATTATGACCGTCGTTGAACAACCCAGCGGCACGCGTCCAGTCAAGCCCGTTGTCGGCGCTTGCCTGCTCGTCGCGGTAGAGCAGCGTGAGCGCGGCAGGCGACATGTCGGCGCCGCCAATCACCGCGAGCACCTCCAGCAGATGCATCGTCGCCTCGAGCTGGGGAAGGATGAGCCCCTCGTCGTCGGCAACCGTCATAGCGGCCGCGACATCGCCCATGAACAGCTCGACCGTGTAGTCGCCTTCGAAATCGTCACTCGAGACGGACACGAGCATGCGCTCCGCCAAGGGGGATTGCGCCGGCACCGACGCAGCCTTCGCCTGCGCGCCCGCGGTAGCGAACAGCGCATGGGATTCCACGGCGCCGAGCACCTGCGCCGCAACCTGGGCCGTGCAGGCGGCCTTCGCAAGCTGCGCCATGCCGCACGAGCCCGCCTTCGTGACGGTTGCCGCGAACGACTTCACGAGCGCCTCGGCCTCGCCGAGCGCGCCCTCGTCGTCGCTCGCGAGGTAGGTCTGCACGTTCTCCCTCGCAAACGCCTCGGCCATGGAGGGATCAGCCACGACGATGGGCGCTTCCACGAAGCGCAGGTCGTTAACCGTCGCCACGGCGGAAAGCTCGCGTATGAACGAAGGGGTGGACGGGGAAAGGTCCACGAGCAGCGCGCCTTCACGCGCCCGTTTCACCAAGCCGTCCGTCTCGAAGTACGCGTCCTCGAGCGCGCCCGCATGCGTGAAGTACGTGAGCACGGCATCCGCGGCGGCGGCATCGTCCGATCGGCTCCACCCCAACGATTCGAGCCCGCGCGCGACGGCGCTTCCCACGACGGCGTTTCCCAGATAGGCAAATGTTCCAGACATGATGGTCCTTCCGTTCTAACAAGTTGCGCCCATTGTAGAGCATCGGCAATGACGTGCCGCGAATGCAGAGGAACAACGCGCAACCGACTTCATATGGCCACAGGTCGCGCACGCGCCACGCGGGCCGTGCAAACCTCGCAGTTTCTTCCCTTCCTTGCAGCTGCATGGCAAAAACAGCGAGGTTTGCATGGTTCGCGTATGAGTCTAATGCCGCTGAACAGGGCAAACGCAAATCTGGTTCACGAACAGGCCTCAAAATCAATGCAAACCTCGCTGTTTCTTCCACGTGCCGACGAGGCATGGCAGAAATAGCGAGGTTTGCACCTATTGCACGCCGCTTGAAGCGGGAAACCAAAGCGTCGCGAAGCCGCGCGCGTTCGCTCAAGGAAAACCAGCGGGAGGCTAGGCGCCCTTCACCTTCTTCGCGATGCGGTCGCTCACCGAAAGGTCCTCGCGGGCGTCCTGGCCCATGAAGGCAATGGCGAGCATGCCGGGGCCCACGTGGCTCCCGATGACCGGCCCGATGGAGGCCTCCAGGAACAGGACGGTATCGTCCACCTTGTAGAGCTCCTCCTTCAAGCGCTCCACGTCCTTGGGGCAATCGGCGCTGCCGATGACGATATGCGTGCCCGTGCCGAGCTCCGCCGCGCGGCGCTTGTAGTAATCGGCGAGCTGGCGGATGCCCTTCTTGCGGCCGCGCGCAACACCGGCAAGGGAAAGCTTGCCGTCGAGCGAGATGTCCATCATGGGCTTCACGTCGAGCTTCGACCCGGCGAACGCTACGGTGGAGGGAATGCGGCCGCCCTTCTTGAGCCATTCCAGCTCGTCGAGCGTGAACTGCTCGTTCACGAAGAAACGGGCCTCTTCCGCCCATGCGGCGAGCTCGCTCGCCGTCAGGCCCTGAGCGCGCTGGCGCAGCGCCTCGAAGACGAGCAGGCCTTCCGCGATCGAAGCCAGGCGCGTATCGACGGCATACAGCTCGGCATCGGGGTATTCGGCCGACACCTGCTCGCAGAGCATCTGCGCGGTGCCGAAGTTACCCGACAGGCCGCTCGTGAACCCCAAGTAGACCGTGGGCACGCCGCTCTCGGCCGCGCGGACGAACGCGTCGTGCAGCACGGGAAACGGGATCTGCGCCGTGGAGCACGAGGCCCCCTTGCGCATGCGGCCGTAGAAATCGTGCGCGCTCATGGTTTCGAACATGTCGTCGAAGCGCTCCTCGCCGTCCATTATGAACGGGAAGCGCAACAGCTCCACGCCGGGCACGTCGATGACGGCCGGCGGCAAATCACAACAGGAATCGATGATCACATTGCACTTAACTTCGGGCACGCGCCCTCCTCATCTCGTAACAGTCATTTACGAAGCATACACCAGAGAAGCGGGGTCTACGGTCATCTTCCCACGAAGAGCATGCTCGCATTCGTAGACCACGCCGATCGCAGGCCCCACGTGCACGCCGATGCAGGTGCTCACGGGAACGACGGGCACCTCGCGCGACACGATGGGCTCGATGATCTCGCGCGCCCACTTGGCCGCCTCCACGGGAGACCCGATGTAGTGCACCACGATGTTCTTGAGGCCGAACTCCTCGATGTCCTCCTTGAGCTTTTCCGCGATCGCGTTCAGCGCGCGCTTCTGGGTGCGCACCTTCGCGAACGTGGAGGTCTCGCCGTCTACCACCGTCAGGATCGGGCAGAGCTTCATGAGGCCGCCGAGCAGGGCGGACGCCGCCCCGATGCGGCCGCCGGCCTTCAGGAAGCGCAGCGATTCGGGGGTGAACAGGTAGCGCGACGAGAGCATGGACTTCCCCACGAGCTCGCAGCACTGGTCGAGCCCGCAGCCCGAATCGCGGCCGGCGACGGCGGCGAAGACGGGCCAACCCTCGTCGAAGCTGTTGGACCACGTGTCGACGATGCGGTACTTGAACCCGGCATGGCGGGCGGCGACGCTGCGCGCCGCCCTCAGGGCCCCGTCCACCGTGCCCGACATCTTCGAGCTCATGAAGATGCCGAGCAGCTCGTCGCCCGCTTCGGCAATGCTCTCGAAGAGCCCCTCGAGCTGGCCCTGGGAGGGCTGGCTCGACTTGGGAATGTTGTCGACCATGTCGTAGATGTCCGTATAGAAGGCCTCGAGGTCCATCGTGGCGTCCTCGTACTCCCGTCCGTCGCGGTTGACGTACATGGTGACCACCTCGATGCCGTTTTCCCTGGCTACTTCGTGCGGAATCGAAGCCGTCGAATCCGTGACGATGCGAATCATTATTCCCCCATTTCAGAACACATGCCGGATCGCTGGGCGAACCGCCTCGCGGCAACCCTGCGCTCGCCCCCGGCGTAACACCAAAAACCTATTCGAAGCCCTTCATCTTGGCCACGAGCGCTCCCCTTCGCTCGAACAGGCCGCGTTCCAGGCCAACCGGATACGTGTGCGGGTTGAGAAGGCGCTTCTGCGTCTCGTCGAGCGTCTCGAGCCCCTCCATCGTGCGCCGGCGCGCCTCCATGGCGTTGCGCGCTTCCGCCTCGAGCACGCACTTGCCCGAGCGAGCGAGCGGCTTGAGAAGGGTCTCGTAGCGCTTCCCTGCGAGCTTCTTGCGGCGCAAGGAGTCGTAGGGGTCGACAATGACCTCCTTCTCGTTAACCGGCGCGTTCGTGTCGAACACCATGTCGCCGGCAATGCGCCCGTCCTCCGAGTAGTAGCGCCTCACGTCGAGGACGCCCGGCGTCGTGAGCTTCTGCACCGACTCGCTGATCTTGATGTGGTCGACCCAGGCTTCACCGTCGCCCTTGCGCGTGGCCGAGAGCTTGTACACGCCACCGAGCGTGGGCTGGTCGTAAGCGCAGGCGAGCTTCGTGCCCACGCCCCAGCTCATCACGTCTACGCCCTCCTGGCGAATGGACCTGATGGTGTATTCGTCCAAGTCGTTCGAGAGCACGATCCCGCAGTCGGTGAGGCCCGCCTCGTCGAGCATGCGGCGCGCCATCTTCGAAAGCCATGTCAGGTCGCCCGAATCGATGCGGATGCCGGAGAGGCGCTCGCCGCGCTCGCGCATCTCGAGCCCGACGGTGATGGCGTTGCGGACGCCCTGTTCCACGTCGTAGGTGTCCACGAGCAGCACGCAGTTGTTCGGGAACGACTGCGCGTACGCGCGGAACGCCGTGAGCTCGTCGGGGAACGACATGACCCACGAATGGGCGTGCGTCCCCGAAACCGGGATATCGAACATGCGCCCGGCGAGCACGTTGGACGTGGAAGCGCACCCTCCCACGACCGCGGCGCGGCTCGCCCACACGCCGCCTGCTGCGCCCTGCGCGCGGCGCAGGCCGAACTCGGCCACCGGCGCCCCTGCCGCCTGGCACACGCGCGCGCTCTTCGTGGCCACGAGCGTCTCGAAGTTCACGCAGTTGAGAAGCGGCGTCTCGATGAGCTGGCATTCCAGGATGGGGCCGCACACGCGAACGAGCGGCTCGTTGGGGAACACGGGCGTTCCCTCGTGGACGGCGTCGATGTCGACCGACAGGCGGAAGTCCGCCAGGTACTGGAGAAAGCGCTCGTGGAACAGCTTGCCGCCGCCCGGCGCGGGCAGAGCCTCCAGATAGGCGATGTCCTCGTCGGTGAAGCGGTACGTCTCCACGAGCTCCGCCAGCTGGTCCATGCCGCACGCTATGGCGTAGCCACCCTTGAACGGGTAATTGCGGAAGTACATGTGGAAGCACGCCTGCGTGTCCCCCATGCCGTGGTCAAGGTAGCCCTGGGCCATCGTGAGCTGGTACAAGTCGGTCAGAGCCGCGTAATCTATGTTCATGTCGCTATCCCTCTCGGTGTGGGCCGGCCTGCATGTAGGGGCGCTCCCCGAGCGCCCGCTCCACCAAGGTTGACGGGCGCTCGGGGAGCGCCCCTACGTGCCACCTGGCCACTATTCCTGTGCGTTGCCTTCCGAATTGGTCTTGTGCGAGCGCCGCCGGCGGCGCGAATTCGAGCCGCCTCCCTGCTGCTTGCCGGCATCGGAGCCGCCCTCCCCTTCGGCGCGGTTGGCGCGGAGGGCCGACGAGTTGCGGCCGACCTGCGATTTCTTCTGCTGCTGCTCGGCGGGCTGGGCACCCTGCCCCTGCTGCTTGTTCCCGCCGCCACGGCTGCGGCGACGACGCGACGAGGACTTCTTCTGCTGCTCGGCGGCCTCCTGCTTGGAGTCGGCGGTCTTCGCTTTCGCCTGCTTCTCCACCTGCGTCGACCCGTCGGACTTGACGGTCGTGGAACGCCTGCGGCGCGGTTTGCGGGACGACGATGCCTCGCTCTGCTGGGAACGGCCGCCCTGGTCGGAAGACTTGCCCTTGCCAGAACCGCCGCGCCTGCGCGAGCGTGAGCGCGAGGGCTTGTCCTCGGGCTCGCCATGCACATGGCGGAGCGTGCCCGGCTTGGCGAGCTTGTCCTCGCCCGTGAGCTCGTTCGAGAAGAGCAGCGCAGCGCTGTCGTTAAGGAGCATGACGGGCTCGTTCGCCCTCTCCCATGCTTCCTCGCCCACCGCGTTGGGGCGCGAGCCCTCGTCGGGGGCGTCCATGTCGGCGAGCGGCACCTTCACGGGCTTCTCCGTGCCCACCTTGATCGAGATGATCTCGCGGGGCACGTCCATGTCCACGACCTTGCCCTCGCCGTCGGGGGTCTGGATCTTGGCGTTCTTCTTGGGCGCCCTGCCGTGGAACTCCTTGTAAGCCTCGTATTCGTAGCGCAGGCAGCACATGAGCCTGCCGCACGTCCCCGAGATCTTCTGGGGGTTGAGCGAGAGGTCCTGCTCCTTTGCCATGCGGATGGACACGGGGTTGAACTCCCCTCCGAGCCTGCGGCAGCACAGCTCCTGGCCGCAATGGCCGAGGCCGCCGACCATGCGGGCGCCGTCGCGCACGCCGATCTGCTTCATGTCCACGCGAACGTGCAGCTCTGCGGCGAGCTTGCGCACGAGGTCGCGGAAATCGACGCGTTCCTCGGACTCGAAGTAGAACACTGCCTTGTCGTCGCCGAACAGGTATTCGACGGCGATCGGGTTCATGCTGGGAACCGTCTCCTCGGCCAGGCGCCTGAACGTAGGCAGCGCCTCGCGCGCGAGCTCGGCAAGCTCCTCGCCATGCGCGAGGTCCTCCTCGGTCGCCAGTCGCTCAACGGGCTTGAGCGGCGACTTGAGCTTCTTGGTGTCCTCGTAGTCCATCTCGAACAGCGAATCGGAAACCCTTCCAAGGTCGCGGCCGCGCGCGGTCTTCACCACCACGTCGTCCCCGACCGAAAGGTCGAGCCCGTTCGCGTCGAACCACAGCGTCTTAGGATTGAACGTAAGCCTAACGGGGGCTATTCGTGTCATATAGAGCCTCTCCTATCTCGAACAACATCGCATCGAGGCATGTTTCGGGTGATACATTATACGAAATGGCGTCTTGGCATGTCGCGACCGCCTCGAGGGCGCGCGCGACGGCGGGCTCGCTCGTGCGGGCCGCCACCTCCTCGATCGCTTCGCGCGCATCGTAATTGATAACGAGCTCGGGCGTACCCGCGCACACCACGAGCACGTCGCGCAGGAACGACGCGGTGATTGCCGTAATCTGGCGGAAGGACTCCAGGCTCCGCGCCGTGAGCTCGCGCTTGTTGCGCGCCTCGATCTGGCGAATCGCCGATTTCGCAAGGAAGTCGGCGTTCTCCGCAAGCTGCGCCTCGTGCGCCTCACGCACCGAATCGAGCGGAGCCTTCGCCAAGCTCACGAGCTCGGCGCCCATACCGATGACGTCCCATGTGTCCGCGGTGCCCAAGCGCGCAATGGAGTCGAGCACGCCCTTGCGGAACGCCAGGCGCTCGTTGGATTTCAGGAACTCGATGCCGCGCGTGATGGAGCCGCCGCACGCCTCGATGGCAATCTTGGACAGCTCGGGGGCCGCGCCCGTGCGGCGCGACAAGATGCCGGCCGCCTCGCTTGCGGGTATATGGCGAAACGGGACGACCGAGCAACGCGACACCACAGTGGGAAGCACGCTCTCGCGCGTGCGGCCCAGCAGGATGAGCACGACGTCCTCGGGCGGTTCCTCGAGCGTCTTGAGGAAGGCGTTCGCGGCAGCGCTCCCCAGCAGGTCGACGCGGTCGATAATGTATATCTTGGAATGCGACTGGATGGGCGCGAGCGCCGTATCGGCCACAATCTCGCGAATCTGCTCGATCAGGTAGCCGCCAGCGCCCTCGGGAGCGAAGTAGCGCACGTCCGGGTGCTTGCGCGCATTGACCTTCGCGCACACCTCGCACGTGCCGCAACCCTTGTGCTCGCAGAGCAGCCCCGCGGCCAGGGCATACGCCGACTGCGTCTTGTTCGACCCCGTGGGGCCGGTGAACAGGTAGGCGTGGGTCACACGGTCGGCCTCGACGCTCGCGCGCAAAAAGTCGCGGACGCCCGGTTGGCCGAAGATCTGATCGAAGACATCGGCCATTGCCTAGCCACGTCCCATCGTCTCGCGCTGGATGACCAGGGCGTCGAAGAACTCGTCAGAGCACACAGAGCGGTCCCCCATCCAGGGGAACAGGTCGGCCAGCTCGGCGAACACCTTGCGCGCCGTCGCCTGCTTCGTGTCATCGGAGATGACCAGGCGCATGCGCTCGGGGTTCGATTCGGCCAGCTCGAAGAACGCGGCGTTGACGCGTTCGTGGAAATCGACGCCCGCCATCTCCAGGCGGTCGGCGTGCTTGTGCTGCGTGGCTCGTTCGATACCGAACTCGGCGCTGCCGCCCGTCATCATAAGGATTGTCCGGTCGGGGCGGATGCCCTGGCACGCGAAGGCGTTCGCCGTGTCGATGAACCCGCGGTCGAGGCCACGGCCGTATCCCTGGTAAGCGATGGTCGAATCGTAGAAACGGTCGCAGAGGACAATCGCCCCGCGCGAGAGCGCGGGCTTGATGATCTGGGCAACGAGCTGCGCGCGGGCCGCCTCGTAGATGAGGAGCTCGCAAGCGTCGGTCATGATGTAGTTGCCGGGGTCGAGCACGCTGGCCCTCAGCTGCTCGCCAATGATCGTGCCGCCGGGCTCGCGCAGGCATACGACCTCTTCGCCCCGCTCGCGGAGCGCCTCCGCTACGAACTGGAGATGCGTCGATTTACCAGCGCCGTCGCCGCCCTCGAAGCTTATGAACACGCCACGGGAGCAGGCGGCTCCCGTCTCCTGGTCGTTCATGGTATGCATGTATTTCCTTCACCCCCGCTGCGCGACCGCGATGCGGGAAGGACCCATTCGCAGCGCCTAGGCGAGGTCGTAAACGTCGTTTCCGTAAGTATCGACGCCCACGAACACGGGGAAGTCCTTCACCTCCACGCGCCGCAAGGCCTCGGTACCCAAGTCATCATACGCTAAGGTTTCCGATGATTCCACGCACTTCGCAAGATAAGCAGCAGCACCGCCCACCGCCACGAAGTACACGGCGCCGTTGCGCACGCAGGCGTCCTTGACCTGCTGGGAACGCACGCCTTTGCCGATGGTGGCCGCCACCCCCGCATCGTGGAGCCGCGGGGCCGCGAAGTCCATGCGGCTGGCCGTGGTGGGCCCGATCGCACCGAAGGGCCTGCCCGCAGCGGCGGGTGTGGGCCCGGCATAGAAGATTGCCTGGCCGGCAAGGCCGTAGGGAAGCTCGTCGGCCTGCTGCTCGTCGAGCTCTGCGAGCAGGCGTATATGGCCGGCATCGCGCAGGGTGAACACGGGGCCCGTGAGCAGGCAGGCGTCGCCCGCATGCAGGTCGCGCAGTTCGTCGCGATCGAAAGGCAGCTCCAGCCGCCGCGTTTCGCTAGAGCTCATAGGTACCCCTCCTCATTGCCGAGCAACCCATGTTGATGGCGAGCGGCAGCGCGGCGATGTGGCACGGGGCGGTCTTCACGCGCACCGCGAGGGCGGTCGTGGACCCGCCGAGCGCGGCCGCGCCGATGCCCGTGGCGTTCACCGCCTCGAGCAGCTCGCGCTCGAACACGGCGGTTTCATCGTCGGCCGCGGGCTGGTCAATCGGTCGCATGAGCGCCATCTTCGCCAACCCGGCAACCTTATCGAACGTGGCGCCTACGCCCACCCCGATGATGAGCGGCGGGCATGCGTTCGCCGCCTTCTCCCGCACGCATGCGAGCACGGCGTCGACGATCCCCTGCCTGCCCGCCCCGGGCGTGAGCATGACGACGCGGCTCGCATTGTCAGACCCCCCGCCCTTGCACATGATGTGGATGCGCGCACCGGGCTTCGGGCTGGCCTTGATCTCGCAGAACGCCGGGGTGTTGTCGCCGGTGTTGGATCGGTCGAACAGGGCGTCGCGCACGAGCGACTTGCGCAGGTTGCTCTCCACGTATGCGGCGCCGACGGCCTCGTTCACGCCGTCCAACACGTCGCCGGCAACGGCGACGTCGGGCCCGATCTCAAGGCAAACCCAGACGCTTCCCGTGTCCTGGCAGATGGCAACCCGGTCCTCCCGAGCGATCCGCGCGTTCTCGACGAGCAACCTCAGCGCCTCCCGGGCTCGAGGGTTCTCCTCCTTCCCATAGGCGCCCTCAATCCCGGCCAGAATGTCCGGAGGCAGCTCGAACGCCAACCGAGGCAGCGCCTCGCGCACAACGCCAGCCACCTCGTCTTTCGTTATGACCCGGGTCATAATCCCTTTCCTTCTCCCTCAAGGGCAAGAAGCCCAGCAAAACGTTCCAGCAAAGCGTAAACGATACGGCCCCCGAACGGTAGCCTCTGCCCACACCCGAACGCAGGCGAAGCGAGGCCAAGCCAAAGGAGGAGCGAGATCCACTTTTCGCCCGTACTTGGCGAAAAGTTAGCTCGCGACGACGGCGCGGCGAGCGCAGCCTGCGCTCGGGTGCGGGCAGAGGCGGACGCGCGGAGCGCGCCCCTACAGGCAACCGGCGCCGCAGCCCACCCGTTGCGGCGGGAAGGACGCGCGGAGCGCGCCCCTACGGGCGTTCCCCAGCCCGAAGTGGGCGCTCGGGGAGCGCCCCTACGGGCAACCGGCGCCGCAGCTCGCCCGCCGCAGTGGCACGGGCGAACAGGTGAGTCGTCGTTATTTCTTCTTGCGCCCCTTGCCCTTCGCCTTTGCCTTCTCTTCTTTCTCCTGCTCCTTGGTGGGGCAATCGAAGTTGGGGCAGAGCTTCCAGGGGCCGCGGGTCGTCTTGATCACGACCATGGGCGCGCCGCACGCCTCGCACACCTCATCGGTGGCCAAGAGCTCGCCGTACTGGGGCAGCGGGTAGCTGCAGCCGCATTCGTCGTAGTTCTCGCAGCGAATGAAGCGCTTGAGCGTGCGGGGGTTGCGCTGCGCGATGAGCTTGGCGTCCATGATGCCGCGGTCGGTGCACGCGGGGCAGATGCCCACGACCACGTCGGGCTCCTTGTTGCTCTCGCATTCGGGGTCGATGCACACCACGCGGGGCTTGGCGCGGAAGGCGCTCACCTTGACCTGGGGCATGCCGCAAGTGGGGCACAGCTCCTCCTGGGCCTCGATCTTGCCCTTGGGAAGCGGGTAGGTCACGTCGCATTCGGGCCAGCCGGCGCAGCCGATGAACATGGCGTGCGTCTTGTTCGAGGCGCGGATCTGCAGGTCCTTGCCGCACTTCGGGCACTTGCCCACGTAGGCGTCGGCCGCCACGGCGTCCGCCAGCGCTTCCTTGACCTGCTCCTGCACGGGCAAGAGCGCCTCGAGCTCTGCTGCGAGCAGGTTGCGCGAGTTCATGACGACGTCGGCCTTTGTGGTGGAGCCGGCGGCGATGCTGCTCATCTCGTCTTCGAGCTCGGCCGTCATCTCGGGATGTGTGATGTGCGGCGCGTACGTGTCGAGCGCGTCGATGACCGCCATGCCCAGCTGGGAGGGCTCGATGGGGTCGTTCACGATGTATTTAACGTCGTACAGGCGCTGGATGATGTTGTGGCGCGTGGACTTCGTGCCCAGGCCCAGCTTCTCCATCTCCTGCACCAAGCGGCCCTGGCTGTAGCGCGCGGGGGGCTCGGTCTGTTTCTTCTCGCAGGTAGCGCCGTTGAACGCGATCTGCTGACCTTCTTCGAGCGAGGGCAGCTGCTCGTCCTTCTTGACGCCGTAGGGGTAAATGGCACGGAAGCCCGCCTTCACCGTCACGTCGCCGCGCGCCACGAACTGCTCGACTTCGGCGGCGGCAGCGGAGCCGTCGCCCGGAACGTCCAGCGTCACCTTGGTGCCCTCGATGATGGCGGCCTCGGAGAGTGTCGCCAGGAAACGGCGCGCGACCAGGTTGTAGAGCTTGTATTCGGCTGCGCCCAAATCGTCGGGCGTCGCCTTCGCGGTGGGGTAAATGGGAGGGTGGTCGGTCTCTTCCTTGTTACCGCGGGTGGCGGTGAGCTTGCCCTTCGCGAGCAGTTCCTTGCAATACGGGGCGTACGCTGGGTTGCCGCTGATCGTGGTCACGACGTCGGCCAGGTTGAGCGAGCTCGGGTACACCGTGTTGTCGACGCGCGGGTACGAGATGTAACCGTCCATGTAGAGGCTCTCGGCCAGGCGCATGGTGCGCGCGGGGCTCAGGCCCTCGGCCGATGCGGCGGCCATCAGGCTCGTCGTGTTGAACGGGGCCGGCGGGCGCACGGTGCGCTTCTTCTTCTCGATGGCGGAGACGCGCGCGACCTTCGCGCCGTCCACATGGGCCATGGCGAGGTTCGCGGCTTCTTCGGACTTGAAGCGGGCCGTGGCATGGGGCGCGGAGAAAGCGGAGTCGCCCTCCCCGAACTCGCCGCGTATCACCCAGTAGTCCTCGGGCACGAACGCGAGGCGCTCGCGCTCGCGCGCCACGATGAGCGCGAGCGTCGGGGTCTGCACGCGGCCCGAGCTGCGCACGTTGCCGTAGCCCGCGAACTTCACGAGCGTGAGGTAGCGCGTAAGCGCGGCGCCCCAGATCAGGTCGATGTCCTGACGGGACTCGCCCGCAGCCGCCAGGTTCTCGTCGAGCTCGACGAGGTTGGCGAACGCGTGCGTGATCTCCTCCTTGGTGAATGCGGAGTAGCGCGCGCGGCTCACGGGAGCCGACTCGTTCACTTCCTTGACGCACGAGAGCGCGTCCGAGCCGATGAGCTCGCCCTCGCGGTCGAAGTCGGTGGCGATGCAGATGCTGTCGGCCTTCTTCGCCAGGTTCTTGAGCGAGCGGATGATGTCCTTTTCCTTGGGGAGCTTCTCGATGGGCGCATACGCCAGGTACGGCAGCGCATCCATCTTCCAGCCCTTGAGGTCCACCCCGTCCACGCTGAACGGCTTCTTCTTTTTGAACGGCGGCTTCGGCAGCGAGGCGGGCACGTCGGCCGGCACCGATTCGCCGCCCGCGGTCACGCCCTGCCATCCGCCGCGCTTCTTGTATACCAATTGAGGTGTGAAGTCGGGTGCCAGGATATGGCCGCGCAGGCCGATGGTCACCCATTCCTCGCCGTCTACGTCGAAGCGGTAGACCGGCGTGTTGAACACCTTGTCCTTCTTGGCTTTGGTGCCCAGGAGCTGCGCGATCTTCTCGGCAGCATCGTTCTTCTCGGTAATAACCAGTTTCACCTGGCCCTCCTGTTCTGAGGCCGAATTCCACGGCGCTCGTCTTTCACACGATTGCCCCTTGTTTATTAACGTGTGAGGGCTTCCCCGTTCGCAGCCGACGCCTCGTGCGCCGAACGAATCGCGGTAAGGTGCTAGGATACACGAAGTTCTCGCCGTCAAGCGCGAAAACTCCTTACATATATAGGGAGCGACATTATGGCGGTGTGATTGATTCGGCGCGGCTCCTTTCGGGCGCCGCGCCCGTGGGGTATGATTCTCGACGAGAACACATTGGACGGAGGTTTCCATGAAGAAGGGCCTGGGCATCATCGCCATCCTGTGCTGCGCGGCCGCGTTCTGCGCGGCGCTCGTAGGGTGCGGCGCCAACGTGGACAAGTCGCTCTACACGGGCACGTGGACGCTCGACAGCTCGTCGAACAAGAACTTCGACTCCGAGACCATCGGGCTCATGCGCAAGATGGACGCCACCATCGACCTCGTGCTCAACGAGGACGGATCGGGCACGCTCAAGCTGCTCGAGGGCGGCGAGAGCCTGACTTGGAAGGCCACGAGCAACACGGAGGGCACCGCCACCCTCAACGGCAACGAGATGAAGCTCTCGCTCGCCGACGGCAAGCTGACGCTGACCGACAGGGACAACGTGTCCATGACCTTCGCGCGCAAGGACGCCGTAATGGCCCAGTCCTCGAGCGCGGCGGCATCCGCCAGCGCCTCGTCGGCAAGTGCCGATGCTTCAGGCGCGGCCCAGGACGCGAGCGCCTCGAGCGCATCGGCGCCGGCCGATTCGGCGGCCGCGAGCGCGTCGAGCGCTGCCGCATAGCCCTTCACCTCCCAGGCACGAGAAAGCGAATATGACGAACACCAAGCAGAAAAGCGACCTTTCGCGCGCATTCGCGGAGGACGGCGAGCTCAAGACCCACGTGGGCGGGCAGGCCCTGCTCGAGGGCATCATGATGCGCGGGAAGTACAACTGGTCGGTGGCCGTGCGCGAGCCGCAGGGCACCATCTACACCGAAGAGCACGACCTGGCGAGCGGCAAGGACAAGAACGGCTGGCTGTATTGGCCGTTCGTCCGCGGATGCCGGGCGTTCGTGGAATCGCTCGCGCTGGGATACAAGGCGCTCACCATCGCCGCCGAGCACGCGTTCATCGAGGACGAAGAGGAAGCCCCCGAAGGATCGGAAGCGACCCCTTCCCCGCTACCCAACGGCGCAGACGAGAACGAGGGCGACTTCTCCTGGAAGCGCGATTTTGGCAACCCCGACGAGATGATCGACGCGCTCGGGGCTCAGAGGACCCTCGAGGTCGTGAGCGAGCCCGCAGGCGAGGCGGCCGCGCCCGAAGAGGCCGGCGCGGCCGAAAGCGCCCACGAAGGAGCCGAAGAGCAGGCAGCGGGCACCAAGCCGCTGCTGAGCGAGAAAGAGATGCTCATCTCCATGGGCCTCGGGCTCGTCATGGGCATCGTGCTCTTCGTCGTGGCGCCGGCGTTCATCACGAACCTCATCGTGGGCGAGTACGACGAGCGCACCCTCCTCTGGAACGTCGTCGACGGCATTCTGCGCATTGGGGTCTTCATCTTCTACATCTGGCTCATCGGGCGCATGGAGGACATCAAGCGCATGTTCGGCTACCACGGCGCGGAGCACAAGACCATCCACTGCTTCGAGCACGGCCTGCCGCTCACACCCGAGAACGCGCGCAGCTTCCCGCGCCTGCACGTACGCTGCGGCACCGCGTTCCTCATCATGGTCATGATCATCGCCATATTCGTGTACACGATCACGCCGCTCGACGCGCTCATCGAGGCATGGGGCGTGCCCGCCGGCGCGCCGAAGCTGGCCCTCGTCATCATCGTGCGCATCCTGCTCATGCCCGTCATCGCGGGCATCGCCTACGAGATTACCGTCAAGTGGGCGGGGAGCCACCCCAGCAACCCGCTCGTCAAGGTGATCCTGTGGCCGGGCATGCAGATGCAGTACCTGACCACCCGCGAGCCCGACGACGGCCAGATCGAATGCGCCATCGAGGCCATGAAGCTGGTCCTGGAGCGCGAGCAGCTGGAAGAGGCCGCTGCGACTCAGTAGGCCGAGTTCGTGAAGATGTGGCGCAACGGGTTGCGCATCGCGGCCGTTGTGATACCATGCAAAAGCTTGTCTTGCCCTTGGTCGGAAACCAAGGCGGAATAGGAGAAACCATAATGAAGCAAGGAATACATCCCGACTACATGGAGTGCACGGTCACGTGCAGCTGCGGCAACACGTTCACCACGCGTGCCACGAAGCCCGAGCTGCGCGTCGAGATCTGCAACGCCTGCCACCCGTTCTACACGGGCCAGCAGAAGTTCGTTGACACCGGCGGACGCGTGCAGCGCTTTGCCGACAAGTTCGGCTCCGCAACCGATCTGGTTGCCGCCCGCGAGGCCGACCGCAAGGCCAAGCGCGCTGCCGAGGTTGCTGCTGCTGAGGAGAAGCGCAAGGCCGAGAAGGAGGCCAAGGCCGCTGCCAAGGCCAAGCGCGCCGAGGAGTTCGCCAAGAAGGCTGCCGAGCAGGCCGAGAAGGAGGCCGCCGCTGCCGCCAAGGCTGAGGCTGAGGCCGAGGCCGCCGAGGTCGCAGAGGCCACCGAGGCCGCTGCCGCCGAGGTTGCTGCAGAGGAAGCCACCGAGGCTGCCGCTGAATAAGCACACCAGGTAAGCGTGTAAGGAGGCCCCGGGCATTGCCCGGGGCCTCTTGCTTTGCGGAGCGTTTCGCCATCTCATGCATCGGGCACGTCAACCGTGCTCGAGGACGCGCAGAGCGCGCCCCTACGGGCAACCTCGACCGGTAAGGGCGTGCCCGTTGCCGAAACTACGCGCAACCCCCGATTTGGTGCATTTCGGCCTCGCCGAGTGCACGAGATCGGGGGTTGCGCGTAGTTTTGAGCGCGACACGGCGGCACTTCTCGCTCCGGCTTCCACGAAACACCTGGTCACAGATTCGCGTAAAACCGCCGACTCAATCCCGTTCCCGAAAAAGTGCACGCAACCCCCGATCTCGTGCATCCGAGGGGTGCGAAATGCATGAGATCGGGGGTCGCGCGCACTTTTGCCGCAGGCAAACAAAGGAGGCGGAGGGCCGTCCCGCGCATCGGGATCGTCCACCGCCCGCGCGAGCACGCGGGGCGCGCCCCTACAGGGGGTGCCAGGCAATGAACGCCCAGGTGACCTTGCGGTCCTCGGAAAGGTGGAAACCCCGCTCGTCATGCACGAGGTTCGCCTCGAGCCAAGGCTTCATGCGCCCGGGCACGGCAGCGATCTCCCCCTCCGGCACCATGCCCGCCACGGCCTCCTGCACGATGCGAGCGAACCCTGCGCACGCATCATCGAACGTGTCGAAGAGCTCCATGCGCAGGCTCGGGATGTACGCGACTTCGGGGTTGACGCCCTCGGACGCCAGGATGTTGAACGCGTAGAGGAAATCGCGCCCGAGCCGATGCTCGAAGCCGGCCGCCTCGAGCAAGCGCTCGTCCACGCGGGGCGAAGGCCCGCAGGGAAGCGTGAGGCACACGCGGCGCCTCGCAACACGGTCGAGCTTGCGCAACGACTCGCGCAGATCGCTCGTCGCGATGGACCGCGATGCGAGGGCGACGTCGACGCTCTTCTCCCCCAGCCCGCACGCCTCCCAGTCGTCGCTCCAGCTCATGAGATGCGTCTCGACGCCGTTCACGCCGAGCGCGCGCTGGTCGGCGAGCATCACGTCCATCATGCCCTGGGAGAAGTCGCAGGCGATGACCCTATTGCCCGCTTGCGCGAGCGGCGTCGCGAGCGCGCCGGTGCCGCACCCCATGTCGAGCACGGTCTCCCCTTCCCGCACCCCCGCGAGCTCGAGGAACCGCGCGACGTAACCTTCCTGCGACCCGTGCTTCACGGGAAAGCTCTTGGCCTTGGCATCCCAAACCGCAGGATCATCCGCACGCTGCCTCGCAACTTGCAACCGCTTCCATTCCTCGTTCCAATCAGTGGTAGCCAACAACGAAGTGAACGCCTCTGTCATTTTCTCCCTTTCGCCCAGACCCGCACGTACTACTGATTCCCCACCATTATACTTTCCAAAGAAGGTTAGGCTCCTTGGTCCAGCGGTTTGCCCCGGCGCGCACGCGCGGCCTTTTGAGGCTGCGACAAGCGAAGGCGAAGCGGGAGCGAGGACTGTCCGAGCGCCCGAAGGGCGCGAGTTCCGCAGCTGCTTCGCCGCAGCGCGGAGCGCTTAGCCTCAAGTGGCCGCGCGTGCGCGCCGGGGCAAACCGCTGGACCAAGGAGCCGTACCCGCTGAACGCAAATGAGGGAGGCCACATGCAAGTAGAACTTCTCTATCACACGCCCGATCCCGAGCGCGCAGTCGCAACCGCGGCTCGCCTGTGCTATGCGCCGGTCGGCGCTTCGGAGCTCATGGAATCGCTCTCCGAAGAGCGCATCCACAAGGTGCTTACCACCATCTTGGGAAGCGGCCACCTTTCCACTCTCGAGCACGCCAGCTACACGTTCGCCATCGACGGCGTGTCGCGCGCGCTCACGCACCAGCTGGTGCGCCACCGCCTGGCGTCGTTCAACCAGCAGAGCCAGCGCTACGTCAAGTTCGCCGACGGCCTGGACGTCATAAAGCCGGAGACCATTTCCTCTAACGAGGAGGCGAGCCGCCTGTTCGACGAGATGGTCGAGAAGACCATCGAGACCTACCAGGCGTTCCTGGACGCCGGCGTGCCCGCCGAGGACGCGCGCTACATCCTGCCGAACGCCGCCGAGACGAAGATCGTCGTGACCATGAACATCCGCGAACTGCTGCACTTCTTCAACCTGCGCTGCTGCAACCGCGCGCAATGGGAGATCCGCGAGCTGGCATGGCGCATGCTCGAGCTCGTGAAGCCCACCGCGCCGTTCATCTTCATGGACGCGGGCCCGAGCTGCGTGCGCGGCGCGTGCGCCGAGGGCAAGATGACCTGCGGCAACCCCTACCCCCGCGTCAAGCGCGACTAACAGCGAAAAGCATGAAGGACTACGCGGGCTGGTACGAGCGGATCTCCGCGCCGTTTCGCGGCAGAGCCGCCATGGCCGTCATCAACGTGCTCGACCGCGGGCTCGTTGCCGTCATCGCCGCCGTGTACCTGGCAGTGCTCGCCTTCCTGGCAATCAACGGAGACGCGCGGGCTATCCGCCTCGCGATCGTGCCAGCCCTCGCCTTCGCGTTCGTGACATTCCTGCGCGCTCGCATCGACGAGCCGCGGCCCTACGAATCTTTCCCTATCGACCCCATCATCCACAAGGACACGCGGGGGCGCTCGATGCCCTCGCGCCACATCGCGAGCGCCGTGGTCATCGCCTGCGCCTTGGCATGGTTGAACGCGGCCGGGGGAATCGCGGCGTTCTGCGCCTGCGCGGCCGTGGCGTTCACCCGCATCGTCGGTGGCGTGCACTATCCGCGCGACGTGTTCGCGGCCGCAGCCATATCAGCCGCCTTCGGCATTGTCGGGTTCTTGCTGATACCGTGATCGCAACGCGCCGGGAGCGGCACCGTTACTCCCATTGCTTCAAAACGCCCGTGGCCCAATCGGCATCCACGACCGAGGGCTGCACGTCGGTGAAGGAATCGGCGATGCCCTGGTACACATGCGCGGGGATGGTGGTCTCGGAACTGCCCGTTGGGGCGACGAATTCCACGATGATGCCACCGTCCTCGTCGAGCGCGCCGTAGAGCACGCGCGCGTCCCTGGACACCTCGCCCGTGCTCACGAGACGGTTCGCGAGGGCCCGTTTCGCCACCTCGACGGCTCGGTCGTCCAACCCGTCGCGTAGCAGCGCGGCCTTTTCACGCAAGCTGTCGCGGGAATCCACGATGCGCACGTAATATCCGGCAGGCTTGTCCTCCTCCAGGTCGGCGAGCACGCCGTCGGCGCGCGCAGGGTCGGCCACGTACATGACGAGGGCTTTCCTCGTGGCGTCCTCGTACAGGCAATCGTGGTTCAGATCGGCGATGTTGCCGCACTCGGGGCATTCGTATTGGAAGAGGAATCCGTCGATGAGCCACTGGGCCTCATCGGGGCTTTCCGCATTGTTCACGCGCGTCCAGATTTCAGCCTCACCTGCAGTTTTACATTTGGGGCACGTCACATTAACAGTCATGGAATCGCTCATGCATGACCCTTTCCATTCAGCTGATGATTGATTTGCCGACGATTCGCACCGACGGCTCGATTTGCTTGCCGTTTCCCTAGATTGTAAGCAATTACAAGATATGATGGGCGAAACTATGGCGAATGGCGCAGATGCGCCAGAGAGGAGCGATGATGGCACCCGAAGAGAATCATTCACCCGCGCAGGGCACGTGGGAAGGGCCGTTCCTGCCCGAGAGCTACGTTGCCGCGCGCGAGATTCTCGAGGCAGATCGTCAACGCGTATCCGATGAAATCAAGGCAGTGCGAAAGCGCCGGGCATACGTGGTGATGGCCATCGCCGCCGTGTGGGTTGCCTGCTCGGTTGCTCTCGCGATGGCGAACCCCGAGCTGATGCTCGTCGCCGAAATAGGGTGGATAGCCGTCATCGCCTTCGCCGTGTTCTGGATGATCCCCGCCATCGCCGCGACGTCCAACGCCGAAGACCTTTTCGGCCAATACGCCGCCCAGCTCGAAAAGCTGGAAGCCGCACGGGTTCCGATGCCCGAACCGTCGTGCATGGAGGACTTGGTTGCGGCGCTCGATTTCGTGAGTATTCCCTCGAAATAACAAGGTCAAGGCGCAAACTAGGCAACTGGGCCAACCTCAGCGCAACCGCTCACCAGGTTTTTAGCTCGCAGCAAATAAACTGATTGAGTGTTCCTCTTGATGCAAACCCATTTGAACTATCATGTTGCACGTTTGGGCTCAAGAGCCCAGTTGTTTCATGCCCTAACGGGAGAGGGCATGAGAGGTTAAGAGTAGAGAGGAGAAGTTAGCTCATGGAGTTAACACGCAGGGGGTTCTTCAAAGCATCTGCTTTGGCCTTTGCGGGGTCCATGGCTTATGAGCTCTCGACCCATTCGACGGCCTTCGCCATTGAGGGCGCTGCCGACGAATGGAAACTCGTTAACACCGAGGAGTACACCAACATCTGCTGCTATTGCTCTGGCGGATGCGGGCTTATCTGCTCGGTGCGCGACGGGGAGCTTATAAACCTGGAGGGCGACCCCGACCACCCCATCAACGAGGGCTGCCTATGCCCCAAGGGCGCGGCTATGTTCCAGCTGCGCAACATCGTGGATGACAAGACAGGCGAGATCATCCACAACCCCGAGCGCCAGACCAAGCCCTTGGTCCGCCGTCCGGGCGCATCTGACTGGGAGGAGATCTCCTGGGACAAGATGATCAAGGAAATCGCGCGCCACGTTAAGGACACGCGCGATGCGACGTTCATCACCGAGGAAGACGGCGTCACGTGCAACTACACGCCGGCAATCGGCAGCATGGGCGGTAGCCAGCAGAACTCCGAGGAGGAATACCTGATCCTCAAGACCATGCGCTCCCTGGGCGTCGTGGCCATCGACAATCAGGCGCGTGTTTGACACAGCTCCACGGTTGCCGGTCTGGCACCTTCATTCGGTCGCGGCTCGATGACGGGCCACTATTGCGACCTCAAAAACGCCGACGTCCTTTTGTCGTGCGGTTCCAACAATCTTGAGAATCACCCTGTAAGCTCCAAGTGGGTTCAGCGCGCGCTTGACGCAGGCGCCACGTGGATCGTGGTCGACCCCCGCTACACCCGCACCGCCTCTCAGGCGGACATCTACTGCCCCATCCGTTCGGGCACTGACATCGCGTTCTACGGCGGCCTCATCAACTACATCATCGAGAACCGCCTCGAACAGACCGAGTATGTCAACGAGTACACGAACGCCACGTACCTCATCAAGGATACGTACGACTTCGACCCCGAGACCGGCTTCTTCAGCGGCTGGATCGAGGAGAAGCACAAGTACGACACCAGCATGTGGGGTTACCAGATCGAGTCCGAATCCGACGGCTCCCAGCCTTGGATGAGCGCTCCCGGCGTGCCCGAATACACTCCCAAGTCGATCAAGAAGATCAAGCGCATCGAGAGCATCGACGACACGTCCAATCCGGATTACGATCATTCGGTCTGGGCCATCATGAAGAAGCACTACTCCCGCTACACGATCGATGTAGTGTGCGACATCTGTGGCATGGACGCCGAAACGCTCGAGCTGGTCTACAAGACCTATGCGTCTACCGGCGCGCCGGAGAAAGCCGGCACCATCCTTTACGCGCTCGGCCAAACTCAGCACCACTACGGCTCCGAGAACACGCGCATCATGACGCTCGTCCAGCTGCTGCTGGGCAATGCCGGCGTTGCCGGCGGCGGCGTGAACGCGCTGCGCGGCGAGCCCAACGTCCAGGGCGGCACCGACATGGCCATGCTCGTGTACGACTGGCCCGGCTACCTGAAGTGGCCGAGCGTCGAGAACACGCCGACCCTGCGCAAGTGGCTCGAAACGCAGCCGAACGCGCAAGGCTACTACGTCAACAAGCCCAAGTTCATCGTCTCCGGCCTCAAGGAGTGGTACGGCAAGAACGCTCAGGTCGAGAACGACTACGGCTACGATTGGCTGCCCAAGGTTCCGAAGAACGGCGATATCTACACGACCATCGGCACGTTCGAGCTCATGGACCAGGGCATCATGAAGGGCTATTTCGCCTGGGGCCAGAACCCGGCGGTATCCGACCCGAACGCCAAATTCAACCGCAACGCCATGTGCAACCTCGACTGGCTCGTTGTAGCCGACTGGGTTGTCACGGCGACGGCTTCGTTCTGGGATGCGCCCGACATGCAAGACCGCAAGAAGGACATCAAGACCGAGGTCTACTTCATGCCCGCGGCGCTCATCTACGAGAAGTCCGGCACGATCCTCAACTCCGGCCGCTGGATGCAGTGGCGCCAGAAGGCCGTCGAGCCGGTGGACCAGGCCAAGCCCGACTACGAGATGTGCGACATGCTGTGGCGCGAGATCGTGAACCTGTACCAGGACGAAGGCGGCGCATGCCCCGAGGCCATCCTGAACGTCAAGTGGGACTACTACGTTGACGGCAAGATCGACCCGCGTCCTGTTGCGTGGGCCCTCAACGGCTACAAGATCGACGACTCCACCAACCTCGGTGCTGCAGCCCCCGAGCTGCTCGACAGCTTCACGGGCCTTGCAGCCGACGGTACGACGGCGAACGCCATCTGGATCTACGGCGGCTTCTACGCCAACAACGCCGACCCCTACGATCCGTCGATCCAGCGCATTTCGCGCCGCCACACCAACGAGAAGACGGGCCAGCTCGTTCCAGACAAGGATCCGGGCGGTCTGGGCCTCTACCCGAACTGGGCGTTCAGCTGGCCGGCGAACCGCCGCGTCATCTACAACCGCGCATCGGCTGACGCGAACGGCAAGCCTTGGAACCCCAACCGCGTGCTCGTGGAGTGGACCGGCGAGACGTGGATCCGCAACGACGTGCCCGACTTTGCCTGGGGCACCGTCGACGCGCCGAACCCGCCCGAGAAGTGTACGGCCTTCTTCATGAAGGACGAGGAGCACGCGAACTTCGTGACCACCGGCATGAAGGACGCCCCGCTGCCCGAGCACTACGAGCCGTTCGAGACGCCCGTCGAGAAGAACCTGCTCAACGGTTCGATCAACTCGCCGATGATCAAGTTCGCCGACAACGAGTCCGTCAAGAAGGGCGATCGCAAGCAGTACCCGATCGTCGCGACCACCTACTCCATCACCGAGCATTGGCAGACTGGCGCCCAGACGCGCATGTGCCCCGTGCTCGACGAGATCCAGCCGCGCCAGTACATCGAGATCTCCGAGCAGCTGGCCAAGGAGAAGGGCATCGCCAACGGCGACGACGTCATCGTCTTCAACAACCGCTCGTCGGTTAAGGTGAGCGCGCTCGTGACCAAGCGCATTCAGCCCCTGAAGGTTCATGGCGAGACGGTGCACCTCATCGGCATGCTCCACCATTGGGACTGGACGAACCGCTACAGCAAGGGCGAGGTCGTGAACGAGCTCACGCCCAACGTCGGCGATCCGAACAGCTACATTCCGGAATACAAGGCGTTCCTCGTGGACGTCAAGAAGGCATAAGGGAGGAGGGATAAGCTATGGCAACTATTCAACACGAATACGACCGCAAGCACCTGGACGAGCGCAACGAGTACAAGGCGAGCACGAAGGCCATCCTGTTCGATTCGTCTCGTTGCTCTGGCTGCAAGGCCTGCATGGTTGCTTGCAAGACCTGGAACCAGCTTCCCTCGCCCACGGCGACGAACTCGCAACCGTGGTATGCATCGCTGCAGTGCCCGTACGACCTCGGTTCGAACACGCGACTGACCATCACCTTCAGGGAGATGGAGTCCACGAACCCCGGTCGTCCCATTGACTGGGCCATCGGCCGCCGCGCCTGCATGCACTGCACCGACGCGGCCTGCGTCACGGTGTGCCCGACGGGAGCGCTGTTCTACGACGAGGAGACCGGCATGGTCTCCCACAATGCGGAGAAGTGCATCGGCTGCTCCTATTGCCGCGGCGCTTGCCCGTTCGACGTCCCGCGCCACACTGGTAGCGACGACCTGTCGGGCGTCAACATCCGCATCAACAAGTGCACGGGCTGCGTGGACCGCATCAAGCACGGCATGGACCCCGCTTGCGTCACCACCTGCCAGCCCGGCGCGCTGACCTTCGGCGACCGCGACGAGATGATCGCAATTGCCGAGAAGCGCGTGGAGGTGCTCAAGGCAAAGGGCTTCGACAAGGCGCGCGTCTACGGCGCGACCGAGATGGGCGGCACGCACGTCATCTACGTGCTGAAGTACGATATCGCCGGCTACGAGCTGCCCGAGAACCCGGGCATCAGCTGGATGACGACGGCTTCCGAGATCATGAAGCCCGTGCTCGGCATCGGCTTCATCGCGCTCATCGCCGGCCTTGGCGGCTGCCTGCTCTCCGGTGTTGGTTACAAGCGTGACGAGCTTCGTTACGACGAGGTGAACCATGACGTTATCAACGTCGAGACCGGAGAGGTAGTCAAGCACATCGACAAAGAGGCAGGTGAGCGATAATGGCCGAAGTACGTTTTATTCAGAGGCACTCGCTGCTCACCCGTATCGTGCACTGCACGATCGCCGTCGCATGCATCTGGCTCATGATTTCGGGCCTGTTCGTGTTCGTGCCCGCGCTTGCAGCGTTGAACCTCGACCTCACGCGTTTCATGAAGGTGACCCACCGCGTCGTCGGCGTGATCTTCATCATCATGCCGATCTTCGGCGCCATCGGGTCGCCGGCTGGCTTGATCGAGTTCTTCAAGAAGTACTTCTGCCGCTGGACGCCGGAGGACTTCGAGTTCCTGAAGAAGTTCGTGCCCTACATGCTCATGCCGAAGAAGGTGCACATGCCCGACCAGGACGAGGTTAAGTCCGGCCAGCGCTTCGCAGACGGCGCCTTGGTCATCGGCGGCCTCATGATGGCCGTGTCCGGCCTGTTCCTTTGGCTCGGCACCACGATCATGCCGGTTTCCGCCGGCACGCTGGTCGTCATGCGCTTCATCCACGACCTGTTCTTCCTGGTTCTGGTCGTGTTCGTAGTGGCGCATGTCTTCCTGGGCGGCGGCATGTTCCAGCCGTATCGCGGCGGCACCATCAAGCTCATGTTCGGTAACGGCCAGGTCTCTGAGGCCAACGCGCTGTACCACTGGGGCTTCTGGGCTCGCAAGGAGCTGGAGGACGGCTCGAGGGTTGTCGTCAAGAAAGTGCCCGAGGAACAGCGCAAAGCTATTTCCTCCAAGGCATCGCTGGGCAAATAACCCGCGGCTCTCGTTATGGAACGGGGCAGGATTCGCGTCCTGCCCCGTTTTAAAATGCCGCGCGGGCACCGGGCACCTTACAACGAAGGCCCTGCGCCCGTACGGCATTTGGATATACAGATAGGATTGTCATATGGATATGCGAATTATTCACGAAGCGACGGAGGCGTACAAGAAGGACGCCTCGCCTGCCGACGAAGCGAGGCTCGGATTCTTCGAGGGGCTCTTCGAGATCCAACAGGAACGCGCCGAAGAAGCCGCCGAGAGCATGGAGTTCGATGGTCTCGGCGCCGAAGAAGCCGATGCGGCATACCTCGCATACGAGCCCTTGCTGGGCAAAGCGCCCGCCTCGATCGACGAGGTCAAGTTCTTCGGCACCTGCAAGCAGATCGCCGACTACATGGCCGAAAACGCCGGCCTCGAAGAAGACGTCGCGAGCGCCCTGCGGGCCGTCGACTGGTACAAGCTCGTCGGCTCGTTCGATCTCGAGCTGGCCGGCTCCAACCCGCCCGAATTCATCGAGGGCGCCTTGAAGGACTTCGACGGGCTGGGCATCGGCTCTGAGCTTCCCGCCTCCGTGGTCATGATGGTCGTGGCCTTCGCGCTTCGCGCACACATCCAGCCCAAGGCCGAGAAGCTGTTCGCCTCCGTATCGAAGAAGACGAAGGACACCCATCAGCACGAGCGCCCGCTCGCCTGCCCGGTTTGCGGCTCCCCCGCCGTCGCCTCGCACGTTGCGGCCGCAAACGGCATCGACGGCCGCGATCGCGAGCAGTTCTGCAGCATGTGCGGGACCGTCTGGCCCTTCGAGCGCATGCGCTGCGGCGTCTGCGGTACGGAGAACGCCACGCGCCTGCACTACTTCCACGTGGAAGGCGATTCGAGCCACCGCCTGCAAAATTGCGACGAATGCGGCCAATACCAGCGCATGGTGTTCGAGGAGGACCTTTCTATCCCGCTGAGCATGGAGGTCGAGGACGTCGTCATGGCAAAGCTCGACGCCATCGCGCTCGACCCGCGCTTCAGGGCGGAATAGCCCCGACCCACATCGGCTGCCACATGGGCGCCCATCTCGACACCGAGATGGGCGCTTTGCTATAGCTGCCTATTCCAAGCCTATGACGCGCTCGGGATGGGTGTAAACGGTGCAGCGCACGCCTCCGCGCGTGAATGCGATCACGGTTATGCCCAGGTCTTCCGCCAGCTCGACGCCCAAGCTCGTCGGAGCCGCATGGCTCACGAGGATGGGAGCCCCCATCTTCGACATCTTCAAGACGATTTCCGAAGACACGCGGCCCGAGAACGCGATGACCTTATCGGAAAAGTCGACGCCGTCCAAAAAGCAGGATCCGTAAATGCGGTCGAGCACGTTGTTGCGTCCGACATCCTCATGGAACGACAGAACGTGGTCGCTGTCGGCTATGAGCCCTCCGTGAACGCCGCCCGTGCGTTTGAACATGGCCGAATGCCCCGTGACGAGCTCCATCAGCTCGAGGGCTCGCTCGGGGTGAATGCGCATGTCGCTCTCGACCCGCTTGCACAGCATGGCGTCCGTCGAGTAGTAGAACGAGGCGCGGGAACGGCCGCAGCATGAATTGATGTAGCGCTTCAAGAACAGCTTGCTCGCGACGCTCTCCTCGTAGCCGTCGACTTGCACGCGCACGATGCCGTCGTCCTGCTTGATCGTCATGTCGCCCAGGCTGTTGCGCGTGCGAACTACCCCCTCGCTCGCCAGGAAGCCCACAGCCATGTTCTCCAGCTCCCACGGGCTGCACACCACGGTTGCGAACTCGGACCCGTTTATGTAGACCGTGAGCGGCGACTCGATCGTCACCTCTTCTTCGATTTCGCTGAACCCCGAGCCCGAAACGTAGCGCACCGCCTTCACACGCGCCGGATCGTCGATGGCGGATGCTTCGTCCGCCGACAAAAGCGCGCACTCGTCTGAAATGGTCACCTCATAAGTCCTATCTAACGCTATACCGAATCTCGTTGATTATCATAGCCGCTGTTTACATCGATGATGGCTATATTCAGGGAAACGTGCTAGGATTCCCGATTCTGTGTCATATGAGGTGGTGCAATGGAGGAACGGTTGCGCGCAGAAGCGCTCAGAAGCCTTCCGCAAGTCGATGAAATACTCAGGCATCCGTACATGGAGGCCTCTCTCGCATTGGTTGGACGCGAGCCTGCAGCAGACGCGGCCCGCGAGGCCATCTCCCACGTGCGCGGCGAGATACTCTCGGGGAACGCAAGCGATGCCGACGCCGACGAGATCGCCCGAGACGCCGCTCGGAGGGCGCAAGCGCTCGTCGAGCCGAGCATGCGACGCGTGGTGAACGCATCCGGCGTCATCATCCACACGAACCTCGGCCGCTCAACGCTGGCAGCTGAAGCCGTTGAAGCCGTGAACCAGGTCATGCGCGGCTACTCGACGCTCGAATACGATACGGCCACGATGTCGCGTGGGAGCCGCCACTCGCATTGCGAGTCACTCATCTGCACCCTCACGGGCGCTGAAGCGGCGATAGCCGTGAACAACAACGCCGCCGCCGTCATGATGGTGCTTTCGGAGTTCGCCTCGGAGCGCGAGGCGGTTGTATCGCGCGGCGAGCTCGTCGAGATCGGAGGGTCCTTCCGCATCCCCGACATCATGGCGCTCTCCCATGCGCGCATGGTCGAGGTGGGCACGACGAACAAGACGCACCTCGGCGATTACGAGCGCGCGCTCACTCCCGAAACGGCCATGCTGCTCAAGGTGCACCCATCGAACTACCGCATGATCGGCTTCACCGAAGACGTCGACATTTCGCAGTTGCGCAAGCTCGCCGACGAGCATGCCGCCGAAGGGGAAGAACGCCCCCTCGTATACGAAGACCAAGGTTCGGGAGCGCTCCTGCACCTGGATGCGTTCGGCACGTACGCAGAGCCCACGGTGGCCGCATCCCTGCGGGCTGGCGCCGACATAGTCTCTTTCTCGGGGGACAAGCTCCTCGGCGGCCCGCAAGCGGGCATCATCGTCGGGCGCCGCGAGCTCATCGAACGCCTGAAGGCCAACCCTCTCGCACGCGCGCTCCGGCTTGACAAGATGACCATCGCGGCCCTCGAGGCCACGCTGAGGTTGTACCTGCACCCCGAAGAGGCCCTGCGCAAGGTGCCCACCCTGCGCATGCTCACCGAAAGCGCCGAAGACGTACGGGCACGAGCGGAGTCACTGCTCGACAGCGTGGCCAAGCTCCTCCCCGAGGGCAGCGCGAACCTCACGGTCGTGCCCGAGATATCGCGCGCCGGAGGGGGCTCTCTCCCCATGTGCGATATCCCCACCTACGCGCTCGAGGTGCGCTTCCTCCGCGGGAACGCGCAGGATTGCGGACGCCACCTCGTGCAGGACTGTCCCGTCCCCATCGTCGCGCGCATTAGCCACGAGGTGGTCCTCTGCGATGCGCGCACGCTCACAGGCGATGACGAGATGCGCCTTGTCGCAGGAGGAATTGCAAGCTATTTCGAAACCGTCCAGTGAGACGGCCAGCACAAAATCGGAGGATATTCATGGCACACCAGCCCGACCTGATTCTCGGAACGGCGGGGCACATCGACCACGGCAAATCGGCGCTCGTCCAAGCGCTTACAGGCACCGACCCCGACAGGCTCAACGAGGAAAAGCAACGCGGCATAACCATCCAGCTCGGTTTCGCGCAGCTCGAGCTCCCGAGCGGGCGCGCCATGGGCGTCATCGACGTGCCCGGGCACGAGCGCTTCGTGAAGCAAATGATAGCCGGCGCGACGGGCGTCGATGTGGCGCTCCTCGTCATAGCCGCAGACGATGGTATCATGCCCCAGACCATCGAGCACCTTGCCGTGCTCCAGACGCTCGGCGTGAGCACGTGCATCGTGGCGCTGACCAAAGCGGACTTGGTCGACGAGGATTGGCTCGAATTCGTTTCCGGCGAAGTGGCGGGCTTCCTCGCCAACACACCTTACGCAGACGCGCCCATCGTGGCGGTCTCGAGCAAGACGGGACGCGGCCTCGACGAGCTGAAAGCCGCGATCGAAGGCGCCTGCGGCCACGCCGAACGCCCCAATCACGGCTTGGCGGCTCGTCTCCCCATCGACCGCGTCTTCACCATCAAGGGCGCGGGAACCGTTGTCACGGGCACGCTTTGGAGCGGCACCGTGAGCATCGGCGACGAGCTCGAATCGCTCGGCAACGGCAAATCGTACCGGGTGCGCGGCGTCCAGGAGCACAGCACGCCGATCGAGCAAGCCCACGCAGGCAACCGCGTCGCGCTCAATCTTGCGGATGCGTCGACAGACGAGCTGGCGCCCGGCCACTTCCTTTGCACGCCCGGCGCCGTCCAGATGACCGACCGATTCGATTGCACGCTCACCTACCTCGACGTCTCGAAGCGCGAAAAGCCGCTCGCCACGGGTTCCCGCATGCACGTGGCCCATGGCACGCGCGAGGTTATCGGGCGCGTGCTCTTTTGCGACAAGCTGCAAAAACTCGGCTCCGGAGAGACAGCCTATGCACAGATAAGGCTCGAAGAGCCGCTGCCCGTCCGCTCGGGCGACAGGTTCGTCGTGCGCACGTACTCCCCCACCTTGGTGGCCGGCGGCGGCGAGGTGCTCCTCGCGCGCCCGCGCCGTCAAACCAATCTGAACGAAACGATGCACGCGCTGCTCGACGCCCTGCGCGAGGGCGATAGGAATCGCGCGGTCGCGCTCGCAGTTGCAGTCCATCCTACGCCCGTCACGTGCGAGCGCATCGCAACCTTCATCGGCGATGACCGCGAAATCGTCGTACGGAACCTCGAAGGTCAAGCCACGCAGGGCGCTATCATGACGTTCGGCAAGGCTGGTGGCGAAAAGTTCTACACAACGCAGCCGGTCTTGCGCAAGATCGCAGGCTCAATCGACCGCGCGCTCATAACCTTCCACAGCGACAACCCGGCCGAAGCGGGCATGGCGAAGGGGGCTCTCCGGCGCAAATGCTGCCCCAATATGAGCGATGCATGCTTCGATGCGCTCGTCGAGCAGCTCGCGTCATCGGGCGCTGTTGTCGCGCGCGAGGGCCTCATCGGCCATCCGAGCGCCCAAGGGTCCGCGCAGCGTATCGTCGACAACGCAGCCGACGATCTCGCCGCGCTCTTGGCCGCGCAAGGCATGATGCCCGAAACGTTGCCCTATCTCGCAAAGCATTCGGGGCTTTCGACGCAGATGGCGAGCAAGGCAATGGGAGCCCTTGTCGAAGCAGGCCGCGCCTACCGCGTCTCAAACGAGCTCTTCTTCGACGCGAAGGCCGTCGCAGACGCAAAGGGCCGCATCGCCAGCCACCTGCAGGCGGGCAAACCCGGCACCGCAGCTGCGCTCAAAGAGGCCATGGGCACCTCGCGCAAGTTCGCCATGCCCCTCCTCGAGCGCTTCGATGCCGAAGGGTTCACGAAGCGCGAGGGCGACGTTCGCACGCTCGCCTAGCGCTTTGACGCGCTTTTTTCGCTTTTCCGGCCATTTGGATGCAAGTGGTATATACTGCACGGCGGCAGCTCTATGGGGGCGGATGGATCCCTGGTGGGTCCCGCGGTCTTCAAAACCGTTGTGAGGCACGCAGAATGTCTTGGGTGTGTTCGATTCGCACACGTCCCCGCCATTTTTTCTCCCCATTCACTCACGGTCCCGCACGCGCACGCTTACCGAAAACACCTTGGGTTGCTAGTCGCGTTGAACTAGCATCTCATATTGGCGTAGCGGTCAAGGCCTGCGGTTATTCTGCACCGAGGCATTTCTGCGGACCGCTTATCACCATTATAGGAATGGCGCATCTATCCCTTTCTGCGAGGGCTTCCGCCTAAGCTTCCGTATGCTCAGAAGCAAATCCTACCTATGCGAAAACGAGAGAGGGACCAATGGATAAGAATCACCAGATGTGGACCGATCTGGGCATGGACATCGAGACCCATGACCAGCTTTGCGAAGTGTTGCCTCAGGCGTTCGGCGATGTATTCCTTTCGCAGGAGAACCGCCCCGCGGGCATGGCGTTTTGGGACATGGTCGTCGCCGACGTGCACGGCATCCGCCCTTCCGAGCTCATTGCAGCTCAGGCTGAGGGCAAGAAGGTGTTCGGCACGTTCTGCACCTACGTGCCCGACGAGGTTGTCATCGCCGGCGACGGCATCGTGACGGGCCTCTGCGGCGGCTCCCAGTTCTGGGTGCCCGAAGGCGAGAAACACCTCCCCGCCGATATGTGCCCGCTCATCAAGGCTTCGCTTGGAGCGCGCCTCGGCCGCACGTGCCCGTTCTTCCGCATTGCAGACGAGATCATCGGCGAGACCACGTGCGACGGCAAGAAGAAGATGTACGAGATCATGGCGCAGGACGTGCCGATGCACATCATGAACCTGCCGAACATGAAGCGCCCTCAGGACGTCGCCGCATTCGCGGACGAGATCGCCCTGCTCAAGGCTAACGTCGAAGAGGTCACCGGCAACGAAATCACCGCCGAGAAGCTCGCAGCGGCCATCAAGGTCATCAACGAGCGCCGCAAGGCCCTCGCCCGCGTGTACGAGACGCGCAAGAACGCCGATGTCATCCCCATCTCCGGCACGGACGCCCTGCTCATGATGCAGATCGCGTTCTTCGACGACCCCGTCCGTTGCGCCGAGATGGCCAACAAGCTGGCTGACGAGCTCGAGCAGCGCATCGCTGACGGCGTTTCCGTGTTCCCCGCGGGCACGAAGCGCATCCTGCTCACCGGCACGCCGCTGGCCATCCCCAACTGGAAGCTCCACCACATCATCGAGACGAGCGGCGCGGCCATCGTGTGCGAGGAGAACTGCACCGGCACCAAGTTCTTCACGAACTACGTGGACGAATCGCAGACCACGCTCGAGGGCATGTACCAGGCGCTCGCCGAGCGTTACATGAAGATCAACTGCGCGTGCTTCACTCCCAACGCGGCACGCATAGACGAGGTGCTGAAGCTCGCGAAGGAATACGAGGTTGACGGCGTGATCAACACGAACCTCAAGTTCTGCACGACCTTCAAGACCGAAGCCCCGGCGCTCGAGAAGGCGCTGGAGGAAGCCGGCATCCCCGTGCTCGACATCGAGACCGACTACACCGACAACGACGCCGGCCAGCTGCGCACGCGCGTCGAGGCGTTCGTCGAGATGCTCGGCTAAGACGCAAGAGGAAACGGCGAGCAACCATGAGCAACCTAGCTGACCGAATCGAGGATGCGAAACTGGACAACCCGGGAACGCAGATCGACTGCTACGTGCTGTTCTCGAGCCATACCGACGCCATGCAGCTCTTCGAGCTCGCACGCAAGTCGGGGCTGGGCGCTCGCATATCGACCACGCCGCGGCAAGCACGCTCGTGCTGCGGCGTGGCCCTGCTCGTCAATTGCGACGACGCAGTGGCCGTGGAAGACGCGGCGCGGGAGAACGGCATACCGTTCGAGGACATCGTGCCGCTTCCGAAGCAGATTGACCCAAAGCGCGATGTATATTGCTGAAGACCACGAGCAGACAGAACGCTTTACAGAACGAGGAGATAGTGCAATGGAAATGACCGTTGATGCCCTGGGCGACAAATGCCCGGTGCCCGTCGTCAAGGCGAAGAAGGCCCTTGCGACCATGAACGAGGGAACGCTCGAAGTGCTCGTCGACAACAAGACGTCGGTTACCAACCTCGAGAGCTTCGCGAAATCGCAAAACTGCGAGGCCGCTACCGAGCAGCTCGCCGAAGACAAGTATTCCGTGAAGATCGTGAAAACGGCCGAAAGCGCCGCTGCTGCCGCCGCAGCCAACGGAACGGGCGGGATCGGCCCGCGCGTGGTGGTCGTACCATCGGCCTGCATGGGCCATGGGGACGACGAACTCGGCGGCATCCTGATCAAGGCCTTCGTCTTCGCGCTGACCCAGCAAGACGACCTTCCCGACAGCATCCTGTTCTACAACGGCGGCGTGAAGCTGACGGTCGAGGGGTCACCCGTGCTCGACGACCTGAACAAGCTCGCCTGCGCGGGAGTCGAGATTCTCTCCTGCGGCACGTGCCTCAAGCACTACGGCATCGAGGACAAGCTTGCGGTTGGCGAAGCGACCAACATGTACGTCATCGTCGAGAAGCAGTTGCAGGCGGGAGTCGTCGTACGTGCCTAGCTCGATGTACTTCGACAACGCCGCCACCACACGCCTCAAGCCCCCGGAGGTCGCCAAAGCGGTAGCCGAGGCCATAACGTCGTTCGGCGGCGTGGGCCGCGGCGTCCACGAGGCGTCCATCGACGCCGGCTTGACCGTATACGCCGCACGGCAGAAGGTCTCCAACATGCTCGGGGGCCCGGGGCCCAAGAGCGTTGCGTTCGCCTCGAACGCAACGGAAGCACTCAACGTTGCCATCCAGGGGCTGTTGAAACCCGGCGATCACGCCATCACGACGGCGGCATCGCACAATTCGGTGCTCAGGCCGCTATTTCGCATGGAAGACGAGCACGAGGTCAACGTTACCGTCGTCTCAATCGGGAGCGACGGGACGCTCGACTACGACGAGCTCGATGCCGCTTTCCGCCCCAACACGCGCCTGGTGGCCGTTACGCATGCGTCGAACCTCACGGGTGACGTGTACGACATCGCGCGCCTCGCGGCCATCGCCCACGACCATGGCGCGACCATCGTCGTCGACGCGGCGCAAACGGCGGGCTTGGTTCCCATAAACATGAAGGAGCAGGGCATCGACATCGTTTGCTTCACCGGCCACAAGAGCCTGTTCGGCCCCCAAGGCACCGGCGGGCTCTGCGTTGCCGAGGGAATCGACATCGAGCCGCTGAAGGAAGGCGGCACGGGCACGCACAGCTATGACAGGCGCCAGGTTTCGTTTATGCCCGAACGGCTTGAAGCCGGCACGTTGAACGCACACGGAATTGCGGGCCTGCTCGCAGGCGTCGAGTACATCGAGAAGAAGGGCGTCGAAGCCATCCACGACGAGACGATCGCCCTGGCCAACCGATTCGAGGAGGGCGTGCGCGCGCTCCCCGGCGTAGCCGTCTACGGCGGGCACGCCGGCATTGGCCGCACGGGAATCGTCGCAATTAACATCGGCGCATGCGATTCGGCCATGATTGCCGACATGCTCTCGACGGCTTACGGCATGTGCACCAGAGCAGGCGCGCACTGCGCGCCGCTCATGCACGAATCGCTCGGCACGAGCAACCAGGGAGCCGTAAGGTTCAGCTTCTCGCATTTCAACACTGTGGAAGAAGTGGATGCTGCCATCGCCGCGGTGGCAGCCCTTGCGAAAGAGCTCGCCTAATGCGCGAGAAGACCTTGAAAGTCGTGATGACGTTCGGCTCGACGGCCGACGCCCTCGCCATGGAAGGAGCCGCGCGCGAACACGGTTTGCCGGGACGCATCATTCCCGTGCCTTCCGAAGTGGATGCAGGCTGCGGGTTGGCCTGGTGCGCAGACGTCTCCGACCGAACAGAGCTGCTCTCGCAAACCGAATCGCACGGCCTCGCTTACGAGGACGTGTTCGAAATACCAATGTACTGAGGAGCGCGTTTGAGGATAGGAATCGACATAGGATCCACCGCCGCCAAAGCCGCCGCATTCGAGGGGGACGAGCTCATCTGCACCCTTATCGTGCCCACGGGCTTCAACGGCGTGGACGCAGCCATGCGGCTGGCCGACGAGCTTCGTTCTCGCGGCATCGACCCCACTTCCTGCGACGCGAGCGTCGTGGCGACGGGGTATGGCCGCGTATCCGTGCCCTACGCGGGAAAGACCGTGACCGAGATCACGTGCCACGGCAGAGGAGCAACGTATCTGTTCGGCGGCGACGGGACGGTCATCGACGTTGGCGGCCAGGACACGAAGGTCATACAGCTTGCAAACGGCAAGGTGAAGAAGTTCGTCATGAACGATAAATGCGCCGCGGGCACGGGCAAGTTCCTCGAGGTGATTGCCGACAGAATGGGCGTCACCCAAGAGCAGCTTGCCGAGCTCGCTGCCGCGGGCAAGCCGACGCAGATATCCAACATGTGCACCGTCTTCGCCGAGAGCGAGGTCATCTCCCTCATCGGCAAGGGCGAACCACGCGAGAACATCGCGAACGGTGTGATCGAGTCGGTCGTGTCCAAGCTTTCCTCGCTTGCAAACAACCTTATCGTTGGCGACGTGTTCCTCACGGGCGGCCTCTGCGAGAACGAGTATGTGGTCGCACGGCTATCCGAGCACCTCCAACGACCCGTCACCACTAACCCGAGCGCCCGGTACGCCGGCGCTATAGGAGCTGCCCTCTCCGCATGAGCGGATGGACTTATGTATAATCTGGCCTTTGGCCAAGAATTTGAAAGGAGGTTGCCATGGACGCAGGCTGCAACGTGCCGTTTAAGCCGATTTCCTCTGAAAACGAGCGCATACGGTTGACTCACCTGACCGAAAAGGGCGGTTGAGCTGCTAAATGGGGTCCGGGCGACCTCCGGGACATACTCGAGTCGATTTCTCCCCCTGCGGACGCTCAGCTCATGCTGGGCTTCGAGACGAGCGATGACTGCGCGGTCTACCGCTTGGACGAGAACACGGCAGCTGTCCTGACGGTCGATTTCTTTACGCCCGTCGTCGATGATCCCTATGAGTTCGGCGCCATCGCGGCTGCCAACGCTCTTTCGGATGTCTTCGCAATGGGCGCACGTCCTTTGACAGCATTGAATATTCTTGCCTTCCCCGTATCCCTCGGCACCGAAGTGGTGAGCGAAGTTCTCCGCGGAGGGGCCGACAAGGTGAAGGAAGCCGGCGCGTTCGTCGTGGGAGGCCACACGATCGATGACGACGAGCCAAAGTATGGCTTGTCCGTCTTCGGCACGGTCAACCCCGATAAGATCATCCGCAACGCGGGCGCGCGCGACGGCGACTGCCTCGTGTACACCAAGCGCTTGGGAACGGGCATCCTCGGCTCGGCATTTCGAGCTGGCTTCGAGACCGACGAATCGATGCGGCCCGTTATCGAGGGCATGATGCAACTGAATAAAGCCGCTTCCGACGCTTTCAAGGAAGTAGACGTTCATGCGTGCACCGATGTAACCGGGTTCGGCCTTGCCGGACACTTGCACGAGATGCTCGAGGCAAGCGGAATGGGAGCGATCGTCAACTGGGCTTTCGTGCCCCTGTACGACCGCGTCTACGAGTACTCGCTCGACTACTGCCGCCCTGGCAGGTCGTTCGGCATCGTGGAATGGGCCCGCTCCTTCGTGCGCCAAGGCACGCTCGCAGACGACGAGTTCGACGGCATGATGGGGGTGCTCTGCGACCCGCAGACTTCGGGCGGCTTGCTCGTAGCGCTCTCGCCTACCGACGCCGTTCGCTACTGCGACGTGGTCGAGCGCTCCACGGGCCAACGCCCCGCGGTCATCGGCAGCGTCACCGATGCCCCTTCCGGGCTCATCTTCCTGGCATAAGGGCCTTCTAGCGCAGCATCCGTCTGCCGAACTGACTCTTTACAATTCGCGCGTGAAAGTATTCTGCATGTTATAGTTGCCGTACGGATTTATTTTGGGGAAAGTCTACGCACTTGGAATATGACGCCAGGTCATACACGTGTATTGGAGGTCGTCATTGCCACGCAACCGCCAGTATTACGTATTTTCTCAAGTGTAACACGAGTAAATTGCTCGTGCAAGTGCGAGGGGGGGACTAATATTCAACACTCATCGTTTTAATCGTATTTAGGAGAGAAGTGAACAAAAGAGAGAGGAGAGGCCTATGAGCGAAAACGCGAAAGCAGCGCATATTACCGATGCGCTGGAAGCTCGCGGGGTTTCGCGCCGCAGCTTCATGAAGCTGTGCGCGGGCATCGCAGCTGCCGCGGGTTTGTCTGCATCTGCAGCGCCGCGCGTGGCAGTAGCGCTCGACAAGAAGTACCAGGACCTGCTCGGAGCAGACGGTGACAGCGGTCCGCTGTTCCCCGTGCTCTGGATCGAGGGCGCTTCGTGCACGGGCTGCACCGAGTCGTTCGCGCAGATCGAAACCCCCGACGCTGGCAGGGTTGTTCTCGAGCTTATCTCGCTGAACTACTCCGACGTGCTCTGCGCTGGCGCAGGCCATTCTCTCGAGGCTGCCAAAGAGGCAACCATCGAGAACACGAACTACATCGTCGTCTACGAGGGCGGCATTACCCAAGGCTTCGAGAGCAACACGCTCCGCGTTGCCATGGAGACCGGCGAGGAAATCCTCGTCCACGCGGCCGAGAAGGCCAAGGCGGTCGTCGCGCTCGGCTCCTGCGCCGTCAACGGCGGCTGGATGGCGGCTGCCCCGAACGCAGCTAACGCCACCGGCGTTCAGGACATCCTGAAGAAGCACGGCATCGCGACCCCGGTCGTGAACGTCCCCGGTTGCCCGGCCAACCCCGAGTGGCTCATGGCGATCCTGGTTCAGGTGCTCATGATGGGCGGCGACAAGGCGCTCGTCGAGGGCGACGTCAAGGCCGTCGTCAAGCTGCTCGACCTCAACGACGAGGGCAAGCCGCAGGGCATCTTCGGCCAGACCATCCACGACAACTGCGAGCGCCGTGGCCACTTCGAGAACGGCGAGTTCGTCTACGAGTTCGGCAGCAAGGAAGAGGAGCTGGGCTACTGCCTGTACCCGCTCGGCTGCAAGGGCCCTCAGACGAAGTCGAACTGCGGCGTGGTCATGTGGAACAACCGCCGCAGCTGGTGCATCCAGGCCGGCTCCCCGTGCCTGGGCTGCTGCGAGGCCAACCCCAACGATCCGGGCGACAACTGGGTCGAGGTCAACACGCCGTTCTACGAGCGTCATCGCGACCTGCACATCGGCGACTGGTTCTTCCAGCCCACGCTGGTTGCGGGCGGCCTGACCGCGCTCGTGGCGGCTGCGCTCGTCATCCACGGCTTCGGCATGAAGGCCACCGGCCGCATGGACGGCGGCGCCGACTTCGAGAAGCGCCGCGCCTGGGATGCGAAGCACCCGGAGAAGTCGATCGGCCAGTACGAGTACTCGATCTTCGAGAACAATGACCCGGTCGCCCTCCACGAGGCGCAGAAGGAAATTGCCAAGCAGTACGAAGAGCCCGTTGCCGAAGAGGCCGCAGGCGAAGAAGAGGGGAGGTAATCCACAATGGCAGACGAGTACAAAGTACCCAGCAACCATTCCATTATCGACCCCATCACCCGTATCGAGGGCCATATGCGCGTCGAGATGGAGGTCACGAACGGCCGAGTCACCGACGCATGGGTTTCCGGCGGTAGCTTCCGCGGCATGGAGAAGGTCGTGGAGCATCGCGCTCCCGAGGACGCGGCCCAGATCGTTCAGCGCATCTGCGGCGTGTGCCCGGTTTCGCACTCCCACGCATCGACCATCGCCGCTGAGCAGGCCTACGGCATCAAGATCCCGAACCGCGCTCGCGTGATCCGCAACCTCATCGAGGGTGCGCAGTTCCTGCACAGCCACATCCTCTGGCTGTACAACCTGGCCGCGCTCGACTACGTCAACCCGCTCGACGCCGTTGCCGGCAAGTCCATCGCGGGCGGCAATGGCGCGAACGTCGAGGCTGCTTACGAACTGGCCCGCATGGCCAACCTGTCCACGAACAGCGACCTGTACGCCGTCAAGGACCGTCTGGTCAAGTTCCACGAGACCGGTCAGCTGTCCATCTTCTCGGGCAACTGGTTCGACACCAAGGAAGAGCTCGGCTACCCGCTGAACGCGGAGGCCAACCTAGTCCTGACCTCGCACTACCTGGAGGCCCTGAAGATGCAGGCGCGCTCCAGCGAGATCGCTGGCCTGCTCGGTGGCAAGATGCCGCACGTCATGACCATCATCCCGGGCGGCACGGCCTTCGTGCCCACCGCCCAGAAGCTCGACGACCTCCTGGCCATGTGCAAGGAAGTCAAGGAGTGGGTCGACAGCACCGTCCTGCAGGACACCCTGCTGCTCGGCGACGTCTTCCGCGACGGCTTCCTGTTCGGCCAGGGCTGCGGGCGCTTCGGCGCTTGGGGTGTGTTCGAGCGCGGTTCGCTCGAGCTCAACGACCGCTTCCTGCCGGCCGGCGTCATCACCAACCCGCTGGACATCTTCACCAAGAAGGACTTCGGCGTTCAGGACGTCGACGAGAAGCTCATCACCGAGTACGTGGGACATTCGTGGTACAAGGGCACCGGCACCTACCAGGCGCCCGACTTCACCACCGACCCGGCGTTCACGGGCTACGACCTCAACGACCGCTACACGTGGTGCAAGGCCCCGGCTTACGACGGCCAGCCCCTCGAGTGCACGTCGCTTTCGCGCGTCCTCATGGCCTACGCTCGCGGCCAGCAGCCCGAGTACGCCAAGGAGAACGAGTGGATGGTCAAGAACGTCAACGAGTTCCTGTTGGCGATCGCTCCGATCTCGACCGAGGTCACGGGCATTTCCAACCCCGTCGAGGCAGGCCTCACAGCTGCCGTCTCGATGCTCGGCCGCACCGCCATCCGTCAGCTCGAGACCAAGTACATCGCCAAGCTCATGGTCGAGTGGACCGAAGAGCTCATCGAGATGTGCAAGGGCGGCACTGCTGAGGACATCATCGGCGACCTGGCTGCCCGCGAGGAGATTTCCGCCGACAAGTTCGCGAGCAAGGACGTTGACAGCTACTTCCTGAAGCCGACGAGCAAGACCGGTTCCGGTTCGGGCTTCTGGGAGGCACCGCGCGGCGCCCTGTACCACTCCGAGAAGGTCACCAACGGCAAGATCGACGGTTACCAGATCATCATCCCGACCACGTGGAACCTGGCTCCGCATGCCGAGGACGGCACGCCCGGCCCGATCGAGCAGGCTCTCATCGGCGTTCCTGTGAACGACATGGAGAAGCCGATCAACGCGCTGCGCGTCGTCCACAGCTACGACCCCTGTGTGTCCTGCGCTGTCCACGTGACCGACACGATCACCGGCGAGCACTTCTCGACCGTCACGAATCCTTGGGGGGTGAAGTAAATGGCGCATCTCGCACACTACAAAGAAGCACATCCCATGCCCTTCGTGGTGACGCACTGGATTAACCTGGTGTCGATGATCTTCCTGATCATTTCTGGCTTCGTGATCCACTTCCCCGTTCCGGGCATCATGGGCGTGTGCCGCGGCCTGCACATCTTCTTCGGCTTTGTGCTGTTCATCAACTGCCTCGTGCGCGTCATCATGTCCTTCTTCGTGAAGTCTGCCCCCACGGGCGGCACGCGCAAGCAGGTCAAGGACTTCCGCACCTGGCTGCCGCAGAAGGACAACCGTCACCAGGGCCTCTCCTGGATCAAGTACTACTTGTTCCTGAAGAAGGATCACCCGCTGTCCGCCAAGCTCGGCGTGCCGCAGAAGATCAGCTACCTGCTGATCCCGATCCTGATCGTCCTGATGTTCATCACGGGCATCTGCCTGTGGGTGCCGACCATGAACTGGCCGTTCTGCCAGTGGGTCACCGGCCTGCTCGGCGGCCTCATGTCGGTTCGCATCATCCACTACTTCGGCATGTTCGTGTTCATCATCTTCATGTTCATCCACGTGTACCTGGCGAACGTCGAGGGCTTCGAGCCGACCAAGCTCATGTTCTTCCGCAAGGAGCATGGCGGCCTGGTCTACGACCCCGACAAGCACGTCATCGTGGGCGACGATACGCTGAAGCCGCGTAACGAGTAATCTCGCCGAGGTTTTGCCGCGTAAGGCAGAAGGGGCCCGCTTGATCGGGCCCCTTCTTCTATAATGGCTCTTGAGCGTACGGTGCGCGCAGCTGGGCGCTCACCTCACCCTGGCTCTGAAGGAGCACGCATGGAAGAACTAACGGACGAACAAATTCGGGAAGAGGAGAAGTTCCTGAAGGGGCTTCCGCGCGTCAACTGGGGCGCGCTTCTCATGCCCGGCGTCTGGGGCCCCGCACACGGCTTCTGGATATGCATCCTGTTCTACCCGCTCTACATCTTCATCGACAACCTGTTCTTCGCCGCATACACGACGCAAGAAGCATGGGTCATTGCGCTCGCCGTGATCGGTGGTCTCCTCCTATTCGGGGCCACTGTAGCGTTCGCGCTGATTAGTCAACCCATAGCGGCTCACAGGGCAGACGACAAGGGCGTCACGCGCGAGCAATACCTCAAACGCGAGCGCATATGGGCCGTCGTCTCGCTCGTCCTGGCCGTTGCGGCCCTTTCATGGGCAACCTACTACAACCTCTGCGTCCGCTAATGCCGCGAGACGCTACGAGCACGTTCGAACTACTTGAAACGGAGTGAACCATGCCTGAGAAGAAGATAGCCGTCTTTTGCGTCGGAAACCGCCTGCACCTGGATGATGGCGTGGGCCCCGCCGTATACGACATAGCGCACGAGCGCTTCGAAATGCCGGAGAACGTCGAGATGTTCGACCTCGGCGTGCTCACGATGGATATGATCAGCTACCTGGAGACGTGCGACGCCGTCATCACCGTTGACGCCATGGAGTACTCCGGCGCCGAACCCGGCACCGTCATGCGCGGCACGCCCGAAGGCATGGCTCCCGCGCAAGGCGCCAACATGTCCCTCCACGACCTGCGCCTGAAGGACCTCTTCGACGCCGCCCTTCTGCTCGGCTACGAATGCGAGGGCATCTGCCTCTGCATGCAGGTGGAGAACACCGAGCCCGAGATCCTCACCGAGGACCTCACGCCCAAGGTGAAGGCTGCCCTCCCCCTCTTCGTGGAGACCCTGGCCGCCGAGCTCGCACGCCTCGGCTCCCCCTTCATCTCCAAAGAAACCGGCAAACCCTATCTGGGCCCCGAGAACTAACGGCTCGCATTTCATTTTTCTTTTCTTACTCGCGACGCTCGCACCGCTTGCGGCGGGTGGGGCACCCTATGCCCGCTCGGGGTACTCGCCGAAATGATTTCGCCCACATGGAATCGCTGCGGCTGCGTAATCGCGGTCATAGGGTGCCCCACCCGCCGCAAGCTACTCTTTCGTAAATGATTGGCTTTCCCTCGAATACGGTAGCCCGTGCTGGCTGGGATACCCTATACCCGCGATTACGCAGCCGCAGTGACACTATGTGGGCGCAGACTCAACGGCGAGTACCCCGAGCGGGGATAGGGTATCCCAGCCAGCACGGGCGGTGGAAAGCGCTAATGGCCTTTAGCCATCACGAACAGCGAAGTGAGAATTCGGGCTCGGCGAAAAGGAAAAGAAAGAATTAGAGCCCGAAATCGGGGTCAAGCCAGTCGCGCTGGGCGCTGTCGCGCGGAGCCTCCTGCATCGCGAAGCGCGCGGCGCCGATGACGCCCGCATCGCCCAGGAGCGTGGCGCAACGGATATCCGTCTCCACGCATGCGGCGAGGGCGTACGTGCGGTATGCGGCGCGCAGGTCGTTCAGGTACAGGTCGGCAGCGGCGGTCAAGCCGCCTCCCAGCAGGATGATATCAGGGTCGATGACGCAAGCAACCTGCGCCAACACGTAGCCCAGCTTGTCGGCCATCTCGGCGAAGGCTTCCTTGGCGCGCGGGTCGCCCTTGTGGGCGGCGCGGAACACGGCGAGCGCATCGGTGTCGTTTGCGGGCTCGAAGTCGGTGAACAGCGTCTCGTCGAGCTTTCCCGAGGACGACATCTCGCGAAACGTCTGCACGATGCCACGCGCCGACGCATAGCGCTCGATGCACCCCGACCGACCGCACTTGCAGGGCCTTCCGCCGGGCACGACCGTGATATGGCCGATCTCTCCTGCAGCACCGTTCCCGCCTGCCACCACGTGGCCGTCGACGACCAAGCCGGCGCCGAGACCCGAGCCAATCGTGACAAGCAGGGCGGAGTTCGCATGGGACCCCGCGCCCATCCAGAGCTCGCCGAGGGCAGCCGCGTTGGCGTCGTTTACGATGGCCACACCCTGCTTGCCGAAAGCGTGCGCCACGCTGTCGAACACGAGCGGCCAATCGGCCTTGACGTTGGGGGTGGTGTAGGATCCATCCTTGATGATGCCCGGAATGGCAAAGCCGATGCCCCCGAGCTCGGAGGAATATATGCCCATGCCGTGCACGAAATCCGCGACATCGGCCGCGAAGGCCCGGCATGACGCCTTGTCCAAGAGGTCGACCGTCGGTCGGCTCGTGCGGCCCGAGAGCTGCCCGAATGCGTCGACGAGGCCGAGCTTCACGGCATTCCCGCCGTAGTCGATTCCCAGATAGAGCTTGCTGTCCTCCATGGCCTTCTCCTATCCTTCGCAGGGCGCGCACGGGCGCGCTTCCCAAAACGCTATTCGGCTTGAGGTTCGTCGGGCAACCCCATTTGGGGAAGCTTCTTCTTCACCGCGTAGACCAGGATCACTATTCCCGCGACGACGAGGGGCGCCGACAAAACCTGCCCCATGGTGAGCCAACCGCCCCACAGGTAACCGAGCTGGGCATCGGGTTGACGCACGAACTCGATGAGGAAGCGGAACACGCCGTAGCAGGTGAGGAAAACGCCGATGAAGGTGCCGCGAGGCCGCGGCGGGAGCTTCCTCGAGAGTGCGTAGAGGATGCAGAACAGAAGCACCCCCTCGAGGAGCGCCTCGTAGAGCTGCGAGGGATGACGGGGCAACTCGCCGGCCGCACCGCCAAACACCACGCCCCAGGGCAGGTCGGTGAAATCGCCCCAGAGCTCACCGTTCACGAAGTTGGCGCAACGGCCGAGGAAAAGGCCGATCGGCGCGGCGATCGCGCCCATATCGGCCAACGTGAGATACGGTATGCCCGTGAGCTTGGCAGCGGCGATGCCCCCGATCAGGGCGCCGATGAGGCCGCCGTGGAAGCTCATGCCTCCCTGGTTGACCGCCAGTATCTGGAGCGGGTCTCTCAGGTATTCGCCGTTGCCGTAGAACAGGCAGTAACCCAGCCGCGCGCCCACCATGAGGCCGATGAGCGCGCAGCAAATGATCGTCAACAGGACGTCGGAATTGAAGCGCAGGTTCCACCGCTTCGCGAGCCGCGACATGAGCAAGCCGGCGAAGACGAAGCCGAGCACGTAGGCGATACCGTACCAGCGCACGGCAATCGGCCCGATGGAGAACGCCACTGGATCGAGGTTCTGGTAGAAATCGTTAAGCATCGTGTTCCCTATAGGTCGTATCCCATTCCGGCGCCGATCTCGATGGCGGCGAACTGCACTTCCTCGCGCAGCTCGGGAGGAATCGAGCACAAGCTGGACACGCGCGCATCGCAATGCGTGCAGCGCAGCGTGAACAGCGCCAGATCGCGCGTGAGCACGATCATTGACTCATATGCGCTCAAATCGAAATCAGCCGACCCGCATTTCGGGCATACTACCGAGGGTTTCATAGCAGGTGCCCCTGCCCGGGCTACTCGGCGGGCACAACCGCCACGACGCCGGGGACGCGCTCCTTCAGGATGCGCTCGATGCCGTTCGCGAGCGTCAGCTGCGAGAGCGGGCAGCCCTTGCAAGCGCCGGTCAGCTCGACGACGACCTTGCCATCCTCGGTGACGTCAACCAACGTCACGTCGCCGCCGTCGGCGTTGAGGCTCGGGCGGATGAGGTCGAGCACTGCAGAAACTTCTTCTCTATCGATCATGAGTAACTCCTATCATCGTTCTAATATCGCCTTGATTCTACCAGATGCCCTCGCCCGCAATGAGCGGCACCGAAGGGGGCACACATACCTAATTGAAGTTGAATACCAAGCGTAAGAAACGCCCCCAGAATCAAGGACGCGCGGAGCGCGCCCCTACGGGCAAACCCCGACGCCTGCCTTGGCAGATATCCAGGTTGATTGAAAAAGCCGATGTGGGAGCCGGGTCAGCGAGGCCGATTCTGGCGAGTGCAGCTGGCCCGCCTTTCGACCGACGCGTACTTCGGTACGCGAGGGAGAAAACAAGGGCCAGATGTGCCGCCAGAATCGGCCGCAGCGTCGAGAAGTTGTGCTGGTCGTAGACCAGCGCAACCTATGAAACGGGTTTGTAGTCGTACCCGATAACCACGAGGACGTCGGTATCGAACTTGTAGTAGGCGGCGGCGTCGACGGCACGGCCCATGCCCAACGCGTCTATGACGGCCTTCGCCTGCGAGGGCCCGTTCGCATCGTCCTTGTACACGATGAGCGTCTCCTTGAACACCTGCTGTTCCGCATTGCCGGACTTCTCCACCTTGAAGCCCTTAGCGGTGAGCTCGTTGGTCGTGGTCGTTGCGGCGCCCGCGATGTCGGTGCCGTTCTGGACCTCCACGGTGAAGCTCGACGGCGAGGCGGGCGTCACAACGGAGCTATCGACGAACGACGGCTCGGCGCCCTTTTCAAGCGCCTCGATGATGGCGGCCATGTTCTCGGCCTTGGCAACGTAGAGGGCATCGCCCGTATCGACCACGCCCGTAACCTCGGTCAGGTAGCCGGGAAGCGTCACGCGCGTTATGTCCGAAACGTCCATGTCCTTGATCCAGCTGGAGAGCTCTTCGAGGTCGCCGAGCGAGAGGTCGGTCTGGAAGCTCGGGCCGATGGAGTCGAGCTTGCCGGTGAGGCCGCCCTGGCCGCCGAACAGGTTGATCAGGAGAAGCGAGGCGAAATAGGTCTGGTGCGCGAGCTTGTCGGTCTCGCCGAGGGTGAGGTTCGTCGCGCGCAGGTACGTAAGCGCCCCTTCCGCGTCGAGCGTTGTGGTTCCCTGGGGAATGAACACCGCGCCCGCATGCGGGTCGTCGATGTCCTGGTCCACCTGCACCTCGATGCCTCCCAAGCCCTCGATCATGGAGCGCACGCCGGCCTCGTCGATCTTGACGATATGGGAGATATCCACCTTGGCATACGTCGATACCGCCGTGATGAGGGCGGCATCGCCGTCGAGCGCGACGTCGCCGAGACGGCGCGTGCTCGTGTCCACGTTAATCTGGAGCCCGGGCGGGATGTTCACGATCGCGAGGGTGTGGGCCTCGCGGTCAACCCGCACCAGGAAAATGGCATCGGGGCCCGCCTTCTCGAGGGGCTCGGCAACCGCGCCAAGGTCGGCGGTGACGAGCGCGTAGTACGGGTCCGTCGACTCCACTTGCACGAGCGCTTCGCCGGCGTTGGAATCCTTCAGCGCGAACACCGAGCCGATCGAGCTGCGGAAAGCAAGGTAACCCGCCCCGACGGCTATGCCGACGACCACCACGACGACGATGAGCGCCGTGAGGATGCGCCTGAAGCGGGCACGGTGCTGGATCTCCTCGGTGAAGCGTCGCTGCTGCGTGCGCTGGCGATATGCGGCGCGGTCCTCCCCGCTCATCGTCTGGGGCGTGATGCCATGCACCTGGCTGCGCGTGGCACGCGAATTCGTGCGCCCGTTCGAAAACGTCACGGAGTTCGAAGCCGACCGGCGCGTATGCGAGCCGTGCTGAACGTGCGTGCCGATCGTGGAATTGTTCATCTGGCGCGACTTGCGGCGCGACTGCTTCGCAGAGAAACCTTTCCTGTTGAACGCCATCTGCTAGTCTTCCGTTTCGACGCGGACGGTTGCGCGATGGTTCCTGTAAGGGAGCTGGCGCGACACGTCGGCGCCAAGCGAGCGAAGCTTCCCGACGTAGTCCTCGTAGCCTCGGTCGATGTGGCTGATCTTGTGAACGCGCGTCTCGCCATCCGCGACGATGCCGGCGAGCACCAAAGCCGCACCTGCGCGGAGGTCGGTCGACGACACCGGCGCGCCCTGGAGGGGCCGACCGCCGCGCACGAGGGAATGGTGATCCTCGATGGAGATCTCGGCGCCCATGCGCGCGAGCTCGGCGGCGAACATGAACCTGTTCTCGAAGACGTTCTCCGTGATGACCGACGTGCCTTGGGCGCATGCCGCGAGCAACATGAACTGGGCCTGCAGGTCGGTGGGGAAACCGGGGTGCGGAAGCGTCTGGATCTCGACCGGGCGCAAGGGCTCGGTGCGCGAAACCGTGATGCTGTCGGGACCCTCTTCCACCTTGCAGCCCATCTCGCGCAGCTTCGCGAGGGCCATGCGCAGGAACGAGGGGTCGATGTTCTTCACGGTGACGGGGCCGCCCGTGAGCGCGCCGCCCACGAGGAACGTGCCCGCCTCTATGCGGTCCGAGACCGTGGTGTGATCGCAGGGGTGCAAGCTCTCGAGCGGCACGCCCTCGATGGTGATGATCGAGCCGCCGGCACCGGAAACGCGGGCGCCCATGTCGTTGAGCATGTTCGCGAGGTCCACTATCTCGGGCTCGCGGGCCGCGTTCGCGATGACCGTCTCGCCCTCGGCGACGACCGCGGCCATCATGGCGTTCTCGGTTGCCCCGACGCTCGGGAAATCGAGCACGATGTGCGCCCCGATGAGGCCGCTCGGCGTTTCGGCGCGCAGGTAGCCGTGCTCGACGGAGAACACGACGCCCAGGGCTTCCAGCCCGCGGAGGTGCATGTCGATCTTGCGTGCGCCGATCTGGCAACCGCCCGGCATGGCGACGAACGCGCGGCCGAAGCGGCCGATGAGCGGCCCGAGCACGGCGATGCTCGCGCGCATCTTCGAAACGAGCTCGTAGGGGGTCTCGAAGGAATCGATGCCCGACGTGTCGATGGTGAGGACGTGCTCGTCGCGGCCGGCGTGACCGTTGCGGTCCACGCGCGCGCCGAGCTCGACGAGGACGTCGGACATGACGTCGATGTCGGAGATGAGCGGCACGTTGCGAATGACGCACTCGCCCCGCGCCAGAATGGATGCCGCCATGAGCTTGAGCGCCGAGTTCTTCGCGCCCGATGCGGAAACCGTGCCCGTCAGCGTGTTGTTGCCGTGCACGACAATTATTTCTTGAGCCATTAATGCCACCTAGCTCTGTCAAATTCTATGTGGACCCGTCATGGGTTTTCGTCTTGGTAGAACCAGTATACACAGCCACGGGAAGGCTCGGCGCCTTCCCGTGGCTCGGTCACGAAACCCCCGTATGGAGCCGCCCCTCCGGGCGGCGCCGCTGCGGGCTGCGGGCCTGATACTACATGCCGCGAACGACCTCGGTCACCAAGCGGCAGAAATCGGGCTCGCGGCGCTGCGCGACCTCGAAGACCTCCTCGTCCGAAGGCGACGCGCCCTCGATGCCGCAGGCCATGTTGGAGCAGAGCGAGATGCCGAGCACGCGCATGCCCACGTGACGCGCGGCGATGACCTCTTCCACGACGCTCATGGCAACCGTGTCCGCGCCCCACGCGCGGAACATGCGGATCTCGGCGGGCGTCTCGAAGCTCGGGCCGAGCAGCCCCAGGTAGACGCCCTCCTGCACGGATATGCCGTTCTCGCTGGCCACGCGGTGCGCGAGCGCGCGCAGCTCGGGGTCGTAGGCGTCCTTCATGCTGAAGAAGCGGAAGGCTATGCCGTCGGGGTCCTGGCCCACGATGGGGTTGCGGCCCGTGAAGTTGATGTGGTCGCTCATTATGCAGAAATCGCCCACGTTGTACGACTCGTTGATGGCCCCGGCCGCGTTCGTGGTGATGATGGTGCCGACGCCCAGCTCGTGCATGACCCACACCGGGAACGCCACTTCCTGCGGCGTGTTGCCCTCGTAGCCGTGGAGGCGCCCTTGCATGACGAGGACGCATTTCCCGCCGAGCGACCCGCATACGAATTGGCCCTTATGGTTCGTGGCGGTGGATCGCTTCATGTGCGGGATCTGCCCGAACGGCACCACGACGGCATCTTCCACCTGGTCGGCCAGCGGGCCGAGCCCCGACCCCAGGATGATGCCGACCTCGGGCTCGCGGCCCCCGAGCAGCGCGTGCAGGCGCGATGCCGCCTCGCGCAGGTTTTCCTTCAGGACGTTCTCTTCAGCCATGGTTCCTCCAAGCCTAGGTGCTCTGCTTTGAAACTATTTGACGGAGTGGATTATACAGCTGAGAGAATCCGTTTGCGCGACCCGGGCGCCTACCATTCACCGCGCTTGGCGAACGTCTCGTCGCCGCACCATTCCACGATCTGGCCTGCGGCGCGCGTCGCGTTCAGGTCGATGACGCGCTGGTTGCTCGAGCCGCGGAAGCGGGCGGTGATGTCGTTCAGTTCCTCGACGTACGGCCCGTCGACGAGAACGTCGATGCAGGCGAGCATGCGGTCGGTCACTTCCGTGTGACGCGGGCTAGCGGGGTCTATTAGATCTTCGTAGATATCGCCCGTATACGACCATATGGTCTTCTCGGGGTAACGCGCGCGCACTTGCTCGAGGAACGGCACGAGCGCCCGCTGGTTCTCGGGCTCGAACGGCTCGCCGCCGAGCACCGTGAGCCCATCGACGTAGTCGGGGGCGAGGGATTCGAGCACGCGCTCCATGACGGCGCCCGTGAACTCCTCGCCGAACGAGAAGTCCCACGTCTCCGGCTGGAAGCACCCTTTGCAATGGTGCGTGCACCCCGACACGAAGAGCGTCGTGCGCACCCCTTCCCCATCCGCAATATCGAAGTACTTGATGTTCCCGTAATTCACTTTTTTCATCCCCTAGCCCGAGAAATCAAGGACCCCAGGCCCGCAAGAGCCACTTCCTCGTGGCGGCAGGGCTGGGCCTGGCCGAGCGCCGTTCTGCGAGATTCCGCACGACGCGGAATGCCCGGTGGGCATTCCGCCAAAGCAGGACCTGACCGAGCGGAACGGCGCTCGGCCAGGTCCCAGCCCGGTCAGAACAGTTTAGAGATGGAGCACGCGGTCCTTGATTTCCTCGGTGCGCCCCTGGTTCCAATACTGCGTGCCGATATAACCGCACGTGCGGCGCGCGACGTTCATCTTGTCCTGATTGCGGTTCCCGCAGCTCGGGCATTCCCAGACGAGCTTGCCGTCGTCTTCCACGACCTGGATCTCGCCATCGAACCCGCACACCTGGCAGTAGTCGCTCTTGGTGTTGAGCTCGGCGTACATGATGTTGTCGTAGATGTACTGCATCACGCGGATGACGGCCTGCAGGTTGTCCTGCATGTCGGGCACCTCGATGTAGCTGATGGCGCCGCCGGGGCTCAGTCGCTGGAACTCGGACTCGAACTTCAGCTTGGTGAAGGCGTCGATCTCCTCGCTCACGTGCACGTGGTAGCTGTTGGTGATGTAGCCCTTGTCCGTAATGCCCTTGATGATGCCGAAACGGCGCTGCAGGGCCTTAGCGAACTTGTAGGTGGTCGACTCGAGCGGCGTGCCGTACAGCGAGTAGTCGATGTCCTCGGCGGCCTTCCACTCGGCGCACTTGTCGTTCATCTTCTGCATGACGGCCAGCGCGAACGGCGTCGCCTCCTCGTCGGTGTGCGAATGGCCCGTCATGTACTTGACGCACTCGTACAGGCCGGCGTAGCCGAGCGAGATGGTGGAGTAGCCGCCGTAGAGCAGCTTGTCGATGGTCTCGCCCTTGTCCAGGCGGGCCAGCGCGCCGTACTGCCACAGGATCGGCGCAGCGTCGGACAGCGTTCCGCGCAGGCGCTCGTGGCGGCAGCGCAGGGCACGGTGGCAGAGCTCGAGGCGCTGCTCGAAGATCTCCCAGAACTTGTCCATGTCACCGTAACTCGAGAGCGCGACATCGGGCAGGGAGATGGTGACGACGCCCTGGTTGAAACGCCCGTAGTACTTGGGCTTGCCAGGCTCGTAATTGCGTGCGCGCGACACGTTGTTGAAACCGTTGCCGGAGCGGTCGGGCGTCAGGAACGAGCGGCAGCCCATGCAGGTGTAGGTGTCGCCTTCGCCCTCGACCTCGCCCTTGGAGAGCTTGAGCTCGCGCATCTTCTTCTCGGAGATGTAGTCGGGCACCATGCGCTTGGCGGTGCACTTGGCAGCGAGCTTCGTCAGATAGAAGTAGGCGCTGTCCTCGGTGACGTTGTCTTCCTCCAGCACGTAGATGAGCTTCGGGAACGCCGGCGTGATCCACACGCCCTCCTCGTTCTTGACGCCTTCGTAGCGCTGGCGCAGCATCTCCTCGATGATGATGGCCAGGTCGTGCTTCTCCTGCTCGTTTCGAGCCTCGTTCAGGTACATGAAGACGGTGATGAACGGGGCCTGGCCGTTGGTCGTCATGAGCGTGACCACCTGGTATTGGATGGTCTGGACGCCGCGGCGGATCTCGTCGCGCACGCGGTTCTCCACGACCTCCTCGAGCTTGTCGGCGGAGGGCTCGAGGCCGAAGGTGTTCATCTCCTCGATCACCTGGCGGCGGATCTTCTGGCGGCTGACGTCCACGAACGGCGCGAGATGCGTGAGGCTGATGGACTGGCCGCCGTACTGGCAGCTGGCCACCTGTGCGATGATCTGCGTCGCGATGTTGCATGCCGTGGAGAAGCTATGCGGCTTCTCGATGAGCGTGCCGGAGATGACCGTGCCGTTCTGGAGCATGTCCTCGAGGTTGACGAGGTCGCAGTTGTGCATGTGCTGCGCGAAGTAGTCGGCGTCGTGGAAGTGGATGATGCCCTCCTTGTGGGCCTCCACCACCTCGGCGGGCAACAGGTTGCGCATCGCGAGGTCCTTGGACACCTCGCCGGCCATGTAGTCGCGCTGCACGGACACGACGCTGGGGTTCTTGTTGGAGTTCTCCTGCTTCACTTCCTCGTTGTTCGATTCGATGAGCGCGAGGATCTGGTCGTCGGTCGTGTTCTTATGACGCTTCTGGTTCTGCAGATAGCGGTAGATGATGTACTTGCGGGCAACCTCGAAGCGGTCCAGGCGCATGATCTCGTCCTCGACGAGGTCCTGGATCTCCTCGACCGACACGGTGTGGCCGGCGGCCTCGCACATGTCGGCGACGTTGGCGGATGCGTACATGATCTGGCGGTCGGTAAGGCGGTCGGCCTCCGCCACTTCGGCGTTGGCCTTGGCGATAGCGCCCGAGATCTTGTTGATGTCAAAAGGCACTTCGCTACCGTTGCGCTTGATGATTTTCATGCTACTCCCATCCTTCGGTTGAATGCCGTTTATGCTCGCGTTTCATGGAGCTGGGAGCGTCATCGCAGGGGAACGCGAATGCATCCCAGCGATGGACATGTTACGCCAACGAGCGCAAAAATGGAAGAATGTGGGCACAATATCTTGTGTGTTTTTTAATTTCCCACACCTATATCATGTGTTGCCGCAGGTCAAACCGATACATGTGGAAAAGTCGGGCGAGTTTTCCACACGACCGTTCGCCGGCGAACGGCGACATTAGTCCCCGAGCGATTTGTAGTACAGCAGGCAGTGGCAGAAGCCCTCGAACTCGGGATCCTTGATCTGGTCGCGGAATTCCTTGCACATGCACTTGGTGTCGTCGGTGCGCTCGACGCGACAGGGGCAATAGCCGCCGGTGCGCTCAAGGCCTTCTTTGATGGTTGCGACGATCTCTTCGTCGGGGTTGTAGCTGATCTTCATACTTTGACCTCTCTCACCTACATTTATAGCTACCTGCATAATAACAAGCAGCCGCACAAGGCCCCAAAGCGTCACGAAACCGTAGAACGGGCCGCAGAATCCACCAGCGGGCGCGCATATAATGGCATTGGCGGAAAGGAGAACGGCTATGGCAGACCCCCAGGAGAAGCTCACCTACAACGGCAAGGACGTCCCCGTCTACCGCGCGGGCATGCCCGAGGTCTTCGTGGCGCTCCAGCCGCCGCAGGCGCAGCCCTACATCATGGCCCCCACCGGCATGCACCCAGACGACATCGTGCAGTTCTTCGCGGCCCACATCCCCGAAATGGAGGAGCTGCAGGCCGACATGAGGAAGCGCTTCGCGAAAGGCTCCTACGGCAAGTGCCGCTACCAGACAGGCGATGTGGCCTACGTCATGGGCCGCCCCTTCCAGCTGCGCGTCCACCCGCTCGGCAAGGCCAACATGAAGGCCGCAGCACGCGGGCGCGCCACGGCGAAGTACTCCCTCAACCCGAACGTGAGCCTGCTCACGCTGTTCGTCGTCCACCCGAAGAACTACGACGAGGCGAAGCTCGCGTTCAACAGCTACGCCCACGACGTCATCCTGCGCAACGCTACAGGGCTCGTGCGAGACTTCTCGGCCGTGCTCACCCCGGGGCAAGAGCCGCCGACCGTGCGCATGCGCGACATGCGCGACAAGTGGACGAGCACCGACGCGGGCGCACTCTGGATATCCACCGACATCACGCCCTACCCGCCCGACTGCCTCGTGTACGTCATCCTGCGCGAGCTCAGGAAGACCGCCACCATACCCGAGGCCGACGTGGACGCCCATTGCGCGCGGATCCTGCCCGGATGGGAGGCCGCAAAGCGAACGCTCTCGGAGCGGCCCGAGCCCTACTGCCTCCAATAACGTCAACATCGTGTATGAGCTGCGGAGAATACGCGTTTCGCGGGCTGCGTCTGGTAGAATCCCGACGATGAGAAAAATGCCTGGGAAATATTAGCTGTTCGAGAAAACCTCTGGATGGAACGGAGACTAGCTCTCTGTTCCATTTTTTATGCTCCCAGCCACCCCACCAGCACACCCACCCGTAGAGAAGGAATTCACATGGCAGACACCAGCATGCGCGAAAAGCTCGAGAAGATCATCAGCGCCTACGAAGAGCTCCAGGAGAAGATGGGCGACCCCGCCGTTCTCGCCGACCAGAAGGAATACAACCGCCTCGCCAAGGAGTACGCGAACCAGGGCCCGCTCGTGAAGCAGGCGCGAGCCTACGTGCAGGCCGAAGACGATCTGGCGGAAGCCAAGGAGATGCTCGACGACCCCGATATGAAGGAGTTCGCTCAGGAGGAGATCGCGCGCATCGAGGGCGAGCTGCCCGGCATCGAGGAGGAGATCAAGTTCATGCTGATCCCCGTCGACCCCGCCGACGAAAAGGACATCATCGTCGAGATCCGCGGCGGCGCGGGCGGCGACGAGGCCAAGATCTTCGCGGGCGATCTCTTCAAGATGTACGAGCGCTTCGCCGGCGAGAAGAAATGGAAGATCGAGCTCCTGGACGTCATGCCCTCCGAGGCCGGCGGCTACAGCGAGATCTCGTTCAAGGTGAAGGGCGACAAGGTGTACTCGTTCATGAAGTTCGAGTCGGGCGTCCACCGCGTGCAGCGCGTTCCCAAGACCGAGAGCCAGGGGCGCATCCACACGTCGACGGCCACCGTGGCAGTGCTGCCCGAAGCCGATGAGGTGGAAGTCGAGATCAAGAACGAGGACCTGCGCATCGACGTGTACCGCGCGGGTGGCCCGGGCGGCCAGTGCGTCAACACCACCGACTCGGCCGTGCGCATCACGCACATCCCGTCGGGCCTGGTCGTTCAGTCGCAGGACCAGAAGTCGCAGCTGCAGAACAAGATCGCGGCCATGGCCGTCCTGCGCGCCCGCCTGTACGAGAAGATGCTCGCCGAGCAGCGCGAGGCCGAAGGCGCCGAGCGCCGCGCCCAGGTTGGCACGGGCGACCGCTCCGAGAAGATCCGCACCTACAACGGCCCGCAGGACCGCGTGACCGACCACCGCATCGGGTATAACGGGACGTATAACGGGGTGCTGCTGGGGTCGGGCGGCGCCGGGCTGTCTGAATTGATTACGGCGTTGCAGGCTGCGGAGAGGGCTAAGAAGCTCGAGCAGGCGGTGTAACCCGCCCCGTCGCTTTCGGGCCGGGCGGGCGCCGCGCCACGCTGAGCCTAAGCGTTCGGCGAAAAACGCGAAGCAGCTGCGGAACTCGCTCGCTTCGCTCGCTCGGACAGTCCTCGCTCCCGCTTCGCGTTTTTCGCCTCACAGGCTCAGAAAGGCGCGGCGCCCGCCCGGCCCGAAAGCTACTATTTGCTTTTGAGAACAGCCCTGATGAGGGGAAAAGGGAATGGAAGACGATATCTGGACGGTTAGGCGGATCCTTGAGTGGATCGAGGGGTATCTGGCGCAGCATGGGGATGAGAGCCCGCGCGTTTCAGCGCAGTGGCTCGTGAGCGAGGCGCTCGGGGTGTCGCGCATGCAGCTGTTCCTCGATGGCGAGCGCCCGCTTTCCGAAGACGAGCGCGCCACGCTGCGCGACTGGACGCGCCGCCGCGGACAGGGCGAGCCGCTTCAATACATCACCGGCGAATCGGCTTTCCGGCACATCACCGTCAAGGTGCGCCCTGGCGTGCTGATCCCCCGCCCCGAGACTGAGGTGCTCGTGAGCGAGGCGCTGGCACTGCTACCCGCTGCGGAAAGGCCGCAAGATTCGCTCGACCGAGAAGTGCTTCAGCAGCTTGTCGATCTCGGCGAGATCGAGAGCCGGGACCTGCCCGAAGCGACCCGCGAGCAAGACCTGCTCGTTGCCGACATCTGCACGGGGTCGGGGTGCATCGCATGCTCCATTGCCTACGAGCACCCGCGAACGCACGTGATCGCGACCGACATTTCGCCCGTTGCCGTCGAGCTCGCATGCGAGAACGCATCGGCGCTCTCGCTCGACGGGCGCATAGACGTCGTTGAATGCGACTTGGGCGACGGCATCGACCCCGCGCTCATGGGCGCATTCGACCTCGTCGTTTCCAACCCGCCCTACATTCCAACCGACGTGCTCGCCACCATGCCGCTCGAGGTGACCGACAACGAGCCTTCGCTCGCACTCGACGGGGGCGAGGATGGCCTCGATATCTTCCGCCGTCTGCTAACCTGGTGCGGTGCGGCGCTCAAGCCCGGCGGCGGGTTCGCCTTCGAGTTGCACGAGACCTGCCTGGATGCGGCGGCAGCGCAAGCAGAGGCGGCTGGTTTCGCCAACGTGCGCATCATCCGAGATCTTGCCGACCGGCCGCGCGTGCTGACCGCGCGCCTTAACTGCAGGGAGTAGCCATGTTGTTCGTGCTCACGGGGGAAGTGCAAACCGGTAAGACGCGCTGGCTGGAAACCCTCGTGCACGAGCTTGAGGGCGCCGGCGTCACGCCCTACGGCGTCATCGCGCCGGGCGTGTGGGCCGACCACCGCAACGACCCGGAACCCTCCGAGCACGTGGACGCGAACGGCTTCGAGAAGCTCGGCATCGACAACGCGCTCCTCCCCTCTCACGAGCGCATCGCGTTCGCCCGGCGAGCCGACCTCGCGGAAAGCGCGAACGAGTTCGACCCGCAGAGCCAGAGCGCGCGGGCAGACCTGCACTGGCATATAAGCGACGATGCGATCGCGCGCGTCAACGCGCATTTCAAAAAGGTCGCGCCCAGCCTTTCCGCGAAAGGCAGCAAGGGCCTCCTGATCGTGGACGAGCTCGGGCAACTCGAGCTCAAGCGAAACGGCGGCCTCACCGAAGCGGTGGCGCTGCTCGAGGCGGGCCCCTTCCCCGCCGCCGGCCACGCGCTCATCGTCGTCCGCGAAACGCTGCTCCCCCTCATCGAGGGCCACTTCGGCGGATGGGGCGAGCACGTGCGCATCGCCCCCACCGGGGAATCGCGCGCCCTGATTCTCGAATCCTTGTCTTAGCGACCGCTCAAACCTCTCGAGCCAAACGGATCTCGACGACGGAAACGATTCTGGCTGCTCCGCCGCCCGAAGCAAGGGAGCGATGGAGCTTGGCTGCGGATTCAGAAAAAGCTTCTTCCACCATAACGCGCTGACATGCACCTTTGAGAACGTTCGCATCGAAGGAATCGAGCTTCAAGCCAGCGCCGGCCCCCTGGACGCTCTCGGCATTGTAGATGCGCTCGAAAACGCGGCCAGGGACGATGACTTGGGGTACGGCGTTCGCAATCGCGTCCATCGTCGAGTTCTGCCCACCATGGTGCACGAAGCAACGAGCCTGCGGTAGAAGTTCGGCGAAATCGAAGCGCGGCGCGAAATGCACCGAGCCCTCGCTGCGCTCCTCACCGCAGCCCGCCACGTACACGTCGCAGCCGCAACCGCCCAAGACATCCACAACGACGCGCTCGACTCTGCCCTGCGGCACCGAACCCGCCCCGAGATAGACCAGGATGCAGTCGCGTTCCGTGCCCTCAAGCTTCGGCGGCTCGCGCAAGAAGCCGACGAACTCGACGCCTTTCCTTTCGATGGGCTCGAGCTCGTAGCTGCTCGGAACGAACCTCACATCGAGCCAATCGAAAAGCTCGAGCGACGAGACAATGCTGGGAAGCCCGAGCTCGCCGACAAGCTTCCTCACGCCGCCCGCCTTGCCGATATCGCTCGCATACGATACTTGCGTGGTGAACGAGAAGCTCCCGAACACGGGAACGCCAAGAGCGCGGGCGGCAATGATGGCCGGGAGGTTGTACTCCGAATAGATCGCATCGATGCGCCGATCGGCGGCGATTTCGCAAATCGCCTCGACGCTCGCCCGCTCGTAGCCGTATGCGAGCGCGCCCGTGAGCCATAGCACCTCTTCGAAACTGCTTACAGGCTTCCTCCCCGCGATGCCCAGCTTCTCGGCCACGGGGAACGTCCGCGACGAGATGGCCCGCGGCAACCCGAGCGGGGACGGCGCTGGAAGCTGGCAGGTGTCCGACACGCACGGGCTCACGCAGTTGCCGTCTTCGGCCACCCCGAGCGCCACGTGATGTCCCGCCCGCTCGAAGGCCCCTGCAATAGCCTGCGCGCGGCTCCACGGCCCGCTCATGCGAGACAATGCGAACATCGGGACAACGAGCACGTTCATGAGCGCCCCTTCCTCCTCTTCCCGCACTTCCGCACACGCACTTCAGCCAAGCGCGGTATCGCGCCACGCGATCGTACACTAAGGCTGTTTCACGCCATCGTACAACGTTTTCCAGATTTCATGGCACGATATCGCCCTTGTGTACGGGTTCGGAAGCCCCGTTGGCATGATATGGCGTACATGTACGGCATATCATGCCAACGGGTCGCGCAGTAAGCCCATATTGCGCCATGAAACCCTAATCTTCCTGCACGGTGGCGCAATAGGCCCTCGTGCGCGGATGCAACCGCACGGGCAGCGACGAGCGCTTACCGTCTCTTGCCAATCTCGACGCTCGGCACGCATACGCGCACCTTGTCGTCGTAGAGCGAGTTCACTTCCACGTCCACGCCGTAGATCTTGCTGATGAGCTCGGCCGTGATGGTCTGCTTCGGCTCGCCGTAGGCCAAGATGCCGCCCTCGTGCAGCACGAGCGTCTTGTCGGCATAGAGGAACGCCTGGTCCGGCTGGTGCGTTGACTGGATGATGGTAAGGCCGTCCTCGGCGAGCTGGCGCACGCACGACAGCACGCGCACCGTGTTGCCGTAGTCGAGCGCCGACGTGGGCTCGTCCATGATGATCGTGCTCGCGTTCTGCGCCAGCGCACGCGCTATGAGCACGAGCTGCTGCTCGCCGCCGGATATGCGCGTGTAGGGGCGTTCCGCCAGGAAGCCGATCCCCACCCGCTCGAGCGCTGCGTGGGCGCGCTCTAGGTCGGAGCCCTTCGGCGAGAAAAGCACGCCGGAACCGGCACCCGAGCTCATGAGCACCACGTCGATGACGTCGTAGTCGTAGATGGGCTTGTGCGATTGCGGGATGAAGGCCATCTCGCGCGCACGCTCGCGAATGCTCAACGAGCGGATGTCCTTGCCGTTGACGACGATCGTTCCCTTGTAGGCGCGGTTCAGCCCCAGGATGCAGCGGAAGAGCGTGGACTTGCCCGTGCCGTTCGGCCCGAGCACGTTCACGAGCGTGCCCTCCGGCACCTCGAACGATATGCCGTCGAGCACCCGATGCGCCCCGTAGGAAAAACTCAGGTTGTCAACCTTCACGCTCATTTCCTCCTCCCTTCCCTCGTGATGAGGTAGAGGAAGAACGGCGCGCCGATGAAAGCCGTGAGGATGCCTATGGGGATCTCGGACGTCGTCACGAGCCGCGAGACATCGTCCACGAGCAGCAGGAACCCGGCGCCCATGAGCATGCTGGCGGGCAGGAGCTTGCGGTAATCGCAACCGATCAGCATGCGTGCCAAGTGCGGAATGACGAGCCCCACCCAACCGATGATGCCCGTCACGGCGACGCTCGCCGCCGTGATGAGCGTCGCCGCGATGATGATGACGAGCCGCAGGCGCTTCGTGTTGACGCCCATGGTCGAGGCCTCGTCGTCGCCCATTGTGAGGAGGTTGATGCGCCAGCGCAGGGCGAGCAGCACCGCGAGCCCGATGGCCATCGGCGCCGCGACCATCGAGATATCGGAAGGCTTCGCGCTCGTGAGGCTGCCCATGAGCCAGTAGGTAATGGCAGGCAGCTGGTCGGTCGGGTCGGCCACGAGCTTCGTGAACGACACGCCAGCCGAGAACAGGGAGCTCACCATGACGCCCGCGAGCACCACCGTGAGCACCTGGTTGCCGCGAGCCGCCTGGGCCACCACCACAACGATGACGACGGTGATAATGGCGAAGCCGAACGCGAGAAGCGACACGCCGAAGCTCGCGAACCCCAGCAATATGGCAACCGCGGCACCGAGCGCGGCCCCTTGCGAAGCACCTAGGATGTCGGGGGAAACGAGCGGGTTCTGGAACGTTCCCTGATAAGCTGCGCCGGCGGTGGCGAGGCAGCACCCCACTAGCATGGCGAGCACCACGCGCGGCAAGCGCACGTTGAAGAAGATCGTTGCCTCCCGTTCGGTCCAGAACGGGTCGATGGGGAAAACGTTGCCCGCGAGCATGCCGACGACCTTGTCGGGGCTTATCGGATACCTCCCCACCAGGAACGAGAGCAAGCCGAGCACGACGAGCACGACCGCGAGGCAAACCAAGATGATATCGGCCCTGTGCCCGCGCCGAGTTTTTCGCGGGCACGTTATGTCTTCGCGCTTTTCGCTCATTCAACACCAACCGGCCCGCTACTTCGCGCGGATCGAGCACATCTGCAGCGCTTCGCCGAAGAACTGCCCGGCACCCGTCTTCACCGCGAACTTCGTCTTCTCCGGGTCTGCGACGACGCTGCCCGCGAGCATGTCGACGCCCCGCTCGAAGAGCACCGGCGACATGACGACCGACGGCCCCACCATGATGGTCGTCACGCCCTCGGCCAGGGCGAGCAAACGCGGCGCCGTCTTGTTGATGATCGTCACGCCGGTCATGAACAGGTAGTCCTGCTCCGGGATGACGTACTCGCACGCGGGGTCGGGTGTGTCCCCGTCCCGCGGGTTGCGTTCGAGCACCGTGAGCTCGGCGTATTCCGCAATGCGGTCGACGTGCGGGAAATGGCCCACGACCGTCACCTTCGCATCGCCCTTGGCCGCAATCTCCGGACGGTAGAGCTCGAACGCGTCGATCTTGCGCACCGTTCCATCGGGCAGGTCAACCGCCTCGTCGTATGTGGCGCCAAGCGCATCGGTCAATTCGCGACGCGCGTACCAGGCGTTGAGCGCCGCGATGCCGATCGAAGCCTCCTCGAAGCACCACGATTTCGCGAGCGCCGCCGCTTCGCGCAGCGAGAGCCCCCGCAAATCGCGCTTGTCGTTGCGCGAGGACCCGCCGCGCGTCGTGAACGACACGCCCATTCCGCACTCGGCCTCGAGGTAGGACCAATGGGTGCCCAAGCAGTAGTCGGTTACGAGCACGTCATCGGGCACCCCTGCGATGAGCTCGTCGTACAGATTCCAAGGCGACACGTTCTCCGCCATGATTCCCCTTTCTAAAGTGACCCCGCCGAAGCGGGACCGCATGCTATTTCGCTTGCGCTTCCCTTCGCACCTCGTGCTACTTCTTGGGCACGGAATTCGCGATGAGCTTCTCGCACTCCGCATCGCTCATGTCGTAGCCGTAGAACGTCTTGTAGTAGCCCTTCACCGTATCGGCAATGCCGTCCTTGAACTTGCTCGGGTAGCACAGGCGCGCGAACCACTGGTAGCCGAGCACCTGGTTCACGCCCGGAGGCGACGAGATCCAGTTGTACGGCTCGCCCGGCACGGCGTAGTAGTTGCCGCTGGAGATGGCCGCGAGGGTCTTCCAGGCATCGTCGTTACCGACGGTGTCGTAGATGCTGCCCGGAGCGAAGATGATCATCTGGGGATCCCACATGGCGATCTGCTCGAAGCTCGACTCGTTGCCCAAGCCCGAACCGCTCGCCTTCTCCACCTCCGCGACATTGGTCGCCACGCGATCGACCACGGTGCCCTGGAACGAGCCCTTGGCCATGACGTTCAGGCCCGCGTCACCGAGCAGGTAGAGCACTTTCACGCGGTCGGCTTCGGGAACGGACGCGATGGCGTCGGTCGTCTCCTTGTAGGCCTTGGCGCAGTAATCGGCCAGCTCGTTCGCGCGGTCCTGCACGCCCAGCAGCTCGCCGAGCTTCTTGTAGGCCTCGTCATAGCTGTCGAACGATGCCTCGATGTGCACGCACGGGATGCCGGTCGATTCCTGGATGGCATCCATGTCCTCGACGATGGTCTTCTTCGCCTCTCCGATGTCGATGATCACCTGAGGATCCGCGTTTGCGACGGCTTCCTTGTTGAAGTCGCCCTTGCCGCCGTAGATCTGGCCGTATACCGGCAGGTTCGCGTAATCGGAACCAACGTACTTCGCCTCGGTGTCGGAGAGCTTGTTGGACAGACCAACCATCTTCTCCGGAGCGAGCGTGAACATGAACATCTGCGAAATGGGCCCGGTGATCGCAACGCGCTCGATCTTCGCGGGCAGCTCCACCGTGCGGCCCGCCGAATCCGTGAACGAAACCGTACCGCTCGCCTTCGCCTCGCTCGAGGAGCTCGCCGCCTGCGACCCGCTCGCCGAGCCGCTGGCCGGCCCGCTCGCCGTCGAAGCGCTCGAGCCGCACCCCGCGAGCGCCAACACCGCTGCGCAGCAAAGTGCAACGCATGCGGCAACCAACCATTTCTTCCCCTTTTGTCTCATCCCATCTCCTTATACCGTTCCTTTATCTTTCGTTGCGAATCATTCTGATTCGCGGTCAATTATGATAAAACTTATTCGTCTTTGTGTATAGTCTTATTTCCGTATTATTCATATTGTCGAATAGTGTGAAGAAGACAGCGGGCATACAAAAAGAGGAACCGCTATAAGCGGTTCCTCTTCTCATGTGCTTTCAGGTGCCTTGCGCGAGCCGAGTTTTCCTCGCGCTGGCAGCCAGTTGCCGATTAGGCCAGCAGCGCGAGCACGTTCTCCTTGGGTTGCGCGCCGAGGGTGCGTGCCGCGGGCTCGCCGCCCTTGAAGGCGACGAACGTCGGGATGCTCATGACGCCGTACTGCTGGGCGATCTGGGGGTTCTCGTCGATGTCGATCTTGTACACGTTCACTTCGCCCGCCTTCTCGGTGGCGATCTCGTCGATCACGGGCGCCATCATCTTGCACGGGCCGCACCAGGTGGCATAGAAGTCAACGAGCACGGTCTTGTCGGAATCGAGTACCTTGGCCTGCCAATCGGCGGCGGAAATCTGTTCGGTCATTGCGGGGCTCCTCTCGTTTTTTGTTTACAACTTAATTGTACACAATTGTTTCGAGACGTCAAGCGTTTTATACGACAGTTTCGCGGAGCATGTCTTCCATCTTCTCGACGGGCCATGTGCCCAGGTCGCCCTCGAAGCGCTCGCGCACGCTGATCGTGCCCTCCTCGACTTCCTTGTCGCCGAGCACGATCATGTACGGCACCTTCTGCGCCTGCGCCTTGGCGATCTTCACGCGCATGGGCTCGTTCTGCTCGAACACCTCAACGCGGCCGCCGGCGGCAGTCAGCTTCTTCTTCAGGTCGTACGCCGCGTCCACATGGCGGTCGGCAATGGGCAGGATCACTGCCTGCACCGGCGAGAGCCAAAGCGGCAGGGCGCCCGCGTAATGCTCGATCAGGATGCCCAGGAAGCGCTCGATGGAGCCGAACAGGGCGCGGTGCAGCATGAACGGCTGCGCCTCGCCGTTGTCGGCGGTGCGGTAGGTCAAGCCAAAGCGCTCGGGCAGGTTGAAGTCCACCTGCACCGTGGAGCACTGCCAGGTGCGTCCGATGGCGTCCTTCACCTTGATGTCGATCTTCGGGCCGTAGAACGCGCCGTCGCCGGGGTTGATCTCGTACTTCAGGCCGCGGCGCTCGATGGCCTCCTTCAGCGCGCCCTCAGCGAACTCCCACATGGCGTCGGTGCCGATGGACTTCTCCGGGCGCGTGGAGATCTCGGCCTCGTACTCGAAACCGAACTCCTTCATGATGTTGTCGGCCAGGTCGAGGATGGCCACGACCTCGTCGACGACCTGATCCTCGCGGCAGAACACGTGCGCATCGTCCTGCGTGAACCCGCGGGCGCGCATGAGGCCGTGCACGACGCCGCTCATCTCGTGGCGGTACACCGTGCCGAACTCGAAGAAGCGCACGGGCAGGTCGCGGTAGGAATGCACGTCGTTGCGGTACAGCATGACGTGGCCCGGGCAGTTCATGGGCTTCACGCCGTACTCGCTGTAGCGCGGCTGTTCATCGGTGCCCTCGTTGATGTTGAAGAAGTACATGTTCTCGTGGTAGAAGTCGTAGTGACCCGAGGTCTTCCACACGTCCGCCTTGTAGATGTGCGGGGTGATGACTTCCTCGTAGCCGCGGCGGTAGAGCTCCTTGCGAAGCCATTCCTGCATCGTGCGGATGATGCGGGCGCCCTTCGGCAGATACAGCGGCAGGCCCACGCCGGCCAGCTCGTCCATCATGAAGATGCCGAGCTCGCGCCCGAGCTTGCGGTGGTCGCGCTTCTCGGCTTCCTCGAGGTTATGCAGGTGCTCGTCGAGCTCCTTCTGCTTGAAGAACGCGGTGCCGTACAGGCGCTGCAGCTGGTCGCGCTCCGCATCGCCGCGCCAGTAGGCGCCGGCTATCTTCTGCAGCTTGAACGCGGGCACCTTGCTCGTGTCGGGAAGGTGCGGGCCACGGCACAGGTCCGTGAACGAGCCGATGGAGTAGATGGTGATAACCTCGTCCTCGGGCATCTCGTTGATGAGCTCGATCTTGAAGGGCTGGCTCGCGAACATCTCGAGCGCCTCGTCGCGGGTCACGACCTTGCGCTCGAAGGGCTCGGCAGCCTCGACGATCTCGGCCATGCGCTTCTCGATGGCCTCGAAGTCGTCGCTCGACAGCGTGCGATCGAGCTTCACGTCGTAGTAGAAGCCGTTCTCGATGGCGGGGCCCACGCCGAACTTCACGTCGCCGAACAGGTCGACGAGCGCGGCCGCCATGACATGCGCCGAAGAATGGCGCAGCAGCTCGAGGGCTTCGGGTGATTTGCTAGTGACGATAGATACCTGGTCGCCATCCGCCACTTCGCGCGTGAGATCCACCAGGTTGCCGTTCACGACGCCGCCGAGCGCCGCCTTGGCAAGGCCGGCGCCGATGGAAGCGGCCACATCGGCCACGGTGGCGCCGTTTTCGAGTTCCTTCTCGGAACCGTCGGGCAGAATAATCTTCATGTTCAGGTCCTTTCTCCTGTTCGGCCGGGCACCCACAAAGTGCCTGCTTCTAGCCGGGCGCACACAAAGCGCCTGCTTTCGGATACTCGCGCGTTTCGCGCGTCCGACCATTATAGGTTCTTTTCGAGC
>SUUE01000002.1:305135-328623 GCA_015062685.1 Coriobacteriaceae bacterium
GGGCGGACAGTAGGTCAGACGCGCCTACCCTTGATAGTAACGATGCTGCTCGTACTTGGGCTCGCAGCAGACGTTGATGCCGAGGCTGCGGTAGAGCTGCTCGTCGTCGGACGGGATGATGATGCTGAAATACGCATCGCTTCCGCGCAGCTCGCCGGCGGCGTTGATCGCCGTCGCGGCCATGGGGCTCGTGAGCGAACTCGTGGAGAGCGCGATGAGCATCTCGCGCGGGTGGAGGCGCGGGTTCTGATGCCCCAGCTGTTCGGTGCGCAGGCTGCAAATGGGCTCGAGCGCCGCGTCGCTGATGATCATCATGTCGTCGTCGATGCCCGCTTGCGCCTTGAGCGCGTTCAGCAGCACCGACGAGGCGGCACCGAGCAGGGTCGACGTCTTGCCGGTGATGACGCGCCCGTCGGGCAGCTCCATGGCGCCCGCAGGGCCGCCGGACTGTTCGGCCTTCGCCAGCGCCGCGGCACGTGCGGGAGAAAGGTCGATCCCGATGCCCGCCTTCTTCATGAGCATCTCGGCCTTCGCCACGTTCTCGTCGCCCACGCCCGTGCGCTTGGCCTCGGTGGCGGTCTGGAAGTAGCGGCGCACGATCTCGCGGTTCGCGGCGTCGCGGCACGCCTCGTCGTCGCAGATGGCGAGGCCGGCCATGTTCACGCCCATATCGGTGGGCGACTTGTAGGGGCTCTCGCCCAGGATCTTCTCCATCATGGCCTTGAGCACCGGGTAGATCTCGATGTCGCGGTTGTAGTTCACGGTGGTCTCGCCATAGGCTTCCAGATGGAAGGGGTCGATCGCGTTCACGTCGGACAGGTCGAGCGTCGCGGCCTCGTAGGCAATGTTCACGGGGTGGTCGAGCGGGAGATTCCAGATGGGGAACGTCTCGAACTTCGCGTAGCCCGCGTTCACGCCGCGGCGATGCTCCTGGTAGAGCTGCGAGAGGCAGGTGGCCATCTTGCCCGACCCGGGGCCGGGGGCCGTCACGACCACGATCGGCCGCTCGGTTTCGATGTACTCGTCCTTCCCGTAGCCCTCGTCGCTCACGATGTGGTCGATGTCGTACGGGTAGCCCTCAATGGGGTAATGCAGGTAGCTGCGCACGCCGAGCGCCTCGAGGCGCTGGCGGAACACGTCGGCCGCCGGCTGGTTGCGGTACTGCGTGATGCACACGCTGCCCACGAAGAACCCGAGGCCCTGGAACACGTCCATCAGGCGCAGCAGGTCCTCGTCGTAGGTGATGCCCAAGTCGCCGCGCACCTTGGAGTGCTCGATGTGGTTGGCGTTGATGACGAGGATGATCTCGATTTCATCGACAAGGCTCTTGAGCATGCGCAGCTTCGTGTCGGGCTCGAAGCCGGGCAGCACGCGGGACGCATGGTAGTCGTCGAACAGCTTGCCGCCGAACTCGAGGTAGAGCTTGCCGCCGAACTCGTGCACGCGCTCGCGGATGCGCTCCGTCTGCAACTCGATGTACTTGTCATTGTCGAAACCAATGCGACGGGGCATAGGGAACCTCTTTCAGTCGGACTAACCCATCGATTATAGCCCACCCGCAACAGCCGTTTGCGTCAAATCGGCATGTCTCAACAATCGCATATGCGCGGCTCAGGTGGGTGATTCCCTACCTCTTGAACTTGCGCGTCACCTTGCCCACGAGGTTGGTGACCACCTGCATTTCGGGAATGCGGAACAGCGCGCACAGGCCGAACGCCACGACCAGGCCTATGCCGCCGGCAACGACCAGGCGGATGAAGCCCCCGAGCATCCCCTCGCCCACCGGCAGCCAGACGGAGATGAAGTACGCGAGGACCGTCGCGACGGCGGAGGCCGCGAGCGTGCGCAGCGCCACCCAGATAACGTACTTCAAATCGAACGCGCCGATCATGCGCCGCAGCATGAAGAGCAAGATGACGCAGCACGCGCCGTAGTACACCAGGTCGGCGATGGGCACTCCGACCAAACCGAGCGCCTGGGGCGTGCACAGCAGGTAGTAGAGCAGGCACTGCACGACGACCATGGCGCAGCTGACGACGGCGAATGACATGAAGCGCCTAATCGAGGCGAACACGTTGTAGAGGAAGAACAGCACCGCGTAGAACGGCAGGCTGTAGAGCCAGGCGGCGAGAACCGTCGACACGTACGTCACGTCGTCGGCGCCGAACGCGCCGGCGCGGAACAGCTCCATGAGCGGTATGGCCAGGCCGATCATGATGCCGGCGAGCGGTATGACGAGCAGCAAGTTGCCCGAGAGGCCCGTGCGCACGAGCTCGCGCAAGGCGGGGGCGTCTTCCTTCGCGGCGGCCTCGCCCATCTCCGTGAACAGGGCGCGGGAGAGCGACACCGACACCACGCCGTACGGCAGCTGGAACCACGTCCATGCGTAGAGCAGCGTGGACGGGCCGTTCTCGCCCACCTGCAGCGAGAACGCGTTGCGGCACGAGAACGCCACGAGCGTGCCCACGATGTAGAGCATGGTGGGCAGCGCGATCTTCATGGCCTCGACGAGCGCGGGGTCGCGCAGCCTGACGAAGAAACGGTACTTGAAGCCCATCTTGACGAGCGCGGGAATCTGGATGACCGCCTGCACGGCCACGCCGAGCGTCGTGCCCACGCCGAGCACCACGATGGCGAGCTGCTGGTCGTAGGCCGAAAGCGGGATGTAGGCGAAGAACGACGCGATGACGAGGACGTTGTTGAGCGCCGGCGCCACGGCGGGAAGGAAGTAGACGCGGTTGGCGTTGAGCACCGCCGTGACGATGCCCGAGATGCCGTAGAACACGATCTGGAACGCGAAGATGCGGAAGAACGCCACCGAGAGCTCGACCACTTCGTCCGTTTCGCCCACGGTGAACGTCTGCGTTGCGATGAGCTGGGGGGCGAACAGGCTCGAGAGCAACGTGAGCGCGCCGAGCACGATGATCGTGAGGTTGAGCAGGTTGCAGGCGAAATCGTTGCCGCCGCCCTCGCCCTTCTTCTCCTTCTCGAGCAGGTAGACGGGGATGAAGGCCGCGCCGAGCAGGCCGCCGGCAACCAGGTCGAACACGACGTTGGGCATGTTGTTGGCCACCTGGTAGGCGCTCGTGACCAGCGTGTTCCCCAAAGCGAACGCCATGGCCCACGTGCGCACGAGCCCCGTCATGCGCGAGATGAGCGTGGCCGCCGACATCAAGGCCGTCGACTTCGCCACCGAAGAATGCGTCTCTTCCGAAACGCTCGCCACTGCCCTCTCCTCTCGTATCGACGCGTTATAATAATCCGACTTATTATAAAAGTCTCATTGGGATTTCGAAACGGAGTCCACAACCCCATGAAGATTCTCATCATCGCAAACCGCAAGACCTCGAAGACGCTCGACGCAATGTTCCAGATCGCGGCCTTCCTCGACTCGCAGGGAATCGAGCATTTCGAGATGGACGTAACCAGCCTGCCCGGCCCGTCCGGCGTGTACGGCGAAGGCGCCCGCAAGCTGCGCGAGCAGCTCGGCGACGGTTACGGCCTCATCATCGCGCTCGGGGGCGACGGCACGTTGCTCCATTCGGCGCGCGTCGCCGACGTGCTGCATGCGCCCATCATGGGAATCAACTTCGGCCACCTGGGCTTCCTCACGAACACGGCGGAAGACGGGGTCATCCCCCTTCTCGCAGACGCGCTCGCGGGCGAGATCGTTCACGAGACGCGCATGAACCTCCGCGCAATCGTGGAATGCGAGGGCGACGAGGACGAGGAGCCCCAGGCCCCGCGCGAGTTCTTCGCCTTCAACGAGATCGCCATCGCGCGCGGCGCCCTCGGGCACATCGTCGATTTCGAGTTCTCCGTCTCGGGCGATCGCGTGGCGCGCATGCGCGGTGACGGCCTCGTCGTGTCGACGGCCACGGGCTCGACCGCGTACGCCCTCTCGGCAGGCGGCCCCCTCGTGGGCCCGAGCCACCGGGGGATGATCGTGGTTCCGCTGGCGCCCCACACGCTCAACTCGCGCGCCATCGTCACGGAGCACCACGACGTGGTGGAGACCACGGTGCTCGGCAACAGCGCGGCCGAAGTGTCGCTCTTCGCCGACGGCGATGCCCTCGAGTTCGAGCGCCCCGTCAAGACCGTCATCGTGAGCGTCGGCGAAAACCCCACCATCCTGCTCACGCGCCGCCAGGAAAGCTTCTACAAGCAGATCGGCCGCACGTTCTTCGCATAGGTGATGGGCGGAGGCGCCTGGCCCCGCTGCTCATCCATCGCCGTTCCCTCGGAAACAAGAAAAGGCCGCTCGAACGAGCGGCCCTTGCTTTAACGGTTATCGCGCCTAGCGCTCCATCGGCTCGCGCCTGCGGCTGCGCGTGGGCTTGTTGATCGGAGTGGTGCAGTACGGGCAGACGCTCCAGTCGGGGTCGAGCGCGTGGTGGCACGTCGGGCAGAGGTTCTTCAGGCGCTGATGGCAGTTCGGGCACATGACGTAGTCCGCCTCCACGGGGTAGCCGCACGAAGCGCACTCGCCGTATTTCATCAGCTCCCGCTGTTTGAGCGCGACCTCCAGCTCCTGCTCGTCGCGGTCGATCTGCAGCAGGGGCGGACGCAGCAGGCAATACGCGATGACGCCGAGCAACGGCACGAGCGCGACGATGGCCCAGATGTACCACATGCTGCCGCGCATGTATGCGTCGCGGGCAACCCAGATGATGCTGAGCACGTACAGGATCACCAGGCAAACAACTACAACGGAAAGCGCGGTTTGGAGCTCCGGGGTCCACAGCTGGGACAATAGTTCGTTCATTTAAAACCCCTCAATCGTTTGGAGTACGTTTACGAAACGCCATTATAGCAAACCGAGCAGGCAAGCACTCACATCACAAGCTATACAGACAAAGAGCGAGGGGCACGCCCTCGCTCCGTTCCCATTCGCATTACCGAAAATCTCACTCGAGGCTTTTCCAGCCCGGACACCCTAGCACACGCGATGCGCAAGCTCCTCGCCCGCCCTGTAGCGGCGCAGGTTATCGCAGCATATCTCGCAGATGCGCTCCTCGGTGCCCTCGCTGTGCGCAAACGCGCCACCGGAGATGTGCGGAGTGATCAGGCAGCGCGGGTTGCGCCACAGCGGATGGTTGCGCGGGAGCGGCTCGGGGTCGGTCACGTCGAGCGCGGCGCCGCGCAGCAGCCCCTCGCTCAGCACGTTGTTGAGCGCCTCGCCGTCGACGAAGTTGCCGCGGCCGACGTTCACGAGCACGCCGCCCTGCTTTATGAGACGCAGCCTGCGGTCGTTGAAGTAGCGCTTCGTCTGCGGCGCATTGGGAATGCACCCGACCACGACGTCCGCCTGCGGGAGCAGAAACTCGGCGCGCTGCAGCGAGACGAGCTCGTCGAAGTGCGGCCGGGGCTTCTCCGTGTCGCGGCACACGCCGGTGATGCGCGCACAATCGAAGCCCGACAGGCGCTTGGCCACGCACTGGCCGATGTCGCCCGCGCCGTAGATGAGCACGTTTGCCCCCTCGAGCGTCATGTTCTCGCCCAGGTCCGTCCACGAGGTGGTGAGCTGCTGGCGCGCGTACATGCCCAGGTTCTGCGTGATCGCCAGGATCTGGCCCACCACGTACTGCGACATGATGTGGCCGTATGCGGCGCCCGCGACGTTGGTGAGAACCATGCCCTCCGGGAACCCGGACACCGTGTCCGTGTACATGTCGGTGCCCGCCCAGGTCATCTGCACCCACTTGACGGGGATGCCCTCGGAATGGAGGAGCTTCAGCGGCGGCTCGCCGATGACGATATCGGCCTGCATGATCGCGTCGCGCAGCGACGTGTCGAAGGGCTTGGGGTTCTTGACCACGAGCTGCTCGACCGTGGAATCGGAGCCGGCGGCCTCACGGATACGGGCCATGTGGTCTTCCTTGAAGGGGACTATTACGAGTACTTTCATCGTTGCCTCCGTGGCTGCTTTTCGTCTCCGCCCGCGTCGGATGGCGGGCGGGCTACGCTCGACGCGTCGTCGTCGCGAGCTAACTTTTCCGCCAAGTACGGGCGGAAAAGTGGATCTCGCTCCTCCTTTGGCTTGACCTCGCTCCGCCCGCCCGCCATCCGACGCTGCATTTCCATCATTTTAACCCTCGATGTGGGCAGTGCAGTCAGCGAGCGGCGTCCAGGCACCCCGACTTCGCGCTGCGTCAGGCGAAGCCTTTGGCCGTTAGGCCAAAGCCTCAAGCTGCTCGTCGATCTTGGCGAGGGTTGCTACCAGGTCGGCGTGCTTGGCTCGGTCCTTCTCGATGATCTCGGGCGCGGCTTTGGCGAGGAAGCCCTCGTTGGAGAGCTTCTTGCCGAGCTTCGCCTCGTCCTTGGCGAGCTTCTCGCGCTCCTTCTGCAGGCGGGCGCGCTCCGCGTCGAAGTCCACCAGGCCGGCGAGGACGATGTAGGCCTCGATGCCGGCACCGAGAACGACGGTCGAGCTCTCGGGCTTGACGGCGTCCACGGCAATGGAGAGCGATGCGGTGTTCGCCATGTTCTCGACCAGCGCGCGCTGCGCGTCGAGCAGGCGCACGTCGTCCGCCCCGGCCTTCACGACCACGTCGAGCTCCTGCTTGGGAGACAGGCGGTAGCGCGCTCGCGTGGAGCGGATGGCCGTGATCGCCTCGCACACGAGGTCGATAGCGCGCTCGGAATCGTCGTCCACGAACTGGGCGAGCGCCTTCGCCTCAGGCCATGCGGCGCCGATCAGGTACGGATCCTCTGAACGGTCGAACGGGAGCTCCTGGTAGATCTCCTCGGTGACGAACGGCATGATCGGGTGCAGCAGGCGGATGGCCTGATCGAGCACGAACATGAGGTTGCGCTGGCAACGGGCGCGGTCGGCCGGATCGGCGTCGGCAGCCAGACGGCCCTTGGAGAACTCGATGTACCAGTCGCAGAACTCGTTCCAGAAGAACGCGTACAGCTCGCGCGTGATCTCGCCGAACTCGAACTGCTCGTACAGCTCGTCGAGCGAGGCGACGAGCTTCGCCAGGCGGCTGAAGATCCAGCGGTCGGCGGGCGTGGATGGCTCGGGAGCGCCCGGCTCGTAGCCCTCCAGGTTCATGCCGACGAAGCGCGCGGCATTGCGGATCTTGTTGGCGAAGTTACGCGAGCTCACCAGCTTGTCCTCGTTGAACTTGAGGTCCTGCGAGCCCGTCACCTGCATGAGCAGGCCGAAGCGCATGCCATCGGCGCCGTAGTCGCGCATCAGGCGCAGCGGGTCTACGCCGTTGCCGCGGCTCTTGCTCATCGGCTTGCCGTCGGCGCCCATGACCGTCGGGTGGATGATCACGTGCTCGAAGGGAATCTTGCCCGTGCAGTACTCTGAAGCCATGACCATGCGCGCAACCCAGAGGCCCATGATGTCGCGGGCCGTCGAGAGCACCTGCGTCGGGTAGTTCGCGGCGATCTCGTCGCTCACCGAATCGCGATCGGTCCAGTTCTGCGTCGCGAACGGCCACAGCTGGCTCGAGAACCAGGTGTCGAGCACGTCCTCGTCCTGGCGGATGGCGCCGCCGCACTTGGGGCACTCGTGCGGCTCGTCCACGCACGCGTCCTCCCAGCCGCAGGCGTCGCAGTAGTACATGGGAATGCGGTGGCCCCACCACAACTGGCGCGAGATGCACCAGTCCTTCAGGTTGGCCAGCCAGTCAAGGTAGACCTGCTTCCAACGCTCGGGGTGGAACTGGATCTCGCCCGACTCCACCGCAGCGGCAGCCGGCTTCTTCAGCTCATCGACGGCGACGAACCACTGCTCGGACTCCCACGGCTCGAGCTTCGTGTGGCAACGGTAGCACGTCATGACGGAATGGTCGTGATCCTCGATGTGGTCGAGCAGGCCGAGCTCCTCGAACGCGGCCACGACGGCCTCGCGGGCCTCGTCGCGGTCCATACCGCTGAACTTGCCGTAACCCTCCACCACGTGGGCGGTCTCGTCGAAGATGTTGATGCGCGGCAGGTCGTGGCGCTGGCCCATGCCCCAGTCGTTGGGGTCGTGAGCGGGCGTGACCTTAACGAAGCCGGTGCCGAACTCGGCGTCCACGACGAAGTCCTCGAAGATGGGGATCTCGCGGTCCACGAGCGGAAGCTTCACCTTGGCGCCCACGAACTTCTTCTTGCTCGGGTCCTTCGGCGACACCGCCACGCCCGTGTCGCCGAGCATGGTCTCGGGGCGCGTCGTGGCCACGACTATGTAGTCCTGGCCGTCGATCGGCTCGACGAGCGGGTAGCGCAGGTGCCACAGATGGCCCTTCTCGTCAATGTACTCCGCCTCGTCGTCAGCGATTGCCGTGGTGCAGTGCGGGCACCAGTTGACGATGCGCTTGCCGCGGTAGATGAGCTTGTCGTGGTACCAGTCGGCGAACACCTGGCGCACGGCGTGCGCGTAGTCGTCGTCGAGCGTGAAATGCTCGTCCTCGTAGTCGCACGAGCAGCCCATGCCCTTGATCTGGCTCACGATGGTGTTGCCGTATTCCTCGCGCCAATCCCAGCAAGCGTCGATGAACTTCTCGCGGCCGATCTGCAAGCGCGACACGCCCTTGTCGGCCAGGGCCTTGTCCACCTTCGTCTGCGTGGCGATGCCGGCATGGTCGGTGCCGAGGATCCAGCGGGCCGGACGGCCCTGCATGCGCGCATGGCGCGTGCACGTGTCCTGGATGGTGTCGTTGAGTGCATGGCCCATGTGCAGCACGCCCGTGATGTTGGGCGGCGGAATGACGATGGTGTAGGGATGGTCGGCGTACTCGCCCCTCCCCTTGCTGCGCTGGAAGTATCCGGCGTCCTTCCAGGCATTGAACAGCGGCGTCTCGTGCGCCGCGAAATCGTAGTCGACTTTCTTGCCTTCTTCAGCCATACGTGCGCTCCTCAAGTTCTGAAAACGTATCCGCCTATATTACCGCAAATGAAGCGTGCGACCTTGGCGAATGCGGTCTCCAGGCAATGCCCATCGGCCAACGATATCCGCTACGGCGCTAATCCCCGTGAACGAGCGCGATGAGGTCTTGGTGGGAATGGATGTCGAGCTTCGCGTAGATGTGCTTGACGTGCGCTTTCACTGTGTTGCGCGATATGACCAGCTTCTCCTCGATATAGGCGCGATCGCGGCCCTCCGCCAGCATCTCGAACACCTCGAGCTCGCGCGACGAGAGCCCGTGCTCTTCGGCGACGGCGCGGCAACGGTCCTCGAGGGAAATCTCCGACGTCGGCAGCGCTTCGAGTTCGAGCGCGTCGGGCGCGGGCGTGACGCCCTCGATGGTGTCGGCGAAGCTGAACGAGCGCATGCCGATGAGCGCATAGCCCACGACCAGCAGCATGAGCAGGCACGGGAGAAACGCGAACAAGTCGCGGTCGATGCAGCAGAGCTGGTTGCTCACCATGCCGAGAGCGGCGCCGATGAGCGAGCCGACGCCCGCGACGCCGCGGCCCCAAGCGAACACCGCGAGCGCGCCCTTGCGGTTGCGCCCCGCCAGCATGATGAGGACAAGCCAGGCCACCATCTCGAAAAGGGCGTTGCCCGTGGCGAGCAGTGCGCTCGAGGACAGATAGCCCGTCTTGAGCGAGACGGTGGACAGGAAGAAACCTGCGGCAACGATCAGGACAGACGCCTGAACGGTGAGGTCGGCGTTGAAGCTCTTGCGGCGGACAATCGCGTAAATCGCGATGAGCGCGACCGGCACGAAACCGATCATGTTGGAAAGCGGCGTGCCGGCCACCTCGCCGAAGCGCAGGCTGAAGCCGAACGCCATCGAGAACAGGAACAGGCAGACGAACAGCTGGCTCGCAAGCGGCAGGAACGTCGACGGCTGGGTGATCGCCACGTCCGCCGGGGCGTCCGCAGCGGCGATCTCGGCGATCAAGGGCTTGGCGAGCCCGATGGTGAGCAGGAACGACACGAGCGGGCACACGAGGAAGAGGATGATGCCCAGAATGACGGGCGCGGCCCAGATAACCGCATCCAGCGCGAGGCGCACCGTGAAGGCTATGCCGATGCACGCGGAAGCCTTGCGGGCGTCGAACCCGGTTGCCGCGAGGCCGATGACGAGCATCGCCCCGGCCCGACCGACCGCGAAAAGACTCGATGACACGATCAGGAGCGCGACGTTGCCCACGGCGAGCGCAGGAATGAGCATGACGGAGCCGATGATCAGGCAAGCCGCCGTAACGGGCTCCGCCGTTCGCTCGAGGCGCATCACCTGAGGCTTGAACGCGGCGAGCAAGCCAACTCCGATCATGAACGCGACGTTGGCGGTGACGGAGATATCTCGCGCGAACATGAACACGGGGTCGAAGAGCGGAAAAACCACCTGGTTCATGAGGGAGATCGAGAACGAGATAAGCGCGAGCGCTGCCGTGACGCGCCAAAACGCCGCGTCGAACACGCTTTCGCTTGATTTAATTATCTCTTCGCCCATCGTCACGCGTCCTCGCCCCTCAACGGGGATTCGACCGAGCATCATACACTATGGCGAACGGGGCAAGCTGAAAGGCAAACCCCGTTCACATTCACCACAAACAGCCTTTGACCAGGCTTAACGATGACTAATTCTAAGCACGTCCCGTCGCTGCCAGCATGCCTGCGCGGCGCCCGAACGTCATCGTGCGACCGCATGCGAGGCCCGTGAAGAGGTTCGGATAGCTCACGGCGAACATGCCGCCGGAAGCGTCGCCCGTCATGTAGAGGCCCTCGATCGGCGAGTCGTCCTCGCGCACGGGGTGCATGTTCGTGTCGATGATCACGCCATCCACCGTCGCCAGGAACCATGCGCCCGTGCGCACGCCGTAGTACGGCGGCTGATCGAGCGGGAGCATGCGGTAGGACTCCTTGTTGTAGTCGGTGTCCTTGCCCGAGTAGGCCATCTCGTTGTAGTGCTTCCACGTGGCAACCGTTTCCTCAACGGGCAGGTTCAGCTTGGCGGCGAGCTCCTCCATCGTGTCGGCGCGCTGGATGTAGCCGGCCTCGATGGACTTCTCGAACATGCCCTCCATGGCCTGGATCGGCATGTTGGAAGGCGCGCCGTTGTCGAACGGGTACAGGCGGCAGCAGCCCACCTCGTTGATCTGGCGAACCTTCTCGACGTAGTCGGAATCCCAGATGTCGACGTAGGTGTGGTGCGGCTGCATCCACGTTGAGTGCAGCATGTAGTCGTAGGGGCCGGACTCGTTGCAGAAGCGCTTGCCGTTCAGGTTCACCTTCAGGAACGGCTGCTCGCCGAACCAGAACCAGTTGGCGGCGTTGCCGTTGGCCGCCGTGTCCTGGTTGCCCATGCCGGCGGTCTCCGTGGGCTTGCAGCATGCGCGGTTGAACGTGACGGCTGCGCCCATCGGGTCCATCTTGCCGCCCACCCAGAGCGCGGCCTTGATGCCGTCGCCCGTGGGGTTGCCGCCGCGAGCCGGCACGGGGATGCGCAGGTCCTGGTTCCACGGCTGGCGCGCCTGCATCATCTCGAGGTTGTTGCCGTAGCCGCCCGTGGCGATGATAACGCCCTTCGGGGCGTTGATGCGGATGTAATGGCGGTCCTTAACGTCGCGGGCGATGATGCCGACGACGCGCTCGTTGGCGTCCTGCTCGAGCTTCACCAGCTCGGTGCTCCAACGGAATTCGGCGCCCTTCTCCTCGGCGTACTCCTTGAGCGAAACGCCGAACGAGAAGGACTTGTCCTCCTTGGCGGCCCCCACTATCTCGGGGCTATGGCCGGTGGCGTACGCCTTGTCGCGCGCTTCGGACTCGGGCGGCAGGCCGCCCTCGAAGCGCATGACCATGCGGCCGTCGCGCTCGACGATATCGGTGAGCCAGTCCACGCAGGCGCCCGACTCGTCGGCCCAGAGCTTGATGAGGTCGTAGCGCGCGAAGCCGTTCGCATAGCGCACGATGTCCTCCATGGCCTCCATCTTGTCGATGCGGAACTCGGGGAACTGCTCGAACGATGCCTGCTGCAACTTCGAATCGATGGCGCCGATGTCCTCGCGCGGGTTCGAGACGCTTGCCACACGGTCGATGCCGAGCACCTTCGCGCCGTTCTCGGCTGCGGAAATGACGGCGGGCAGGCCGCCGGTGCGGCAGCCGATGACGAGCACCTCGGTGTCGATGGTCTCGGTGATGTCCTTCTCGGCGATCTCGGGGGCCTTGCCGAGCCATGCGGGCGTCGACGGGGCCTCGCCGGCAGTGGCGTTCGGCACGTTCTCGTCCACCTTCTGGCTGTTCCCGCAGCCCGTCAGCGCGCCGGCAGCCGCCGCGCCCACGGCCGCGATGCCCGCGCCCTTGAAGAAACTACGTCGTGAAAACTCGCTCATCATTAACCCTCCCAGCCTTCAGGCGCGTTCAGCGCATGGCAATCGTTGCAAACCAGCACGCTCTCATCGTGCGCCTTATGGCAATCGCCGCACTCGAGCGCCAGGTCCTGGTGGCTCGAATGGGGGTTGTACTTCGCATCGTTGCCCTCGAAGCCCCAGGTCTTCTCCGTGACTTGGCTCATGTCATGGCAACCGCTGCGCGCGCAGAACTCCTGGCTCGCGAAGTTCGCCGAAGGCACGATCTTTCCGTTGGCATCGGTCGTGAAGTCGCCGCTCGTCCACGCCATGACCTCGCTCACCTGCTCGGTCAGCTTCGCCTCGTGGCACCCGAGGCAGCTCACGCCTGCGTTCGCGTGATCCGCGGACGCCATGCCCGCGTGGCCGTTCACGACGGTCTCCACGTAGGGGTCCATCGGGTCGTGGCAAATCGCGTTGCAGAACCCGGGCGTGTTGTGCCACGCGGTGAACCCGATGCCCAGCACGATCACGATCGCGATGATCACTCCGGGAACCACCCATTTGTTCTTCTTGAAACGCTTCTGCGTCGTCGGCTCGGAAGCCTCTTCCGGCTCCATCTCAGACGCCATGGCAGCGTCCTCGGCCGCGCCCGCCTCCTCGGCGGGCAGATCATTCTCGGCCATAGGCCCTCCTCTCCTTTTCGGCTGCAAAACCAGCGTGCACATTGCCGCAACGCATGGCGCGCGCCTAGTACCCCCGTGGGGTGATTTTTGCAATACCGCAGATGAGGGGCTTATCCGTTAAACGTGTTCCGCATGTGTGCGCAAAGCGGTCGATGAATGGATTTCGCTCCACATTCATCTTTGGCTCACAACCGCGGCGTAGTATCGAGGCCAATAAGACGCAACTCGCCCGAGGGCCGAGTTAACTGTAAAGCCAGACACAACCACACTAAGAACCACCGCCGAACGGGCAGAGCCCGTTGCGGTCTCGTTCGTTTTATTGCCCAGAAATCGGGCACTCAACGAAGTCGGTCTGGCAGGGAGCGCCCCGCATTAGGGGCGGGGAAAGGGAACGAAGGAATGCTATTGAACCGCGAACGAAAGACGAACGCCTCCGAGAAGCGCACGAGCGAAACGCACTACACGTACATCGACTGCCTCCGCGGCGTGACGCCCGTTCCGCGCACTCCCAACGGAAAAACCTTGTTCACGGCGCTCATGACCGGAGGCATGGTCACGTTCATGGTGACGATCAACGGCATCCGCCAGACGGGTTTGGGGTTCCTCACGCAATCGCACTGGCTTTACCCGCTCATGTTCGCCATCGCGTTCCTCGTGCGATCGCTCGTGGCGAGCAGGGTCGTCGACGCGCTCGCACCCCGCCTCGTGCTCAACCGCCTGACGGGCGTAAGGAAGAGCATCGGGATGACGCTCCTGAACACCGGCTGCATGGCCCCCATTATGTGCGCCATCACGACGCTCCTGCTTTTGGGAACCGACAACTTCGCCTTCACGTACGTGACGACGCTGCCCCTCATCGCCCCCATTTCGGCGCTCGTGAACTTCTTCGCCGTGGGGCCGGCCGTGAAGTTGCTCTACAACCGCATCGCTCCCGCAGACGGCCTGAGCCTGCTCGGCAACCTGCATAGCAACGCGCCCGCCCTCTCCCGACTCCTCGGGTTCTAAGGGCAGGCGCGTCTTCCAACTAAACTGAATTGGCGCGTATTTCGCGCTCGGCGCTAAGCGGGCGCGTTGTCCTTCGCCGTCTTCGCGGCAAGGGCCTCCTCGAGCAGAGCCACCTGAGCCTCGGTCTTCTTGAGGCCGTTAACCGTGATGATCACGTAGATCAGGAGCGCGAGCCACACGATGGCGTAGGCGGCGATGATAAACGGCGCGGACGGCGCCACGGTGCTGTAGATGTCAACGAGGATTGCGTTCATGGGAAGTTCCTTTCTCGGTGGGTTCAATCGAAGCTCCGGAGCCCGACGGGCCGCCAAGCTTCGAGCGGGTTCGCTTTCTTAGTCTTCCAGCTGTTCCTTCAGGGCCTCGACGCGCTCGGCGAGTCGCGCCTGACGGAAGCGCAGGCGGTACAGGCCGAATGCAACGAGCAGCATGCCGGCCATGACGATGAAGACGGTCGCCGCCATATCCGGCGTCATGCCGCCTTCGCGCAGCACGACGGGGTGGATGCTCGACGGGATGAGCCTCGTGATCATCATGCAGATAGGCGCATCGATGAACGCGATGATGCCGATGACGGCCGAATAGGTTGCCCTGCGCTCAGGATCGTCCACCGCACCGCGCATGACGAAGTAGGCGATGACGATAAGCATGAGGATGAGATAGGTGGTAAGGCGCGGATCCCATGTCCACCACACGCCCCACTCGAAGCGGGTCCACAGGTCGCCCGTGACCATGGTGAAGATCACGAACAGCAGCGTTATCTCCATGGCAACGCGCCCGCACGTGTCGAATCGCTGGTTGCGGGTGCTCAAGAAGCGGATGGCGTAATACGCCACGAACACGAGCGCCACGAACGACACGATAGCCACCGGCATGTGGAAGTAGAAGATCTTCTGGCTGAGCAGCTGCTGGTGCGTGACCATCACATCGCCCACGAGCACGGGCTCGCTCAGCTGGGCTCCGTTCACCGGCGCAGCCCAGAGGAAGGCCATGAGGAAGCCGATCGTCGTCAGCGCCGCACCCGCGATCAGCGCGGGTATCAGCACCTTGTCGGGCCATTGCCCGGCCTCGGGGGCTTTCACTTTCTTGTTTGACATACCTATCCTTTCAAACTCTCGCAGGAGCGTCTTGCGCTCCTACGCACTTACCACGAAATCGTAGAGCACCCAGCATACGAGCAGCATGACGACGTCGTAGCCGCATGCGAGCACGAGGGGCATGATGTAGAAATCCATCCAGAACTCGTTGCCCGTTATGGCCGCGGTCGTGGCGGTCACGCAGGCGTAGAGCAGCGGATAGATGAGCGGGATGAACAGGACGGCGAGCATGACGTCCTTCGCCCGCGTGTTCATGGTGATGGTCGAGAGCATCGTGCCGATGCCCGCCATGCCGATCGTGCCCACGATCAGGGGCGCGACGATGGCCGGCAAGGTGGCCGCGGCAGGCTGCCCGGTCATGAAGAAGAAGTAGAACAGCGGCACCGCTATGATTTCGACGGCCAGCATGAACAGGATGTTCGCCGTCGCCTTCGCCAGGAAGACGACCGAACGGTCGAGCGGCACGAGGAGGATGCCCTCCATGCAGCCCTGCTCCTTCTCGTGCGCGAACGAGCGCCCGAGACCCAAGAGCGACGTGAACACGATGAGTGCCCAGAGCAGGCCGCCCCCCATCGTGACGATGTCGACGTCGCGCGCGATGAGCGCGAGCGCTGCGCCGTACACGATGATGACGAGCAGTGCGTAAATGCCCATGCTCGTGAGCATCTCGCGCGTGCGGAACTCCTGGCGCAGGTCCTTGGCCAGCAGCACGCGGTACTGGGCGAACGTCGAAGGCGGTTGCACCATGGCTAGGCCACCCCCATCCCGACGGTGTCACGGTACAGCTGCGAGAATTCGTCGAAGTCCAGCTCCTCCTTGGGAGCGTAGGTCACCACGCGGCCGCGTGCGAGCACGAGCGCGTGCGTGCACATGCTGAAGCCCTTGGCCAAGTCGTGGCTGACCATGATGAAAGCGCGGTCCTCCCTATCCGCCCGAGCAGACTCGATGAGCTGGTCGAAGATATCGGCCGCATGGGGGTCGAGTCCCGAATACGGCTCGTCCAGGAACACGACCCGCGGGTCGTGAACGAGAGCCCGCGCAATCGAGACGCGTTGCGTCATGCCGCGCGAGAACGTGCGCACGGGGTCGAGCCTGCGATGCGAGAGGCCCACGGCCTCGAGCAGCTCGGAAACGCGCGCCTGCGGGTCCTCCACGCCGTAGAGCTGTGCGTAGAACAGCAGGTTCTCCTCCGCCGTGAGGTCGGGGTAGAGCATGGGGGCATGCGAGATCATCCCTATGGCCGCGCGCGCCTCGTCCGGTTTCTCCTTGAGGTCGATGCCGGCCACGCTCGCCTCCCCCGAGCTCGGGCGCGCGAGCGTCGACAGCACGCGCAGCAACGTGGTCTTCCCCGCCCCGTTGGGCCCGAAGATGGAAAGGAACGCGCCTTCGGGCAGGGCGAACGAAACGTCATCGACCGCCTTGCGCGTGCCGAAAGCCTTGGTGAGATGTCGTGCCTCTACTGCGTTCACTGGGCAGACCGCTCTCTCCTCGGCCCCACGAGCGCGACGAACGTGCCGATCATGAGCATCCCGAACCCGATCCACACCAGCTGGATGAACGGGTTCACGCGCACGTCGAGCGAGAACGACCCCTCGTTGTTAACGCCGCGGTAGACGACGAACAGGTCCTCTTCGGGGAAGCTCATCACGGCCGCGTTGAGCTTCTGCTGCTGCGTTATCGTGTCGAGCTGCACCGACGGGGTAACCTGGCCGATGTGCTGGTCGTTGCGATACACGTCGAACGTGACCTCGTATACGACGTTGTTGGAGGTCATGCTGTTGTCGATCACCCTATCGCTCGCATACTCGAGGCGGTATTCCTGCGCGCTGAAGGGGGCGGCCGAAACGATGGCCGCGCTTTCGTCCGCCGCCTCGGCGGATTCCTCGCCAGCGCTCGCCTTCTCGACTTTCATGTAGCCCGATTGCTCGAAGACGTACATGTTCGAGCCGATCAGGCCGATGAGGATAACGGCCATGGCCACATGCGCGAACGCGCCGCCGATTGCCGCGCCGCGCTTGCGCGGCACGCGGATGTTGCGCACGAACATGAACGCCGCGTTGAAGAACAGGAGCGAAGCGACGAGCAGGCCCACGATCGCGAGGCCGTTGTAATACCACCCCGGGCCCGCTTCGAGCAACGACGCCGTGTTGGCATCGTTCTTCGCCATCATCGCATCGTAGACGGGCAAGAACTGCGTCGCCCACCAAAACGCGAGGAAGGCGAACAGCACGAGCGCGCACAACGCCGGTATGCGCGCCTGCTTGAAGAACTTGCGCGGGTCGGTCTTCCCCCACGCGAGCAGCGGGCACACTGCGAGGATGAGCAGGTAGACGATGCCGAGCGGGCGCGCGATGGCCTCGTACGACGTCTTGCCGAGGGCATCGCCGCCGAAGGGCATCCAGCTCGGCAGCGCCGAGGTCAGCGTCATGTAGGTGAGCAGCAGCGTGAACACGATCATGATCACGTTGTTGAAGTAATATGCGCCGTCCTTCGTCAGAAGGTTCTCGACGTCATCGGCGCCCTCGGTGTCGGCCGTGAACGATTTCCAGCGCAGGATGACGAGGACGAGCGGCACGACGAGCGATACCGCGATGAGTCCGCCGAACAGGGCCAACGACACCGGATCGCCGGCGAACGCGTGCACCGACTCGACGATGCCGGAACGCGTGATGAACGTGGCCACGATGACGAACGTGAACGCGAGGCATGCGCACATGACCGCCCAGCGCTTGAATGCGCCGCGCTGCCGGTAGACCGTCAGCGTGTGCACAAGGGCGACGCACACGAGCCACGACAGGAGGCTCGCGTTCTCCACCGGGTCCCAGCCCCAGTAGCCGCCCCAGCCGAGCACGACGTAGGCCCAGACGGCGCCCAAGCCGATGCCCGCGCCCAGGAACAGCCAGCTCGCGATGACGAAGCGCTGCGTGCGCTCCACCCATAGCTTCGACGGGTCGTTCAGGATGAGCGCCGCCAGCGCATAGGCGAACGGCACGGTGAGGCCCGCATAGCCCACGAACAGCATCGGCGGGTGGATGGCCATCGCCCAGTGCTCGAGCAGCTGGTTCATCGAATAGTACTGCGCGACGGCCGTGAGCTCGCCGTCGGCGGTGAAGTAGTTGGACGGCGTCGCCTCGAACGGCATGTTCCCGTCCGAGAACAGCAGAACGCCGCAGAACACTGCCACGACGATGGAGGTGATCATCATCGCCAGGTTGTCGAGCGACGCCGCGGCGGCGTCTTCCTCGCGCGTGCCCCTGAACGAGCGCACGAGGATAAGCGAGCCGAACAGGGCGATGAGGAACGTCCAGAACAAGAGCGACCCCGCACGACCCGCCCAAAGGCCCGCGAGCTTATAGAGCCATGCCAGGCCATCGGTTGAAACCGAGCGCTCCTCGACCACGTACTTGATCGACAGGTCGCCGGTCATGAAGCAGAACACGAGGATGCCGCAGCAAACGAGCAACGCCACCGCCGACGCCGCGACCGCCACGCGCCCTATGCGCGTAATCGCGGCGCGTTTTGCGAAATGCCCAGCGGCCAGCAGGGCCACCGCCGCAATCGAAGCCGCAAATGCGACAACAAGGAAAACCAACCCCATGGTTGCCATAGAAAGCCTCTCTCATAAAATGCTATTGCCGGTGAAAAGCGTCCACTTTAATAGCGCACAATGTTTTCAGCGGTTGATGATATCCTAAACAGGCATATCTGCCTGGTAAATGCACCTTTTCCAAACAGTCTCAACAAGGTGCCCATATCGACGCCAAGCGCCGTTCCCTCCCCAACTGACGGGCCCCGCCAATCGCCCTCGAGCACAAGAAAGCCGCCAGGGTAAACCGACGGCTTTCGAAAGGCTAAAGGGGCGCGCTCATGACGGGAAGGCAAACCCGCCGCACTCGATTACGCCTCCAAGGCGACATCGGTGGCGGTGAACGAACCCGTGGACCCGAGGGAGCCGGTCAAGACGACCGATGACCCGTCGGCCACCTCGTCGGAAAGGGCGCCCTCGTACTTCACGTGCAGCTCGTCGCCAGTCTCGCCGTCAACGATGACGAAGCGCTCGGAAGCATCGACGCCGGCAAGCGAGCCCGGCTTGATGGAACCCGAAACCTTGACGGGCTTGTCGACGATCGAATCGCCGTAGCCGAGCAAGCGCTCGATCGTGAGGGAGCCCTCGGCGTTCTCGTACTTCGACGGACACTTCGTGACGAGCTCGGAGCAGACGAGCACGCCGTCGGCGTTCTTCTTGCCCGTGCAGATGGCCGTCACGTCGTTGCCGAACGTGGCCGACACGCCACCGTCGTATTTAACCGCGAGCTTCGTGGACCCGGCTGGGTCGGCTTCCGAATCGTAGATCTCGAACACGAGCACGTCGTCCTTGATGGAGAAGGAGTTCTCCACGACATTGCCCGACACCTGGATCTTGGCATCGCCCTTGAGCTCCGCCGCCTCGGCGACCGTCACCGTCCTCGCGGCCGAGTTGCCCCCGACCACCGCGAGCACGACTATGAGCACGATGACGATGACGCCCGTCACCACGCCCAGCCTGCGTTTCATTTTCGTGTTCATGTTACTCCCACCTGTCGCGCACGCAGAGCGTGCGTTCTCCCATTTCACAAGGGTGTATTATCCCGAAAAAGCAAGTAACTTAGCTCAGGGATACTTCGTTCTGCGCATTTTGGACACAGCACCTACAAGACCGCACCAAAGAAACTACTCAACAGGTATGAGGTCGAGCAGCTCCTGACGCGAGTGCACGCCCATTTTCGCGTAGATATGCTTCACGTGGGTGGCCGCCGTATCGCGCGAGACGACGAGCTTGTCACGGATGTAGGGCACCGATCGTCCGTACATGAGCAGGGAGAACACTTCCGTCTCGCGCTTGGTAAGGCCGTTCTCCCCCGCGAGCTCGGCGATGAGATCATCGTAGGACTTGGCGTCCTCCTGCACGCCGCCATCAAGCTCGGCAGGCTGGGCCTCGGGGCCCGCGGCTTCGGGCGCAGCGGACGCATCAGCTGCATCCTCGTCCTCGCGCGGCTTCTCCATGGCGGAATTCCAGTCGCTGAACACGCCATCGGCGCCGAACGGGATGAGGGCCGTGAACGATACGAGCACGATGGCCACGCCCGCCAGCTGGGTGACATCGAAACCATCTTGCAGGAAGCACGAGACGAGGACGCCCATGCCCACCCCGACGAAATCGCCGATGTGGACGCACAGCCAGCCCATGCCATACGATTGCATTGCCGTTGCGAAACCCTTGCCGACGAACCGCGAGAAATAGATCTGCGTGACAAGGCAGAACCCGAGCCTCCCCATGCTCGCGACGTTCGAGGCGATGGTGCTGCCCGTCGGGTACGGGAACACGATGAGCGCCGCGAACCCGACCACGAGCAGGGGCGTCATCCAGCGCAACAGGAACGGCACGGAAATCCTGCGCGGCCCGCTCACCGACACGATTCCAAGGAACACGAGGAGCAGCGCATACACGAGCGTGGCGATGCGGAAGCCGATCGAGAACGAATCGGGCAGCTCGCCCATCTGGCCAAGCACCGATATGAAGGCGTACATGACGCCGAGCACGACGCCGCTCTTCCACATGGAGGCCGCGCTCACCAGGCGCGACTCCTCGAGCTGGTCGGCACGGAGCTCGCCCATCCGCACGAACACGCTACCGTCACGCTTCGAGAGCTCGGCATTGGCGAGGTGCAGGCACAACCCCGAGAGCAGCGGGAGCAAGGACACCACCAGCAGCGGCAACCAACCGGGCAGGAACGTCACGGCGAACACGAGCAGCGCGGCGCACACGGCCGAGACGCAGGCGTACAGCTCGGTTTCCTCGGAAGGAATGCGGGTGTAGTACGACCCCCAGAGCATCCACAGTATGCTGCTGCCAATGCCGGTCATGACCACGCCGGCCAACGAGATCGCGGGGCTGATCGCCGCGGAGAACGCAAGCGGCGTGCCAACCGAGCACAGCACTGCGCCCACCCAGAGTAGGACGCCGCCATGGATGGCCTCGCCATGGCGCTTCTCCAGCGCGAGCAGCGCGACGATCGACAGAATGGCGGCCAGGAGGGGCACCACGTGCGACGCTGCGGAAACATCCGCGGGCGCGCCGCCGATGCACGACGCCAAATCGGTTGATTGCGTGGCAATGCCGGTGTAGTAGGTGCAGAACAGCCAGGCCAAGAGCAGACCCCAGCCGAACATGCCCCCTTTAGCCAACCGCGCTGTTTCCATAGTCCGCCTTTCCCCTCGCGCCCCAGCCCGAACCACGACAGAATGAGCCGAGGACGAACCCCGACTCATTCTGCCACAACCGCTCGTGAGCTTCAGAGCATGACGCCAATTGACTCCTAAGCTATGCCGCAGGCATGCTTGGCGGCAATGCGCGCGAACGTGCCCACGCGACCCGCGTTGATGCCCGTGAATTCGCTGGGATATCCATGCGGGTAGAAACCGCCCTGGTCGTTGCCGCACACATAGAGGCCCTCGATCACGCTACCGTCGGCACGGAGGGGTTGGCTGTTGGTGTCGGTGACGATGCCGTTCATCGACACGAGGAAGTTACCTGCCGTCCGGATGGCGAAGAAGGGAGCCGTGTCGACCGTAGAGCAGCGGTATGCCGGCTTGCCGTAATCGACGTCGCCGGTGGTCATGACCTCGTTGTAGCGGGCCACCGTTGCCAGGAACGTCTTCTTCTCTTCCGCGTTGAAGCTCATGGCGTCGGCGAGCTCCTCGAGCGTGTTGCACTTTTTCAGGATGCCCTCGTCGAGCACGGGCTGCAGCCAGAAGCTATCGAGATGCTCCTTGGAGAACGCCTGCAGGTCGTACACGTCGGCGTTGAAGGCGCTGCCGTCCGGGGCGGTCGTGAGACGGGAGCAGCCGCCGGTGTCGAAGCGCTGGATGTCCTCCCAGTACGTGCCGTCGAAGACTTGCCACGAGAAGCCCTTCGGCTGGCGCTGGCCCTGCGAGAAGATCTCGGGATAGGTGGAATCCTCGTTCATGAAGCGCTCGCCGTGCACGTTCACGCGCAGGAACGGCTGGCTGGAGGGCAGGAACATCGGGTTGGCGCACTCGGGGCCGAGCTGCTCGTCATCGCGCACGGTGCCGCGGTTCCACACCATGGCGCCGGCGCCCTCCTCCATGATGCCGCCGGCCCAGAGCGCCATGCGGATGCCGTCGCCGGTCTCGACCGTGCCGGCGGTGCCGGTGGAGTAGGCCAGCATGTTCGGGCACATGTCGTTCACCATCTCGGTGTTGGCGCCGTAGCCGCCCGTGCAGAGGATGACGCCGTTCTTGGCGTTGTACTGCTTGTACTTCTTGGTGTCGGTCGACTGCGCGATGACGCCCGTCACGCGCCCGTTCCCGTCCTGGACCAGCTGTTGGGCCGGGGTGGAGAACTCGATGACGCCGCCCGCCTCGAGGAACAGGTCGCGCAGCACGCTCAGGTGCTGGTAGGCGCCCAGGTTGGGGCCGTTGGGGTTGAACTCGCCCATGACCGGGTTGGTGCAGATGGCCGGGTAGTACGCCTCGGGGTCCGCCGGCGCGTGGTACTCGAACGGGAAGGTCATGCCCTTCGGCGTCTCGATGTCCTCGAGCCAGTCCATGAACTCGCCCGATTTCTCGGCCCACGTTTTGTAGAGCGCCATGCTCACGTCGCCGGACTGCACCTTCTTGGCATGGTTCATGAGCCTGGGGACGTCCTGCTCGTGGCCTGCGCTGTGGCGCGAGCCGATCGTGCCGATGGCCTCGCGGGCCATCGCGATGTTGCCGCTCTTCTCGAGCACGATGACCTTGTAGCCCTTCTCCTGGGCGGTCATCGCGGCCACGAGGCCGCCGTTGCCCGCGCCCACGACAACGAGATCCGCCTCAGCGGTCTCGGAGATGTCCGTGATGGGCTCTGGCTTGTCGCGCCAAGAGCCCTTGGCCGCCTCCTTGGAGGCCTTTCCGGAGCTCACCTTCGGGGCGGCGCAACCGGCCACCACCGACGTGCCCAGAGCGCCCAACGCGGTCAACCCGCCCAGCTTCAGGGCGCTACGCCTACTCATTCCCTCGTTTTTCATTCTGTTTCCTTTCTTTGGATCCCCTGTTGCCCGTTTGGGCAGGTATCTCGAAGCGCCCACCGGCCATGCGCTTCGGCCGTGCGAACTATCGGGACACCCCTTTCCTCTCCCGCTTCCCAAGCCGGTGCGCAACCGGCCCGATGCCGCGGAATTCTAGGGGGATTCCCGTTCCCGACACATCACCTAAAGTCGGGTATCTTTGCATTTTGCCTGCTCATAGGCGCAATATATGCGGTAGAAACGCCGGAAACAACAACGAGAGGCGGCCGAAGCCGCCTCTCGTCAGGGAAAGGGGAAAGCTAGATTTACGAGCCCAGCACTACGCCTTCGCGCGCTTCTGAGCCTCGGAGTAGGTCAGCCAGCCCTCGGGCACCGGTGCCTCTGCATGGCACTGGCTGCA
>SUUE01000038.1 GCA_015062685.1 Coriobacteriaceae bacterium
GGGAAGGAGCATCATGAAATTCGTTAAACCACTAGCAGTGATGGCCGTTTCGGCCTGCCTGTGCCTGGGCGTCGCCGGGTGCGGCTCTGCGGCCAGCTCGTCTGCGGCGAGCGCGTCGGGCAGCGCGAGCGCGGCGAGCGCGGCGGAATCCTCGAGCGCCGCGAGCGCCGACCAGGCGAAGGCCGACGAGGTGGCGGCGCTCATCGACAAGATCTACGTGCAGGAGCGCACCGACACCACCGATGCCGACTGCGCTGCCGCGAAGGCCGCATGGGACGCGCTGACGCCCGCCCAGCAGGAGCTCGTCAAGGGCGAGAACGCCGACCCTGATTACTTCGGCCGCGACACGGGCGACGCCTCCAAGGACGACCCGCTGAACGCCGACGGCATTGGGGAGAACGAGATTCTCGTCGTGAGTTTCGGCACGTCGTTCAACGATAGCCGCGCTGCTGACATCAGCGCCGTGGAGAAGGCCATCCAGGCCGCGTTCCCCGATTGGGCCGTGCGCCGCGCCTTCACCGCGCAGATCATCATCAACCACATCCAGGCCCGCGATGGCGAGAAGATCGACAACATGGACCAGGCCCTCGCGCGTGCCGAGGCCAACGGGGTGAAGAACCTCGTCGTCGCCCCGACGCACCTCATGCACGGCGCCGAATACGACGAGCTGACCGCGGCCCTGAAGCCTTACGAGGGCAAGATGAACATCGTGGTGGCCGAGCCGCTGCTCGGCGCGGTGGGCGCTGACGCCGGCACCATCAACTCCGACAAGGAGACCGTGGCCAAGGCCATCGTCGCCGCCGCCTGCAAGGACGCGGGCTACGCAGACACCGATGCCGCCGCTGCCGATGGCACCGCCATCGTTCTCATGGGCCATGGCACCTCCCATTCGGCCAAGGTGACCTACGAGCAGATGCAGGCCATGATGGACCAGCTGGGCTACAAGAACGTGTTCATCGGCACCGTCGAGGGCGAGCCGGAGAGCACCGCATGCAGCGCCGTCATCGCCAAGGCCAAGGACGGCGGCTACAAGAAGATCGTCCTCCGTCCGCTGATGGTCGTTGCCGGCGACCATGCCAACAACGACATGGCCGACCCCGAGGACGAGGAATCCTGGCTCAGCCAGTTCGAGGCCTCCAAGGCCTTCGAGAAGGTTGACTGCCAGATCGCCGGCCTGGGCGAGATCGCCGACGTGCAGGCGCTCTACGTCGCGCACGTGACCGACGCGTTGAGCAAGGTTGCCAAGTAGCGACCTTCTTCTCTCTGCGGGGCGGGGCTCCAGGGTTGAACGGGAAAGGGCAACCGTTTAACCTGGCATTGGGGCATCCCGCCCCGCGTTGCTATTACTAGGGAGGTTCACCATGCGAAAGCTGTTAGCTGGAATTGCGATGGCCATGCTCGTCTGCGCCCTGAGCGCGGTGGTCGGCTGCTCTTCGCCGTCTGGCTCGAGCGCTTCTGGAAGCGCCTCTGCGAGTGCCGCGAGCACCGCGGCCGCCTCGGGCTCGTCGGCGTCGAGCGCGTTCTCGTCGTCGGGTGCTGTCGCCGACGGGGAATACACTATCGGGGTGACGCTCAGCGGCGGCAGCGGCAAGGCGACCGTGGAGAGCCCGGCCAAGCTCATGGTGTCCGGCGACAAGATGATCGCGGTCATCGTGTGGTCGAGCCCGAACTACGACTTGATGGTCGTGGACGGCGAGCAGTACCTGCCCGTTCCGCGCGCTGGCAACTCGACGTTCGAGATTCCCGTTTCCGCGCTCGACAAGGACATCGCCATCCAGGCGGAGACCACGGCCATGAGCGAGCCGCACATGATCGACTACACGCTCCGATTCGACTCGAGCACGATTAAATGAGAAACCTGATATCGCGGACTGCGGTCGCCCGCGGCGCTGCCGGCATTGCCCTGGCCTGCGCGCTCGCCATGCCGCTCTGCGCGGGCTGCGGCGCTGCGGCGGATAGCGCGCCTTCGGCTTCGTCGGGCGTCGCTTCCGCATCGGGCACGACGACCGTCGTCGAGGGCTTCCGCAACGCGGACCTCGGCAACGGCATGCAGCCGACGGGTTCGCTCGAGCTCGATTACGCGCGGTGCTTCTCGGTGGATTACTTCGACGGCGGCTACAAGCTGCTCTGCCTGGCCGACGGCGCGCGCTACCTCGTCGTGCCCGAGGGCAAGGCGGCGCCCGAGGGCCTTTCCCCGGACATCGCGGTTATCCAGCAGCCGGTCGGCGACGTCTACCTCGTGGCTTCCGACACCATGTGCCTGTTCGACGCGCTCGGCGCGCTCGACCGCATTACGGTGTCGGGCATCGCGCGCGACAACTGGCATGTCCCGGCGGCAGTGCAGGCCATGGACTCGGGCGCAATGGCGTATGGTGGCAAGTACAGCGCGCCCGATTACGAGCTGCTGCTCGAGAAGGGCGTACGCCTCGCCATAGAGTCGACGATGATCAACCACACGCCCTCCGTGCGCGAGAAGCTCATCGAGCTCGGCATCCCCGTGTTCACCGAGATGTCGAGCTACGAGTCGGAGCCGCTCGGGCGCACCGAGTGGGTGAAGTGCTACGGCGCCATGCTCGACCGCGAGGACGAGGCGAAGGCGCTCTTCGACGAACAGGTGGCGCAGCTCGAGCGCGTGAGGGGCGCTTCCACGGGGAAGTCCGTCGCGTTCTTCTACATCAACTCGAACGGGTCCGCGGTCGTGCACCGCCCGGGCGACTACGTGGCCGAGATGATCGAGCAGGCGGGCGGCTCGTACGCCTTCGGGGCGCTGGAGGGCGGCCAGGGCGGAACGTCGAGTGTCACGCTGACCCCGGAGCAGTTCTTCGCCATGGGCAAGGATGCCGACGTCATCGTGTACAATGCGTCGATCGACGGGAGCGTTGCCAGCGTGGACGACCTGGTGGCGAAGAACCCCCTCATCGCCGACTTCAAGGCGGTGAAGAACGGCGACGTGTGGGTCACCGACCAGAACATGTACCAGCAGATGATGCAGTCGGGCCGCATCATCGCCGACCTCAACGCGGCCATAAGCGGCTCAGGCGCCGAGACGACCTACGTGCGCAAACTGTAGGGGCGCGTTGGCGGCGCCGGGCTGCGGTTGGCGGCGCCGGGGCGAACCTGTAGGGGCGCGCTCCGCGCGCCCGCGAGCAAGGGCATGCAGGGCGGGACTTGCGAGATAGGAAACGATGCAGAGGCAAAGCGACATAGATGCCGCATTCGGGCGGAGCGTGAGGCGCAGGCGCGTCACGGTCGTGTTCGCCGCCCTCGCGGTGCTGCTCGTGGCGCTCGCCAGCCTGAACCTGGTCGTCGGGAGCGTGGACGTCGACCTGTGGAACGTCGTCGTCGCGCGCGACGCGGGCGACCCCAATTACAAGATCATCTGGGACCTCCGCTTGCCGCGCCTCATCGAGGCCGCGCTCCTCGGCGGCGCGCTGGCCTTGTCGGGCTTCCTCCTGCAGACGTTCTTCAACAACCCCATAGCCGGGCCGTACATCCTGGGCATCAGCTCGGGCGCCAAGCTCGTCGTGGCGGCCGTGATGATCGTGGTGGTGGGCAGCTCGGGCGTCATGACGAACGCGATGCTCGTGGCGTCGGCCTTCGTCGGGTCGCTCATGGCGATGCTGTTCGTGCTGCTGGTCTCGCGCCGCATCGACTCGATGGCGATGCTCATCGTGGCGGGCGTCATGATCGGCTACATCTGCACGGCCGTAACCGACTTCCTCATCACCTTCGCGTCCGACGCCAATATCGTGAACCTCAAGAACTGGTCGCTCGGGAGCTTCTCGGGAGCCAACTGGGACGAAGTGGCTATAGCCGCCGTCGTGGTGCTGGCGAGCAGCGCCGCCGTCTTCTGCCTGTCGAAGCCCATCGGCGCATTCCAGCTGGGCGAGAGCTATGCGCGCAGCGTGGGCGTGAACGTCCGCGCCTTCCGCGTGGGGCTCATCCTCCTCTCCAGCTTGCTCGCGGCAACGGTGACCGCGTTCGCGGGCCCCATCAGCTTCGTGGGAATAGCCGTTCCGCACGTCGTCAAGCGTGCGCTCGGCACGTCCAAGCCGATCGTGGTCATACCGGGCGCGTTCTTGGGCGGCGCCATATTCTGCCTGTTCTGCGACTTGATCGCGCGGACGGCGTTCACGCCGGTCGAGGTGTCGATATCCGCTGTCACGGCGCTCTTCGGCGCGCCGGTCGTCATCGCCATCCTCCTTCGCCGCGAGAAGGGGAGGCGGCGATGACGCGCGAGGCGCTGCAACCTCATGGCCAGAGGCCCGTCTTCCTGGAGACCAGGGACCTCGTGGTGGGCTACGACGGCAGCCCGCTCATCGGGCATGTGGACATCGAGCTGCACGCGGGCGAGATCCTGACGCTCATTGGGCCCAACGGCGCGGGGAAGTCGACTATCCTGAAGAGCATCGCGGGCCACCTGGAGCCGATCGGCGGTGCCGTGTTCGTGTCGGGCGAGCCGCTCGAGGGCTATTCCGCCCACGACCTGTCGCTCGAGCTGTCGGTCATGCTGACCGACCGCATGCGCACCGAGCTGCTCACGTGCGCGGACGTCGTGGAGATGGGGCGCTACCCCCACACGGGCCGCCTGGGCATCCTCACCGACGAGGACCGCCGGAAGGTGCGCGAGGCCATGGAGCTCGTGCATGTGTGGGACCTGCGCGACCATGACTTCATGCGCATTTCCGATGGCCAGCGCCAGCGCATCATGCTCGCGCGCGCCATAGCGCAAGAGCCGCGCATCATCGTGCTCGACGAGCCCACGAACTACCTGGACATCCGCTACCAGATCGAGCTCCTCAACGTGCTGCGCCGCCTGGTGAGCTCGCGCGACGTGGCCGTCATCATGTCGATGCACGAGCTGTCCCTCGCGCGCAAGGTGAGCGACTACGTCATGTGCGTCAAGGGCGACTGCATTTGCGCCCAAGGGCCCGTGGAAGAGATAATCGTGCCCGAGGTCATCGACGACCTCTACGATTTGGAGCCGGGCGTATTCGACCCCGTGACGGGCGCGATCGTGCTTGACGACCTGCCTGCGGGCGGGGCCGCCGGAGAGGGGGCGCGATGAAACGCGGGGTGCTGTACGGCGTGAGCGTGGGGCCGGGCGATCCGGAGCTGCTGACGTTGAAGGCGGTGCGCGCCATCGAGCGGGCCGACGTCGTGGCGGTTCCCGACATCGGGCACAAGAGGCGCACGGCGTACTCGATATGCGAGGAGCACCTGGGCGGCAAGGAGCTGCTCGACTGCTCGACGCCCATGACCCGCGACCGCTCGCTCGCGCAGGCTGCCTACGAGCGCGTGGCCGATGACGTCTGCGCGCTGCTCGACGAGGGCAAGTCGGTGGCGTACCTGTGCCTGGGGGACATCGGCGTCTATTCCACGTATGCCTACGTGCACGACATCGTGGTCGCCCGCGGCTACGAGGCCCTGATCATCCCGGGGGTCACGTCGTTCTCCGCGAGCGCCGCCAAGCTGGGCACGGCGCTGTGCCTCGGCTCCGAGCGGCTCGTCGTGGCGCCCGCTTCTTCCGCCGGCATCGACGACGTGCTGGACATGCGCGCGACCAAGGTGTTCATGAAGAGCGGCAAGCAGCTTGGCGAGCTCCAGCGCAAGCTGGCCGATCGGGGCCAGCTCGACCGCGCGAGCATGGTGGCGAACTGCGGCCTCCCCGACGAGCGGGTATACGAGCGGTTCGCGGACGTGGATGCGGACGGGGATGCCGACTATTTCTCCGTTGTCATTGTTAAAAGTTCGTAGTGTGCGGGCGGATTTGCTACAGTATCCAAAACGGTTGGCGGCGGTTTCCGGCGCGCGAGATAGGCGACGGCCCCGCTCTTCTCACCCGTCGAGACGGAGGAAAACATGCACGGGTTGCTGTCGGTGAGCTTCGGAACCTCTCATGAGGCCACGCGCGTCAAGACGATCGATGCGATTAACGAGAAGCTGCGCGCGGAGTTTCCCGATTGGCCCCTCTACACCGCCTGGTCGAGCCCATTCCTCGTTTCCAAGGTGAAGGAGGAGCGCGGCGAGCTGCACGACACCGTGGAGATGGCCCTGGCCCGGATGGCGGCTGACGGCATCGACGACGTCATCGTGTCGACGACCTGCCTGATGCAGGGCGTCGAGATGGCCAGGATTACTCAGGCGGTGAACGCCTGGGTTTCGGCAGGGCGCAGGTTCGCGGGCATGACGAAGCCGCTCCTCTGGTCGGTTGACGACAGGCGCGCGGTTGCGCACGTTATCCGTGACGAGTTCGCGCCCATCGTTCCCGATGACGGCGCGCTGCTGCTCATGGGGCATGGCACCGAGGTCGGTTCTGTGTTCGGCGCGAACGACGTGTATGGCCAGGTGCAGGCGGAATTGGCGGCGCTTGGCTGCAGGTGGTACTTTGTGGCGACGGTCGAGGGCCGTCCCACGTTCGACGACGTGTGGCCGCTCGTTCAGGCGTCGGGCGCTCAGCGCGTTCACCTCGCGCCCCTCATGATCGTGGCCGGCGACCATGCGCTCAACGACCTGGCGGGCGACGGGGAAGACTCCTGGGCGAACATGATCCGCGCGCGCGGATTGCAGGCCGAGCCCGTCCTGAAGGGCCTGGGGGAGTACGAGGGCATCCGCAAGCTCGTGTGCGACCACGTTCAGCAGGCCATGATTCTGCGAGAGGTGTCGATGCGCGGTTAGCGCTGCGCTGTCATGTGCGGGTAGCGCGCTGCCATGTGAGGCTAGATCGGCGCAGCTATGTGCAGCTAGAGTGGCACCGCCATGTGCGGTTGGCGTAGCGGCGCCATGTGCAGTTAGGCTTGGAGTGCCTGGTCGATGGCGCGAGAGAGCTGGTCAGCGCACGAGGTGGGGCGCGGGCCGCAGGTGTTTCCCTCCAGCAGGCGCGCGGTGCTTTCCGCGTCGGCTCCCTCGACGAGCTTCCCGATAGCCTTCAGGTTTCCGTTGCAGCCGCCGGCGAACGACACGTTGCGCAGCTTGCCGTCTTCGATGTCGAAATCAATGGAGCGCGCGCACGTGCCGCGCGTCCTGTAGCTGTGATGGGACATGGTGCCTCCTCTTCCTTTTACCCAATTCTAGCGCATCCCCCGATTGCCACCCCCGCGGGCGGGTTGAGCGGCGTTTGGGCGCCGTTGTCGCCATGGATTCCGTACATGGAGCCCGTTTTTCGCCGGAATCCAGTTTCGGGATGAAAAACGGCCTCCGTGTTATGGCGTCGCAGGTACCGCTCAAAACCTGACCTGGGAAAACAGCGACGCATCCATTGCACGGAGCCCGTTTTTCGCCAAATTCCCGTTACACGGAGGCTGTTTTTCATCCCGAAATGTTCAATCGGAAAAAATCGGCCTTGAAGTACTGCATTGCACCTTGGCGGGAACCGTCAGGAACCGTGCGGCCGAAGCCAGGCATCGCATGGAGGCCAAAACTTGCCACGGTTTCGTAGCACGGAGGCTGTTTTTGCCAAATCGCTGAGTTCATGGCAAGAAATGGCCTCCATGCTATGGGGTTGTGTGTGGTTGGGAATGCGCGACCTGGGGAAACGCGAACGGGCTCGTAGCATGGAGGGCGTTTCTTGCCAGATTCTCATGACACGGAGGCCGAAACTTGCCATGAAATCGCGCGTTTGGAAAAAACGGGCTCCGTGTCACGTGATGCTGGCAGGTTTCGGCCCACGTGTCACGTGACGCTGGCAAGTTTCGGCCCACGTGCCACGTGACGCTGGCAAGTTTCGGCCCACGTTTCACGTGACGCTGGCATGTTTTGCCCTTCATGCTACGGGAAGCCCGCCTGCTCCGCCCTCCGTGCTAGCGCGGCGACGGTCGCGGGCCGCGCCTGGGGCGGCCATTGCTCCGCATGCTCCGTCGGGGCACATGTCGCGATGGCCGGGAAGTGCTATACTTTCGCAGCTCACATGAACTATGAGAACTGCTAAGGAGCGTTCGTAACGCATGCTTGAAATACTGTCCGCCATCGACGGCGTCGTCTGGGGGCCGGCGATGATCGCCCTGCTGCTCGGGTCCCATATCTTCCTCACCTTCAAAACCGGCTTCATCCAGCGGCGCATTCCCCAGGCCATCCGCATGTCATGGGCAAACGACAAGGGCGCGGAGGGCGACATCTCGAACTTCGGCGCGCTGTCCACGGCGCTCGCGGCGACCATCGGCACCGGTTCGATCGTCGGCGTGGCCACTGCCGTCCTGGCCGGCGGGCCGGGCGCGGTGTTCTGGATGTGGATCGCCGGCATCTTCGGCATCGCCACCAAGTACGCCGAGGTGTTCGTCGCGATCAAGTATCGCGTGAAGGACCACAACGGCGAGATGCTCGGCGGCGCCATGTACGCATGGGAGCGCGCGTTCGCCAAGGAGGGCAAGACGCCGATCCCGGCGAAGATCATGGCCGTGCTGTTCGCGTTGTTCGCGGCAATCGCCGCCATCGGCACCGGCAGCGCGGTGCAGGCGAGCGCCATGACGGGCATCATCACGTCGAACGCGGACGTGCCGCAATGGCTCATCGGCGTCGTCATCGTCTTCCTGTCGGGCATCGTGATCCTGGGCGGCGTCAAGAAGATTTCGAGCGTATGCGAGAAGCTCGTGCCCATCATGGCGGTGGGCTACGCGCTCGGCTGCGTCATCATCCTCGTCATGAACGCTCCGTTCATAGGGCCGGCGCTCTGGGAAATCGTGACGTGCGCCTTCTCGCCGCGCGCGGCGTTCGGCGGCGCGGTGGGAAGCGGCATTCTCGTGGCGCTGCAGTTCGGCTGCGCGCGCGGCCTGTTCAGCAACGAGAGCGGCCTCGGGTCGGCGCCGATCATCGCGGCGGCGGCGCAGACGCGCAACCCCGCGCAGCAGGCGCTTGTGGCCATGACCGGCACGTTCTGGTCGACCGTCGTCATCTGCCTGCTCACGGGCATCGTCCTCGTGAGCACCATGCTCGCCTACCCGGAGATCCAGGAGGTCATCCTGGCTGACCCCACGATCTTCACGGGTGCGCAGCTTTCGTCCATCGCGTTCTCGAAGATCCCCTTCATCGGCACGCCGATCCTCGTGCTGGGCATGGTCGCGTTCTCCTACTCGACCATCCTGGGGTGGAGCTACTACGGCAGCCGCTGCACCGCTTACCTGTTCGGCAAGCGCGGCGTGCGCCCCTACCAGGTCATCTACGTGCTCGTGGCGTTCTTGGGCGCCGTGGGCGTGGGCGATTCCGTGTGGCTCGTGAGCGACATCGGTAACGCGCTCATGGCCATTCCCAACATCATCGTGGTGCTGGTGCTCTCGGGCCTGGTGGCGCGCGAGACGAAGCACTACGTCTACGAGGACAACCTGGACGAGCCCTCGAACGACGAGATCCCCACCGTTATGAGCAAATAGCGCGCGCCGTAAACCCCGGCTGCACGGCCGCGGCAGCTGTCGCTGAAACGTTGACTTTCGGCACCAGCATTGGCCGCATGGCCCACGGGGGATGCGCTACCATGCTCTGTGGGAGCACGTGATAGACGGGAGAGAGGACGCGACCATGGGATATCTGGGTGAAGAGATCGGCAAGCTGGGCTTCGGGCTCATGCGCTTGCCGCGCAAGGAAAACGGCGAGTTCGACCTCGAGCTCATCTGCGACATGGTCGACGAGTTCATGGCGGC
>SUUE01000007.1:0-33868 GCA_015062685.1 Coriobacteriaceae bacterium
GCAAAGCTCATGAACACGAAGAACAGGGAGCACCACAGCTGGCCGAGAGGCATCTGCTCGAACACGCTGGGGAGCGTCACGAACACGAGGCCCGGACCCGCATCGGGCTCGACGCCGAAGGCGAAGCAAGCGGGGAAGATGATCAGGCCGGCCATGAGCGCGACGACGGTGTCGAGAGCGCCGACGCGGATCGACTCGCCCGTGAGCGAGTGCTCCTTGCCGATGTAGCTGCCGAAGATGAGCATGGACCCGATGCCGAGGGACATCGTGAAGAACGACTGACCCATGGCCGCATAGGCCGCCTGGCCGAAGTTGCCCAGCTGCTCGCCGATGGTGTTGCCCGCGAAGAGCCTGCCGAAATCGGGGACGAGGTAGAACGCCAGGCCGTCGCCCGCGCCCTCGAGCGTGACGGAGCGAATGCAGAGGATCGCGAGAACCGCGAGCAGGCAGATCATCATGATCTTCGTGACGCGCTCGACACCCTTCTGCACGCCAGCTGCGCAGCAGGCCAGGCCGACGGCGCACACGACGAGCATCCAGAAGATGAGTTCGCCCGGATTGGCGAGCATGCTGCCGAACACGGCCGCAACGCCCTCGATGTCCTGTCCCACGAACGCACCGCTCGCGCTCTTGTATACATAGGCGAGCATCCAGCCAGCAACGACGGTATAGAACATCATGAGCAGGAACAGGCCGCAATAGCTGAACCATTTCACGCGATGCCACTTCTTGCCCTCGGGCTCGAGAACGTCGTACGCGCGCGCCGAAGAGCGCTGCGACCCACGGCCTACCGCGAACTCCATGACCAAGATGGGCAAGCTGAACGCAACGAGGAAGACGATGTACATGATGACGAACGCAGCGCCGCCGTATTCGCCGGTGATATAGGGGAAACGCCACACGTTGCCCAGACCGATAGCGCAGCCAGCGCTGATGAGGATGAAGCCCAAGCGGCTTCCGAACCGTTCTCTCTCCATGTACGTGTCCCCTCCTTAGGTACAAAACGCAAAGCATTTTACCCTTTTTCCGCAGGAACCAAGGCCAAACTGGCTTTCATATTTCGCAAAACGAGCCGCATGAGCGGCCCATGTTCGCCATTCCAAAGTCAACTACGATTATCTGAGTCTTATCGACTAAAGTTTTCAGAAAGGTAACACTTAGGTTTTCTCACTTGTTCGCGTTTATCTTCGGGCGTATAAAAGACTCGTACAAAGAAAGCACGGCGGCGGCCGCTAAAACAAACTCGGTAGCGGCCGTCAACAAGAGAGGAAGTTGATTCGCCATGACCATGCTTGTACCGCGTAGACACCGCAGCCTGTTCGACCCGTTCATGAACGATCCGTTCGATGCGTTCTTCAGCAACATGCCCGCCCCGCAGGCAACCCCCAACCTGATGCGCACCGACATCAAGGAAACCGAGGACGGCATCGAGATCGTCATCGACCTGCCCGGCTTCGACAAGGAGAACGTCGCGGCCGAGCTGAAGGACGGCGTCCTCAAGGTGAGCGCCAAGACCTCCACCGAAAACGAGGAGAACACCGGCACCTACCTGCGCCGCGAGCGCTTCTCCGGCCAATGCAGCCGACAGTTCTTCGTAGGCGAAGACATTGAGGAAGCCGACATCAAGGCAAAGTTCGACAACGGCACGCTGCAGATCAGCGTTCCCAAGAAGGTCGAGCAGCCCAAGCTCGAAGAGTCGCGCACCATCGCGATCGAAGGCTAGCACCGTCCATCTCGACGGGCCCTGCCACCCCTCGGGGCCCGTCGGATTATTCTCGCTTACCCGAAAGGCTGGTCCCCTTCCAGCCGACATTAAAGAAGGCGCCCGGGTTTCTCTCCTCCCGGGCGCCTTCCCATTTGTGGGAAAATCCCCTCTACGAAAACCCACCGGAAGGAAGCGCCATGGACACGCCCAAACTCATCGACATCGAGCAGGTAAGCGATGGATGGATCAAGAAGTACATTCTGACATACCGGATGCCCGATGGATCGACGCACCCTTACGAAGTCGCGTCGCGGAAGAAAATCGAAGACTACCGCGCGCTCCTCGAGGCGAATGCCGCCGGCGAAGCGCCCAGGGGCGCCGACGCCGCCTGCATCGTCGCGCGCACGCCCAACGACAGCCTCGTGATGATCCGCGAGTTCCGCTACCCCCTGAACAGCTGGTGCATCGCGTTTCCCGCCGGGCTCATCGACCCGGGCGAGGACGTCCTCGCCTGCGCCGATCGCGAGTTGCGCGAGGAAACGGGCTATGCGGTGGTCGAGGGATCTACCCTAAGAATGTTGCCGCAGGCAGGCTACTCGTCGACCGGCATGTCAGACGAGGCCGTACAGGTGATCTTCGTGGAAGCCGAGAAGGTGGCCGAAGCGCACACCGAGCCAAACGAGATCATCGAGGTGTTCGAGCTGCCGATAGCGGACGTGCGCCGGTTCCTCGACGAGAACAAGCTCCCCATCGGCACCCGCGCCCAGCTCCTCCTGGAGGCGCTGGCATAAGCGGGGGCGCTCCCCGAGCGACCGCCGCAGTCGATGGGCGCTCGGGGAGCGCCCCTACGGGCCCAATTCGACGTCCTGCTCGTTGCGGGCGGGCGCTCAGGGAGCGCCCCTACTAACGCGACATACTGCGTGTCGCAGCGTCGGCTTAGCTGCGGTTAATGACCTCGATCTGCAGGCCCTCCATAATGTCGAGGGCCTTCTCGTTCATCTCGGGGTCGGGGGCCGCCGTGCATGCGGCGTCCACGATGATGGGTACATCGGGGCATGCGGAACGCGCGATCACGGCGTTCGAGAGCACGCACATATTCGACACGAGGCCGACGAGCTCGATGCTCTCGAACGGCCGGGTCCCCACGGACATGGCCACCGCCTGGCGGTTCACCAAGCGCTCGAACAGGGCGGTGGACCCGAACGTCGGCTTGAAGAACAGGTCGTCGGAATCAAGCACCTTGGAAGCGATCTGTCCGTAGAGGCCGTGCCCCTCGGAACCCTCGAGGCAATGCGGAACGGGCAGCTTTTGCCCCTCCTGCGTCTCGAGGTAGTCCTTGTGATGCGTATCGAACGTGAAGTAGACGGTGTCGCCCGCCTCGCGGTATTCATCGATCTTTCGCGCTATCGGGCCTTCGAGCAGCTCGGCGCCCTCGAAGCCGAGCGCACCGTCGACGAAGTCGTTCTGATAGTCCACGACTATGAGCAGCCTTTTCATGGCAGTCCTTCCCCTCTAAAGAGCGTGAGCACCTATTCTTAGTCAACGCTCCCCAGCGCGTCAAGTGCCGCTCGGTAACCGCCGGCCCCATAGCTCAGGCACTTGGAGACGCGCGCGATGGTCGTGGCGGAGGCGCCGGTTGCCTCCGCGATCTTGGCATACGACTTGCCGTCGTCCAGCATGCGAGCAACCGCTAGGCGCTGGGAACTCTCGCGGATCTCACGGATGGTGAACATGTCTTCGAGCAGGGCGTACAGCGTGTCCTTGTCGTCTATGGACGCGAGCACGTCGAGAAGCGCCTCGACGTCTTCGGTTCGCAGGTCGTTAACGGGCATCATGCACCATCCCCTTCTCCTCCCCGCGAAGCTCCCTGCCTCACGAGGCCGTATTCGATAGATTCCACGAGCGCGTTCCAGGACGCCTCGATGATGTTCTCCGACACGCCCACCGTGCCCCACGTGCCGTTCTCGTCGCGCGTGGTTATGGCGACGCGCGTGATGGCGTCGGTGCCCGTGCTCTCATCGAGCAGGCGCACCTTGAAGTCCACCAGGTGCATGTCCTTCACCTGGGGGTACGCAGTTGACAGGGCGAGCTTCAGCGCCTTGGAGAGCGCGCCGACGGGGCCCACTCCCTCGCCGGTGGCCACGAAGCGGTCGGGGCCGACGTGCACCTTGATCGTGGCCTCCGATTGCGCGTCCTTGGCCAGGGCGCCCGTGTCCTCGCGGTCGTCCACGATAACGCGGAAGCTCTCGAGCGTGAAGTACGGCTCGTACTTCCCGAGCATGCGCGCCACGAGCAGCGCGAGCGAACCGTCCGCCACCTCGTAGGAATGGCCTGCGGCCTCCTGCCGCTTGACCTCCTGCAGGATCGACTCAACCGTATCCGGGTCGTCGCTCAAGTCGAACCCGAGCGATGCTGCCTTCGCGACGAGCGACGCCCTGCCGGCGAGCTCGCTCACGAGCGTGTGGGCATCGTTGCCGACGAGGCTGGGGTCGATATGCTCGTAGGCGCCGGGGAAGCGCGCCATGGCGCTCGCATGCAACCCGCCCTTGTGGGCGAAGGCCGACGAACCCACATAGGGCGTGTGCTTCCACACCGCGAAATTGCATACCTCGGCAACATAGGCCGCCACGCCCGTGGCCTGGCGCAAGTTGGCGGCGCCCACGCAGGTGAACCCCATTTTCAGCTCCAGGTTGGCTATGACCGTGATCAGGTCGGCGTTCCCGACGCGCTCGCCGTACCCGTTTATTGTGCCCTGGACCTGCGTTGCACCCGCTCGCACCGCCGCGAGCGTGTTGGCGACGGCGCACCCGCTGTCGTTGTGGCAGTGGATGCCGATGCGCGGTGGGTTATCCCAAGAGGAAAAGGCCTCGACGACGCTCGCGACGGCAGCCTCGACCTCGAACGGGAGGGCGCCGCCGTTCGTCTCGCACAAATCGATGGAATCAGCCCCGGCGAGGGCAGCAGCGCGCAGGCACTCGATGGCGTATTCGGGGTTCGCGCGATAACCGTCGAAGAAGTGCTCGGCATCGAACACGACTTCCATGCCGTGCTCCTTGAGGAAGGCCACGGAATCCGCGATCATGCGCAGGTTCTCTTCGAGCGTAGCCTGGAGCGCGCGCAGCACCTGCTCGTCCCACGTCTTGCCCACGACGGCGGCAACGGGGGCCCCGCTGTTCACCAGGTCGGCGAGGCCGGGGTCGTCTTGCGCGGGAACGCCCTTGCGGCACGTCGAGCCGAAGGCGGCTATGCGGGCATGCTTGAGGGGGTTGTTGCGCATCTCCTCGAAGAAGGCGATGTCCTTCGGGTTGGAGGCGGGGAAACCGCCCTCGATGATATCGATGCCGAACTCGTCGAGGCGTCGCACGATGTTCAGCTTGTCCTCGAGCGAAAGCGCAACCCCCTGCGCCTGCTCGCCATCGCGCAACGTCGAATCGTATGTGATGACCTTGGTCATGCGGTTGTTCTTCCCCTTCGGCGTATTTCGAGCGTACCCACTATTGTACTCCATTGTGCGATAGTGGGCACACCTGCAACTTATTGGATGGAGCGGCGGAAACCGAGGAAGCGCTCGAGGCCGCCCGCCGCGATCAGCCCCAAGCCGAGGGGCAGGGCGAACGGGGCGAAGGGGTTCGCCGACAAGATACGGCGCACGTCGTCCCCTCCGGGGTTGACTGCGTTGATCTCGGTCCACCGGGCGCCTGGCGTGGCCGCTGTGGTCTGCGCCTGCTGGGCCTCAACCTGCTCGATGATCTGCTCGCTCATCTCGGGGTTGATGTAGATCTCGGGCGCGGCGGCCTGATCGGGCGTCGGTGAAGGGGCCGTCGGCGTCTGGCCCGTGGTAGCGCTCGTGTCCTCGTAGACGATCCTGTCGATCTGGGTCACCACGGGGGTTGACTGCTGCAGCTCGGACTGGCTGGGGGGCTGGCTCTCCCCTCTCGGAGGCGCAGCTTGCCCCGAACCGGTCGTACCGTCGCCCGGGTTGCCATTGCCCGAGCTGTCGTTGTCGGTGTCGCCCACGCGAACCGTGAGAGGCATGACGTTGGAAACCGCCTCGCGGCCATCGGGCACCCGGGCAATGACGCGCACGTAGATAATGGGATTGGCCTTGGGCTTTTCGGCGCTGGCGCTGCTGTCGCTCGGCCCGCTGCTCGCACTGCTTCCGCTCGCCTCCTCGGACGGGGCCGCGGGCTTCTGCTCGATGGGGTTCGTGGGCACGGCGAGCCGCGGCTCGGTCCGGTTGGGCACCGTCTTCCACGTTGCCCCACCATCGGTAGAGCTCTGCCACTCGTACGTAACCGACTTCATATCCTCGATGCCGCTCACGCTCGATTGGAAGATAGCCATATCGCCCGCAATGGGAGGGTCGTAGGAGAGCCGGACGGAGAAGCCATCTCCCACCGTCATAGTGACAGGGTCGGAGGTCGCCCCCCGCTTCTTCCCCTCCTCGTTAACCAGGTTGGTCTCCATGATGACCCGGAACTGATGCCCGACGCGCTCCTCGGTCGTGAGGATGCGCAGGGTCTGCACGGAACCGTTCGGGACATCGACCCACGTCACGCCATCAACCGACTCCTGCCAACGGAAGTTGAAACGAGCGCTGCCGATCTCGTTGTTGGGGATCGCGGAAAAAACGGCGGTTTCGCCCAAGGGGACGGGCACGTAGCCCACGCGCACCTTGAGCGTCGGGTCGGTAATCGCGTCATCAACTGGCGCGCCCTTCATGTTCACATGGATGGTGTTGATCCACCGCAAGGCATCGGGGTCGATTGTAGCCTCGGGCGGGTTGGTGGCACCGAACAGCAAGCGGAACTGGGTGTTTTCGACGAGTTCCGGGGCCGCAGTGCCCTCGTTGCCGCCCTGGCCTTGCTCGTTCGCCTTATCGTTTGACGCATTGCCGGCGCCTTGGGCGTTATCGCCACCGGAACCGCCTGCATTGCCGGAATCCGTCTTACCCGATCCGTCCGGCTTGTTCGCCCCCGCCAGCTCCTCGGCCGAATACTGATGCGAACGAATGGCGACGATGGGGGTAGACGGCTCGCCGCCCGTGTAGTCCTTGTCCATTGCATGCGGAAAGTAGCTGCGGGTATCGATCAAGTCGCTCCAAGCGACCTCCGTCGTGCCATAGAGGCCCTCGAAGGTGACCGACTCGATCTCGCTCAAGTCCTCGATGCCGGCATCCTTCAGGAGGCCCACCAGCGTGGGGCCCTCGCCCTTGACGATTCGCCAGCCGCTCGGGCCGTACATGGAGTATGTTTCCTGAATCGCGCCGAGTTCCTCGAGGTCCTCGACGCTATAGACCTTGTTGATGGATTTGGGAGCGTTGGATACAGCACCATCTGCCGAAGAGTCTTCGGTTGGCGCGCCTTGGCCCCCTTCGGTTGCGGAGGGATTACCGCCATTCGCGGGCGAGCCGTTCTGGCCGTCTTTCTCCCCCTCCCCATCCTGCACCTCGGACTTCGCCGCCGAATTGGAGACGCTCTCATTCGACCCAGAATTCGAGCCCTCATCCGGCTTGGAGCCCTGTCCAGCGCTCAGATTGGCCACGACGCGCAGCTGCTTCTGGGGGTGCGAGGCACCCTGGTCATCGTCCCCAGGCGTGCTCGGTTCGGGCGAGTCTCCGCCTTGCGGGCTCCCCGCGGTCACGTGCACGCTCGCGGGGTAGCTCTGCCCGCCGATCCCTATCGAGCAGATGACCGAGAAGGAAGCGTCCTTCTGCACATGAAGCACACCATCGGGGTCGATGGTCGCCACGTCCTCGCCCACTTCGCCGCCGTCGTCTGCCTGGAGGCCCCACTCGAAGCCCGTCAGCAAGTTCTGGAGGCTCTCGTCGAGAGACGATTGATCCTTATCGGTGAACTCGGCGATCTTGCCGCGCGTCTCGGGGTCGATGACCGTGACATGCGCACCGAAGGCATACGATTGACGCTCCTCTTCCGACAGCTGGATGGCCTGCCCGGCCTCGAGGGCGCTGCCGTCGGGCGCGAGCAACTCAATTGCCAATTCAGGGTTCTGCACGTCCACCTTGAACGAGGCGGCGAACGGCTTGTCCTTGTACTTCTCCTTGAACGACTCGCTCACGTACTCCGCGTCGGAGTCTTTAATCGAGCATGTGACCTTGACCGTGCCCGCGCTCTTCCCGGTGAGCGTGACGACGTCATTCTTCTCATCAACGTCGGCGCAACTCTCCTTATCGACCTCCCACTCCAGGAAGTCTCCAATCAGAGTGTCGTCCGAGCCGGAATCCTGCCAAGCCGGAATAGCCACGAGGCGCGTCGAGCCTCCAACCGAGACGGGCGCGATCCCTGCCTCTTCCTTGCCGCTCGCTGTCTCGCTCGCACTGACCACGCGGTCGCCCTCGAGATCCTTATCGCCCAGGTTCTTCACCTGCCAGATTTCGATATCGTTGAGCGTGCCCTCGGCATGCCCGGAGAACCCGTCGTGCACGACGTCACCGAACGCGAGGCATTCGACGCGGAACGACGCCCAGAACACGAGCGCGAACGTCAGGACGATGCGAATCGCCTTGGCGGGAAGCGCGTTGGATGTTATCCGGGCGCCCATGCGCTACTGGCCGCCCGAGCTGTTCTTCGAGCCGCCCTCCACCAGGTAGTACTTGCCCGTTTCGGGGTCTTGGTACACCGTGCCCTTCTCGACGTACGAGTTGCCGTCGCCGTTCATCTGGTCGGTGGCCTGGTTCACCTGGTTCTGATCGAGTTCCTCGCCCATCTCCACCTGCGTGAACTTGCCCAGGTCTACGTTCCACGCCACGACGAGCGCGACCATGAGGCCGCAGGCGAATACGAGCATGATGTCACCCATGTTGCTGAGCGACGACATGGGGTCGACGTCCTCGGCGGGCCTCTTCTCGCGGAAGCTGCCGCTGTTCGAATAGTAACTCGACATCGCTTCCTCCTCTATCGCGCGGAGCTGTCGGGGTTGCTGGGCACGCCGCCATCCGGGCGGCCCGCAGGCCCTACAGGCGGGTCCATGAACACTGGGCGCGGGAACGCGCTGCGCGGTTCCTCGGCCGGGGCCGCGCTCGGCGCGAGCGTCTCGCCGAAGAGGTCGGAGAGGTCGGTGCCATAGGGAAGAACCGGGTCGCGACGACTGGTCGGCCTGGCTGCGGGCTCCTGCGAAGGCGCGGTGGCAGCCGCACCGAGGGAAACCGCCGCATCGCGCTTAGACGCGCTGGCGGGTGCCTGCGCAGCGCGCTCTCGCGGCGCGGGCTGTTCGGCGCGAGGCGGAGCCGGCTCGACCTTCGGCGCTCGCTCGCCGGAATCTCGGCTAGGAAGGATGCCCTTCAGGAAATTCGACGAGGGAGACACGGGACCGGAGGTCTGCTCGTAGAGGAACGCGTAGTTCGAAGGTTGCTCGGCGGTGATCAGACCCGCTTCTCGCATGTCCTCGATCTTCTGCAGCATCGTGGCCATGGCGCTGTCGAGCGCCGACATGTAGTTGTCGTACCACCTGGAGCGGATCTTGCCCACGACGAGGCACACCGCCGCAACCACCAAGCCGGCGACCGTCGTGTCGAAAGCGACGAGCAGCGAGCTGGACAGCGCAGCCGTATCCGCCTTGCCGAGCGCCTGGATGCCGGGGCCGAGAGGGATGAGCGTGCCCATGAGGCCCAGCATCGGCGCGACGCGCGCGGCCATGCTGTTGCGCCCCGTTATGCGGCCGTAATAGCCCTCCTCCTCGGAGACGAGCCGCTTGATGAGCGCGACCAACGCATCACCCGGCAGTGTCCGGTAGTCGTACACCGTGAGCAGCGCCACCTTCTGGCGCCTGACGAGGCCAGACCCCTCGATGACGGCAGGCAGGCTTTCCTCTTCTGCCGCCATGAGCGCTGCCAAGAACTTCGGCATTATCACCTGGAAATAGCGGCGCTCAGTGAAGAACTCCGCGATGATGCCCCCGATGCTGAAGAGCGCGTAGCCTATGAGCACAAGCAGCAAGATGATATCGGGCGCGAGCAGAGCTTGCGAAACGGTGTGCAGAATGTCGCTTAGATACGAGTGCGCGACGGAACCTTCCATCCCAATCTCCCTTCAAAAGCAAGCGAGACGCACCCATCGGGACACGTCTCGCTAACCTTACCACGCCAGTCGGCATTACCGCGCCTCGCAAACAAAACGCCAGCCCGCCGTCATTCAGCCGTCACTCTTCAAAAAGCCGATGTGGGAACCATAGTCAGCGAGGGCCCCTGTGGTGCCCGAGATTGGCTTGAAAGTCAAGATCGGGTGTCACAGGGGCCCGCAGCGTCGAGAAGTTGCGCTGGTCGTAGACCAGCGCAACCCATTAAGCGTAGAACAGGATGTCGTTGTAGCTTGGCACGGGCCAATGGTCGGCGCTGACGACGATCTCGAGCGCATCGATCTCTGCGCGCAGCGCCTCCATGAGAGGCACGACCTTGCCTGCGTTCTCGTTCGCGCACTCCTGCTGGTCCGTGATCGCACGCACGCGGTGGTGCGTCTCGTCCAGCTCGATGAGCAGCGCGTCGATGGCCTTGATGCCCACGTTGAGCTTGCGCAGGATCGTCTCCTGGGGCGCGAGGTCGGCATCGGGCATGACCGCCTTCACCTTGCCGATGTTCTCGGCCACCTCCGCCGCGTAAGCCGCGATGGCAGGCAGGTACTGCTGGCGGACCATGCGCTTGCACGTGCGCGCTTCGATGTTGATGAGCTTGTTGTACTTCTCGAGCTTCACCTCGTAGCGGCTGCGCACCTCGGCCTCGTTGAGGATGCCGAACTCCTCGAACAGGTCGATGCTCTTCTTGCTCACGAGCGCGGGCATGGCCTCGGCCGTGTTGCGGTTGTTGGCCAGGCCGCGGCGCTCGGCCTCGACGGGCCATTCGTCCGAATAGCCGTTGCCGTCGAAGATGATGCGCTGGTGATCCTTGAGCATCTGCTTGATGTGCGCGACGGCAGCCTGCTCGAACTTCTCGCCCTCGAGGCCCTCCATGGCGTCCGCGAAGCCCTTCAGGCTCTTCGAGACCGCGGCGTTCAGGATGATGTTCGCCTCGGAGAGGTTCTGCGAACTGCCCGGCATGCGGAACTCGAACTTGTTACCCGTGAAGGCGAACGGCGATGTGCGGTTGCGGTCCGTGTTGTCCTTGAGGAACGCGGGCAGCACCGACACGCCCAGGTCCATGGCCACCTTGTGGGCGCTCGCGTACTCGGACTCGTGGTCGTTGACGAGGGCGTCGACGATCGCGGAGATTTCCTCGCCCAGGAAGATTGAGACGATGGCGGGCGGAGCCTCGTTGGCGCCGAGGCGGTGGTCGTTGCCGGCGCTCGCTACGGACATGCGCAGAAGCTCCTGGTACTCATCGACTGCCTCGACGACGCAGGTCAGGAACACGAGGAAGCGGAGGTTCTCCATGGGGTTCTCGCCCGGCTCGAGCAGGTTCTTGCCATCGGCCGCAAGCGACCAGTTGTCGTGCTTGCCCGAACCGTTGATACCGTCGAAGGGCTTCTCGTGCTGCAGGCACACGAGGCCGTGGCGGCTCGCGATGAGACGCATCTTCTCCATGGTCAGCAGGTTGTGGTCGATCGCGCGGTTGGCGTTCTCGAAGATGGGCGCCAGCTCGTGCTGGGCGGGGGCCACCTCGTTGTGCTTGGTCCTTGCGGGCACGCCGAGCTTCCACAGCTCGTCGTCGAGCTCCTTCATGAATTCGTTGACCGTGGGGCGGATGGCGCCGAAATAATGGTCGTCGAGCTCCTGGCCCTTGCAGGGCGCGTAGCCGAACAGGGTGCGGTTGGTGAGCATGAGGTCGAGGCGCTCCTTGTACTGCTCCTCGGAAATGAGGAAGTACTCCTGCTCGCAGCCGACCGTGACGTCGATGCGCTTCTCGCTCTCGCCGAACAGCGCCAGCACGCGGTTGGCCTGCTCGGATATGACGGCCATGCTGCGCAGGAGCGGGGTCTTCTCGTCGAGCGCCTCGCCGGTGTAGCTGCAGAACGCCGTGGGGATGCACAGCACCTCGTCCTTGATGAACGCGTAGCTCGTGGGGTCCCAAGCCGTGTAACCGCGGGCCTCGAAGGTGGCGCGCAGGCCGCCGTTGGGGAAGCTGCTCGCGTCAGGCTCGCCCTGGATGAGCTCCTTGCCGTTGAAGCGCATGAGCGCGCGGCCGTCGCGGATGGGATCGATGAAACCGTCGTGTTTCTCGCTCGTCATGCCCGTGAGCGGCTGGAACCAATGGGTGTAGTGCGTGGCGCCGTGCTCGATGGCCCATTCCTTCATGGAGTGGGCAACGACGTTTGCCACCTCAATGTTGAGCGGCTCGCCGTTCTCGATGGTGCGCATGAGCGCCTTGTAGGTGACGGACGGCAGGCGCTCCGCCATCACGTGCTCGTTGAACACGAGCGACCCATAGATATCGGACACGTTGGTCGACATGGTGCAATTCCTTCCGCTTTGCATATATTCGCCTATCTTACAGGAGAAAGAGCCGCTTATAGCGGCAAGTCCGCCAGCTGAAACAAACTGTACTCAACTATCGGGCGTTGGGGCGCCAATTTGCGCCGTTTCTCCGATTTACGACCAAAACCCCCTTTCATATGGCCTTTTTCGCCTATCATTTTTACCCGTTTTCTAAATGCATAACCGGACTGACGGGAAGGGAAGCCCGCCGGCCGACCAAGGGGAGACGATGGACTACCGCTATCTACACGAATCCGATAGGGAACAACTCGAGGACCTCATCGGCCTCGTAGAGTCGAAACTGCCCGATTCAACATGGTGGCCGCCCATCAAGCCCGAAGTGTCCGAGCATTTCTTCGACAAGAACTGGATCCGCTTCATCGGGTGCTTCGACGGCGAGCGCCTCATCGCCGCCGCGGGCCTCTTCCTCGAGCCCTCGACCTTTGCCTCTTCGGCCGAGGCGGCTGGCCTGGACCCCGCGAGCGTTGCCGAAATCGGGCGCTGCATGGTACGCCCGTCCAAGCGCGGCTCGAACCTCATGATCGGCATGAGCAAGCAGCTGACGGACTACGCCCGCGCGGTCGGGCGCGAATGGATCATCGCGGCCGTGCACCCGGACAACACCGCAGGTTGCCGTTCGCTCGAGCAGCTCGGGATGGCCGAGAAGGGCCGCGTGGTGCAAGACGGCACGTACCCCCGCATCATCTACGCGATCGAGATCTAAGCCCGCGAAAACCGGGACGCTTCCGCAAAGCGAAGCGGCCTGCCCGCCCGTGCAGAATTTCCTCTACTTCATGGCGCAAAACGGCGTTAATGTACGGGCGGCCGGCTCTGTTTGGCACGATATCGCGTACATGTACGCCATTCCGCGCCATCGGCTCGCACATTAAGGCGATATCGCGCCACGAAACACCCCATTCCCTGCACGCGGGCGCAAAAGGCGCTTCGTGTACGAGCAAAGGTCACGCCGCGCAAAAGAAGAAACGCCCGCGCAAATGCGCGGGCGTTTTTGCAATCTCTCGTTGCTGTCTGGGTAGCGGACGCCGAATGAAAGGCGCCGTCCAGATTAGCGCTTGGAGAACTGCGGGCGCTTGCGGGCCTTCTTCAGGCCGTACTTCTTGCGCTCGACCATACGCGGGTCGCGCGTCAGGAAGCCCGCCTTCTTGAGCTCCTGGCGGTAATCGCCGGCCTCGAGCAGCGCACGGGAGATGCCGTGGCGCAGGGCGCCGGCCTGACCCGAAATGCCGCCGCCGTTCAGGCGAGCGATAACGTCGAAGTGACCCTCGGTGTCGGTCACCTTGAACGGCGCCATGAAGGCGTCGATCAGGGCCTGACGGCCGAAGTAATCCAGGGCCTCGCGGCCGTTAACCGTAACCTTGCCCGTGCCGGGAACCAGGCGGACGCGCGCGATGGCGTTCTTCCTGCGGCCGGTGCCGTAATACAAAGCTTCGTTAGCCATCCTTGTCCTCCTACAGTTCGATCTTACGCGGCTGCTGAGCTGCATGCGGATGCTCGGGGCCCGCGTACACCTTCAGCTTCTTGCCCTGGGCACGGCCCAGCGTGTTCTTCGGCAGCATGCCCTTGACGGCATGCTCGATGACGCGCTCGGGATGCTTGGCCATAGCCTCTTCGAACGTTTCGGACTTCAAGCCGCCGGGGAAACCGCTGTGACGGAAGTAGCGCTTGTCAGTGGCCTTGTTGCCGGTGACGCGCACCTTGTCGGCGTTGATGACGATGACGAAATCGCCCGTATCAACATGCGGGGTGTACTGGGGCTTGTGCTTGCCGCGAAGGATATGAGCGGCCTTGGCGGCCAGGCGGCCGAGAACAACGTCCTCAGCGTCGATCAGCAGCCACTCGCGCTCGACCTCGTTGGGCTTTGCGTAGTACGTCTTCACTGTTCATTCCTCCAACTTCTTTGCGCTTGCGGTTGAAGCCGCCGCTTGCGCGCTGTGTGTTTTCAAAAGTGCAGGCTGGGCGCGGCGCCGGTTTCCTACGCCGGCAACGTCCGCGTCGGGCTGGACGACCCTCTGCATTGACGCTTTGCACCGTTACTGCTTCACGGGGCTTTTGAAAGCAACTGTTGAAGTATACGGCGCAGCGATTGGCCGCGTCAACGAGGATTTGCAGGTCGTGGCCGCAAACTTCGCAGTTTGCACAAATATTCGCGCCGACGTTGTGCCCGCGGGCAGGCAATGCGCAAGCAGTTGTGGTCCGGCCGAAGCGGCTCCTTCCGAACGCGCTATGACGTGCGGGGCTTCATCCAGTCGAGGAAGGCCTCGCCCGCGCTGGCGGGCACGTCCACGAGCTTCGCCGTTGTGCTGTGCGTGCCTGCCGCGGTGACCGCCTGAAGCGTGGCGAGCGAGAGCCGTCTCTGGAAGGGGTTGCTGCGCGTGGCGCCCGCCTGGATCTTCTGGCGCGGGATGACGCTATCCCCCGTGGAGAGTCCGTCGTTATGCAAGTAGAGATAGCGGTCGTTCCAGCCGTAGCAGGAATGCCGCGCCCAGAGGACCGCGCCGAAGCCCCGCGCCACGGTCACGGCAACGCAGATCACGGCGACCAGGGCGAGTGATCCGGCCATGAACGTCTCGTACTGCGCGCGCCCCGCCGCGCTTGAGAAATGGAAGACGCCCGCGTTCACGCATGCCGCCAAAATGCCCCAGAACGCAGCGAGGCAGACGAGCACCCAGAACGCGCCATTGAACCAGAGGCAGCGCCTCAGCAGCGCGCGGCGGGTGGCCTGCTTCGGCAACGGGGCGCCATCGGCGCGGCGAGGGCGATCTGCGAACTCGGGCGCCAGCCCATCCAGGATCTCGTCCACGCGATCGAGCTTCACGAACGGGTGAATGACCAAGCCCTTCGTGTTGGCCTTCGAGTTGTTGTTCCCCGAATTCTGCTCGGAAACGGAATCGATGCGGCCGAGCGATATCTCGCAGTAGCCGATGAGGCGCCTGATGAACGACTGCCTGATCTCGACGGATTGCACGCGCTGGATGTCGATGCCGCTCGACTCGCGCGCGAGCAGGCCGCGCTCGACCTCGATGCGCGTGCCGCGACGCCGCGCGCGGAAGTTGCCGTACGAGAACAGCACGCCCAAGAGGCCGAACACCCATGTCGCGACGGTTCCAATCGCGATGATCGGGAAGGCGAACATGGCTATGGTGCGCGCAATTTCGTCCTGTATAAGAATGAGTATGGCGCACGACACGACGAAGGTCAGGCCTATGACGAGCGCAATGGCGATGGGGGTATCGTGGGATACGGTCGTCAGCAGCAGCTCATGGTTCGTCAAGCCGTACTCGTAAGACACGGGCTCTTCCCCGAACACCGCCGAACCGCCGTAGATGCCGCGCCAGTCGCCGACGTCGCCGATAGCCTGATCGAGCACATTGGAACTCCGGTGAGCGACGAGCGGCATGGGCGCCCCGCATTCCCCGCAGAAGCTGCCGGACCCCTCTTTGCCGCACTGCGGGCACACCCATCGGGACGCGGCGCCCGCGCCGGCATCCGCCTGCAACGTCAGCGTGGCACCGGCGGCAACCGCCGCCTTGCGCACAAACAGCTCGGCGCGCATGCGCTCGGCAACCTCGAGCTGCAGATACGGCACCATTACGCCCTTGTTCGCCGAACCGCCCGCCGAGTCGATGGTCACGGTGCACACGCCGAACAGGCGCTGGACGATCGAGGCGCGGTGGTTCACCGACTGCACGCGGGCGTACGGCACGTGCACGCGCTTCTTCGTGATGATGCCCGAGTAGAAGCTGAACTCCCGCTCGTCGAACACGTACCACATGTTGCGCCAAGCCAGGGCGTACACTCCCGTGAACAGTCCGACGAGAGCGGCCAAGCCGAGCACCACGAGGCCCACGACCAGGAGGGGGTTCACGTTGATGTCGCCCTTCTGGAACGCGATTATAAGGTCGATGACGCCTTGGGCGCCGCTCGTCAACATCACGAACAGCATGGCTCCGACGGCGACTATCGGGCCGACCCAGATATAGCTCTTATGCACTTGGTAACGCCGCCCGGTCTCGAACGTGGCGACGAATGCGTTAGGTTGCTCCACTTCTGCTCCTATCATTGAGTGGACCGGGAAATGCCCCGGCCCACCTACACGTCCTCGCGCGCGAGACGCGCGAGCTCGGCGGCGCGATCGCGCAGCTGCTCGGCGATCTCGAAATCGAGGCCGGGAATCACATGCTCCTTGGCCGCAGTGGCCACCGTGACGCTCGCGAGCTTGAAGGCACGCAGGATGGGCCCCTGGCGTGTGTCGGTGTTCTGCACGCGGATGAACGGGATCGTGTAGCGCTTCCGCCAAACGATGCCCTTCGCGATATCGAGGTAATCGCTCGAGACCTCGTAGCGCCACCTCACGTAACGGATGGGCGGCAGCACCACGAGCCACACGATGTAGACGGCCACCATGCACACGGCGAAGACCGCGAGGAGCATGGGGGTCACGGACGGAAGGGCGAACGAGACAGGCATTATGACGCCCAGCCCCACGCATAGGCCGATGAACGTGATCCAAACGGCGTCGTTGATGCGCCACACCGCCTTCACGCGGGGGTCAAGTTGGTTGGCGGGCATTTCCTTCATGGGCACCTCGTTCCCTTCCAAAATAAAAGCTGTGCGGTCGAGATTAGCTATTCGCCGCAATCCTGTAAAGCAACTAAAGCTGACATGATTTGCACATTAATGTTGCACCCGGTAGGCGCGAGTGAGACAGAGGGGGTCAGGGCCCTTTGTCTCATTGGGCTAATGTTGCTGCGCTTCGCGCGTAAAGGTTTTTAATGAGACAAAGGGCCCTGACCCCTCTGTCTCACGATGAAGCCTACGCCTCGAAGCCGAGTTCGCGGGCAGCCTCCTCGCGCATCTTGTATTTCAGCACCTTGCCTGCCGCGTTCATGGGGAACGTGTCGACAAAGCGGATGTAGCGCGGCACCTTGTGGCGCGCTATGCGCTGCTGTGCGAACTCGCGCATCTCCCCCTCGGTAGCCTCTTCGCCCTTCATCAGGATGATGCACGCCATGGCCTCTTCGCCGTATTTCGCATCGGGCACGCCGATGACCTGGCAATCGCTCACCTTGGGGTGGGTGATCATGAAGTCCTCGATCTCCTTGGGGTAGATGTTCTCGCCGCCGCGGATGATCATGTCCTTGATGCGCCCCGTTACGCGGAAGTTGCCGTTCTCGTCGCGCATGACCAGGTCACCCGAGTGCAGCCAACCGTCCTCGTCCACGGTCTCGCGCGTGGCGTCGGGCATCTTGTAGTAGCCCTTCATGGTGTTGTAACCGCGGCTGCAGAACTCGCCCGCCATGCCGTCGGGCATCTCCTCGCCCGTGCCGGGGTTGATAATCTTGCACTGGATGTGCGGGTACTCGTAGCCCACCGTCTCCACGCGCCAGTCGAGCGGGTCGGTCCAGGCGGTCATGACGGAGCCGGGAGCGCTTTCCGTCTGCCCGTAGACGCTCACGATGCCGCCCATGTTCATCTCGTCGGGTTGGGCCGCCTTACGCATCAGGTCGGGCGGGCAGCCGGCGCCGGCCATGATGCCCGTGCGCATGTGGCTGAAATCGGTCTTGCGGTAATCCGGGTGGTTGAACATGGCGATGAACATCGTGGGCACGCCGTTGAAGCAGGTGATCTTCTCGTTGGTGATGCACGACAGCGACGCCTTCGCGCTGAAGTAGGGCATGGGGCACATCGTCGCGCCGTGCGTCATGGACGACGTCATGGAAAGCGTCATGCCGAAGCAGTGGAACATGGGCACCTGGATCATCATGCGGTCGGCCGTGGACAGGCCCATGCGGTCGCCGATGCACTTGCCGTCGTTCACCACGTTACGGTGCGTCAGCATGACGCCCTTGGGGAAGCCCGTGGTGCCCGACGTGTACTGCATGTTGCACACGTCGTCGGGGCGCACGGCGTCGGCCATGCGCTGCACCGTCTCCAGCGGCACAGACTCCGCGCGCTCGAAGGCCTCCTCGAACGTCAGGCAGCCGGCCATCTTGAAGCCCACCGTGATGACGTTGCGCAGGAAGGGCAACTTCTTGCAATGCAGGGACTTACCGGGCTCGGTGCCGGCTATCTCGGGGCAGAGCTCGTTGATGATGGCCGCGTAATCGGAATCGAGCGCGCGGTCGATCATGACGAGCGTGTGCGTGTCGCTCTGGCGCAGCAGGTACTCCGCCTCGTGAATCTTGTAGGCGGTGTTCACCGTGACGAGCACGGCGCCGATCTTGGTGGTGGCCCAGAACGTGATGTACCACGCGGGCACGTTCGTTGCCCAGATGGCCACCTTGCTGCCGGCTTTCACGCCCATCGAGACAAGCGCACGGGCGAAGGTGTCCACGTCGTCCCGGAACTCCTCGTAGGTGCGCGTGTAGTCGAGGGTGGTGTACTTGAACGCCAGCTGGTCGGGAATCTCCTCGACCATCTTGTCCAGCACCTGCGGGAACGTATGGTCGATGAGGTCGTACTTCTTCCAAATGTATTCGCCCGTGCCGTCGTGGTTCAGGTACAGCGGCTTGCGGCGACCGCGCGTGTCCTCGAAACGACTCATGTAGTTCACGAAGTGAGGCAGGATGATGTCCATGTCGGTGAGGTCAGCCATCCACTCGGGCTTCCACTCCAACGAGACGAAGCCATCGTAGTCGATGGAGGCCAGCGCGCGCACCACATCCGCGATTGGCATGGTGCCCTCGCCCACGAGGTTGTAGGAGCCGTCGTCGTCGGAATCGCGCATGTGCACGTGCCTCACGTAGGCGCCCAGGTTCTTGATCGTGGTGCTGGGATCCTCGCCGTGGTCACGGTAGGGATGGTGCACGTCCCACAGGGCCGCCAGGTAGTTGGTGGCGTAGTCGTCGAGCACCTCGGTAAGGCGGGCGGTATCGCCGAAGATGCCGCTTGTCTCGACCAGCAGGATCACGCCGCGCTCCTTGGCATAGGGCACCAGCTCGTCGAGGGCAGCGCGCACGGCGTCCTCGGTGCCATGCTGGCCCTTCACGCACACATGCTCCGTTCCAAGCTGCGTCGCGATGTCGACGAGCTGCTTGACGGTTGCCACCGCATCGCCCTCCACCGAGATGTCGATGGACGTGTCGAGCACCGGCATCTGCAAGCCCTTGCTGCGGAGATCGCGAGCGGTGGCGCGCAGGTTGTACGAATCGAACGGAGCGCCCTTGCCGGAGAATTTCTCATTGGCCAGAACGTCGTAGGGCTCGACGCCAGCGAAGCCCATGTCGCCGGCCGTCTCGACCAGCTCTTCCCAGGGGACGTTGCCCCATCCTCTTGTTGAAAACGACAGCCTCATTTTAGTTCTGCTCCTCATAGACGATCTTGTTCAGCGCGTTCACGTATGCGCGGATGCCCGAACCGATGATGTCGGTGGAGATGCCGCGGCCGGAATACACCTTGTTTTCCCAGACGAGCTTCACGACGGTCTCGCCCATGGCCTCCTGGCCCTGGGTGACGGAATTGATCTGAAAATCGTCGAGCTCGTAGTGCTGGCCTGCGATCTGCTCGATGGCCAGAAACGCGGCGTCGATGGGGCCGTCGCCCACGGAGACGGCCTGCAGCTCCTCATCGCCCTTGCGGATGCAGATGTTCGCCGTCGCCTTGATGCGGTTGCCGGAGTTGATGACATAGCTTTCCAGCTTGTAGGTGGCGGGCACCTGCAGCGCGGCGGACGCCACGATCGCGTCGAGCTCGCGGCTGCCCACGCTCTCCTTCTTGGAGGCTACACGTTGGAAGGCCTCGTAAACGGCGGCCTGGTCCTCGGGGGACAGGTCGTAGCCCAGCCGCGCCACGCACTGCATCACGGCGTCCTGGTCGTCGCGCTCGGTGAGCACGATGGCCTCGTCCGCCTCGCGCACGCCCGTCTCGAACGGGGAGTACGGCGAGCGGCCCGATTCGCAGATCCACGACACCTGCGCGATGGCGCGCTTCAGCTCGGTCGTGCGCACCGTGCTCGTGGCCTGGCAAGCGTCGGCCTTGTCCTTCAGGATCTTGCTCAAGCGGCCGAGCGATACGACGTCCATGGGATACGTGGTGGCCTTCACCTCGCCCACGCCCTCGATGATGGCGGCGATGGCGCACGCGTCGGCCATGTAGAGCTCGTCCGAGCACGAGATGCCGAGCGTGACATCGGCCAGTTCGGGAACGTCGGCCTTGAGCGAGCGTATGAATTCGGCGAACTCGTCGGGCAGCATCGTGCCGGCGGCATCGCATATGGTGACGGTGGTGGCGCCAGCTTCGATGGCGCGTGATACGACCTTCCGGAGATAGGCGCCGTCGGCGCGCGTCGCGTCGTTGGCGATGAAGTCCACCTCGTCCGCACGCTTCTTGCACTCGGACACGGCCATGGCGATGTCCTCGATCATCGCATCGGCCTTCTTGTGGTGGACGTACTCCATGCGGGCGGGGCTCACCGCGGCCTTCACGATTAGGCGGGGGTGCGCCGCTTCCTTCAGGGCCTCCCACACCATGTCGATGTTCTCGACGTCCATTTGCACGGGCACCGCGAGCACGCTGTTGCGCACGAGCGAGGCGAGCGACTTGATTCGCAGGCTGTCGGCCTTGGGGTTCTCGATTCCCTCGACCTCGATGGCGGACACGCCCAGGTGGTCGAGGAGCTTGGCCATCTCCAGCTTCTCCTTGAACGTCAGCGACAGCTCCTTCAGGCCCGCTGCCCTGCGCATGGTCACATCGCTAATGCGTATTTCCCTCATGATGGTTCCGACCTTCCTTGTGCTGGTTCGACTGGCTGCCACCACGGCCCAGCATCAGCGCAGCTAAGGGTGACAGCAAAACATGATGTCCCGTGATCTTGAATGGCCGCCAGCCACACGGGGACGAAAACGGCGAAGGATTTATAAGGCGCAGACCCGCTAGCGCAGCAGGTGCGCCTAGATAAGGAGGAGGCTCAGAAGGTTATGTCCGTGAGTAATAGCCATATTGGTGAGCTAGTATAGCCGTTTAACGCGAGTAAAGACAAGGAAATCCGACGGGCGAGGCCCGGGCGAAACACGATGTTCACGATTGAGGCCGCAGGGCACGGGGCCGGCGCGCGGCCAGAAAACAAGGAGCCGGCCCGAAACGGGCCGGCTCCCTATGCCGGACGGAAGGAAGGGAAAGGGTTCGCCCGGCTCTTCCGAAGAGAAGGCTAGTCGAACTTGCCGGCAGCCAGGTCGCGGCCGAGCAGGTAGCCGAACGTCAGGCAGTTGATGCCGTAGCTGTTGCCCGGAACCGCGAAGTTGTAGGTGTTGGCATACATGTCGCCGATCATGGCGCCCACGTTGAACAGGCCGGGGATCGGCTTGTCGTCCGCGTCGCAAACCTCCATGTTCGGGCTCGTGCGCAGGCCACCCATGACGGTCATGAACATGGCGTAGTTCTTCGCCGCGTAGAACGGACCCGACTCCTCGATCTTCACCAGGAAGTCGGGGTTCTTGTGGAAGTCTTCGTCAACGCCCTTGTCGCAGAGCTCGTTGTAGCGAGCGACGACCTTCTTCAGCTTGTCGGCGTCGAGGTCGAGCTGCTTCGCCAGGTCGTCGAGCGTGTTGGCCTTGAAGTAGGAGCCCTTCTCCACGCCCTCGTCCCACATCTTGACGAGCTGGTCGGGCGTGAGCGGCGGAAGCGTGTAGTCCATGCCGAAGGTGTACCACTCGTGGCCCTTGTCGAGGATCGCCTGCGGGTAGTTGGCCGTCCAGATGCCGTAGGCAATGTGACCCGGCTGGGAGAGCAGGTGGTTCGAGCTGTAGGGCGCGGAGATGTCCTCGCGCTGGTAGCGCTCGGTGTTCGTGTTCACGTTCAGGCCCATGTGGAAGCCGCACGGCTCGTGGCTGCCGCCCCAAGCGCCCTGCATCATCGGAGCGTTCGGGAAGGCATGCTGCCACGCAGCGCCGATCCAGAGGCCCATTTTCTGACCGTCGCCGCCGTAGATGCCGGTGAGGTTGAAGCTGGTGTTGTAGTCGATCTCGCCCTGCTCGTAGCCGACGAAGTCGAGCACCTGCGGGCAGTAGGCGGCGAGCATCTCCTTATTGTTGGAGAAGTCGCCCGTAGCGAGCACGACGGCCTTCTTGGCAACGAACTTGACATAGCTGCCATCGCCCATCTTCGAGGCAACGACGCCGGTCACGCGGCCCTTGTTGTTGTCCTCGCGGATGAGCTGCTCGGCCTTCGTGTCGTAGTAGATCTTGACGCCGTACTCCTTCGCCTTCGCCTCGAGCGCCTCCACGGCACCCTGCTGGCCGGTAGACACCATGGTGGAGTTGCCCAGGGTCGAGAAAGCGTGCGCATAGTTCGGGCCGAGGTCGAACGTGTTGTCACGCTCCATGATGACCTCGAGGCCGCGTGCGCGGGCGATGTCGATCATCCAGTTCATGGCCTCTTCCGAGTTGTTGTAGCCGCGCATCCACTTCTGCTGGTCGATGGCGAACGAGGCCGCGCGCATCTCATGATAGAAGTAGGGCACGGGGTCGAACGGGGTGATGCCGAGCTCCTCCATGACCTTCGAGTTCCTGGCGAAGTTGGAGCCGCCGCGCGAGATGGGAGCGCTGGCTGCCGAAAACAGCGTGACGCTCGCGCCCTTCTCCGCAGCGGAAACGGCGGTGGTGAAACCCGACATGCCGCCACCGATGATGACGATGTCGTCCTCGATGGTCTCCTTGATCTGGCTGTCGGCGATGGGCTCGGGCGGCACCATGAACGACCACTTCGGCATGCCGTCGGTCAGCTCCAGGACGGCGCCCTTCGACGCGACCTTACCGGACGCCGCTGCGCCCGAGCTCTTCCCGGCTGCAGCAGGCTGGCCGCAGCCAACCACGCCGGCAGCCGCCGCGCCCGCAGCGCCCAGGGCTCCCAACTGCAAAAACGAACGACGCGAAAACTCCCTTGACTCCCCCATGATTCCTCCTTAATCGATCCATGGTAATGCCCGTCCCTTATCGGGCGTTTCAAAGTCTATGCGCTGACGAGGAGCAACCGATGCAGCTTTGGTTTGCTTCGGGGCAGTTTAAATCTGCGTGCTTCCATCGGCGTTTGGAGGGACGTTTGGATTATCATGTGTGGGTTGCGATTATCTGGGAAGGGACCCTATGGATATCCGACAGTTGGAGTACTATTCCGCCCTCGTGAGGAAAGGGAGCTTCACGAAGGCGGCAGATGAGCTCTACGTCACGCGCCAAACCTTGAGCAAGGCCGTGAGGAACCTCGAGCACGAACTTGGCTGCAAGCTGGTATGCAACCGCGACGGGCACGTACGCCCCACCGAGACCGGCGCCCTGCTCTACGCCGAAGCGGCCCCCGTCATCGACTCCTACCGCAAGCTCGAAGAACGCTTCTTGTTGCGCAACGACCCGCGCGCACTCCAACCGGCGCTTTCCATCGCCCTGGGGCACGGGGTGGCGTTCTCGCTTCCGGGCGATTACTTTGAGAAGTTCAGGGCCGAGTTCCCCCACGTCCGGCTGTCGATAGAAGAGCTTCCCACCGACAGCGTCCTGGAGCTGGTCGCCGAAAGCGAGGTGGACGTCGGTTTCGTGGGCTCCACCCCGGAATACCTGCAGGGATTCGACAAGAAGCTCCTGGTGGAATCGGGGCTCTACATTTCGATTCCGCCCACGAACGAGCTTGCCGAAAAAGACCGCCTCACGATTCAAGACCTGGAGGGCCAGCCCTTCGTCACGTACGGAAAGAGAAACCACTTGCACCGCTTCTTCGTCGAGCAGTGCAAGAAGGCGGGGGTGCACCCCGATATCCTGCTCACGTCGTCAGACGTGTACACGCTCATGCACGCGACGCAGTCGAGCCAGGCCCTGTATTTCTGCTTCCGCAACAGCCCCGCGCAGGAGCGCGTGACGAAGCCCCTGGTGTTGGACCCGAGCCCGCAGTTCGGCACGTTCGCCGTCAAGCGCAAAGAGCTGCCCGCAGCGTCGTTCGCGAAGCTCTTCTGGAATTGGCTGAAATAAGCACGAAAGCCTCTCGCACGCCAACCTTTGAGCTACCCCGCAGCAAGGCCGTCTTGCTCGTTATTCCCTTTTTTTAATCATGTTTATCAAATGTAACCTAAGGAAACGCCCGCAGATGGCATACTTGTCTGCGATCAACGGCGTTATTTCGGTTTACTAGGACTATCTCATGCTTCAACTTAATAACATTTGCAAGTCGTACACCACTGGCAATTTCACGCAAAAGGCCCTCGACAACGTATCGATATCCTTCAGGGATAACGAGTTCGTGGCCATTCTGGGGCCGAGCGGCTCGGGCAAGACGACCATGCTCAACATCGTCGGTGGCCTGGACCATTACGACTCGGGCGACCTCGTGATCGAGGGCATCTCCACCAAGCAATACAAGGACCGCGACTGGGACACCTACCGCAACAACCGCATCGGGTTCGTGTTCCAGAGCTACAACCTCATCCCGCACCAGACCGTGCTCTCCAACGTCGAACTGGCGCTCACCCTTTCGGGCGTCTCGCGCGACGAGCGCCGCCAGCGCGCGATCGAGGCGTTGGAGCGCGTGGGCCTGGGCGATCACATCGACAAGAAGCCCGCCCAGATGTCGGGCGGCCAGATGCAGCGCGTGGCCATTGCCCGCGCCCTCATCAACGACCCCGAGATCCTGCTTGCCGACGAGCCCACGGGCGCGCTCGACTCCAAGACGAGCGTCCAGATCATGGACCTGCTGACCGAGATCGCCGACGACCGCCTGGTGGTCATGGTCACCCACAACCCCGAACTGGCCGAACAGTACGCAACGCGCATCGTGAACCTTGCCGACGGGCAGATACGGAGCGACTCGGACCCCTACAGCCCAACGGAAGAAGAAGTCGCTGCGGCGAACGCCAAAGCGCCGCGGCGAACGCGCATGTCGTTCCTGACCGCGCTCTCCCTCTCGTTCAACAACCTCATGACCAAGAAGGGCCGCACGCTCATGACGGCCGTAGCGGGCTCGATCGGCATCATCGGGATCGCGGCTATCTTGGCGCTGGCCAACGGCGTGAACAACTACATCAAGACCGTCGAGGAGGAAACGCTGTCGGTCTACCCCCTGCAGATCATGTCCACGGGCTTCGATTTCACCACGATGTTCATGGGCATGGGATCCGGAAGCGACTCCGACGACGCGTCGATTTCGTCAACGGATGACAGCCAACAAGCGGGAGATGGCAGCATCGGCGAGGCGCGCATCATCAGCCGCATGTTCGCGAGCTTCGGCAAGAACGACCTCGCGGCGCTCAAGGAATACCTCGATAGCGGCGAATCAGGCATCGACCAGTACGTGAGCAGCATCTATTACAAGTATGCGGTCACGCCGCAGATCTTCGACTCGAACACGAGCGAGGGCGTCAGGCAGATCAACCCCGACACCTCGTTCTCCGCGTTCGGCATGGGCTCGGGCTCGTATTCCAACAGCCTCATGTCCATGTCCATGTCGTCAGACATGTTCTCCGAGATGTCCCAGAGCGACATCGTCGTCGACCAATACGACGTCGTTGCCGGCCATTGGCCCGAGAAGGAAAACGAGCTCGTGCTCGTGCTCACCAAATCGGGCCGCATCAACGACTTCTTGTCCTACACGCTCGGCCTGCGCGACCACGACGAGCTCGACCAGATGGTGAAGCAGTTCTCCGAGGAAAAGGACATCGCGGTGCCCGACAACGAGATCGACATCACCTACGACGATATCCTGGGCATGAAGTTCAAGCTGGTCAACGCCACCGACCTCTACCGCTACGACTCCGAGTACGGGGTTTGGGTGGACAAGTCGAAGGACGAGGAATACATGAAGGGCATCGTCGATGCCGGCGAGGACCTCGTGATCACCGGCATCGTGCAACCCAAGCCTGAATCGAACGCGACGCCGCTCAGCATGGGCATCTACTACACGCCCGAGCTGACCCGGCACATCGTGGACGTTGCGAAGCAATCGCAGATCGTCAAGGACCAGATCGCCGACCCCAAGCGCGACGTGTTCAGCGGCAAGACGTTCGACGAGATGGAGGAAGAGGGCAAGGAATTCGACATGGAATCGCTCTTCAGCATCGATGAGCAGGCGCTTGCGAACGCCTTCACCTTCGATGCGAGTGCGATGAGCTTCTCAGGCTTCGACCCCTCGTCCATGAACGTGCCCGACCTCGACCTTTCAGGGCTGTCCAACATGAGCATGCCGCAGGCGAGCGCCGAGGAAATTGCCGCGCTGTTCCCCGAGCTGAACGCCCAAAGCATCATGCAGGGCATGACCATCAAGTTCACCGACGACGGCGCCGCTCTGCAAGCGCTCATGCAGAAAATGGCCATCTGGATGGCATCGCACCCGGGCAGCACCGCAAACGACTACTTCAACTCCGATGAAGGGCAACAAGCCCTCGGCTTGGTCGGTGCCAGCATCGATACCCAAGCGCTGCAGGCAGAGCTGACGCAGTCCATAGCCCAGCAGCTCAACACCTCGCCCGATAGCGTGGGCCAGGTCATGGGCGAGCGCATCGGCGCCTACTACGCCGCAAAGATCATCCCCTCCATGCAGCAGCAGCTCACCGTGGCCATACAGAACTACATGACCGCCTACATCACGGCCCTCTCCGGCCAAATGTCCAACATGATGGCGGGCCTCGGCAACGCGATCGGTTTCAACGCGGACGCGTTCGCCGACGCCTTCCAGATGAACATGAGTCCCGACGAGCTGACCGAGCTCATGATGTCGATGATGCGCGTGGAGGAGCATTCCTACGACAACAACCTGAAGAAGCTCGGCTACGCCGATTTCGAGAAGCCCTCGGAGATCAGCATCTACCCGAAGGACTTCGAGAGCAAAGAGCACGTCATCCAGATTCTCGACGACTACAACGACCGCATGCGGGCCGAGGATGAGGACAAGGTCATCTCCTACACCGACATCGTCGGGACGCTCATGGAGTCGGTTACGACCATCGTCAACATGATCTCGACCGTGCTCATCGCGTTCGTGGCCATCTCGCTCATCGTGTCATCGATCATGATCGGCGTCATCACCTACATCTCGGTGCTCGAGCGCAAGAAGGAAATCGGCATCCTCCGCTCCATCGGCGCCTCGAAGGGCGATATCAGCCGCGTATTCAATGCCGAGACGATCATCGAGGGCCTCATTGCCGGCTTGCTCGGCGTAGGCGTGACGGCGCTCGGGTGCATACCCGCGAACCTCATCGTATACAGCATATTCGATGTGCCAAACGTCGCGCTGCTGCCGGTTGACGCGGCGGCGATCCTCGTGGCGATCAGCGTGTTCCTCACGTTCGTCGCGGGCCTGATCCCCTCGAAGTCGGCCAGCCGCAAGGACCCGGTGGAAGCCCTCAGGAGCGAATAGAAAACGGCGGGCGCTACCGCGCGCCCGCCGAAGTCGATGTGCGAGCAAAGTCAGCGAGACCGCCTGTGGTGCCCGAGATTAGCCTGAAAGCCAAGCGCATAGGCCTTTGGGCCATGTGCGAAGGCTTGAGGGTTAAGATTGGATGCTACAGGCGGTCGCAGCATCGGCCTCTGCGCTGTTCGTAGAACAGCGCAACGATTACTCGTAATCAGTCTTCAGGGCTTCCCAAGCCTTGCGGGAGTTCTTGATGGTCGTGGCGCTCACGCAGTAGCCGGCGCGGGCCCAGCCGGGCACGCCGAAGCAATCCGAGTTCACGAGCAACAGGTCGTGGTTGCGCGCCTTGTCGCAGAACGCCTGGGAATCATCCTCGAGGGCCTTCACCCACAGGTAGAACGCGCCGTCGGGCTGGATGTACTCGTAGCCCAGCTCGTCCAGCATGCCAGTGAGCAGCGCACGGTTCGCGGCATAGGCGTCGACGTTCGTGGGCTCGTTGATGCACGTCTCGATAACGCGCTGGAACAGCACGGGCGCGCAGATGAAACCGAGCGCGCGGCCCGCTCCGCCCACGGCCGCGGCCACGTCGGCGGCGTCGCCCATGAGGTCGCTCACGTAGATGTAGCCTATGCGCTCGCCCGGGAGGGAGAGGCTCTTCGCCCAGCTGTAGCACACGATGGTGTCGCGGTAGTAGTTCGCCGTGAAGGGCACTTCCTTGCCGTAGGTGATCTCGCGGTACGGCTCGTCACTGATCAGGTAGATGGGGTGACCGACTTCGGCCTCCTTCTCCTCGAGCATCGCCGCGAGGTCCTTGATGTTCTGCTCGGTGTAGATGCAGCCCACCGGGTTGTTCGGCGAGTTGATGACGACGGCCGCCGTCTTGACGTTGACGGCGGCGCGTAGCGCGTCGATGTCGAGCTGGAAATCGCTCGCGCGCATGGGCACCTCGACGCACGAGCACTGCGCCGATTCGATCATGACCTTGTACTCGGTGAAGTACGGCGCGTTCACGATGACCTCGTCGCCGGGGTGCGTAATGGCGGCGGTGGTTATGTAGAGCGCGGCGGTGGCGCCGGCGGTCAGATAGACCTGCGCGGCAGTTGCGGGGATGCCGAAACGCTCACGGAGGTTATCGGCAACGGCCTGGCGGGCGCTCTCGAGGCCCGCGGCCATCGTGTAGCCGTGCAGCACCTCGGGCGGCTCCTCAAGCAGCTCCTCGATGCGGGCGCGCACGGCGGGTGGCGCGGGAATGGAGGGGTTACCGATGGAGAGGTCGTACACGTTCTCCTCGCCGATCTCGGCCTTGCGCTTGAGGCCGTAGGCGTATTGCACACGAATGGGGTTGGGCTGCTTACCCAGCCCGAGCATTCTCTCGTTGATCATCGAGTCTCCTAACTGGCTAATCCTGGACGGCGTCCCTACCGATGGTCCTCGTCGTCGAGGGACTCCGGGCGCACCACGAGCACGTCGCACTTCACGCTGCGGATAAGGTGGGTGGACACGCTGCCGACGAATGCGTACTTGATGTTGGACAAGCCGCGCACGCCGCAAATGACGAGGTCGGGATCGAAGGGCTCGGCGAGCGCCTCCACAAGCGTCTCGGCCACGCGCCCCGCGCGCACCTGCACGTCCACCGACGGGATGCACTCGTCACCCTGAGCGCGCGTGAGATAGGGCTCGATGGCCTCGACGATGCGCTCACGGCCATCGTCGATGAGCGCACCGAAATCGATGCCATTCGCTTCGTAGGGAACCGAATCGATAACGTGCCCGAAGAGCACTTCCGCATTGTTGTCGTGGGCGATCGAAAGCGTTCTGCGGACCACGGCTTCCTGGGTCGCGCCGCCGTCGAGCGCTGCAAAGATTCTGTTATAACGAGCCATCGTTGCCTCCTGATCAAAGGTTTAGACAACTCATTGTAACGCCGAATTGTTACCAGCCAATCAATGGTTTGGCCCGATTGGGCAAGCGGAAGCGCCCCCGCTGGCTCAGCTTTACATGCTCGAGAACTTCTCGGGCGAAACGGCGATGTCCAGGTCCGTGACGTTGGGGTTCTCCTCGAGCTTCCCCTCCACGACGCCCGGGTTCAGCGCACGCTTGGCCTCCTTGACCGCACGCTTCTTCTGCTTGCGCACGTTGCCGGTGTCGTTCCCAGCCAAACGCGCCTCCAAACGGCCGACGAGGTTGGCGAGCGGGATCGTGAGCACCAGGTAGAAAATAGCGGCAACGATGTAGGGCGTGATCGAACCGGTGCCCGCAACGATGGTCTTCGCGTAAAAGACGATTTCCATGACGCCCACGGCGGCGAGCAACGACGTGTCCTTGTAGAGCAGGATGAACTCGCTCGTCATGGTGGGCAGCACGCGCCTAACCGTCTGCGGAATGATGACGAACGCCATGGTCTGGGCGCCGCTCATGCCGAGCGAGCGAGCCGCCTCGAACTGGCCCTTGCTAATGGACTGGATACCGGCGCGGAAAATCTCGCACTGGTAGGCTGCCGAGTTCAGCGCGAGCACTATGACGCCCAAGATGAACGGCGGAATCTGAACGCCCGCCAGCGGCAGGCCGAAGAACGCGATGTAGATCTGCAGAAACACGGGCGTGCCGCGCACCACGTTGACGTAGAACGACCCGATACCCCTGAAGATGGCAATCCTCGACATGCGCATGAACGAGAACAGCAGGCCTATGGGAATGGCCACGGGGAACGCCACAAGCACGATGGCGATGGCCATGAGGAAGCCCATGAACACGTGTGGCAAGCTCTTGACGAGGATGGGCGGGTTGAAGAACAGGCGCAGGAACTTGTTGCTGTTCCAATCCTGGACCCACTGCTGCTCCTCGAGCTGCTGGGCGAACTGGTCGAAGGGAGAAGTCACGACCACGTCGATCGCCGGGATGCCGGAAAGCTCGCGCACGGTGCCATCGGCGAGCTCGTACGTGCCCTTGAGCTGCATCTCGCCGCCGGAAAGGGGGAACATGACGCCGTACACCTCGATGCGGAAATAGGCGCCTGGCGTTGCGGGGGCTTCCAAGGTGCAGATGACGGACTGCCCGTCTTTCGTGAACTCGCACCCCACCTTCTCGCGGGTCATCAGGTCGTCGCCCGTGAGGATGGTCAGGCGCGCGTCGTCCACCTCGAACTCCGTGTCCGCGGGGAACTCGAGCGTGATCGCCTTCACTTCCTCGTCGGCATCCGCACGGCCCTCCCATGTGACGCGGGTCTCCGTGTCACCGTAGATCTCGCTTCCTGTGCCGTCTCCGTTGGGGCGCGCCGTCGCCTTCTCGGTGTCGAGCGCAAAGGCAACCTGCGAGAGGGCGCTCATGCCCATTATGACAACGAGGACCGCCGTCAGGAACAGGTCTACGGCCCTCAGCGTGCGTGTGCGATTCATCCGCCATCCTATCGCTTGAAAAACTACAAGCGTTCATTATAGCGACTTGTTTATCTCGCGACGGGCTTTGTTGAGTCGATGTGGGGGCAAAAGACAGCGAGCGACGCCCAGGTGCCTCGAATTCGCCCGCCTTTCCGCCAAGCGCGCTTCGGTACGCGCAGAGCGGAAAACAAGGGGCGAAGGCGAGGTGCCTGGGCGCCGCGCAGTGTCAAGAAAATGCGCCGCTCGCAAGAGCGGCGCACCCAAAACTACATGTACTGCTGGACCAGCTTGTCGATGGTGCCGTCGGCCTTCAGCTTGGCGAGCGCATCGTTGATGGCGGTCTTCAGGGCCGCATTGTCCTTGTTCACGACGATCGCGTACTCCTCGCCCGTGGCGATGGACTTCACGATCTCGGCATCCTGGTAAGCGTCCTTGAGCATCTTCTCGACAACCGCGAGGTTGGTGCACACGGCGTTAGCCTGGCCGGACTGCAGGGCCGCAAACGCGTCGGTGGAGTTGCCGTACGGCTGCACGGTGGCCTTCGGGAAGTTCTCCTTGACGTAGCTCTCGCCGGTCGTGCCGCTCTGGACGGCGATGATGACGCCCTCCTTGTTCAGCTCGGTAGCGGCGTTGTCCTTCGTGACGGCACCGCCCTTCATGACGGCGATGGCCTGGTCGTCAATGTAGTAGCTGTCGGTGAAGTCGATCTCCTTGGCGCGATCGGGGTCCACCGAGAAGCCGGAAATGCCCATGTCGGCCTGGCCACCCGCGGCGATAGCCGGGATGATGGCGTCGAACTGGAGGTTCTTGAACTCAACTTCGAGGCCGAGCTCCTTGCCGACGGCCTTGGCGATCTCGATGTCGAGGCCGACGTACTCACCGTTCTCGAGGTTCTCGAACGGCGGGTAGTCCGGCGAGGTGGCGACGACGAGCTTGCCGCTGTTGAGGAGCTTCATCTCCCCAGAAGCCGCGGAGCTGCTCGCTGCGCTGGCGCTGGCGCTCTTGCTCGAAGCCGACGCGCTGCTGCTCGCTGCGCTACTGGAGCTGCCCGACGAGCAGCCTACCAGGGCAAGCGCTGCCACCATAACGGCCATGGCAGCCAATACGATGTACTTCCTTGCTTTCATGTGGATATTCCCCCTTCGCTGGAATCCTTCCCTTTGCGCGCTCTTTTGCGCACTGCACCACGATAGCGCAAAACGCGACCGCGAGCGACGGGAGCATAGCCGCTTAACGGGGAATTATCGTCCAACGGGCAGACAGATGCGCACCCGCCGCCCTTCGCTTGGCTAGACCTTCGGGATCTTCTTTCGCTTGTCGCCGTTCGTGGGTTCGCCGGCGTCGAGCGCGTTCGCCAGAACCTGCATGCGCTCCTCGATCTCCTCGATGGTCTTCGCGCACGTGAGCAGCTCGGCAGCCACGTCGAGCCCCTTCGTCTCGGCGATGGCCTTGTACTTGAGGTCGTGCTCGAGCGATGCCCAGTAGTCCATTGCGATAGTGCGAATCTGCACCTCGACGGGCACCATTTCCTTGCTGTTCATGAAGTACACCGGTATGCGCACGATCACGTGGAGGCTGCGGTAGCCGTTCTTCTTGGGGTTCTCGATATAGTTCTTGACCTGCACGATCTCGAGATCGTCCTGCCTGCGCAGCAGGCCCATGAGGCTCTTCACGTCGTTCTTGTAAGAGCAGATGACGCGCACGCCCGCCACGTCCATGAGAAACTTCTCGAGGTTGCCGACCGTGGGCCTCTTGCCGTAGCGAAGGAGCTTCTCGTAGATGCTGAGGGGTGACTTGATGCGCGACTCTATGTGGTGGATGGGGTTGCGGTTGCGGCGCAGCGACAGGTCGCGGTCGAGAATCTCGAAACGCACGACCATCTCACGCATCGCGGCCTCGTATTTCAGCAGGATGTTGTGCATGTCAGATGTGAACTCCTCGTAGCGGTCGAGGGCGTCCACATCGATGTACATCTCCTGGGTCGAGCCCTTCACGAGGGTCTCCGCGCTCGGCACGATCTTCCACGCCGCCGCAGGCACGGCACCGGTGGGGGTCACGCGCATCGCGCCGCCACGGATATGCGCGCCATTCACGGAATTCTCCGCCATCATTCGTCCTCCTTGGCTTTCTGCCAGAACGATTCCATTTCTTCGAGGGATAGGTCCTCCACGGTGCGGCCTTGCGCCCACGCCCCCTGTTCGATCAGGGCGAAACGGCGCCGGAACTTCGCGTTCGACGCCCTCAGGGCAGACTCGGCGTCGATGCCCATCTTGCGCGCCACGTTCACGAGCGCGAACAGCAGGTCGCCGAACTCCATTTCCACGTCGGCTCCCGCGGGGCCATCGCGAAGCACCTTGCCGTCGGGCGTTTTGACCGCGGCCTCGTAAGCGGCCTCGAGCTCGGAGCGCTCTTCGGCCACTTTATCCCAGACGTCGTCGAGCGTCTCCCACTCGAACCCGGCGGCCACCGCCTTGCGCGATATCTTCTGCGCTTGAAGCAACGCCGGGAAATGCGACGGCACTGCGTCGAGCAGCCCCTCGCGAACGCCCGTCGCCGCGGCGCGCTCATCGGCAGCCTCCTTTTCGGCGAGCTTGACCTGCTCCCACAAATCGGAGACCTCGTTCGCGTTCTCGGCGCGAACGTCACCGAACACATGCGGGTGACGGCGGATCATCTTCTCGTCGATGCCCGCGCACACGTCGTCGATGGTGAACTCCCCCGCATCGGCCGCCACCTGGCAGTTGAGCACCACCTGCAGCAGCACGTCGCCAAGCTCCTCGCGCAGATGGTCCGGATCGCCGGCCTCGATGGCGTCGAGCGCCTCGTAGGCCTCCTCGATCATGTAATCGCCGAGGGAGGCATGCGTCTGCGCACGGTTCCACGGGCACCCGCCGTCGGGCGAGCGCAGCTTGGCAACCGTGTTCACAAAGCTATCGAATGCAGGGTGCTCTGCTTCGGACATGCACCGGTCCTTTCGAATATCCCAGGCGCAAGTATAGCCTAATTGCCCGACGGGCCACATGGC
>SUUE01000007.1:33968-52318 GCA_015062685.1 Coriobacteriaceae bacterium
CGAGCGCACCGTGGCCGAAGTGGCTGGCGGGGACGACGCGCGCCTGGTGGCCATCCTCGAGGACATCCGCAACCACACGAACGTCGGGGCCATCTTCCGGTCGGCAGCCGCCATCGGCGCCGACGCCGTGCTCGCCTCGCCCGCCTGCTACGACCCGCTCTACCGCCGCGCCGTCCGCGTTTCCATGGGCACCGTGTTCCAGGTTCCGTGGGCGCGCATCGGCACGGACCCCCACGACTGGTCGCGCGACGGCATCCCCGAGCTGCACGAGCTCGGCTACACCGTGGCCGCAATGGCCCTGAGCGACGACTCCGTTCCCCTCGACGACCCGCGGCTCAAGCAATGCGACAAGCTCGCCCTGGTCTTCGGCACCGAAGGAGACGGCCTTTCACCCAAGACCATCGCCCGTTGCGACTACACCGTGCGCATCCCCATGCAGCACGGCGTCGACTCGCTCAACGTCGCCGCCAGCAGCGCCGTGGCCCTCTGGGAGCTCAGGCGCCGCTAGAAAGGAAGGACCCCATGCAAGAACGAAAGAACACCGTGCTCCTCTTCTCCAAGCTGCCCGAAGTGGGGCTCGTGAAAACGCGCCTCACCATCCTCAAGGACGGCATGTTCCCCCCGGAGACGGCAGCCCACCTGTATCATTGCATGCTCTTCGACGTGGTCGAGATACTCTGCGCGGCCCTGAACGACCTGGAAGCCTCCCAGCCCGAGGACGCCGAAGTACGAGACACGTACGAGCTCGTGATCTCGACGGCGCCCGCCCCCAACGTGGAGAAGATGCGCGCCCTGTTCGAGGACGCCGGCACGTGGCCGCGCGAGCTTACGTTCATATGCGACGAGGGCGCGAACTTCGACGAGCACTACAACCACGCGTTCCAGCAATGCTGGGACCGCGGCGCCGATTGCATCCTGTCGATGGGAGCTGACATGCCCGCGCTCACCAAGGCGGACGTGAAGTACGGCTTCGAACAGCTGCACCGCCTCTGCAACATGCCCGGCGGCGGCATCGTCCTCGCCCCCGACCAGGAGATGGGCGTATCCGTCGTCGGTTGGACGCGCGAGACCAAGTTCGACCACACGGGTGTTTACTACTGCCAGGACGGCCTGACCGTACTGCCGGCCTACATCCAGAAGGCGCGGAGCGCCGGGCTGCCCGCGCTCTGGCTGCCCCCCATTCCCGACGTCGACACCATGGCCGACTTCTTCCACAGCGTGACGCTCGTGCACGCGCTGTGCTACTGCGCGGAGTTCGACGACATATGCCCGCCCTGGCGCACCGCCGAGGCGCTCATCGAGGAAGGGTTCCGCGAAGTTCGCGTGGCGCCCAACAACCTCTTTGACCCAAGGGACCACATAGACAAGTAGGGACGCTCCCCGAGCGCCCGACAGAAGGTGGGCAGTGGGGTTAAGCCCCTTGCTCACCCGTAACGCGAAAGCGCCGCCCCGAACGGGACGGCGCTTCTTCATTGCATGCGTTTGGCGCTCTACGGGCGCGGGGTGCCGCACTCGTTGCAGAACTTGCCGCTGTTGGCGGTGCCGCACTGCGGACACTGCCAATCGCTCGACACGGGGGCAGGTTGCGGGGTGCCGCACTCGCCGCAGAACTTGCCGCTGTTGGCGGTGCCGCACTGCGGGCAAGTCCACCCGCCGGCCACCGGGGCCGCCGCCACGGGCGCAGCCTGAGCCGGCATGCCGCCCTGCGGCTGCTGCTGGAACGTCTGACCACCGAACCCGCCGCCATCGGCCATCGGGTAGGCGCTCTGGGGCTGCTGGTAGGCGCCCTGCTGGGCCGCGCCCTGCTGGAACATCGTCGCGGCAGCCTGGCCGCCCATGCCCTGGGCCATGCCCATGCCCATGAAGCCGGTCATGGCACCTGCGGTGTTGTTGGCAGCATCCTGCATGGCGTTGGCTGCGGCGTTCGCCGTGACGGCCGCTGCCTGGCGCGGATCGACCATCGTCTGGGCCATCTGGCGGTCGCTGATCTGCTTCTGAACTTCCTCGGGCAGGGTGATGGAGTTCACGCCGAACTTCTCCACCTGAATGCCGCGCTGCTCTCCCCATTCCTGCGACAGTTCGTCGTTCAGGAACTTGGCAAGCTCGGACGTGTGGGCCGGGATGGCGGAGTAGCGGACGCCCATCTCGGAAATGCGAGCGAGTGCCGGCTGCAGCGCCGTGAGCAGCTCGCTCTTCATCTGCGAATCCAGACGATCGCGCGTGTAGGGCTCCTCAACGTTGCCGCAAACCTTCTTGTAGAAGATGAGCGGGTCGGTCAGACGATACGAATACTCGCCGTTCATGCGAACCGAAGTGTCCATGTCCAGGCCCAGATTGGCGTCGACCACGCGGAACGGGATCGGCGAAGAGGTGCCGTATTTGTTGCCGATGATCTCCTTGGTGTTGAAGAAGTAGATGCGCTGGTCCTTGCCCGTGTCCCCGCCGAAGGTGAAACGCTGACCGATACGCGAGAAGGTGTTCTTGATGCCCTCGCCGAGGCTGCCATAGAAGATGGACGGCTCGGTGGAGCGGTCATACACGAACTGGCCGGGTTCGGCGCACACGTCCACGATCTCGCCCGACTCGACGATGATCATGCACTGGCCGTCGTTCACGGCGATGATCGAGCCATCGGAGATGATGTTGCTCTCGCCCTTCGTGTTGGAGCTGCGCCCCTTGTCGGAAGTGCGCTTCATGCCCTTCGCAGCGAGCACGTTCTCATTGAGCACGTCTGCATCGCAGTAGAAGAAGTCGCGCCAAGAGTCGGCCAACACGCCGCCCGCAGCGCCAGTAATCGCATGAATCAAACCCATAAGCTGCTCCTAACTATTGCCTTGCTCTTTTGCCGCATCCAGCGCTGCGACGTGCGCTTGTAACCTCATGGTTATCATACCCTAGAACTTACCGCCGCCGGAGCCAGAGAAGCCGCCGCCCATATCGCTCCAGCCGCTGCTCCCGCTGTCGTTGTCGTTCTTGGGAATGGGCACCACCGCGAGCGTCGTGTTCACGAAATCGTCGGTGGACACGCTGAAGGCCAGGCTGCCTTCGTCGAGGTAGTTGCCCGCTTCGCTCTGCTCGCGCGCGGTCTGCATGGCGTTCTTATCGCGCTTGATCGAAGACGCCGCGATGAAGCCGGGGATGCCGAGGGCCGCCAAGAGCTTGAGGATGAAGCCCAGCAGGTCCGGCTCGGTCCATTGCTTGCCGGTTGTCGCGAAATACGACAGCTGCTCGCCGACGGTCTTGTAGTACGCCTTGCCGCCCTCATACCAATCGCTGTCGTGCAGGGGGTCGGTGTAAGCATCTTCAAGCGCATCGACGCCCGCATCGGAGAACGGGTCCTCGCTGCTGTTGTCGAAATGCTTGACCGTCACGTAGTCGCGAGACTTGACGGCGATGGCGCAGATGATGCCGTTATCGCCGGAGCCGACGCCCAGGTCGTGCTGGAGGAAGAACTGCCTGCCGAACTCGTTGCGCTCGGACGAGCTCGGGTCGGTCTTGCCGTTCATGTAGTCGGTGTAGACCAGGTAGACGCCCACGCCGTATTGCGCGGCGTAATCGGCGCCCATCTGCTCGAGCTCCTGGAATTTGGAGTCCGTGAGCACGTCCTGCTCGTCGAAGACATACGTGCCGCTCTTTGCATAGGCGGGTGCCGCGAACAAGGTTGCGAGCAGGGCAACCGAGAACATTCCGATGAAGAACCTCTTGATCGATTTCATGTCAGCACCCCCTTAGAACAATCCGTTTGTGCCGAACACGACGAACAGCACAATTGCCAGAATTATCGCGAGCGGGAAGAACAGCACGATGAAGCGCTTCCTCACCTTCCCCGGGTCTATGGGCAAGTCGCCGATGAGCTTGCCCGTCTGGCCGTTCATCGCGAACAGGTAGTCGTTGCCGTTCCACTTGGTGTGGAGCATCCATACGGGCATGAGCGCGTAGGACACCTCCGACCATTCCACGTCCGTGTCGGACGACCCGAGGCTCACCGACTCGTAACCGCTGATCGTGCCCTGGATGGCGTTCGCGCACGTCGCCTCCACGCGGTTTCGCGCGCGCGGGTCGCATTGCTGCACGTCCAGGTCGTAGCGGTCGGTCAGGTAGCCGGGCAGGTACGCCACGGAGAAGGGCACGAGCTCGGAATAGTCGAAGGGCTCGATCGCGTCCATGTGGGTGTCGGGCATCTTCGTCGAGCCGTCCACGGGAACGAGGTAGAAGTCCATGGACCCCACGCGGTGCAGGTTGTAGTGGTCGGTCTCGGTATACATGTTCTCGGAGTCGGACCAGGTGCGCGACGTGGTCGCCTCGAACGTGAAATCGCCGGTGGCGGTGCCCGAATACAGCCAGAACGGCACGTATACGCCCTGCACTTCCTCCAAATGGTTGCCCTCCGTGAAGCCGTCGGGCAGGAAGCGCTTGCCGCCGTAGTACTCCTTCAGCGCGGCGATCGCGGCGTTCCTGTCGAGCTTGAACGGAATGACGAGATCGGGTTTGAGCACGTCGGAGAGCTGGCCGGGCAGCACGGTGTTGTTGCCGCAATAGGGACAGCTCGTTACCGCCGTAACCTGGTCGACCATGAGCTGCGCGCCGCACGACGGGCAGTTGTAAGCCCGCATGTTGTCAACGTCGGCATCGCTCCAACGGGCGTTGGCGAGGTAGTCTTGCACGGGGTCGCCCGTAAGCTCGCGCTTGGGATCGACGTGGACGTCGGCGGAAACGGAGGCCTCTGCAGCGGAAACGTCCTCGGCCTGACTCGCGCGATCGCCAGCGGCCTTCTCGTCAGCCTGGGCTTGCTTCTGGGCGTAGAGCTCCTCGATATCCTGCGGGGAGAACACCGATTCGCAAAACTCGCATTTCAGCTGGCCCGACTCGCCGTCAAAGGATAATCGTCCCTGGCAATTGGGGCATTGATAATTCGTAGCCTCGGCCACGATCCACCTCCGTAAACTCGCAGGTTTAATGTCATCGAATATCATACCCGAACGAGTGGAATGCACCCCATGGTTTTACACTAGCAAATCAGTCGGGAAATCGATACGTTGACCGATAAGCCGTGTGGAAAATTGGGCCACCGCATGTTGCGTGCACGCCAATCGCGTACACTAGCACGCGTGCATTTTTCGGAAGCGAGGATTACGAATGAATCTCAACGACGCGATTGACCACGCCTCAACCATCTTCATGCCAGAATTCCTGTTCGGCGCCGACGAAGCCATGCTGATGGGCCAACGTTCGGCAAACGAGGAGGCCCTGCACCTGCTCATCGAGGAGTACTCCGCAAACGAGAACCCCAGCTTCGATTTCGGCCTCGTCAGGGAACTCGCGGACAGCAACCGCAGCCTCTGCGACATGATGGGCCCCGAGAGCGTGCAGGCCGACCGCAGCCGCAACCTCTCCGGGCACCTTTCGGACGACGACATCCTGCGCGGCGTCGCCGCTCTCCAGCATCGCAGCGTCGAGCGCGTCGCCAAGGAGGTCGCGGGCATGAACGCGACCAAGGGCGTGCTCTACGGCAGCAAGCCCGCCAAGGGCACGTTCGTGGGAATCGATATCGAGACCACCTCGACGAGCCCCGACCGCGGCTACATTGTGAACGTCGGCTGGGAAGTCATGGAGCTCGCCGAGGGCGCCGAGGCCCAGGACGCCACGTCGGTGTTCTGCGGATTGCCCGACCAATACGAGGAGACGGGCGTCCCCCTGGCCGAGATCCACAAGATCACCTGGCAGGACGTGAGCGGTAAGAAGCCCTTCCGCGAGGATAAGGAGCTGCAGAAGAGGCTGCTCAAGCTGCTGAAGTCGCACCCGTTCATGGCCCACAACGCCGCCTTCGAGGACAGCTGGTTCATGCTGCACCTGGACGGCTACGCCGAGGCGCGCAAGGAAGGCAAGATCGTCCCCATCGACACGCGCGACATCTGCCGCGCCCTCGACCCCGAGGTGCGCTTCATGTCATGGGAAGCCAAGCCCGCAAGCCTGGAAGCCTGGGCGCAGCGCCGCGGCACCCTCGCTCCCGAGGAAGAGGAACGCCACCTCGGCCTCGACGACACCGACCTGATGTTCCGCACCCTCATAGCCGAGCTCAAAGAACGCAACCTCCTAAAAACCAACGCCTAGCAACCCAAGCAAAGAAAAAAGAGAGCGGGGGACGTTCCCAAGAACGTCCCCCGCTCTCTTATTCCCTCCAGCGGAAGAGCGTAGCCCCTGGCTGCCGGCGCTGCACGGGGCGGGAGGCCCCGTGCCAGCGATTACGCAGCCCCAACGACTCTATGTGGGCGAACCCTATCCGGCAAGTACCCCGAGCTGGCACGGGGCCTCCCGCCCCGTGCAGCGCCGGCAGCCAGATGGCGGACAGCAGGTCAGACGCGCCCCTACATGAGCTTGCAGATCTCCTCCGCAAACGTCAGCGGGTCGTCAATGGGCAGCCCCTCGACCAGCATGGCCTGGTTGTAGAGCAGGTCGGTGTACAGGCGCAGCTTCGCCTGGTCCTTGGCCTCATGCGCCTCCTTGAGCACCTCGAACGCATGGTGCTGGGCGTTGAGCTGCAGTACCTTCTCTGCGCGGGCCATCGAATCGCCAGGGCCCTGCGCCAGGATGCGCTCCATCTCCATCGACATCTGACCGACGGCCGTCAGGCGCGCCGGGGCCTCCATGCCCGTGGGCGACACCTCGACCTTCGAGACGCTCGCGCCAAGGATCTCCTGCATTGCCTCGAAGAGGTCCTTGTTGGCCTCGGTCGTCTCCTCGGCAACCTTCTTCTCGTCGTCGGACGCCAGGTCGATGTCGTTGGTCGAGACGTTCTTGAGCTCCTTTTCCTGCCAGGTACGCATGGCCTGCAGCGCGAACTCGTCCACGTCCTCGGTGCAGAGCAGCACGTCGTAGCCCTTGCCCAGGATCGTCTTCACGATGGGCAGCTTGCCCAGGCGGTCCACCGACTCGCCGGCAGCGTAGTAGATGTCCTTCTGGTCCTCGCCCATGGCCTCGATGTACTCGGCGAGCGTCACGTACTTCTGCTCCTTCGCGGAGAAGTACAGCAGCAAGGGAGCCAGCTCCTCGGCCTTCGAGCCGTAGCTCGCGTAGATGCCAAACTTGATGGAGCGGCCGAAGTTGTCGAAGAAGGCCTCGTAACCGTCGCGGTCGTTGTCGCGCATCTTCTCGAGCTCGCCCTTGATCTTCTTCTCGACCTTCTGGGCGATGGCGCGCAGCTGGCTGTTGCGCTGGAGCGTCTCGCGGGAGATGTTGAGCGTGAGGTCGCTCGAATCCACGACGCCGCGCACGAAGTTGAAGTAGTCGGGCAGCAGGTCGGCGCACTTGTCCATGATCAGCACGCCCGCGGAGTAGAGCGCCAAGCCCTTCTCGTAATCGCGACTATAGAGATCGAAGGGCGCACGGCCCGGGATGAACAGCAGCGCGTCGTAGCTGAGCGCGCCTTCGGCGTGGACCGAGATGGTCGACTGCGGGTCCACGAAATCATGGAAGTCCGACTTGTAGAACTCGGCGTACTCCTCGTCGCTCACGTCGGACTTGCGACGCTTCCAGATGGGGGTCATCGAGTTGATGACCTCGTCCTCCAGGTAGTCCTCGTACTGCGGCACGTAATCGTCGCCCGCATCCTCCGGCTTGGGGAGCTCGCGGGACTTCGTCACGAGCATGTGGATGGGGTAGCGCACGTAGTTGCTGTACTGCTTGATCAGGCTGCGCAGCTTCCACTCGCTCAGGAACTCGGAGAACTCCTCGTCGTCGGTATCGTCCTTGAGCGAGAGGATGACGTCGGTGCCGTGGCCCTCCTTCTCGCCGGCGGAAATGGTGTAGCCCGCCACGCCGTCCGACTCCCACACGTTCGCCTCGTCGCTGCCGTACGAGCGGCTGACCACCTTGACGTTCTTGGCGACCATGAACGAGGAGTAGAAGCCGACGCCGAACTGGCCGATGATGTCGGCGGCGTCGGTGTCGCTGAAGTCGTTGTCGGCCTTGAACTCCTGGCTGCCGGAATGGGCGATGGTGCCCAGGTTCTTCTCCATCTCGTCCGCGGTCATGCCGATGCCGGTATCGGACACCGTGATGGTGCGGGCGTTCTTGTCGAAGGCCACGCGGATCTCGAGCTCGTCCTTGCCGAGCTCGATGGAACCGTCCGTGAGGCTGCGGAAATACAGCTTGTCGACGGCATCCGACGCATTGCTCACGAGCTCGCGCAGGAATATCTCGCGGTTGGTGTAAATGGAATTGATCATGAGGTCGAGAAGCTTCTGGCTCTCTGTCTTGAACTTGCGCATATGCGTCCTTTCGCTCTCTAAAACGGGTCTCCGTTCGCATTTAGCAGTCTAAGCTGTCGAGTGCTAATCAGTGATTTTATTACGCCCTGCGGCCAAGTCAAGAAAACCTGCGGAAGGTCATCATGCCGCTACATTTCTCGCGGCGAAAAAAATGCATTGCCACCTTGGAAACCTTAGCGCTCAAGCTAGGGTGAGGGTGTAGTATGTTCGTTACTATTTTTCTATAAACGAATCACGAACGCTTACGTGAGGAAAGGGTCCGAGCGGTAATACATGGTCTTCTCGAGTCTGGTCTTCCTCTTCGTATTTCTGACCATTCACCTGATCGTGTACGCGGTCGTAGCCGACCGCTACCGCAACGCGGTGCTGCTCGTTTCTTCGCTCATCTTCTATTCGTGGGGCGGCCCCCAATACCTGCTGCTGCTCGTAGGCGACACGTTCGCCAGCTGGCTGTTCGCCCGTCTCATCGAACGCTCCGACACGAAGAGCTCCAAGCGGCTCTGGCTCATCGCGGAATGCGTCGTGCTCTTGGGCCTGCTCGGGATCTTCAAGTATCTGGCATGGGTCCTGAGCGGCTTCCAGGCGCTGTTCGGCGTGCCCGAGCTCATCCCCGAAATCATCTTGCCCATCGGCATATCGTTCTACACGTTCCAGCTCATCTCGTACGTCGTGGACGTTTACCGCGGAGAGATCCACGCGCAGCCCGTGTTCTGGAAGCTGCTGCTGTACTCGTCGCTCTTCCACCAGTGCATCGCGGGCCCCATCGTCCGCTACGAGACCGTGCAGGACGAGATCGACCACCGCCAGCCCTCGCGCACCGACATCTACTACGGCGTGAGGCGCTTCTGCATTGGCCTCGCGAAGAAAGCCGTGCTTGCGAACTCGTGCGCGGCGGTTGCCGACCAGCTGCTCCCCATCGGCTCGGAAACCCTGTTTGCCCAGCCCACAGCCGCATACCTGCTGGGCATGCTGTTCTTCGCGCTGCAGATCTACCTGGACTTCTCGGCGTATTCGGACATGGCCATCGGCATGGGCCGCATGGTCGGCTTCCACTACCTCGAGAACTTCAACTACCCCTACATGTGCACGTCCGTGCAGGACTTCTGGCGCCGTTGGCACATATCGCTGTCGAGCTTCTTCCGCGACTACGTCTACATCCCGCTCGGCGGCAGCCGCTGCTCCCGCGCCCTGTACGTGCGCAACATCTTCATCGTGTGGTTCCTCACGGGCATGTGGCACGGCGCGAGCTGGAACTACATCATGTGGGGCGTTTACTTCGGGTTGTTCCTGCTGCTCGAAAAATTCGTCATCAAGGACCGCCTGCCCAAGGTGGCGGCGCACATCTACGCCCTCGCGGTCGTCTACTTCGGCTGGATACTCTTCCACTTCGAGAACTTCTCCGAGATGCTGTGCGTCGTCAACGGCGTGCTGCCGCACAGCATCCTGCTCAGCCTCTTCGGCGTGGGCGGCACCTTCACCAATCTGGAAGTGCACACCGCCTTCGTGACGAACGCGTTCCTCCTCATCGTGTCGATCATCGCGTGCACGAGCTTCGGGAAGTGGCTCCACGGCAAGATGTTCCAGATGGCGAAGCGCAACGACGCCATGCTCATGGCATACAGCGTGCTCGAGGCCATTACGCCCGTGCTGTTGCTCATCATCGCGGCCATTGCGCTTTCGGGCGACAGTTACAACCCGTTCATCTACTTCCGGTTCTAGCAAGGAAACGAGTGACGCGTGGAGACGAGACGAGACAACAGCAAGTGGAGGCCGCAGGGGCGCAAGCCCCTCGCGAACGACGTGCCGCGCCCGCAGAGCAGCAGGCGCATGAAGCGCACGATCGCCACTTGGCGCAACTACGGCGTGGTCGCCTTCGGCGCCGTCATGGTGGTGGGCTGCCTCATCGGCCTACTCTGGTTCGCGCGCCCGACGCAGTCGGCTCCCGACGTCGAGAACCGCGCGCTCGTGGAGTTCCCCGAATTCACGGTTGAAACGTTCCTGAACGGCGACTACTTCAAGCAGCTCTCCGAGTGGTACGCCGACACGTACCCGCTGCGCGACCCAATGGTCAAGGCGAATCTGTCGATAAAGCGCCTCTACGGCCCGTCCATTGAGGACGGCATCCACAACCAGGGTCAGGGCGACGAGATCCCCGTCGACGACAACAGCGCCGTGGAGGTGAAGCCCCCGGCCGATGCCCCCACCGAGAAGGCTGTCGCAGATGGCATCCAGGAGAACCTGATGGAAGGCATCTTCGTGCACAACGGCGCTGGCTACAGCATCTACTACTTCGACAAGACCGCCGCCGACACCTACATTCAGGCCATGAACACCGCAGCCGAACGCCTGGACGGCACGGCCACCGTGTATTCGCTGTTTGCCCCGGCGAGCTCCATCATGCTCGACCCCGAGACGAGGGCGAAGGTTGGCGGCTCCGATCAGCAGCAGACGCTCGATTACCTGAGCACGCGCTTCGACTCGCGCGTGAAGCCGGTCGAGGTGCTCAACGAGCTCACCGACCGCAACGACGAGTATCTGTACTTCTACACCGACCACCACTGGACAGAGCTCGGCGCCTACTACGCTTACGAGAAGTTCTGCAAGGTCAAGGGCATCGAGCCCGTCAAGCTTGACGACCGCAAGTACGAGAGCTTGGGCGAGCTCGAAGGCACGTACACCGAGACGATCTCCTCCATGGGCGACGTCCGCCACGACACGGTGGACGCGTACTACCCCATCGGCACGAACGAGATGACGGTCACGGGCGAAGACGGCGGCGAATACTCCTGGCCGGTCGTAAACCCAGACGCCAAGAACGGCGACCCCTCCACGCGCTACAGCGCGTTCATCAGCGGCGACCAACCGCTCGAGGTCATACACAACCCGCAAATCACCGACGGGTCATCGGTCCTGCTCGTCAAGGATTCCTACGGCTGCGCCTTCGCGCCCCTGCTCGTCGACAGCTACGAGTACGTCTACATCATCGATTTCCGCTACACCGACAAGAACATCGTCGACTACGTGAAGGAAAACAACATCCAGGACGTCATCTTCCTCACCGGCATGAAGATCGGCCTCGTGGAAACCGTAGCCGAAACCCTATTGGTGGAAGTCTCGTAGTAGGGGCGCGCTCCGCGCGCCCCTACAGGCAACCGGCAAGGCACATTACCCGACGCTCGGCTCCACCTCGCAAGCGCAATGCGCTTGCCGCTTCTTCATTTGACGCCTGTAGCCCAACGCCCCCAAGATGCCAATGAGCGCGAACACGCCCATGGTGGGAATGGCGCACGCCCAGTTGTTGCCGGCCACCTCGACAATGCCGCCCAAAACAACCGTGCCGATTAGCGACCCCAGGTGGTCGCCCGACGTGGCAATACCAAGCGCAACCCCGACTGTCTTCGGCGATACCGCGGTTTCGGGGGCTATTGCAAAGGTAATGGGGGGAATGGTTTGGAGCACGACGCCGAACACCAAGCAGAACGGAAGCACCTGGCCCTCTTGGCTCAACGTGAATGCGAGCACGAAGAACACGCCGGTCAAAATAGTGGCAGCAAGAAGCAGGTTCGGGCGAGACCCTTTGTAGATACCGAGGAGCGCGGCCATCAGAAAGCCACCGGCAAGCATGCCAAACGACAAGAACCCCGTATCGGTGTTAGCGGCAATGGGATCCATGCCGATGGACTGTATGCAAAACGTCGGGGCGAACGTGGTAAAGGCGGCACATCCGAAGCCGAAGATCGAGAAGACCAGCGTGAGACACCAGGTCGCACCGTTTCTGACCTCTATGCCTATCGCCTTCTTCTCCTCGGCCCAACTGGAGTTTCGATCAAGCTCCGATGATTCGGGGGTTTTCACCACGAGTGCGAACAGCACGAAGATGGCGGCGAACATGAAGCCGCAGAAGAGCCAGCACGAGCGCCAGCCCCAATTGACAATCAAAGTGCTCGAGAAGTTAAAGATGAACAGCATGCCGAGCGACACCCAGACGCTGTAGAGCGCCATGGGAACGCGCCGCTTGCCCGCAGGGTAGAGCTCAGCGATGATGGTGGGTATGACGGCCGTCTGCATGCCGTAGCCCAAGCCCTCAAGCAAGCGGCTTAGCAAGAGAATCTCGAAGTTGGTCGCGAGGTACCCAATGAGATTCCCCGCAAGAGCACACCCGACGGCCACGAGCGCCAGCGTCTTCGGCCTGAACCTCACTGTGAGCATGCCGCCGAAAAGGGCGAGCAAAATCGCCGTAATGGCAACGATCGACATGAGAAGCCCGCCTTGCGTCAAGCCGATTCCCATATCGCCCATCACGGCATGCAACGTTGGCGGAACCTTGAACTGCCCCACGGCAAAGCTTATCGCTGTAAGGAGCACGACCGCGTATACAAGATGAGGGTTGCGCTTCATTCTCGAATCCCCCTTCTGGTGCACCGTCGCGCATTGCCGGGCAACACGTGCACCGAAAACGCGCCACAGCGTCCCAGGCCCTTTAAAGCAGGGGCACAAGGCCCCCGCAGCCCGATGATGCGGAAAGAGCAGCCTCCGAATAGCTGCATAGCAAGGCGAGGGGGCGCACGGGACAGCCGATGCGCGCCCCTCATGCGAAAGCGCTCAAGCGGCCCGCTTCATGATTACGGACCGCCCGTTACGCGCTAGTCAGCAATCTTGAACTTCACGTACTGCTTCTTCATCAGCGGAACCATGGCGATCGCGCACACCACACCGAGAACCATGAAGATGCCGTTCGGGATGGTGGCCGCCTGCCAAGAATTGCCCATGTTCACCATGACCAGGCTGGTGATGAGCGTGCCGAAAACGCCAGCAAAGTTCTGGCCAATGCCGAGGACGCCCATGGTGGTCGGAACCGTCTCGGGAGATGCCGCAGCCTCGGGAGCGACGGAATAGGCCGTTCCAGGGAACAGCTGCAAAACGAACCCGAAGACAACGAGGAACGGAATCAGGGCATCGGTGCTGGGCAGGTTGAACATGACCAGGCCCATGATGCCAACGAGCACCGACAGGATGAGCAGGTACATCGGACGCTTGGTGACCTTGACCTTGTTGAGGATGATGCCGCCGACGAATCCGGAGATGAGCATGGCTATCGTCGCAACAGAGGTCATGCCGTTAGAGGTTGCCATATCCATGCCGAAGTCCTGCTGCAGGTACGTGGGATAGTACGAAGCGAAGGCCGAATTCACGTAACCGAAGAGGAAGAAGATGAACAGGAGGAGCCAAGTGGTAGGAGACGCGAGGCCCGCAACGATGCTGGCCTTGGCCGAACCTTCCGGAGCCTCTTCCATTTCCAGCTGGTTCTCCTGCGCAGATGGGCTGCGCACGAAAATGATGACCAGCACCAGCAGGACCGCCATGCAGATGATGGTGAACCACCAGGAACCGAGCCAAACGCCTTCTTGCACGCCCGGAAGCTGCGCGGCAACATTCAGGATGACCAGCTGGCCAATGCCGAACCAGATGCTGTCAATGCCATTAGGCAGGCCGCGAAGCTGAGCCGGGAACCATTCGGAGATGAGCTGCGGCGTCGTGACGACCTGCATGCCGTAGCCGAAGCCCTCGATGGCGCGGGAAGCAATCAGCATGCTGAAATTGTCGGCACCCGCGAATATGCCCAAAAGGTTGCCGCACATGGTGATGGCCAGGGCGGCGATCAGGACATTGCGTGCGCCCAGCCTCTGCATGATCATGCCGGCCGGGAGCGAGATTATAAGAGCAACGATGCCGTTGGCGTTCATAAGATTGCCAGCAGCCACCGGGTCAACGCCGAAGCCTGCCATGACGAGGCCCATGTTGGCCGGCACCTTCATGAGGCCAATGGCGAAAGTCACCTGCGCGATGATGGCGATAATGACAACTAGCCACGCTTTACCGGCGTTAAATTGTTTTTCCTCCATTACTTCCTCCTCAGAGATATTGAACCCTATTTTCCGTCGAAACAACGGGCGCTACCCCACATTCCCCTTGAAGCAACGCTCACCCCAGTGGGCGCTTCAGAAGGCGCGCCTTCTGAAGCGCCTCGCGAGATGTCGGTCCTTACGCTTTTGCCATGTCGAAATCACCGACGTTCAAGCTCTCATCGAGCTTGACGGCATGATCCCGGACAGCTTGATAGCCTTCGGCTTGAATAGAGATCTTGTAATCGCCTGCATCGAGCTTCCGGAACCAGAAGTCACCGAAATCGTCGGTTTCCGTAGTGGCAGTAGAGCCGTCTGGCTTGGCAAGCGTCACCTTTGCGCCGATGATGACCTCATCGTCATCCGAGTTCCAAACGCCACCGCCGATGAACAGATGCGGGGCGTTCAGGTAGTACACGCGCGATTCCGTGCCGAAATCGATACGCTCGGCATTCGGAATGATGTCCACGAACTCGGATTCTTCGCCGAACTTGATAGCCTCGGTCGGGCAGAGCTCGACGCAATGCGGCACCTCGCCGGCATCCACCAGATGCGCGCACCCGTCGCATTTCTGAGCGATGGAAAGCTCCTCGTTCCAGTACACAGCGCCATAGGGGCAAGCGTCCACGAGCTCTTTCTTGCCCTCGGCCTTGACCGGATCGATGCACACCAGGCCGTCCTCGCGCTTGGTGACGATATCGGGCCACTTCTCCACCAGCGGGCACTTGTCGCAGTGCTGGCACATGTACGGACGGTATTCCAGCTTGACGCGCGGAACCTGCCCGTGCGTCGTCTCCTGAAGCTTCATCCAAAAGTGACCGAGCTCCGGCTGCGGCTTCTGGTAAGGCATCCAGTCATTACCGCAATGCTCGTCCTTGCAGGCAATTTGGCACCCGTAGCAGCCATTGCAGTACTTCTGATCAATAACGAACACTTTCATTATGTTGCTCCTCCTCTTTTAGACTGCTCGGACCGCTTTAGGCAACGAGCCAGTTGTCGATATCGGGGCCCTCGTCTGCATGGAACGTGCGCCCGAACGCCTCCGGATACTGATTGGCGAGCTCGAATACATCCACCTTCTCCACGCCTACGAGGAAGCCAGAAGTCACCTCGCCTGCGCAGTTCTGAGACGTGCATTCCTTCGGAGCGATGAGGTTATTAGCCCCGCCTCGATCGGAGACGCCTGGCTCGATCGGGTCGATGCGGGCGCCATGGTCCTGAAGAACGGCGCCAGGGAAGATGCGCTCGGTGATGTAAACGCCGCCCAGCGTCCAGCCGCGCTCGTTGTAGATCTTGACGACGTCGCCGTCCTTGACATCCAGGTCTTTCGCATCGATGGGGTTAATCCACACCGGCTCGTATGCGTACCCATCGGGGCCGATGACCTTGCAGGTCTCGATCTCACGCAACCAGGAGTTGTCATCGTAGTTTGCATGAATGCGCCAACGCGGGTGGTTGGAAACGATGAGGTACGGATAGTCCTTCGCCCTCTCGCTCTCGCGATACTCATGGAAGCGATCGGAATCGGCGATGTAGTGCGGATACGGCATGCGCTGCTCGTCGTCGGGGAAATGCTCGGCCAAAGCGGAGGAATAGATCTCGATCTTGCCCGACGGCGTGGGCAGCGGATACTGCTCGGGGTCAGAATAGAACAGATAGAAGCCAGCAGGGTCCTTCTCCCATTCCTCCACCTTCGGAATCATGGCATAGCCCTTTTCGCGGAACTCTTCCAGCGAAGTGAAGTTCTGGGCGAAGGAAGCGTTGTAGGTGAGGTCGATGCTCGATTCGACGGTGCGCCCATCGGTGTAACGGTGCAGCAGGTCCGCATATTTCGGGTCATCGGCGGCAAAAAGCTCCTCCATCTTCTTCGCCACTTCCTGAACCGCGAACCAGTCGCTCTTGGCCTCGCCGCGCGGAGAGACCGCTTGTTCGCAATGCAGGATGGTGTTGAACGTGCCGCTCTGGTTATCGATTGCGCAATCTTCAACCTCGAAGCGGCTCGTAATGGGAAGAATCAGGTCGGCGAACTTCGCGTCGTTCTCGAACCACGGGTGCTGGAGCAGCATGAACTCGAGGTTCGGATTGCGCACCGCGTTCAGGTATTCGTTGCCGCCATTCCAGCATGTCGACCAGCACGGGGTGTCCGACCAAATCATATGCAGGCCCGGGTCTCCCTTCGGCGGGAACTGGAACGGGAGGAACTGGTCCTGGCGAGGCATCATGCAGATGACATGGCCATACCAGTCGATCGGCTCCTCGGGAGACGCGTTGATGCCCTCAGGAATCAGCGTCTTCGGGATGAAGCGGTCGGCCGCGTCCAAGAAAGCGGCATTGTATCCAGCCCAGCCGGTCAGATAGCCGGCATCACGCGGCATTGGCGAGTAATTCGGATTCTCGTAGATATTCCACTCGATGAACTTCATGAAGTTGCGGCCCGGCTTGCCCAGGCCCTGCATCGCGAGAAGCACGACCTCCATACGAGCCGGCTCGTGCGCATAGCAAGAGCGGATGTAGGAACCGCCGTTGCAATGGCACGTCGTGGTCGCATCCTTATGCCACTTGCGGGCGAGCGCTTTGATGGTGCGAGCCGGCACGCCGCAACGCTCTTCCGCCCACTTCGGGTCCTTCACCACACCGTCTTTGCCGCCCATCACCTCATACTCGAGCCAGTCGAAACCAACGGTGTGGGAGTCGATGTACTCGCGGTCGTATAGGCCCTCGGTCAGCCACACATAGGCGATGCCGAATTGCAGCGCCAAGTCGGTGTTCGGATACACCGGGATCCACTTATCGGCATGGCATGCGGCAGAATAGTTCAGGTCGGGGGCGATTGCAACGCTCGTGATGCCGCAGTCGGTGAACCAGAAGGACAGGCGAGATGGCATCTGGCCGCCCCAGCCCCACGGAGTTGTTTCGTTGTCGCAGCCCCAGTAAAGCAGCATCTTCGTGTTCTTCGTGATGTCGTACATCAGGTTCTGGTCATAGCCCTGGCCGAGCGGCTCGGTGCCCCAAATGTGCTTTGCGCCCCAGTACCAACCTTCCCAGCTGTCCGGCTGGCGCGCCTGAAGCGTCGCGCCGCCCAGAAGCTCAAGCAGGCTCACCATGCAGCCGTGGCAGGGGTGAACGATCTTGGTCTCGCCATGGCCGTCTTGCTGCATAAGGATAGAGCCGGGTCCATAGGTGTCGTACTGGCGCTTGACTTCCTTTGCGATGATGGTCGTTGCCTCGTCCCAGGAGATTCTCTTGTATTTGGAGATGCCGCGGTTTTGCGGGTTGCGCTCGCCGTCCGGATCGAAGTCCTCGCGGATCAGCGGATACGGGACGCGGTTGCGCGAAAAAGCGTGGCGCTTGTACGCAACCGATGTCGGCGGAATGAGCGAATGCATGGGAACCTCGAACACATCGCCGTGGTCTTCGAGCTTCCACGGGTTGTACTCGGAGATGTCGTACGACTCGTCATAGCGCAGCGGGCGGATGCGCATGACCTTGTCGTCCTTGACATCCACCTTGGACGGGTTGCACCCCGTTCCGAAGCCGCACCAATCGATGTTGTCATAGACTGTCTTGTCGGCTCCCACTCCCTTTTTGACCATCTTCTCCTCCTCTTCTCTAATCAGATGGCTCTGACGCCGCTGAGCTCGCATGGGGACAACGAGCTTGGCAGCCCTCTCAATTCGGGGATTCTATGGGGCGTCAAAGAAGACCGCTTTCGGGCTTCTGAAGATGACTTAAATAAGCCGTTAGTAGTAAGGTTTCTCGATCTTTGGCTTAAATATGCGCGGAGAAGACAACGCGACGAGACCTCATAGCGGATGGGCGCACAGCCACCTAGCAGGCCTCGCGCGCCCGCAAGATACTGTACCATTTTTAGTTCTATTCGATTTCCTTATGAAGCGATGCTGGTAGCCTTCACTTCAAACGCGCGGCCCTCGGAATCGCTGAACAGAATTGCGCCGTCGTCGCCTTTCGTCCAGGTAAGCGCATTGGTATTCGACGATTCAATACCGCGAATCATATCTTCCCAGCCATTGCCCTGCATCTCCGTACCGAGTACAACGGTGCCGTCCGCTTTGACGCTCATCCAGTAGCACGCATCGGGCTCGGTGCCGTTATCGTCCACTATGCGGATTCCCCAGATGCCGGGCATGCCGCCCCCGCTGGGGCGCAAAACATACGTAGT
>SUUE01000007.1:52418-98836 GCA_015062685.1 Coriobacteriaceae bacterium
GTGCCGTTATCGTCCACTATGCGGATTCCCCAGATGCCGGGCATGCCGCCCCCGCTGGGGCGCAAAACATACGTAGTGTAGTGAGCCGCCCGCAAATAGGTTGTTCGGTCGTAATGCGCATCGGCCAAACGAACAACGTCAACGCTCCCATTGGAGAACTCCTCCTCCATCGTCCCTTGAAGCGACCCTTTCGTGCCCCCGAACAACGCGAAGGAACCGGCAAACGTTATCGAGAGGTTGCCGTCTCGGCGCGTGAACGCCGCGACGTCCATCTTTCGCCCATCATCAGCTTGCATGGAAAGATTGAAGGTAGATGTAACCTCCCCCTTGCTGTCGAGTATGAACTTGCTCGACAAGCCAAAACAAACCGCTGCCAACACCACGCCAACAACAACGATGGCAATGGCTGCCTTGTGATTGCCGGCAAAACCACCCGCCCGACTCTGGCCTCCCATGACCGAACCCCCTATCAAGCCTTTAGAGATCAAACTTGGTAAAACTCGCAGGCACCCAGCCTCGCGGAAGCATCCCATTGAAAGAGTCGTAGTAGATCTCTATGATCTCTCTCGCGCAGAACACTCGATTCCGCTTGTTGCCGTTCAGCGGCGCTAATATCCCTCGCTCAACCATCGTTTCGATAATCGCGTTAGCGGCAGGAGCCGTTCTCCCGTATCGCGCTTGAACGGTGGCGCTATCAACGAAAGGCACAGAAAGCAGGTCATGCGCCAAGCTCGCGCATATCGGACTGCACCTTTTCGCGCCGAGCACTTCGGTCCAACGGTCCAAAACAGTCTGGAAACGCGCTTCGATCCTCTTCATGAATCTGATTTGGTGCTGCAAAGCCTTTACCGCATGGAACAGCCACAGCCCATACGGGTCACCAGCCCCTTCCTTCTCTGCGGTATAGCTGTCAAGCGGATGGTCCACCCTGTCCAAGGTGACGACAGCAATGGTCACGGGCACGTTCTTGGAGTAGTTGCGCTTGGCGTACAGGGCATAGGACAGGACATTGCCCAAAGCGGCATTCAACATGCTAAAGGGGCTGATGTAGTGCGTTTGGAAATGCGCGATGCAGCTCTGCAGCTGCGTCGGGTAAACATCCCGACTGCAAAACGCCATTAGATCGTCGACGTATTCTTCTATCTTCGCTTTAGAGATCGCGCCTTGGACGTCCATTTCCCGGAACCGAGAAACCCCCGCGCAAGAGCGTTCTTCGGGGTGCCCTTCGCGCCATCCTTGAGCTTCCATGAGATCGGTATGCATCGATATAAGGAAGTCCCTGTTGAACTGCCAGCACTCAACGTAGCTTGGGTCGTGATAGTTCTTGACGATTTCCCAATACTTGCGCGCATTCTCCTTTGCCGCAGTTTCGCCAGTGGGCCACTGGCTATCGGGAGCGACAAAATGCGCGAACGGAAGCTCCGATCCGCAGATAGCGGCCAACGCAAACGTCTCCATGCGGGCAATCGCTAACGAGACGCACTCCTTGATCGGGCTTGACTCCAAATGCTCATCAAACCTGGTGAAATCAGACTGCGCGTCGGCCACGAGCGCAAGCAGACGGGGGCTAAAAACCAAGGAGGTATTCGTGCCCAGGAGGCGGACATTGGAGCTCCCCCCGAGCTCCTGCATTATGGTGTAGTCATGTATGGTCGTGCTTGCCTGTTCCATTATCGCCCCCTCTTGAACCCCTCCATACTTAACACCCCCATGCCCCGAATTAAATAAGGCTTCTGGATAAGTGGCTCTTATTAATGTTTTTCCACGTTTTCTTAATTAACGAGCACAAGTATCCCACTTGGCAATGCACGGCGCCATCGGCCTCCGCCGCGTCTCCTACACTGGCGAACCATGATGGTCGAAGTTCTTCGGAAAGGGGCGAACCAAATGGGCAACGCGGGCAAACGCGTCAAGGTGCACTACAGGGGAACGCTAAACGATGGGAGCGTATTCGACTCTTCCTACGACCGAGGGCAACCACTTGGCTTTGTGTGTATGAAAGGGCAGATGATCCCCGGATTCGACAGAGCCGTGGACAGCATGAATGTAGGCGAGAAGAAAACCGTGCACCTATCACCCGAAGACGCATACGGCCCTTACATCGAGGACGGAATCCAACGAGCCCCGATTGGCGCGATACCAGGCACCGAGAGCCTGAAGGTAGGCGATCAAGTGTCGCTGCAAGGCAGAGACGGCCGCCCATACCCGGCACGCGTCGCCGAAATCACCGACACGGAAATCGCATTCGACATGAACCACCCACTAGCGGGCAAAGAACTGACCTTCGAGATTGAGCTCCTAGAATCGGAGCAAACGGAAACCGGCGTTCACCCCCACCACCACTAAAGCCGCAACCGACCCCAGAATGAGCGCCGGGGCCGGACTCCTTTGTCTCTCGCAGTAGGGGTGCGCTCCGCGCGTCCTCGACCGAGGTTGACGGACGCGCGGAGCGCGCCCCTACAGGCAGCCAGTAAATGGGGGCAAAGCTTACCCAGAAAAGCGAAGCGGGGCGCACGGGAAGGCCCCGGCGCCCCACGGGCGGACAGTAGAGGTCAGACTCTAGAACCTTGCGTACTTCTTGAGGTTGCTCTCGAGCTTCGCGACGAACTTCGAGCCCGTCTCGCTCAGGGATGCGCCCTTCTTCACGATGTAGCCCAGGTGGAGCTTGACGTCGGTGTCGAGCGGCACGGTGTTCAAGCCGGCGCCGTCGGAGATGCCCACGAGAATGCCGCTCGTCACGGTATAGCCGTTGAGGGCGACGATGAGCTCGGAAAGCGAAGCGCGGTCGGTGCAGGCGATACCCTTGTGGCGCTTCTCGTCTGCCAGAGCTTCCTCGGCGAAGAAGACGGGAGCGCCCTCCTCCTGCTCGAAGTAGATGTACGGGTAGTCCTCGAGCTGTTCGAGCGTGAGCTTGTCGGCGTTCACGAGCGGGTGGCTCGCCGGCAGCGCCACGCGCGGCGCGGACTCAATGAGCTCGACGAACTCGACGCCCGCTTCGGCGAAAGCCTTCTCGAGGTCAGCCGCAGTGCGCGTCGTCTCAACGAGCACGCCCAACTCGGATTCGCCGGAAGCCACGTCATCGATCACGCCCCGGGTCGTGCGGTCGCGGAATGCGTACTCGTAGGAGTCGCCGCCGTTGCTCAGCACGACGCTGGCGAACGTCTGCACGTTGAAAAGGTAGTGCTGACCGGAAACTGCAAACTGGGTCATGTTAGTTCTCCTTCTTGCTCGCGTTTTCCTCGGCCTCGTGGAGCACTTCCTTGGCTTCGGCAGTGCTCGTGCGCTCGTCGATGAAGCGCTTCACCTTGTGCTCGCCCGACGCGCCGAGCTTGTCGGTATCGAACACGATAACACGAGCGGGGCGCACGCCGGTATGCGTCTTCAAGGCGTTCTCGACGCGCTTCGAGATCGCGTCGAACGGCTCGTCGCTGCCGAGCGCGCGCTCGACCGACACCTCGTACTTGGTGGTGTGGTTCTCGTCGTAGGCGCGGATGCGGTACTCGCCGGTCAGGCCCTTGTCCTTGCGAACAACGTGCTCGATGTCGCTCGGGAAGACGTTGACGGCGCTCACGATGAACATCTCGTCCTTGCGGCCGGAAATGTGGATGCGCGCATGGGTGCGGCCGCACTGGCACTTCTCGCGGTTTACCCAGCCGATATCGCCCGTGGCGAAGCGGATCATCGGGCGGCTGCGCTTGGTCAGCGTGGTGTACACGAGCTCGCCCTTCTCGCCGTCGGGCAGCACCTCGCGGGTAACGGGGTCGACCACCTCGACGAGGATCTGGTCCTCGATGATGTGCAGACCGTCCTTGTACTCGCACATGCCAGCGCAGGCACCGTAGATGTCGGACAGGCCGAAGAAGTCGTAGACGCTCGCGCCCCAGATGTCCTCGATCGCCTTGCGCGTGGTCTCGATGGAGCCGCCCGGCTCGCCCGAGATGATGATGGTGCGCAGGTTGGCGAAGTCGACTTTGGGGTCATAGCCCTTCTCGATAGCCTTCTGGCCGAGCAGCCATGCGTACGACGGCGAGGACCAGAAATGCGTGGGCTGGTAGTGCTTCATGGCCCACAGCAGGCGGTCGGAGGGCACGGCGCCCACCCAAATGCCGAGCGCGCCGAGCTCCTGGGCGCCGATGACGCACGGGCCGCCGACATAAAGGGCGAAGTTCATGCCATGCAGGTAGCGGTCGTTCGGGCGCATGCCGGTCTGCCAGAACAAGCGGGCCTCGGCGTGCATGAACTCGTCGAAGTCGTGCTGGCTGAACGGGCTCATGGTGGGCACGCCCGTGGAACCCGAGCTGGTGGCCATGTACACCACGTCGTCCTCGGGAACGCAGCACAGCTCGCCGAAGAAGCTTCCGACGCCCTGGCAGTCGCGCTCGGTCTGCTTGTTGATGAACGGGAACTTGCGCAGGTCGTCCAGCGACTCGATATGCGGGTCAATGCCGGCTTCGTCCCAGGTGCGCTTATAGTACGCGCTGTTCTCGTAAGACCATATGAGCTCTTCCTTCAGGCGCTCGAGCTGCAGCTTCTCCAGCTCCTCGCGCGGCATGGTCTCGACCTCGCGGTCGTAGTATTTCTCGTCGTATGGCACGTTCTTCTTCGCCATTGGGCCTCCTCACGTTCAAAAAGCAACAGTCACAAAGATACGACTTTTTGCAATCGGGCGGAAATTCAAGCTATTTATCCCCCGTTATCGATTTTCGCGATAGCAAAAAGGTGTTGACAGGAGTGCTAATAGCTGACTATACTTGCGGCCATTAAACCGTTGACGTGGAAGTAACGTCGGGAAACGCGTTCACAGAGAGTCCGGGCAGCTGAGATCCGGGCAATGGCGACCCGGCAAATGGACCACCGAGGGCGCGGTCAAATGCCGCGACGTTGAGGCTGACGTCATAGCCGGAAGCGTGAAGGCGCTTCGCAAAGTGCACGGGGCGACCCGTGAATCAAGGTGGCACCGCGAGCCTCTCGTTTTGAAGCCCGTCCTTGAACCGAACAGGTCGAGGGCGGTTTTTTATTGCCCTCACAGAGACAGAGGAGGGCGAAGTGCTGCAAACGAGCTTGGAGGACGCGCGGAACCTGGCCGCGCAAGGCGACTACCGGCGCGTGCCGGTTTACCAGGAGATCTACTCCGATGTGCGCACGCCGATCGAGGTCATGCGCATCCTACAGGGCCTATCGGACCATTGCTACATGCTGGAATCGGCGGAACCGCAGCAGAGCTGGGGCAGGTACACGTTCCTCGGGTTCAACCCCACCGCGGAAGTGACCTTGCGCAACGGCGTGCTCAAGGTGAACGGGAGCGAACGGCCAACGGCGGACCCGGTCCAGTCGATACGCGAGATCCTGGCGGAATACCGCGCGCCCCGGTTGCCGGAGCTGCCGCCGTTCGCGGGAGGGCTCGTCGGCTACTTCTCCTACGACTTCCTGAAATACGCCGAGCCCACGCTCTCCCTCGACGCCCTCGACGACGAGGGGTTCAACGACGTTGACCTCATGCTGTTCGAGCAGGTCATCGCGTTTGACAACTTCCGCCAGAAGATCGTCCTCATCGACAACATCGACACGAGCGACCTGGAGGCCTCCTACGCCGCCGCCGAACAGCGGCTGGGCGACCTCGCGGAGCTCATCCGCTCGGGGAAGCCGGCGCCCATAGCCCACGGCAAGCGCACGTCCGAATTCCGCAGGCTGTTCGACGAAGCGGAGTATTGCGGCATCGTTAGCCGCGCCCAGGAGCACATCCACGAGGGCGATATCTTCCAAGTGGTGCTGTCCAACCGGCTTGACGCCGACTTCGAGGGCAGCCTGCTGGACACCTACCGCGTGCTGCGCGCGACGAACCCCTCACCCTACATGTTCTACTTCAGCTCGGCCGACATGGAGGCAGCGGGCGCGAGCCCCGAGACGCTCGTGAAGCTGCAAGACGGTGTGCTGCACACGTTCCCCCTTGCCGGCACGCGACCGCGCGGCGCGACGCTCGCAGAAGACATCGAGCTCGAAGCCGACCTCCTCGCCGACGAGAAGGAGCTGGCCGAGCACAACATGCTCGTCGACCTCGGGCGCAACGACCTCGGGCGCATCAGCGAGTTCGGCTCGGTCAAAGTCGAACGTTTCCACGAGGTGCTGAAGTTCAGCCACGTCATGCACATCGGGTCGACGGTGCGCGGCAGCATCCGTCCCGATTGCGATGCGCTGGACGCGCTCGCCTCGGTGCTGCCCGCCGGCACGCTGTCGGGCGCCCCGAAGATCAGGGCCGCGCAGATCATCAACGACCTCGAGAACTGCAAGCGCGGGATCTACGGCGGGGCCATTGGCTACATCGACCTGGCCGGCAACATGGACACTTGCATCGCCATCCGGCTGGCGTTCAAGCGCAACGGGCGCGTCTTCGTGCGGAGCGGCGCCGGCATCGTCGCCGACAGCGTGCCGGAAAACGAGAACCGCGAGTGCATCAACAAGGCGCAGGCGGTGCTCAACGCCATCGAAATCGCGGAAGGGGGCCTGGAATGATCCTGCTCATCGACAATTACGATTCGTTCTCCTACAACCTGTTCCAAATGCTCGGCGAGCTCGAGCCCGATATCCGCGTCGTTAGAAACGATGCGATCGATGCGGACGGCGTGCGGGAGCTCGCGCCCTCGCACCTGGTCATCAGCCCCGGCCCCGGCAAGCCCGCCGATGCAGGGAACTGCGAGGCCATCGTGGCCGAGCTGTCGGGGACGCTCCCCATACTCGGCGTCTGCCTCGGCCATCAAGCCATCTGCGAATCTTTCGGCGCCACCGTGGGGCACGCGCGCGAGCTCATGCACGGCAAGCAGTCGCTCGTGGCCCTCGACGAAGATTGCCCGCTCTTCGCGGTCCTGCCGAAGCAGGCAAAGGTAGCTCGCTACCACTCGCTGGCGGTGGACCCCGACACGCTGCCCGACTGCCTGCACGTGGTCGCGCGCACGTTGGACGGCGAAGTCATGGCGGTGCAACACGCCGACCACCCAACGTTCGGCGTGCAATTCCACCCCGAATCGATCATGACCCTGGACGGCCGGCAAATGCTGGCGAACTTCTTGCAACTATAGAAAGGAAAGGAACGGAAATGATCAAGGAAGCAATCGAGAAGATCGTGCTCAAGGACGATCTCACCTACGACGAAGCGCATGAGGTGATGCGCGAGATCATGAGCGGCGAGACCACCCCCACCCAGAACGCGGCGTTCCTTGCGGCGCTGTCCACCAAGAGCACGAAGGCCGAGACGATCGACGAGATCTCCGGCTGCGCGGCGGCCATGCGCGAGCTGGCAGTGCCGGTCGCGCACCCCGGCATGGAGGTTCTCGAGATCGTGGGCACGGGCGGCGACCGCTCAAACACGTTCAACATCTCCACGACCGCCGCGTTCGTAATCGCCGGCGCGGGCGTGAAGGTGGCGAAGCACGGCAACCGCGCCGCGTCGTCGCAGAGCGGCACGGCCGATTGCCAGGAGGCGCTCGGGGCAAATATCGACCAAGACCCCCAGAAGGCCCTGCGGATGCTCGAGAACGCGGGCCTCTGCTTCTTCTTCGCGCAGAAGTACCACCCCGCCATGAAGTACGTGGGCCCCATTCGCAAGGAACTGGGCTTCCGCACCGTGTTCAACATCCTCGGGCCGCTCACGAACCCCGCCTCTCCCGAATTCTTCCTGCTCGGCGTATACGACGAGTACCTGGTCGAGCCCGTTGCCAAGGTGCTCGCGAACCTCGGCGTAAGGCGCGCGCTCGTCGTGCACGGCCAAGACCGCATGGACGAGATATCCTGCTCCGCCCCGACCACCATCTGCGAGCTGCGCGACGGCTACTACCGAACGAGCGTGATCGCGCCGGAGGAGCTCGGCATCCAGCGCTGCGAGAAGGCGGACGTGGTGGGCGGCAGCGCCCAGGAGAACGCCGAGATCACGAAGGCCATCCTAGCTGGCGAGGAGCGCGGACCGAAACGCGACATTGTGCTGCTGAACGCTGGCGCCGCCCTGTTCGTGGCGGGAGCTGCCGAAACGATCGCCGATGGCGTGCGCCTCGCTGCCGAGACCATCGACTCGGGCGCAGCCGAGCACGCAATGCAGGCGTACATAGCGGAAAGCAACAAGTAGGGGCGAACATGGCATCTATTCTGGAAGAACTGGCGGCAGCGGCGCGCGAGCGCGTGGCCGCCCAAGCGGCGAAGGTGCCGCTCGAGGACATGCGCGAGCTGGCCGCTGCAACACCGGAGCCGCCGTCGTTCTACGATGCGCTCGCACAGCCGGACATGGCGTTCATCTGCGAGTGCAAGAAGGCATCGCCCTCGAAGGGGCTCATCGAGCCCGACTTCGACCCAGCGGCGATCGCTCGCGACTACGAGATGGCGGGGGCTTCCGCCATCTCGGTGCTGACCGAGCCGACGCGCTTCCTGGGCAGCGACGACTACTTGCGAAGCGTAGTCGATACGGTTGACATCCCCGTGCTGCGCAAGGACTTCACGGTGGACGAGTACATGATTCACCAGGCCAGGGCGCTCGGCGCATCGGCGGTGCTTCTCATCTGCTCGCTGCTCGACGGCGACGAGCTCGCGCGCTTCTTGGCGACTTGCCGCGAAGCGGGCCTCGACGCGCTCGTCGAGGCGCACGACGAAGCCGAGGTCAGGCGAGCGGTTGCCGCCGGCGCGCGCATCATCGGCGTGAACAATCGCAACCTCGCGGATTTCACGGTCGATTTCGGCAACTCGCTCAGGCTCCGCGAGCTCGTGCCGCCGGGCACCCTTTTCGTCGCCGAGTCGGGCATCAGAACGGCAGAAGACGTGGCCCTTCTCGCGAAACACGACGTGAATGCCGTGCTCATCGGGGAGGCGCTGATGCGCGCGACGGACAAGCGCGAAATGCTCGAGGGCCTGAGGAGCAAGCTATGACGACGCTCATCAAATGCTGCGGCATGTTTCGCCCGGGGGACATCGCGGCCGTCAACGCCGCACGACCCGACTTCTGCGGATTCGTGATCGACTTCCCGAAATCGCACCGCAGCGTATCGACCGAGCTTGCCGCCCGCTTGCGCGCGGAGCTCCGCGAGGGCATCGCGGCCGTCGGCGTGTTCGTGGACCAGCCGGCGCAGAACGTCGCCCATGCGGCAGCCGAATGCACACTCGACGCCGTGCAGCTGCACGGACACGAGGACGACTTATATATTGGTGACCTACGGCGCCTGACGAGCACCCCCATCATCCAGGCATTCAAGGTGCGATCGACACGCGACCTCGAAGCCGCTCGCGCATCGATCGCCGACTTCGTCCTGCTCGACAACGGCCAGGGCACGGGGGCCGCATTCGACTGGCAACTGCTCGAAGGCTTCGACCGCCCCTATTTCCTAGCCGGGGGCCTGACGCCCCAAAACATAGCCGACGCAATCGAAAAGCTACACCCCTATGCGGTCGACATAAGCAGCGGTATCGAGAGCGACCGCCTGAAAGACCCGAAGAAGATCACCGAAGCAGTAAACGAGACGAGGAGGGTAAAGTGACCAACCCCAACGGAAGGTTCGGCGCACACGGCGGGCAGTACATCCCGGAAACGCTGATGAACGCCGTCATAGAGCTGGAAGAGGCATACAACCACCTGAAGGACGACCCCGAGTTCAAGGCCGAGCTGCACGCCTACTTGAATGATTACGCCAACCGCCCGAGCAGGCTGTATTTCGCGCAGCGCCTGACCGAGGAGCTCGGCGGCGCGAAGATCTACCTGAAGCGCGAGGACCTCAACCACACGGGCGCCCACAAGATCAACAACGCCCTCGGCCAGGCGCTCCTGGCGAAGCGCATGGACAAGACGAGGCTCATCGCCGAGACCGGTGCAGGTCAGCACGGCGTTGCCACCGCGACCGTGGCGGCGCTGCTCGGCATGGAGTGCCATGTCTACATGGGCGTCGAGGACATGGAGCGCCAGGCACTCAACGTCTACCGCATGCGGCTCATGGGCGCGGAAGTGCACGGCGTCGACTCCGGAACGGGCACGCTCAAGGATGCGGTGAGCGAGTGCATGCGCGAGTGGACGAAGCGCATCGACGACACGCACTACCTGCTGGGCAGCTGCATGGGTCCGCACCCGTTCCCCACCATCGTCCGCGACTTCCAAGCGTTCATCGGCCAGGAGATAGCCGACCAGTGCCTCGAGCTGGAGGGCCGGCTGCCGGACTACGTGGTGGCATGCGTCGGTGGCGGATCAAACGCCATCGGCAGCTTCCACCGTTTCATCGATCACCCCGAGGTCAAGCTCATCGGCTGTGAGGCAGCCGGACGCGGCATCGACACGTTCCAGACAGCGGCCACGCTGAACACGGGCAGCCTCGGCATCTTCCACGGCATGAAAAGCTACTTCTGCCAGGATAAGTACGGGCAGATCGCCCCGGTCTACTCGATCAGCGCCGGCCTCGACTATCCGGGTATCGGGCCCGAGCACGCATGGCTGCACGACATCGGGCGAGCCGAGTACGTGGCCGTCACCGACGAGGCAGCAGTCGACGCGTTCGAACGCCTGAGCCGAACCGAGGGCATCATCCCCGCCATCGAAAGCGCGCACGCCCTCGCGCACGTGCTGGAGCTCGCGCCGAAACTGCCGCGCGAGACGATCGTCGTCGTCACGCTGTCAGGACGCGGCGACAAGGACTGCGCCGCCATGGCCCGATACAGAGGAGAGCAGATAAATGAGTAACGAGAGCATTCGCGCCGCCTTCGAAAGCGGCAACGGAAAGGCCTTCGTCCCTTTCATCACGTGCGGCGACCCCGACCTCGAAACCACCCGCAAGCTCATCTTCGCGCTGCAAGACGTCGGAGCCGACGTCATCGAGCTCGGCATCCCGTTTTCCGATCCGACGGCCGAAGGCCCGGTCATCCAGGGAGCGAACCTGCGCGCGCTCGAGGGCGGCGCGACCACCGATTCCATCCTAGACATGGTGACCGCCATTAGAGCCGACGTGCGCGTTCCGCTCGTCTTCATGACCTATGGCAACATCGTCTTCCACTACGGCATCGAGCGCTTCTGCGCCCGCGCCCAGGAAGCCGGAATCGACGGGCTCATTCTGCCCGACACGCCATTCGAGGAGAAGGACGAGTTCGCCCCAGCGTGTGCCGCCCACGACATCGCGTACATCAGCCTGATCGCCCCCACGAGCGCCGACCGCATCGCGATGATCGCTCGCGAGGCGGAAGGGTTCGTCTATTGCGTCAGCTCGCTCGGCGTCACGGGCACGCGCGACGCCATCACGACCGACATCGATTCCCTGGTTGCGAACGTCCGAACGGCTACCGACGTGCCCGTCGCAGTTGGGTTCGGCATCTCGACGCCCGAGCAAGCCTCCAACATGGCCGCGAAATCCGACGGCGCCATCGTGGGAAGCGCGCTCGTGAAGTTGGTGGCCGAGCATGGTGCGAATGCGGCCGCACCGGTGGCGGAGAGGGCTCGAGGGCTGGCGGCAGCCGTACACGCGCTCTAATGTCCAGTGGCGCGCTATGAATTGTAAGCTAAACAACTATCGTTTAGGATAGGGGCATGACACTTCAGCAGCTGAGATACCTCATCGCAATCAGCGAGCACGGCTCCATCAACGCCGCGGCTCAGAGCCTGTACATCTCGCAATCGAACCTTTCGACTGCGATCAAAGAGCTCGAACGCGAGCTGGGCATCACCATCTTCACGCGCAGCAACCGCGGCGTGACGCTCACGAACGACGGCACTGAGCTCTTGGGCTACGCGCGCCAGGTAATCGAGCAGGCCGACATGATGGAAGCGCGCTACGAGAGGGGCCGCACCGACTACATGCGGCTGGCCGTCTCGACGCAGCACTACTACTTCAGCCTGCAGGCGTTCATCAACGTTGCCGAGGAATGCGCCTCCGATAAGTACGACTTCATCCTGCGCGAATGCGCGACCGGCCAGATCATCGACGACGTGCGCACGTTCCGCAGCGACGTGGGCATCCTCTATCTGGACAGCTTCAACTCGCGCGTGCTAAAGAAGGCGCTAAACGATGCCGACCTGGCGTTCTTCCCCCTCTTCGATGCCAAAGTGCACGTGTTCGTGGGCGACCATCACCCGCTCGCCAATCGTGACATGGTGAAGCTGGAAGACCTCGAGCCGTACCCGCGCTACTCGTTCGAGCAGGGCACGACGAACTCGTTCTACTATTCAGAGGAGCCCTACGGCTACCTGCGGCACGACCGCAACATCCGCTTCAGCGACCGAGGCACGCTCACCAACCTGCTGACCAGCTTCAACGGCTACACGATTTCGACGGGCGTGCTCTCCAACGAGATGCACTCGGGCATCACGGCCATCCCCCTGGACGTGGACGAGCTCATGCAGGTCGGCTACATCATGCACAACGAACGCCGCCCGGGCACGCTGCTCAAGCGCTATATTGACGAGCTCCACAAGGTGATCGCCGACAACCCCAGCGTGCAGCCGCTCTAAGCCGACTCGCATCACGCTCGTACGGCGCACCTTTCTCCTCCGTCGCCTTTGTAGGGGCGCGCTCCGCGCGCCCTCAAGCTTAGACATCCAGGGGTTGATACGCGGGTTCGGAAGCAAGTAGTTCGGCGGTTCCGTTGGTAAGCTCGGTGATGGCCGCCTGAATGGCCGCAGACTCCCCGGCGCGCACGCGGATGTCGACCGTCACGTCGCCGCCGAAGTCGACGCCAAGCACCTGCACGCCTTGGTCGGAAAGCCAATGCCGCAGCTGGTCGTAGCGCGCGTACTCAACGCTCGCCGTGATGTCCACGCACTCGGCAAAGGTGACCACGTGCGCTGCGGCGAACGCATCCTGCGCCGCCTTCGTATAGGCGCGCACCAGCCCGCCCGTTCCGAGAAGCGTCCCCCCAAAGTAGCGCGTGGTAACACAGATAACGTCCTTGAGCCCCGCGTGCTGAATGACCTCGAGCGTGGGCATGCCTGAAGTTCGCGCCGGCTCCCCGTCATCGGAGTAGCGTACGCGGTTGCCCGCTCGAAGCTCGTAGGCGTACACATTGTGCCTGGCCTGCGGGTTCGCCGCTCGGATGCCGTTCAGGAACTCGACGGCCTCCTCCTCCGTCTCGACATGCGCCACCTGCCCGATGAAGCGGGATTTCTTCTCCTCGTACTCGGCAGACGCCGTGCCTTCTATGGTCTTGTAGGATTCCATGCGCATTATTGTATAAAAGAAAGGCGGCATGGCGGGAATTTCCCGCCATGCCGCCTTCGACTCGAAATCGATCGGGCTATTTGGCTCCGAGCATCTCGCGCGCAGCGTCGAGCGCGGCATCGAGGCCGTCGGCGTTCTTACCGCCCGCCTGCGCCATGGTCGGCTTGCCGCCGCCACCGCCCTGGATGTTCGGCGCGATGGCCTTGATGACCTGACCGGCATTGAAGCCCTTCTCCACCGCCTGGTCGGTGCCGGCAGCCATGATGACGGGCTTGCCGTCGCTCACCGTGCCCACGACGATTGCGCCCGGCGCGCCCATGCGGTCACGCATGGCGTCCCAGTAGCCGCGCAGGCCGGCGGTGTCCAGGTCGTCGCGGCGAATGACGATCAGCGGGTACCCCACGTCGACGATGGCCTCCTTCATGACCTCGATGATGTTGTCGTCCTCGAGGGCGCCCCTCACCTGCTTCGCGCGACGCTGCATATCCTTGATTTGCTGCTGGTTCGCAATGGCGCGGTCGGCCACCTCGAGCGGCTTTACGCGCAAGCCCTCGGAAGCCTTGCGCAGCTCCTCCTCGAAGCGGTTCATGTAGGCGAGCGCCTCGTAGCTGGTAACGGCTTCGATGCGGCGCACGTTCGCGCCGACGGAGCCCTCGCTCGTGATCTTCAGGAAGCCGATCTCGGCCGTGTTCTTCACATGGCAGCCGCCACAGAGCTCGCGCGAGAAATCGCCCGCCTCCACGACGCGCACGCTCTCGCCGTATTTCTCGCCGAAGAGAGCCGTCACGCCCGAAGCGCGCGCCTCGTCCAGCGACGTCTCATATATGTTGAGCGGCACCGCCTTCATGATCTCCTCGTTCGCCAGGCGCTCGATCTCGTGGATCTCATCGCGGGTGACCGCCTGGAAATGGGTGAAGTCGAAGCGGAGCCTCTCGGGGCCGACATACGAGCCCGCCTGGTTGACATGCTCGCCCAGCACGTCGCGGAGTGCCGCGTGCAGGATGTGCGTGCCCGTGTGGTTGCGCGTGATGCGCGCGCGGCGGGCGGCATCGACCGTAGCCGTAACCTGCTCGCCCTCGATCATGCGGCCGCTCGTGACCTTGACGAAATGGCACGTCAGGCCCTTCTCGGGGGCCTTCGTGTCGACGACCTCGGCGGAGGAATCGCTCGTGCCGATCACGCCGGTGTCGCCCACCTCGCCGCCCATCTCGGCGTAGAACGGGGTGGTGTTCAGGATGACCTCGCCCTCTTCGCCCTCGGCAAGCGAGGCGACGCGCTGGCCGTCCTTCACGAGCGCCACGATGCGGGCCTTCGCCTCCGTGCTCTCGTAGCCGACGAACTCGGTGGCGCCCACTTCCTTCAGGATCTCGGCCTCGATGCTGCCGTAGGTCGACCATGCGGCCTCGGCGTCATCCTTCGTCGCGGCGCGAGCGCGCTCGCGCTGTTCAGCCATGCAGGCCTCGAAGCCCTCCATGTCGACGCCGATGCCCTTCTCGGCGCAGATTTCCTGAGTCACCTCTACGGGGAAACCGTAGGTGTCATGCAGCTTGAACGCCACATCGCCCGGAAGCACGTCGCCCTCGCCAAAGCCCTCGACGGCCTCGTCGAGATACGCCTGACCCGTGCGGAGCGTGCGCCCGAAGCGCTCCTCCTCGGAGAGGATGACCGACTCGACGAGCTCGCGGTTGTCCACGATCTCGGGATAAACATGGCCCATCAGCTCGATGATTTGGGCGAAGTAATCGCGCAGGAACGGGCCTTCGATGCCGAGTGAGTGCCCATGCATGACGGCGCGGCGCAGCAGGCGACGCAGGACGTAGCCGCGGCCCTCGTTGGAGGGCAGGATGCCGTCGGCGATCATGAAGCTCACCGAACGACTGTGGTCGGCGCAGATGCGCAACGAAAGGTCGATCTTCGCCTGCTCGGGCGTCAGCGACCCCGGGATCATGTTGCCGTCGTACTTCTTGCGCGAGAGATGCTCGCCCACGGCGACGAGGCTGCGGAGCACGTCGGTCTCGTAGTTGGATTGCACGCCCTGCATGATCGCGGCCGTGCGCTCGAGGCCGAGGCCCGTGTCGATGTTCTTGGTGGGCAACGGTGCAAGCGTGCCGTCCTCCTGCCCGTCGTATTGCGTGAAGACGCAGTTCCAGTACTCGAGGAAGCGGTCGCAGTCGCAACCCGGGGCGCAATCGGGGCTGCCGCAGCCGAACTCGGGGCCCTGGTCGTAGTACAGCTCGCTGCACGGGCCGCACGGGCCGGTGGGGCCAGCGCGCCAGAAGTTGTCATCCTCGCCGAGGCGGCTGATATGGCTGTCCTCGATGCCGAGCGACTTCCAAATCTCGATGGTCTCGTCGTCGTCCTGGAACACGGTGAAGTACAGCTTCTCGAGGGGGAGCTCCAGCACGTCGGTGGAGAACTCGAGCGCCCAGGCGCACATCTCCTTCTTGAAATACTTGCCGAAGCTGAAGTTGCCCATCATCTCGAAGAAGCTCAGGTGACGGCCGGTGGTGCCGATGATGTCGATGTCGTTCGTGCGCACGCACTTCTGCACGGTGGTCGATCCGATGTAGTTGGGGTCGAACTCCTTCACATGCAGAAAGTAGGGCTTGAACTGCACCATGCCAGCACTCGTGAGCAACAACGACGGATCGTCCGGGATGAGCGAGGAGGACGGCATTCGCTTGCAGCCCTTTTCCTCGAAGAAACGCAGGTACTTCTCGCGGATTTCCGCCGTGGTCATATAGTGCATGGGAACCTTCCCTCTCGGATTTTTCGCATTGCGCTATTCTACCTTAAAACCCCTTGTGAGATGCCGCCCGGATGGTGGAACGCGACCCAGTTTCGCGTCCCGCCAAAACCAAGCCCCTAAATTTACGAGAATCGACGAGGCCCGCCAGTGGCGGGCCTCGTCTTAAGGAGGGGATGATGCGGTGTCTTGGCACCGCTACTGCTCGAAGCAGTTGCAGTTGGAAGGAGGGGAACCTCCCGCGTGCTGAGGCCATTATAGAAAACAGCTTTGAAGCCCGTATGACGCGGATTCGCTCAATTTGCGCAGGACAAGTGAACAAATTGTGAACCCTGTAACCAAATCGACTTCCGCTATCATGGAGGAACGACCCTATCGAAAGGACCGTCATGCCCGATATCCAACTGCGATTCCATCACGACATGCTCGTGCTCACCGCGCCCATCGACGCAACGCTCGCGCGCCAAGGCGTGGACGCGGCCCGCGACCGGCAGTACCTGAACCTCATGGAGCAGGACGTCGTGCAGGACGCGATCAAGCTCGAGCTCGTGGCGGGAGCCCAGTGCCTCGTCACGACGACCGAGGACATCACGCGCGCGCGGCTCGCGCACGTGCACATGGACGGAGACGCCTCCAAGCTCGCCGGAGCGGCCCTCGAGCTGGCCAACGAGCTCAAACCCCAGCACGTCCTCGCGGAGATCGGCCCCTGCGGCCTGCCGCTCGACGCATCCTCGAAGGCCTCGCTCAACGAGAACCGCGCGCAGTACGCAGACGCAGCGCGCGCATTCGGCGACGGCGCCTTCGACGCCTTCTTCCTCAACGGCTTCACGAACATCGCAGACCTGAAGTGCGCGCTCATGGGCGTTTCGCAGGTGAGCGGAAAGCCCATCTTCGCATCGGTGACGATCGGAGAAGGCGACGGCATGCTGCCCGAGGAGACTTTCGTCCGCGTAGCGCACGACGATGCATCCCCCATCGACGGCGGCATCTCCTTCGGGACGCTCGCCCCCATGGAAGAGCTCGCATCGCCCCCAGCGCCGGCATCGAGCCGCAAGTTCATGGACGCGCAAGCGTGGCCCGAGGCAATCGCGGTCATGGAAGAGCTGGGGGCTTCGGTCGTGGGCTTCGAAACTGCCGAGCCCCTCGATCGGGCGGTCGAATACGCGAACGTCGCAACGAGCGCCACACCTCTTCCGCTGCTTGCGCAGCTGCGCGTCAAGTCCGATGCGGGCTCGAGCAAGTTAACAGCCCTGTCGCCCGTGGAGGATATCCGCGACTACACGCCCGCCACGATGGATCGGGCAGCCGTCAAACTGTTCGGTGCGGGAGCACAGTTCCTCCGCGCGACCGGAGCCGCCACGCCGGCGTTCACGGGCGCGCTCGCGGCGACCGTCCAGGGCCTCGACGTACATCGAGCGCAGGAATAGGAGCAGAGCCATGTCCGTGGAACCCAGCCCCAACTTCGGGGCGCTGCAGGCAATCGTCGACGACCTCTTCGAGGGAGCCGAGCGCGATTACGAGGTGCGCAGGCTCGACGCCGTCCTCGCGGCGGAGGCAAGCGACCTTCCCGCCGACCTCGTGGAGATAGTAAACCTGCTCCCTCCGGGCAACTACACGCGGATCCGCCTCTGCGATCAGCTCAACTCCGCTATCGGCGGTCATGCCTGGGGGCAGGTCTACGGCACGGTTGAATAGGCGGCATTGCGTGAACGACTTCATCAAGGACATAAGCAGCTTCGCGAGCAGCGACGGCCTGCACGCATGGGTGATGGCAGGCGCCATCCTCATTGCCACCGCTGTCATCACGCACATCATCACAAAGATCATCCGCAAGATCATGAACGTCGACGGCCTCCCGCTCCCCTCGTCCAGCATCATCGTGAACATCGCCCGCATAACCCTCTGGGCGCTGGGCGTTTCCATCATGCTGTCGGCATGCTTCTCCGTCGACGTGAACGGACTGGTCGCGGCAATCGGCGTCGGCGGCGTCGCGATATCGCTCGGCCTGCAGGACACCATCAAGAACTTCATCGGCGGCCTCCAGGTGACGCTCATGGGTATCGTCCGTCCCGGCGACCACATCAAGGTGGGCGAAGTGGAGGGCATCGTTCATGACGTCTCATGGCGCCAGACAGTGGTAGAAGACTACGAGCACAACACGCACCTGATCCCCAACGCCCTCATCAACTCCACGACGGTCGAGAAGGTTACCCCTGAGTTCCTCGTATCCACGCGCCTCTCCTTCACGAACGACGGACGCGACCTCGATGCGATGATCGCCGAGATGGAGCAGCTCGCGAAGCGAGCGGTCGAAACCGTGGCAGAACTGGAGAAAGACCCCTGGATCCTTCTCACCGAGATCGGAGAGTACGGCACGTGGGCGAAAATGCGCTTCGTTCTGAAAGACCCGACGCTCGCCCGCGAGGCGAGGGACGCGGCCCTGCGGGCCATCTCGCCCTACACGCGCAACAACTCCTCGGAAGTCCTCCTCGGCAGCGGCGACGAGGACTAAAGCGGACGAGCCGCTGAGCGCGGGAGAATAACCTCGCCTCCGCTAAAACCGAGGCAATTGTCAAGTCTTGATTTATCGGCCGAATAGGCTAGCCTAGAATCAGGTTCCGTTCTCGAAGCCGTACTTACAGCGGTGGACCGACATTATTACTTACGGGAGCTCTAGATTGCGCGTGAAATGGGGATTCGCGTCCGTTGACGCGAAAGCCAGGCAGCAAGCTGCGAGCACCCACCTTTCGAGGTGGGTTCATCCTTCCGGCCGGGGACGGGACTTTCGTTGGCGCCGGCCTTTGGCCGGCGCCAACCCTTTTCCGCACCAAAGTGGCCCCTTGCGTTCCGTGATACCATCTATTCATGCAAACACTTTTCACTGAAATAGAGGAAGCCGCGACGTTGGAGAACGCGCCGCTCGCCGTGCGAATGCGCCCCCGTTCGCTCGACGAGCTGGTCGGGCAGACCGAGGCCTGCGGGCCTGGCAGCTGGCTTCGCACCGCCATCGAACGCGACGCCCTGAGCTCCGTCATCCTGTACGGCCCCGCAGGCACGGGCAAGACCTCCATCGCGCACATCATCGCCGAAACGACGCAAGCCGCGTTCGTGGAGGTGTCGGCCATCGGCGGTACGGTCAGCGACCTGCGCCGCGAGATCAAGGACGCCGACAACCGCCTGAAGACCGGCCGTGGCCGCACCATACTCTTCGTGGACGAGATTCACCGCTTCAACCGCGCGCAGCAAGACGCGCTGCTCCACGCCGTGGAGAACCGCACGCTCGTGCTCGTGGGCGCCACGACCGAGAACCCGTACTTCGAGGTGAACACGGCGCTGATCTCGAGATCCCGCATCGTGGAGTTGCACGACCTCTCGGACGACGATATATCCGACCTCATCGACCGCGCGCTCTCCGACGAGCGGGGGCTCGCCGGAGACTACGAGCTCACCGACGACGCGAGGGACGCGCTCGTCCTGCTCGCGGGAGGAGACGGCCGAGCCGCGCTCACGAGCCTCGAGCTCGCGGCGCAAATGGCCGACGACGGCTCCGGCGAGCGGCCCGTCATCATAGACCGCGAGGCAGTGCGTTCGGCCAACCCCCACCGCGGGGCGCCGTACGACAAGAACAAGGACATGCACTACGACATCATCTCCGCGTTCATCAAGTCGATGCGCGGGAGCGACCCCGACGCCGTGCTCTACTGGCTCGCCCGCATGATCGACGGGGGCGAGGACCCGAAATTCATCGCACGGCGCATCATGATCTGCGCTTCGGAAGACGTGGGCAACGCCGACCCCCAAGCGCTGCTCATCGCGCACGCCGCGTTCAAGTCGGCCGAGGTGATCGGCTACCCCGAATGCCGCATCAACCTCGCCCAGGCGGCAACTTACGTGGCCCTCGCGCCCAAGAGCAACGCCTGTGAGGCGGGCATCGACGCGGCGCTCGCGGAAGTGCGCCACGGGCCCGTCCGCGCCGTTCCGAGCTACCTGCGCGATCGTCATCGCCCCGGTTCCGAAGACTACGGCGAGTACAAGTACCCGCACAACTACCCCGGCGGATGGGTGGAGCAACGCTATCTGCCCGAGGGGCTCGAGCGCGGCGCCTTCTACCACCCCTCCGACCGCGGCTGGGAGGCGTATCGCATCGAGTCAACGACGCGCGACCGCAGGGATGGGAATATATAGAAACGCTCGGAAACCGAGCTCGGTGATGCTATCATTGCAGCATCTAATCAGGAGGTCACAATGGAAACGCTAACCCAAGTTCTCAACGCTCTGCTCCCCGTCGCGCTCATCGCCGTCGCGATTGCGCTCATCGTGTTCCTCGTGGAGCTCATCAAGACAGTGAAGAAGGCTCGCACGACCATAGAGGACCTCGACCCGATGATCGAGAACGTCAACGCCATGACGAAGTCGCTCGTCCCCGTCGCCGAAAAAGCCGACCCCCTGGTGGATCGCGTGCAGCTGACGCTCGACGCGGTGAACCTCGAGATGATGCGCGTTGACGAGATCCTCGAGGACGTCTCCCAGATCACCGATACGGCCTCCTCCGCGACGACCGCCGTCGACAACATCACCAGCGCCCCCATCAAGGCGGTCTCCAACGTGGCGACCCGCGTGCGCACGGCCTTCGGCGGCAAGACGGCCAGCGAGGAATCGGCACAGCTCGCCGAGCAGCGCGTCGCCGTCGCCCAGGCCCTCGAGGACTACAAGGCCGCTGAAAGCGCGAGCCAAGCCGAAAAGGGCGAGGTAAGCACGGAGGAGCTGCTCGCAGACGCTTCCGTGATGGAAGTCGAGGCGCCCGCGCAGGCCGCTCCCGACGAGCCCGCCGCCGAGCAGGTTGAGGCCGACGAGCTTTTCGGCAAGGCAGACGACCCCGAGCCCGAGGCCAGCAGCACGGCTAGCGATTCCGCCGAATAGCGCACAACGCCATGGCACCACTTTCCAGCGGTCGCCAAACCGCACCTGAAACAGACCCCAAGATCGCCAAAGCCCGTCGCCGGTTCATCGGCGTATGGACGTGGGTGGGCATCGTCCTCCTCGCAGCCTGCGCATTCTACCTCGCGGGCATCATGTCCAACGCAATCGGCGTCATCATCTGGACAGTCGTGTTCGTATTCATCCTGCGCGGCCCCGTCAACTGGCTCGACAAGCACGGCGTCAATCGCACGCTGGGCACCCTCATCGCCTACGTGCTGTTCGCGGGAGTGCTCGGCTTGCTCTCCGTGATCATCTTCTCGCCGCTCTTCGGCATCAACGCCCAGTTCGAGGACCTTGCCAAGCGCCTGCCCGCGTACATCGAGGCATTCCAGCAATGGGCCATGAGCCTGTACGAACAGTACTCCGACATTCTGCAGAGCGATGCCGCGCGCGACTGGCTCACGGACGCCGTGTCGTCAGTCGGCGGCTTCGTGCAGACGTTTGCCACGAGCACCGCATCGGGCATGGTAGCCGCAGGGGCTTCGCTGGCGAACACCGTCATGTGCATAGGCTTCGCCCTCGTCATCGCCTTCTGGATGCTCGCAGACCTCCCGAGGCTCGGGCGCGAGGTGAACCGCCTGATAAGCGACGAGCGCCGCGAGGATGCGCAGATGATCCGGTTGACGATAACCCGCGTCATGGGCGGTTATCTCAAAGCCACGATCATTCAATGCGCCATCATCGGTTTCCTCTGCGGAATCATGTTCGCCATCCTGGGAGTGCCGAGCCCCGCCGCCATCGCGGTCATCACGGGCCTGCTCAACATCATCCCCATCGTAGGCCCCTGGCTCGGTGGCGGGATCGCCTTCGTGGTAAGCCTGATCACGAGCCCCGTCGCGGGCGTCATCTCGCTCATCGGCACGATCGTGATCCAGCAGCTCGTCTACACGTTCATATCGCCCAAGCTCATGGGCGAGTCGGTCGATATCCACCCGGCCCTCACGTTCATCGCCCTCATGGCGGGATCGGGCGTGGGCGCGGCCATGAGCGGGCTCACGGGCGCCCTCGTCGGCGCGCTCATGTCCATCCCGCTCGTCGCGATCATCAAATCGCTCTTCGTCTACTACTTCGAGAAGAAGACCGGGCGACGCATCGTCGCCGAGGACGGCGTGTTCTTCAAGGGCGCCGCCGTCGAAGAAGGCAGCGACTTCGACCCCGTGGCCGACGCCACCACTTCGGCCATCGTTCCATGGACGAGCGGCTCGAGCCTGCTCGCAAGCCTCGCGGACCATTCCGGCAAGTCGCCGCGCAGCAAGGCCGAAGACGAGACCGAGCCGAAGGAATAGGCGCATGGACCAAACCGGCCTCCACACTCTCGCCCTCACGGTTTCCTATCGCGGCGCCGCATTCTCCGGCTTCGCGCGACAGCCCGATCAGCTCACCGTCCAGGGCGAGCTCGAGCGGGCGCTGGGCGTCACGCTCCGACGGGAATTCGAAACCACATGCGCAGGCAGGACCGACGCGGGAGTTCACGCACGCGGGCAGATCGTGTCCTTCGAAGTGACGGAAGACGAGTTGCGGGAACTCGATGCGCGCGATGCGTCTCGGGCGCGCTTCGCGAGCCTCCGACGCTCGCTGAACGCCATCACGCACGACGACATCTCCGTCACCGCGATCAGCCAGCAGGCCGACGGCTTCTCGGCGCGGTTCGATGCCACGGCACGCGAATACCGCTACTTCCTCGCCGTGGACGAAGTTCCACCGCAGTTCATGCGCGACTTCTCCTGGCATGTCGGCCCCTTGGACGTAGCTGCGATGGAGCGCTCCTCGCGCTGCCTCATAGGAGAGCAGGATTTCAAGAGCTTCTGCAGGGCGGCATCGGCCGTGGACAAACCGACGTGCCGCAACCTCATGACTGTCGAGTTTGAAAGCATCGAACGTTTCGGCGAGCCCTTGGTCGTCGTGCGCGTCGTGGGCAGCTCGTTCCTCCATTCCATGGTGCGCACCATCGTGGGAACGCTCGTGGAGGTGGGGCGCGGCAGAAAGCCCGAGCAATGGGTGGAGCAGACGCTCAAGGCGCTCGACCGCAAGGCAGCAGGCGAATGCGCCCCCGCCCAAGGACTCGTCTTCTGGGAGGTGCGCTATGACGATTAGCGGGCGCGACGGGCGAAACGGACGCGCTGCCGAGCAGGCGCGGCCCAAAGCGGAGCGCGCGGGCAACCCCGCCCGTTTCAAGCTACTCTACGAGAGCGCAGACCGGCGTTTCTGCCTGTTCCAGGACGACGAGGGGCACCTCACGTCGGTGCGTTCCTCCAAGCTCGCGTAGAGCAAAGCGGCCCGTCCACACCGAACGGGCCGCTCTAGCTTTTGCGGTATGGGCGCCTATTCCTGGGTGCGCCTCTTCCACAGCACGTTGTTCGTCTCCAACCAGCTCTCAACGGTGCCGGTGTCGAAACCGTCCGAGGGGTCGATGACGAGCGCGTACATCTCCTCTTCCTTGAGCACCGCATCGAGCGCGTCGGTCAGCTGGATCTCGCCGCCCACCGTCGGCTTGGCGTCGGCAAGCAGCTCCATAACGCGCGGGCTTAGCAGATAGCGCCCGAACACGGCCAAGTTGCTCGGGGCATCCTCCGGAGCCGGCTTCTCCACGAGGGAGTCGATCTTCCACACGTCATCCGACACGGGCGAGCCCGCGATAACGCCGAAACGCTTCACTTCCTCGTGAGGCACGGGCATGACGGCGATGACGCTCGCGCCACCGTGGGCGTCGGAAATCTCCTGCATGCGGGGGAGCATCTTGTTATCGGGCACGAGCACGTCGCCCAAGAGCACGTAGAACGCCTCGTCGCCCGTCTTCTCGGCGGCGCAACGCACGGCGTGGCCGAGCCCGAGGGCTTCTTCCTGATACACATAGCTCACGTTCATGTTGCCCACGCGCTCGACTTCGTCTGCGTAGGCGTCCTTACCGCGCTCGCGCAGCAGGGCGACGAGTTCGGGGTCGGGCGAGAAATGGTCCTCGATAGCCTTCTTCGTACGGCTGTTGATGATTACCACCTCGTCGGCAGCGCTCGCCAAGCCTTCTTCCACCACGTACTGAATGGCGGGGCGATCCACGACGAGAAGCATTTCCTTGGGCTGCGACTTCGTAGCAGGCAGAAAGCGCGTTCCGAGGCCTGCTGCGGGTATGAGAGCCTTCATTGAATTCCTTTCGCTGTATTGCTATGCGTTGCCATTATAGATGAGGGTTGTGAAGCCGCGCCTATATCGCGTTTTGTTGGAGAAGGTGGAAAACGGTTTTGCCGGCGTGATAAGATGTGCGCCGGCTTATTGCACAACGAGAACGATAAGGAGCCTTTCATGGATTTGGCTCAACAGGCAAAACTGGTCGATTCCATTCACGACACGCTTTCCGACTTCGTCGGGCAGCGCTTGCGCGTCAAGGCGAACATGGGCCGTTCTAAGATCATCGAGAGCGAAGGCGTCCTGACGCAGGTTCACCCCCGTCTGTTCATCATGGAGATCGACCGCAAGCGCGGCCGCACGGCGCGCCAGTCCTACCAGTACGTCGACGTGCTCACGGGCACCGTCGAGCTCTCGCAGAACGGCGAGCCCATCTTCGAGCCGTTCATCATCGAGCCCGAGGCCGAGCTTCCGCCCATCGTGGAGGAAGGCGCCATCGCCGAGGCCCTGAACGACCAGATTCTGGCTTAGAACGAGCAAGCGCGCCTGCCGGGCCGTTTGTCGTGATTGGATGGTCGCAGCCGCCCGCGGTTGACAAACCGTGGTCGCACCTGCAAAATACTTTCTTGCGCGTTAGCCGCGCACATACATACGTGGGGATGTAGCTCAGCTGGGAGAGCATCACGTTCGCAACGTGGGGGTCGTGGGTTCGAATCCCATCATCTCCACCACGTAACACAAGGGCCCTCGGCAACGGGGGCCTTTTCATGTCTACGGAACCCGCGGGGATTCGAACCGATGAGGTCGAAATGCGTTAAGCGAACGTGCCAGTGGCACGTTCGTAGCATTTCTTCCATCAATGCCTCCTATTCGCCTTCTTGTGCCAGGGTGCTCGGATGATGCGAGCTGAGGGAAGGTGACAGTTCCAGTTGAATGTCACCTCGCGAGGCACTCTCCGTGAGCTGTTGGTAATTGCGGCGCCCTTTCCCGATGTCGCAGAATGTGGGACAAGGGGGAAGCTATGCATCAGGGCCAGGACGTCATCATCCATTGCGCCGGAACACTTGAAGACGGCTACGTTTTCATAGACACGTGGGCTGGCAACAATCCGCTGAACGTGACGGTTGGAAGCGGGCAACTTCCGCCCGGGGTTGAGCGACGCCTCATGGGGCTCACGCGCGGACAGCGGAGCGTGTTCACGCTGCCGTCTGCCGAAGCGTATGGGGAATACGACCCCTCCCTGGTGTTCGAGGTGCCTGCGGGCTCCATCCCGAATGCGCATGATCTGCCGATCGGCGGCTTCATCACGGTGCAAACCGATGCGGGAATGGCGCGGCTCCGGGTGCTCTCGGTGCAGGACGGAGTAGTGCGCTTCGATCAAAACCACGAGCTGGCGGGACGCGATGTCACGTTCGAGATCGAGCTCGTCTCGGACGGCACGGAAACGGCAATCGACCTAGAGCGCAATGCCAAAGGCTGCAGCTGCGACGCCCTGCGCGAATCGCTTTTAGGCGAGAAGTGCTGCCACGATGGTCATCACGGGTGATACCATGTAAGCACCGACGTTGACGAGGGGGCAAGGTGGGCGCGAGCGAGGCGCTGGAGGCAAGCTTCAAGAAGCTGGTGTTGCGGCATCCATATTCGAAGATCACTGTGGCGGAAATATGCCGGGAGGCTCATCTGTCGCGCAAGACCTTCTACGTTAACTTCCAAGATAAAGAGGACATTGTCGCGAGCATATTCGAGCGCGGCGCCGTGGGGCCAATCCGCGCGCTCAACGCCGCGCTCACGCGTGATCAGGCCCGCAGCATCTCTGTCGCGTACACCGAGAATCTGTACAGCTACTTCGAGTCGGAAAAGGACTATTACCAGAAACTCGTGGGACCGATGTTCGGGAAAGACGACACGTTCATTCGCGTGGTCACCCGCTCGTTGTTCAGCCTGAACCAGGAAATACTCGGTCAAGATGACATCGGCACCGAGCAGGAACGAGAGTACGTGTCGTATTTCTTCGCGTCGTCCCAGGCGATGTTTTGCCAGAAATGGATTGCAGATGGCATGCCCATCCCGCCCAAACGGCTCGCGGAGATCTATTGCAGCATGGCCTACTCGTACTGGTTCGAAACCTTCGACGGCGCGGAAAAGCAAGGATAGCCCGCTGGAGAAGGCTGCGTTTCGGCTAGCATCACGCGCCCATTCCGCATGCATTCGGAAGCACCTGCGCCTGCGTGGCCCTCATCGGTAAACATTTCTCCCATAGTGTCACCCCGCAGTCTCCAGGTTGCCCCGTTCGGAAATTGAATCCGCACGCGCACCCTCTCTAGCCTGATGCTCGGGGGTTTCACCCCTTTGAAAAAAAGTGGAGCGAGAGTAGGGGGAAGCATGAGCGAAAACGGCAAGCTGACCACAACTGGTCAAAGCATCGCGAGTGGCGGAACGGGAGGCGAGCTGACCGCCGTCGATTCCAAGGACGGCAAGATCGTTCGTATCCGTCCCATGCACATCGACGAGGTGTACACGCATGAGGAGCTTGCGCCTTCCATGTGGGAGATCGAGGCGGGGGATAAGGTGTTCCGCCCCGAGTACAAGGCGGCGCCAAACTACATGGCGCTGGCCTACAAGGAGCGCGTGTACTCGAAGAACCGCGTGCGCAAGCCGCTGAAGCGCGTCGATTGGGAACCGGGTGGCGACCCCGACAAGATTAATGCGCAGAACCGCGGCAAGTCGAAGTTCGTCGAGATCAGCTGGGACGAGGCGCTCGACATCATGGAGAGCGAGATCAGGCGCACCATCGAGACCTACGGCCCGTTCTCGGTGCTCTGCATAGGCGAAGACGGCCACCGCGAGTCGAAGGACCTACATGCAGGCGGCGGCATGCATGCCACTGCTATGGACAAGCTGGGCGGCTACACACGCGAAACGCGCACGCCCGACTCGGTGGAGGGTTGGTACTGGGGCGCCAAGCACTTCTGGGGCAGCGGCTTCAACTACGGAGGCGGCCTCATCGCGCCCCCGCAGAACAACTACAGCAACTGGAACGTCGTACGCGACGTGACGCAGAACTCAGAGCTGCTCGTGTTCGACGCGGGCGACTGGGAGCTCACGCAGAACTATGCGTCCATGTTCTTCTCGCGCCTCATCAAGTTCTGGGAGGAGCAGGGCAAGGAATTCGTGGTCGTAGACCCGTTCTGCAATTACACGGCCGTGTGCCACAAGGACTTCAAGTGGATTCCCATCCTGCCCAACACCGACACCGCGTTCGATTTCGGCGTCATGTACGTCATGATCACCGAGGGCCTGTACGACAAGGAGTTCATCGACACGCATTCCGTGGGCTTTGACAAGTTCAAGGCCTACCTGCTCGGTGAGGACGAGGAAGGCATCCCGAAAACGCCGGAGTGGGCTTCCGAGCGCTGCGGCGTTCCCGTGCACACCATCAAGGCGTTCGCACGCAACATCTCTAAGAAGGCCGCTTCTCACGTGCATTACAGCTCGGGCTCCATCAAGACGCCGTACAGCCACGAGCCCGGCCGCGCGCAGGCGTACCTGCTGGCCATGCAGGGCATGGGCAAGCCGGGCGTACAGCAGCTGCATCTGGAAGCCACCAACATGGGTTGCGAGAAAATCGCCTCATCGTCCACCCGTCCGTTCAGCATGCTGAACCACTGCCGTCAGTTCTTCCCCAGCGCCCAGTCGCTGCCGCGTACCGGCATCGCAGAGGCTATCACGAACGGCAGTCTGAAATGGTGGGGCAGCCCGGCCATCGTGTACGTGACCACGCCCGAGCAGTTCCAGGAGTTCAACTATCCGGCCGACCCGCAGCGCGCGTTTGCCATGCAGAAGGCCATGGCCGAGAAGATGGGCATGGAGCCGCCAACCGAGGCGCCGCGCATCAACAAGGTGCACATGCTGTGGTCGGAAAAGCCCTGCAACATGAACTGCTGGAACGGGGGCTTCACGTTCCAAGACGCCATCCGCTCGCCCGAGGTGGAGTTCTTCGTGACGAACCATCAGTGGCTCGAGAACGACTCGCTTTTCTGCGACCTGGTGCTTCCCGTCACCACGTGCCTGGAAGACAACGACACCATGGGCGCGTCGATGACCGTCGGCATGCGCCATGCCGGTTACACGCCGCCTGCGTGCGACCGCGTGGGTGAGTCGAAGTCCGACTGGGAGATTGCCCTTGACGTGCTCGACCGCTTCGGCAAGCGCGCCGAGGTGGACCGCGGCATGACCACCGACCAATGGCTTCAGCACGGCTTCGAGAACTCCGAGCTGCCCACCGAAATCAGCTGGGACGAGTTCAAGAAGCGCGGCTTCTATTTCCCAAAGCTCGACGAGCATTACAAGGAGCTCTTGCCCGGCATGCGCGGCTTCTACGAGGACATCGAGAACTACCCACTTGACACGCCGTCTGGCAAGCTCGAGTTCTGGTCCGACGCCCTTGCCGAGAACTTCCCCGACGACAAGGAGCGCCAGCCCATGGCGAAGTGGGTCGTCGGCGGCCCGGCGGAAGAGGGCTGGACTCACGACGAGTCCCTGTGGGGCGAGCGCCGCAAGGACTACCCGCTCCTGGTGACGGCCAACCCCGCGCGCTTCCGCGTGCACGTGCAGGGCGACGACATCGCCTGGTACCGCGAGATCGAGACCACGAAGGTGAAGGGCCCAGACGGTTACCTGTACGAGCCCATCTGGTTGGCTCCCGAGGATGCGGCCGCGCGCGACATCGCAAACGGCGACATCGTGAAGCTGTATAACGAGCGCGGCATCGTCCTCACCGGCGCACGCATCTCGCAGCGCGTCATGCCGGGTTCGGTCGTGGTGGCCAAAGGCTCGCGCGTTGACCCGATTGCCCCGCACATCGACCGCGGTGGCGCCATCAACCTGATTAGCCCCCAAGCTGGCGTCTCAAAGCACTGCAAGGGTTTCGTGGTGACCGGCTATCTGGCCGAGGCGGAGAAGCTGACCCAGGAAGAGTACGACCAGTGGAAGGCAGATTACCCCGAGGCATTCGAGCGCGCTTACGACAAGGGCCAGGGCATCACGCGCGAAGCGTGGGTCGTGTCCGAATAACGAGAGAGGGAGAAGGACATCATGAAAGGATTTCTCATCGACGCGAGCAAGTGCGTTGGTTGCCATGCCTGCCAAATCGCGTGCAAGGACGAGCACTGCGGCAATTGCTGGATGCCCTACGCCGCCGAGCAGCCCGAGTCGGGCCAGTTCTGGCTGAAGGTGAACCAGAAGGAGCGCGGCCAGCGTCCCCAGGTGAAAGTATCATACGTTCCCACGCCGTGCATGCATTGCGAGAACGCGCCGTGCATCGCCGCCGCGAAGGACGACGCCGTGTATCGCCGCGATGACGGCCTGGTCATCATCGATCCGGTGAAGGCGAAGGGGCAGAAGGCCATCGTCGACGCGTGCCCGTACCACAAGATCTTCTGGAACGAGGAGCTGCAGATTCCGCAGAAGTGCACCGGTTGCGCGCATCTGCTTGACGACGAGGAATCGCCCATCCGCGTTCCGCGCTGCATGGACAACTGCCCGGTCGGCGTCATCCAGTTCGGCGAGCTGGATGAGCTGGACCTCGAGGGTGCCGAGGTGCTGCATCCCGAATACGGCACCAAGCCGCACGTCTACTACAAGGGCCTGCCCAAGAAGTTCATCGCCGCCACGGTGTACACGCCCGAAGACGAGGAGATCGTCGAAGGTGCGAAGGTGACGGTGACCAACGGCACCGACACCTACGAAGCGATCACCAACAGCTGGGGTGACTTCTGGATTGACGGCCTGGCCGACGACGAGTGGGATGTCACCATTGCTAAGGACGGCAAGGAGATGAAACTGTCTGTGAGCACGGTTGCCGAGGACAGGGGACTTGGCGACGTGGCGTTCGCGTAGGGTTGCTGCAATGGGGTTCTCACGCGTGCATATCGACGCCATCGATTGGGATGGGTTCACACTTTCCACAAGCGATGGACGCGTTTTCGAGGAGCTGTCCGATGGCACGTGGATCGAGCGCTCTCGTGGGACTTGTGCGGATGGTAGCTTACGCTATTGGGGCGGAGGCTGCCACAGCGGCCAGATAAACCTCACGCCGATGTTTGTCTTGCGCGCGGGTCAGTGGGTGAGCCTCGTCACGGGCGAACCCGACACCGCACAGCTGACGCATAAATACTCGGGCGCACCGCTCGAGATGAAGTAGTGACAGGTCGGGCCTCTGGGGCGTGGGTTCCCAGAGGCCCGTTTGAAAGGATTGTTTGCTATGGGATTCAAAGAAACGTACGATTTGACCGGGCGTGTGGCTCTCATCACCGGCGCCAGCTCAAAGGGGATCGGCAGCGAGTCTGCTAAGGTGCTTGCCGAAGCGGGCGCGAAGGTGTTTCTGACCGCTCGTCGCGAAGAGCAGCTTAAAGCGGTTTGCGCGGAAATAGAAGCCGCGGGAGGCCAGGCGGCTTACGCTGTGTGCGACGTGTCGAGCGAAGAGCAATGCAAGGCAGCCGTGGAAAAATGCGTAGAGACGTTCGGGCAGCTTGACATCATGGTGCTTACCGCCGGCATCTCGGGCGTGTCGGCCTCGGGTGGTCCCGACGCATGGTTCGATACCGATAACTGGCGCACCATGCAGGGCATCAACCTGGATGGTGTGTTCTTCATGATCAAGCACGGCTGGGCCGAATGCGCGAAAGGCGGTCATGGGTCGATCATCCCAATCGGTTCGCTCGCATCGTGGCACGTCGATGGCAGCGCGGCTTACACCGCAACGAAGGCCGCCATCCGCGGACTCGTCGCCTGGTTCGGCAAAAACTTCGCGCGGGCGGGCATTCCCGTGCGCGTGAACGGCATGTACCCCGGGCTCATCGAGACCGATATGACCCGCCTCGCGGTGGAAAGCGAGACGTACGGCCCCATGTTGCTGAAGGGCATTCCCATGGGCCGTTTCGGCCAGCCAACCGATTGCGCCAACGCCGTGCTGTTCCTGGCGTCCGATGCCTCGTCGTGGATGACAGCACAGCATGTCATAGTGGATGGCGGACAAGTCGCTTAGCTGGCGGTTAATCCAAATGAGTTAGGATTTCCTGGCTCGTTTTACCGATGGAGAGAACAATGCATGAGACTCTTTTGAACAAGTACGGAGTGGCCCAACTTGGCTACTACGTGGAAAGCATCGAGGACAGTGCGAAGCTGTTCGCCGAGCTGTTCGGTGCGGGCCCGTTCTACGATATGGGCGTGAATCCTCCTAAGGAAATCCTATATCGCGGCGCTCCGGGAACCAACAACACTCGCTGCGCGCTCGGGCATTTCAACAACATTCAGATCGAGCTGATAGAAGGTACCGACGATTCTGCCGACGTGTACAAAGATGCCGGTCGTTTTGGGCTGCATCACCTGTGCATCTGGAGCGATGACGTAGACGCCGTGGTTGCCGATTTCAAGGCGGCAGGCATCGAGGTGGCCATGGACATGACTTCTGGCAGTGGCCTTCGCGTTGTCTACTTCGATTGCCGCAACGAGCTTGGCTCGTTCATTGAGGTAAATACCCCGCTCACGCAATTGTATGAAGGCATCAAGGCAATGCATCAGAACTGGGACGGCTCTCGTCCCCTGCGGCCAATTGCAGAATTGATGGGCAGGTAAGCTTAGGCGTGCTCCGGTTTCCTTCGGTTTCCGGGATGTGTTTGTTGCGCGAGCTGGCACGTCGCAGGTGTATCGTCCTTGCAAGCATGATATCGGAGTCGATAGAGGGAAGAATGGCTGAGATCATAACAAGAGATTACACGGGCTACTTCAAAAATCGCGACTGGGTTCACCAACTGGGTTTCTGCTCACCTGATTGGAAGCAGTTCATGCTTGAGCACAACAAGCTGTTCGGGTCGGGGCCGTTCTTCTACACGACGAACACGTTCGGCAAGCTGTACTACCATGGTGACGAGGTCGACTGCGCAGGGCTGGAGTTCCATGCGTGCTACGGCGCGTGGGGCAGCCACTCCATCGAGGTCGTCACCCAGAATGATTGGTCGGTTCCAACCATGTTCACCGAGCTCAACGAGCAAGACAAATCGGGTTTGAACCACGTCCACATGTTCGTTGAGAGCCTGGAGGAAGCTCAAGATGCGTGCGAATTCCTGAAGGTCCCCATCATAACCGTAGGATATCCCAACCTGGAGAACGCGCTTGGAAAAGCAAGGGCCGTGGGAGCGGACGAAGCCACCGTGCGGGCGAATGCGGGCAAGCCCTCGTTCATGGTTGCTGACATGCGCAAGCAGGTGGGATTTGCGGTGCAGCTCATCGAACCCCGCGCGAAGCGGCTCCACGATGCGATTCTCGCCGCAAGGCAAAACTGGGATGGCTCCGAGGAACGCATGTTCATCCCTTTGGGGGCCTAAGCAGTCTCGAATCAGCTCCGAGGCTGCGGGGGTTCGTACGCTTCGCGCTCATCTCCGCCACGTAACACAAGGGCCCTCGACAACGGGGGTCTTTTCATTGCTTAGCTCGTCTTGCTCGCGTGCTTTTGCAGCTTCTTGTACAGCTTCTTGAGCGCGGACAGCACATCGCTATCGCTGGTGAAGTAGCAAACCATATCGTCACCGCATTTGATGCTGCCATCGTCAACTTCAGGTTCGTCCATCTCGGCAAACGTAGCCCAGTCGTAGAAGAGCGCATCCTCCCACAAATCGCGAACGTACAGACCGTCTTCGGAAATCGCGAAGCCATTCTTCCCGCTCTTGAACAGCGTGTCGTCGTGGATGAGGAAAACGTCCTCGTCGCCCACGCCCAGACCGTCCAGAATCTTTGACGAGCTCTCGAACCGGTCGCCATCGTCGAAGCTATCGAGAAACTCCTCGCACGCCTCAGCTGCGAAGCTCGCCATGGACGAGGACGATCCGCGTTCTTCCTCTTCTTCATCGTAGCGGTCGTCGCTCTCGATGAAAGCCTCCGCCTCGTCGCCGTCGAGCGCAAATCGCGAGCCGCAGTACGCGCACGTTACTATCCTGCTCGTGATCTTCTGATCGATAACCGCACCGCAACCTGGGCACTTCAATTCCAGCAACCGCATTGATCTCCTCCTGTTTTCCTTGCCATTGCTCGCATCAAGAGCGCAGTAATACCTAGTCATTCGGACGCTATAGAGCCATCCCGCTCATTCCCCGCCGGTGTTTTGCATGCTATTCCCGCGCACGCAGCGCGCTGAATACTCAAGCGCCACAAAACCTGACGAAGAAAATGAACAATGACTAGATTACTACAGTTTCGCCGGTTCGTATTGTGTTCGATGCGCACGATTCAGCCTGCTTGCTTGGGCGGCACGCCCCACCACTCGTAGACCCAGATGAGCGAATGATTGCTCGTGCCCGCGAGATTAGCGTGCTCGACGCGCGGAAAGAACGAAGCCCGCGAACCCAAGCAAGGCGAGAACGACCAAGGGCCAGACGACAACGCTGTCGCCAGTCCGCGCCCCGCTCGATGCGCCCGATCCGCCACCACTGCCACCCGAGCCATCGCCACCCGCAGGCCCCGCGTCGGGCTTGCTCGGGTCATCCGAGCCTTGAATCTTGAATCTCGCCTCGGCGACGGCGGCATTGTAGTTCCTGTCGTCCGCGGCCGAGGCCACGACCACATAGGACCCGCCCTCAGTCGGCGCCGCATCGAGCTGCGTGCGCGCACCGTTGCTCTCGCGGAAATACGTGAGCGTCACCTCGCCGCTGTACGGCTTGGGATAAGCGGCGTCGTCCACGGAGTAGGCTACTTCAGCGGGTTTTCCGTCGGCCACCTTGTCCTTGGCCGTCACGGTCAGAGGCAAGGGTGCCTTCTCGACGGCTATCACGGCGTAGTCGAAATTTCCCTCGTGGGTATCATCGCCGGCGACGTCCACGCGCACCGCCGAGATGCCGGCGTTCTGCACGGTCACGAGGCCGCCATCGCCGAGCACGGCGGCGTCATCACTCACCATCGGAAGGTCCTCGCTCGACACCTGGGAATACGTGAGGGCAGGGTCCGCAACCAGCGAACCGTTGCTGTCCCACACCTCGGCCTGCACGGCAAACGGCGCGGCGCCGAACGTCACCGTCCCGTCCTCGGCCGAAACGCGGTATCCCCTCATGCGCTTGTCGAAGCGCGCGGTCTTGTCCTTCACGGCGTAGTTAGGATCCCCCGAATAGCTAGCCGTCACCGCATACTCGCCAGCGCCGACATGGGGGAACTCGTACGTCGCGACATATGATCCGTCGACGTTCTCGATCTGCGCCCTGACATTGGTTGTGGCCTGCGCGGAAAGAGGGCCGCCATCCGAGCCTTGGGCGGCCACTGCGTCGGGTTCGCTGTACGTGACGCCGATGTCGATGAACTTGCCCTCGACGTCTGCGAGCGCGCCGGCGATCTTCACCGTAACCTTCGCGCTTTCCGTCGATTGGTCGCCATCAGCCGAGATCGCAAGCACTGCGGGGCGCGGAAGGATGGTGAACGACATCCTCCCGCTCGACACGGCGTGGTACTGCTCGCTCTCGGGGATGCTCACTTCCACGCTGTAGCGCCCAGCGTCCTTGGGCTCGCCGTCAAGCTCGTTGCCGTCTTCATCGTAGTAGGTGGTTACCGCCTGCCCACCGGAAAAATCCCACACAATCGGGGGATCGACCGCTTGCGCGTCATACACAAACCGCTCGGGCACGTCCACGTAGAGGAACGGCGTCGGCTTGTCGAGGATGGAGAACGTGGCAGCCTCTTCCGCCGCGCGGTAGTGCGAGGTGCCGGGCGTGGACGCCACTACGCGGTAGTCCCCGACCTCCTTCGGGGCCGACTCGAGCTTGCTGAACGAACCGTCCTCCTGCTTCTTGTAATAGGAGAGCTCAACCACCTGATCCTGGTCTGGCGTTCCGCCGTCCTCGGTCTTTACAGACACGGTTACAGCTGCGGGCTGGCCATCGTGAACCTTGTCCGAAACGTCGATGCCGAGCGCGATCGGGCACTTGCGGATGAGGAAGAGGAGCGTGTCGCTCACCGGCACGCCGTCCACTATCGCCCTCGCGGTCACGAGATACGCTCCGGGCTCAGCCGGGTTGAAGGGCCCCGGCGAATACGAATACGAGATCGTCGCCCGATCGGTCACGTCCTCGGCGCCTTCGAGCACCTTCACGGCAGGGTCCTTGACGGCTGCACCGTCATAGTACTTAGTCGGGTCCTCGACGATCTTCACCGACAGGTCCTTGGCATCCGCCGGGTCGATGATCTTGAACGAAGCCGAGTCGGACACCGTCTGCCCGTCGAGTTCCGCCCAGACGGTCACTTCGTAATAGCCGACGTCCGTGGGCATGGGGAGCGCGCTGGGCGAAGCGGCCTCCTCGTTGTAGCTGGTTCCCAACTGCCCAGCGCACTTGACGCGCGTAATTGTGCCGTTGGTCTCCACCTGGGGTTTCACCGCAGGGCCGCCGTCGTAAACCTTCGTGAGCATGTCCTTGTTCGTGATCTCCACGTAGGGAGAAGCCGCCTGGATGACCTTCTCGAAGACCGCTTCACCGTCGCCCCAGTAGAGATTGGAGGACTCCGACATGCCGTTCAGCTTGGCCTTTATCTTCATCGTGCTGCCGGTGGCCCCGGGGAGCACCTCGACATCCGTATAGGTCGTGCCCGTGGAGTAGTCCGTATAGATTGGCACGTTGTCCAAATCCGTAACGAGCGTGCCGTCTGCAGCGTAATAGCCGTTGAACGCCCCGTTCTCGATCGAGGTGTAGCGCGCGGTGTCACCCCTGCCGAGCGCGCCGCTCAGGTCGCCCACGCGCACGATGTAGGGCTCGCCTTGGACGAGGTCAGCCGAGCGCCTCTTGGGCGCGATGGCGATGGGGGCGCCCATCTTCAAGACGTTCGTACCCGTGTCGTAGCTGGGATACCGCTCCGCAGCCGTCGTACCGTAATAGCTGAGCGTCGCGTCGGCCGGCCTGACGAAAGCGGTGCTCGCGTCCTGCGCACCCGCAGGCAGGTACAGGTACGCCATCGCCTCCGCCTGGCTCTTATCGTCAGCCACCGCGAAGACGTCATCGCAGTGGAAGTAGTCGGCCGATGTGCCCTCGAGCCCCAGACTGTAGAACGCCTTGCCCCCGAATTCGAACGCGACGAGCGGCTTCGTGTCAATTGCGATCGCGTTTTGGTATACGGGCTCCAACTCGAAGGTCGACTCCGTGGCCTTGTCGAAGGCGAAACGATGTGTCACGCTTCCGCCCACGACGAGCACGCGCTCGTTCTCGTTCACCTCGCCGACGACCGTACCGCCCTGGATGTAGATGCCGCCGCTGCCGTCGCCGCCGCCGTCGCGGCTGCCGCCGTGGCCGATATCCTCGGCGCCAACGGATCCCGAGGGGGCGCCGATCGCCTTCGCCCCGCCTTCCGCGACCACCACGCCGCCCGAAATCAAGCAGCCCTCCAAGTCGCCCTGATACGAGCCGCCACCGATGCCTGCGCCGGCTCCGGTCCTGCCCTCCTCGGTGCTTTCCGAGCCGTCTCCGCCGTAAGCGGCAACGAAGCCGCCGCTGAAGCTGAGGTTCTTTGCGTCATGGGCGCCGTCCAGGGTCCCCTTGCTCGTGCTCTGCCTGCTCGACGCGCCGGCGCCAATGCCCGCTGCCCCAACACCGCCGCGGGCGATCACGAACGCCCTCCCGGGATCGTTCTCAGAAAGGCCGATATGACACTGTTCCACGCCGCCCTCGTAGCCGCCGCCTATGCCGGCGGCGCCGGTGCCGCCCGTGGCCGTCACCTTTGCCTCGCCCTCAATCCTGATGCGGCGCGCCTCGGCCCCGCGGCCCAGGCCGCTCTCACGGCCGGCGCCGATGCCCGCTCCGCGCGCACCGCCCTGGGCGTTCACCGTGCCGCCGCTGATGGTGATGCCGCTGCTGGACTCCATCTGGGCGCCCTGGCCCAAACCAATGCCGGCTGCACCGGCGCCACCCGTCGCCGTCACGTTGCTCGCGCCCGAAATCGAGATGTTCCCGCAGATGGTGTTCCACGTGGTTTCGATGACGCCGCTTAGAACCGTCGAATCGGAAATGCCGCTCGAGCCAATGCCCGCCGCGGCCTCTCCGCCCGCTGCAACCACGGTCGCCCCGTCAATGGAGATGTTCGCGCAGCTGCACAGCTTGCCGCCGCCGATGCCCGCGCCGGCATCGCTGCCGCCCACGGCCTCCACCGCGGCTCCCTGGGAGATGCTTATGTCCCCGTAGACGGACGCGAGCGCACCGCCGCCGATGCCCGCGCCGCCCTCGCTGCCGGTGGCTTTCACTGTGCCGGGGCCCTCGATGGTCACCGACCCGCACTTCCCGTCGCTCGACGTGATGGAATGGAGCGCTTGACCGGGGTTGACGTACACTCCGCCCGATCCGATGCCCGCGCCGCCGTACACGCCCTTCGCCTCGACGTTGGAGTTGGAGATGGAGATGGACCCAATCGTCCCGTACGGGCCCGTGCCGATACCCGCGTGGTTGTGCTTCTGGTCGCCCCGCGCGATTGCCTTGACGGTCGAGTTGGAGATGGAGATGGAATCCATGCTGTTCTCGTCGGTCCCGAAGCGGTCGCTGCTCGAGCTACCGATGGTGGGGCCGTCGTAGTCAACGTTGTCGAACACGATGCTCTTGATGTTGGAACCGTAACCTGCGCCGATGCCCGCGCCGTGCATCTGGTGAATGCCGTAGAAGCGAATCTTCGCATTGCGTATGGTTATGTTGCCGATGCCCTTGTCCTTCACGGAGAGATCGTTGCTCGAACCGGAGCCGATGCCCGCCCCATCAATGGTGCCGATGCCCGGGCCGTTCAGGTTGACGTTGGCATTGTTTATGGCAATGTCGCTCGCGCTCCCATCGCCCGCGCCGATTATCGCGGCGTACGAGACGAAGCTCTCGCCCGGGTTCTGCGGCTTCGGCGAATATGCGTTGATGGTGAGCCGCGAGCTGTTGCCGTTGATGTTGATGGGGCCTGAATGGCCCTGGTCGCCCGCGCCGATGGCGGCCGATTCCCAGCCTGCTTGGGCGTTGACGGTGCCGCTGCCCCTGATGCTGATGGAGCCGCTCTCGTCATCGCCGCTCCCGATGCCGGCAGCTTCGGGGCCGCCCGTGGCCGTCACGGTGCCGCCGCGGAGGTTGATGTCGATGGCCCCCGATTTGCAGTTGGCGCCGCCTATGCCCGCGCCTTCGCCATAGCCTTTCGCTTCGATCGACAGCTCGCCGGAACCCTGGTTAATATTGATGCTTCCGCAAACCTCGCCATCGCCGCTCCCGATGCCGGCAGCGCTCCCCTTCGACCCGCGCTCGCCGCATCCGCAGGCGGTGATGTTTCCACCCGTGATGGTTATCGAGTCGACGCTGCCGCCTTCGGAACCGCCGACGCCAGCGCCTCCGTTGTCGCCGCCGTATGCATGGACGGTACCGCCGTGAATCCAGAGGTCGTGGGTCGTGCCGCCAGTGCTCACGCCCACCGCGTCGCCGCCGCCGATGCCTGCAGCGTACTCGCCGCCCCATGCCCACACGTCACCGCCCTGGATGCACGTGGTGTAGCATTCGCCGTCGCGGCCGCTCCCGATGCCGGCGGCGCTCGGCGCTCCGTAAGCCCTGATGGTGCCGCCATTGATATAGATCGAACCCGTATCGTCATCGTAGTTCGTGCCTATGCCCGCGCCGCCATACTTGTCATGGCCTCCATGCGCTTCGAGCGAGCCCGCCGTGAAGCCGTCGCCCTCGGCCGACGTGATGATACACGTTGCACCCTTCTGCACGCAGAGCCCCGCGAAGCCCCAGTCGTGCTGCAGCGCCACGCGCTTGTAGCCCGCTTTCAACATGTTGGTTCCCCGCAGCATGATTACGGCATGCCCGTTCTCGACGGTAACCGGCGATCTCGAAGGTTTCACGGAACCCTGGTCGATAGTCACGTTGTCGAGGACCACGCGAATGGGGGGCTTGCTCGCTGCCGCCCTTGATCGTCACGGTCGCCCCGTTCGCGGACGCGCCGACTATCGTGTATTCCGTATCGGGATCGTCGCACGTGCAGCTACCGGAACCCACGTTGTAAACAACCGACTTGGAAGCGGCTGCCAGCTGCGAGGAATCGGAGACCGACCCGGCCGTCAGCGAGGGAGAACCGGCGGCTTCGCCGTCGCCTGACTGCGGGTTACCGTATGCGAAACCGCACGCCAGCCCAAGCGCGACGAGAAGGCCGCATGCTGCCAGCATCGTGGCGGCCGACAACTTGAGCGGAACCGAGACGCGCCTCATTTCGAGCGTTCTCCTCATGCTTCCAAAAACTGACTTTTTGCAGCAATCATTATAAGCAACGGGGCCGTTAAAACCGAGAGAGCACCAGGGCATTCCCGGAACTCGTTTCCCCGAAGAGCGCCGGCTAGCGACCGCTCGCGAGAAGCGCGTTCGGCTTCGCCCCGACAATCATCTCGTAGTCATCAACTCAACAACATCTGTCCACCGACGCATCAGCATCTCAGCACCCATACCTATAATGACCGCAAGAGCGGGCAGGCAAGCTCTGCACACCCGGGAAGGGGTCGACCATGAAGCAGTTCGCGAAAGCACCGCGCATCGTTCTATTCGCATGCATTGCAGCCATCGTTCTAGCCCTCGCGGGATGCTCGGGGTCCGCCGCGAGTTCGAGCTCGCCAGGCAGTGCAAGCGGTTCCGCGAGCGCGACCTCGGCCAGCACGGCCAGCGCCTCGGCCGTCCCGAGCGTCGACACCGCCCAGCACAGCCAGATGACGGTCGACCTCATGGAGATGCTCGACAACGACCCCGAGTTAAAGGCGCTCGTCGAGAAATCGCTCGCAAAGGCCTGGGAGATCAACCCCGACCCCGCCACGAACCCGGCCAGGAACCTCGAAGAGCTCTATGCGTTTACCGACTGGGCCGAGAGGTGCATGCCCTGGGAAACCACCAAGGGCCGAGAGGACATGACTCTCTACGAGCACATCGACCAATCGCTCGACGCGTTCTACTTCCTGTTTGACCAGCCGCTCGAGGAGCTCGAGGGCAAGGGGTACTACTACCCGTCACTTCAGTACCACCAGCCCATCCGGAGCTGGCTTATCGAGTATGCCTCGAATTGGGGGCAGTTCCTGTCGTCGCCCGAGAGCTGGAACGACGAGGCGTATGCGGCCGCATGTGCCGACGAGCGCTTCAACATGACCAACGGGTGGTACGGCGACGCCAACATCTGGACGAGCTTCAACGATTGGTTCGCGCGCTCCCTGGTCGACCAGCCATCCTCGCACCCCATCGACGCGAACGCCACCGTCGTCTTCCCCTGCGACAGCACGCCGCAGGGCGTCTGGAAAATCGACAGCGAGGGCATGTTCGCACTCGACGAGGGCGGTGTTGCGGTCAAGTCCGCGCGCTTCAACGACATCGAGAACCTGCTGAGCCCCTCGAGCAAGTATGCCCAGAGCTTCAACGGCGGAACGTTCACGCACACGTTCCTCGACGTGAACGACTACCACCGCTACCACTTCCCCGTTAGCGGCACCATCGTCGAAGTGAAGAAGATCCCGGCGCAAGACGCGGCCGGCGGCGTCACCGTCTGGGACGAGAAAGCCGAGAAATACGTCCTGCTCGACCAAAACCCCGGCTGGCAGTCAATCGAGACACGCGATCTCGTGGTCGTCGACACGGGCGAGTACGGCCTGGTGGCCATACTCCCCATCGCCATGAGCCAGGTCAGCTCGTGCAACCTGGAAAGCAATGTCGTGGTCGGCGCGCACGTGGAAAAAGGAGACCCGCTGGGCTATTTCCTGTTCGGGGGCAGCGATATGTGCCTGGTGTTCCAGGAAGGCGTGAACGTCGAGTACCTGCCCGTCAAGAACGCAGAGGGCAAGTACGATCATGTGCTCATGGGCCAGCCGCTCGCGAACCTGAGCCGAGAATAACCAACAACGGGTGGGCGCCGGGAACGCCCCGGCCCCACTTGACAGCCATCGGTTCGGAAACATCCGTCATACATTGCGAGAGAAACGCCCTTCTATCTGGTGCATTTGCAGCAAAGCCACATTGGAGGCCTAAGTCAATGTGCGCTTTTGTCTGAGGTAGCAGTTAGAGGAGAGAGCATGGCTAACAATCCCGAACTCATCTCCACGGGCACCGTAAAGACGGTCTCCGCCGACAAGCAGAGCCCCGTTCTCGACATGCCGCGCTCTAGCCCAGCCCGGCCCACGTGCTGATCATGGGAATGTAACCCATGACGAAAATGATTATGCCCAGGATGGGAATACCGTACGTGCACCAAACGCGCAACGCGGCCGGGAACTCGACCCCCTTGCCCGCATCGGCCTCTTCCAGGAAGTTCTTCCAGCCCCAGCCCCACTTGCTGCAGCAGAAGATGGCGAAGATGATCCCGCCGAGCGGCAGAATGTTGTTGGAGACGACGAAGTCCTCGATGCTCGAGATGTCGCCGATGCCGGGAATAGCGAAATCGGACCACACGTTCATGCCGAGGACGCAGGGGATGCTCAGCACCGCGAGCATCACGCCGTTGCGGATGACGGCCTGCTTGCGCGACCAGCCCCAGCGGTCCATGCACCACGTTACGAGGAGCTCGAACACGCCGATGACCGTCGAGAGCGCCGCGAACCCCATGAAAACAAAGAACAGCGCACCCCACACGTTGCCCAAAGGCATCTGCCCGAACACGATCGGCAACGTCTGGAACACGAGCGATGGCCCCGCATCGGGGTTGATTCCGTAAGCGAAGCAGGCAGGGAAGATGATGAGACCCGCCATAATGGCGACGCCCGTGTCCATGCCGACGGTGGAGAGGGCCTCGCCAGTCAGGCTGCGCTCGCGGCCGATGCGGGAACCGAAGATGGCCTGCCCGCCCATGCCGACCGACAGCGAGAAGAACGCCTGGCCCATGGCGGCGTACACGGCGTTGCCGAACGAGCCCATCTGCTCGGCGGCCGTATCGCCCGCGAACAGGTGCCCGAAATCGGGTAGCAGGTAGAACGCCAGGCCGTCGCCCGCGCCCGGCAGCGTAACGGCACGCACGCACAGCGCGACCATGATGATCAGCAGCGTGGACATCATGACCTTCGAAACGCGTTCCACGCCCTTCTCGATGCCAAGGGCGCACACGATCACGCCCACCGATACCGACACCAGCATCCACGCCATCATCTCCGACGGGTTCGACACCATCGCACCGAACGCGCTGGCCGATGTCTCGGCAACGGCCCCGGTGAACATGCCCGAAGCCATCTTGGGAATATAGGAAAGCACCCAACCGCAGATAGTCGTATAGAACATGAGCAGCAGCATCGAACCGACGTAGCCCCACCAGCCGAACCACCCGAAGCTCTTCTTGGACGGCAGCACATCGAACGCCCGGGCCGTCGACTTCTGACTCGCGCGGCCCACGGCGAACTCCATGACCATGATCGGCAAACCGAGGACCACGAGGAACACCAGGTACAGCACGATGAACGCCGCGCCACCGTATTGCCCCGTTATATAGGGAAAACGCCAAACGTTGCCCAAGCCGATGGCGCACCCTGCGGCAACGAAAATGAAACCGATTCGAGACTTGAAATGCTCGCGCTTCTCTTCTGACACAACAATCCCCTTGTCCTTAGGTCAAATCGCGGGAAAGTGTACCAAAAAAGCCGAGTGGGAACGAGCGACCCACTCCGGCAAGCCAATGCGGTCGCAGGCAGCAACGCCCATGTGGAATCAAGGCAATGTTGACGGTTTTCCTACCATGAGCGGCTAAAACTTACCTGATAAGTATAATTCGCTGCAGGGGAACGGGCCATGAGAACGGAGGCAACCATGAACAAGAAACTGATGGCGTTCGTTGCAGCAGCAGCCCTTGCGGCATGCGTCGGCCTTGCCGGATGCGGCGGAACACAGGCCGCATCGAGCTCGAGCGCGGCGGCGAGCAGCTCCGCAGCCGCACAACCCGCATCGAGCGCAGCAGCGCAGAGCGCATCGGCAGCAGCACCTGCAAGCTCCGCAGCGGCTCCCGCCAGCTCGGCGGCGGCGCCTGCAAGCTCCGCAGCGGCTCCCGCCAGCTCGGCGGCGCCCGCGAGCTCGGCGGCTTCCTACATCACCCCGGACGCGGCCAAGGCGGCAGCGCTCCAGCACGCCGGGTTCGCCGAATCTGACGTGACCGCGCTCAAGGTCGAACTCGACACCGATGACGGCATCGTCCACTACGATGTCGACTTCAAGCAGGGCGGCATAGAGTACGAGTACGACATCGACGCCACCACCGGCGCAGTGCTCACCTACAAATCCGAAGTCGACGACTAGTTCGCACGGGCGCTTTTTGCGCCGACCAAATTAACCAACGATAGGCCGGGCGCAAGCGCCCGGCCAGTCTGCGTTGGGTAACATTCGCCCAACACCATCTCTCATCTGCGCTTTTACAGTTTGACAGGAGTGTATGATGATGGGTACGCGTATCCCGTCGCGTCCAGCGCGAAGGCGGTGCGCGGTTGCTGGTGCAGAACCGGATCGAGCCCGAGGAAAAGAGGCCCGCATGAAGAACGCGAGCATCGTACGGGAAGAAGCCGAATCGCAACAGGCGCGAGGAGTCGCGCTGTCGCGTCGGTCGTTCATCGAGCTGTCAGTTGGCGCCATCGCCGTGCTGCCGGCAGTTTCCGGAGGCTTCGTCTCGCCCTTCGCGGCCGAGAAGGCGTACGCCGCGGAAAACGTCGCGAACGCCACCAAGATCGTCATCGCGAAGAGCTACGAAGCGGGCTTCATCGTGGCGGACATGACCGACGGCAAGAAAGTCCCGGTTGCCGGCGCCAACGTGACGATCACGTCGCAGTTCAATAAGAAGAAATTTTCGGGCACGACCGACAGCTCGGGGCGCCTCATGGTCGACATTCGCGATTTGGCAAAGAAGGAGACCGTCGACGGCGTGGACCGCTACTCCTTCTACGCCCAGGTAGACGTTGACGCCAAGGGGTACCGCAGGTTCCGCACCCACCGCGTCTCGGTCCAAGGCGCCCGCGGGGTCCTCCTACCCACGCGGAAGCTTGGCCTCGAAATGCTGTACCCCGTGGCCGTTTCGTTCGATAGCTGGGACGTGCTCTACACCAAGAACGAGTTCGCGGTCACCGATGCGAACGACCTCAAGCACACCATGCGCATCGAGCTCGCCACCGGCCTCGACTCCCCCATAACGGTTCGCATCGTGCACGACGGCGACGAGAAGGTAGTCGTCGAGAATAAGGAGGTCGTGCCCAAGCATGCAGAGGCGAGCACGGAGCTGAGCGGCTATTTTCTCCTCGCAACCCACGAGAGCACGTTCCCCAAAACAGGAACGTATCACATGGTGATACTCCAAGGATCGAGCACGTACACCGTACCGCTCGGGTTGTCCACGTGCGCTTCTCCCACGGGCGCCACGATGCCCTCCAGCACGAAGACGTATCTCTCTCCGTTCAACACGGGCAGCATGAAGCCCAAGATCGAGATACCGAAGAGCGTTCCCGTCATCGGCGGCGACTCGCTCGAGGTGTGGACCCCCGACTTGGACCTTGACGTGGCGTTCGACCCCTTCGGCTACTTCAAGATCGCCTACAAATCGGAGGAGTGGGGCTACAAGTCCAAAGACGGCCAGCCCGACCCCAACGCATGGAAGAGCCATCCGCGCAAGACCTACGCCGAGCAATACGAGAAGGTGAAGGAAGCGCGCCAGAAGATGATGAAGAGCTACGGCGACGCGAAGCGCAAGGAGGGCGTCTTCAAGAAGGCCGGCTTCACGAGCAACCTCTCCGCCACCGCCATGTTCGCGGGCATCCTCGCAGGGCGCTGGGCCATAGACAGCGGCCTTTGGCGCGGGCTGCTCGGAGTGCAGGGCACGCTCGCGTTCAACTTCTCCTATGCACAGCAGTTCATGGCGGGCCCGATTCCGGTAGTCGTCGAGTTCGGCTTCAACGCGAGCATTACGCTGGGGTTGGAGGTGGCCGTTTCGACGCCCGAGATCTTCTCGCCATCGAAGTACCGCATGGACTACGTCAACACGGGAATCAGCCTCACGATACCAATCAGCCTCTCGCTCTCGCTCGGCCTGGGCGTCAAGGGCGTTGTGACGGTCTCGATCCAGGGCGTGGCGGGCTTCACGCTGTTCGTACACTGCGGGCCGCTTCCCAGCAACGCCACCAAGGAGATGACGAACCCCCATGTCGTACTGGGCTTGAAGCTCCAGGCTAACGTCGTGGCCCAGGCGCTCATCTTCACCGTCACGCACCTCCTCTGGGAATGGAACAAGCCGGCGTTCCGCGACAACTGGAAGCCGCAGATCTCGGGCCAGTCCGACCTGTCTGCGCAAGCCGATGAGGGCGAAGGGTCGTGGGACACCATCTTCGGCAACATGGACAACATGTCGATCATCACCGAGGAGAGCCTCGGGGAAGGCTCGGAGTTCGAGATCGAATGGAAGTCCCAGGAAATCAACGGGGCCATCACGGAAGAGCAAGTGGACCAGCTCGGCGATGAAGAGGACGACGAAAGCTGGATCTACTGGGGCGATTGCCTGAACGAAGGCGACGATGACTCGTCCTATTGGCTCGACATCGACGAAGGCGACGAAGAGGGCGACAACGCATCGGGCTTCGTCTTCAACGCGGATGGTTCGGCGTCCGGATGGGGAACCTGGTGGAGCGACGCCGGCGAAGACCCCGTGGTGGGCGGCCAATCGCTCTCCGCGCAATCGAACGACGAGAACGCCCCGGCAAGCCCGCAGAAGCTCGAACGCCGCGTCATCGAGTGCGTGACCGACGACGGCATCCCCTACCAGATGACGGCATTCGGGGTCGCCACCACAGGCCAGAGCGGCCAGGACAGCTCCGCGACGTACGTGTCGGAGGGGCAAGGGGGCCTCGCGGCAGGCAGCTCGCCCGCCCTCTCCGGCCAGTCGCAGCTGACGGCCCAAGCGCAGCCCAGGCGCTTCCGCCATTGCACGGTGAAACGCAAGCCCGACAAGATCGCCGGTAGCAAGACGACGGTGACCCGCCCCGACCCAGCGGCGCCGGCGAAGATCGCGAGCAACGTCGGGCTCGTGCCGCAATGCGACATGAAGATCCTCCAGAACGTGTTCAGCGACCCGCGCTCGAAGGTCGTGAAGCTCTACGAGAGCAGCTACCTGTTCCGCATCGCGGCAGTCGACATCAAGGGCGCGAACGGCGCGACCCTCAAGCGCACGCGCATCGTCGCGCAGAAAATCGTCGCAACGGGCCAGAAGGCCGAACCCATGCGCGTGCTCGACTTCAAGCACACGTACGCCCAGAACGCCAGCCTCGACCGACTGGACGGGCGCGACGACCTGTTCGACTACGATTTCGACATCCGCGTGCGCACCGAAGGCAGCTACATCACCGAGCTCGACCTGTTCGTCATCTCGGGCAAGCGCGCGAACGGCAACAACACGACCATCGG
>SUUE01000008.1 GCA_015062685.1 Coriobacteriaceae bacterium
AAGGGCACCCTGGTGGCCCAACTTTTGCGCCAAGTTCCCGATGCGTGGCTGTCGGTTTCCGCCACGACGCGCGCTCCTCGCGAGGGCGAGGTGGACGGTGTTCACTATTACTTTGTCACGCGCGACCGGTTCATGGAGATGGCGGGCGAAGGCGAGCTGCTCGAATGGGCGGAGTATTCCGGCAATTGCTACGGCACGCCGATGGCAAGCGTTCTCGAGCACATGCAGGCCGGCAACCAGGTCATACTCGAGATTGACGTGCAAGGCGCGTTCCAGATCCGCGAAAAGATACCCGAGGCGCACCTGGTATTCATCGAGCCTCCTTCCATGGAAATCCTCGAGCAGCGCTTGAGGGGCCGCGGCACGGAAGATGAAGAAACTATCAATCGCCGTCTAAAAGCTGCAGAACTGGAACTTTCCCGTAAAATGGAGTATGATATTACGCTTGTGAATGACGAACTCGACGTAGCGGTGCGTGAATTGATCGCTTACGTTGACGGTAAAGCGGAAGAAGCAAGGGAATAGGGTGCTATGAGCATTATCGAACCGAGAATCGACGTACTCCTCGACAAGACCGACAACGATCGCTTCCTGCTCTGCTCTTTGGCGAGCAAGCGCGCGCATGACATCAACGACATGCTGCGCGGTCAGCGCGATCGTGCGATCCAGATGCAGACCGCGGTGGAGATCGCCCGCGCGTCCGACCGCAAGCCGCTCTCCATTGCGTTCGGCGAGATCGCGCGCGACGACGTGTCCTACGACCCCGAGTCCATCGACGTCAAGTACCACTAAGGTCGCTCGTGGAGGAGCGTCATCAGCGGATCTGCTTGATCCATTACCATGAAATCGGCCTGAAGGGCCGTAACAGGTCAGTTTTCGAGAAGCGCCTTCTCAAGAATGTGGAGGCGCTTCTCGTCGATTATCCCGTCGTGACGATTCACCGTATCTCGGGCCGCCTCTGCGTGTTCCTCAAGGAGGGCACGACGTTCGAGCGCGCGCTCGAGGTGGCGGCTACCGTGCGGGACGTACCGGGCGTGGCACGAGTGTCGTGCGGTTTCAAATGCGAGCGGGACCTCGACGTCATGAACTCAGTTGCCGTGAACGCCCTCGCGGAAACGGGAGACTTCGAGACGTTCAAGGTGAGCGCGCGTCGGAACCACACCGATTTCGAGACCGACTCGATGCAGATGAACCAAATCGTGGGAGCAGCCCTTTGCGCGGCCTTTCCCGACAAGAAGGTGAAGATGAAGGACCCCGACGTCACCGTCGCGGTTGAGGTGGTCCAGAACGCCGTCTACATCTACGCCCGCAGCGAGCGCGGCGTGGGAGGCTTGCCCGTCGGCAGCTCGGGGCGCGTCATGTGCCTGCTGTCGAGTGGAATCGACTCGCCTGTTGCCCTATGGAAAATGGCCCGTCGCGGCGCCATCTGCATCGGCGTGCATTTCTCGGGGCGCCCGCAAACGTCCGATACGAGCGAGTACCTCGTGGACGATATCGCCCACGTCCTCGAACGCACGGGCTGCATCGCACGTGTCTACGTCGTGCCGTTCGGCGACTACCAAAAGGAGATAGCTCTCAAGGTTCCGCCTTCGTTGCGCGTGATCATGTACCGCAGGCTCATGTTCAAGGTTGCGGAGCGCTTGGCGAAGCGCGAGAGGGCGGGCGCGCTTGTGACGGGCGAGAGCTTGGGCCAGGTCGCATCGCAGACGCTCGACAACATCAGGGCGACGGACCACGCCGTGGAGTGCCCGGTGTTCAGGCCCCTCATCGGTAGCGACAAGCTCGACATCATCGCGGATGCGCAAAAGCTCGGCTCGTTCGAGATCTCTTCGCAGGACGCGCCGGATTGCTGCACGCTCTTCATGCCCCGCAACCCGGAAACGCATGCGAAGATGGATGCGGTGCTCGAGGCCGAGTCGCTGCTTCCCGTGGAAGAATGGGTCGAAGAGATCGCGGCGAGCGCCGAGCCGCACGATTACTCGTGCCCCTCGTACAAGCCCCCGCGAACTGCGGCGCAGTAGCAAATACCTGAAACCGAGTCAGCCGGGCAAGTACGACGAGTGCTGCCCGGCTGCTTTTTTTGTCGGATGCAGCGCACTTTCGTGTTGGAACCCTGTATGAGGCAATGGAGCGCCTGGCCGGTGCGGGCACCTTGCACGGTAAGGTTACGGGTTTATCGTGGGCTCGCCACGGAAAGCGAGGTCACGAGAAGATGAGATCAAACACGAAACGAAACATCGCCTCAAAGCTCAACCTCGCTTCCGTGGGGAAGCCGGCGCTGGCGGGTGCGTTCGCGCTCGTGGTCATGGTGGCAGTCGTAGCCGGCCGCATCGTCATCGATACTGCCACCGCCAGCGTCTTCGAGATCGAGCCTGCCGGGGAGAAGGCAGAGCAAACGGAGGAGCCCGGGCAGGCCGTCTCTGAAGGCAGTATCCAAGTGCACGTGGCGGGCTGCGTAGCGGCGCCGGGCGTTGTGGTGCTCGACGAGGGCTCGCGCGTAGCTGATGCGGTTGCGGCAGCCGGCGGGTTCTCCGAGGGGGCCGCTGCTGACGCCGTGAACCTCGCGCGCGTCATCCAGGACGGGGAGAAGGTGCTCATCCCCACGGCGGAGCAGGCTACTAACGGCAGTGCCGGCCCGCAGGGGACCGACAGCGATGCGGGCGGGCAGCAGGGCGCGGCTTCCGGCACCGGGGTCGTCAACATCAACACGGCGGGAACGGGCGAGCTCCAGTCTCTCCCCGGGATCGGCCCGTCGACTGCTGCGAAGATCGTCGAAGACCGAAAGGCGAACGGGCCGTTCAAGAGCCGCGATGACCTCAAGCGCGTATCGGGCATAGGGGAGAAGAAGTACGAGGGCATCGCGGACCTCATCTGCGTATGACGGCCGAGGAGTTCGACTGGCGCTTCGAGGGAAGGAGGCCGTCGCTGCCCATGCCCTTCCTCGGCGGGCTGGCGCTCTGGGCTGGCTGCGCCGCGTCGTTCTCATGCGCGAGGATGCTCGACGGGGCCGCATGCGCGACAATCGCGCTCGCGGCAGCCCTCTCGGCCTGCGCGTTGGGCGCGCTGTCCGCAGCCGTTTACCGCTGGAGCGCGATGGAGCGGCCGATGGCCGGGGAAGGCCGGGCGCGGTCTGTTCCAGCGCGTTTCATTCCTGTCGGCTTGGCTGCGTGCATGGGGCTGCTCGGGTGCAGCCTGGGTTTCGGGCAAGCCGCGCTCATTCACTCCGCCGCAATCGCGTACGACGGGCGGCAGCTCACGTGCCAGGTCGTGATGCTGGAGGATTCTTCCGAAGGGGCTTACGGCGAAAGCTGTCTCGTGTCGCTCGAGCTCCCCGAGGGCAAGACCGAGCGTGCATGCGCGCGGTTCCCCTCGGGGGAGGTGCTGCTCTGCGGCGAGCGCGCAACGGTCACGGTCGCGTTGAGCGCGTCGGACATCGAACGCGGCGATTACGACTGGGGCCGCGGAGCCGCGTTGACGGCGCGGGTGGGAGAGTGCTCCCGCGTTCCGGCATCGCCGCCTTATGGCTGGCTCCTCGCGGCTCGGTCAAGTGCCATCGGGGCGTTCGAAGACGGTTCGGACACGGGGTACCTGCTGCAGGCGCTCGTATGCGGCTACAGGCGCGGGGTGCGCGGCACGGCCCTCTACGCTTCGTTCCAGGCGTGCGGCTTGGCGCACCTCATAGCGGTGTCCGGTGCTCATCTCGTGATCGTAACGTCGCTGTTCGCAGCTTTCTTAAGGGCCCTTCGCGCTCCGAGGAGGTTGAGCATAAGCGTTCTCGTCTGCGTCATGGCGTCATATCTCATCTTCTCGGGCGCGCCCGTATCGGCGCTCCGCGCAACGCTCATGTCGAGCGTGGGGGTCATGTCTCTGCTCGCCCGCAGGAGGCCTTCTTCGCTGAGCGCTCTGGGGGTCTGCCTCATCGCTATCATTTGCACGTCGCCGCCTTCTTCGGTGTCCCCCTCGCTCGCGCTTTCCGCGCTCTCGACTGCCGGCATAGTGATCTTCTCTCCGCTCTTCGGCGCTTTGGTCTCGTCGACCCCGCTCGGTAAGGTCCCGTTCCTGTCGGAACCGCTCGTCATCACCTTCGCGGCGGCGGTTCTCTCGCAGCCCCTGTCGTGCGCGCTGTTCTCCAAGCTCCCGCTCGTTTCCCCGCTTGCGAACGTCGCGTGCGCGCCCCTCTTCCCGCTCTGCTGCGCGGCGGGGCTGCTCTACGCGGTGCTCGCGATAGCCCATCTTCCCCTTGCCGGCGCTTTCGCGGTTGCGGCGAATGCGCTCGCGGGCTTGATGAAGGGTGTCGTGGCGGTTCTATCGCAGGTGCCCTACGGGTCGGTTCCTGCGAGCATATCGATGCAAGCCGCCCTTGTTCTCACCGTAGCCATGGGCTTCTTGCTCTGGGCCGGATGGAACGAGCGCTTGATGCGGAACGCGGGCGCGCTCGCGCTCGTCGTGTGCTTGGGCGTGGGCGTGTCCTTCCTCCAAGCGCAGGGGGACAGGATAATCATGCTCGACGTCGGCCAAGGCGATGCGTTCCTGTTGCAGAGCCGCGGGCAAACGCTCCTCGTGGACACGGGCAACCAGGACTCATTGCTCATGAAGGGCCTGGGATCGCACGGGTTGGCGCACCTGGATAGCGTCCTCGTCACGCATGCCGACGACGACCATTGCGGTTCGCTCGACGCCATCGCAAGCGCGGTGGACGTCGATAGGGTGCTCGTCGCTTCGGGAGTGCTCTCGAATTCCTCGGATGCTTGCGTCAGGCTGGCCGAGAACGCCTGGGCTGCTGCCAGGGATGTGGTGGAGCTCGGGTACGGGGACCGTTTCGACGTCGGGGCGTTCTCCCTTTGCGTGGTCTGGCCGCACGAGCTGTCCGACGACGCGGGCAATGCTGACAGCGTTTGCCTGCTCGTCAGGTACGATGGCGATGCGGATGGCGCGGCCGATGCGGTCGCCCTCTTCACAGGCGATGCGGAGGGCGAGCAAATCCAGCACATCCTGGACGAGCGCGGATTGCGGGGCGTCGACCTGCTTAAGGTCGGCCACCACGGGTCGCGCAAAGCGCTCACGGTAAGTGAGGCTGAAGCCCTCAGCCCGCGAATCTCGCTCATCGGCGTGGGGAAGGGCAACCGCTACGGGCACCCCACGGCTGAAATCCTCTCGATGCTCGAGGGCGTTGGGAGCGCCGTGTACCGCTCGGACGAGAACGGCGAGGCCATCTGCGTCTTCACCCCCACCGCGATAAGCGTGACGTGCGAGAAATGAGCTCCGGGCATACCCCGGCGCGCGACGCAATCATGGCGGATAAGTGGTCGGCGCATCCATGGGTTACAATGCTTCCATGGCTACTAACGATCAGCAAAAGCTCCTTCCCGCATATCTCGTAGTTGGCGAAGACGCCCTCAAGCGGCGCACCGTGCTCGAGCGCCTGCGGAAGCGCGTCGCCGCCATCGGCGACCTCGATTTCAACCACGACGAGTTCGATGGCGCGAACGCGGACGGCGGCGACATCGCGATATCGTGCAACACGCTCCCGTTCGCGAGCGATATCAGGCTCGTCGAGGTGCGCAACGTCGAGAAGCTCGGAAAGCAGGATGCCGAAGTGCTCGTGGCATACCTCGCGTCGCCTAATGTCACGACCGTGCTCGCCATGTCGGGCGAGAAGCTCGCGAAGAACACGCGCCTGTACAAGGCGGTAGCGGCCCTCGGGAAGACGGCCGTCATCGATTGCGCGCCCATGAAGCGCTACGAGCTCGCCCGCGCGTTGCGCGAGATGGCCGTTGGCCATGGGTTCACGCTCACGTCGGGCGCCGCCGAGAAGCTGCTCGCGCTCGTGGGCGAAGACACCGTGAGGCTCGACTCCGAGCTTCGGAAGCTCGCCCTGGCGCACAAGGGCACGACGGCGGTCGGGGAGCGCGAGGTGGAATCGCTCGTCGCGCGGACGACGGAGGCGAAGCCCTGGGAATTCACCGATGCGTTCTCGGCGCGCGACGCCAAGCGCTGCCTGAAGGTAAAGTCCCGCCTCGATTCGGCTTCGCCCTATGCTCTCATGGCAATGTGCACGAACAGGCTACGCGAGCTTTGCTGCGCCAAATCTCTCGCCCAGCGCGGCGAATCGTCACGGCTCGCCCAGGTGCTCAAGGTGCCCGCGTGGCGCGTGAAGAACCACGACGCTTGGGCAAGGAACTTCAGCGATGCCGAGCTGCGCGCAGCGTTCTCGAGCGCGCGCGACTGCGAGCGCGCCATGAAGAGCGGCGCGGACCCGGAGCGCGCTTTCGAGGAATGGTACTTGGGCGTCATCGCTCGATGATGCACGAAAGCGGATAAGCGCTATGCAAGGCCTCTTCGGGAAATACCGCGTTCTCTTGGCGCCGATGGCGGGCGTGAGCGACATCGCGCTCCGCACGCTTTGTCGCGAGCAGGGCGCGGACATGACCTTCACCGAGATGGTGTCCGCGAAGGGCCTCTCGTACGCGAACGAGAAGACGCGCCATCTGCTCGACCTTGCACCAGGCGAAGATCGGGTCGCGGTCCAACTGTTCGGGCACGAGCCTGCAACGATGGCATCCCAGGCAGCATGGATAGAAGGCACGATGGGCGATTCGCTCGCGTATCTCGACGTGAACATGGGCTGCCCTGTCAGGAAAATAGCGGGAAAGGGCGACGGATGCGCGCTCATGCGCGACCCCGAGCTCGCAGCCGATGTCATCGATGCCATCGTGAAGTTGGTGAAGCACCCCGTAACCTGCAAGTTCCGAAGGGGCTGGACGCTCGGCGAGGAAACGGCCCCAGAATTCGCGAAGCGCATGGAGCAAGCCGGTGCGGCTGCGGTCGCCGTTCATGGGCGCTTCGGGGAGCAGATGTATCGGGGCGACGCCGAATGGGGCGTCATCGGGCGCGTGAAAGAGGCGGTCGGAATCCCGGTTGTAGGCAACGGCGACATCAGGAGCGGGGAAGACTGCATTCGCATGGCGGAGCAGACGGGCTGCGATGCCGTGATGATCGCGCGTGCCGCCGAAGGCAACCCCTGGATATTCGCTGAAGCGAAGGCGGCGCTCGACGGAGCGGCGTACGAGGCCCCGTCTCTCGCCGAACGGCTCGCCGTGGCGCGCCGTCATGCAGAGCTGCTCACGCAGCGCGAAGGCCGCAACATCGTTCGCATGCGCAAGCACGCTGCCTGGTACGTCACCGGTTTGCCCGGAGCGGCGAAGGCGCGCGGCATGTTCAACGAATGCACGAGCCTAGAAGAGTTCAACCACGTATTCGACCTGCTCGAAGAACGTTCCGGTGGGCGATAGCCGTCAAGGAGGGGTCATGCCGCATCATCCGTACAAGGCTCTCTACATCCACGTTCCTTTCTGCGTGAAGCGTTGCGGCTACTGCGATTTCGCCACGAGCGCCGTTCCGCGCGAGGATAAGCGCATCGATTCGTATGTCGAGCAGCTCGTGACGGACATCAGGCGTTACTCGAAGCAGGGCGAGCTTCTCGACGTCGAGAGCGTTTACATCGGCGGGGGCACTCCCTCGCACATCGGGCCATCGCGGCTATCGAGCCTTCTCTACGCGCTCGGCGTGTCCATGGACCTCACGCGCGAAGACCTCGAGTTCACCATGGAGGCCAACCCTGAGAGCCTCGACGTGCGCATGGTGCGCGATATCTGGGCATTGGGCGTGAACCGCCTCTCCATCGGCATCCAGAGCTTCGACGACGAAGTGCTGTCCATTCTCGGCCGCGCGCACGATGCCGAACGGGCAAGGAATGCGGTCCGCGAAGCCCAAGAGCGTTTCGAGAACGTGAGCGTGGACCTAATGTGCGGCATCCCGGGGCAGTCGCTTGAATCGCTCGAGGCGTCCGTGCGCGAAGCCGTCGATCTGGGCGTCAAGCACGTGAGCATGTACCCGCTCACCATCGAGCCCCATACGCCGTTCGACAAGGCGGTCCTTCGCGGAGAGATGCCCGAGCCCGACGATGACGTCGAAGCCGAGCACATGGAGGCCGCCGAGCGCATCCTGCGTGCCGCCGGCTTCGAGCGCTACGAAGTTGCGAGTTACGCCAAGCCCGGCTACGAATCCAAGCACAACACCTCGTATTGGACGGGGGTGCCCTACATCGGCATAGGCGAGAGCGCAACCACGATGACGCAGAACGACGAGCGCCGCATGCGCGTCATGAACAACCAGATCGTCGACGACCTCGACCGCCGCCAGATGGAAGCCGAGGATCTCATGCTCGGCATGCGCATGTCGCGGGGCGTGTCGGATGAGCGCCTCGCAATCGCCTCCAGTTTCCTTCCTGAAGCACTCGACGTCATGAAATCACTCGAAGAAGACGGGTACGTCGAGCATCTGGACTCTCGCTGGCGTCCCACGTCAAAAGGCTGGCTCTGCGGCAACGACCTCTACGGCCGCCTACTTGACCTCGCACCGTAGTCAGGGGGGGCGGGCGCTCAAGCCGCCCGTTTGTCGGGCGGGTGGCCGCATTTCTGGCACGCGCGGGCATGCGGGAGCTTAAATGGTGTTCCTCTCCCGAGTTTTTCTCTAGCGGGAGAGCGTAGCGTTTTGGCTTGGCCGCGCGGGCGTAGCGAGGTCAAGCCAAAGGAGCTGAGAGACCCACTTTTCGCCTGTCCTTGGCGAAAAGTTGGCTCGAAGCGACGACGCGTCGAGCGTAGTCCGCGCGGCCAAGCCAAAACGCGGACAGTGGGTCAAACGCGTTAATCGTCTACTTTGAGGATCGCCATGAACGCGTCTTGGGGCACTTCGACGCTGCCGATGGCCTTCATGCGCTTCTTGCCTTCCTTCTGCTTCTCGAGCAGCTTGCGCTTGCGCGTGATGTCGCCGCCGTAGCATTTCGCGAGAACGTCCTTGCGCTTCGCCTTCACGGTTTCGCGGGCGAGTACGCGTCCGCCCACGGCCGCCTGGATGGGCACCTCGAACATGTGGCGCGGGATGATTTCCTTGAGCTTCTGCGCCAAGACGCGCCCGCGGGCATACGCCTTGTCCTTGTCGATGATGAAGGAGAGCGCGTCGACGGGCTTCCCGCCGATGAGGATGTCGAGCTTCACGAGCTTGCTAGGCTTGTAGCCGTCGAACTCGTAGTCGAGCGATGCGTAGCCCTTGGTCGAGGACTTCAGGCGGTCGAAGTAGTCCATGATCAGCTCGGAGAGCGGCATGGTCCAGAGGATCTCGACGGTCGTCGCGGACAGGTAGTTCATGTTCACGAACTGGCCGCGGCGCGAGGTGGTGAGGTCCATGACCGCGCCCACGTAATCGGGCGGCACGAGGATTTTCACGCTCAGGAACGGCTCCTCGATGCGGTCGATTTCCGCAGGGTCGGGCATCTCCTGGGGCGAGTGGAGCGAGATCATCTCGCCGTTCGTCTTGTAGACGTGGTATTCCACAGAGGGGGCCGTCGCGAGCAGGTTCAAGCCGAACTCGCGCTCGAGGCGTTCCTCGATCACTTCCATGTGGAGCAGGCCCAGGAAGCCGACGCGGAAGCCGAACCCCAGCGCGTGCGATGTCTCGGGCTCCCATATGAGAGCGGGGTCGTTTAGCGCGAGCTTCTCGAGCGCTTCCTTGAGCGGCTCGTACTGGTCGCCCTCGATGGGGAAGAGGCCGGTGAACACCATGGGCTTCACGTCGCGGTAGCCCGGCAGGGGCTCCGTTGCGCGGTGCGACGAGAGCGTCAGCGTGTCGCCCACCTTCACCTGGCCGACGTCCTTGAGGCCCGTCACGAGGTAGCCGACGTCGCCGACCGACAGGTCGTCGAGCGCTATCTCGTTGGGCTTGCGCGCGCCGACTTCCTCGACGAGCGCCTCGGTGCCGGCCTGCATCATGTAGATGGTGTCGCCGCGGCGCACCGATCCGTCCACGACGCGCACGAGCGCGACGACGCCGCGGTATGGGTCGAAATACGAATCGAAGATGAGCGCCCTGAGCGGCGCATCGAAGTCGCCCGTGGGGGCGGGGATGTTGTAGACGATGGATTCGAGCAGCTCGTGAACGCCTTCGCCCGTCTTCGCGGAGCACAGCACCGCATCGTCCGCGGGTATGGCCAGCCCGTCTTCGATCTGGTCGCGCGCTCGGTCGGGGTCTGACGCGGGAAGGTCGATCTTGTTGATGAGCGGGATGATCTCGAGGTTCGCGTTCATTGCCATCATGGCGTTGGCAACCGTTTGGGCCTCCACGCCCTGGGTGGCGTCGACGACGAGGACTGCGCCCTCGCATGCGGCGAGGCTTCGCGACACCTCGTAGGTGAAGTCGACGTGGCCCGGCGTGTCGATGAGGTTGAACTCGTACGTCTCCCCGTCATCGGCCGTGTAGTTCACGCGCACGGCCTGGCTCTTGATCGTGATGCCGCGCTCGCGCTCGATGTCCATGGTGTCGAGCAGCTGTTCCTGCATGTCGCGTGCCGCTACCGTGCCCGTCTGCTCAAGGATGCGGTCGGATAGCGTCGACTTCCCGTGATCGATGTGGGCGATGATCGAGAAGTTGCGAATATGGGAGGGGTCGTGTTGTCCGATATGTGAAGAACCGTGCGGCATTGCCTAACTTTCTCAAGACTTCTGGTTGCGTCGCTACATTCTATGCTAAGATTTCAGGGTTTCGTCTGGAAACAAGACTTTACATACGGAGGAACTAAGAGTGGCAAACATCAAGAGTCAGAAGAAGCGTAACATTACGAACGAGAAAGCGCGCATGCGTAACCGCGCTGTTAAGTCCGAGCTCAAGACCGCGACCCGTCGCGTCAAGGATGCAGTCGCCGCCGGGAACGGCGCCGAGGCATTTGCCGCAGCCATGGCTGCTTGCCGTCTGATGGACAAGGCCGTGTCGAAGGGCGTCATCCACAAGAACCAGGCTGCCAACCGCAAGAGTGGTATCATGGCTCTCGTGAACCCCATCGTCACCGACGAGGATCGCGCTGCTTACGTGAAGCCGGCTCCCAAGCAGGCTAACACTGGCTCGAAAAAGGCTGCTCGCAAGGCCGAGCGCGAGGCCGAGATGAAGAAGGCCAACGAGGAGAAGGCGAAGCGCCGCGAGAAGCAGCTGAAGGAAGAGAAGAAGGCTGCCGAGCGCAAGGCCAAGGAGGCCGAGGAGGCTGCCAAGGCCGAGGCTGAGGCCGCTGCCGCCGAGGCCGCCGCTGCTGAGGCAGAGGCTGCCGAGGAAGCAACCGAAGAGGCTGCCGAATAAATAAAGCAATGGGCCGAAGGTCCATCCGCATATCAAGGCAAGAAGGCTCCCAATGGGAGCCTTCTTGTTTATGTAAACAACCATAAGCCGCAGCATCCCCTCGCCCCACGGGAGAGCGAAGCCCCGCCTACTGGGATGCCCTGCGCCGGCCTTCCGCAGCAGAAAGATTTTTTGTGGGCACAAACGCCCAGCGAGGAACCAGCCGGCGCAGGGCATCCCAGTAGGCGGGGCGGACAGTAGGTCAAACGTTTCTGTTCGTTTGACGCTTGCGTAACACTGTTTATCACTCTCTCCGCGAGACTGCTAAAATCGAATGTTGAGTATTGGGACAATCAAGTAGACGATTGGAGGCGGCGAAGTGCTTTCTGATAGGCGTCAGCGCGTGTTGGCTGCGCTCATCGAGGAATACGTTGCGAGGGCGCTTCCCGTTGGCTCGCGCACGCTCACGGAGCACTACCGTCTCGGCGTAAGCCCTGCGACCATCCGAAACGAGCTCTCTGCGCTCGAGGGCGATGGCTACATATCGCAACCCCATACGTCCGCAGGCAGGATCCCGACCGATTTCGGGTACCGCACGTTCGTGGACGAGCTCGTGGAGTCGGGGCAGATCGACGATAGCCCAGAAACCGAGGAGACGCTTCGCCAGCTGCGCGATCAGGCGCAGGAGCTCGACGAGCTGATCGAGCAGACGTCGCGGGCGCTGTCGAGGTTCACCGATTGCCTGTCGGTGGTCACTCCGCCGAACCTCTCACATCCGCGAAAGCTCGGCATAATGTCCCTCATGAAGCAGCCGGAGTTCGCCTACACCGAGGCGCTGCTCCCCGTCATGCAGGTGCTGGAGGACGACACCGTGCTTCTGCACGTTCTGGATGCCGCCGCGCCCGAGGGCGAGGGCGCCCAGGTGCGCATCGGCAGGGAGAACGAGACGGAACAGCTCGCGGGCGTTTCGGTTGTGGCGTGCAGGTACGGAGTCGGCGCCGATGGCGGTATCGTGGCTGTTATCGGGCCAACGCGCATGGATTACACGAAGGCGATTTCCGCCGTGAGAATTGCAAGCAGGACGCTCGGCGGCGAATAGCCGGGCGCATAGGAAAGGACAGTAAGGCACATGGCCAGAGATCTGTACGAGGTCCTCGGCGTTTCGCGTGATGCAACGGACGACGAGATCAAGAAGGCGTTCCGAAAGCAGGCGCGCAAGCTGCATCCCGACGTCAACAAGTCAGCCAACGCGGAAGAGGAGTTCAAGGAGCTCAACGAGGCTTACGACGTGCTTTCCGACCCCAACAAGCGCGCCTACTACGACCGCACGGGGTCCACTCCCGGCGCTTCTGGCGGCGGAAGCCCCTACGGCACCGGCTACGTCGATTTCGAGGACATCTTCGGTGGCGGCTTCGGCGGCATGGGAGACATCTTCAGCTCGTTCTTCAGCGGCATGGGCGGTGGTGGCACGATGCGCCGCGAGGGCCGCGACATGGGCGTCGGGCTGCGCCTCACTCTCCAGGAGGTAGCAACCGGGGCGAAGAAGGAGATTGTGTACGACCGCCTGTCCCCCTGCCAGGACTGCGGTGGCACCGGCTTGGGCGAGGGCGGCAAGGAAGTCGCTTGTCCCGATTGCAACGGTTCGGGCCGCGTGTACACCGTCCAGCACACGTTCCTGGGCGACATGCGCACGACGTCGTCGTGCACTCGCTGCGGAGGCACCGGCCGCACCATCGATAACCCGTGCCCCGAATGCGAGGGCCAGGGCCGCGTGCCGGATCGTCAGCGCGTCACCGTCGAGGTGCCCGCGGGCATCCGCGACTCGCAGCAGCTGCGCATAACGGGCTTCGGCGAGGCCGGCCTGCGCGGAGCCACTTCGGGTAACCTCATCGTCACCTGCCGCGTGCAGCCGCATGAGTTCTTCGAGCGCGAGGGCGACAACCTCCATGCGCGCGCAAGCGTGTCGATGATCCAGGCGGCGCTCGGCGTCGAGACCGAGATCGAGGGCATCCTGCCTGACGAGAAGGTGAGCGTCCGCATTCCCGAGGGCTGTCAGAACGAGCAGGTCATCAGGGTGCGCGGAAAGGGCATGCCGAAGTTCCGCAGCGATCTGCGCGGCGACATGTACGTGCACGTGGGCGTTACCATCCCGAAGAAGCTCACGAAGTCGCAGCGCGAACTGCTCGAGCAGCTCGCGAAGGAGCTCGGCGAGGACTACGCCAACCCGCGCTCGCGCCTCGAGAAGCTCCGCGACGCGTTCAACTAGCCGGATCGCGGCAATGTCGCTCCAAGACGCTTCAACGTTCCATATCGTCAACCTCGGGTGCAAGGTGAACCGCGTCGAGTCCGACTCGATGGCGGCCGCTCTGCTGCGCCATGGCTGCAAGGCCGAAGCCGAAGAGGCGGCAGACCTCGTCATTGTCAACACCTGCACGGTGACGGGGGAGGCCGAGAAGAAGACGCGCAAGGCCGTCAGGCACGCGCTGGCGGTGAACCCGCTCGCGCGAGTCGTGGTCACGGGCTGCGCCGCGGCGATCACCCCCGGGTTCTTCGAGTCGCTTGACCCTCGCGTCGAGGTTAGGGGGAAGAAGCAGCTCGAGGACGAGCTCGAATCGGGCCAGGAGGTCCCGCAGCTGAGAGTGGGGCAGGGTTTCCGCACGCGCGTCGGCGTGAAGGTGCAGGACGGCTGCGATCGCGCATGCTCCTACTGCATCGTGCACGTTGCGCGGGGGAAAGCCTGGAGCGTGAGCCACGACGTGGTCGTGCGCGAGGCGCGCAAGCACTTCGATGCCGGCGTGAAGGAGGTCGTGCTCGCGGGCATAGACATCGGGGCCTATCGAGATGGCGGGCTGGAACTGCCGCAATTGGCTGACTTGCTCGTGCGCGAGGCGGATGAGGCAACCTTGGAGGGCGATCTGCCTGCCCGAATCCGCATCTCGAGCATCGAGCCCGTGAGCGTGAGCGACGCGCTCGTTGGGGCCCTCGTGCGAAACGATGGGCGCATCTGCCGCCATCTGCACCTGCCGGTGCAGTCGGGGAGCTCGAAGGTGCTGCACGAGATGAACCGCCCCTATTCGGCAGAGGAATTCATGCGGCTCGTGGAGAAGCTCCGCGCGGCCGTTCCGGGCATCTCGCTCACGACGGACGTTATCGTCGGCTTCCCCGGCGAGACGGAAGCGGATTTCCAGGAGACGTGCGACCTCGTGAGGGCCGCGGGTTTCTCGCGCCTGCACGTGTTCCCCTATTCGCGACGCGAGGGCACGCCGGCGGCTGAGCGTCCCGACCAGGTGCCCGCCGAAATCAAGCGCGAGCGGGCGAGCAGGTTAAGGGCGATAGGGAAGAGCCTCGGAGAAGCGGACATGCTCTCTCGTTCCGGAACGCGTGAGCTGGTTCTGGTTGAAGGTGCCACGGCGCTCACCGAGAGCTACCACGAAGTTGCCGCTCCGGAAGCCTCGGAGCCGGGCGCGCTTGTGCCGGTCGTCCTGTAGGGCGGCGGTCCGCTTGCTGGAAAGGCGTTCGTTAGCCAATAGGGTTGTCGTACAATGCAGCGCATGGAAAATCGCATGCTTCCGCATATCGCGGCCCTGTTCACCATGTTCGTTTGGGGCTTGACCTTCGTGTCAACGAAAGTGCTCTTGGGTTACCTGAGCCCGATCGAGATCCTTTTCTCCCGCACGGTGCTTGGGTTCTTGACGCTTTGCCTGCTGCGCCCGCGCGTGTTGCGCACGAAGGCGCGATCGCACGAGCTGCTTTTCGCTGCCGCGGGGTTGACGGGCGCGTTCGGCTATTACCTTGCCGAGAACATCGCGCTCCAGTTCGCCGACGCCTCGTTCGTGTCTGTAGCCGTTTCCACCGCGCCGCTTTTCACGGCCTTGCTGGGTTTCGTCCTTCTGAAGGAAGAGGGCTTCGGGCTGAGGTTCGTGGCGGGCTTCGTCATAGCCATTTCGGGCATCGCCCTCATAAGCTTCCAGGAAGGCCCGGCGCATGCAAGCGCAATAGGTGTTCTGCTCTGCCTCGTGGGTGCGCTCACCTGGGCCGTTTACTCGATCGTCATCAAGCGTCTCTCGAGCTTCGGCTACGACACGATCGCCGTCACGAAGCGCGTGTTCGCCTGGGGCCTCATATACATGGCCGTGACGCTCGTGGCGACGGGCGACGTTTTTCCCTTCGCGGCGCTCACAGAGCCCACCGTAATGGGCAACCTCGCCTTCCTCGGCATCCTGGCATCGGCTGGATGCTTCGTCACATGGGGGTACAGCGTGAAGCACCTAGGGGCCACGTCGGCTTCCGCATACATCTACCTCCAGGCACCTGTCACGGTCGTCTGGGCGGTCATTCTTCTGGGTGAGCCCTTCACCGCCGCCATCGTGGCCGGTTTGGCTCTCGTCATAGTCGGGCTCGCGCTGTCCGAGGGCTTCGTATTCGGCAAGCGCGCGTCATAACGATTGGCTCTACACGTATTTGCTGCATACCTCATCAGGGCACATGCTACGACGCGTGCGCGGCTGCCTGCGTGATACAATCACTCCGAAACAAGCGAGATGGGGGAATACCATGCGTAAATGCGACCTGCACGACATTATTGACGAGATCAAGGCCACGTACGACTCGAGCGACGAGATCTTCTTCACGGACACGAACAGGCGGATGCCGAGCCGCAATGAGGTGATTAGCATCCTCAAGGACATGCGGAACATCATGTTTCCCGGCTACTTCACCGACGGCGCGCAGACCACGACCGATGCGAGCTATTTCATAGGCAACACGGTGCTCCGCGCCGAGGAGAATCTCGTCAGGCAAGTGCGTCTCGCCCTATGGTTCCGCGACGGGGACAAGAAGACCGCGGAGGAGATCGACGAGCGAGCCGAGGAAGTGGCCTCGGCCATGCTCTGCAAGCTTCCGGGAATCCAACGCATGCTCTACAAGGACATACAGGCGGCGTTTGACGGCGATCCCGCTGCGCAGTCAAAGGAAGAGATCATCTACTCGTACCCTGGGTTCTTCGCCATCTGGGTGTACCGCATAGCCCACGAGCTCTATTCGCTCGACGTGCCGCTCATCCCGCGCATCATGACCGAGTACGCGCACAGCCGCACGGGCGTGGACATCAACGCGGGCGCGACGGTGGGCGAGTATTTCTTCATCGACCACGCCACTGGCGTGGTTATCGGCGAGACCACCGTCATCGGCAACCATGTGAAGATCTACCAGGGCGTGACGCTCGGCGCGCTCTCGACGCGCGGAGGCCAGCGCCTCGCGGGCGTCAGGCGTCACCCGACGATCGAGGACAACGTCACCATCTACGCCAACGCGTGCGTCCTCGGCGGCGACACGGTCGTGGGAGAGGGGTCCGTCATCGCGGGCAGCGCGTTCGTGACGGCCTCGGTGCCCGCCGGCAGCCGCGTTTCGCTCAAGAACCAGGACGTCGACGTGCGGAGCGCCAGGCCCAACCGCAAGCCGCCCTGCTTGGAGATCATCGAGTAAAGTAGCGCTCGCTTGTCTATCGGCGCCCCTGTTTGACGGGGGCGCTCCTATTTCCGATAGTAGGCGCGGTTGTTGGGCGTCTCATCCACTTCCACCTGTGCGACGGGGAAGCCGTCCGACTCCAGGCGGTCGAAGATGTAGCGCGCAAGGTTCTCCGCCGTCGTGCGGAAGGGGAGCACGGTCAGCGAGAAGCCTTCGGACTCGAGCGCGGCCACCGTCTCGGGCTTGAGCGACCCTTCCTCCACCAGGAACGTGTGGTCGAGCTCTTCCGCAATCCCGCGCACGGCCTTCTTGAACACGCCGAAGTCGAGGACCATGTCGCGCATCGTGCCCTCTGCCTGCAGGTCATGCTGCTCGAGCGTCACCTCGACGCGCCAGCGGTGCCCGTGGAGGTTCTCGCACTTGCCGTAGTAATCGGTCAGGAAATGCGCCGAATCGAATGATGCTTCAGTGTTTAGGCCGAACATGGGCGGTTCTCCTATACAGTGATCTTAAACGAGCCTCGCTATGTTACAGAAGGCTTCGAACCGTACGTTTTCTGCTATTGTAATCGATGCTCAAACACGAGAAAGGAATGGCATGAACATCGTATGCTTGGACATGGAGGGCGTGCTCGTCCCCGAAATCTGGATTGCGTTCTCGGAAGCGAGCGGCATCCCCGAGCTGTCCAGGACCACACGGGACGAACCCGACTACGACAAGCTCATGAAGTTCAGGCTCGATATCCTCAGGGAGCACGGCCTCGGCCTTGACCAGATCCAAGAGGTCATCTCCACGATCGACCCTCTGCCAGGCGCGCGCGAGTTCCTTGACGAGCTCCGCAAGAAGACCCAGGTCGTCATCCTATCCGATACGTTCGAGCAGTTTGGCATGCCTCTCATGGCAAAGCTTAACTGGCCGAGCCTCTTCTGCAACGAGCTCGTCGTAGCCGGTGACGGCACGATCGAGGACTACCGCATGCGCTGCGAGAAATCCAAGCTGACGACGGTGCGCGCGCTGCAATCGTGCGGATTCGAGACCATCGCAGCTGGCGATAGCTTCAACGACCTCGCCATGATTCGCGCCTCGAAGGCGGGCTTTCTGTTCCGCAGCACGCAGGCCATCATCGACGACAACCCGGACCTGCAGGCCTTCGAGGAATTCGACGACCTGCTCGCCGCGATCGTCGAAGCTCTCTAGGGGCGGTCTGCCATGGCGAAAAAAAAGAAGATGTCCAAAGCCCAAGCTGCTTCTGCGCGCAAGGAGATGACCCAGCGCGACGTCGCCAAGCTGCATGCCCGCGAGAGGAAAGAAGAGCTCCGCGAAATGCAGAAGAAGGCTCAGGAAGAGAAGAAGAAAGGCCCGGTGTTCGGCACGATCATCTTCCTCGTCGTGGTTCTTGCTATTGCGGGCTTCGCTGCGTTGCTAACCGTCGGACCTGGGATTATCGCAAAATAGGCTCAGTGCTGCGAGCGAGTGCCGTGCTTCACGTTGCAAAGCCCAGCGATACGTAACGCGTCCTCTCTATTGATGAGCGAATAGGCTAGGGTTGCGCTCATATTTTCGGCTCGCTAATCCATTATGTGCTATCATGAATTTGTGGGTTTAGTGAATTAAACCTGCACTGCTGATGCAGAGCGTGTCGCTAATATGCGAATCAGGCTCGTTTCAGCAGGTCGTATTAAGAGAAACGCGAAAGGAGGGGTCCTGCAGTCGTTTCTTACGGCGTAAGTCGTGCTGAACGCGGGTAAGCCTTTTAGGGGATGGCATAAATACGGAGGCGTCCGTAAGTCATGAATGCGAATGCGTCCGTGATTTCCCGCAAGTTCGAACCGCCGGTATTGCCACTGCAGAGTGAGCGTAGGCTCACAGTTGGGCGATAGGGGAAATATCGCCCGATTGTCTTTAAGAAAATCCTTTAAAGGAGGGATTGATGGACGGCAAAGAATTTACCGTTTCCGAAGTCATCGACTCGTTCGGTATCAACGGTCATACTTGGCTGATGTTCGCACTGCTGGGTCTGGCAAACATCTTTGACGGTTATGACTTCATGGTCATTAACGTCACGAACAGCTACGTTGCTGCTACCTTCTGGCCTGACGCGTTCGCGCTCAACGAGGCCACTGGCAAGATCGCCCTTCAGCCGCAGTACTCGGCTCTCATGGGCTCCCTGACCACTTGGGGCCTGCTGGGCATGGTGCTCGGCGGCGCTACCGGCGGCATTCTTTCCGACCGCATTGGTCGTAAGAAGATGCTGACGATCGCCGTTCTCTTCTACGGCGTCTTCACGCTGCCGCAGGCGTTCGCGAACGACGTGTACTTCTTCGCGGCGTTCCGTCTGATCGCTGGCTTCGGCGTCGGCTCCTGCATCCCGGTCGTTACGACCTGCTTCTCTGAGACCATTCCGTCTCAGCACCGTGGCGTGTTCGTGACCTTCGGCATGGCCTTCATGGTCGCCGGCTGGGTGCTCGCTGGTCTGATCGGCAACCCGATTGCCTCCAACACGGCATCGATCATCCCGGGCTTCACCGATGGTGCCATCACCACCGCTGCGTCCGGCAACCTGCCTGAGGGTGCTTCCTTCTGCCAGAACTGGCGTCTCTGCTACCTGATCGGCGCTCTGCCCATCGTTTACGGCATCCTGCTGTTCTTCCTGATGCATGAGACTCCGCACTGGTATGCGAACAGCGGCCAGAAGGAAAAGGCGTGCGAGGCTCTGGAGGACATCGCTCACAAGCATCATGATGACAGCGCTCATTATGATCCCAACCTGCTGGTTGTTCCGCCGAAACCGGCGAACATTGGCCCGAACGTTCTGTTCTCCAAGAAGTACATCGTTGCGACCGCTGCTATTTGGACCACCTACTTCGTTGGTCAGTTCTGCGTGTACGGCATGAACGCCTGGATCCCGACTTGGTTCCAGGGCGTCGGCTACTCCGCCGCTGACTCCACGAACCTCCAGACGTGGAACAACTTCGCAGCAATTCTGTCGAACATCTCCGTTGGCTTCGTCTCTGACCGCATCGGTCGTAAGAAGAACCTTGCTGGTTCCTGGATTGCCTGCATCGTCGCCATCGTTCTGTGCTCGATGCTCGTCCAGCCGAACAACATGGCTCTGTGCGTCGTCCTGATGCTGCTCTTCGGCTTCTGCCTGAACTACGCCATCACGGCCGTTCAGCCGCTGATGCCCGAGAGCTATCCGACCGCTCTGCGCAACACCGGCGTTGCTTGGTGCCAGGCGTTCGCTCGCTTCGGTGGTTCTGGTTCTTCGATCGTTCTCGGCGCTATCGCTGCGAACGCGATCTTCAAGACCGCGGAAGGTGCCACCAACTGGTCGCTCGTCGTGCTCGTTCTCATCGTTCCGTTCCTGCTGGGCTTCATCTGCACGGTTATGTTCGTGCGTGAGACCGGTGGTAAGACGATGGACCAGCTGGCCGCCGAGTCGACCACGGAAGACAAGTCCGACACTGGTACTACGCTGTTTGGCATCATGATGGTCGTTGCCGCACTCCTTGCAGTTCTCTGCATCGTGTGCCCGCTCGTTGTCCAGGGTTGGTCTTCCAGCCCGATGGCTCTGCCGCTGATGACCATCGGCATGCTGCTCCCGTTCGTCTACTTCTTCATCTTCGCGACTCCGCAGATCAAGAACTCCAAGTAGTCGAGGGCTGCAAAGCGCTTATAGCGAACCGCATTGGGATCGCTAATGGGAACCCCCGCATCATGCGGGGGTTCCTTTATTCAAAGACGCCGATATCTGGCGGTGGGCGCTCGGGACTTGCTATACTGTTTCGGTGCCAAAAATGAACGAATACATGCAATGGGGATGATATGGCAAAGATTACCAAGAAGCAGAGGGTGGCGCTCAAGCAGATCGACGTGCTTTCAGCGGAGCGAAAAAGGGACCTTATTCTCGGATTCTCTTCAATCGGCGTGATGGTCCTCGTCATCATCGGCTATAACACGCTCACGTACAGCCTGGGCGTCATCGACGAGGCCAACACGATCATTCGCGCCGCAATCTACATCACGGCCATGGTTATCGCGGGCTTCTGCGGAATCATGCTCATGCGCGCTTCGAGAAAGAAGGCGAAGATCGATGGCATGCGCCAATCGGTGAGCATATCGCGCGATACCCTCGAGGCATGGCGCAGGGGCGAGTTCGACGAGTAGGTGTCTCTCTTGATATAAAGAAGCCAGGGCCCGCCTTCCATGTTGCGGAAGGCGGGCCCTGGTCTTGCTGGCGTGGGTCCTCGGGATGTTCCGGCTTCTGCAGGCTAGTCCTGCTTCTCGGCTTCCCTCATGGCGAGGATCTCCTCGTAGGGGATGCCCTTGTTAGTGGTCAGGCGCTCCTTCCACTTGGCCCAGCCCTTCTTCTCGATGGGCTCTCCCATGCTCTTCCCCTTGTAGCTCTCCTTGATCGCCATCGCGATGACGCAGCATGCGGCGATCCTCAGCTTGGAGATGTCCTTTACCTTGATCTCGAAGCAACGGCCCTTGTCGCGGAACTTGACGCGGCTGATGCGGACGTCGAGCTTGCCCGTTCCCTCGTTGTGGAAGTCCAGGGGCGGGTCCTGAAGGGTGCCGAGGATGTCCCAGAGCATACCCTTGAAGAAGTAATGCTCGAAGATCGTATAGGTGTGGAGCTCGTATTCGTAGCGCTCGACGCCGACGTAGTAGACGAGGGTGTTCGGGTCGAACCTGATGCGCGCCATCTGGCCGCCGAGGCGGTTGTAGATCTCGACGCGGTCGTTTTCCTTGGTCCAATCTGATTTGACGGTAATGAACTCGTCGCCGTCGGGGTACCAGAGCGCGAAGTTCTCGCGCTTGTCGACGGCGTCGACTTGCATGTATACGCGGTTGTTCTTCAAGAAGGTTCCCCTCTCAATAGTCGAATGTACGCAATTATACAGAATGATGAGCAACCATGCGGCGTTCTGCGCGCTCGTATTTAGGGTAATTGAATTCGCGGGACGCGCTAACCGAGCTTCTGCAGCACGAGGTAGGTGTTCAAGTCGCCGGATTTGCCATCCGCGCGGAACCTTCGCAGCTGGCCCATGCGACGAGACGCATGGGCGGCGATAGCATCTATTTCAGCATCTGTGAAATCATGGCAGTATCGGTATGTCGAAGGGCGGTCCTTCCATCCGAGAAGGCAATCCCCGCGCTCGAGCTCCAGGCCGAGTTCAAGCGAGCCCTTCGACGTGGATTCGAGCGCCTTCTTTCGCAGCTTGTTGTTTCTGCCGAACTGCCAGAAGGACAAGCAGACGCACCCCTGCGGGGCGAGAGCGTCTGCGAGCACGTCGATGAGGTGCAGCCTGTTCGCGGCCCCTGGAACATGGTGCATGAAGCCGAAGCATGCGACGAGGTCGTATTGGCTGCCGAAGAGCGCCTGGAGCGTCTCGGGGCTCTCTAATATGTCGATATGCTCGTACTCGTGGCTACAGGATGCCGGAACGAGCTCGTCGCAGGCGTCGACGCCTCGATACTCGAAGGCGCTGGCGCCGTACGTTTCCTCGAGGAACTTCTTGAATCGCATGTTGCCGCACGCAACATCCAAGACTCGTTGCGGGCGGTGGGGGAGGGCGAGGGCAAGCTGGTCCCAGCCATCCCAGGCGTACTGCCTCGTATCTGAAAACGAACGGGCATTTGCCCGGTAGAACTCGTTGTTGAGATCTATGAGTCTCTGTGTTGTTTGAGCATCCATGGGCGTCATTGTAAAACAAGGTACAATCACGGGCATGGAAGACGCTGTTCGCGAAATACTCGATGCGCTGAGGGGCGAGGGTTCCCTCGATGCCGCGCAGTTAGACCGCATCGTGCGGAGGCATAGCAAGAAGGCGCATGACGGCAGGCGCATCTTCGCTAAGAAGCACATCCTTTCTTACTATATAAATGAGATGGAATCGCACAGCGTTACCTGGGAGAGTTGGAATGTCGACGGTGACCTGCATGCGAAGATGCTGAGCACGCTGCAGATGAAACCCCGCCGCACGGCATCGGGCGTTGCGACGATAACCGTCATAACGAAGCCCTGGCCTTGTGCCAACGACTGCATCTACTGCCCGAACGACCCTGCGATGCCCAAGAGCTACCTGCGCGACGAGCCTGCGTGCCAGCGAGCCGAGAGAAACGATTTCGACCCGTATCGCCAAGTGGCCAGCCGCTTGCATACGCTCGAGAGGATGGGGCACGCCACTGACAAGGTGGAGCTCATCGTTCTCGGTGGCACGTGGATGGATTACCCGAAGGACTACCGATACTGGTTCGTGGGCGAGCTTTTCCGGGCCCTGAACGACTCCGACGAGCAATTGCCTCTCCCGCAGCTCCAGGAAGCGAACGAGAAGGCCTCACACCGCGTCGTCGGCCTCGTCGTGGAGACGCGTCCCGATACGGTTACGTCCGATTCGCTCAGGGAAATGCGCGAATTGGGTTGCACCAAGATCCAGATGGGCGTCCAATCCATCGATGCAGCGCTTCTGGCGGCGAACGGCAGGCGCGAAACGCCTGAGGACATCGCAAGCGCCCTCGACCTCGCCCGCCTTTTCGGGTTCAAGACCCATACCCACTTCATGATCAACCTTCTCGGCGCCACGCCGGATGCCGATGTCCGGGACTACGGGGCATTCGCCAACGATCCCGCATACAGCCCCGACGAGGTGAAGCTCTATCCGTGCGCCCTCGTTGCAGGCACGCAGCTCGTAAGGGAGTACGAGAACGGATCGTGGCGCCCCTACACCGAGGAGGAGCTCGTGGCGACGCTGTGCCGCTGCATGGAGCTCACTCCTTCGCACATGCGGGTGTCGCGCATGATTCGAGACATTTCCGCGAAGGACATCCTCGTCGGGAACAAGAAGACGAACCTGAGGCAGCTCGTCGACGAACGGCTGCGCGAGCTCTCGAAACCCGTCAAGGAGATCCGTTCTCGCGAGATCGCGACGCAAGATGTGGAGTTGGAAGCGCTGACGCTCGAAGAAGAATGGTACGACACCAATGCGACTAAGGAAGCGTTCTTGCAGTGGGTGACGCCCGAAGGCCGTATTGCAGGTTTCCTCAGGCTCTCGTTGCCGAAAGGCGAGGCTCATGCGAAGTACGACGGCCTTCCAACATCTCCAGAGGAGGCGATGATTCGCGAGGTTCACGTATACGGGGTTGCCGTTCGCGTCGGTGAACGGAACGCTCACGCCCAACATAGGGGGCTGGGAAAGAGGCTCGTAGAGAGAGCGTGCGCTATAGCGGCCGAGCGCGGCTATGGTTGTGTGAACGTCATAAGCGCAGTTGGAACGCGGAATTACTATCGCGCACTCGGGTTCGAGGATTGCGGCTTGTATCAACGGCGCGTGGTTGCACATACCGAAAATTTCTAAATCATCGTCGCATAATAGTTGCAAATTGCCTATAATGCTCCAAAGTCATTGAAGTTCTGGAATGGGGCAGAGCCTATGACATGCAAGCGCCCATGCGGTACATGACGCAGTGGGTAGTTCAGACCAAAGGAGGAAATCATGTGCTTTCGACCTGATTCCGCTGGTGCCGGCGGACCTATGAAGTGCCCCGAGTGTGGCAAGCCGATCCAGATGATCGCTGGCATCAAGCTCGACAAGTGCCCGTTCTGCAAGTGCGACTTCACGCCGTACCTGAACGGCGAGAAGCCCCTGCCGGGCCAGGAGGGTGCTGCTCCCGCCGCTCCGGCCGCTCCCGGTGCCCCCAAGGCTCCCGGTGCGCCGAAGGCTCCCGGTGCCCCTAAGGCTCCTGGTATGTAAGACTCTCTATTCCAGAGAATCAAGATGCCCGCACTCGTGCGGGCATCTTTTTTATTGTCCGTATTGGTTTCGCATCATGGTTCTCGTAGAATAGTCAGGCAAGTTATTGCTAAGGAGGAGGCAAAAGTCTTATGAAACTAGGTTCTACCGTAAAACTGGTATACACCGGCACGCTCAAGGACGGCACGGTGTTTGGATACGCCAAGCCCGATGGACCCATGGAGTTCCAGACCGGCATGGATTTGACCATCGAGGGCTTCGAGCGCGAGATCCTCAAGATGGAAGAGGGCGAGAAGAAGACCTTCGAAGTGGGCATGTACGACGCATACGGCGAGTATCTCGACGACTTCGTCGAGGTCGTGCCCGTCGAGAACGTCCCCCTCAAGAACGTTGAGATCGGCAACAGGATCTGGCTTACGGGCGACGATGGCGAGAAGTTCCCCGTCAAGGTGCTCGACATCAATTCCAAGGAGATCACGTTCGACATGAACCACCCCCTGGCGGGTGAGGACCTCACGTTCGAGGTCGAGATCCTGAGCGTCGAGGAACCTCCCGAGGGTTGGGAACCGCCTAAGAAGCATGACGGAATGGAATACGTGAACCAGCTCATGTAGCCTTAGCCGGAAATATTCTGCGTAGAGATGACCACCCGTTCGTTGACGGGTGGTCATTTACTATGAGTCATGGAAATCACTCGTATTGGGTTACATTATTTCAGGGTAAATATAAATATGTGATGAAGTTGTGGAGCGGCGATGAATGCGGAATGGCTCTTCTGACTACATTCTGTGGGGAATACCATCGTGAAGCGCTGTGATACGAATTTAACCGTGCCGAAACACAACGAGCAAGACTATCCTCAAAATAGATTAATTCATGTCGAGCCTTTTTTCAGCCCCAATTCAGCAACACTGCTATCATTGTTAACTGTTGGTGTGAGCGTAATTTCAAGTTGCCCCAGTAACAAAAACCAACTTGAAAGGTCGTCATACCGACAGTATTAAAAGGGGAGTGAAACTCGGATTGATTCTGCCCCTTTCGCACCAGTTCAAATAGCTTAAGTCGTTCCGGTTAACCACTTGCCAACCGGGGCTTCGAGGGCTTGCGAACGAGGCCGAAAGAGACGGGTCCCCGAAGGACGTAGGAAGAGGCTTTCCCCTAGAGCCGAATCCAAAGCTTTCGAGTCGTCGAAAGACGTGCCGAGCGAAGCTTCCGAGGGTAAACGAGAAAAGGAGTAACAGTATGGCTTATTCCAAGGAGTGGCGTACCGAAATGCCCGACGGTACAATCGTCACCCGTTCTAACACTTGGTCTCCTCCGGGATCTCACCCGGTGGGATACGGCGTCAAGGTCGTGACCAAGGACGGTAAGCTCGTCCGCATCGAGGGCGACGACGACAACCCCATCACCCAGGGTCGCGTTAACGCCATGAACCTCGCTCTCCGCGAGTACACCCATCATCCTGACCGCATCATCTACCCGATGAAGCGTGCGGTTGAGGATCGCGGTAAAGACAAGTGGGAGCGCACCTCTTGGGACGAGGCTATCGAAGTCATCACCGAGAAGGTCCGTTACTACTGGGAGACCTACGGACATGAGTGCATCGTCTGCTTCGGCGGCACCGGTCGTGAGGCCTGCATTTACTACTATGCTCTGACGTTCTCCGTTCTGCAGTCGCCCAACTGCTGCTACACGCAGTCCGGTTGGTCCTGCTACGGTCCTCGTTGCTCCATCGCCGACTACGTTCTCGGCGCTGGCTACCCCGAGCTCGACTACGCTGGCCACCTGCCCGGCTCGTACGACGACCCGCGTTACACGCTGTCGAAGTACGTCGTGGTCTGGGGCAAGGAGCCGCTGCCTTCCAACGGCGACGGTTTCTTCGGCCACTGCCTCGTCGACATGATGAAGCGCGGCACCAAGATCATTTCGATCGACCCGCGCGTCACCTGGGTTGGCGCCCATGACGGCAACATCAACGTCCAGGTCCGTCCGCAGACCGACGCTGCTATGGCTCTCGGCATCATGAACCTCATGTTCCAGAACGATGAGTACGATCATGACATGGCTGAGAACTGGATCTTCGGCATCGACGAGCTCAAGGAGCGCGCTGCTGAGTATCCGGTCGAGAAGGTTTCCGAGATCACCACGGTTTCCGTCGAGACCATCGAGAAGGTCGCGCACATCATCGGCACCGAGCGCCCGATCGGTTGGGCTTGGGGCCTCGCGTTCGACCAGAACAAGAACGGCGTTCAGCTGTCCCAGGCTATGATCCTCCTGGCCGCTCTGGCTGGCTCGATCGACAGCCCTGGTGGCCTGACGCTCGGTCCTCCGTCCGCTCTGCTCGGCAAGTGGCGCATGGAGCAGCGTGGCGCTATGTCCGACGACATCTGGCAGCTCCGCATCGGTGCTGCTGAGTGGCCCGGCCTGTCCACCGGCATGGCTACCACCCAGCCGGACGAGACGCTGAACACCATGGAGACGAAGCAGCCGTATCAGCTCCGCTTCGCATGGTTCAACTCCTCCAACTTCCTGGCTCCGACGTGCTCGGCTCAGCCGAAGCGTTGGCACAAGGCGCTGCTCGAGTCCATCGAGTTCTGCGTGATCCAGGACCTCTGGATGACCCCGACGGCCATGGCTGTTGGCGACTGGTTCCTCCCGATGTCCACCTGGGCTGAGCATGACGGCATCGTCCTCACCCACTATGGCCGCAACACCGTCTTCATGGGCCCGATGAACAAGGCTCTGCAGGTCGGCGAGTGCATGTCTGACATCGAGATTTGCCTCATGTTCGGTTCGAAGCTCACGCCCAACTGGTGGCCGTGGCTCGACTCCAACTGGATGCCGGGCGACCGTGATGGCGCTGCCATCGACCGCACCGAGCTCGACAAGGCCGTTGACAAGTTCTTCAGCGATCAGCTCGCTGAGCTCGACATGGACTTCAACGACCTCCGTGAAGAGGGTCTGTATCAGCCTGGTGCCCATGGCTTCGAGTACAAGAAGTACGAGAAGGGCCTGCTCCGCTTCGACGGCGAGCCTGGCTTCAACACCATCACCGGCCAGATCGAGGCTAACTCCATCCTCTACGCCTCCTGGGGCGAGGATCCGCTGCCTTACTACGAGGAGCCGAACTACTCGCAGATCAGCCGTCCGCAGGACGCCGAGGCTTATCCGCTGATCTCCACCTCCGGTTCTCGTCGTTACAGCTCCTTCCACTCCGAGCATCGTCAGGTTCCGTCCCTGCGTCAGATCGATCCGTGGGCATGGGTCCAGATCAATCCGGAGACCGCCAAGGAGTATGGCATCACCGAGGGCGACTGGGTCGAGGTTTACAACATGTTCGGCGAGGCTCGCTTCAAGGCAGAGATTACGCCGGTCCTGAAGCCCGGCATCATCAACTGCGCTCATGGTTGGTGGTACCCCGAGCAGGACGGCGAGGAGCCCAACCTGTTTGGCGTGTGGAAGTCCAACTTCAACAGCCTGGTTCCGCACCAGAACATCGGCAAGCTTGGCTTCGGCGCTCCCTACAAGGGTGTCATGTGCAACATGAAGCGCGTCCGCAGCCTCGACGAGGATTAATCGAAAGGGGAAGATCTTAATGGCAGACACTCAATACGGCCTGCTCGTTGACTACACTTACTTCTCCGGCAATCACGCTGCAGAGATTGCCTGCAAGGAGGAACTGGGTCTTCCGCTCGAGCAGTTTGGTATCAAGGAAGTCGAAGTCGGCCCCTTCCGTAAGGGCGAGGGTGACACGGGCGACGCATGGGAGTGGTTCTACATTCCTTGCCCGACGAGCATCTTCTCCGAGCACTGGGGAGCCGGTGGCGATAAGGCTGGTCAGCGTCCTGTCGCTGTCCAGGTCGAGGAATCCCATTCTATGTACTATGGTCCGCTGGACGAGATGTACGCTAAGATGCAGGAATTCGATCGCCCGACCGTTCTGTTCCGTCTCTAGTACTTTGTAGTAGACTTGGGTGCAGCCGTCAAAAGGCGGCTGCACCTGAACCTAAAGGAGGGACACGTATGAACAAAGAAGAGCTTTTGGCGCTTGACAACAGCGAGATCGCGAAGATGCTGAACGATGCTATCGCTGCTGGCAAGTCCAAGGATGAGGCTCTGGCTGAGCTTGAGCTCACGCAGGCCGACCTCACCAAGCAGAACATCTTCTGGGTCAAGGACAAGTTCCTGGCTCGCGCTTGGTCCGGCTACACCAGCACGAAGCGTTCCGGCAACGAGTACGCCCAAGAGGGCGACGGTTGGCGCGGCGACGACGTGAAGGACTTCAAGGGCCGCGAGGTGCCTTGGTAGGCCAATCGCTGTTATACAGCTAGCTTGTGGGGCGGCTATGGCCGCTCCACTTTTTTATAAGCGTGCGGGGCGTATCGAATGCGGACGGCTACCGGGCTTGAGTCCCAACCATGGAAAGAGGCAGGAACTCAGACATGGCCGCTGCCCGTGCTATAGATGTCGTGCATGTTTGCTATAATACTCGGCACGCAATAAAGCGGTAATGGGTACCACCAGTTTTTCAGGAAGGTGATGTTATCTCATGGCGACTCAGGAAGAGATTCTTGCGGAACCGCGTTTGTCCGAAGAGCAGGAGATGATTCTCTACAATATCGCTCTCCGCCAGGATGAACTTGGCCGTGAACCGACTAATGTGCTCCTGTCCAAGATCGAGAACGATCCGAAGTACCAGGAGATGTTCGATCGCGAGTTCTTGACCTACCAGGTGTACAACCACGGTGGGGAAGGCGCTCCCGTCGTGGCAAGCCTCATCGTCACGCTGAAGGGCATGCGCTACTGCATCGCCTACGGCGACGAGATCGAGCCGAGGCGCCCCTACGACACCGCGGGCAACCGCAGGGACAACAAGTAGGAACATGTATTCAAGGGCCCGCAGCCGCTCGGCTGCGGGCTTTTTTGCTAATGAGCGGAAATTCTTAGAGAAACAGTCGAGGAAATCCTTTTGGCAATTGGCGATGGTGTATCGGTGCTCGCCGAGCTCGGCGTGACGTTCGGCGGCTTTTCTCCCACCTTGATGGACGGCGTGAGCTCATCACGCAAGATGGTCGAGCAGTTCGAAGAGATCGACAGGCAGAGGAAGGAAGCTAAGAGGAAGCAGCGCGAGCTCGAGTTCGCGCGCGCCTCGAAGCCGAAAACGACGACGGACGCGCTCGGCAACACGTGGACGTACGTGGTGATCGACGGCGCGGTCGTGCGCATCGAGAAATGCGAGACCCAAAACGCGTGCGTGGAGTTTCCCTCGTCCATCGACGGCATGCCCGTTCGGGCTATCGGCGCTGAGGTTCTCGCGGAGAACAGGCTCGTCGAGGAGATCGTATGCTCCGACTCTGTCGAGAGCATCGGGCCATGCGCGTTCAGGCTCAACGAGAACCTCAGGAGAGTCGTGCTCCCGAAGGGCGTGGCAGAGTTCCAGGAGGGCTGGGTGCGCCACTGCCCGCGGCTCGAAGAGCTCGTGCTGCCGGGCATGCTCGACGAGATCTCATTGCACGTCTTCGATAACAGGAGTCTGAAGAGGCTTTTCATCGGCGCCAACGTTTACAAGATAGAACCCGGCGCCTTCCAGAACTCTAACCTAGAAGTGGTGGAGCTCGCAAGTGGCAACGCGTTTCTCTGGACGGACGGAACGGGCATCTATTCGACCGACAAGACGGTGCTCTTCGCGCTCGCGAAGCCCGTCGAGCGCTACGAGGTCGTTGACGGGTGCAAGGCCCTCGCGAAGAAGAGCTGCTATGGCGTTGAGAGCCTGCGCTCCATAACGCTTCCCGAAAGCGTCCTGCGTCTCGAGCCGTTCTCGCTCTCGCACACGGGGCTCGAGTCGTTCAGTTGCCCGCATTCCCTGGAATCGATAGGGGAGAAGGCGTTCTACTACTGCAAGCGGCTCGAAGAGATGCGCCTCAACGACGGGCTCGTGGAAATCGGAGATTCGGCGTTCGAGGAGAGCGCGCTCAGCGCGATCATGGTACCCGCGAGCATCGCGCGTATCGGCAATTCGATCACCGCACGCACGAACGTCGTCCATTCGGGGCCCGATTGCACGTTCGAGGTCGATCCCAAGTGCGAAACGCTCTTCGTGGACGGAGCGGGCGGCCTGTACCGCTGGGAAAGCGACGGCGCGCATCTCGTCCAGCTCATCGATCGTGAGATGAAGGAATACGCGATTGAGGCCGATACGGTGGCAGTCGACTCGCACGCCTTCGCGTTCCACGATGAGATTCGCAAGGTCGTGGTTCCGGAGGGCGTGAAGGCCATCGGCAGGAGCGCGTTCCGCATCTGTAGGAACCTCAGGGAGGTCGTGCTTCCCGATTCGGTGAGGGAGATCGGCGAGGAGGCGTTCCTCGACACGCGGCTCGAGAGCTTCAGGGTGCCGGCGCAGCTCGTGGAGCTTGGCAAGAACGCTCTCGTCACGTATGGTGCGCATCATGGCGATCTCATGCCGTCGCTCGCACGCATAGAGGTGGCGCCGGGCAATGACCTCTTCTACATGGCGTCGGGAATCCTCTGCAAGAAGACCGGCAAGGGGTCAGCGGCTATCATCTTCACGAGCTCCGAGCCCAATGTGGTCTTTCCCGAGGAGATAACGCGGGTGGAGGAGTATGCGTTCAACAATGCGCGGGGCATCGACTACCTCTCGCTCAACCCCTCCATCGACACCATCGGCTCGTGCGGCATGACGACGTGGTGCTGGATTCGGCATATACACGTGCGCCTTGCCGAGGAGCTCGAGGGTCGTACGGAATATGATTTCTTTTTCCCCGACACGCCAAAGAGCCTGCACGGCATCTCGCTCGGCATAGGCGGTTCAAGCTGGGTGAACGTGCCGGCCATCATGGCGCAGTACGACAACTGCATCGCGATGGCGCGCGACTACAACGCGCCCATGAGCTCGGACAACATAAGCGCCTACGAGCAGGTGAAGCTTATCCTCGGCCGCATGCGCGACCCGATATTGCTCACCGAAGTGAACAGGGGCACGTTCGTGCGCTTGCTGCGCAGCCATATCCTCGACATCTGCGTGGACATCGCGCGCCACGACGACCGCGAGGCGTTCAACGAGCTCGTGGATAGGGGCTTCGTGAACGAGAACAACCTCGACGCGATCATCGACCGCGTCGGGCGATTGCAGGACGCTGCCATGACGGCCTATCTTCTCGAGGTGAAACGAATGAGGTTCGGCCAGGCGGCAATAGACTTCGACCTCTAAGTTGGTATACTTACTAGTCAAAAGACGCTGTTACAGCACGATTGGATGTACAGTTGGCACAAGCAGTCGACCAGAAGCAGGAGCGCCTCGCGCGCGCCGAGAAGCTGGCGCGTGACGTCCTAGACGAGTGCCGCGTTCAGCTCATGTTGAAGTTCCGGTTCCTTGACCTCGCGCTTTGGCGGATGTCCTCCGAATCGACGACGGCGCAGGGCCGTTATGCTCTCGCGACGGACGGGCAGAAGGTGTATTTCGAGCCGATCATGGTGCTCGGGCGCTTCGACGCGGATTTCAATGAGATCGTGCGCGATTACCTGCACCTCGTCATGCATTGCATCTTCAGGCATCCGTTCGACAAGCTCCATGATCGCCATGAGGCCTGGTGGCTCGCGTGCGACGTCATCGCCGAGAGCGTCGCCATGGAGATGTGCGGCGGACGTTTCGAGAGCGCGCTCGACAAGGAGCGCCGCGGCGCGATTTCGGAGCTCAGGCTCATGTGCGGCGCGCTCACCCCGGGCAAGCTCTACGGCCTCTTCCTGAAGGTGCTCACGGCCCCAGAGGGCAGTTCGATGCAGATGATGAGCCAATCGCGCATGAACGAGATGCGCGTCCTCTTCGAGCGCGACAACCACGAGGCTTGGCCGTCGTATGCGAAGGGCAAGCCGGAAGAGACGCCAGGAGACATCGAGGAGCTCTCGAACCACGACGAGGACGGAGAGGAGTCGGACTCCAACCAGCAAATGGTCGTGGACGGCGAGATGGAGGAAGCCGACACCGAAAAGCAGGAAGTGGAGAACAAGGATTCCGCTGGCGAGTCCGAGGAATCGGACGAAGAAGCGGAAGGCTCGTCGGCGGACGCCAACGACACGAGCGACGCCGAGGACAACATCGAATCGAGCTTCCAGGGCGGCTCGTCTTCGGATGACGAAGACAGCGATGAGGTGGAGGACGAGAAGTCCGAGGACGAGCGCGATTGGGAGGAGATCGCCAAGCAGATCGAGATGAACCTCGAGACCTTCTCCAAGGAATGGGGCGACGAAGCCGGCAGCCTCATCACGAGCTTGGCGGTGGCGAACCGCAAGAAGTACGATTACTCGGATTTCCTGCGGCGCTTCTCGGTGCTCTCCGAGGAAATGAAGATCAACGACGACGAATACGATTACGTGTTCTACACCTACGGGCTCGAGCTCTACGGCAACATGCCGCTCGTCGAGCCGCTCGAATACAAGGAAACCCAGCGCATCCGCGATTTCGTGATCTGCATAGACACGTCCGAATCGTGCAAGGGCGACCTCGTCCGGAAGTTCGTGGAGCACACGTTCAACGTGATCAAGAAATCGGAAGACTATGCGCATGCCGTAAACATCCACGTCATCCAATGCGATGCGAAGGTGCAGGCGGACACCAAGATCACCGACCTGCGCGACGTCGACGTCTTCATGGACGGCTTCTTCATCCGCGGGATGGGCGGCACCGACTTCCGTCCTGCTTTCGCCTACGTGAACCAGCTCATCGACAGGGGAGAGCTACCCGATATGAAGGGCATGATCTACTTCACCGACGGCCTCGGCCAGTTCCCCGAGAAGGCGCAGGATTACGACGTGGCGTTCGTGTTCATGGACAACGGGGACAACTACATTCCGTCCGTGCCGCCATGGGCCATGCGCGTGCTGATAGACGAAGAGGGTATCAACCGCTTCAGGAGCGAGTATTGATCGGTGCACGATAGGGGCGCTCCGTCCCCGGCCGTTCGCTCGCCGCCCTGGAACGAAAGCGTAGATAGGAGAGCTGCATGAACATCGCAACAGCGAAAGAGCAGATCAAGGACACCGTTGAGGCGTACTTGCAGAAGGATGACGCGGGTATGTACGTCATCAGCCCGTCGAGGCAGCGGCCCATGTTCCTCGTGGGCGCGCCCGGCATCGGCAAGACCGCGATCATCGAGCAGATCGCGCAGGAGCTGCAGATCGGCGTGGTGTCGTACTCGATGACGCACCATACGCGCCAGAGCGCGCTCGGCCTCCCGCGCATCGTCCACCGAGAGTTCGAGGGCTTCGAGTACGAGTCCTCAGAGTACACCATGAGCGAGATCGTGAGCGCCATCTACGACTACATGGAGCGCTCGGGCGAGCGCAAGGGCATCCTGTTCCTCGACGAGATCAACTGCGTGAGCGAGACGTTGTACCCCTCGATGCTTCAGTTCCTGCAGTTCAAGACGTTCGGCCGCCACAAGGTGCCTGATGATTGGGTAATCGTGTGCGCAGGCAACCCGCCCGAGTACAACAAGTCGGTGCACGAGTTCGACATCGTCACGCTCGACCGACTGCGCGAGATCGACGTGGAGCCCGATTACCCCGCCTTCAAGCGCTATGCAACGGAGAAGGGCATCCACCCCGCCGTTACCACGTTCCTCGAAGCCAAGCCCGATTGCTTCTACAAGGTGGAATCGAAGCCCGGCGGCGGCAAGAGCTTCGTGACCGCGCGCGGATGGGAGGACCTCGCCGAGGTCATCACGCTCTACGAGCAGCTCGGTAAGCCCTGCGACCGAGAGCTGTTCGTCCAGTTCCTGCGCGACGACGACATCGCCGACCGCTTTTCGGTGTACTACGGCCTGTTCGAGAAGTACCGTTCCGACTACCAGATCGGCAAGATCCTCAGCGGGAGCGCGAGCCGCGATGTCATCGACCGGGCGAAGCAGGCCCCGTTCGACGAGCGCATAGCTTTGCTCGGCCTCGTATTGGACGCGCTCGGAACGCAATGCTCCGCGACACTCGACCAGGAGAGCCTCGTCGTCGCGCTGCGCGACGAGCTGCGCATGGCCAAGCCGCTGCTCATGGATGGCGCGACGGTGGAAGACGCCATCGTCAAGTCGCTCCACAAGCGCGAGGACGCGCTCGATCGCAAGATCGCCGCTGGCACGGCGAAGAAATCGTTCGTGCGATCCGAGAACCTCTATATCCGCAAGATCCGCGATATCGTCGGCGCGTGCGTTGCCGAGCACGCGGAGGAGGGCCCCGCGGCGTTCGAGGTGGTCAACAAGACCTACCGCGCAGAAGTCGACAAGATCAGCCCGCTCGTCGAGGAAACCCAGAAGAAGATGAACAACGCCTTCGCGTTCATCGAGGACAGCTTCGGCAGCAACCGCGAGATGCTCGTGTTCATGGCCGAGCTCACCACGCGGACGCCTTCCACGCAGTTCATATCCCATTACGGCAACGAGGCGTACTACGCGCACAACGACGAGCTGAAGGTGGACGAGGCGCGCAAGGGCCTGACTGAGCGCGTGCGCGAGCTGAGCGACCTCGAGGAGGAGATCAAGAGCTCGCAGGCCCTCGAGGGGAACAGCTTCGACATGGGCAGCGCCGTGGGGTTGAGCCACACGACCTCGAGCGTGCCGAAGCACGCCAAGGCCAACGCGGAACCGGCGGCGACTGCCGATGAGGGCGATGGCGCGCCGAGCGAGATGGAGTCGTACTACGGGGCCAAGGAAGAGCGCGAGAACGGGTTCGACAGCGCTTGCAGGATGACGCTTCCCGAAGACGTGGAGATCGATGCTTACTACCAAAACCGCGAGCACGAGTTCGGCTTCGCCTCCATGAGCCGCATGACGCTTCCGGGCATGAAGGGGCAGCGCGTGCTCAACGTGTGCTGCCGCCGCGGCAAGGGCGTCTTCAAGATGTCGGCGATGGTGGGGGAGAAGGGCCGCGTAATCGGCACCGACTGGTCGCCTTCCTACATCGCGGAGGCCGAAGCCGATTCCGAGCGCGCATGGCGCAAGAACCACCTCAAGGAATCCAACATGGAGTTCCACGTCGCCTACCCCGAAGACCTCATGGAGGCGGGCATCGGCGACAACTCCGTGGACATGGTGTACATCAACAACGTCATGACGCTGCTCTACGATCAGGAGAAGGCGCTCAAGGAGTTTTACCGCGTGCTCAAGCCGGGCGGGCTGCTCGTGTGCGAGACGATCTTCTCTGATGAGGAGCGCGACGCCGAGGTGGTTCGCAAGGCGCGCGCCATGGGCAACAGCATCCAGGCAGGCCGCACGAAGGGAGAGTTCTTCGGCATGCTGTCGGCTGCAGGTTTCGGCGAACCGGAGATCGTGGACGAGTTCGAGGTGGAGCCCGACCAGGGCTTCAAGGCGAACCACACAGTGCCCGTGGTCGAGAGCGACGAAGAGGTCGATTTCTTCGCCGTGGCCATCAACGTGAGGAAGCCCGAATAGATTTGCGGCACGCCAATGGGGCGCATGCGCCCCATTGGTCGAACGGCGCTTCGGCGGGAACGACGCCCCGATGCTAATTCGGGGCGTCTCTGCATGTAGCAGACTGACTTTTTGGCATCGCTTACGTTAAGGTGACAGTTTGGAACGCTTCCCTCAGCGGTATTGCACACCATTTTGTAAACAAATATAGTTTGATTTGCCTGTGTAAACTGTAAAGAAGGGGTGGCACCAGCCATGGAGAGCAGTGAAAAAGAGCGGGCGAATTTGATGGCGAAACTCGAAAAGGGCGCCATCCTTGACCAGCCCTGCTGGTCCTTCATCAAAGAGATGAACTCTTTCAGCGACGAGCGCTTGGACAGCGTGGCCATACGGGACGGCTATCGGACGTACACGTATCGCCAGATGTTCCGTTATTGGGAACGCTATGCCGAGGCGTTTTCCGGCGCTGGCATCACACGAGATAACGGTTCTCGCGTGGCGCTCATCGGCACCCCGACGGCAGAGGTTATCTTCGCGTTCTACGGCCTCAACATGACGGGTGCTTCTGTGTCCCATATCTACCCTCTCGACCTCTTCGATGAGAAGCAGATACACAGCATGATCAAGAGGGAGAAGATCACGGACCTGATGGTCTCGGAGGTGTGGGCGTTCCCTCTCTTGATGAAGCGCCTGGTCCGTGACCGCAAGAAGCTCGGATTACGCAACATCATCGTACTGGAAAGCCCAATGGGCGGGGAGTTCGGTGTTCCCTGGCTGGAGTTCATCCGCAAGACGAATACCGAGCTGTTCCGCGAGCTCGACGGTGGGCTTCTGATGGAAGACCTCCTGAGAGAGTACGAGGCAACGCCCATCGCCTACGGTGGGAAGAAATCCTCCGACTCCTCCGTCATCCTCCACACCACGGGCACGGTGAACGGCATGCACAAGCCGGTTCCCATGTCCGATAAGGCCCTCAACGCTTTCGTGCCGTGCGCTATCAAGACGAAGGAAACCTACGAAGACTTCCAGGGTCTGCCGGACCACCTAGTCAGCTGCTTGACGCTGAACATGTCCTGGGTCTATTCGATGGTGGATATGCTGCATATGCCTTTGGGCTTGGGCATGGAGCTGATTTGCCTGCCATGGGGCGGGACAAATCCACGCTACGGCGAAGCGATAGAGCACTATGGTTTCAACGTGCTGTTCACCAGCATGAATATCCTGGACTCCTGGCTCAAGACCATGCCCGAGATGGATCTTTCCGAGCTGAGGGTCGTCTTCATGGGAGGAACCTACGTGTCCCCCGAATACAAGAAGAAGTTCAACGATTATCTCGAGTCGTGCGGCTCGACCGCCCGGGTCATCAACGGTTACGGGCTCTCCGAGCTCGGCGGCGCTTGCATCATTTCGCCTTCAGACAGGGATGACGATGCCATCGGATTCCCTCTGCCCGGATACAAGGTCAAGATCTACGTCGAGGACGAGGATCGTTACTACGACCTGTCCGACGGCCCGCGCACCGGCGTCCTGCTGCTCGCCTCGGAGACCATCAGTTCCGGCCGGTTGGATGACGAAGTGTTCTTCGAGCTGGACAACATTGACGGCGAAGACTACTTCAACACCAATGACCTCGTGCGCGTGAACGAAGATGGGAGCATGACCTGCATCGGCAGGTCCAACCAGTTCTTCATCAACAACGCCGGCGTGCGTTTCGACGCGGGTTTGGTGCAGACCGCCATGACCGCCCAACCCGGCATTGTGGCCTGCGGCCTGGCGCCCGAGTTCCATAAGACCCTCCACGATAACATCCCCGTGCTCTACGTTGAGCTGGACAAGGGCGCGCCGGGGGACCTCGCGACTATTCACCGCGCGCTGATCCAGGTGTTCGTCAAGGACGGCATGCTTGCCGACACGAACATGCCCAGCCAGTGCGTTATTGTGGAGCGAATCCCCCTGAACACCGGCGGCAAGGTCGACACAAAGAGGTTGACCGCGGGCGCCGTGACGGGGAAGCGCTTTTCGGTGAAGCCCGTGAAGGTGGACGGCAAGCTCGTGGACGTCATGCTGATCCCCGCTGCGGAGGGCGAGAACGCGCTCATGGGCGCGGGCATACCGGAGGAGTTGGAGCACGACCCCTACAACATCCTCTCCGAGCTATTTGCGATAATCCCGGACATCAACAACAATGACTATTCCAAGATATTCCGCATCCCCGGTCTCAGAGAGCTGATCTTGGATCTCACGGGCTTCGACATCAATGATGTTTCGGGGAGCATGATGAGCATGATGCCGAAGATGTTCGAGATCGCTTTCCGCAAGTACGTCATGCCCATCATGAAAGAGAGCATGAGCATGGGCATGGGCATGGGTCAGGCCGGAAACGCCCCCAATGGCTCGATGCCCATGTTCCCGGGCATGATGCCTCCCATGATGCCCATGGCTCCCATGGCTCCCATGGCTCCCATGGCTCCCATGGCGCCTATGCCCCCTGCACCTCCGATGATGCCAATGCCGTTTATGCCGGGCGCATTCTATTGGGGTTGGGGCAACAAAGACTAGTTGCTGAACATTGCAAAAATTGCATGTTTCAACCGAGGTTGGTAGGTATTGTCCATCAAGAAAGGAGAGCAGAAGATGAGCAAAGAGGAGAAGGCAGGCAACGTTTGGCCCATGTTTCCGAAATGGGATCCGGCGCAAGCTTTCTGGAACGGCGACAAGGAGAAATCCAAAGAGCAGTTCAAGAAGTTTGAGGGCGACATGAAGGAGTTCTGGGAGAAGTCCATCGACATACAGAAGTCTTCAATTGACAGGTCGAAGGATCAGTACGACCAGTTCTTTGAGTACGTCCAGGACATGATGGACGACTTTGCCGGCGCCTTCCCGGAGGAGATGCCATGGCTGCCCGCTTGGGCCATGCCGCCCAAGTCCTTCAGGAAGGAGATGAAGGAGTGGGAGAAGATGGCCAACGAGCACTTCAAGGAGCAGATGGGCTCGATGGTGGACTTCTTTATCCAGGGTCAGGAAAAAGCCTGTGCTAAGGTTCCCGCGGCCGAGGAGGGCGCTGGGGAGACGAAGCCGGCTGCGGGCGCAAAGGCCAAATAACCCATAGGGTTTTCCGCAAGCGCAAATGCTTTCCAGAAAGGCCACGGACGCTTTCGCGTGCGTGGCCTTTCTCCTGCGTTGGCATGGGATGACCCCCTGAAGCGGGTGCGAATTACAGCGCCTTGAACCAGGCGTCGAGTCGGTCGAGCACCTCTCTGCTCTGCGGCAGTTCGGGGTAACGTGAAGGAAAAGCGTGCTTGAGGTCCTTGCCCTTCTTGTAGTAGATGAGCCGGTGGTCGTGCCCCGCCATCGCAAGCGCCTCGTTGTAGCGCAGCGTGTTGGACTTGAGGAAGTCTGCACCGCTTACCACCTGCAGCACAGGGGGCAAGCTCGATTCGATACTGGGGTTCTCGGGGTTCATGAGGTCCATGAAGTCGGCATCGCGCAAACGCGAGCCATACATATCGCGGCGGTACACGAGGCCGATGGGGTCGATGCCGGTCGTGTAGATCATGCCCCCAAAGCATGCGAGCGCGCGCACGGACAACTCCGGCGCCTCGATTCCAAGCGTCTCTTGCAGATGAGGCGAGGAGGAAAGCGCGGTAGCGTAGAGCGCTAGGAACCCGCCAGCGCTTTCCCCGATTACCAGGATGCGCGTCAGGTCGCCTCCAAACTCGACAGCGTGGGCCTTCAGATACGAAAGCCCGGCGCAAACGTCTGCGATTTCACCTAGGCCATCTGTCTCGTCGAGGAAGCGGTAGTCGGGAATAAATGCCACATATCCCCGTTCGGCGACGAGTTCGGCATACGCACGATTCGCCTTGCGGGTGCCCACGACGAGGCCCCCTCCATGTACGAATACCGCGATGGGCAGGGGGTCGGCGCTCGCATCGATAGGGCGGTAGACGTCAGCTGCGAGCGTTGCCCCATCTTGGCCTTTGTAGGATAGGTCTTCATGACAGATAAGGCTATCGGGCAAAGGGTGCTCGTCTGCTTGTGTGGAAACGATCTTGGCCATCTTTTCCTTGCCGGTGGTTCCTAGGTACTTGAGTATGGGGTTCATACGATACCTCCTATGCAACCGGTGTGCGGTTCGGCGTCGCTGCAAATGCTGGCCTAGCATGCTCCTGCTTGGATTGTACTCTTTTTGGGCGACTAGAAGCCCGCAAGCGGCTGTAGCGCCTCTGTCAGCTTCCCGATAGCTATTGGGCAAGGTGCAACCTATCCGTTGATTGCTTTGCATCTTTACATGTGCTAGATTGAAAAATGATTTAAAACCCCAGGTGGTGGCAGGAATGACTTTGTTATGGCATTTCAAACCCCTGAATTTCGAATCTGATTGCGGGGCTGACGGTTTCTGTGTTCTTGGCCTTGCGAGAAGCGCCGTGCGCGCGATTTCCAAGATGTTTGTCATGGCTTTCCATAAGTGTGTTGAGTCAACATGAAAGGAGAGAAAAGGATGAGCAAGCAGGAGACGATAGGTAACGGCGGGTGGCCTCTGTTCCCGAACTGGATAGCGCCCTCTAAGTCGTTCAGGCAGTTCGAGAACGACATGAAGGCTTTCTGGGAGAAATCGATCGACATGCAGAAGTCTTCCATCGAAAGGTCCAAGGACCAGCACGATCAGTTCTTTGATTACGTCCAGGACATGATGGACGACTTTGCCGGCGCCTTCCCAGAGGAGGTGCCGTGGCTTCCTGCATGGGTCAAGCCCCCCAAATCTTTCAGAAAGGAAATGAAAGAGTGGGAGAAGATGGCCAACGAGCATTTCAAAGAGCAAGCGGGGGCGTGGGCGGACTTCGTGGTTCGTAGCCAGCAGAAGGCCTGCAAGCAGATCCCCGTTGTTTCGAAGAGGGCTGAATCTGCGGAGGTGGTCATTGAGGTAGAGGTGGAAGAGGAAAAGCCTGCAGGAAAGGTCATTCCGGCAAAGAAGGCGGCGCCGGCTAAGAAAGCTGAACCCGCCAAGAAGGCCGAACCCGCAAAGAAGGCATCGCCGGCGAAGGTGGCGGCTTCGAAGCAGGCTGCGCCAGTCAAGAGGGCAACCTCAGCTAAGACAGCCACCCAGGCAAAGAAGACCACTCCGACCAAGAAAACGTCCTCGGAAAAGAAGACAGCGCCTGCAAAACAGGTAACGCAGGCTAAGAAGGCCGAGCCTGCAAAGAAGGCTGAGCCGGCTAAAGCTGCGGTGACCACATCGGTCGCGACTGCCGCTCCCGCCAAAAAAGCCGCCGCAGCCAAACAGATCTCGCCGGCTAAAGTGGCTACGGAGATTGCCCCAGTTAAGGAGGCGGCACCGGCAGAGAAAGCAGCCTCGGCTAATAAAGCGACGCCCGCCAAGAACGCAGCACCTGCCAAGCAAGCTACACCGGCCAAGGCGGCCGAACCGGTTAAGTAATCGATGGCGCAATGCATTCGCCGCCATTGACGGCCCTACAGCTCGCTCATCGAAAATGACGCCCCGATGTGCATGTCGGGGCGTCTCTGCATGCTATAATCGCGCAGTTATTTGTTCGGCTGGGCGAAGGGGATGCCCCAGCCGGATGTCTAAGCAAAGGGGATGATATGAAACCGTACAAGACAGTAATCTATAGTTTCCTGCTCGGCGGCTTGTTCTGCCTTATCGCGCAGGCTCTTGCCGGCTTCTGGGGCTTCGCGCTCACCGGCACGCCCATGGAGTTCTTCAAGGGCGGCGCAGTGCTCGTGAGCTTGGGCGTCATCGGGTTTATCCTGGGCGGCCTCGCCATCTACCAGTACTTCGAGGAATGGGCCACGTTCGGCGCCCTGTTCCCGTTCGCTGGCTTCGCCATGGCCGTCGGCATGAAGATGGTCGTGCCCTGGACCAAGGGCGAGAGCCTCGGCAAGTCCATCTGGCCGGGCGCTTGGCTCGTCATCTGGTTCAACGCGGTCGGCGCCGTCGTTTGCATTGCCGGCGGTTACCTTGCGGCCATGCTCGGGTTCCAGCCTCCTGCGACTTCCCCGATCGTGTCCTCGCCGGACACGATGGTGGCGCTCACCATCGGCGCTCGCGCTTTCGTGGGCGGAGGCATCATCTGCGCTGTGTTCCAGATTGTTTGGCTTCTTGTAAAGAAGGCCATTCCTTCCGCAAAGCATGTGTGGATCCTGATGGGCGGTTGGATGTGCGGCGCAATCTTCTGCTTGCCCGGTCTTTCTTACTGGCTGGTTGAGCAGTTCGGCCAGGGCTTCCAGTGCCTGATTCCCGTCGGCGGCTACAACATGTTCGCAGTCGGTATCGACCTTTTCCATGGCGGCGAGCATGCAGCTGCGGGCCTCGTCCACCTCGGCTCGTTCCTGCTGGCCGTGTTCGGCCTCTTCTTCACCGGCCTCGGCACGTTCATCGTGTGGAACGCCAAGTTCGGCCGCAAGAACCTGCACCAGGTTCACCTGGAGAAGGCCCAGCACGCTCTCGTCGAGGCTGGTGGCGAGCTCGCTCCCGCTACCCCCGTCGAGGAAGCTGTCGAGAAGACCGAATAGCTCGAGCCTCCTTGCAAACGAAAAGAAAGCCGCCTTCGTAGGCGGCTTTCTTTATGCTCCCAGAACGGGTTGCCTATTCGCCGACGGGCCTGATGGCAACCTCGCGCACGAAGCTGCCCTGCTCGTCTGATTCGAGCACGTGGAAGGCGATCGCGGGTTCGACCCCGATGCCCTCGAGAGCCGGGAGGTAGGCGAGGGGGAACGCGATGCTCTGTTCGGCGTCGTTCGGCATGAAGTCGCCGCACCCCGCCGAGACGAGCGCGTCGTAAGCGGCTTCGCGGTCATCGCCGTACACCTTCCCGCATTTCAGGAAGAAGTCGCCCTCGTCGAACGAAAGGATGGGCGTCATGCTCGCCCCGCGCTCGTTGCGCAGGCGCATCTCGCTGCGGTGCTTGTTGTCGAGCGAGCAGTAATGCATGCCGAACGGCACGTCGTGGTCGATTCCCCAGAGCATGAGCTCGAGGCAGAGCTCCTCGCTCCCCGCGACGGGCAGCCCGCCCGAGTAGCCGTAGTCGTACATGACGTCGAACGGCGGGTTGCGGATCTCGAACCCCCGCTTCTCGTATTCCTCCCAGCTGTGGAAGGGGAAGCAGAACTCGAGCAAGTTGACGCCGTCGATGCCGATTTGGCCCCAGCGCTCGAAGAGCTCGTGCATGCGGTGCTCGGTGTTGGGGATTATGGGCATCTCCACCATGATCGACGGGATGTGGCGCTTGGCGACCTCCATGGCCGCGAGCACGCGCTCCTGCCGTTCTAGGGGGTCATCCTGCTTGACGCTGAATCGGATCTCGTCGAGCCCGGCTTCCTCCAGACGGACTGCGCCTTCCTCGGTCAGGAGGTCGCCCGATGTGTACATGCGCTTATGGGCTGACGGGAAGCGCTTGCCGGCATCCTCGAGGAGGGCGATGGAGTCGTTGAGCATGAGCAGCGGCTCGCCGCCCGTGAGGCCGATCACCGCCAAGCCGTCGTGGCCGTAGCGGCGCTCGGCGTCGTCGATGCCGTCGCGCCAGGGGCAGCCTTCGCGCACGAACTTGTCGTAATCGGCCACGTTGTAGTTGAAGCAGAAGTAGCAATCGCGATGGCATTTGAACGTCGTTGAGAACGTCTCGGAGCCGCGGTTGCCCGTGCACTCGACGCAGGCGAGGGACTGCCAGCCCCACACGATGGAGGCGCCGGCGTTCTTGAATTGGGCGCCCTTCTCGCGCAGCTGCTCGCGGAGCTCGTCGATACGCGCTTGGTTGGCGCCCGCTTCGGCGAACGCGATGCCCTTCTCGCGCAGCGCGTTGAGGTAGGCGTAGCCTCCCTTCTTGTATTCGCGCATCTCTGATTGAAGTACCTTGTTTCGCATGTGAATTCCTTGCGTGTCGGTTCGGTAGTGGAAGTATATCGCCATAAGGCCCCTAAGAACCTAGAGCAGCTCCTCGAACGAGCTCACGTTGGCATCGGCGTACTCTGACGTGCGCTCGCCCACGCAGACGGTCTTGAGGCCCGAGGAGTGCATGGCGAACACCGCATAGGGTGCGTCGTCGAACGCCCACGTGGTGGCCGCGTCGCTCCCGAGGATGGAGAGCGCGCGCTCGTATATGGCGGCGTCCTGCTTCGAGCAGCCTGATTCGTCGGTCGTCACGAGCTCGAGGAAGCAATCGCGGATGCCGATGCGTTTGAGGCCGGCGTCGAGGTAGCGGCGCGGGCTGGAGGAGAGCACGACGCAGGGCGCCCCGCTCGCCGCGGCGCGGCGCACGAACTCGCAAGCGCCGGGCATGGCGACGGCCTTGCTTGCGTAGAAATCGAGCAGGTGCCCGTCCAGGTGGGCGAGCACGGCTTCGGCGCTTTCGCCCACGCCGTACTTGTCGTGGAAGATCTCGGCCGCATGCTCGATGGGGGCCGAGTGGATTTCGTCCTCCTGCTCCTGCGTGAGCGGGCCCGTTTGCGCGAACAGATCGCGTTCGGCTTCCTCCCAGGCCGCCAACGAATCTATCAGCGTGCCGTCGCAGTCAAAGACAAAACCTGTAGCGTTCCGAAACATGGTCCGGATTCCTCCTATGCAATGCTTTAGCAGTGTTGCAGCGCATTGAAAACGAAAGGTATAGCCAAACATTTCCAACCGATTTTACATATCCATCCTACAGGATATGGGGCCATACTGTTTTACAATGTTTCAAGCATTTTTAGGTTCATCGAAGGGAAGGTCGTCCATGCCCAAGCGCAACGACATCAAGAAAGTCCTCATCATCGGTAGCGGCCCCATCATCATCGGCCAGGCTTGCGAGTTCGACTATTCGGGAACGCAGGCGTGCAAGGCCTTGAGGGCGCTGGGTTACGAGATCGTTCTCGTCAACAGCAACCCCGCGACCATCATGACCGATCCCGAGACGGCGGACGCCGTCTACATCGAACCGTTGAACGTCGAACGTCTAACCGAAATCATCGAGAAGGAGCGCCCGGATGCGCTCCTTCCTAACCTTGGCGGCCAATCGGGCCTCAACCTCTCTTCGGCGCTGGCTTCGGCCGGCGTGCTGGAGAAGTACGGCGTCGAGGTAATCGGCACCCCCATCGACGCGATCGAGCGCGGCGAGGACCGCGACATCTTCAAGCAGACCATGGCCGATCTCGGCATCGAGATGGCCAAGTCCAAGGTGTCCCACACCGTCGAGGAGGCGGTGGCCATCGCCGAGGAGCTCGGCTACCCCTGCGTCCTGCGCCCCGCCTACACCATGGGAGGCACGGGCGGCGGCCTCGTCTACAACGTGGAGGAGCTGCGCACCGTCGTCGCGCGCGGCCTGGCCGCAAGCCCCGTCACCGAGGTGCTCGTCGAGGAGAGCGTCCTCGGCTGGGAGGAGCTCGAGTTCGAGGTCGTCCGCGACGCCAAGGGCCAGATGATCACCGTCTGCACCATCGAGAACATCGACCCGATGGGCGTGCACACGGGCGACTCCTTCTGCGCGGCGCCCATGCAGACCATCGACCAGGCCGTGATCGACCGCCTGCAGGAGAAGTCGTACAGGATCGTCGACGCCGTCAAGGTCATCGGCGGCACCAACGTGCAGTGGGCGCACGACCCCGTCGCCGATCGCGATATCATCATCGAGATCAACCCGCGCACGTCGCGCTCTTCCGCGCTCGCGTCGAAGGCGACGGGCTTCCCGATCGCGCTCATCTCGTCCATGCTCGCGAGCGGCCTCACGCTCGACGAGATCCCCTGCGGCAAGTACGGCACGCTCGACAAGTACTACCCCGACGGGGACTACGTCGTCATCAAGTTCGCGCGCTGGGCTTTCGAGAAGTTCAAGGGCGTTGAGGACAAGCTCGGCACGCAGATGCGCGCAGTGGGCGAGGTCATGTCCATCGGCAAGAACTACAAGGAAGCGTTCCAAAAGGCCATCCGCTCGCTCGAGAAGGGCCGCTACGGCCTCGGGTTCGCCAAGGACTTCAACGGCAAGACCAAGGAAGAGCTGCTCGCCATGCTCGTGACCCCCTCATCCGAGCGCCAGTTCGTCATGTATGAGGCGCTGCGCGCGGGCGCAACGGTCAACGAGCTCCACGAGCTCACCAAGATCAAGAAGTACTTCATCGAGCAGATGGCGGAGCTCGTCGCAGAGGAGGAGGCCATCAGGACCTTCGCCGCCGAGCACCCGACGCAGATGCTCGCCGACGACGTGCTCGTCAAGGCGAAGAAGGACGGTTTCGCCGACAAGTACCTCGCTCAGTTGCTCGACATTCCCGAGAAGCGCATTCGCGAGCACCGTCTGGAGATCGGCTGCACCGAGTCCTGGGAGGGCGTGCACGTGTCGTCCACGCAGGATTCCGCGTATTATTACTCCTCCTACAACATCGATGAATCTGTAGGGGCGCTCCCCGAGCGCCCGTCAACCACGGCCGAAGGGCGCTCGGGGAGCGCCCCTACAGCCATTGAGGTGGCCAAGCGCAATCCCATCTCAAATGGCCGCAAGGTCATGATCCTCGGCGGCGGCCCGAATCGCATCGGCCAGGGCATCGAGTTCGACTACTGCTGCGTCCATGCCGCCAAGTCGCTCAAGAAGCTCGGCTTCGAGACGATCATCGTCAACTGCAACCCGGAGACGGTGTCCACCGACTACGACACTTCCGACAAGCTCTACTTCGAGCCGCTCACGGCCGAGGACGTGCTGTCCATCTACGAGAAGGAGAAGCCGCTCGGCGTCATCGCGCAGTTCGGCGGCCAGACGCCGCTGAACCTGGCGAGCGAGCTCGAGGAGGCCGGCGTCAACATCCTGGGCACGAGCCCCGAGATCATCGACCTCGCCGAGGACCGCGACAGGTTCCGCGAGGTCATGGACCGTCTCGGCATCCCGATGCCCGAGGCGGGCATGGCGGTCGACGTCAACGAGGCGCTCGACATCGCGCATTCGATCGGCTACCCGGTCATGGTGCGCCCGTCGTACGTGCTCGGCGGCCGCGGCATGGAGGTCGTGTACGACGACGAGAACCTGCGCTCCTACATGGCGGCGGCCGTGGGCGTGACGCCCGACCGCCCGATTCTCATCGACCGCTTCCTGAACCACGCGCTCGAATGCGAAGCGGACGCCATCTGCGACGGCACGCATGCGTACGTCCCCGCTGTCATGGAGCACGTCGAGCTCGCCGGCGTTCACTCGGGCGACTCGGCGGCCATTCTGCCGTCCGTAACGATTTCCGACGAGCACCTGAAGACGATCAAGGAGTATACGCGCCTCATTGCCGAGGCCATGCATGTTCGCGGCCTCATGAACATCCAGTACGCCATCGAGGGAGACACGGTGTACGTGCTCGAGGCGAACCCGCGCGCTTCGCGCACGGTGCCGCTGGTGTCCAAGGTGTGCGGCATCCAAATGGTCCAGATCGCCACGGACGTCATCACTATGCCCCTTACGGGCAGGACTTCGCCCGTTCCGGAGCTCAAGGAAGTCACTTACAATCATTACGGCGTCAAGGAGGCCGTGTTCCCGTTCAACATGTTCCCCGAAGTGGACCCGGTGCTCGGCCCCGAGATGCGTTCGACGGGCGAGGTGCTCGGCTTGGCGGACACGTTCGGCGAGGCGTTCTACAAGTCGCAGGAGGCCACGCAGACGGTGCTGCCGCTCGGCGGCACGGTGCTCATCAGCGTCTCCGACCGCGACAAGGGCGAGCTGGCGGAAGTCGGCCGCGCGTTCATCGACGCGGGTTTCGAGATCGTGGCCACGAAGGGCACGCGCGATGCGCTCGTCGAGGCCGGCGTGCCCGCGACGCTCACGCTGAAGGCGTCCGAAGGCCGCCCGAACGTCATCGACCTCATCCTTAACGGCGATGCCGACCTCGTCATCAACACGCCTTCCACCACGACGAAGTCGGCTGACGACGGCAGCGCGATGCGCCGCGCCGCGATCAAATCGCATACGGCCTACATGACGACCATGGCGGCTGGAAAGGCTGCTGCCATCGGCATCAAGGCCGTCAAGGAGGCGGGCTCCAAGCAGGTCCGCTCGCTCCAGGAAGTGCATGCGGGCATCAGGTAGCCAAGCGCGCGACATGGACCCAAGGAAAGGCCTTGCCCGTTAAAACGGGCAAGGCCTTCTTCATGCCATAACGCGAATCGCGCCTATGCGTTGATCTTGAGCCTCTTGCCGATGATTATCGACACGACCGCGCAGAAAGCCAGCAGGTAGGGGTAGACCAGGAACGGCATGATCTCGAAGGGCGTCACCATCAGCCCCGCCGCTGCCGCGCCGGCGCACGCGTAGAGGAGCTGGGCGCCGTAGGGGATGATGCCCTGCATGACCGAGGAGAACACGTCGATGAGGCTCGCGGCCCTCCTGGGGCTTATGTCGAACTCCTCCGAGATGTCCTTCACGATGGGACCGGCTATGACGATGGCGACCGTGTTGTTCGCGGTGCTCGCGTCCACGAGGAGCGTGAGCACGGAGATACCTACTTCGGCTCCCCGCGAGCTCTTCACCCGCTTGCGGATGGCGTGCAGGATGAAGTCGATGCCCCCGTTATCCTTGACGAGCCCGATGATGCCCGCGCAAATGATGCTGATAACGGTGATGTCGTACATGTTCATGATGCCGCCATTGCCGTTGGGGCCGCTGCCGATGACGGTAGCGATGGAGGTGGGCTCGATGGTGCCGAGGGCGACGCCAACGATGCAGGACAGCACCGTGCCTCCCACGAGCACCGCGAAGACGTTGACGCCTGCGAGCGCGGCCACGAGGACGGCGATGTAGGGGAGCACCTGCCAGAGGTTGTAGGACAGGTCCCCGTCGATTTCGTAAGTGCTACCAGCGCCTATGACGGCGAAGATGATGAACGCGGCGACGGCCGCCGGGAGCGCGATGGCGAAGTTCGCTCGGAACTTGTCCTTCATCTCGCAGCCCTGGGTGCGCGTGGCGGCGATGGTCGTGTCGGAAATGACGGAGAGGTTGTCGCCGAACATGGCGCCGCTCACGATGGCGGCAAGGCAGATTGGGCCGGGGAGACCCGTCTTGAGCGCTATGCCCACGGCGATGGGCGCCAGCGCCGCGATCGTCCCCACGCTCGTGCCCATGGAGAGCGATATGAAGCAGGCAATGAGAAACAGGCCGGGCAGCACGATCTGGCTGGGCAGAACGGAGAGGGCGAAGTTGACCGTGCTCTCCACGCCGCCGGCGGCGCTCACCGAGCCGGTGAAGGCGCCCGCAAGCACGAATACGAGGCACATGATCATGACATTCGGCTGACCCATGCTCTGGGCCGCGCTCTCGAGCTTGTCCTTGAAGGAGCGCTTGGGGCTCTGCGCGAAGGCTACGGTTAAAGCGGCGAGGAACGCCACGATGGCGGGCATGGCGTAGAAGTCGTTCAGGACGACGCCGCTTCCGATGAAGAGCAAGAGGAACACGAGGACGGGCAAGAGCCCGATGGCGCTCCCTTTGGCCTCTGCTTCAGTATTCATATCCACCTCGAACAATCGCGCCTGTTGGGCGCTCGGTCTTACACTAATCACGATAGAACACTATAGCAAACCGGGCGCCCTCTTAGGCGGATATGAGGCTCTACGGCGCGCTGGGCCCTAGAGGTTGCGGTCGAAGGCGAGGAGCTCCCTGAAGTGATCGTTCGAACGCTCCAGCTCGGCAGGGGAGCCATCGAGCTCGATCGCGCCGTCCTCGAGGAAGATCACGCGATCGAACCTGTCCACGAGCGCGAGGTGGTGCGTGACCACAATGAGCGTGCGGCCGTCGCACACGTCGAAGAGCGTCTCGAGCAATTCGGCTTCGGTTTCGGGGTCGAGCGCCGCAAAGGGCTCGTCCACGATGATGACCTTGGAACGCGCGGTGAGCGTGCGGGCAAGGGCGATGCGGTGGGCTTCACCGCCGGAGAAGCCGGTTCCCGTCTCGCCGATGACCGTGTCGAGGCCATTGGGGAGGGCGTCGTACCGATCGCGCAGCCCGACCTTTTCCAAGATGTCCAAGAGCTCGTCGTCGGTTGCATCGGGTCGCGCGAGGGCCAGGTTGTCGCGCAGCGACTTGTTGAAGATGTAGGGCTCTTGCGAGAGGTATCCGATGGTGCCTGACACGTCGTACGCCCGCGCGACCATCTTCTCGCCGCCGACTTCGATGGTGCCCGACTGGGGCTCGAGCATTCCTCGGACAAGTGAGACGAGGGTCGTCTTTCCCGAACCGCTCTTGCCGAGTATGGCTACTTTCTGCCCGCTCTCGATCGTGCAATCGAGGTCGTGCAGAGCCGCTTTACGAGAAGCGGGGTATGCGTACGTTACGCCCTCGACGACGATGGACGCGTCGGAGGTATCGGGGAATGCGTCGCGATTGCCGTCGAGGCCGCCTTCGTCGGAGATCGAGCGGAGGCGGTCGATTGACTGCATGTGGTCTGTGGACGACGGAACCATGCTGGGGAGGGCGGCGAAGCTCTCGATGATCGGGAAGAAGCCGAGCACGAACGCCGCGATCCAATTGACCGTGGACGGATCGCCGGCGAAGCTGCTGCCAGACCATGCGATAACCGCGCATGCGGCGAGGCCCAGGATGAGGAGGCTCGCGAGTTCAATCGTACGATCGAAGAAGCGTATGCGGCGATCGAGATCCCGTCTCGCGCTGTCTGCGGCCGCGCCGCGCGCGATAGCCTCGAGGGAGCGGCCGGAGAGCTTCCAGTCGTTGACGCCGGCAATGTCGTCGGAAAGCTTCTCGAAGCTTTCGGCGCGCATCGACTTCACTTTCAGCATGCGGACGCGCGTGGCCGCGAGCGTGGCCATGGGCAGACCGACCACGGTGCCGGCAAACACGACGAGCATCACGCAGGCAAACGCCGGGGAGAACAAGCCGAACGCGATGGTCGCGAGGCACGCGAGAAGTAATGCCACCACAGAGGGGAACACGACGCGCAGGTAGAGGTTCTGCAAGTGCGCGATGTCGTCGGAGAGGATGGAGAGGTACTCGCCGCTCGCGCGCGCTTGCGTTGGGTCGGCGGCGGTGCTCGCGACGTGGTTGTAGAGCATCTTGCGCAGGTCGGATGTAACCCGGAGCACCCAGCTGTGGCTGACGAGGCGCTCGAAGTAGCGAGCCAAGGGCTTCCCGATGCCGAACACCTGCACGAACGCCACGGGAAGCATGACGGAGAAGAGCGTCACGCCCTCCAGCGCTGTCGCGCTGATGAGGTAGCCCGATGTGAACATGAGCATCGCGGAGAACGCGGCGGCGATGAGCCCGAGGGCGAGCGCCGTTACGACCGGCTTACGGTATGACGAAAGGAAGCCCCTGAGCCAAGAGTTGCGCGAATTCATCGGGCATCACCTCCTTCGGTCACCGTGCGTATGCGTTCTATCTTGCCGTCCTTAAGCTCGATGACACGGTCCATCGAGCCGATCCAGTGGAGGCGGTGCGTCGCGAACAGCACGGCACGGCCCTCGAGGAGGGGGAGCACGCATTGCTTGAGTTCGAGTTCGGTCTCTATGTCCAGATGCGCCGTCGGCTCGTCGAAGACAAGGACCTGCGCGGAATCGTCGAGAAGCACGCGTGCGAGCGCCACACGGTGGGCTTGACCGCCGGAGAGCCCGTGGTTGCCCTCTCCGACCATGGTCTGGAGCCCGTCGGGTAGTTCTTTCACGAGGTCGTCGAGCCCGACCGCAGAGAGCACGTCGCTCACTCTTTCCGCTTCGGCCTCCGGGCTGTAGAGCAGGAGGTTGTTCTCGAGCGTATCGGCGAAGATGTGGGGGTGCTGGGGGATAAAGCGAACGCCGCGCGATGAGACCGCGCCATTGGAAGGCTGCAGCAGCCCGGCGGCGAGCGACGCGATGGTGCTCTTGCCCGATCCGCTCTTCCCGACGAGCGCCACGTGCTCGCCGGGTTCTATGGCGAAGGTGATGGACTCGACAGCCGGGGACGTGGAATCCGCATGCTCGTAGGACACGTTTTCGAAGGACAGGGCGCTGTCTTCCTGCGCAGGTTGCTGCCCCTCGACCGCGGCGCTGGGTTCGTCCGCGCCCGGGTTCGGACGAAGCTGCGCTATCTCGAGGGCCGCAGCGAGCGCATTCTTACCGTCCTGCGATGCGTGGAAGTCGCCCGAGAACGAGCGGATGGGCGCGAAGAACTCGGGGGCGAGGATGAGCGCGAAAAGCCCTGTCTGGAGCGCGACTGTGCCGTCCATGAGACGGAACGCGAGCAGGATCGCGACGGCAGCCACCCCGAACACGGCGCAGAGGTCCAGCACGACGCTCGAGAGCGTTGCGGTCGTGAGGGTGCGCACGGTCGCGGTTCGCAGGTCTTCGCTCGAATCGAACACTTCCTCACCGGTGCGCTCGACGGCCCCCGAGGCCACGATGGCGTCGACGCCGCGCAGCGTGTCGAGGAAATGGTTCGAGAGGCGATTGTACGATTCGTATTGGCTCCTCGCGCGGTCGCGTGCTTTTATGCCGAGGATGATCATGAAGAACATTATCACGGGGAACATGACGGCCAGGATGATGCCGCTCGGCCAGTCGGCAAGGAACTCCGCCACGAGCACCGGAATCGCGATCGCAGCCATGGCAACGCCCTTGGGCGGAATGATGCGCAGATACTCCTGCACGTCGTCGATGCCCTGCGTGGCCGTCGTGGTGAGCGAGGCGCTGCCCATTGCGCCGGCAACGTTAGTCTTCGCGTCGAACGTCGCCGTGAGGAGGGCTTCCCTGAGCTGTTCAGCCCGCGAGACGGAGAACTTGTCGAGCATGGTCTCCTGCACGTAGGTTATCAGCCTGTTGGCGGCGAAGCACCCGAAGAAGCCTGCGATGAGCGTCAGCTGGCTCTCGATGCCGAAGCCGCCCCATAAGTTGGCTATGACCGAGGCAAGCGTCCAGCTTTGCCCGATAATCGCGGCGGCTTGCAGCAGGGCGAACACCAGGAGCACCGCAAAGATGCCCCTCATGCCGTCTATTTTCATTAGGTTGCGGTCAAACAAGGCCCACTCAACTCCCTCTCGTAAATAAGTTCACGAGAGAATAGTAATGCGATGGTTAACAGTTGTAAACAATACAATAGACAACAACCGAATAGACCACAAAACAATGGCATGAAACCAGCGGAGCGCGGCTAGAGCATGCGAGCGAGGAACTGCCCCGTGTAGCTTCCCTCTACCGCCGCCACCTCTTCGGGCGTGCCCGTGGCGACGATGGTGCCGCCGCGGTCGCCGCCTTCGGGGCCGAGGTCGATGATGCGGTCGGCCGTCTTGATCACGTCGAGGTTATGCTCGATGACGAGCACGGTGTTGCCCGCGTCCACGAGCCTCTGGAGCACGACGAGCAGCTGCCGGACATCCTCGAAATGCAGGCCCGTTGTGGGCTCGTCGAGGATGTAGAACGTCTTGCCCGTCTGGCGCTTCTGGAGCTCGCTCGAAAGCTTGACGCGCTGAGCCTCGCCGCCCGAAAGCGTGGTCGCCGGCTGCCCGAGCCTGATGTAGCCCAAGCCGACGTCGTGCAGCGTCGCGAGCTTGCGCTTGATGCCCGGTATGTTCTTGAAGAACTCGAGCGCCTCGTCGACGGTCATGTCGAGCACCTGCGCGATGTTCTTGCCGCGGTACGTGACCTGGAGCGTCTCGCGGTTGTAGCGCTCGCCGTTGCACACCTCGCACGGCACGTAGATGTCGGGGAGGAAGTGCATCTCGATCTTGATCTGGCCGTCGCCCTTGCAGGCCTCGCAGCGGCCGCCCTTGACGTTGAAGGAGAAGCGGCCGGGCGAGTAGCCGCGCGCCTTGGACTCCTGAGTGGAGGCGAACAGCGCGCGAATGTCGTCCCAGAGGCCGATATAGGTTGCCGGGTTGGAGCGCGGCGTGCGCCCGATGGGGCTCTGGTCGATGTTGATCGTCTTGTCGATCTGGTTGGTGCCTTCTATCTTCCTGAAGGCGCCGGTCCTTCGGCGAGCATGGTTGACCCTGTTCGCGAGCAGGGGGGCGAGCGTGTCGGTCACGAGCGACGATTTGCCAGAACCGCTGACGCCCGTCACCACCGTGAGCGTTCCGATCTCGATCTCCACGTCGAGGTTCTTGAGGTTGTTCTCGCTCGCGCCGATGAGCTTCACCGAGCCCCTGCCGGGGTTGCGGCGCTCGCTCGGAACTTCGATCTTCTTCCGGCCCGACAGGTAATCGGCCGTGACCGACCCCTTGGTGCGCGCTACCTTGGCCGGCGTGCCCGCCGCGACGACATAGCCGCCGTGCTCGCCCGCGCCAGGGCCCATGTCCACCACGTAGTCGGCCGCCCTGATCGTGTCCTCGTCGTGCTCGACGACGATGACGGTGTTCCCGAGGTCACGCAGGCGCTTGAGCGTCGCGATCAGGCGTTCGTTGTCGCGCTGGTGCAGGCCGATGGACGGCTCGTCCAGAATGTAGAGGACGCCCATGAGGCCCGCGCCGATCTGCGTCGCGAGGCGGATGCGCTGCGCCTCGCCGCCCGATAGCGTGGCTGTCGCCCGCTCGAGCGTGAGGTAGTCGAGGCCGACGTCCACGAGGAACCTCAGGCGCGCGAGGATCTCCTTGACGATGGGCCCAGCGATCTGAAGGTCCTGGCCCTCGAGCACGAGCGATTCGAAGAAGTCGAGCGAATCGACCGCGCTCATCTCGCAAACCTCGTGGATGTTCTTGCCTCCCACGGTGACCGCGAGGATCTCGGGCTTGAGGCGCTTGCCGCCGCAGCTCTTGCAGGGGATCGTGGAGAAGTAGGCCTCGAGCTTCTCGCGCTGCCGGTCGCTCCCGGCGTCGCGCAGCTTGTCCTCGATCGCCGCTATTGCGCCGTTCCATTCGATGTACCAGTACGTGTTGCGCCCGTCAACGGTCACGTAGTCGACGCGCACCTTGCCCTTCACGCCGTACATCAGCGCGTCGCGCGCCTTCTTCGGCAGGTCTTCCCAAGGTGTATCAGGGGATTCGCCCACGTGCTTGAGCACGGCGTTGAGCACCTGCGGATAGTAGTTGCCCGATTTGAACGGCGCAATGGCGCCCTCGTTGAGCGAGAGCGTGGTGTCGGGCACCACGAGCATCGGGTCGACCTCCTCCTTGCTCCCGAGGCCGAGGCATTCGGGGCATGCGCCGTAGGGGGCGTTGAAGGAGAAGTCGCGCGGCTGCAGCTCGTCCATGGAATGCCCGTGCTCTGGGCAGGCGAGCGCGAGCGAGAAGAGGTGCTCGCCCGGGCGCAAGCCGCCTGTTGCGCCCGAGGACGTGGGCGTTTCCATCTCGGGCGCGTTGCCGTCCTTGTCCAGGAGCTGCACGAGCACGCGGCCCTCCGCGATGGTCGTCGCCGTCTCAACTGATTCGGCGATGCGGGTCGTGGCCGACTTCTTGAGCACGACGCGGTCGACCACGACGTCGATGAAATGCTTGATCTTCTTGTTGAGCGTGATCTCCTCGCCCGTCAGGCGCACGATCTCGCCGTCGATGCGAACGCGGGCGAAACCCTCCTTGCTCAGGTCGGCGAAGAGCTTAGTGAACTCGCCCTTGCGGCCGGTCACGACGGGGGCCATGATGATAGCCCTCGTGGTCTCGCCGTCGCCGAGCTTGAGGATCTCGTCGGTCACCTGGTCGGTGGTCTGCTTCCTGATGACGCGGCCGCATTCCGGGCAGTGCGGCACGCCCACGCGTGCGAACAGGAGGCGCAGATAGTCGTAAATCTCGGTGGTGGTGCCCACGGTCGAGCGCGGGTTCTTGCTCGTCGTCTTCTGGTCGATCGACACGGCGGGGGAGAGGCCGTCGATGCTGTCGAGGTCGGGCTTGGACATCTGGCCGAGGAACATGCGCGCATAGCTCGAGAGGCTCTCGACGTATCGCCGCTGCCCTTCGGCGTACATGGTGTCGAAGGCGAGCGAAGACTTGCCCGAGCCCGAGAGACCCGTAATCACGACGAGCTTGTCGCGCGGGATCGTGAGGTCGATGTCCTTGAGGTTGTGCTGGCGTGCGCCCTTGATGACGATGGAGTTCTGTCCCATGGGTGAATGCTCCAATACGATCGCAGTTTATTTCAGCGACATTGTACTCGAGAAAACAAATGTTCGAATGTGTTTCATAAATACTACGGGAGGGCGTTACGCCTTCGCTACTTCTGCAGCTCCGCGGCCATTTGCTCTATGCGCCTGATGCGGTGGTAAACAGCCGATTTCGACAGGGGCGGGTCGGCGTATTCGCCGAGTTCCTTCAACGTCGCGTCGGGGTATTGCACGCGCAGCCTGATCACGTCGCGCAGGGCCGGGGGCAGGCGCTCGACGCCGTATGCCTCCAGCACCGAGCGCATGGCGTAAATCTGGTCGACCGAGGCCTCGGCCGCCTTCTTCTGGTTCGCGATCTCGGCGTTCGTCTGGCGGTTCACGTCGTTGCGGACGCTCTTGACCACGCGCGCGTTCTCCATGATGAGAGCGCTCTGGTGCGCGCCGACGAACGCCAGGAACTCGAGGATGGACTCGCCGCTCTTGATGTAGACGATGAAGGACGAGCGCCTCTGCATGACGCGCGCCTTGATGCCCTTGTCGGCCATGATGTCCGCGAGGTTGTTCGCCATCTCTTCCGATTCGACGGTGATCTCGAAATGGAAATCGCCGCGGGGGTCGGAGACGAAGCCGCTGCCCAGGAAAGCGCCCCTAAGGTATGCCGCCGCGCAGCACTGCTTGGCCACGAGCTCGGGCGCGACGCCCAGCTCGAGGCCGGTCTTGCCGAGCACGCCCATGTCCTGGAGCGCCGCGGCGAGCCCTTCTTGGGACGGCACCTCGATCAGGTAGTTTGGCGTCTTGTGGAGCACGCTTCGCCTCGTCGTGAGCTCGGTGTGCAGCTCGTAGGTGTCGTGGAGGAGCTTCCATGTCAGGCGGGCCACCGAGGGGGCGTCCGTCACGACTTCAAGGCGGTAGCGCCCCTGGCCGCTGATGAAGAGCGTTCCCTCGATCCTGATGAGCGCCGCAAGAAGCGCGCGGTCGCAGTGCGAGCACGTCGATTCGACGCGCGACAGCTCTTCCTTGACGTCTGTGCTGAACGACATGGCGCTACCTTTCGAAGCGGGTGCCGCGCGGCGCGCCGAGGAGGCGCGAGAACGTCTTCCTGAGCTTGGCGGGGTCGTGCCATGTGGGGCACTCGTCGTCGACGAGGTCGGTGAGCACGACGTGGGTGCCGCGTGCCTCGATCTTGGCGATGTCGGAGTCGTTGATCCAGACGTCCCGGATATCGGGGTCGATGTTCGAGACAGGGTGCCTCATGGAATCGTGGGCGAGCATGTAGTCGATATGCCCCTCGGCGCCATGCGAGGCGATCGCCTCGAAATGGTCGAGGGCGGTCATCCCCCTGGTCTCGCCCTGCATGTCCGCGAGCGAGCACACGAACACGACGCGCGCGTCCGAATTTGCTATGGCATCGGTGATGCCGGGCACGAGGAGGTTCGGGATGATGGACGTGTACAGCGATCCGGGGCCGAGCACGATGAGGTCGGCTTGGCGTATGACCTCGAGTGCGGGCTCGTAGGCGAATATGCCGCCCTCCGCGTCGAGCGCAACCTTGCGCAGGGCGGTCCTCGAATGGTTCGCCACCGCCTGGCCCTTGAGCATGCGCCCGTCGCGCGTCTGCGCCACGAGGGTCACGCGGTCGAGCGTGGAGGGGTACACGTGCCCCCTCACGTTGAGGAGGCGCTCGCAGACGTCAATGGCTTGGGGGAACCCGCCGCTCGTAACTTCCAGGGCCGATAGCATGAGGTTGCCGAGCGTGTGGTTCTCGGCGAAACCGAAGCGCACCTTGAACGCCTGGGTGAGGGGATCGTCGGGGTTGCCGGCCATCGCCGTGATGCATTTGCGGATATCGCCCGGAGCGGTCGCGCCCGCCTGGTCGCGGAGGATGCCCGTAGAGCCGCCGTCGTCTGCCATGGCTACGACGGCCGACGTGTCGATGCCCATGGAGAGGAGCGTGCGGATGGAGACGGGCGCTCCCGTGCCGCCGCCGATGACGACGGCCTTCGCGTAGCTCGGGCGCTCGTTAGCGTTGAGTTCGGGCAGTGCCGCGAACGCTGCGGTTGCGGACGGGTCGTGGCCGAAGGCCTCGGCTATGAGGCCGCTCATGCCGTTTCGCCGTCCGTTGCGTCTGCCATCGGGTCGGCCCCTACCAGCTCGCCGTCACCGCGAACGGCGAGTGCGAGGTCGCGGTGAGCGGTGCTCACGCGGTAGCCGCACGATTGCAGATAGTCGCCGGTGGCCTCGGCCAAGACGACGCTGCGGTGCTGGCCGCCCGTGCACCCCACGGCAATGGCGAGCTGCTGCTTACCTTCGGCGACGTAGCCGGGCATGACGCAGTCGAGCAGGTTCTTCCAGCGCTTGAGGAACGACTCGGTCATGCTGTTATAGAGCACGTAGTCGCGAACTTTCTGGTCGAGGCCCGTCATCGTTCGCATTACGGGGTCGTAGAAGGGGTTGGGGAGGAACCTCACGTCGATCACGAGGTCGGCGTCGAGCGGTGCTCCGTGCTTGAACCCGAACGAGTACACGGAGACCGACAGCCCCGCCTGCTCGGCGCCCGTGTCGTAGGCGCTCTTGAGCTTCGCGCGCAGTTCTGCGGGCAAGAGGTTCGTCGTGTCGACGATGACGTTCGCGCTGTTGCGGATGTCTCGCAGGAGCGAGCGCTCGCGCTCGATGCCGGTGAGGATGGTGGCTCCGTCGGAGCAGAGCGGGTGGCGTCTCCTGCTTGATTTGTAGCGCGCGACGAGCTTGTCGTCCTCGGCATCGAGGAAGAGGACGCTCGTCGTGACGCCTGCCTCGCGCATGTGCTCTATCACGTCCCTCACGCTTATGAAGAACGCGCGCGAACGCGCGTCGCAGACGATGGCGATGCGCAGGGCCTCGTCTTCGTTCATGGCCTGGGCGCGCGTGACCTGCACGAGCTCCTCGATGAGAGACGGCGGCAGGTTGTCTACGCAGTAGTAGCCCAGGTCCTCGAAAACGTGCATGGCTTCGGTTCTGCCCGCGCCGCTCATTCCGCTTATGATGACGAGCTCGGGCATGTTCTTGATGTCGGCCATCGATGCCTCCTGATGCGACAATCGTCAGTTAGTCTGCTCATTATACTGCTGCAAGACGAGGTAGACTTCTTCGGCCACCGACGCCGGTATGGAGGGTGCGGCCTTCAGCTCGTCGAGCGTTGCGGCGCGAAGCGCCTTGAACGACTTGAAGTGCTTCATGAGCGCCTTCTTGCGCACCGGCCCGAGTCCCTCGACGTCGTCGAGGATGCTCGCGGTCATGCCCTTTCCGCGCAGCTCGCGGTGGAACGTGATGGCGAAGCGGTGCGCCTCGTCGCGCACCTGCTTGACGAGGTAGAGCGACGCCGAGCCGCTCGGCAGGACGACGGGGCCCGTATCCTGCCAGGTAACGAAGAGCTCCTCGTCGCGTTTCGCGAGGCCGCAGAGCGCGATGTCGTCGCGGTGCATCTCCTCGAACATCTCCACTGCGGCGCTGAGCTGCGGTTTGCCGCCGTCGAGGATGATGAGGTCGGGCTTCGAGCCGAAGCGCTCGTCTGCCATGCGCTCGTCCGAGTAGCGCCGCCGCATGACCTCCTGCATGCTCAGGAAGTCGTTGGCCTCGTCGAGGGGCGTCTTGATCTTGAACCTGCGGTACTGCGATTTGTCGGGCTTGCCGTTCGTGAACACGACCATCGAGGCAACCGTGTAGCTGCCGTGGATCGTCGAGATGTCGAAGCACTCGATGCGCATGGGCGGCGCTGGCAGGGCGAGAGCACTCTCGAGCTGCAGCAGGGCATCGTTCGCGCGCTGGTCCTCGTAACTCGTGCGCACCTTGTAGCGGAGCAGCGTGTGCCTCGCGTTTTTTTCCGCGAGCTCGAGCAGTTCGTGCTTCTCGCCTTTGAGCGGCGCGGAGAAGCGCACCTTGGCGCCGTGTGCGCTCGACAGCTTCTCGGTCAGCCATGCCGCAATGGTCTCTGAGTCCTCGGGGAGGTCCCTCACGATCACCTCGCGCGGTATCGATGCGGTGGCGTCGTAGTAGCGCAGCAGGAACGCGCGCAGCAGGTCGTCGTCGGGCACGTCGTTGCCGCGGTTCAGGATGAATTCGTTCGAGTTCGAGATGCGCCCCTCGCGCACGATGAACACGTGCACGCCCGCGATGGTCTCCTCGCGGAATATTCCGATGACGTCGGCGTTCATGTCGCGCGAGGAGACGGCGTGCTGCTTGTCCTCGAGGCTTCGCATGGCATCGATCCGCTCCTTGAGGCGTCCCGCGCGTTCGAAGTCGAGCTCCTCGGCCGCCTGCATCATCTCCGCCGTCATCTCGTCGATGAACTCGTTGCGGTTGCCCTCCAGGAAGCGGAGGACGCGGTTGACGTTCTCGCGGTATTCCTCGGGCGTCACGTTGCCGAAGCATGCGCCCGGGCCAAGCCCCACGTGCGCGTCGAAACAGGGCCTCAGGGCCTTCGCAGAGGACAGGAACGCGTCGATCTCGCCCTTGTCCATCTTGCGCTTGAGGCGCCGCCATTCCGCGCAAGACGCGGCGCAGATGGGCACGATACGGCGCACGGCGTCCAGCACGATGCGGGCTGACCTGCTGTCCGTGTAGGGGCCGAAGTACTTCGTGCCCTTTTTGTGCTTCTCGCGGGTGTACTTGATGGCGGGGAAGACGTCGTCCAACGTCACCGCGATGAAGGGGTACGACTTGTCGTCCTTGAAGTCCGCGTTGAAGAACGGCGCGTGCTGGTTGATAAGGTTCTTCTCGAGAACGAGCGATTCGTGCTCGTTCTCGACCACGATGTATTCGAACGAATCGATGGCGTCCACGAGGAGGGGGATCTTCGCGCGGTCATCCTGGAAGTTCACGTATTGACGCATGCGCGCGCGGAGCTGCTTGGCCTTGCCGACGTATATCACGTCGCCGGAAGCGTCTTTCCACAGGTAAACGCCGGGGAGCGTGGGCACCTCGTCGAGCTCGCGCTTCAGGCGTTCGATCTTCTTGTCGAGCGTCTCCATGGGCACGGCTCCGCTAGAGTTCCGTCACGGTCTTCGCGGTCATCATGTTGTTGGGCGAAAGGATGATCACCTTCGCCTCGCCCGGCGAAGGCGAGTCCGCGTAGAACACGGACCCCACGTATTCGCCGTTGCTGTTGATGGCGGCGTCGCATGCGTAGATGACGAGGTCCACGTCATGTATATACGAGTCCTTGAGCAACTGGTCCTCGAGGACGGCCACGATCATGTCGACGGAATGGTCCCGAAGGTACACCACGTTCTTCTTCATCTCGGCGAATTGGTAGGCGCCGTGCAGCGAAAACACGCCGATGCGCTTGCCGCCGCAGAGAAGGATCTCGGGCTCGCTGTAGCGGCCCGCGTCGTCCGTGCTGATGACGAGGACGTCCGCGTTCTTCCCCTGGTAGGAATCGGCGACTTCCTTCGCGGATACGGGAACGAACGCGTCGTCCTCGCCCCTCTTCTGCTTGGGGGCGTTCGGGTCTGCGTCGATGATCTGCGCGACTTCGGCCGGGCGGGGGAGGACTCCGTCGTAGGCAACAACCGTGTAATCTTCCATCTCGCCGACGTAGTCGTCGATATGGACGGCGGCAATGTTCCAGTTATGCCCTATGAGGATGTACCACCCCATGGCAATTGCAACGCCGACGCCCAGCACGAGGAGCATGGCGAGGGCGATTCTTTCACGCGTGCGCTTTTCCATACGGGGTATTGTATAGCAAGCTCGTTGTTGGGGCGTGTGCGGCGTCCACTCGCACTGCCGCACCAATAAAGAACCTGATTTGTTAGAGTATACTGTCGTAAGCAATGAGGCCTAGAAGAGCATTTGTGAAAGGGGCGTATCTCATGGCAATCAAAGTTGGTATCAACGGTTTTGGTCGTATCGGCCGCCTTGCCTTCCGCGCAATGGCCAACGATCCTGATATCGAGGTCGTAGCCGTCAACGACTTGGGCGACATCCCCACGATGGCGCACCTCCTCAAGTACGACTCCGTGCACGGCCGCGTGTTCGACGTGGTCGAGGCCACCGAGGACAGCATCATCGTGGACGGCAAGAAGATCAAGGTTCTCTCCGAGCGCGAGCCCGGCAACCTCCCGTGGGGCGAGCTCGGCGTCGAGGTGGTCGTCGAATCGACCGGCTTCTTCACCGACGGCACCAAGGCGAAGGCTCATCTCGATGCCGGCGCCAAGAAGGTCATCATCTCCGCGCCCGGTAAGAACGTGGACAACACGATCGTCATGGGCGTTAACGACGGCGATTACAACAAGGAGACCGACCACATCGTCTCCAACGCGTCGTGCACCACGAACTGCCTCGCTCCTTTCGCGAAGGTGCTGCTCGACAACTTCGGCATCAAGCGCGGCTACATGAACACGATCCACGCGTTCACGAACGACCAGCGCATCCTCGACCTTCCGCATAAGGACCTGCGTCGCGCACGCGCCGCTTCCCAGTCGATGATCCCGACCACGACTGGTGCTGCGCGCGCCGTATCCCTCGTGCTCCCCGAGCTCGCGGGCAAGCTCGACGGCTTCGCGACCCGCGTTCCCACACCCGACGGATCGATGGTCGACCTGACCGTCGAGCTCGAGAAGGACGTGACGGCCGACGAGATCAACGCCGCCATGAAGGCAGCAGCCGAGGGCCCGCTCAAGGGCATCCTCGAGTACACCGAGGATCCGATCGTGTCCATCGACATCATCGGCAACGCCCATTCCTCCATTTTCGACAGCAAGCTCACGATGGTTCTCGGCGGCGAGGGCAATTTCGTGAAGTGCGTGTCCTGGTACGACAACGAGTGGGGTTATTCGAACAGGGTCAAGGACCTCGTTAAGATCATGCTCTAGAGAATACGGCGGTCTAAGGGCCGCCGTATCTGTTGATGCTGCGGGCGCCTGTGGCACCTGAACTTGCCCTTCAAGCCTGCGCGCATGGCCGAAAGGCCAATGCGCTTGGGTTTCAGGCAAACCTCAGGCACCACGGGCGCCCGCGCTGACTTTTGAGAACCTACGACTTCGGAAGGCTGATTGTATGAAAACCATTCGGGATTTGAATGCTCAAGGCAAGCGCGTGCTCGTGCGCGTGGACTTCAACGTGCCTGTCAAGGATGGCGTGGTAACCGACGACACGCGCATTCGCGCAGCGCTCCCGACGATCCAGAAGCTCATCGACGACGGCGCGCGCGTCGTGCTCATGAGCCATCGCGGGCGCCCGAGCGGTGAGGGCTTCGAGGAGGAGTTCTCGCTTCGCCCCGCGGCCCTGCACCTGGCAGAGGTTCTCGGCAAGCCCGTTTCCTTCGCTTCCGACATTGCGGGCGAGGATGCGCAGATGAAGGCCGCCGCCCTCAAGGACGGCGACGTCCTCATCGTCGAGAACCTGCGCTTCGACAAGCGGGAGAAAAAGAACGACCCCGCGTTCTGCGAGGAGCTGGCCAAGCTCGGCGACGTCTACGTCAACGACGCGTTCGGCACGGCGCACCGCGCGCACGCTTCCACCGCGGGCGTCGCGGCCCTGCTGCCGGCCTATGCGGGTTATCTCATGGAGAAGGAGGTCGGCACGCTCACGGGCATGCTCGACGACCCCAAGCGTCCGTTCTGCGCGATCCTCGGCGGTTCCAAGGTTTCCGACAAGATCCAGGTGATCGATGCGCTCATGGACAAGTGCGACACGCTGATCATCGGCGGCGGTATGTGCTTCACGTTCCTGCTGGCGCAAGGCTACTCGGTGGGAACGTCGCTCAAGGAGGACGACTGGGTCGAGCGCGCTGCCCAGATGATCGAGAAGGCGAAGGAGAAGGGCGTCAAGCTGCTCCTGCCGGTGGACGTGGTGTGCGCCGACAAGTTCGCGGAGGATGCCAACACGAAGACGGTGGGCGTCGATGCGATTCCCGACGACATGATGGGCCTCGACATCGGCCCCGAGACCGTCAAGGTATACGCTGAAGCCATCGCGGAGGCCAAGACCGTGTTCTGGAACGGCCCGATGGGCGTCTTCGAGATGGACGCGTTCGCCGTCGGCACGCGCGACGTTGCCCTGGCGGTGGCCGACAACGCTGAGGCCGACACCATCATCGGCGGCGGCGACAGCGTGGCGGCGGTCAACAAGTTCGACCTGGGTGCGCGCATGACGTTCATCTCCACGGGCGGCGGCGCCTCCATGGAGCTCGTCGAGGGCAAGGAGCTGCCCGGCGTCGTTGCGCTTCAAAACTAACGTTGCTTTCGGAAAGAAGGGGATGATATGACTCGTAAACGGCTCATGGCGGGTAACTGGAAGATGAACAAGACGATCGGCGAGGCCGTCGTCCTGGCCCAGGAGATCTGCAACCAGTACGAGGAGAAATGGGACGACGCATGCGATGTTGTCGTGTGCCCGCCGTTCGTCGATCTGAAGCCCGCTAAGACGGTCTTCGAATTCGATCGCGTGCCCATTGGCGTGGGAGCGCAGAACGTGCACTGGGAGGAGTCTGGCGCCTTTACGGGCGAGATCTCCGTTCCCATGCTCAAGGAAATCGGGTGCGAGTGGTGCATCATCGGCCACTCCGAGAGGCGCGGATACTTCGGAGAGACGAACGAAGAGGTGAACAAGAAGGCCAAGGCGCTCATCGCAGGGCAGATCAAGCCGATCATCTGCGTCGGAGAATCCCTGGCGGTGCGCGACGAGGGCACGACCCTTGATTTCGTGACGGCTCAGGTCATAGCCGCGTTTGCTGGCATCGACGCCGCGCAGGCCGTCAAGTGCGTCGTGGCGTACGAGCCCATCTGGGCTATCGGCACGGGCCGCACGGCCACGCCCGAGCAGGCGCAGGAAGTGTGCGCCGCCATTCGCGCGACGCTCGCGGAGCTTTTCGGCCAGGCGACCGCCGACGAGATGCGCGTGCTCTACGGCGGCTCCATGAACCCGGGCAACGTCGACCTGCTGATCGCGCAGCCCGACATCGACGGCGGTCTTATCGGCGGCGCGGCGTTGAAGAAGGAGTCCTTCGTCCAGCTCATCGAGGCCTGCCTGAAGTAGGCGTTTTAGGTGCGTAGCGGCATAGCCTGCTGCTGAGCAGGAAGCGCAGCCGAAGAAGGGGTGTCGACACCGGTCGGCGCCCCTTTTCATATCGCACCGGTCCCCAGGGTGTTGTTCGCCGCCTTGTCGATGGGCGGGTCGGGGCCATGCGGGGTTTTAGGCGAGCCTCCGGGGGTTCCGCCCTCAATTCTTCAATCCAACAAATTAGGCTTTCGTGGCAGGGTTTGCCGCTAGTCTGAAGCGCAATTATCAGACTAGGGCGTGAAACGGCCAATGGGACATCAGACTAAGGCACAATCCTGCCAGAGCGCTTCAGAATAGAGCTGAATCGTGTCATGAAACGCTGAAATCACGGATCAAACGCGCCGATTTTCAGACTAGCGAGGAATCCTGCCATGTTAGCGAGGCCGAGAAGGAAAGCGCGCGAAGTGGCTCAAGAAGGCGGCGTGGCGTGGCGGTCCGGCGGCGACGATGCGCTGAAGCGTCAACACCAAACGCTCTATAGACCGCGCTTCGAATGTAGGGAAATAGCTACAGGAAAAAGAAAAGCCGCCCGATTGGGCGGCTTCTTTCTTTCTGGTGTCGGAGGCGGGACTTGAACCCGCATGCCCGTAGGTGTGGGCACTAGCACCTCAAGCTAGCGCGTCTGCCAATTCCGCCACTCCGACGAAGTGCTGCGTGAGCAACGTCCGTTATTCTAGCCGAACATCTCACGCTTGGGAAGGGGGAATTTTAACCAATTCCCAAAATGCTGCCGTGAGGGTAAACGAACATCAGAGCAATGAGCACGACGAAGAAAACGACGGCAAGCACGATGGTGATGCGGTCGAGGTTCTTCTCTACGATGCTCGTGCCCTGGTTCCCGTAGAACGAGCTCGAAATCATATCCGAGATGCCCGTGCCCTTACCGGAATGCAGCAGGATGAACACGATGAGCCCCGCTCCCGAAACGAACAGGAGAAGGAGGCATATGATAAGTAGTGGTGACACAGTTACACTCCACTTCGTTTAACGTACAGTCGCAAGTTCCAAATTATACGTGACAGCTGCGAGAATGAGAAGCCCCAATCGACACTACACATATTCTGTAGCATTGGCATGGGCGCTAGAGAAGGCTCACCAGGTCCGTTAGAACGGGGATCTTCTCGTACGGGCAATCGGCGAGCACGCTGTTGCGGTCTATGATGACGGGCCTTATGCCCGAACGCTCCGCACCGACCCCGTCTGCTTCTGGCAGGTCGCCGACGTGCACGGCATCGCCGGGTTTGACGCCCATGCGCTCGAGTGCGATCTCGAAGATCGCGCGGTCGGGCTTGCGGTAGCCTACCGCCGCAGAGGCAATGACCTCATCGAAATAGGGGAGGAGCCCCAAGCTCCTGAAAAGGTTCTCGAGGGTGGCGTCCCAGTTGGATACGACGCCGAGCCTGAAGCCGCGCCGCTTTAACCCCTGCAGGCAGGCTTCGACATCGGGGTAGAGCGTCCAGTTCTCGGGCAGAAGGTACTCGTCGTATACGGCTTGGCAGAGCTCGGGCACGCCGTCCCTGATGCCGCAGTAGTCCGCCATCATCGCGTACATGTCGAGCCAGATCTGCACCGCGCGCTCGTGGACGCACCAGAAGTCGCCGTCGCGCAGGTACTCGGATTGGTAATACGCATCCACGTCGGCCATGCAGGGCTCTACGTCGCGCACCGTGATGGCGTGCCCCATACGCGCGGCGACCCGCGCGAACACCTCGGGGACGGGAGGGTCTGCGAAGATCAGGGTTTGGCCCACGTCGAAGAAGACCGCTTCAGCCATGGCCTAATCCTCGATGCCCGGGTCCTGGCTCTCGCGCCAGCGCTCGTAATTGGATTTGTAGCGTATCTGGACGATCTCCATGATCACCGAGAACAGCATGGCGAAGTAGACCATGAGCTTCTCCATGTGCATATCGAGCACCTCGATGCCCGAGTTGATGCCGAGCGAGTCGAGCATGAGCAGAATGCCGATCGTCGCTATGAACGTGAGCGCGAGGATCTTCATCTCGACGTTGCGGTCGATGAAATTGGCGATCGGGTCGATGAAGACCATCATGATGAGTACGGCGACGATCACGGCGATGATCATGATGATCAGGTGCTCGGCAAGGCCGACAGCAGTGATGACGGAGTCGATGGAAAAGACGATGTCCATGACCATGATGGTCGCGATAGCCTGAGGCAGCCCTATACGCTTGCCGCCGGGCTTACCCGTATCGGCTTCCTCCTTGAGATCCGATAGCGAGACGGTGGAGACGAGCTCCGAGACGCCCTTATATATAAGGTAAATGCCGCCCGCGAGCAGGATTATGTCGCGCACCGAGAAACCGTGCGACCAGATACCCAGGTCAATTGAGAAGAGCGGGGTCACCATGTGCACGAAGAACGACGCCACCGACAGGAACGCGATGCGCATGATCATAGCGCCGAGCAAGCCGAGCTTGCGGCCTATGTGCTGCTTTTCTGGCGCGAGCCTGTTCGAGGTGATCGATATGAAGACTATGTTGTCGACGCCGAGCACAATTTCCAGGAACATGAGCGTGACAAGGGAAATCCATGCTTCGGCTGTTGAGAAAATCGATAGATCCAACGGTATGCCTCCTCGTAGGGCATCCTATCATCGGGCTATCGAGGCGCAATGATATAATGCCCAAAGCACACAAACCCACCAGGAGCATAAACATGGTTGATTTGCACTCGCTCGTCGATAAATTGTTCTACGCAAACAGGCGCGAGTATTCCGTACGCAACGGGGGAACGGCTTATCTGGATGCCTCGCCCCTCAACAGGCCCATCACGATGCCCATAGCCCAGAAGATCATCCTCGCGGTGATCATCGTCGCCGCAGTCGTCATCGGCGGGTTCTTCGTGAACGATACCGTGTTTGCCAACGCGAGGGCTGTCGAGAAGGCCGAGAAGACCATCGCCGCGAACCTGGCGCGTCCCGCTTCTCTGGAGAGCATTCCCAACATGGCGAGCCTCGTGCTCTTGAGCGACGACGAGATCAGAGCCGCGTTCAACCAAGCCAGCTACAACATCTACGACGCTTCGTCGATGAGCGAGGACAACAGCCTCATCCTCTGGAAGATGCCCGACGATGTGAGCGTCGAGCAGGCTGCCCTCATGATCTCTCAGGGCATAAAGAAACTAGACCCCGAGCAGGCGACGCTGCTCTTGAACGGGTCTTGGAAGTTCGAGTCGGATAGGGTCAACGGAACGTCGATGGTCGTTCGTTACGCCGACTTCACCACGGGCGACCCGCAGGTTGCCATCAGGAGCGCGCTCGAAAAGGAAGGCTTCGATGCGAACAACGTCGAGTCGGGGGTGGATGACTCCGGAAACAGCTTCTCGACCGGTGGCGTGGACGTGAACGGAACGCAGTGCACGTGGCGCATCAGCGCAGTGCCCTTGTCCGATTACTATGCAATTTCAGGCATGCCCGAGAACGCATGCTACGTGGGGGTTCGCATCACCGTTCAGTAGTTCGAGGCAGCTTGGCTTCTTGCTTGTTGCCAGAGGTTGGAGGTGGCTATGAAAGAGCCATCGTTCGCCGATTCGTTGCAGGTGCTGTTGCTGCAGGCGGCCGACGAAGGGCGCGGTCCGGTGCTCTTCGGCGAGAGCTGCAAGAGGGTGGCCCGTGAAACCGGCCCGTTTATGATCGGCAACAGCTTCCCAAGCGTATACCTCGAGTGCCCGCTCGCCGGCGAGCCGTTCATGGACATCACGGTTTTGTACTCGGATATCGACCGCGGGTCACGCGTGGACCATCAAGCTGCAGAAGGGGCGAACGGGATGCTCGAATGGTTCGCGCGCGATTGCGTGAGCCGTGAGAGCGTTTGCTGCGGTTTCGAGCTCGACGTCAAGAACCCCGCCCTTCCAGCGGCGGCCGTGCATTTCCAACCACGCGCTGATACCGAGCTCGTGAGGCCGTTCTGCGAGTCCGTGGGGGAGCCGGAGCGCGCGGACCTTTACCTGAACCTCGCCGCGCGCATGCCCGAGGGGTGGCCACTGTCCTTCTTCGGCATGTTCAGGGGGCGCCCGGGGTCACCGCTGCGCGTATGCGGCTATCTCAGCGAGGATGAGAAGGAGGCCTGCGGGCAGGATACTGCGCGAATCAAGTGCGTGTTCGATACCGTCGGCTTTTCGGCATACGACGAAGAAATGCTGGACGAAGTATGCGGTTTCATGCGCGAAACCCCTGGGGCCGTCGACTTCCAGTTCGATGTCTACCCGGACGGAAGCATCGGCGACACGTTCGCCATAGATGCGCAGTTCGCAATCGAGCAACCAGGTGCCGTGAAGGAGAGCTTCGAGAGCGGCGGCGCGCACGGCCTCATGCGCATGATGGAGGAGAAGGGCATCGCGGACGAGAGATGGAAGCTCGTGCCCGAGGCCGCGTTCGCGTCGGCTCTGCCTGTCAACCGCGCTGACGGCTCGGTAGGCAAGTACGCCTTCGTGCTGATGCCCCAATGGGCGAAGGTTCGTTGGAGCAAGGGCGTGCTGCAGCCCGCGAAAATGTACTTCCTGGCTAACGCGAGCTTCGTGGACGAAAGGTAGTCGACCAAAGCAAAGAAATAGAAAGATGGCCGGAGCATATGCTCCGGCCCTCGTTTCCATGAATTGCGCATTGATCGCAGCTCGTACCGCGATACACGCGAAAGAATCGCTTGCGGTCAGCCGTGCCTTACATCATGGAGATGCCCACGGACATCTGCAAGGCGTAGAAGACCAGGCGGCCGACGAAGACGCCGATCACCGCGAGTACCGTGGCGATGGCGGGCAGCGCAGCCGTGCCCTTCTGGAGCGCGACGACGATTGCCGATGCAAGCACGCAGATCACGGAGCATGCAGCGTACATGGTCACGCCAGAGGTGAGCGCGGCGCCGGTCGTGGTGCCGTTGGTCATGCCGCCGACGGTGACGATCATGCCGATGAGGCCGCATGCCGCAAGAACGGCGCCGATGACGGCAACGGCGATGACGGCGATGCGCGCGGCCTTCAGCGCGTCCTCGAGAACGCCTGCGAGGGCGAGGGTGAGGGAGCCGAGGGCGCTGCCGCCGACGAGGCCGAAGCCGAGCACCTGGATGATGGTGAACGGCGTGTTCCAGGAGATGATGGTCGCCATCATGTAGGCCATGCCGCAGAAGATGGTGAACACGATCGCCAGCACGGACACGGCCGCGAGAAGGCCCTTGCGCGCACCCTCGCCGAGCTTGCCGGCGAGCGCCATGATCACGTACACGGCCATCGCGATGACGAACACGATGCCTGCGCAGATCTCGTTAGACAGCGGGCTCGTGCCGATGTGGCTCAGCACGCCGATGGCGCCTGCGGGGTTCGCCATGTGGAAGATCGAGGCGATGAAGCCGACGAGCACGACGACTGCGGGAACCGCCGAGAACTTGTCGAGCTTCTTGAGCTGATCCTCGTTCAGCTTGCCCGCGAATGCGGCGATGAAAAGAACGATAAAGGCATTCGCGCCAATGGGAGCGAGCGTGGTAAAGAGCGCCAGAGGCAATTCGGCAAAAGCGGTCTCCATGCTACATCACCTCCAGGGGGTTCACGACTTGAGCATCCACGCTGCCCGAGGGGATCGCGTCGGAAGAAGCCTTGATGTACAGGTTCGGGTTGGTGTGGGTCGGCTCGGGTAGCGGCGCGATGTTGGCGCGCTGGCCCATGGCGGCCATGTCCTCGATCGTGCCGAAATCCAGGGCGCGAGCGGGGCAGGACTCGACGCATACGGGCTTCTCGCCTGCGGCGACGCGGTCTGCGCAGCCATCGCACTTCACGGAGTGGCCCTTGGAGCGGTCGATCTTCGGGGCGTTGTACGGGCAAGCCATGTGGCAGTAGCCGCAACCCACGCACCTGCTGGAATCAACCGAGACCAGGCCGGTCTCCTCGTCTTTGTGCATGGCGCCGGTCGGGCACGCCTTGGTGCAGGCGGGGTCGTCGCAGTGGTTGCACGACATGGAGATCGTGTAGCTCACGCACGAGTTGACAATGCAGCCGTCGCTGTCGCGCGTAGTCGCGCCGAAAGCGGTCTCGTACACCTTGCGGTATGCGGCGTCCACCGACAGGTCCTTGAAGTCCTTGCAGGCCATCTCGCAGGTCTTGCAACCGGTGCAGCGAGTGCCATCGAAATAGAACGCATATTTAGCCATAGTTATCTACTCCTCTCTTTCTCGCTGCGGTTAAGCCTTGACGACTTCGCAAATGTTCGTGTGCTGCGGGTTGCCCTTTGCAAGTGGCGATGGGCGCTGCGTGGTGAGGGTGTTGATGCATCCGCCCTTGTCCAAGCGGTCGCTCGTGCTCATGTCGGCGTTGTGCCAAGAGCCCTGCGGGACGGCCACCACGCCGGGGATGACGCGCGGCGTGACCTTTGCGAGCAGCTCGATGGTGCCGAACTCGTTGGTGACGTGCACCGTGTCGCCCGCAGAGATCTTGCGAGCCTCGGCGTCGGCGGGGTTGATCCAGGCCTCGTTGGGGTTGACCGCCTTGAGGTCGTCGAGGAAGCCCCAGGAAGAGTGCAGGTGGGCGCGGCAATGGTAGCCGGTCAGCACGAGCGGGTACTTCTCGGTGGTGGTCTCAACGCCATACCATTCGGGGATGTAGGCGGGGATGGGCATCAGCGTCTTGACGCCCGGGAGGGTGTCGTCTTCCTTGACCTCCCAATCCTTGGTAAAGCTCAGGATCTTCGAAGAGAAGATCTCGATCTTGCCCGAAGGGGTGTCGAGCTTGTTCGTCACGGGGTCGTCGACGTACTTCTTCATGGAGATGACGTTCGGCTTCTTCTCGATGTAGACGCCCATCTCGACCATCTCATCCCACGTGGGGAGGGAAGGGGTCTTCTCGCGGGACTTCTCGTAGAGCGACTTGACCCACTCTTCCTCGGTCTTGCCCTCGGTGAACTTGTCCTTGACGCCGAACCAATCGGCCATGAGCTCGCACATCTCGTAAGCGGTCTTGCGCTCGAACTTGGGCGAGGTGGCCGGGGTGCCGGTGATGATGTAACCCCAGTCGCTGCCAGTGGAGATCTGCGAGTACTGCTCGAAGCGGAACAGGTCGGGGAGGATGATGTCGGCGTACTTGAGCGAGTCGCACATGACGGTGTCGATGCCGAGGATGAACTCGCACGCGCTCTCGTCGGCGAGGATGTCGTGCGCGCGGTTGATATCGCTATGCTGGTTGGTCAGGCAGTTGCCGGCGTAGTTGATCATGTACTTGATACCGACGCTGAGCTTGTCGGCGCCCTTGACGCCCATCTTCTCCTTGGTCATGTCCTCCACGTGGCCAATCGCTTCGGTGAAGGTAAAGCAGGGGATAGAGGTCTTCACCGGGTTGGTGCCTGCGGGCAGCGACTCGAGGTTCGTCGCGGAACGCGCCTCGCGCGTGCCGTTGTTGGTTCCCGCGAGGCCGATTTGGCCGACGAGGCAGGGGAGTGCCATGATGGCCCAAGAGCTCCACTCGCCGTTGCTGCGGCGCTGCGGGCCCCAGCCCTGGTTCACGTAGAGCGGCTTAGTGGTGCCGATTTCCTCAGCGAGCTCCTCGATGCGCTTGGCGGAGATGCCGGTGATCTTGGCGGCCCAATCGGGAGTCTTCTCGACCTTGTCGTAGCCCTTGCCCATGATGTAGTCGTAGTACGACATGTTCATGCCCTTGTACTCCTCGGGCATGGTCTCCTCGTCGTAGCCCACGCAGTAGGTGTGTAGGAAGTCGAGGTCGACGTAATTCTTCTCGATCAGGTAGTGCGCGATGCCCGCAACCAGCGCGGCGTCGGTGCCGGGGTTGATCGGCAGCCACTGGTCGGAGTGGCCCTGGATGGAATCGTTCATGCGCGGGTCGATCATGTAGATCTTGGCGCCCGTGCGCTCGCGAAGGTGCACCCAATCGTAGTGCGTGGTCAGGCCGCCCTGGCGAGTCTCGGTGGGGCTCGAGCCGAAGATCAGCACGAGCTTGGCGTTCTCCGCCTCGTTGAACGAGGAACCGCCGTTGCCCTTGGAGCCGTACATGTACGGCGTGATGCAGGAGATCTGCGCCGTGGAGTAGCTATTGTAGAAGTTGAGGTATCCGCCCAGCAGGTTCAGCAGGCGGTTGAACGGACGCGCGGTCGATGCGGAGACGCCCGTCGCGTACGGAACGTACACGGCCTCGTTGCCGTACTTGTCGATGACTTCCTTGAGCTTGGAGCATGCAGTCTCGATTGCCTCCTCCCAGGAGATGCGCTCGAACTTGCCCTCGCCGCGCGCGCCGACGCGCTTCATGGGGTAGCTCAGGCGATCGGGGCTGGCGAGCCAGCGGCGATAGGTGCGGCCGCGCAGGCAGGCGCGGGGCTGCGGATCGTCGAAGGACGCGTCCTTGCTCGTGTACGTATCGACCCAAGCAACCTCGTCGTCAACGACATGGAACTTGAGCGAGCAGCGGCCCGGGCAATTGATTGCGCAGTGCCCCCAGGTCGTCTTCTCCTGAGTTGCGGCATGGGCCACGGGCACCGAGGAGCCGAAAAGCTGCTCGGTTGCAGAACCCGAGACGGCTGCCAGGGCGCCCAGAGCGCCAGCCGCTCCGACGAATGTTCGACGGCTCAGGCTGCTGAGATTATTATCCGCCATAAAACTCCCTCCTCATGTTCTCGTCTAGAACACGTTTCGTTTCCGGCGCCGCTTGAAACCCCTCAGTTTCAATCTCGTCTGACGACGCGCGGAATGCGAACAACAACGCGGGTAACATAGGGGCAAACGTATGGGAGGGAATCACATATTTTATGTGAGATTCGCGTTTTGCGAGGTCGAGAGCCTATTAGCGCTCGTATTGCATGGGGGCATGCGGGACTGGCCCGCTCGCCCTACGCCTCGGGACGCGGGGCCTTGCCGGCGGCGCGGGCTGCTTCGAGGTTAGCCAATGCAACTTCGCGTATGGCATCGGGGCATGCGGCGGGTTTACCGGGCCTGGTCTTCCCGAGAAGGTTCGTGTAGGAACCGTCGGCCCAGAAGATGTTGCGCCCCAGCATGGCGGTGGCGAACGCGTAGATAGGGCTGAGCAGGTTGACGAACGCGAATGGGAAAAACGCAAACGGGCTCAGCCCCAAAGTGCTCATCTGGTATGCGCCGCAGGCAGTCCAGGGCATGAGCGGCGACCACATGGTGCCCGCGTCCTCCAGGGTGCGGGAGAGCATATTGCGCGATAGCCCCATCTCGTCATACTTGTCGGCGTAAAGCGGAGCGGGGACGCCGATGCCGAGATACTGGTCGCACATGACGGCGTCGCAGAACATCGAGGTCATGAGCGTGCACCCGGTGAGCGTGCCAACCCTGTGTATCAACCTCTTCAAGCCCGCGAACAGCCTTTCCACCGATCCACAGCGTTCCAGGGCCCCGCCGAAGGAGACCGCCAGGACGACCAGGCTGATAGTCCAGAGCTGGTTTTCCATGCCGCCCTTCGCGAGGGCCGCGTCAACGAATTCGTTGCCCGTCGTGATTGAGGGGCCGTAATGCAGGATGGCGAAGAAGTCGGCCAGGGAATGGGGCGCCTGGAAGAGGAGCGTGAAAACCACGCCCGCCAGGATGCTGATCACGACGCCAACGAGCCCCGGCACGCGCAGGACGCAGACGCCGATGATGACAAGGATGGGGAGGAGCACGACGGGGCTCACGTTGAAGGTTGCGGAGATCGCATCGCGGATGCCCTCCGCGATGCTCGGGTCGTAGCCTTCGGAGCCCGTGTTGATACCCAGGAAGGTGTACAGGACGAGAGCGATGAGGAACACGGGGATCGTGGTGGACATCATGGCGCGCACATGGTCGAAAAGCCCTGTTTCGGAAACGGCTGCCGCGAGGTTGGTGGTGTCCGACATGGGCGAGAGCTTGTCGCCGACGTAGGCGCCCGAGACGACCATGCCCGCGGTGAGCGCGGGATTGACGCCCAGGCCAGCGCCGATGGTCATGAACGCGATGCCTACCGTGGCGGTGGCCGTCCACGACGATCCGCAGGCCCATCCAACGACGGCGCAGAGGGCGCAGCCCACGGGCAGGAAGGTCTGCGGCGTGAGCAATGCGAGCCCGTAATAAATGAGGGCGGGTATTGTGCCGCTGATCATGAACGAGCTGATGAGCAGGCCGACGAGGAGGAGGATGAGCACGGCTTCCATGGACACGAACAGGCGCTCCAAGATGCCGTCGAGCATGTATTTGAAGCTGCGGCCATATGCCATGCCGACGACGCAGGCCACGATGGTCGAGCACAGGAGCGGCATGTGAGCGGCATCGTACACTTTGGAGTCTGCGACGAAAACGAACACGTAGAGCATGAAGCCCACCATGGACAAGATGGGCACCCAGGCTGCGAGCAAATTGGGGAGGCGCGGCGTGGCCCCGCTCGCCTCTGCTGCGGGCTCCTGCTTGCCGCCATGTTCTAAATCGCTCATAACCGTCCCATCGTGCCGGAGCGTGCGAAGCTAGAGAATCCTGGTGGTATGCGATGGATCGATATCGCCGTATTCATCGGGTGAATCAGGTGGGATAGGGTCGCCGCAATAGGGGCAGTTGCTCATGTCCGGAAGAACCGGCATGCCGCATGTCTGACAGCAGACGTGGGTTCCGTCGCTGCAGTCTTGATGCACGGGGCTTGGTCTGAAGCACATCGTGGCCGCCTCTCCGTTCTCTGGTGCTCTCGGATGAACATGACCTTTCATGCATTATATACGCAGGATGCTTATAGGCCGTTTCAGCAAATTGCCAGAGGTTGAAACGGCCAGTCATGCGTATAATTAAATTGATATGGGGCTTGTGGAGACTCCACGCCCATTGCAGCTACTTGAAGCCTGCTGGCATGACCGATGAGCAAATCGACCGGTTGGTTGCTTACCTCTGTGGATAACGCGGCGCCTACACGGGGCTTTGGGAAAGCGGCGAACGTTCAGGAAGGCGTGCATGAATACTTCCAGCACATGCAATCTCACGTCTGAGGACCGCTACAGCGCAATTCTCTCGGAATGTCGCGCCGCATTGGAGGGGCTGCGCGCGCAGGAAGACGCGGTCCAGGAATTTCTGGACCGCGTAACCGGCATCTTGGATGATGTCGTGAGGCAATTGGGCGATGGCGTCGAGGTGCGATACAGCGTTTCCACGCACCTCAAGAAGGTTCTCCTCAAGATCGAGGCGCGCGGTGAGAGGTATAGCCCCGCAGACGGCGTTGTCGTGGATATGGACAGCATCGAGGACGGCGAGCTGCAGCCGCTGCTGCGCCAAGATAAGGGGTTCGCCGTTTACGGCTACCATGCGGGGCAAAACGTAATACGGGTTGCTTCCCCGCGCATCAAGAAGAGCGCCGCGATCGGTTCCGCCATGCTCTGGGGCGCCGTCTTGGGGCTAGCGCTCGGCTTCCTCTGCACGCTCCTGCCGGACGACGTCTGCAGCACCATCGTCAACGACGTCATCACCCCGGTCAACACCGTTGTGCTCAACCTCGTCTTCTGCGTCATGGGGCCGGTCATCCTGATCTCGATGATTACGGCCGTCTCCGCCCTCAAAAGCATCAACGACCTTACGAGCATGGGCCTCAAGCTCTTCGCGCGCTTCGCAAAATGCATCCTTTCCGTCATGTTCGTGGGGATAATGGTGTCCTTGCTCTTCTACGACGTCTTCGGCGATGGAGGCGTGGACATGAAGGCGAAGGATCTCGTGAACCTTCTGCTGGACATCTTCCCCAAGGATCCAATCTCTCCGCTCAAGGATGGCAATACACCGCAACTCGTGATCATGGGGCTGGTATTGGGCGCGGCGCTCATCATTCCGGGCAGCGAGGTGAAAGGGCTCAAGAAGCTCGTGAGCCAAGCGGGCACGTGGATCATGACCGTGATGGATTTGGTGCAGGTCATCTTACCGCTCGTCCCGTTCTGCAGTGTCTTCATCGCGATGGCATCGGACTCAAGCTCGTCGCTGCTCGATGGCTGGCAGTTCGTCGCGGCGATGTTCCTCGCATGCACCATATGCGGGGCGATAAAGTTCTTCCACGTGGCGTGCAAGCACAAGATCCGCCCGGCCACGTTGTGGCGCAAGCTCAAACCGCTGGTCGTTCTGGCCTTCATGAGCAGGAACATCACGAGCATCATGCGGCAGGAATACGAGTTTTGCGAGAACGAGTTGGGAATCAGCCATGACTTCACTTCGTTCTGGATCCCCCTTAGCCAGGCCATGCTCAGCCCCAGGGCCACTCTCAACTTCGTCATTCCCCCGTTTTTGATCCTGCAGTCCACGGGAACGCCCATTTCGCTATCGTTTCTTATCGTGCTCGTCATCGTGGTGCTGGAGCTCTCGATTGCAGACCCCGGGACGGCGGCCGGCTGGACGGTGCTGTTCGCCGCGCTCGGGCTCTCGCAGGAATTCGTGGGTTTGTTTCTCGCGTTCGAGCTGTTCACGGCCAATTACAACGCGGCGTACGGCGCGCTCCAGATGGGCTTGGAGGCTATCGAGTCGGCAACCTGCTTCGACGCCATCGACATGGACCGCGTAAAGCAGCAGGCGTGATCTTGAGCGATGCGGGTTAGTGCGAACCGGCCTGACGAGCCTGCGGGCAATAGAGGTGCCCGACAAAAGGCTTTTTTATGCGCCTGTGTAGAACTCGGTATGCACGCGTTGGGTGTTGATGAGCACTGAGGCCTGGTGAAACTCGTCCATTAGCTTCTGAGCTGCGGCGTGCACCGTGTCGATGTTCGTTTCGCTCAGGTATATAACCAACGTGTAATCCTGATACTCCCTGCCGTCATCGCCCTTCCAGCCGCCTTCTGCTTCCTGAATCGTATAGCCGGTGAAATTCTCCATGAGGATGGCCTTCGCGCGCTCTTTCGAGTCCTCTCGGGAGAAGGTGGGCTGATTCGTGTCCTTGTCGGTCGTGCCGAGGAAGATCACGAACTGCTCGTCGCCTTCCGCTGCCGCGGCGCTCGTGGCGGAGGCCGCAGCGCTCGCATTCCACGACCCCGTGGAGGAAGCGGTGCTCGGCGCGCTGCTGGCTTGCGAGGCACACCCCGCGAGCGGCACGATCGTGATAGCAGCCGACAACGCGCATGCGAATAAAGCATCCTTGAATTTCATGCCGTGCCCCCTCGTCACTCTGACCCTACTTGAACGTCATGGCCTAGCCGCGCGCGTGCGCACTGAAAACGCTAGCGTCGCGGCAGCCAGTGCCATGAGCGCTGCGGGAACAGTGTAAGGCGCCTCGTCGCCAGCATTGGGGAGCCTCGACCCGCCCGCGCCGGCCGTCACCATCATCTTCTCAGCAGCAGGCGTTTTGGCGGGTGCCGCGGTGGCGGGAAAAACGACCCGCTTGTGGCCGCTCAAGTCGCTGCTTTGCGTGCTGGCGTCAATGGACGCCTTGCCCTCTGTACCGGCAACGTTCGAGTAGCCGAAGCCGGCGACGGCGTTTTTCACGCCGGTATCCGCGTTGATGGCGCCGGCTGGGCCCTGGGCGACGAATGACTCAACGCCCCCCTCGATAACGAGCAAGCCGTTGCCGGATTCGCCCCGGGAGTTGTTGGCGCTCACACCGTACGCCTTTTCGCCGGTCCCAACTGCCTGAACGGACCCTCCCTTTACGGTCATGATGCAGCCGTCTATGCCGATGCCGCTGCTTTCGCTTTCCCTGCTTTCCGCTACGATGCTACCGCCGTTGATGGTGATGCCGGGCACCAGCTCCTTTTCGCCCGATGCCGGATAGCGAGCGGCGAAGATGCCGAATTGGTGACCCTTCGCGGTGACCGTGCCGCCGTTGACGGTCAGGACGCCGTAATTGCAGGCTATGCCGCAGGGGGCCATGATGCTCGTCGTGTAGGAAGCTGGAACGGTGCATTGGGCGGACACATCGCCGCCGTTGATGACGATGTCGCCTCCCACGGAGATGCCGCGATACCCCTTGGCGATCACCGTGCCGCCGTCGATTATCACGTCACCGTATTCGGCGCTAATCCCGCGAAGCGAGAGCGCTCCCCCCGTGGTTTCGGCGGCGATAGTCCCGGCATCGGCGCCGATGGCGATCGTCCCCTCGTACGAGTAAATGCCGTAATCGTAGCCTGTCGCCGATACGGAGCCACTCTCGATGTTCACGTCGCCCTTTGCGTAGATGCCGGCATCTCCATCTTCTATGCCGCCGGCATTTGCGGCAAGGCTGCCCGTCCCTCTGATCGTCAGGCTCCCCGCGCAAAAGATGCCGCAGTAACGATGGATGGGATCTTCGTCATCTTCGCCGGCGCTGGCCTCCGTGGCGTTGCCGTCTGCGGTATCGGCGGTGACTACGACGTTGTTTTCGCCGGTGAGTCCGACTACCAGCTCGCCGTCATCGTTCCAGAAGATCGGGGCGTGGCGATAGTACCCCCATTCGCCGTCATAGTCCTCGAGCGTTTCTACGTGGCCTGGCCCCGTGTAGCTGTAGTCGTTCAGGTCTAACGTAGCGGGCTTGTCGCCTGAGGCCGGCGTGAACTTCCAGCCCTGACCCTCCGTGCTAGCGCTCGTTACCTGCGTATCGCCAACCCAGAGAGGGTAAGTCTCGTCGGCGCCGGGCGTAGACGCGAGCGCAGGGCTACCTGCTGTGAGCTCATCTGCCTGGGCCTTCTCGAGGCCCGCGCCGAGCGCAAGCCCAAGCGCCATGATGATGACCGCAATCGAGCTTAGTGCGAGCCTCGGCAGCTTTGCTTTGGGAGTTGCTTCCATGTCGGTATCCTCTCCAAAAACGTGACGTGTTTACGCCTTGAAGCGAACTGCGTCGACGCAGTCCCATGTGGGGCGCCCTGTTTGCTAATGTATCCTTGATAATGAAATCATCCAAAGCGAGGCTGTGCGCAAATGGTTTATAAGCTGTTTACAGAAGTGCGGCCGCCCCATACGACAAGCGGGGAAAGCCCAATGAAACATGGTTTATCCGCAAAGCAAGCGGCGAAAGTCCGCATGGTGCTCGGGCTTTACGAGGTAATACAAAAGGACGTCAATAAAGTTTTCGCGCTTCCTGTTGCGTCCGACGATCTTGAAATCCCGGATGCCGTAATCAGCGCGTAGATGTGCAATCTCCTCATTCGAGAGGACGATGGGCCCGTTTATGAGGTCCATGAGGTCGGCTTTCGGGCGGTTACACTTTTCTTTAAACAGCGTGCTCTCGCCGTTCATCTGATCGCGGCTTTCGTGCTCGTAGTGCTTCTGGCGGACGGGGCAGTTTGGTGCGCAGAGCTCGTTGACCATAACCTCGAGACGTTCTGGATGGGCGATTTGGGCAAGGAAGTCGTAATCCTTGTTCAAGTTGTAGTTGAGAACGACGTAGTCGTAACACTCAAGCGCGTTGTTGAGCGTTACGATGTCGGTGATCTCTCGGGTTGTCGAAAGCACGAGCTTGAAGGGGTAGTGTTGGCGCAAGTAATCCGCCACGTCATCTGAGTATACGATTATCTCCACGTCGTAGTCGCTTGCGATGTCTAAGATCGTTCGGATGTAAGCGTCGTCTCTCAGAGTGCGGCTGTCGATGAACATGTTGGTGAAGGTGAGGCGTGCTTTCACGCCCGCATCGTTGAGCGCAGCGAAGGTGGCGTGCATCTGGAAGGGCGGATACTGCAACCCCACATAGTGTCGCCCTCCATTCGCCTTGCATCCGGGAAAGCTGTCGTACACGCTGTCGAAGCGCACTCCGTCCCGGAACTTGGCGGGGTCGTTTCGCCAAGAATCGATCAAGGACAGGTTCATCTTCAGCCCTGCCGTGAAATCGGGCAATGCGTAATTAAGGCTCAGCATGCATTCACCTTAGTATTCTGGTTTATACGACCCTGGTGTCTACTGGGTCGAGATCGGTGCACGACCATCCGCCGCCCGAAATGCTCTCGAGCTCTTCCTCGGATAGCTTGTAGCCCTCCGATTTGGCGAGTGCCAACAGCTCGTCGGGGGTCTTGCAGGCACCCGCCTTCTCACGCAGCTCGGGGCTGAGGTCCTTGAAATCCATGATGCTTCCTTCCTCTTGGGCCCGGGGCACGAAGCGCCAGCTTGTTTTGAGAATTATACGGTGTCTCGGCGTTTCCGTTTCGTGCGGGTCATGTATCGGGCCCGTTTACGACCGCTAGGGTGAAACAAGTTAGTGACAATCTGGAACCCACCTTGTTGATCAGGGCTGAATGCGATAGAACCGATAGGTAATCGCCATCGAGCGCATGGTGTGACTTGGCCAAAGAGGGGCGAAGGGCCATTGGCGAGTATAAATAGGGCCGGACGCCTAATTCACATCTTGCGATGATGAACAGGCGTCCGGCCCTTCGTTTGTCAATTGCCGCCAGGGTTTGTTCGCGGGCGATTACTCGTACCACTGATTCAGATGACAGTCGCTACGCTCTCCGAAGCTATCGCACGACCATCCGCCGGCGATGCCCTCCATCTCCTCTTCAGAGAGCTTGTAGCCCTCCTTTTTGGCGAGTGCCAGCATCTCCTCGGGGGTCTTGCATGCTTTCGCCTTCTCGCGAAGCTCGGGGCTGAGGTCATTGAAATCCATTTATTCCTCCTTATCGACATGCGGGTCGAGGCTTTATTATTATAACTCGCATATTAATTCGCCGTCGAAACGGCTTCGTTACACGAAATGGCGCATACTGCCATCTACCTGCTCCTTTAGCGTCAGCGGCGTCGCATACACCTGAGGCAATTCGCGGTGCGCTTACGCTAGAGCAAATTACGACCACGAATTGCCGCAGGCTTTGCAGGAGTATCCGGAGCCATTGTTGTACGTTTTATCGCTGCCGCAATTGGGGCAATCCGGAAGCTGCCAACCTTGGCCTCCTGCGATGCGTTCAAGATCCTCTTCGGGAATCTTCAGGCCCTCCCTCTTGGCAAGGGCAAACAGCTCTTCGGGGGTATGGCATCCCTCAACGAGCTTCTTCTGTTCGGGGGTGAGATCGTTGTAGTTCATCATGCTCAATCCTTTCCTTCGGCAATTATTCCGACCGCATATTCCTCGTTTTCGTCCTTTTAATCTGTCTTGTACTTATACGCATCGACGGCGTGTATCGTTTCGGGCTTTTTACGAACTGAGCGGTATGGCGCTTCGCGTTTGGCGCAATGGCTATTCGTTCGTACAAGCCATCTTCACTGGCGAAAGAGCGGTTGACGGCGAAGTAGATCTCTCGAACTTCTATTTTTCGGCTTCCTTGTAGTTCGCCTTCCCAACGTAGCTTACCGTGGCCGTAATGAGTTTTCGCGTGAGGGAATTGACGTGGGAAATGACCTCGAGCCGCTCATGATCGCTTTGCTTCGAGAGGATCATGCGGTTTATCCCGGCGTTAGAGGCAGCGCCAGCGAGCACAATTTGATCCTCGGTCTGGGCGAAGACCATCCCGCGGTAAATCGTGCCCTGCCTCTCAAGGGGCCAATCGCGCATTTTTTCCTTGTATTCCAGCATCACCCCGCCAACCAGGCTTTGATGCGCCAGCGGTGCGCGAAGAGCCTTTCTCTGGTAATACCCCTTGTACGGAGAACGGACTGGCGTCGAACTATGACAGCAACAGAACCAGGAACTGGGAACAGATGACAACGCTAATCAGGGCAATCGGATACGTCGCCGCATAGGCGGAGGCCACGTCGTCGGTTTCGGCCTCGTTGATCAGCGCGCCAAGCGCCGGAGTGGATGTCATGCCCCCGGCAATAGAGCCGAGGTTGTTCAGCAGGCTCATCTTCAAGACGTGTTTCGCGAACAGGAAGCCGACCACCATGGGGAGCACGGTGATGACGACGCCATAGAAGAAGTAAATCAATTTGAAGTATTGAATCAGTTTCATTCCGCCTGCAACGCCGGATCCGACCAAGAACAGCACGAGCCCCAGCTCGCGTATGGTCGTCATCGTGTTCTGCGACAGGTTTGCATCAATCGGACCGATGTGTCCGAAATGACCCACGATCAGAGCCGTTAGCAGTACGCCGCCCGTGGCCGTCAGGCTGAATGTCGCGCCGTTATAGCCCGAAGGGGTCAAGGGGATTCTGAACGACCCTAGTAGAATGCCTATCACCAGGACGAATGCCAAGACGCATAAGCCCTTTGGCTCCACTTCGAAGCGTTTTTTCTTCGCCATGCATTGACTGGTATCCGTAAGGCGAATTTTCGCGCGCTCTTCTTCCATGTTGGCTTTGGACATCCTGGGGATGATCTGCACAAAGAGGACTGTGCCGATAACCCCGAACATGTAGGTGACCCCATACCCGACGGAAACGATTGCTTCCGCATCGGCGACCGATAGGCTGGACCCGGAGCCTGTCGCCACGGTCGCGACTGCAGACTGGGCCGAGGACATGGCAGCCGCGCTCGTCAACGCGCCTGACATGACACCGGACATTGCCGCCACGAACTCCTGCTCGTTCCCGCCCGCGCCGCGCCCCACAAAGTAGCAGATGACCGTAGCAAGCACGCCTGCCGCAGTCACGACGAGCCCAATGAGGGCGAAGCTCTTGAAATTCTTCTTAGAACCCCTAATGAAACTCGGGCCCGCAATCAAACCGACCGCCCCGATGAAAAGCACAAGCCCCGTGGTCTCAATGACCTTCAGCGTGTTCAGGGAGATATCGATCTTCTCTCCTGCGACGGTCTGGGTAACGGTCTGCCCGATCTCGGTGCTGTACAACACGCCGAACAGCAGCGCGACTATGAAAACGCCTGCCGCCCCAAGGCTGACTCCCTTGATTCTGATGCGTCCCAACAGGTACCCGAAAAAGATGATCTCGAAGCCCATGCAGACAAGGAAGGTGATTCCCGTAACAGAGATTGCTCCGCCAAATAAATCCATCTTGCCCTCCGCAATCCTCTATTTGCCAAAACTACTTAATCCGCACTATCTACCCCAGCCTTTTCGCCCGTCGCCGGGTCAAACTCGAATTCGAGAAGCTCTTGGTCGCGCTGCATGAGCGTGCGCCTCATGGGTAAACCCTCCTCGTTGCAGCTTCTTCGATGTTTGAGTGCGTTACGAACATCGCTACAACCTCAAAGCCTCAAATGCGGGGTTTTGGTGCTTGCGCTCTACACCTTGCAGTAGAGACTTTCGAGACAGTGGCCCAGGACGTTGTTAACGCAAAAGCACATGATGTTGTTGTGTCAAAACGCCCAAGTCGTTGGCGCAAACAGGACGAGAACCCCCTGATTGGACGCTTGGCGGGCCATTTTGAATCAATGCACCTTCACACGTTACGGAAAGTCGTATCTGGACAAGGCCTAATAGCCATCGCACGAATAGTTGCTGCAACCCCTCCAATTTGCTCCTCCAGACAAGGAGTCAAGTTCCTCCTCGGTGAGCTTGTAGCCCTCTCGCTTGGCGAGCTCCATCAGCTCTTCGGGGCTCGTGCAGGCCCTCGCCTTCTTCCGCAGTTCGGGGCTGATGTCCATGTTCTCGATATCCATTAGATGTCCTTTCGCTCAACGTGTAAACGCTCAAGGCCTAATGTTGCTTTCATTCTATACGATGTTCGATGGTTTTCGTTTCTACGGGCTGGCAACTTCTTGGAGTCAGCGCGCAGGGCCCCGCGCTTCGCGCCATCTGTCACGGAATGGGCTTCGGGAATGCGATGGCATTCGTGCGTGGCAGGATATCGGGGTTTTCTGAAAAACATGGGGGTTCAATCCGCGATTTCGCTGTTTCGCGGCAGGATTTGGGACTTTTCAGAAGGCCTGCAGCCCCCCATTGGCGGGATTCGTCATTTGTCTGAAGGCTAACTGGCAGGATATCTCACTTTTCTGAAAAATGGGCTTCAGAAAAGTGAGATATCCTGCCTCGAAAGTCGATTTCGTTGGATTAATGCTCCTTCAGATGTTCATTGTCACACTGAACATCAGACCAAGCCTTGCCACCCGAAACGGCACTGAGTTCGTCTTCGGAAAGCTTATAGCCCTCTTTCGTGTCAGCGCCAAGCAAGCTCTTCCTCGGTGACTCCGCATTGCGTCCATCAGGGAGTTCGCATTTGCGAAAGCCATCGATGGCGACCCGCCCTTCGACGTGCGCCCGTTGCTATCCGACGTTTTCCGGATACCATTCGGCTATCTTGCTGTCGGGCATCTCGAAATGCTGGTAGTCCTTGCGGTCGGTCCATTCTCCTCCCCATTCGAAACCGTGCTCGATGAACAGGTTGTAGCACAGGTCGCCCTTCTCGATTTTGTAGTCGAACGACGCCTCGCGGTCGAGGTAGGGCTCCCCGGTCACCGGCTCCACAATCCTTTCGTTGTCGACGACCTTCGTGTAGGGGTTATACAGCGTATTGATGTCGACCGCGAGCCCAAGCCCGTGCTTGGAGATGCGGGTGGTGTGCGAGATGAAGCGGAAGTTGAAGCTGGACGAGTTGTTGTCCTCCATCGACAGCTCGTCATCCGCATCGTACTCGTCTACAAGTTTCATGCGCTCTATGGGGTAATTGCTCTCGTAGAGCTCGCGCAGGATGTCGAGCACGTCTTCGGCGATGCGCTTGTTGACAATCATCTCGCCCTCGTGAACGTTGCCGTCGATGTCCTTGTGGAGCACGTGGAGGTATCGAAGGTCCTCACGCGGGAGGGTGCAGTCATCCTTGAACGACTTGCCCTCAATGCGGGCGAAGATCTCGTCGGTAATCTCTGTGATATAGAAGTCCTCCACCGAGGCCTCGTTGCTAGTCGAAACCTGCGCTTGAGATGACCCTTCCGCTCCCGAAGAAGAGCTCGCGTTGCTTGCCTGACCGCAAGCGACGAGAACGAGCGACACAGAAATGGCAAGCACTGCAATGGCGAGAGTATTCCTGATCTTCATAATGCCTCTCTTCTCATAAGCATCGGTGTCGATTGAGGGATTGTGAGTGAGCAGACGGTTGGCATCAAAGGCTTACGAGACAATTCTAGTTTATCCGAATGCGTAGATGGCTCGGGCGTAAATGATGCAGCACGAGCGTGTCTATCCCTACTGGGGGATGCTGGACCGGTCGAAGAAATCGAGTAAACGACAAGAAGATCATGTCGATGCGGATTTCTTTCTTCTCGTCCAGGATGCGGCTCTCCGGCGAGCACAGAGGTGTCCCGTTTAGTGTCCTAAACAAAAGCAGGTAGACGGTTTATACCATCTACCTGCATCTTTCGTGGTGGGCGTTACAAGATTTGAACTTGTGGCCTCTTCCGTGTCAGAGAAGCGCTCTCCCCCTGAGCTAAACGCCCGCTCTTTGGGGCTGTCGCTTTCGCGTCAGCGAGCGATAGTCTATCAGATTGCGGGGGAGTGTCAAAGCCTGATTTCGAATGTGGAGCCAAAACCATTCGATATGGAGTCCAATTCAAATTCTGAAAATTAGGGCTTGCATAGCCAAGATGGTTCATGTAACATATCGCTTCGCGACGCGGACATGGCTCAGCTGGTAGAGCACCACCTTGCCAAGGTGGGGGTCGCGGGTTCGAACCCCGTTGTCCGCTCCAGAATGCTAGAAGGCCGGTCTTTAAAGGCCGGCCTTTTTACTAGCAACCGTCTTTCGGGATGGCGACGTGGCCAAGTGGTAAGGCAGAGGCCTGCAAAGCCTTCACCCCCGGTTCGAATCCGGGCGTCGCCTCCAAATCTCACACTTAGAGAATTCGCATCGATTGATTCATAGCCCTAGGTTCGCCTTGGGTGGCATTTCCTTTATATATAGTAAGGAAGCGTGTGCCTTTGAATTGAAGCCCATTCAGTTGTCGATGAATCTACCAATCAAGCGATTTATTACAGCTAATCAACTAATACATTTCCGTGCACCGTGCATGACTATAATTGCTCCATAGGAAATCCACTGTTTCCGCGAAACGAAAGGAGCACAAAATGCAGCGCAGCGGTAGTCAAAAGGTTTTGCTGGTTCTCTCGATCATCGACATCATCGGAGCAGCGCTCATGTTGCTGGCAGGCTTAGCGGTCATGCTCGGCGGCGCGGCCATCGGCGCTGTGGACCCGATGGAAGCCTCGGCGGCGCTTGAGGGCACTGGAGTGACCCAGGGTCAGGCTGGCATGCTTGTGGGCATTGGCGGCTTCTTCATCATTATCGGCGGCGCCGTCGAGCTGATCATGGGCATTCTGGGCATTCGCGCGGCCAACGACAATCAGAAGATCATGCCCGTTTGGGTGCTTGCGATCATTTCTTTGATTTTCAGCGTAATCGGGCTCATCTCCGCCATAGCGGGCGGAACCTTCGCGACTCAGGGCGCATCGGCGATCGTGTCGCTCATCATCGCCGGCCTGATGATGTGGATTGCCAACAACATCAAGCAGGAAGCCGGCAAGTAAGGCCTATCGAGCCGGCAAATTGGTTGTATGATGCGCGCCTTCGGGCGCGCATCATATTTCTACGACCCGGTCGCAGATTCGGTTCGCAAGAGCGCGGTTGTGCGTGATGGCGAGCACCCCCATGCCGTTATCGCGCGCATGCGCGACGATAGCATTCCAAACTTGCGCCTGCGTGATCACGTCGAGCATCGTCGTGATCTCGTCGCATATGAGTATGCGGGTCTTCGGGTTGAGCGCTCGCGCTATGCAAAAGCGTTGGAGTTCGCCACCCGAGAGCTCATTGGGCCATCGCTTCTTCCAAGCTTCCTCGATGCCGAGGGCCTCTTGAAGCTCCTCGGGCGGTACCCAGGATTCCTCGAGCGTCTTGCCGAGCTGCCAACGTGGGTTGATGGCTCGTTCTGGGTGCTGGTAAATGAGCTGTATGGGCCTATAGCCGCGTTTGGGGAGGGGAGAGCCGTCCCATAGGATCTCGCCGCCACTTGGCTCCTCGCGGCCCGAGAGCAGGTATGCAAGCGTGGATTTACCGCGCCCGCTCGGACCGTACAGGCCTACAATTTCGCCCTCCGTCATCGCAAAGTCGACGCTCTCGAGTACGGGCTTGCCCTTCTTGTACGCGAACGAGACCCGGCGTGCCTCGAGCAGTTTGCCGTTTGGGGTGGGGTGGCAAAGAGGCTGCTGTTGGGAGGCCGCCGGGACGGCTTTCTTCGGGGTTCCACTGACTTCTGCGCCGCCTTCGTCTAACCAAGCTCTAGGGCGCAGGCAACGGACATGTCCACCGTTGAATTCGATCAAGGCTGGGTGCCCGTTTTGGCACTCTGCCGTTCTATACTTGCATCGTTCGGCGAAAAGGCAACCTGCGGGGAGGTTGTCCGCATAGGGCTGAGTGCCAGGAATGGGCTCGAAGCCGCGCTGCGGAAGGGCGTCCATAAGGGCCTTGCTGTATGGATGGCGAAGGCGCGATGCACCGTCCCTAAAGTCGGCCGCATCGGCTATCTCCGCCGTCTGGCCTGCGTAGAACACGACGATCTTGTCGGCTGTCTCATAGGCGAGGTCAAGGTCGTGCGTGATGACAACGACGGCCTTTCCCGCATCGGCGAATTCCCTGAACGTTTTCATGGCCTCCTTGGCCATGTCGAGCGTCATGCCGGGGGTGGGCTCGTCGGCTACGATGAGGTCTGCATCCTCGATGACGGCCGTCGAGACGAGGACGCGCCTCGCCATGCCGCCCGACAGTTCGAACGGATACAGCCGATCGACGCTCTCGTCGAGCCCGAACCTGTCGAGAGCCATACGGGCCTTTTCGATTGTGCCGCGCACGCCGCGAACCTGCTCGCTCGTTCTCATGAGCGGGTCGAGGTAGTCGACCGATTGCGGCACGAATGCCATCTTGGACCCTCGGAGCTCTTTGCGCCGCTCGTCATCCAGTTCTTTGCCCTTGAACTTGATCGAGCCTTCAACCTGGGCGTTGTCGGGCAAAATGCCGAATATCGCATGGGCGAGGAGGCTCTTGCCGGATCCCGAAGCGCCCACGACGGCTACGACTTCGCCCGAGTTCGCCGAGAGCGTCAGGTCATGGATGACCTCGAGGGTGCGCTGGCGCAGGCCGGCGCCATATTGGGTGAAGGACAGGAACAGCCCCTCCACCTCGAGTATGGCTTCGCTTGAATCTTTGATCGGGCTATCCGGCATTACCTACTCCTGCACGGTATGGGGGTCTGTCAGTTTCTTGATTTCGTCCCCGAGCGTGAAGGCGAGCAGCACGATGGCCACCATGATCAGACCCGGGAAGAGGGCGAGCCACCAAGACCCCGTGGCGAGGTACTTCATGGAGCTCGAGAGGATGGCGCCGATGGCGGGGGAGTCGAGCGGGAGCCCGAAGCCCAGGAACGTGAGGGCGCTCTCGTGGAGGATCGCATGCGGGAAGAGCAAGATTGTGCCCACGATGAACTGCGGCAGCACATTGGGAACCACGTGATGCCAGGCGATCCAGAGATTTCCCTTGCCAATGGCGCGCGAGGCCGCCACGTATTCGCCCGTGCGTATTCTGAGTACCTCAGCCCTGATGACACGCGTGAGGCTAGGCCAATGCGTGAGCGCCACGGCCAAGGTGACGCCGAACGTCCCGCCGCCCACGGCAAACGAGATGAGCAGCAGCATAACCAGGTGGGGTATGGCCATGAAGAGGTCTGCGAACCAGAGGATTACCTTGTCCACAACGCCGCCGCAGATGGCCGACACGCTACCCAGGACAAGGGCGATGAAACCCGAGATCGCCGAAGCGAACAACCCGATCACGAGGGAGAGCGAGAGGCCTCTGATGCTGAAGCAGAACATGTCGTGACCGAGGTAATCAGTGCCGAACCAATGCTCGGCGCTGGGCGGGAGCTGCTTCTGCGAGTAGTCCGATGCGTAAAGCTCCGGAGGCATGGTGAGGCCGGCGACGAGCGCGGCCAAGAGCACAATGCCCAGCACGGTGGCCAGGGCAATTGCGCGGCGCCGACGGTTCGACGTCCTGTTGCGCGCGCCGTCCTTCGGCACATGGGCGCGCGAGGCAACTAGTTCAGCCATCGATAGCCTCGCTTCCTGCGCGAACGCGCGGGTCAACCACTCCGTAGAGGATGTTGGCGGTCATGTTGCCAACGAAGACGAAAAGGGCGGCTACGAGGGCGACCCCGAGGAGGAGGGGGATATCTCCCCTCAATGCGGCGACGACCGCCGCATTGCCGATGCCCGGATACGAGAACACCTGCTCCGCCAACACGGACCCGCCGAAGATTTCGGAAATGGACCCGAATTGGAGCGTGATAGCGGGCAGCGCGATGTTGCGCAATACGTGCCTGCGGACGAACTGCGAGCCGCTCTCACCGCGAGCCCGCGCGAACAGCGCGTAGTCGCTCAATCGGGCTTCTATAGTCTTCTCGCGCGTCTGCAGCGTGATCTGGGCGATGCCCGTCACCGACAGAACGAGCGCGGGCAGGAACAGGTGGTGGAGCCGCATGCCGAGCGTGACATCCTCGGCGCGCATGCCCGCTGGAGCAGCCAGCCCTGTCGGGAACCATCCGAGGAAGACAGAGAAGAGCATGAGCGCGAGGAGGGCGAGCCAGAACGTCGGGGCTGCTGCCAGCACGAGGCAGAACCCCTTGATAATCTTGTCCGCCAGGCTGTTCTGCCGCAGGCCGCAGATGATGCCGAGTACGAAACCGAGGATTCCCGAGAGGATCCAAGCGGTGCCCATGAGCGCGAGCGATGTGAGGAAACGCTCGCCCACGACGTCGATGACGGGCCTATGGTAAATAACCGATACGCCCCAGTCGCCCGTGAACACGCCGCCTATCCAGTTTAGATAGCGCTGGATGGGAGGAAGGTCCCAACCCCATTTCGCGGCGATGAGGTCGAGCTGCTCCTGCGGCAAGTGGTTTTCCGACCCCGCATATGCCTCAACGGGGTCGATGGGCGCCATGGTCGCTAAAGCAAAGGTGATCACGCTCACTGCGAACAGGAGCGTGATCACGCGTATAACGTTTTTGACGATGAATCTCGCTTGGGGAGACACGGTTCGATGCTAGCCTTTCATGGTCCAATCTTCGATATTGCAGACTACAGGCCAGCCGTGACCGTGCGGGTGGACGAGCTGGTCGCCGAGGTCGAGGCCATCGCGCACGAAGTAGGTGTGGTCGATGTTGGCGAGCCAGATGCAGGGGAAGTCGCCCTTCTCGGACTCGGGGCCGGCCGTGCCGTCCCACTGGACCTTTTTCCATTCCTCGATGGCTGCTTCGGTGGAGAGCTCGCGTTGGGCGGCGTCTATGTGGGCGTCGACGATGGGGTTGGAGTATTGCGCGTGGTTCGTGGACGCCCCGGTCTTGTAGTATCCGGTGAGGTCGCCCGCGGGATCGTAGTCGCCGGTGCCCCAGCAGGTGGGGGTGTTCTCGGACATCTGCTTGCATTTGTCCCAAGCTTCGGACATTGCGTTGATCTTGATGCCGAGCTTCTCGGCCTCCTGCGCAAAGGCCTGCGCGAGGTTGTAGCGCTGAAGGTCGTCGGTGCGTCCGGTGACGCTGAATTCAGCGCGGACGCCGCCCTTTGATCTGATTCCGTCAGGCCCGGCAACCCAGCCGGCATCCTCTAGTATCTTCTTGGCCTCGTCAACGCGGCCGTCCTTGAACTTGCAATCAGGGTTGGCCCAGGGAACTTGCGTGATGAGCGCCGTGGTGGCGGTGCCGATTCCGTTGAGCGCATTGTCGATGATCGCCTGCCGATCAACGCCGATTACGAGCGCCTTGCGAATTGCGGGATCGCACGTGACATTGTTGCCGACCGTCTTGCCGTCCTTCGTGGTTTCAGGCTGCGTGGGCAAGTTGAAGCCGCGCGTGTCGATGGTAGGCAGGCTCACGAGGTGCATGCCGTTCACGCTCGCCGTGGCGTACTCGGGGGAGACCATCGCCACGTCGAGCAGGCCCGACTGGGCGTTGGCGAGGGCCGCCTCGCCGTCGAGGAAGAGCACCGTGATCTGCTTGAAGGGCGAGATCGTGCCGTAGTATTTCTCGTTGGGCTCGATGATGACCTGCTGCCCCTTGTCCCATTGGACCATTTTGAAGGGACCAGAGCCAATCGGGTTCGTGCGGTACTTCTGCTCGTCGTAGCCGGCTTCCGGGACGATGCAGAGCTTGCCGGTGATGGACTCGAAGCTCGAATAGGGCTCCGAGAGCGTGAACTCGACGGTATGGTCGTCGACGGCCTTGGCGGCTGCGAGCTTCGTGAGGTTGAGGCTGGAGGAGCCGCCGTCGCGTGCCGTCAGGTACGAGAACACGATGTCCGAGGCCTTGAGCGGGTTGCCGTCGGAGAACACGACGTCGTCGCGTAGCTTATAAGTATAAGTAAGGCCATCCGGCGAGATGCTCCATTCCTTTGCCAGGTCGCCCTTTAGCTTCATATCCTTGTCGAAGCGGAGGAGCCTCGAGTGGAAGAACGTGTAAGCACCCGAAGAGCCGTAGCCGGTCATGGGATCGAAGCCGCTGTTCGGCTCGGCGCCCACGTAGATGGTCAGAGATTCTTTCGCGGCGGGAGAAGAGGTTGCGGTTGAGCCAGAACCATTCGCAGAGCAGCCCGCTGCCCCTGTGAGCGCCAGTATGCCGGCCGCGCCGACGAAGCTTCTTCTCGTAAAAGCTGTTTGAACCATTCTCGATCCTTTCGCTATAACCGAAGTGATACGAAATGCTAATACGTAACACGGACAGTATAGCAAGAAGTGATACAAACGGTTGAATCGTAGCACCGAACGGCAGTATTTTTTGTCGACATTACCCCCCGAAGGCTTTTATGCCCTCATCTGACAGCACGAATCGGGCAGCTTTGCCGAGCACCCTCACCTTGAAGGGAGTGGAAACGCCCGGCACCTCTCCGTCGAATTGGATATCGAGCGGAGGGTCCGCGAAGACCTCGATTTCCCGGCCGCGGTAAACCTCCATGGAATCGGACCGATCGGGGTATTCGCCGTCTCTGTCGCGCAGGGCGCCGATGACGGCTGGGAGCAGCTCGAAGGCGTTCGAGGCCTTCAGGATGACGACGTCGAACAAGCCATCGCGTGCGTCCGTGTCGTGCGTCACGGGTATCTCGAACTGAATATGGGAGAAGTTCACGAGCAGGACGCCGAGGCCCTTGCATTCATGCGCCTCTCCGTCGATCACTACCTTCAGGTGGGATTGCTTCGGCCGCGCGTTCGCGAGCGCGGACTGGAAGTAGGCAATCGGCCCGAGCCTCTTCTTGGCAGGTTGCGCGCCGGACATGATTGCGGCGTCGTAGCCTGCGCCCGCCATGATCTCGAAGCCGTATTTCTTGCCGCCTGCCTCGATCTCCCCGAGGTCGAAGTCGAACGTCCTCATGTAGCGCGTAACGCGGGCGAGGGCGTGCGGCTCGTAGGGCAGGTGGAGGTTGCTCACGAGCAGGTTGGCGGTGCCGGCAGGGAAGGGCAGGATGGGGATGCCGGTACCCGCAAGCGCGTACGACACCGACGAGACGGTGCCGTCGCCGCCGGACACGACGACCATGTCGAATTCGTCTGCGCCTTCGAGGAGGCTCGCGGCGGGCGTTGACCCATCGGTGCAGCGAACGACGGCCTCGTCGCCGTCTTGGAGGAGCATCCGCAGGTAATCGTATATGGCGCCTTCGCCGTACCCGGCGGATGTGTTGTTTACGACGAGCAGCTTCAAGCGACAGTCCTTTTCGTTTGCATGCTGGTCACTGATGATATGATAGTAACTCATATTAAGAGTTGCGCAATGGAGTTTCGAGAACATGTATATTGAGTCGCAGGATGAGCTCGAATCATTCGTGGAAAGGGCGAGCAAGGCGAAGCTGCTCGCGATAGATACCGAATTCCTCAGGGAGAAGACCTATTACCCCAAGCTGTGCCTCATGCAGCTTGCCACCGAGGACGAGATCGCAATCGTGGACCCGTTCGCGGTCGATGACATTAAGGTGCTCAAGAGCCTCTTCGAGAACGAGCAGATCTTGAAGATCTTCCATGCGGGGCATCAGGACATCGAGATCATCATCTACGACATCGGCTGTGTGCCCAGACCGCTCTTCGACACGCAAGTTGCAGCCACGCTTCTGGGCCAAGCCCAGCAGATCGGCTACGGGGCCCTCGTGCATTCGCTCTGCGGCACCAAGCTCAAGAAGGCCGATTCCTTCACGGATTGGTCGGTAAGGCCGCTTTCGGAATCTCAGATCCAATACGCCGCCGACGACGTGATCTACCTGCCGGAGATGTACGAGAAGATGCGCGACCGCCTCGAGGAGAAGGGCAGGCTCGCCTGGCTCGACGACGAGCTGAGCCCGCTCATGGAGGAGTCGACGTACGTTGTCGACGAGCGCGACAGGTACCGCAGGCTGAAGCACTACACGCAGCTCTCTCGCAGGCAGATGGCGGCCGCGCGCGAAATGGCGGCGTGGCGCGAGATCGAGGCGCGCAAGCGCAACGTGCCGCGCAAGTGGGTGCTCACCGACGAGCAGATCGTCGAGGCCTGCAAGCGCGAGCCTCGCAAGATAGACGACCTCTTCATGGTCCGCGGCGTACGCGAGCGCTTGACAACGCGAGACGCGCGGGTGGTCGTCGAGCTCGTGAAATCGGCGCTCGACTCGTCGCCCGAGGCATGGCCCGAGATTCCCGTGTCGGGGAAGAGCGAGCAGAACGTCGACGTGCAGGTAGACTTGCTCACGGCAATCGTGCGCATGTGCGCCAAGAAGAACGACATTGCCGTTCCCACGCTCGCGAGCCATCAGGACCTCGTGAACATAGCGCGGGGCCATCATGACAATTGCCCCGTCCTCAAGGGGTGGCGACGCGAGATGATCGGAAACACGTTGCTCGAGTTTCTGGACGGCAAGCTGGCGCTCACGATTCGCGACAACCGGGTTTCCGTCGAGCATCTCGAGAATTAGTGCGGATTAAAACGTCACGTTTACGCAGCCGTATTTGATGCTGCGCGCGACGGTATAATTGGATCGATAAACGCAGATCGAAAGGAGCATGATCATGAGTTATTGGCTGTTCGTAATCATCATCCCCTTGGCGCTTGGCTTGGCTGCTACCGCCTATGTGAACAATCAGCTCAAGAAATACTCCAACGTTCGTTCCGTGAGCGGCATTACCGGCCGTGAAGCGGGGGAGCGCATGCTCGCCGCGCACGGCGTCTACGGCGTTCAGATTCACCGTGGCGCCGAAGGGCAGGACCATTTCGACCCGCGCACCAACTCCATCTCGCTCAGCCCGAGCGTCTACGACGGGTATTCCGTCACCGCCTATGCAACCGCATGCCACGAGGTGGGCCATGCATGCCAGTACGCGCAGGCTTACGGCCCCATGAAGGTGCGCAGCGCCATATGGCCCGTTGTCAACTTCGCGCAGAACACCTGGTTCTACGTGTTCCTCGCCGGCTTGCTGCTGGCGAGCACGGCCCCCTACATGGGTCAGACGCTCTACACGATCGCGATCGTGCTCTACGCGGCCGTCGTGCTGTTCCAGTTGGTGACGCTGCCGGTTGAGTTCAACGCCTCGCACCGCGCGATGGACTACATGAAGGGCGTCGGCCTGCCGCAAGGCGAGACCGCGGGCGCCTTCTCCGTGCTTCGCGCATGCGCGCTGACCTACGTGGCCGCAGCTCTCGCGTCGCTGCTCCAGCTGCTCTACCTGCTGTCTATGCGCGACCGCTAGGACGAGCATGCAAGACAACAATTCCATGGCGGGGTCTGATCGCGGTCAGGGTGCGCTGAGCGTCTCCGGCGCGATGCAGCTCGCCAAGCAGTCGCTTGAATCGGTGACCGTCCGCATCATCGGCGAAGTATCCGAGGTGTCGGTGAAGGCCGGTTACAAGGCGGCGTACTTCACCGTGAAAGACCAAGCGGCATCGCTGCCCTGCATGATGTGGAACAACAGGTACCGCGCTTCCGGCGTGCAGCTCGCCGTGGGCCAGCTCGTCGAGATAGCGGGGCGCTTCACGCTCTATGCGGCCAAGGGGCGCATGAACTTCGACGTCTTCTCCATCGCCCTCGCGGGCGAGGGCGACCTGCGCATGAAGGTTGCCAATATCGCTAAGAAGCTGCAGGCGGAGGGTCTTACGGACCCCATGAGGAAGCGGCAGATTCCCGTCTTCCCCGAGCGGATCGGGCTCGTCACCTCACCGAGGAGCGCCGCGGTGCACGACGTGCTGCGAACGCTCAGGCGCCGCTTCCCCGTGGCGACGGTGAACCTCGCGGGCGTGCCCGTGGAGGGTCCAAACGCTCCCGCCGGCATAATCGAAGGCCTTCGGTGCGTGGTCGCGGCTGGTTCGCAGGTGGTTCTCGTAGTGAGGGGCGGCGGATCGTTCGAGGACCTCATGCCGTTCAACGACGAGCAGCTGGCGCGCGCTATCGCGGCATGCCCCGTGCCTGTCGTGACGGGTATCGGCCACGAGGTGGACACCTCGATCGCCGATATGGTCTCCGATTTGCGTGCTTCGACTCCGACTGCTGCCGCGGAGGCGGTGAGTCCCTCGGCCGAAGCCCTGAGCTCGCTTTTCCAGTCGCGCACGTCAGCGCTCACCACGAGCGTGAAGATGCAGGTCGACAACTTGTCGAGCCGGGTCCAATCGGTGGCCGGGCGAAGCATCTTCCAGCAGCCGCAAACGCTCTTCGCAAACGACGCCCAGATGCTCGACGCATCAATGGAACGTTTGAACAGAGCGCTACCCGCCATGCTCGAGCGTAACCGAGCGGCGCTCGAGGGCGCACGAGCTCGCATGATGGCCACGGGTCCGCGTCTCACTGAGCGGTCGGGGCACGCCGTTGCGCAAGGTGCGGCGAGGCTGAACGACCTCTCGCCGCTGACGACCCTCGCGAGGGGCTTCGCGGTGGCCACCACGGCTGACGGCGAGATTATCAGGGAGGTCGGGCAGGCACCTGCTGGCTCGAACGTGACCGTGGCGGTGGCAAACGGCCATCTGTACTGCGAAGTGAAAGATTCCGACGAGAAGACTTTGGTCGATAGTCTTGAAAGGTAACGCCATGCAACAGGAATACAAGGACATTGAAGCGATGTCGTTCCGCGAGGCAACCGCGGAGCTTGACGGGATCGTCCGCATGCTTGAGAGCAACACCATGGAACTCGAGGACACGCTCAAGGCGTATGAGCGAGGGGTCAAGATCATCGGCTCCCTCCAGAAGCGCCTGACCGAGGCTGAACAGAAGGTGGAAGTGCTCATGGGCGAGCTTTCCGGCCAGCAGGAAGACCAGATCCGCGACACGACGCTGTCCTAGCGTCCCTCACCCGAACAAGGTGAGCGCGCACCCGCGACCCGCTGATTCATGATGGACGCTTGCGGGTTTTGTCGCAATTATATGGTCGTCGTTACGACGCATTACGTCCTAGGTACAATACGTTTCGGCCTATGGGCCAAAGGGGTCAGTATTCGACAGAAGGGGATACGTGAAAACAATCACGTTCGCAATTCCGTGCTACAACTCGGCTGAGTACATGGATAAATGCATCGAGTCCATCATGGCTTTCGAGGATGGCCGCGGAGATATAGAAATCCTTATCGTGGACGACGGATCCACCGACGATACCCCTGCAAAAGCAGATGAATGGCATGAGCGCTATCCCGAGACGATCTACGCGATCCACAAGGAGAACGGCGGGCACGGCTCGGCCGTGAACAAGGGTCTCCAGGAAGCGCGCGGCCGCTATTTCAAAGTTGTCGATTCCGATGACTGGCTCGACGAGGCCTCCATGCGTCCGATTATGCGCTACCTGGTGAGCCAGAGCGAACTGAAGGACGCGACCGACCTCGTGATAGGCAACTACGTGTACGAGAAGGTCTACGAGGGCACGAACACCGTCATGAGCTACGGCAACGTCTTCCCGACAGATCGCGAGTTCGGTTGGGACGAAATCGGGCGTTTCCGTTCGAGCCAGTACTTGCTCATGCATTCGGTGATCTACCGCACCGAGCTCCTGCGCGACATAAACCTCGTGCTTCCCGAGCACTGCTTCTACGTCGACAACATATTCGTCTACGTTCCGCTGCCGTGCGTTCGCACCATCAAGTACTTCGACGTCGACATGTACCGCTACTT
>SUUE01000039.1 GCA_015062685.1 Coriobacteriaceae bacterium
GGGCGCTACCGGAGCCTCCGGATAATCATTTCGCTTTCGCCCAGTAGCAACGCAAGGTTTCGGGCATCATGTCGTAGAGCACGTCAGCGGCTTCATCGGCGGGGAGGTCGTATTTGCCCTCAATCCATTTGCGGTACATATAGCAGATCCCGTAGCAGAACACATCGAGCTGCAGCTCCTCTTGCTGCGTGAGCCCCGCGCCTCCGCGGTTGTCGACAGTGATTTGCACGACCGCTTGCCGGGAGTAGGTGAAGATGAACGCCTCGAACGAGTTTACGCCGCTCGAACCGAAAGTGCCCTTAATATCGCGCAGCTTCGTTGCGCCGGCTTGGTATAGCCGATAGTAGAGGTCGCGGTACGACGAGCAGTCGTCTAGGTTCATGAACTCGTCAAGGAGCTCCTTGTAGTTGCTGTTCATCACGTCGTATTTATCGTGGAAGTAGCGGTAGAAGGTCGCCTTGCTCACATCGGCCTCCATAACTATATCGGCCACGGTGATATCGTCGAACTTCTTGTACGAAATGAGACGGTTAAAAGCATCGACAATCGCTTTTTGCGTGCGTTTAAGCATGAGGTAAACCTCCTAACCACGGATAAGACTATCTAAGCAAATCGTCTCGTAATGAGACTAACAAACCTTATAGTTTCGTGACAAGCCCAGCCCTTCGTGCGAATGTGAAACGCGGGGGAACAACATTTGTCTCAACGCAGAGGAGGGCTTATGAGTTCGTATGACGTGGCACGTGACGGCTACCGCTATTCGCGCCTGCAAGAGGCTGGGTTCATTCTTTTAGGTTTTTGCCTGGGTTGGCTTGGCGTCCTTGTCGATTGGAGGATCGCTCGTCGCAAGGGCATGATGGAATGCTCTGCGGAGGGCATCTACCTTGGGATAATCGGCTGGGCTGTAAGTGTAGTGTGCTGGTTCGTTCTCACGGCGGCGGGGGCCATGGCACCGGCGGCAAGCTTGGTCGCCCTCGTTGCTTGCGGAGGCAGCGCATGGCTGCTTGGGCTCGCGGGCATTGCGCCAGCCATGTCGGATACGCTTTTAGGCTCAGCGCCCATCGACGGCTGGGCAGTTTTTCTGCTCGTCGTCGCCATTCTGTTCATCATCTTATCCAGCATGTGGGTTTACGGCATGCGCTACAAGCAGACCCCGGCGGAGAAGGCGAGCGTGTTTCCTGGCGATGACTGGATCAAGCCGGGCGAGAAACACCTGCGCTACGACTCGGGCGTCACCATCGATGCGCCTGCCGAGAAGGTGTGGGCCTATGTTAAGCAATCTGGCCAGACGCAGGCTGGCTGGTATAGCTTCGACTGGCTCGAGCGGCTGTTCACCTTCGATATCCACAACCATTACGACATCCACCCCGAGTGGCAAGACCTCAAGCCCGGCGACTACCAGTGGTTCCATCAGGCACCATGGTCGATTGGCGAATGGGTGACCGAGGTGTCCAACGAGGCGCCTTACGGCTGGGCGAGCCATTCCGACACCGCTACCGATCCAAGCTACAAGCATCGTGGCCCCAACGGAGAGGCGGCGCTGAAGCTGTGGTTCCGCCGCTTCTGCTGGACTTGGAACTGGCAAGTCGTCCCAGTGCCGCAGCACGAGGCAGAACAGTGCCGCCTCATCTGGCGTTGCGACTGCACGTTCGAGCGCTACCATCGCGCCAACAAGTATTTCGTCGTTTTCATCCTGGGCACCGCGTCCATCGTCATGGGACGCCGCTACATGGACATCATGAAGGCGCTGGCCGAGGGCCGCATGACCTATCCGGATTCGAAGAAGTAGACAAGCTTGAGGGGCGACGCCTTGCTCGTTAGGCGCCGCCTCGTTCGACGTGGGGCGGGGTGACATCATGCCGAGGGAATTCGATTACTACCGCATCAACGCGGGCGAGACGGAATACAAACTGCGGAAGGGCGGTGGCCTGCGCGACTGGGTGAAGGACAGAACGGCCGCGCGGCCTGAGAGCGATAGGTTCGGGCAGCTCTTCTTCCGCACGATTATCGCAGCAGGGCCTCTCACGAAGTTCGCGCCGACCGAGGCGGCCATCAAGGGCGTCGCCATGCTGGGCGGCACTTCGAACACCAAGGGCATCTCGATGCCGCTGTGGGTGGAGAACGAGCGGCCGAAGTTTGGGCCTGGGAACCCCGCGCAGGGCACCTCGCGCGCGGAGGATGACCGTCAGCCCAAGTCAAAGCGGATCGAGATCAACAAGCCCGTGTTCAGCGATATCCACCCCGTAAAGCCGCCGATGGAGATGCTCCGCGAGACGGTGGAACGCGCAAGCTATCGGGCGATTATGCACGAGTGCCTGTGTCGGAAGATCCAAGGATGCCAAGACTATCCGCTCGACCTCGGGTGCCTGTTTATCGGTCCGGCAGCGCGCGCGTGCGTGGAGCGTGGCATTGCCTACGAGGCCACGCTCGATCAGTGCCTGGAGCATCTGGATCGGGCAAAGGAAGCGGGGCTCTCCGCGTCGGCGTACTTCGTGGAAGTGGAAGAGTATGTGTGGGGCTTTCACGATGCGGACATGCCCAATTTCCTCGAGATTTGCTTTTGCTGCCCATGCTGCTGTTCCGCCATCAGATTCGAGAAGCGTGCCGGTGGCGAGCTGAAGCGCATCTTGCATCAGGGCAGCGGCTGGCGATGCGTTGCCGACTACGAGCGCTGCATCGGGTGCGGGGCGTGCACGAGCGAATGCCCACACGAGCGCGTCCACATGCAGGGAGGGCGTCCCGTGATCCATTACGAGTGCGCAGGCTGCGGCCAATGCTTGAAGGTGTGCCCGACGGGAGCGCTCAGCGTGCAGCATATCGGCACCACGAAGCCTCGTCTGGAGGACTACTTCGAGAAGCTTCACCAAGAGCTTTAGGGCATCTAACGATGGGTACGACGCGCGGAGGCGTTCTGCGCTTGACCATGAGGGCTCCTAGGTGATGCAGGGGCCTCGATGAGAAAGGATGAGCAACATGGCAGCATTCGATCACGAGACTATTATCGTCGGTGCAGGCGCAGCGGGCATGAACTGCGCGCTCGACCTGAAAGAGGCTGGGCGTGACTACCTCCTCATTGCCGATTACATGGGCGGACGCATTTTCAACGACACGTCCAAGCACATGAACTACGGCGCAGTGTTCTATTTCGGGAGCTATCGCACGATGCTCAGCAAAAAGCGCGGCATTCTGGAGCCGACCAGCGACGTCGTGCCGAGCCTCACGGCAGCTGCTTGCAACCCTGATGATACCCGCCAGTGGGCAGCGCTTTCGGCCAAGACCGCTTCCGATTTGCCGAGCCTTTGGCGCTTCGAGAAGTTCATGACGCAGGAATTTCTGCCGCACTACGAGCGCTTCAAGAAGAACTGCGAGGTCATGGAAGTGCGTGCAGCGCTTGCAGCCGACCCGTTTATCGATCGGCTGTTCCACGAGACGGCAGCCGAGATGATCGAGCGCCTCGACATCAAGCCCATCGCCGACGATTTGGTGAGCATGTTCGCGCACGCATGCACGGGCACTCCGCCGGCGGAGCTCATGGCGCTCGACTACCTGAATACCGTGCAGCCGCTGTCCATGGAGCTCCCGTCGATGAACCTCGTCATGAGCTTGACCCGTTTCGATTTCGATGCCGACAAGATGACGAAGCGCCTCTCCGAAGGTTCTGGCGAGGTGCTCCTCGACAATAAGGTGACGAAAGTTGAAAAGGTCGAGGGCGGCTGGAAGGTGACCACCGATAAAAGCAAGTCATTCACGGCGCAGAACCTTGTCATGGCAACGCCCGCAGACGTTACGCAACGTCTCTTGAAGCCGGTTGCCGACGTCCCCAGTTTCAAGACACGCAAGCCGTGCGTTCTGTATGCCTATCTGCTCAAGGGGACGATCCGCGAGCACTATGCGCACCACGATGTGCATATCTTCAATGAGAAGACGCCGATCATCTTCATTGCTAAGCGCGAACCTGGCACTTACGAGATTTTCACCGAGGTGGATTTCGAAAAAGACGACCGCATGGACAAATACTTTAGCGACTACGAGATAATCGGCAAAAAGCACTGGCCGCAGGCAATGTTCACTGGCCCGACTGAGGCGCTTCCGCAAAACCTTGCTCCAGGCCTCATCATGGCGGGCGACCATAACGGCTTGGGGATGGAGCCTGCGGCTATCAGCGGCATTTATGCCGCGAACAAGATTCTGGGTCGCACGGTCGATGACGATCCAACCGTGAGCGCGTCCGTATTGGATGAACCCTACCTCGAGCCTGAAGGGGCGAAGGGAGTGCAGGCTACTCTCGAGTCTTACGGCGCCGTGGCGGCCGACGTCGGAAAATCGGCCGTAAAGGCAATCGGCGACAACAGGGCGCCTTTTATTGCAGGCGCCGCTATCGCTGTAGCAGCCTGTGCCGCAGCGCTCTTGCTGAGGCACAAATAGATGAGTTTTGGAATGAGTTCCAGGAACGCCCTGGAACTCATTCACCCATGAGGCGCGCGAAGTCGGCGAGCGCCTCGGGGATGTCAATCTGCTGCGGGCAAACCTGCGAGCACGCGCCGCACCCGATGCAGGCGCTCGGGTGCTTGTCCGCGGGCATGGCGCCCAGGGCCATGGGCGCGATGAACGCGAACGACGGCCTCGACAGGTGCTCGTTGTAGAGCTCCAGCAAGCGCGGGATGTCGAGTTCCATGGGGCAGTGCGACACGCAGTAATGGCATGCGGTGCACGGCACACCCTTGGCGCCGGCGAGCTTGCGGCCGAGCGCGAGCAGGGCCTCGTTCTCCTCGGCGGCCAGCGCGCCGTCGCGCTCGAACAGGGCCACGTTCTCGCGCAGCTGCTCCATGTTCGACATGCCCGACAGGATCGTGCCCACGCCCTCGATGCCGCGCACGAACGAGAAGGCCCATTCGATGACGCTTGCATCGGGGCGCAGCGCGCGCAGCGGCTCCAGGTCGCTTTCCTCGAGCGACACGAGGATGCCTCCGCGCAAGGGCTCCATGACCACGACGGCGATGCCGCGCCGGCGCAGCTCCTCCACCTTGGCCTGCGCGTTCTGGAACTCCCAGTCCATGTAATTCAGCTGGATCTGGCAGAACTCCATGAGGTCGCCGTACGCCTCGAGGAAGCGCATGAACGTCTCGAAGTTGCCGTGCACCGAGAAGCCCAGGTGCTTGATGCGCCCGGAGCGCACCTGCTCGGCGAAGAACGACAGCGTGCCGTATTTCGCGTCGTCCAGGTAGTGTTCGATGTTCAGCTCGCACACGTTGTGCATCAGGTAGAAGTCGAAGTGGTCAACCCCGCAGCGCTCGAGCTGCTCGGCGAAGATCTGCTCGTGCTTGCCGAAGTTCGACACGTCGTAGCCGGGGAACTTGTCGGCCAGGTAGAACGAGTCGCGCGGATAGCGGGCGAGGGCGCGCCCGAGAACGCGCTCCGAATTGCCCCCGTGGTAGCCCCATGCGGTATCGAAGTAGTTGATGCCGTGCTCGTAGGCATAGTCGACCATCTCGAACGTCGCAGACTCGTCGACGGCGGCGTCCTGCCCGTCGATCACCGGAAGGCGCATGGCGCCGAAGCCGAGCGCGGACAGCTTGAGATCTTGGAAATCGAAGTACTGCATGGGTTCTCCTCTCGTCATGTCCTGCCATTATATTTGCTGCGCGACGTCGGCGCATCGGCCTCCGGGCCATCCGACACCTAGCCGTTTCCAATCGAATGGAAAATATTATTTGACAAAAGAAGATTGTGTGCAATATAATTGTGCCGAAAGAGAACAACCCGGAAGAAGGGATGCAACGATGGCAAGCAAGAACAGTTACGACGTAATCTTCATTGGGAGTGGTCATTCGTGCTGGCATGGGGCGGTGCTGCTGAAGATGGCGGGCAAGAGCGTGGCCCTGGTGGAGCGCGAGCTGCTTGGAGGCACGTGCACCAACTACGGCTGCAACGCCAAGATCCTCCTCGATTCGCCCATCGAGCTCAAAGAGGCTCTCGGCAGGTACGAGGGCATCGGCCTGGCGCAGGGCGCCGAGGTGGACTGGGCGCCGCTCATGCAATACAAGAAGACCGTCATCGGCAGCATGCCGAACGCGCTCGAAGGCCTTTTCGGCCAGTTCGGCTTCGATGTCATCCGCGGCGAGGCGAAGTTCGTCGACGCCGACACCGTTGAGGTGGCAGGCGAGCAGTACCACGCCAAAAAGTTCGTCATCGGCACGGGCCTGAACTACCGTCCGCTCGACATTCCGGGCAAGGAGCATTTCCGCGATTCGCGCGACTTCCTATCGCTCGACGAGATTCCGCAGCACGTCACCTTCGTGGGCGGCGGCATCATTTCGATGGAGTTCGCATCTATCTGCCTGGCGCTCGGCCGCGATGTGGACATCGTGACGCATGGCGACAGGGTGCTCAGGGACTACCCGCAGGACTACGTCAACCGCATCGTCGAGAAGATGAAGGGGCAGGGTGCCAACTTCGTCTTCAACGCCAGGGTCGAATCGCTCGAGCGGGCCTCTGACGGCGCATATGTGCTGAAGGGCGCCGACGGCCTCGAGATCCGCAGCGACTACGTGCTCGCCGCCGTTGGGCGCACCGCCAACGTGCACGGCCTGAACCTCGAGGGCCTCGGCATCGAGTTCTCCGACCGCGGCATCAAGGTGGACTCTCACCTGCGCACTGCCGTCAAGAACATCTATGCGTCCGGCGACGTCATCGATAAGGACATCCCCAAGCTCACTCCCACGGCCGAGTTCGAGTCGAACTACATCGCCATGGACATCCTCAACCCGATCAACGGCGCCATCCATTACCCGCCCGTTCCCAACCTGGTGTTCACGCTCCCGCGTATCGCTCAGGTGGGCGTGGACATTGACGAGGCCAAGGCAGCACCCGGCGAGTACCGCGTTGAAGAGGTGGCCTTCGGCGAGACCATGGCATGGATGAACAAGGCCGAGCGCGACGCGCACATGACGCTCGTGTTCGACAAGAAGAACCATCTGGTGGGCGCTGCCGTGTACAGCGACGACGGAGGTTCCTTCATCGACATGCTCACGATCATCATCAACCAGAAGCTCGGCGCCAAGGAGCTCGGCGGCATGATCTTCTCGTTCCCGACCCCCACCTACGGCCTCGTTGCCGCCATCATTCCCTTGTTCCTCAAGAAGTAGGGGAGCGCTGCTGCCCCCAGGCGGCGAGCGAGCGCTAGCAGAACCACTTGTCGACGATGGTGGGCTGGGGGAACCCCCAGTCCTCCTCGACGTTGCGCTCGGTGCGGATGAAATCGGCCTTCTCAAGCACGTGGGCAGATGCGCCGTTCTCGATCATGGTGCTCGCCGTGATGATCTCGATGTCGGTTTCCCCGTACAGGTAGGTCACCATGAGCTGCGCGGTCTCGGTGGCAAACCCATGGCCCCACCAGCGCTCGCGCAGCCGGTATCCCATGCTCACCTTGTGCAGCGAGTCGCGCAGGCCGTAGAATTCCGCGAGCCCCGCGAGCTCGCCCGTCTCCTTCGCGCGAATGGCCAGGATGAGCGACTCCTTGCTGGCGAAGAGGGGGCCGTAAAGCTGGGCGATGGCCTCGTGCGCATCCTCGAATTGCTTCTCGAACAGGTAGGCGGGCAGGTA
>SUUE01000009.1 GCA_015062685.1 Coriobacteriaceae bacterium
GGGGCCCGCGTCAGCGTCGCTGTTCGAAGGGAAGTCAACCGAGAAAACCGGTTGACAAAACCATAGGAACACCCCCATTCAAACCACGAGCGCTAGGGCGATCAGGGCAAGCCCCTTCTCGCCTACGCCCAGCCGAGCGTTGTCCAAGCCATCAGAAGCGCGCACCGCTCGTGCCGGCGCCCATGCCGGACGTCCGCCTCGACACGAACGCGGCGAGCGCTGCGCTTGCGATAGCCGCCACGACAGGCGGGAACAGGCTCGTCTCGTCTGCCGTCTTGGGCATCGCCTTCACGGCGGTCTCCTCATCATCGGAATCAGAGCACTTGTAGTAAGCGGGCTTGCCGTCCGCCTTGAGGTCGACCGTATCACCGTCGCCCGTATCGAGGCGCCAGTCGTCTTCCCCCTCATACACTTCCTTTATGACTTCACCGTTCTTCTCGCGAATAAGCTCGATGCCGGTACGCGAGTGCACGCGAGGGACCTTGTCGTAAATCGCGCCGGCCGGCTTCGCGACCTTCACATCCGAATGCTCGATAGTCATCAGGCCATTTGCGAAAACCGTCCCTTTGATGTCGATGACCGACTCGAAGATTTTCATCGTTCCCTGAGCGTTGATGGAACTGTCCTCGTTGTCGCCTTGCTGCGCGATCTTCGAAGTGTCGATGACGACGTCGCTGCCCGTGGAGCCAACGTATGCGCTCTCGCTCTTCAGGTTGATGGTCACGTGATCGATCGTCAACTTGCCTTCCTGAGTGCTGATCGCGCTGAAGCTCTCGCCGTCGCCGAGGTTGATTATGTCGCGCATCTGGCACGTTACGCCCTTCACGACGATGCTCGCATTGTCGTGCCCATCGATTGACTCGAAGCTGTTCTCGCCGGCGACCTTCAGCGTGATATTGGAGTTATCGTTAGCGGTCACTTCCTCGAAATCGTTGTGACCGTTGGCGTTAATCGTCACCGAAGCCTGGTCCGATGCGGTGATGTCCTCGACCTCGTTATCGCCCGCGAAGTTCATCTCGACTTCCGCCGACCCTGCAACGATCGCGCTCTCGAGGTCGTTTCCGCCATTGAAGTTCACGTTCAGGCTCTCATCGGTATAGAGGTACTTGGCAGTGACCCCCGCCATATCGAGCGACCCGCCGGCTAGGGTCGCCGTGCCGCCGCCCACCGCGTTCTCGCCCTGAGCGAGCTCGGTTTCATCAACCTTCACCGAAGCAAACGCGAGCGAGGGAAACGAGAGGCTGCACACCATGATGGCCGAAACTGCGGCCGCAATCATCTTCTTACCCGACATGCCGTCTCCCTTCCTCCCGTTCCTACCGAGCGTCCTCGCCTTAACTGGCGGAACGCACTTTCACGTTATCGAGGAGCCCATGGGCTAGATGTGTATCATGTTTCATTGTACGCCTGAACATGGCACTTCATCGCGGCAATTATCCACTTGAGCACGTTGTAGAGAATTCCCCGCAGGGGTTGGCGTGCTATATACTCGTGCCCATGAAACTCGCTTCCGTCATACTCGACATTCCCACGCAGGCGCTCGACACGCCTTACACCTACCGTGTGCCCGACGACGTGGCCGAGAGCGACCGCCCTGTCGCAGTCGGCTGCGCGGTGGTCGTGCCGTTCGGCAACAGGCAGGCCGTCGGGTTCGTCGTGTCCATAACGGAATGTGATGAAACCGACATCCCCGGCGGCCTTGACCCCGCGAAGCTGAAATACATCAAGCGCGCTGTGAGCTCTTCGTACTTCGACGAGGAGGGCGCCGCATGCGCGCAATGGCTCTCGGAGCGCTACATCGCTCCCCTCTCGGCATGCGTGCGCCTGTTCACCCCGCCCGGCGGCGTGCCCCGCATGGTCCGGGCGAAAGAGGGCTACTGGCGCCTGGAGGAGCCCACCGTCGGCGAAGTGGACGACCGCTGGGTAAAGCTGGGCCCCGCCGCCGCGGACTTCGAGCCCCGCAAGAACGCCGTGAAGCAGATCCAGATCCTCGAGGCCCTCGAGCGAGGCGAGCTGCGCACCGCCGAGCTCTCCCTCGAGTTCGGCAACGTAGCAAACACCCTCAAATCCCTGGCCGAAAAGAACGTAGTCGTTATTGAAAGGCGGCGGCGCATGCGAGGCATGCTCCCGGGCCCGGAGGGGACGCCCCCTTCCGAGGACTCAGAGGCTGACCGCTCCTCGTTCGGGCGGAGCAGCTGCGGAACTCGCTCGCTTCGCTCGCTCAAACAGTCCTCGCTAACCGCTCCGCCCTCACTCGTCGCAGCCTCTGAAACCTCGGAAGGGGGCGTCCCCTCCGGGCCCGGGAGCATGCCTCGCATGCGGCTTACCCAGGGGCAGGAGAAAGCCCTTTCCGCCATCTCCCAAGCCTGCGAGAAGGCCGATGGCAGCGTGGTGCTCGTTGACGGCGTGACCGGCAGCGGCAAGACCGAGGTTTACCTGCAGGCCATCGAGGCCGTGCTGAAGCAGGGCAAGACCGCCTGCGTGCTCGTGCCCGAGATCTCGCTCACCCCCCAGACAGTCGCCCGGTTCCGCGGGCGCTTCGGAGACCTCGTGGCCGTCATGCACTCGCGCATGAGCGCCGGCGAGCGCTTCGACCAGTGGGATTTCGTGCGCTCGGGCGATGCCCGCGTGGTCGTGGGCGCGCGCAGCGCCCTCTTCACCCCGCTTCGCAACCTGGGCCTGATCGTCATCGACGAGGAGCACGAAGGGTCGTACAAGCAGGACAGCGCCCCGCGCTACCATGCGCGCGACGTTGCCATATGGATGGCACAGCGTGCGGGCGCGGCCGTGGTGCTGGGGTCGGCGACCCCTTCCATCGAGAGCCTGTACGCAGCCGCGAAGGACCCCAAGTGGACGCAGGTGGAGCTGCCCGAGCGCGCGAACGGGCGCCCCATGCCCGAGGTCACGATCGTGGACATGGCCGCCGAATTCAAGGGCGGGTCGAGGTCGATGTTCTCGCGCCAGCTCACCGAGGCCCTGCATGCCGAGCTGACCTCGGGGCACAAGGCGGTGCTCCTGCTCAACCAGCGCGGGTTCGCGAAGTTCGTGCTCTGCAGGGACTGTGGGTTCGTGCCCACCTGCCCGTCGTGCTCGACCTCGCTCACGTTCCACGAGCGGGGGAACTTCCTCATCTGTCATCATTGCGGCTACCGCGTGCCGGCGCCGCCGACGTGCCCCGAGTGCGGTAGCCCCTACCTCCGGAAGTTCGGGGCGGGCACGCAGCGCGTCGAGGATGACCTGCGCTCGCTCATCGGCGAATGGGAGATTCCCGGCGGGTGTCCCATCATCCGCATGGACGCGGACACGACCGCGCGCAAGGGCGCGCACCAGAAGCTGCTCGAAGAGTTCGCCGCCGCACCCGTGGCGGTGCTGCTCGGAACGCAGATGATCGCGAAGGGGCTCGACTTCGACGACGTGACGCTCGTGGGCGTGATCAACGCCGACACGCAGCTGCACCTGCCCGACTACCGCGCGGCTGAGCGCACGTTCGACCTCGTGGAACAGGTGGCGGGGCGCGCGGGGCGCGCCCACTTGGAGGGGCACGTGATGGTGCAGACCTACGAGGCGTCGGCGCCGGCGATCCGCGCGGCGGCGGCCTACGACCGCGGGCTGTTCCTGCGCGACGAGCTGCCCAAGCGCAAGGTGCTCGGCTACCCGCCGTACAAGCGCCTGGCGAACGTGCTCGTATGGGGCCCCGACGAGGTGGCGACGCGCACTTCCGCCGAGAAGCTGCGCGAGGAGATCGACGCGCGCGTGCGCGACTACGGCGTTGGGAGCTGGCAGGTGCTCACCGCGAGCCCGTGCGTGTTCGCCAAGCTCAAGAACACCTACCGCTGGCACGTGCTCGTGAAGGCGCCGCTCGATGCCGACATCGCGAACGTGCTCATGCCGCTCTTCCGCGCCCGCAAGGCGGACAAGCTCGTGAACGTGGCGGTGGACATCGATCCCGACGATTTGCTGTAACGAGAATGCAGGGGCGCAACGTTCGGTGCGCCGTGTGGCAGGTTGCTTGTAGGAGCGCTCCCCGAGCGCCCGCCGCCGAAGGCGGCACCCCGCGACCGAAGATGCGCCCTTCGGGCGCGGGCGCTCGGGGAGCGCCCCTACAGGCCATACCGGATTGCGAGGGCGTTCCGGGTTGCGAGGGCATCCCGGATTGCGAGGGCGTTCCGGGTTGTGGCGGGCTTTACGCCACGCCGCATGCGGCGCGCAGCTCGTCCACCTTGTCGCGCTTCTCCCAGGTGAACTCGGGCAGCTCGCGGCCGAAGTGGCCGTAGTTGCTCGTGAGGCGGTAGATGGGACGGCGCAACTCGAGCGTGTCGATGATGGCGGCCGGGCGCAGGTCGAAGACCTTCTTGACCGCTTCCTCGATCGTGCTCTCGGGCACGACCGCCGTGCCGAACGTGTTCACGTAGACGGACAGCGGGCGCGCCACGCCGATGGCATATGCCAGCTGCACCTCGCAGCGCTTGGCCAGGCCGGCGGCCACGATGTTCTTGGCAACCCAGCGCGCGGCGTAGGCGGCGGAACGGTCGACCTTCGTGCAGTCCTTGCCGCTGAACGCGCCGCCGCCGTGACGGCCCATGCCGCCGTAGGTGTCGACGATGATCTTGCGGCCGGTCAGGCCCGTGTCGCCCATGGGGCCGCCCACAACGAAGCGGCCGGTGGGGTTCACGAAGATCTCGGCGCCGTCCCAATTGACGCCCTCGGCGTCGAAGACGGGCTTGATGACGTTCTCGATAAGGTCGGCCTTGATCTGCGGCGTGTCGACGTCGGCCTTGTGCTGCGTGGACACGAGCACTTTCTCCACCGCGACCGGCTTGTCGTCGACGTAACGCACGGTGACCTGCGTCTTGCCGTCCGGGTAAAGGTAAGGGAGCGTGCCGTTCTTGCGCACCTCGGTCAGACGCTCGGCCAGGCGGTGGGCCAGGTAGGCCGGCATGGGCATGAGCGTGGAGGTCTCGTCGCAGGCATAGCCGAACATGATGCCCTGGTCGCCCGCGCCGATGCGGTCGTAGGCGTCGTCGGCGTCGGCCGTGCCCTGCTGCACCTCGTAGGACTCGTCGACGCCCATGGCGATGTCGGCCGACTGGGCGTGCATGTAGTTGGACACGGCGCACGTGTCGGCATCGAAGCCCATCTTGGCCCTGGTGTAGCCGATGTCGCGCACCACGTCGCGCACGATGGAGTCGACGTCAACGTAGGCCTCGGTGCGAACCTCGCCCATAACCGTGACGATGCCGGTGGTGGTGAACGTCTCGATGGCGCAGCGCACCTCGTCGATGTTTGCGGGGTGGCCGTTCGGCGACACGTAACCGGCGGCCTGCAGCTTCGCTTCCTCGGTCAGGATGGCGTCCAGGATGGCATCGGACACCTGGTCGCACAGCTTGTCCGGGTGCCCTTCGGTAACTGACTCCGAGCTGAAGAGATACGAACGGGATTCGGTCATGATTGCTCCTAATCTGTTTTGCGGGGCCGGTGCCCCGCTCGGCCCCATCCCTGCGGGGCCGTGACTGTTTGAGCGCCATTATAGTCGAACGAGGTAGGCCGCAGCCGCTTCCGACTTCAAACACATATCTAATGGGAAAGGGCGCTCGGTGAGCGCCCTTTCGAACCTAGCCTTGCCGTTATGCCCGGCGCGCCGCTATGCGAACACCTGGGCGACGGTTGCGTCGATGCGCGCGAGGACGTCCTCGCGCTTCAGCAGCTCGATCGACTCGAACAGCGGGGGCGACACCATGTTGCCACAGATGGCGACGCGCAGCGGCTGCAGCAGGTTGCGCAGCTTCATGTCGAGCGGCTCGGCGAGCGCGCGGCACTTCTCCTCGAGCGCCGCGGCCTCCCACGGGTTGGCCTCGTCGGCGAGCACCTCGCGACAAGCGGCGAGCGCCTCGTCGGCGCGTGCGCCCTCCTTCGCGAGCACTTTCTTCACGCTCTTCTCGTCCAGGAGCACGCACGGCCCCCAGAACATGAACCCGAGCTTCTCCTCGCACTCCGTGAGCGACGTCTCGCGCTCCATCACGAGCGGGTAGAGCGCCTCGTAGAACGCCGGGCGCGCGGCGAAGTCGTCGTTGAACGCGGCGACCTGTTCCTCGTTGAGCGGCTCGACCTCTTCGGGCTCCGCGGGGGCATTGGGGTCGGGCGCGGGCACGACCGCGGTGGTCACGTAGGGGTAGCCCTCCGCATGGGCGCGCGCGAGCCACGGCTTGCTCAGCTCGGCCCATTCGGCCGCGCCCATGTGCTGGATGTACTGGCCGTTCATCCAGCTGAGCTTGGTTTCGTCGAAGATCGCGTCCTTCTTCGTGATGCGGTCGAGGCTGAAGTTGCTGCAGATCACGTCGCGCGACATGATCGTGGTCTCGCCGTCGAGCGACCACCCGAGCAGGGCGAGGAAGTTGACCATCGCGTCGGGGAGGAAGCCGCGGTCGCGGTACTCCTCCACGCTCGTGGCGCCATGGCGCTTCGACAGCTTCTTGCCGTCGGGGCCCAGGATCATCGAGAGGTGGGCGAACGTGGGCACGGGCAGGCCGAGCGCCTCGTAGATGAGGATCTGGCGCGGCGTGTTGGACAGGTGGTCGTCGCCGCGGATGACGTGCGTGATGCCCATGTTGGCGTCATCGCAGACCACCGCGAAGTTGTAGGTGGGGCTGCCGTCGGTGCGCACGAGGATCATATCGTCCATGACCTCGGCCGGGAAGCTCGTGTGGCCGTAGACGGCGTCGTCGAACTGGATGGGGCCGTGGTCCAGCGGCACCTTCAGACGCCACACATGCGGCTCGCCGGCGTCGATGCGGCGCTGCGCCTCGGCTGGGTCCATGTCGCGGCACGTGCGGTCGTAGCCAGCGTAGCTCTCCCCCGCCGCCTCGCGCTTGGCGTCGAGCTCCTCCTTCGTGCAGAAGCAGGGATACACCGCGCCGCGCTGCTTGAGCTTCTCGAGTGCCTCGGCGTAGGTGTCCATGCGCTGCATCTGGAAGTACGGGCCCGCTTCGCCGCCCACCTCGGGGCCTTCGTCCCAGTCGAGCCCGAGCCACTTCATGGCGTTCAGGATGACGTCCACGTTCTCCTGCGTGGAGCGCTCCGGGTCGGTGTCCTCGATGCGCAGGATGAACGTGCCGCCCATCGCGCGGGCGAACGCCCAGTTGAAGATGGCGGTGCGGGCGCCGCCGATGTGCAGGCGGCCCGTCGGGGACGGCGCGAAACGAACGCGTACTTGGTCAGTCATGTTGATTACCTCTATCGTCGGATTGCAATGGGAGACAGTATAAGGCCGACCGCATCCGCATGGCGGCTCCCGCCTGCCATCATCAAGCAAATCACAGGATAAGACGCGGGCTCCTCGCCGTGAACGAACCCGTGCCGCGGCGATTGCGCTACGAATACGTGATCCATTCGGGGTCGAGCACGAAATTGGACTTCTCGCGGTTCAACTTGACCTCGTGGCTCTTCGTGACCGTAAAGGCGTACACCTGCGTCTCTGCGGGCGCCACGCCGGTTTCCCATGGGCGCACGAGGTTGAACGTGAGCACCACCTCGCCGGGCTGCTGCGCGCGGAACGTGAACGTGTCGCGCAGGGGGCCGCCGGCCACGCCCGGCTCGGCACGGTCCTCGGTAACCTTGTCGGTTTGCACCAGCACGCCCTCGGGGTCGGCCGTGCACGCCCACTCGTAGCCGGTGCCGGCGTTGTAGTCGAGCGAGATGAACACGGTGTCGCTCGCATCGAGGACAGTCTCGTCCGAAGAGGGCTCGGACGAGGCGCCGGAGCTCGACGACCCGCTGACCGAGCTGGCGGCCGAAGACGGGCCGGACGAGCACGCCGCGAGGGCAAGGGCGGCAATGGCCGCGATGGCAACGACGATAAGGGGCTTGAATCGGGCAGGCATGATGGCTGGCCTCCTCTCGGCCGGGGCTTTTCGTCTATTTCACGACCGGTTCCTCGATGTCGGCGAACTTGTCGGGCGCGCCGCCTTCGCCGATCTCCGTGGGGTCGCCATGGGCGGTGAAGTCCTCGTAGCCCGCGGGCTCCTCGAACTCTACGAGGTCCTTCTCGCTCACGGCCTCGTAGTCGTGGTTCTTGAACACTCCCTCGTCGAGCATGCCCGTGGCCCTGGCCATGCAGGTGGTGACCACGGCGTCGCCCGTGACGTTGATGGCCGTGCGGCCCATGTCGAGCAGGCGGTCGATGCCCATGATCATGGCGACGCCCTCGGCGGGCAGGCCTACGGACTCGAACACCATGGCGAGCATGATCGTGCCCACGCCGGGCACGCCCGCCGTGCCGATGGAGGCGGTCACGGCCGTTATCACGACGGTGACCAGGGCGGCGAAGGACAGCTCGATGCCGAACGCCTGCGCAACGAAGATCACGGCCGCGCCCTGCATGATGGCGGTGCCGTCCATGTTGATGGTGGCGCCGAGCGGAATGGTGAACGAGGCGACCTTCGGGTCGACGCCGATCTTCTTCTCGAGCGTCTCCATGTTCAGCGGGATGGTGGCGTTGGACGAGCTCGTCGAGAACGCGAACAGCATGACGGGGAGCACCTTGCGCAGGAATTGCACGGGATTAAGGCGCGTGAACAGGAACAACAGCAGCATGTACACCACGAGCAGCTGCACCAGCAACCCCAGGTAGACCGTGAAAATGAACTTGCCCATGGCCAGGATGCCGTCGATTCCCAGGCTCGAAAACGTGCGGGCGATCAGGCAGAAGATGCCGACGGGGGCAACCTTCAGCACGAGGCCGATCATGTGCATCATGACGGCGTTGAACTGCGTGAAGAAGCGGTTCACCGTCGCCACCTTCTTGCCCAGGCGTCCCAGGATGAAGCCCAGGATCAAGGCGAAGAAGATAATCTGGAGCATGGTGCCGTCGTTCATGGCCTTGATGATGTTGGTCGGGATGATGTTGATGAGCATGTCGGCCATGGTCTGGTCCGTTGCTGTGGCCTTGGGCTCGACGCTCACAATCGCGCTCATGTCCAGGCCGATACCGGGGTTCGTGAACTGGGCGAGCACGATGGCGATGAACACGGCGAGCGCGGTCGTGCACAGGTAGAGGACGATGGTTCCCACGCCCACTTTGCCAAGCATCTTCGGGTCGCTCATGGAAGCCGCGCCGCATACGATGGAACAGAACACGAGCGGGACGACGAGCATCTGCATCAGGCGGATGAACCATTGCCCGAGCACGTAGAACGCGCCGTTGATGACGTATTCCGTCACGGGCGAATCGCTCGGCACCCACAGCGAGCAAGCTATGCCGACGACGATGCCCGCCGCTAGGGATATGAGAATCCACGTGGTGAGATTGATGCTTTTCTTCGGTTCGGGCGCTTTCCGCCCGGCCTTCTCGGCCTTCGCGGCCCCGTTCTCAACGCTCATAGACATCCCCTTCCAATTGCGTACCACCTCATTGTAGCAGCCTCGCGCGAAGCGATAGGGCGCCTTCGCCCCGCCCTAGAGCTTGCGGCCCACCACGACGGAAGCCAGGGACAGCACGATGGACGTCGCGAGCCACACGACGCCCATGCCCATCCAGAACGCCTCGGGCAGCGCGCAGATGAGCAGCGAGTCGTAGGGGAAGGTCCAGTTGCCCTGCTGGGCGAAGAACAGCTGGTGGAACGCCGTGAACAGGCCGTCGAAGTCGACGACCGCCCACGCACCGAACGCCGCCAGCGCCACGATGACGGCCAGCCCGGCGCCGAAGAGCACGATGCCCAAGCGGCGCCTGCTGCCCGTGATATGCGTGAACACGAGGCCCGCCACCGCGATGAGGCCGATGGCGATGAGCGCGGGGTACGCCGCCTCCGCGATGGCGTAGCAGTCGTTCAGGTGCGAGATGGTGGCCTGCGAGTAGCAGTACATCTCCGAGGCGTTGTCGAAAGCGGCCTTGTACTGCGAGACGTCCGCGGCGTCGCGCACCGACCCGAGCGACGGGAAGCCCGTGGGCACGGCACCGCCCGCTTCGGTCACCTTGGCCGAGAACTCCTCGTCCACGTCGTAGATGACGCGGTAGAGCGCGAGTTCGTTGTGGGCGCCGAACGAGAAGTCGCGCGTGGCGTCCGCCACCTTCACGAGCTGGTTACGGTCGAACGGCGACACGTCATCCTTCGAGAACACGCTCGAGAGCCCGTGGGTGACAGGCGGCATCGTGCAAGCCACGAACCCGAGCCCCACGAACGTGATGGCCAATGCGACGGAGGCGATGACCGCGATTATCTTTCTGAATATATCCATGGCCCCGAATCATACCGCATCGCATTGGCGCGCGGTACAATCGGGGCAAGACGCTCGGTTGGCGAAAGGACGAACGTGCCTGCGATACTGACGCACTATCTGTTCGGCATCGAAGTGTATGACGAGCTCGAACTCGTCATAGGGGCTGGCCCGGAGGCGCGGGAAGCGTTTCTCCTGGGGAACCAGGGCCCCGACCCCCTGCTGTGCCTGAAGGCCCTGCCGCGCGCAGCCGCGTTCCGCGACATCGGGACGGTCATGCACGTCTCCCGCCCCGCGGCGCTGCTCGCGTCCTTGCACGAGCACCTGGTGGAAAGCGCGGAGGCCCAGGTGGATCGGGCGCTTCCCGCATTCGCATTGGGGTTCCTCTGCCACTACCTGCTCGATTCGACCGTGCACCCGCTCGTCTACGCGCAGCAGAACGCCATCTGCGGCGAGGTCGTGCAGGGCTTGCCGGCGGAGCGGGCTGGGCGCATCGTGCACGCGCTCATCGAGACGGCGCTCGACGAGCACGCCCTTCGCGCGAAGCTCGGCGCGGAGGTCGGCGAGCTCGAACCGCACGCGGTGGCGCTGCCGAGCGGGGAACGGGAGCTGCGGGCCATCTCAGGCGCGTTCGGGCCCGCGGTGCATGACACCTACCGCATCGCCATGCCGCCTTCGGCTTTCGCGGCGAGCGTGCGCATGTACCGCGCGGCGCAGGCCGCCGTCGACTCGAGGCGAAACCGCCCCGCCCTTCCCAAGGATCTGGCGCAGGCGGCAGGTGGCGCCTACCTGCACTTCAGGGCGTTCGTGCACTCGGTAGCGCCGGGGAAGGCGGTCCCGTTCACCAACGAGGACCACGTGCCCTGGACGCACCCGTTCGTTCCCGGTGCCGTCGTGAGCGCGAGCTTCGACGAGCTCTACGCGCAGGCGTTCGCCGAAGCGCTCGACGTGCTGCCCGCTTTCGCGCAGAAAGAGTTCAGCGCCCCTGATTGCGGGGCGCTGGCCGGAAGCATTGATTTCTACGGCAAGCCCATCGGCGGCACAGCCTAGGCGCGGCCGCGCGCGGGCGGGTTGCGGCCCTAGTTCACCGGCTTGCAGTCGACCCAGAGCACGGCGCTCGTGAGGTCGCCCATGGGCTGGCTGATGATGGGCTTGGGCCCGAGGCGCGCGAACACGCCCCCGAACTTTCCGTTGAACGAGTAGAGGCCCGGCATGTTGTTGTAGAACGCGGTCTCGCGCGGAATGTCGGCGTCATCGGCGACAAGCAGGTCGTTGCAGATGGGCAGCAGCTCGGTCTTGAACGGCGTCAGGTACGTCTGCACGAGGAACGGCGCGCCGGCCTTGCCGTTGCTGAAGCGGTCGACGATGCCTTCCCACTCTTCCTGCGACCACATCTGGCCGGCGTACACGTCGTGCGCGCCGTACTGGTCGGTGGGCTTGATGATCCATGCGTCCTTGTTGGCGCGCACCTGCTCCAGGTCGATGTGCTCGCTGTCCAGGAACTTCGTCTGCGGCACGTACTCGTCCACCAGGCGCAGCTCCTCTTCCGTGAGCATCTCGCGCGTCTCGGGCCAGAACACGGCGTCGAAGATCTGCTTGTCGTGCACGATGTGGCCGGCGAAGCTGCCGATGAGCGCCACTGCGCCGTCGCGCACGGCCGAGATCATGTCCTGGCTGTCGTCCCAGTTGTTCAGGATGTCGTTCGTGACCGAGCGGCGCCAGATGGCGTCGATCTTGCGGCCCTTCTTGTCGCGCAGCTCGCGCTTGGCGGCGTCGTACGTGAGGTCGCGCACGTCCTCGACCAGGCACGGGTAGCCGTGCTCGCCGAAGTAGCGCGCGTACACGCGGAACTCGTCCACGACGGCGTTCTCCATGAAGTCGACGATGGCGAACGTGGGGTGCTCCACCTTGTTCTCGAACGTGTCGTAGATGCGGATGAACTCCTCCACCCACGGGTTGAACAGGTCGCTCGTCTGCAGGTCGTGACGGCGCGCGAACTCCTGCATCGTGGCGCTGGGCGCGAGCGAGATGTTCAGCTCGCGGTCCTCGTTCATGCCCGACGAGCCGTCGGCGTTCCATTCGCAGAAGCCGCCCGCCAGCGTGTCCTCGTTGAGGAACACGTCGAAGCGCGCGAACGGCAGCAGCGCGTCGTAGCGCTGCGGGATCAGGATGAGCTCGCGCAGGCGCTCGTCGTAGTCGAAGAGATCGCGGTAGGACGGGTCGTCCAGGTAGCGGCGCATGACCTTCTCGCAGATGCGGTGCGACGTCTCGGCGAGCCACTTCATCATGTCGTAGGTTTCCTGGTCGAACAGGCGCGGCACGAACGACGATTCGGCTTGGATGTAGTGCACGAGCGCCGTCGAGTTCTCCATGTATGCGAAAGCGTTCTCGCGGCCGGGCACGTCGCCGTCGAGCGATGCCATGATGTCCAGGTATTCCCGCGTGTAGTCGGCGTTCTTGGTCATGATCGTTAGTCCCTTCTGTAAGCTTTGGGAAAGTGTAGCAAATCGGGCAGCGGAATGATTGCTCGGCGCTTTGCAATCTGGGGGCTGAAGGTTTAGGGTAAACTGCAATTCTGTGACCGATGGAGCTGCTTATTGGAGGACGAGGATGTGGCTTGGTAGAGATGCCGTTCGCTTGGATCGGCTGCTTGGGTTCATCTGCGAAAACACCAGCCCGAACGACTCCCTGCGCATAACCTCGTCGATCGGCCCGATCCTCACGGCGGAAACGGGCGACATCTCCTTCAAGCGTCCCTCTTTCTGGCGCCGCCGCGAGTCCGCGCTCATGCTGTTCCGCAGCGAGAAGAGGCGCAGCAAGCCCTTCGAGCCGCGCCAGCTCATCGAGGCCATCAAGGATTTTGCGAAGAGCTCCAACGAGGGCGAAGTGGTCGTGAAGATCCAGATGAACGGGAAGCTCCACCAGCTGCAGGGCGACATCAAGATGGAGCCCGTGGAGGGCGAGGACGGCACGTTCTTCCTGTCCGCCTCGACGGTGATCACTCAGGTCTTCGAGGAGCCGGGCATTTTCGAGATGGGCAGCCGCCCCTCGCTCGATTTTGCCGTGCGGCCGCAAGAGCCCGCCGCCGAGGAAGATGCGAACGACTTCGAGGACCGGATCCTGGAGATCGACGAGATCGAGGAAGCGGACGCGGGCCTCGACGCATGGGCGAGCTCCTGGGCGGAGGAATGGGACGAGGCGCCCGAGGGCGAGGACGCGAGCGATGAGGCTGACGAGCCCGAGCCCGAGGAAGGCGACGAGCCCGAGGAAGGCGACGAGCCCGAGGAAGGCGACGAGCCTGAGGACGGGGACGAGACCGAGGACGAGGGCGAAGCCGCATCCGAAGAAGGCGACGAGCCCGATGCCGAAGACGACGGCGAGCCCGAAGATGGCGAAGATTCCGAAGACGAGGGAGAGACTGAGGACGAACCCGACGAGGATTCCCACGATGACGGCGATTCCGGCGAGGAGCCGGAAGAAGACGCCGAGCAGGAAGGCGAAGACGACGGCCCCGCCCCCGATGACGACGCCGACGATTCCGAGCTTGAGGACGAAGCCGAGGACGCGCCCGAAGACGCCGAGCCGGAAGAAGACCCCGAGCAGGATAACGACGCCGACGATGCCGAGCCGGAAGAGGACTCCGAGCCAGACGACGATACGGACGGCGAAGAAGACGATGAGATCATCAGCGAAGATGACAACGCCTCCGGCGAAGACGACGAAGCGGCGGATTCCCATGAAAAGCATGCCGCGAAATAGAGCTACGGAGCAATAGCCGCCCGAAGCGCTGCGACCGCATACGCATCAGTCGTCTAATCAATGAAAACCGCCTGATTCTCGCCAGGTTGCCATATAAGCTGGCAAGAATAGCGAGGTTTTCACGGCTTCTAACCACGAATTAGCCCGCCGGGCATGCGTTTCCCCAGGTCACAAGAAACTTTACCGGAGTTAACCAGTGAAAACCTCCCCATTCTTGCCAAAACCCCATCGACCTGGCAAGAATGGAGAGGTTTTCACGGGCCTTCCCATGGGAGCTGATTACCCGAGGGCGCATCATCGCGGCGGAACATCATTTACAATTCGATTGCCCTGACTTTACCTTTAACTTGAGGAGATGCAGCTTTGAGACCCGGCTCGATGCCGTCCACAACCTCCAATGCCGCAATGCGCAAGCCGCTCGTTGCGGGCATTGGCGTGGCGGTAGGCATCGGCATCGCCGCGGCGGCGGCATGGGCATGGCGCCGCTACGGGCCGGCGACGTATGTGCGCGAGCGCACCATGTTCGGCCGGACGCGCATATACGAAGTGGCCGACGACGCGGGCAGCCCCGTGAGGTTGCTCGAGGTGGGAGGCATCGTGCAATCGGGCACGTACACCGACGAGCGCTATGCGGAGCTCGTGTTCGAATACCTCAAGGCCTACGACACGCTCTTCGATCGCGGCGTGCCCATCGAGCGCGTCTGCGTGCTCGGGTGCGGCGGCTACGATTACCCCGAGCACCTCATAGCGCACCACGAGCCCGTCGTCGTCGACGCCGTGGAAATCGACCCTGCCATCACGTCCATCGCGCGGCGCTACTTCTTCCTCGACCGCGTCATCGAGGAATACGAAACCGAGGAAACCGGGCGCCTCAACCTCATCTGCGCCGACGCCCTCGAGCACCTCGAGGCGCAGGGCCTCCCCTACGACGCCATCGTGAACGACACGTTCGACGCCGGCGCTCCGCCCGAGCACCTGACCACCGAGCGGTTCGCGCGGGCGGTGCACAACCGTCTGAACCCGGGCGGCCTGTACCTGACGAACATCGTCAGCGCCGTCGAGGGGCCGGATGCCGCCTTCCTCGAGCAGCAGGTTGCCATGCTCGGGCGGATCTTCGCCTCGGTCGACGTCCTGCCCTGCTCCGCCGACGCCCTCACGTTGCCGGACAACGTGATAGTCGTTGCGCAGAAGGGATTGTAGGGGCGTCTCGCCTTGCCGCGCACCCGGGCGGGTTTTCCCGCCGCTAGATCGGACGCGCGGAGCGCGCCCCTACAGGGTTATCCCGCTCGGGTGCATGGAATGCCCCTTCCCCGCCGTACGTGCAACTACGCCCCATGGCATATAATTAATGGCGAGAAGGGTCCCCGTTTTTTCGGCTCGCCGAACGGAGGGAAACATGAAGAACACCCCACAGGCAGTGCGCGAGGCAATTGCCATCGCGCTCATGGTAGCCGCGGTCACCGCGACGGCAGCGGCGCTGCTCCAGCAACCGCTGTTCATCCCCGGCGGGTTCGTGCTGTTCCTGATCTTCTACGTATGGCGCATTCACCCGCAGATCAAAGCTGCTTACCAGGAAGAAGCCGAGGAGGAATACCGGAAGAAGTACGCCGACGACGAGACGTACCAACCGATCCTCGACCGCTTCCAATCGGGCCATAACGAGGACGCGTTCTTCGAGGAGTACGCCCTCTGGAAGCAGGGGCCTCACGACAACGAGGTGCGCCTGCGCTTCCTACAGCAGGCCGTGCTCGACCTCATCGATGCGAAGTGCATCTACCGCGTCGAGGAGCTGCTTTCCGACATGGAGGGGCTCGCGGCGGCGGAAGGCCTCGAGGAGCGCTTCAAGGCGTTCCGCGCGCAATGCGACGGGCGCATCGCCGAAATCGCGAGCCAGCGCCTGGCGTAACGCAGCAATCAGTTTCCTCAACATCCTGCCATGATCGCCTTCCGCGCCTCGCGGATAGATGCGGGCGTAGCGAGGTCAAGCCAAAGGAGCTGAGAGATCCACTTTCCCGCCTGGTCTTGGCGGGAAAGCTAGCTCGAAGCGACGACGCGGCGAGCGAAGCCCGCGCGCCAACCGGCCGGGACGGGCGCTCGGGGAGCGCCCCTACGGGCGTAATGCCAACAAGCCTTGGTTGTTACGAATTCGCCCGATTACGTTGGGGACAGGGAACGCCGGGGGCCTTCTGGCAGGAACCGCAGGCGATGCAGGCGCTCGGCCGGTCGTCGCCCGATTGCCAGCGGCTGATCAGCCCGGGTTCGCAGATGAGCGGGCGGCTCATGCCCACGCCCGCGATGCCGTCGTTTGACAGATGGCGCTCGACAACCGCCCTGTCGCGCCAGCCGCCGGTCACGATCACGGGCACCTCGAGCGCGCGGGCGACCCGCGCGCCGAACTGCGCGAAGTAGGGCTCCCCCGCTTCGGCGCGCAGCGTGGCGGCATGCCAGTCGCCGCTCACGTCGATGCAGCTCGTGCCCGCTTCCACAAGCCACGCGCACACTTGCGCGCTCTCGTCCTCGCCGAGACCGCCGCCTGCGCCCTCTGGGTCGTCGGCCGTATCGCAGCTGTTCACCTTCGCGAAAACCGGGTAGCCCTCGCCCACCGCCGCGCGGACCGCCGCCACGCATTCGCACGCCAAGCGCGCGCGGTTGCGCAGGCTGCCGCCGTATTCGTCGATGCGCTCGTTGAAGCGTGCGCTGAGAAACTGCGAGAGCAGGTAACCGTGCGCGACGTGCACCTCGACGCCGTCGAAGCCGCACGCGCGTGCACGCGCGGCCGCATCGCCGAAGCTACGCGCCAGCTGGGCGAGCTCTTCTGCGGACGCCTCGCGCGGAACCAGGTGGGTCTTGGGGTTCTCGACGGCCGAAGCGCCCAGGATGTCGACGTTGGGGCCATCGCCCGGGCGCGCGATGCGGCGGGCGTCGTCGGGGGCGAGCTTGCTCTTCGACCCCCCATAGACCAGCTGCAGGACGATAGCGGCGCCCTGCGCGTGAACCGCCTCCACCAAACCCCGGTATTCCCCGAGGAAGGAATCGTCGTAGATGCCGAGCGCGCCCTCGGAGGGCTTGCCGCCGGGCGCGACGTACGCGTAGCCAGTGATGATCGTGCCCACGCCCCCTGCCGCGAGCTCCTCGTAGAGCGCGCGCAATTGCGGCGTCGGGACGCCGTCGCGCGTCGCGAGCGACTCCGCCGTTGCCGAGCGGATCGCGCGGTTGCGCGCAACGAGCACCCCGATGCACAGTTCGTCGTAGAGCGAGGGCACAGGGAGTTCCTACTTCTGCTCGGCCGCCTCCGGCAGCGCGCCGGTGGTGCGGTCGATCTTCTGGAGGTACTGCTCGCCCGCGTCGGCCATCTCCTGGAACTCGGCGATGGTCTGGCGGATGCGCGGCAGAGCCTCCTGCTTGTAGGTGCTGATGTCCTCGAGCGCCTGGATGGTGTCGGCGAACGACTGCTTGAGCGTGTCGGCCGAAATGTTGGCCTCCGACGCCTTCTGCTGGATCTCGGCACCCTGCTCCTTGAGCATGCGCGACGTGGCAGAGATCATGTTGTTGGTGGTCTCGTTGAGCGCCGTCACCTTGTCGAGCACGATGCGCTGGTTGTACAGCGCGCCCGCCACCGTCACGGCCACGCGCAGCGCGGACACGGTCACGTTCTCCGCGCGGTCGACGGCGCGGATGAGCTCGAGGTTGTTGCGGCGGATGACGTTCATGGCCACGATGCCCTGCTGGTTCACAACGAGCAGCTGCTGGAAGTCGGTGATCTTCTGGCGCAGCGGGAACAGGATCTCCTCTTCCACGAACTTGACCTTCTCGGGGTCGGTGTCGGGGTTGACGCGCGCCTGCTCGATGGCGTTCGTCAGGTAGCTGTCCAGGTCGGTCGCCATGGCGATCTGCTGGTTGAGCTGCTTGGTCAGGTCGCGCATCGTGTTCTCTTCGAGCTCGAGCGTCGTGTTGTCGTTCTTGAGGGACGTGCGGCCCTTCTCGAGCGACTTCACGATGTCGGCGATCTCCGCGTCGGCATTCTTGTAGCGCTCGAAGTAGCGGCGCACCGGGTTGAACAGCTTGCCGAGCGGGCCCGTCTTGGCGAAGTCGATGCCCGACGGGTCGAGGTCGCGCATCTGGATGGCCAGGTCCTCGAGGCCCTTGGCCACTTCGCCCTGCTCGCCGCCGCTCTTGGACAGCTGGCCCATGCTGCGCGAGAGCATCTCGTTTTTCGTGGACGACTTGCGCACGATGTCGGTGCCCATGTCCTCGATGGCCTTGGTCACCTCGCGGCGCTCGACGATGGAATCGAGGTCGACCGCCATGATCTGCGCGCCCTTCTCGGCGGCGGCGCTGTCGATCACCTCGGCATGGGCCTCGGGAACGGCGAGCTCCTCTTCTACGATCTCCTTGGTTTCATCCAGATCGGGTACGGTCAGATCGAATGCCATGACGGCTCTCCCTTCTACGTGGGCCATGCATGCGTATATGCCTCGGTTCACTATAGCATTTCAGGTGAATTGGAGTCAGGTTTAGGCATGAAGCGGGCGCTCGGGGAGCGCCCCTACGCATTTCAGGTGAATTGGAGTCAGGTTTAGGCATGCGGCAGGACGCGCGGAGCGCGCTACGCATCTCAGGTGAATTGGAGTCAGGTTTCCGCGCGCACGATGAACGGCGGCGGGGCGCACGAATGCGCCTCGCCGCCGTGTGTCATGTTGTTATGCGGCTGCCCTAGCCTGCGAAATAGCGCACGCCCGCCTCGAAGATGGGCTGGTACTTCTCGCCCGGCACGTTCTGGTACAGACCCGCGCCGCTACGCTCCGAGTGACCCATCTTGCCGAAGACGCGGCCGTCGGGACTCGTGATGCCTTCGATGGCGAGCAGCGAGCCATTGGGGTTGACATCCCAATCCATGCTCGGCGCGCCGGACTCGTCAACATACTGCGTGGCGATCTGGCCCGCGGCCTTCATCTGCGCCAGCACGTCGTCGTTGGCCACGAAGCGGCCCTCACCGTGGCTGATCGCGACGGTGTGCACGTCGCCCACCTCGCACGCCGCGAGCCAGGGCGACAGGTTGCTGGCCACGCGGGTGCGCACGAGGCGGCTCTGGTGGCGGCCGATGGTGTTGAACGTGAGCGTCGGGCAGGCGTCGTCCATCGGGCGGATGTCGCCGAACGGCACGAGGCCCAGCTTCACGAGCGCCTGGAAGCCGTTGCAGATGCCGAGCATCAGGCCGTCGCGCTGCTGCAGCAGCCTGCGCACGGCGTCGGTCACGGACGGCGCGCGGAAGAACGCGGTGATGAACTTGGCCGAGCCGTCGGGCTCGTCGCCGCCGGAGAAGCCGCCGGGGATGAACACGATGTTCGCCTCGTCGATGGCGCGCACGAGCGCCTCGGTGCTTTCGGAGACCGCCTGCGGGGACAGGTTCTTCACGACGAGCACCTGCGCTTCGGCGCCTGCGCGGCGGAACGCGCGCGCCGAGTCGAACTCGCAGTTGTTGCCCGGGAACACCGGGATGACCACCTTGGGCTTGGCGGTGAGGATGGCGGGCGCCTTCGCGGCCTGCCCTGCCGTGTAAGAGACGGCCTCCACTTCCTCGCCCTGCTGGCGGTAGGGGAAGACGCTCTCGAGCTTGCTTTCCCACGCTTCCTGCAGGCCCGCGAGGTCGATGGCCTCGCCTGCCGCGGTGAGCGTGTAGCTGTCGGTGGTGGTGCCGATGAGCTTCACCTGCACGTTGTCGGTGCTGGCGGGCACCTCGGCGTCGTCGGCGAGCTCGATGGCGAACGAGCCGTATGCGGGGATGAACCAGGTGGAGGTGTCCATGGCGTCGTCGACCGCGAGGCCGATGCGGTTGCCGACGCACATCTTGAAGAGCATCTCGGCGTCGCAGCCATAGCCCGGCGTGGCGGCGGCGAGCACCTTGCCCTCCGCGATGAGGCGCTGCACCAGGTCGAACGTCTCGACGAGCCCCTCGGTCTCGGGCAGGAGGCCGCCGCGCTCGTAGTACGGGTGGATGCACAGCACGCGGTGCCCCGCGCCCTTGAACTCGGGCGACACGACATCGTCCACGTGGCCCACGCCCACGGCGAAGCTGGCCAGCGTGGGCGGAACGTCGAGGTTCTCGAAGCTGCCGGACATGGAGTCCTTGCCGCCGATGGCGCCCACGCCCAGGTCCACCTGGGCCATGAGCGCGCCGAGCACGGCCGCGGCGGGCTTGCCCCAGCGCTCGGGGCTCGTGCGCAGCTTCTCGAAGTATTCCTGGAACGTGAGGTACATGGTGTCGCGCTTGAAGCCGGTCGCGATGAGCTTGGCGATGGACTCGACGACGGACAGGTAGGCGCCGCGGAACTGGTCGCGCTCCATGATGTAGGGGTTGAAGCCCCAGCTCATGCCCGTGACCGTGGTGGTCTCGTTGTTCACCGGCAACTTGGACACCATGGCCATGGACGGCGTGAGCTGGTGCTTGCCGCCGAACGGCATGAGCACGGTGGCCGCGCCGATGGTGCTGTCGAAGCGCTCGGAGAGGCCCTTGTTGGAGGCCACGTTCAGGTCGGTGAGCACGGCGCGCAGGCGCTCGGCGAGCGGGACGTCGCTGCCCGCCCATGCGGTCGCGTACGGCTCGGCCGACACGATGTGCACGCCCTGGTGCTTGGGGGCGCCGTTGCTGGCGAGGAAGTCGCGGCTGACGTCGACGATCGTGTCGTCGTTCCACATCATGCGCACGCGCGGCTCCGCCGTGACGGTTGCCACGGGCGTGGCCTCAAGGTTCTCCTCATAGGCGAGCTCGAGGAAGCGCTCGACGTCCTCGGGTGCGAGGGCCACGGCCATGCGCTCCTGCGACTCGGAGATGGCCAGCTCGGTGCCGTCGAGGCCGTCGTACTTCTTGGGCACGCGGTTGAGGTCGATCTGCAGGCCGTCGGCCAGCTCGCCGATGGCCACCGACACACCGCCCGCGCCGAAGTCGTTGCAGCGCTTGATCATGCGGCAGGCCTCCGTGTTGCGGAAGAGGCGCTGAATCTTGCGCTCGACCGGCGCGTTGCCCTTCTGCACCTCGGCGCCGCATGTCTCGAGCGACTCGAGCTTGTGCGCCTTGGACGAGCCGGTGGCGCCGCCGATGCCGTCGCGGCCCGTGCGGCCGCCCAGCAGCACCACGACGTCGCCCGGGGCGGGTGTCTCGCGGCGCACGTGGTGGGCCGGCGTCGCGCCGAGCACGGCGCCGATCTCCATGCGCTTGGCCACGTAGCCCGGGTGGTAGAGCTCGTTCACCTGGCCGGTGGCGAGGCCAATCTGGTTGCCGTAGCTGGAATAGCCGGCGGCCGCCGTGGTGACCAGCTTGCGCTGCGGCAGCTTGCCGGGAATGGTCTCCGAGACGGGCGCGAGCGGGTTGCCGGCGCCGGTCACGCGCATGGCCTGGTACACGTAGGCGCGCCCGGAGAGCGGGTCGCGGATGGCGCCGCCCACGCAGGTTGCCGCGCCGCCAAACGGCTCGATCTCCGTGGGGTGGTTGTGCGTCTCGTTCTTGAAGAGGAACAGCCAGTCCTGCTCCTGGCCGTCGACTTCGGCCTTGATCTTCACCGTGCAGGCGTTGATCTCCTCCGACTCATCGAGGTTCTTGAGGATGCCCTTGGACTTCAGGTACTTCGCGCCGATCGTGCCCATGTCCATGAGGCAGACGGGCTTCTCGTCGCGGCCGAGTTCGTGGCGCATCTCGAGGTAGCGGTCGAACGCCGCCTTCACCAGGTCGTCGTCGATCTCGACGTTGTCCAGAACGGTGCCGAACGTCGTGTGGCGGCAGTGGTCCGACCAGTAGGTGTCGATCATCTTAATCTCGGTGATCGTGGGGTCACGGTGCTCCTCGTCGCGGAAGTACTGCTGGCAGAACGCGATGTCGGCCTCGTCCATGGCCAGCCCGCGGTCGGCGATGAACGCCGCGAGCTCCGCGGGGCTGAGCTGGCAGAAGCCCTCGACCACCTCGACGGGGTCGGGCTCTGGGAACTCCTGGGCCAGCGTGTCGAACGACGCGAGCGACGCCTCGCGCGACTCGACGGGGTTGATGACATACTTCTTGACCGCGGCCACGTCGTCGTCGGTCAGCGCGCCCTCGAGCACGTAGACCTTGGCGTTGCGCACTTCGGGGCGCTCGCCCTGGCTGATGAGCTGGACGCACTGGCTGGCCGAGTCGGCGCGCTGGTCGAACTGGCCGGGCAGCGCCTCGACGGCGAACATGATGGAGCCCTTGGCAATGGGCGCGATGTCGTTGCCGGGAACGTCGGGTTCCATGAGGGCGCGCGACGTGTCGTCGCTCTGCGGCTCGCTGAACACGGTGGGCACGCACTGCTCGAACAGCTCGTCCGAGATTCCCTCCACGTCGTAGCGGTTGATCAGCCTCAAGTTCGTCAGGCCCGCGATGCCCAGCGTCTCGCGCAGCTCGCGCTCGAGCGCCTTCGCCTCAACATCGAACCCGGCCTTCTTCTCAACGTACACGCGCGAAACCATGGCGCCCCTTCCTTGTAATCGAGTAGTGCAACTCATTATAAGGGCGCTCATTCCGCCCGCTCCCCCGCAACCCCGCGTGCGGCATCTCTCCACACGCACACGCGACAAAAAAAAGCGCCGCCCGGGACGGGCGGCGCTTCGGCTTCGCAACGAAATTGCGAGCAGCGGCTTACATCATGCCGCCACCCATGCCGGCTGCGGCTGCGGCAGCTGCGGCAGCTGCGGCGTCGGCCTCCTTCGGGATCTCGTTGATGGTGGCCTCGGTGATGAGGATCAGGGCAGCCACGGAAGCGGCGGACTCGAGGGCGGTGCGGGTGACCTTCACCGGGTCGGACACGCCCATCTCGATGAGGTTGCCGAACTCGCCGGTGGCGCAGTTCAGGCCCTCGCCCTTCTTCAGGCCCTTGACCTTCTCGACCACGACGGAGCCCTCGAAGCCGGCGTTCTGCGCGATGGCGCGCAGCGGAGCCTCGACGGCCTTGCGGATGATGTCGACGCCCACCTGCTCGTCCTTGTCGGTGACGTCAACCTTCTTGAGGGCGGGCAGCGCGTTCACGAGCGCCACGCCGCCGCCGGCGACGATGCCCTCCTCGACAGCCGCGCGGGTGGCCTGCAGCGCGTCCTCGATGCGGCTCTTCTTCTCCTTGAGCTCGGGCTCGGTGGCAGCGCCAACCTTGAGCACGGCAACGCCGCCGCTCAGCTTGGCCAGGCGCTCCTGCAGCTTCTCGCGGTCGAACTGGCTCTCGGTGTTGTCCATCTCGTTCTTGATCTGGCCGATGCGGGCCTCGATGTCGGCCTTCTTGCCAGCGCCGTCAACGATGAGCACGGAGTCCTTGGTCACCTTGACGGTGCGCGCATGGCCGCAAGCCTCGACGGTGGCGTCGGCGAGCGTCATGCCGAAGTCCTTCGCGATGACCTGGCCGCCGGTGACGATGGCCATGTCCTCGAGGATGCGCTTGCGGCGGTCGCCGAAGCCGGGGGCCTTGACGGCGACGACGTTCAGCGTGCCGCGCAGCTTGTTGAGCAGCAGGGTCGCCAGGGCCTCGCCCTCGACGTCCTCGGCCACGATGAGCAGCGCGCGGCCGGACTTCATGACCTCCTCCAGCAGCGGAATCATGTCCTGGATGTTGGAGAGCTTCTGGTCGGTGAGCAGGATGAACGGGTCAGCCAGCGTGGCCTCCATGCGCTCCATGTCGGTGGCCATGTACGGGGAGATGTAGCCGCGGTCCCACTGCATGCCCTCGACGACCTCGAGGTCCATGCCGAAGGTCTGGCTCTCCTCGACGGAGATGGCGCCATCCTTGCCCACGACGTCCATGGCCTCGGCGATCTTCTCGCCGATCTCGGCGTCGCCGGCGGAGATGGTGCCGACGTTGGCGATCTGCTCCTTGGTGGAGACCTTCTTGGAATCCTTCTTGATCTGCTCGACCACAGCGGCCGTGGCCTTCTGGATGCCGCGGCGGATGGCCAGCGCGTCGGCGCCGGCGGTCACGTTGCGCAGGCCCTCGCGCACGATGACGTCAGCGAGCAGCGTGGCGGTGGTGGTGCCGTCGCCTGCAACGTCGTTGGTCTTGACGGCGGCCTCGCGCACCATCTGGGCGCCCATGTTCTCGACCGGGTTCTCGAGCTCGACTTCCTTGGCGACGGTCACGCCATCGTTGGTGATGAGCGGCGCGCCATAGGACTTCTCGATGGCCACGTAGCGGCCCTTGGGGCCAAGGGTGACCTTGACGGCGTCTGCCAGCTTGGTGACGCCGTTCGCCAACGCGCCACGCGCATCGGCGTCGAACATAATGTCTTTAGCCATTTGGTTGCTTCCTTTCGGTACCAGTTATTCGCAGATAGCGTAGATATCGTCGGCGCGGAGGATCAGCACGTCCTCGCCGTCGTAGGTGACCTCGGTTCCGCCGTACTTGCCGTAGATGACCTTGTCGCCCACCTTCACGGGAACGGGAACCAGGTTGCCGTCCTTGTCCAGCTTGCCGTCGCCCACAGCCACGACGATGCCCGTCGTCGGCTTCTCCTTGGCCTCGCTTGCCAGATACAGACCAGAAGCGGTCTGGGCCTCGACTTCATCGGCCTTGACGATCACGCGATCGCCCAGCGGTTTCAGAGCCATTGCCTATGCCTTCCTTTCGTTCACGACAGTGATACCTAGTTTTATGGATTAGCACTCGTATGCCTTGAGTGCTAACAGGTACCCACTATAGCATCCTGAAAACAGAACGGGGGAAGGTTGCCGAACCGACACTTTCCCGCCACATTGGCAGCAAACGCGAAGGCCCGGAAGGCAAAACGCCTTCCGGGCCTTGTTTGTGCGGGTTCTTGCAGCGGCGCGCTCCGCGCGCATGCAACCTCTGTAGGGGCGCGCTCCGCGCGCCCGCCTACCGCATCCTAGTAGTTCTCGGCGCGCAGCTCGAAGTAGGACTTCGGGTGGGCGCACACGGGGCAGATCTCGGGCGCCTTGGAGCCGATGACGATGTGGCCGCAGTTGGAGCAGATCCACGTGCGGTCGCCGTCGCGGCTGAAGACGATGCCCTCTTCCACGTTGCCGATGAGCTTGCGGTAGCGCTCCTCGTGGTGCTTCTCGATGGCGCCGACCATGCGGAACTTCGCGGCGATCTCGGTGAAGCCCTCCTCGTCGGCCACCTTCGCAAACTCGTCGTACATGTCGGTCCACTCGTAGTTCTCGCCGTCGGCCGCGTCGTTCAGGTTCGTCAGCGTATCGGGCACGTCGCCGTCATGCAGGTACTTGAACCACAGCTTGGCGTGTTCCTTCTCGTTCTTCGCCGTCTCCAGGAAGATGTTCGAGATCTGCACGTAGCCGTCCTTCTTGGCCTTGCTGGCGTAGTACTGGTACTTGGTATGCGCCTGCGACTCGCCTGCGAACGCAGCCTGCAGATTAGCCTCGGTCTTGCTGCCCTTGAGTTCCATAAAGTGCTCCTCTCTCGTCACCCTCACTCATTCAACGGCCCATCATGGATGGCGCCGCTAATACCGAGTAAAAACCCCCTAAACAACCCTACGGCAACCGCAGGGGAAGCACAAGCCAGACAACCAATCCGTTGCCATTACTTCAAGTTGGGCACAATATAGCCATCCGAGACGGCGTGCACGGCCAGCTTCATAATGGAGTCGTAGCCGGTCTTCGCCAGGATGGTCGATATGCGCCGCTTCACCGTGCCCTCGCTCAGGAACAGCTCATCGGCGATCTCGCGGCGAGACTTGTTCTCGCACACGAGGCGCAAGATGCGGATCTCCTCCTCGTCGAGCAGGTCGAGCGTCTTGTCGCCGAGCTGGGCGGCCGGGAATGTCGAGTAGCCCTCCATGGTGGAGCGGATGATAGAGAGCAACTCGGAAGTGCTCACGTTCTTATATACAAAGCTGTCGGCGCCGGCTGCGTGCGCCTGCTCGATGAACGTGATCTCGGGCACGCCCGTCATGACGACGACGCGGATTCCAGGAAGGTGGCGCTTGATCTGCGCCGCCGCAGCAATGCCGCTGGCGTCGTCCTCCGTGCACACGTCCATGAGCATGAGGTCGGGGTGGTGCTCGTTGGCGGCATCGAGCGCATCGGAGGCGTTCGACAGCATGGCGATCGTCTCCATGTCGTCCTGCGCGTTGATGGCCAGCGAGAGCGATTCGCGCAGCATGGCCTGGTCTTCGACGAGAATAATTTTAATCATGCCGGAGGCCTCCAATCCTCGTGTTTCATAAGGTCATGATACCATGCTCGAACGTGACGCCATTCTCTGGATGGCGTTTTTGCAACGAAGCGAGGGGAGCCGCCACCCTTGCTCCATAAACGCTAAACTTAGGTGAACTTCGAAAGGAACCGACTTGGCAACTCTGGCGAAACGCAGCGCCCTCATACTCTACGACGCAACCTCGGCGCTCATCGTGTCGCTCCTTTTGTCACTCGCGTTCGCGGGCCCCGCATACGCCTACATCGACCCCTCGGTCATGACCTACACCATCCAGGCCGTGGCCGGCGTGGCCGTCGCGCTCTCGGCGGTCGCGGGCGTGGCGCTGCGCCGCGGGCGCAAGAAGATATACCGTATCCTCGACATCGACGAGAACGCCAAGCGCATCCGCGAGCCCGACGTCCACCGCCTGGACGAGCTGGGCAACCCCATCATGAGCGCCTCCGAGCTGGAGCAGGCCGTCGCGCCCGAGAGCGGCGCGGAAGAAGCCCCCGAAGGCGCGGCGGGCACCCCGTCCAAGAAGCGCCGCAAGCCCATCTTCAGCGGCAAGCCCTACAAGCCCACATGGAAGGAGCGGCTGGCGTACGGAGCGGTCGTGGCCTTCTTCTTCGCCTTCACCATCTACTTCGTGGCCCCGCTCGAGATCGTCGCGGGGTCGTCGTCCGACCTCACGTATTCCGTGGGCGACGTGTGGTGGGTGCTCGTGCCGCCCGGGCTGGGCATCGTCACCGTCATCACGCTCACGTTCCTCCTCCTGCGCGGCAGGGGCTTCAGCCTGGTGCTGCTCGTCGTGTTCGCACTCGGGCTGGCCGCCTACCTGCAGGCGCTGTTCCTGAACGTGGGCCTTCCCGCCGCCGACGGCGCCACTATCATCTGGACCGACCACATGGTCATGGGGATCGTCTCGTCGGTCGTGTGGGTGGGCCTGGTAGCGGCCGCCGTGGTGTTCGGCCTGCTGTTCGCGCGCAGGGCGCAGGGCGTGGCGGCCATCCTGGCGGTGGCGCTCGTGCTCGTGCAGGCAGTGGGCCTGGCGAGCCTCGTCATCGCTCCCCCGGATTCGGGCGGCTCGCGGGGCGGCAAGGTGGTCATGACCGAGGACCAGCTGTTCACGGTGAACCCCAACCACAACGTGATCGTGTTCGTGCTGGACACCTTCGACACCGCGTACCTGAACCGCGTGCTCGACATGAACCCCAACCTGCTCGACGGGCTGACGGGCTTCACCAATTACGAGAACGCGACGTCGGCCATGATTCCCACACGCTTCGCCATCCCCGAGATGCTCACCGGCCAGATGCCGAGCTTCACCGAATCGTACGAAACGTATGCCAACGAGCGCTACGCGCGCAGCGACTATTTGAGCACCATCTACGATGCCGACTATTCCATCGGCCTCTACACCGACTCCCTGCGCATCAGCACGTTGCCGCGCGAGGAGCAATACGGCATAACCAGCAAGACCGTGAACATGCACGACCTGCCCAACAGCATGATGGACTACAACGGTACGCTGTACTCGCTATACCAGATGGGCCAGTACCGCGACGCGCCCTGGCCGTTCAAGTGGGCGTTCTGGTACTACACCGACGAGATCAACCGCTCCATGGTGGCCGGCGGCACGGACACCGCGCCCGACGAGACCGTCTACACCATGGACGACATTCGCTACTACAACCGGCTCTGCAAGTTCGGGCTGTCGCTCGAGGAGGGCGAGCACGCCGGCGCGTTCCGCTTCATCCACCTGCTCGGGTCCCACTACCCCTTCAACTACGACGAGGAAGTGAACGACCTGGGAACGGACAACTCGGACGTGTTCAGGCAGTCGCAGGGCGCCATCCACATCGTCACCGAGTACATCAACCAGCTGAAGGAGCTGGGGGTGTACGAGAACACCACCATCATCATCACGGCCGACCACGGCTACTGGACCATCACGCTCGACCCCATTCAGGAGACGAGCACGCCCATCATGTTCGTGAAGCCCGAGCAGTCCGCCGAGCTGGACGCGCTGCCCATCAAAGTGGACGAGAAGCCGGTGAGCCACCTAGACATGCAGGCGACCGTGCTCGACGCCATGGGCAAGGACTGGAGCGAGTACTCGAGCCGCGACGAGTGGGCGGGCTACTCGATGTTCGGCGAGATCGACCCCAACCGCGTGCGATACTACCTGACGACCGACAGCCTGCCCGACCTGACCGCGGTGGCGTTCCGCGAGTACATGATCGACGGCAACGCCCTCGTATGGAGCAATTGGCACGAGACCGGCCGGTTCATCGAGCCCATCGAGCAATCGTAGCGTTTAAGCGCGAGAGGGCGCGCGGGGCGCGCCCCTACTTTAGGATGGTGGCGAGGGGACCGTCGGCGATGAGGGTCACGCGCTGCGTGGCGCGCGAGATGGCCGTGTAGAGGCGGTGGCGGCGCAGCGGCTCGTTCGGGAAGGCGCCCTCCTGCACGTCGGGGACGATGGCATGGTCGAACTCCAGGCCCTTCGCGAGCTTCACGTCCAGCAGCACCACTCCCCTGTCCGGCAGCGTGCCGTCCTCCGCAACCGAGACGAGGGGCGCGCCCTCGAGCATCTTCTCCAGCTGCTTGGCGCGCGAGCGGCTGTTCGCGATGAGCGCGGTCAGGCACTCGTCCTCGGCCGCGGCGGCAACCGCCATGCGCAGGGCGGCCTCGTACGACACGGCGTTGTCGCACTCGACGATGACCGGGTCGGTGCCGGGCCGCTGGACCGACGACGCCTCGATGCGCTCGTTCTCGGGGAGCAGGCGCGCGAAGAGGCCGGTGATCTCCGGTGACGAGCGGTAGCTGATCATGAGCGAGCACTCGTCCACGCTGCCGCGCAGCTTCGTGAACAGGTCGCGGATCTCGGAGAAGGCCGCGGTGCCGCCGTACACCGCCTGGTTCTCGTCGCCGAGCAGCATGAAGTGCGCGTTGCTGAAATAGCGCGCGAGCACGGCGAGCTGCGTGAGCGTGTAGTCCTGCACCTCGTCCACCATGACGTAGCGGGCTCGGTGCGCGCCGCCGCCCACGAGCGCGAGCTTCAGGTAGAGCCATTCCACGGCGTCGAGGGCCTGCTTGCCGAGCATGCGCATGCCGATGCGGTCGATGCGCAGCCATTCGCCCTGCTCGATGGCCTCGACCACCGGGCGGTAGCGGGCCGTGAGGTACTGGCGCGCGCAGGCGGCCATCTCGTCCTCGTCGAGCGGCGCGAGCTGCTGGCCGAAGATGCGGATCTGCTCGTCGTTGGGCAGGTCCATCATGGCGTCCTGGGTGGCCTCGTCGCGCGCGAGCCGCATGATGCGCTGGTCGAGCTTCTCCTTCAGGTCCTCGATGGCGAGCGTGCAGCGGTGCACGCCCAGGGGGATGCGCGAGAATTTCTCGAGCGACGCGCGGGCCTGGGCGGCGGTGATCACGCGCTCGTCCTCCACGCGAATGTCGCTGAAGTCGGCAACCGACAGCTCGAGCTTCGGCACGCCCTCGTCGATGGCGTGCAGCACCTCCATGGACGCGTCCTTGGCCACGCCGCGGCCCGCGAGCCCCAGCTGGTCCATGAGGTCGTCCCACGTGGCGATGTGCGGGTTCGTCTCGCCCATGTCGGGCAGGACGCTGTCGATGTAGTGGCCGAACACGGAGTTGGGCGTGATCAGGTAGACGTCGTCGGGGTTGAGCGTCTCGCGCTCGGTGTAGAACAGGTAGGCGATGCGCTGCAGGAGCACCGAGGTCTTGCCCGAGCCCGCGATGCCGCGCACGAGGAGCACGGGCACGTCCGCGTGGCGGATGACCGTGTTCTGCTCCTTCTGGATGGTCGTCGTGATGGACGTGAGCTGCGACGTGCGGCGCTTCGCGAGCGATGCCAGCAGCAGCGGGTCCTCGATGGCCACCGTGGTGTCGAAGTAGGCGCGCAGCTCGTCGCGGTGCAGGTCGAACTGGCGGCGGAGCTGCAGATCCACCTCGATCGTGCGGCCGTTGGCGTCATAGCTCGTGCGGCCGTTCGCCTGGTTGTAGTAGACCTCGGCCACGGGGCTGCGCCAGTCCACGATGAAGTGGCGGCGCTTCTCGTCGGTCATGCCCGCGGCACCGATGTAGATGTCCTTGGGCTCGTCGGAGTGCGGGAACTTGAGCCGCACCTTCGCGAAGTACGGGCTGTGCAGGAGCAGCTGGGCGCGGCGCAGCTTCTCGGTGTTGATGTCCGCGGCGAGGTTGTAGCCCTCGATGATGCGGTTCATGGCCTCGAGCTCGGCGAGCGTCTCGAGCTGGATGTCGGCATCCTGGTTGAGCACGAGCTCGTCGAACATGTCCTCCTTGTCGGCCAGGGCCTCCTCGAGGTCGGCTTCGAGCCGGTCGCGCACCTCGCGCTCGATCTGCTCGAGCTTCGCGTGCGTGAGGGAGAGATGCCGCTGCTCCTCTTCGAATATCGCGTCCATGGCTGCCTTTCGCATTCGCATCATTGAAAAAATCGTCCAACAATTCTAGCGAAAAAACGGCCAACGGAACAGGGGCGCACGAACCGTAGCCCTCCACCCCTTCAAGATAATAAAACGGCAGCCTCGGAGTGCGGGCATGCGGGCGGAGCGGCGAGCGTGTCCTTCGTCGAAGCGGGCGCTCGGGGAGCGCCCCTACAGGCGTGTGCGGACAGGCAGGGCGCCGGGGTTGAAACGCGGCCCGACAAACGTGCGCGGGCGAGCGTGGCCCGGCATCCGGGGCGGGCGCTCGGGGAGCGCCCCTACTTTAAGAAATCCTTGATGGCGCGAGCGTCGCCGTAGCCTTTGCCGTAGAGGCGCTCGATGGCCTCGCGGTCCTTGGTGAGCGTGCTCATGTCGCCGATGTCGTCGGGCGCCACGATGAGCACCCTCCCCTCGCGCTCGTACTTCTTCGCGAGGTCGAGCTGCATGTTGTACACGCCCGCGCGGTTCATGAGCGCTTCGGCCACCCGCGGCCATTTCGGCATGAGCAGACGGGCGAACGGCACGTCCTTCTTCGGGTCGCGGTAGTGGTCGCGCGGCCGCGTGAGGATGACGACCACCTTCTCGCACCCCGCCTCAAACGCCTTATGCACGGGAATCGGGTCCGTAATCCCGCCGTCGAAGCACGGGCGCCCGTGCACGGGGTACGGCTTGTTCACCACGGGGAGCGCGGACGACGCCTTCACCGGCGCGTAATCGTCCTGGGCCAGGTCGTCCATGCCGAAGTAGACCGGCAGGCCGCTCTTGGCGTCGGTGGCCACGATGATGAACTGCTTCCCCGAGGCCACCATGGCAGGGTAATCGAGCGGGTTCTCGCCATCGGCCGCGCAAAGCGTGCCGTAGATATAGTCGAGGTCGGCATATTCGCCCGTGCGGAGGGCCAGGCCCATGCCCATGTATTCGGGGCGGAAGCTGTAGTTAGTGTAGAAGGCGAAGTTGCGGCCCATCTGCCCGGAAAGGTACGAGCTCATGTTCGCCGCGCCGGCCGAGACGCCCACGCAGCAATCGAACTCGATGCCGTTCTCCATGCACCAGTCGAGAACGCCGGTCCCGTAGACCCCGCGTTCCCCACCACCAACGTCAACAGCGCCGACCATATGCTCCTCCATGTCAGTCATTACGTTCCTTTATCGAGATAACTGTACCTCAGCACGAGAAGGAATTGTCAGCTTTTTTACCATCTGTACGCCCCGAGCGCCTGACGACATCACAGCCGTACCAAAACCGAACGAACCGCGAGCGCACTGGCGCCAGCCATACCGCCATCCAAAAATTTCCGTTTTCGTGGCACGTATTTACGGTATTCAATGACAGATACTCGGGAAACCCATTGAATACGGGAAATACGAGCCACCGAGCACTGTATTCAACGACCCAATCATTGACTACTGGAAATACGTGCCACGAAACCCGCTTTTTGCTCCTCAGGACGGGCTAAATCATTGAATACTGGAAATATGAGCCGCCCTTGATTCCCCAATCACCTAAGCATCCCCCGCTCGCAGCGCAGGTAATGCCAGAGAATCGACGAGGAACTCGTGCCACTCGAAACATCCTCATCGTGAAGAATCCTCACAGGCGATGTGGCATACACGAAATCCAGGAACCGTCTGTCCTTCTGGGCGGGATCGAGGAAGTAGTACATGAGCGACTCTTCAAACGAGAACACATTGCAAAAGCCGCCCTCTCCCGCCATTTCCCGTTCTCTTGCAATCGAGTCCTTGTAGCCAAGCGCCATGCGCGCTTGCAAGTATGCGAGATCGAGATCGTGCAGGTCAAAGAACTTGGAGGACACGCCCACAGCAATGCCATAAGGCTTGCCGACGAATTCATCGGCATCCGCCGCTACTTGCCGGCGCGATAGAGCGGCGTCGGCAGCAGGAGCATGGCCAACGTTCTGGGCCAAGCCATCGGCGCGCCGCTCTGGGGCCTGGCCTACGACCTCACGGGTGGTTACGAAATAGGCATGTACGTCTCGGCGTGTGTAGTTGCGCTGTCGTTCCTGCTGCTTTTTTGGGCTCAAGGGAAACATCGGTTGCATTAGGCTGTAAAAGCATTTAAAGTACGCCCTCGAGAAACGGGACAGCCATGCGGTTGGCCCGTTTTCGCGTCTCTGAGCTGCATGAACAACTGTTCATATGAGCCGACGTGGAAACGTGGCGCGCATGCACGCACAATAGAAAGCGAAGGAACATGGAAAGCTTTTTGGATACCGCGGTCGACGTGCTGAAGGACGCGTTCGTCGACACGGTGTACCTCATCCCCTTCCTGCTCGTGACCTACCTGTTCATGGAGTGGCTCGAGCACAAGACCAGCGAGAAGACCCAGGCGGCCATCCGCAAAGCCGGCGCGGCGGGCCCGATCGTGGGCGCCGCCCTCGGTGTCGTGCCGCAATGCGGGTTCTCGGCCGCGGCTTCGACCCTCTACGCCGGGCGCGTCATCGGGCTGGGCACGCTCATCGCGGTGTTCCTGTCCACGTCCGACGAGATGCTGCCCATCTTCATCGCGGAGCAAGTGCCCCTCAACGTGCTGCTCGGCATGCTGGGGATCAAGCTCGTGATCGGCATGGTGTTCGGCATCATCATCGACGCGGTGCTGCGCCTGGCGAGGCGCCCGCAAGAGAGCCTGCGCATTCACGAGCTGTGCGAGCGCGACCACTGCGATTGCTCCGACGACTGCGCAACCTGCAAGGAGAACCCCGCGCTGGCCTACGAGCACCACGACGACTGCAGCGAGGGCTGCGACCACGGCAGCCACCACCACGACCACAGCCACGACGCGGGCTGGAAGTCCATCGTGCGCAGCGCGGTGAAGCACACCCTGCAGGTGACGCTGTTCGTGTTCCTCGTGTCGCTCGCGATCGACGTACTGTTCGAAATCGTTGGCGAAGAGACCATCGCTGCGGCCCTGAGCGCCAACGAGCTGCTCGCCGTCGTGGCGTCGGCCATCGTCGGCCTCATCCCCAACTGCGCCGCATCGGTGGCCATCGCCCAGTTGTACGTGGAAGGCGTCCTCGGGTTCGGCGCGACGATGGCGGGCCTGCTTTCCGCCGCGGGCGTGGGCCTGCTCGTGCTGCTGCGCACGAACCGCCACGCAGGGCAGAACGCCCTGATCCTGCTCGTGCTCGTGGGCATCAGCATCCTCTGCGGGTTCGCATTCCAGATCGCGGGCTTCTCGCTCTAACCCGCCGCCCGCGCCGAGCGCAAGGGAGGACCGGCGCTCGTTACATGCCGGCCTCGAGCGAGGTGTCGATCGCTACCTCTATGCGGTCGTTGGGCTCGTCGAGGCGCACGGCCACGGTGACGTCGTCGAACTCCGCGTCGACCGCAAGGCCCTCTTGGCCGAGCGATTCGAGCGCGCTCTTGAACGCCTTGCTCTTCGTGATGCTCTCCCCGCTCACGACCACCGTGGCTGTGTCACCCTCCACGGTCAGGCTCTTTACCTCGAGCTCCCCCTTGGGCGCGTTCTTGAGGGAAGCCGCGTCCACATGGAGGGAGCCTTCGTGCGCGAGCGGCTTCTCGATCGCGTATTCCACGATTTCACGCGCCAGATCCGCCTCGAAGGTGCCGGAGGCCTCCAGAGGCTCCCGCAAGAGCAGCGAGGCGAAGCCCGTCGGCCGCGCCTGCAGCACGAGCCGGCCGTCAACCACCTTGAAGGCGAAGGGGTCATCGCGCTTGAAGTCGCGCACCGAACCGTTCGCCTGGGCTTTCGTCTTCACCTTGAGGTCGTTGCCGCCCACGCTCACGGACACGTCGGCGTCGGCTTCGGCCGCCACGTCGAACGACCCGTCGCCCACCACCCTGTCGAGCTTGAGCGCGAAGGCGATCTCGGCGGTCGTGGGCAGGAACGGCAGGCGAATGATGCTCGCGAAATGGAGCCCGAGCACGATGGCGAGCGCGGCGACCGCCGACAGCAGCACCCCTACGACGATGCGTTTTGCGCTGTGGCTTTTCGCCTCCTCGGCCATCCGGAACCCCCGCATTTTAGTCGCTCGTTTGGATGATTCGATTTTCTCATACAATCGTTGACCAGCACACCCGCGCCCATTAGAATAGCTATTTGCAGTTTTGGGACGGGCTCTTAGCTCAGTTGGTAGAGCAGGGGACTTTTAATCCCAAGGTCGGGGGTTCGAGTCCCCCAGGGCCCACCACCTAATCTGCGTCGTCTCGCTGGGGTGTCGTCCAATGGCAGGACTCTGGTTTTTGGTGCCAGCTATCGGGGTTCGAATCCCTGCACCCCAGCCACTACTTCCTTAATGACTCCCATGGATTCGAACCGATGAGGTCGTTTTCCGTTAAGCAAAACGCCCAGTGGGCGTTTTGTAGGAAAACGGCGCGGAGGCTTTAGCCGAAGCGCGTGATTTCCGCGAAGCGGAAATCGGGAATCCCTGCACCCCAGCCACTACTTCCTTAATGACTCCCATGGATTCGAACCGTGCCTAGCTCTTCCGTACGGCATCCTGGTAATCGAGGCCCCAATCCTGCATGCTCATGATGATGGGTCGCATGGACTCGCCAATCTCGCTCAAAGCGTACTCCACGCGCACGGGAACTTCCGGATACACCGTGCGCGTGATTATCTCGTCGGCTTCCAGCTGCTTCAGGTTGTCGGTGAGCACCTTCTCGGAAAGGCCGTCGATCGAACGGCATAGCTCGTTGAAACGGTAGGGCCTATCGAGCAGGCGCTGAATGATCAGGATCTTCCACTTGTTGCCGATGAGGCGAAGCGTGGTAGCAACCGGGCATGCGGGCAGCTCATCCTTCGTAAGCATGGCACTTCCCTTCAGATGGGTTACTTACTTTTGGTAAGTACATAATAGATTAGTGCGTTCTTGCGGTCAAAACGCTCGGCCTGTAGGTTTTAACCAGCCCCTCAGAGAGAGGGGACCCTACCGACAGGAGGAAACATCATGAGCAAGAACCTGAAGCGCGTTGCCCTGTGGGGCGTCTCGGGCGGCTGCGGCAGCGCCGACCCGAAGAACGGCGGCTGCGGCAGCGCCGATCCGATGCACGGCGGTTGCGGCTCGGCTGACCCGACTTGGACCGGCTGCGGCTCGGCCGACCCCAAATCCGGCGGATGCGGTTCCGCAGACCCCGAGTAAGAACCCACGAGCGGCGGGAGGGCGAACCTCCCGCCCGCGACCCGAGGAGCAACCATGGCAACCTTCGCAATACAATGGCACATAACCGACGAGTGCGACCAACGTTGCAAACACTGCTATATCTTCGCCGAAGGATGCAAGCAATTGGATTCCATGCCGCTCGACCAGGTGCAGAGCGTCTTTGCGAACTGCATGCGCATGTGCGAGGAGTTCGGCCGCGAGCCCTACTTCTACCTGACAGGCGGCGACCCGCTGCTGCACCCCGACTTCTGGCGCATCGCCGAGATGATGCACGAGGCGGGGGTCATGTGGGCGATCATGGGCAACCCCTTCCACCTCACGCGCGAAGTCTGCTCCCGGCTGAAAGCACTTGGATGCCGCAAGTATCAGCTCTCGCTCGACGGCTTGGAGCGCACGCACGACAGCTTTCGCATGCCGGGGTCGTTTGCGCGCACGCTCGAGGCCATCGACATGCTGAACGACGCCGGCATCTGGACGGCCGTCATGACCACGGTATCGTCGGCCAACATGGACGAGATTCCCGACCTGATCGACCTCGTGGCCGAGCGGGGGGCGAGCGTCTACGCCTTCGGGCGCTATTGCCCGACGAGCGGGCAGCGGCGCGACGAGTTCCACATCGACCCGCACGACTACCGCGAATTCCTGCTGCGTTGCCAGAGCCGCATCGACGCGCGCGAAGCGGCAGGCTGCAAGACCACGTTCCAGCGCAAGGACCACCTGTGGACACTGCTCGAATGGGAGCAGGGGCGCTTCGTGATCCCCGAGGGCGCGGAGCCCGGCATGATCTACGACGGATGCCATTGCGCAACCGGGCATATGACCATCACGCCCACGGGCGACGTCTACGGGTGCCGGCGCATGGAGAGCCTCGTGGGAAACGTGCTGAGCGAGTCGCCGCGCGATATCTTCCTGGGCGAGCGCATAGAAGCGCTGCGCGACTTCGACCGCTTCGACAAATGCGCCAAGTGCGAGCTTTTCGGCTGGTGCCGCGGCTGCCCGGCCGTTGCCGCGGGGTACACTGGCGACATGTACGCCCCCGACCCGCAATGCTGGAAGGAAGTGGCTTAATGGAAACCCCGAAGACAATGCGAGCGCTCAAGATCAACGGCGCCACGCCAGGGGCCGACGCCGCCCTGAGCGAGGTGCCGGTGCCCAACGTCAAGCCAGGCTGGGTGCTCGTGAAGGTGGAAGCGTTCGGCCTCAACAACTCCGAACGGCTCGTGCGCCTGGAAGAGATCGGCCAGCCCTGGATAGCGCCCGCCGTCGTGCCCGGCATCGAATGCGCCGGGGTAGTCGTCGATGAATCCGACACCGACCTGCTGCCCGGCGAGCGCGTCATAGCTTGCATGGGCGGCATGGGCCGCGAGTTCGACGGATCGTACGCCGAGCTCGCGCTGCTGCCGCGAAAGAACGTCGCGCGCGTTCCCGGCGGCATCGACTGGTCGTGGGCCGAGCTCGGGGCCTTTCCCGAGACGTACCTGACGGCCTGGGGAAGCCTCTTCGAATGTTTGCAACTGCAACTCGGCGATACGCTGCTCGTGCGTGGCGCCACGTGCGGGCTCGGCCTCGCCGCCATCCAGCTGGCCCGCGCGCTCAAGGTGCGCGTAGTCGCCACGACGCATCGCGCGCACAAGCTGCAGCAGCTGCTCGACGCCGGCGCCGACGAAGCGGTGCTCGATAACGGCCGCCTGGCTGCCACGCGAACCGAACCTGCCAAGGTGGAGGGCGCCAACAAAGTGCTCGACCTCGTGGGCGTCAGCTGCCTGCGGGACACCCTGCGCTGCGTCGAGCACGGCGGCATCGTTTGCAGTACGGGCATCCTGGGCGGTGTGTACGCATGGGATGGCTTCGACCCGATCAAGGACATCCCCAACGGGGTGTACCTCACCAGCTTCTTCAGCAACTACCCCACCGAGGAGCTCTTCGACGCGCTGTTCGCATTCATGCAGGGTCACGGCTTGCGCCCCATTTACAACCGGGAATTCGCGTTCGACGACTTGCCATCTGCGCTCGAGCTGCAAGATGCCGGGAGCGGGGGCAAAATCGTCGTGGTGGCAGGACGCGAAGGCGAGATCGCGCGGCTGCGCGAAGCGCTCCGGGAAGCCGATGCCGTGATCGTCGGTGCGGGCGCAGGGCTTTCCACGTCTGCGGGCTTCACCTATGCCGGCGAGCGATTCGAGCGGCTGTTCCCCGACTTCATCGCCAAGTACGGTTTCGGCGACATGTACTCCGCCGGCTTCTACCCCTTCCCCACCCCCGGGGAGCAATGGGCGTTCTGGAGCCGCTTCATCTGGTGCAACCGCTACGAGCCGGCGCCCAAGAACACGTACGCGAAACTGCTCTCGCTCGTGGAGGGCAAGGACTTCTTCGCCATCACGACCAACGTAGACCACCAGTTCCAGAATGCCGGCTGGCCCAAGGAACGGCTGTTCTACACGCAAGGTGACTACGGGCTCTGGCAATGCAGCAAGCCGTGCCACAGCGAGACCTACGACAACTTCGAAACGGTCAAGCGCATGGTGGAAGAGCAACGCGACATGCGGGTGCCGCCAGAGCTCGTGCCCCGCTGCCCCAAATGCGGGCGCCCCATGTCCATGAACCTCCGCGCCGATGGCACGTTCGTGGAAGACGCCGGCTGGCATGCCGCCGCCGGCCGCTACCAAGCCTTCCTCGACGAGCACCGCGAAGGCAAGGTGCTCTACCTGGAGCTGGGAGTCGGCGGCAACACCCCCGGGATCATCAAGTACCCGTTCTGGCGCTTCGTGCACGACAACCCCCACTCGACCTACGCATGCATTAACATGGGGGAAGCCGTGGCGCCAGCCGAGATTCGCGAACGCTCGATCCTCATCGACGCCGACATCGACGCCATTCTGGATGAGCTGGTTGGGGAAAGGAGCTAGGGAGTGGACGCGCGGAGAAAGACGGAGCTGCTCGGGCAGCTGGTGCGCATGCTGGAAGAGGAGCGCGACGCCAGCGCCTCGCAGCTCGTGCAGACCGACGACCCCTGGCTGCAGTTCCGCGCGCTCGTGAACGTGCGCCCGCCCTGGCCTGCGCCCGATGGCTTCCTGGCCTTGCAGGACGAGTTGCTGCAGGGCATGATCGCCGAAGCGGGCGTGCACGGGACCGGAGACGCGGCAGCATCGCCGCTCGACCCGCGCCTGCGCCTTTGGCGCGGCGACATAACCACGCTTTCGGCCGATGCGATCGTGAACGCCGCCAATTCCCAGATGCTCGGTTGCTGGGCGCCGCTGCACTACTGCATCGATAACGCCATCCATACGTTCGCGGGCGTGCAGCTGCGCATCGAATGCGCGCGCGTCATGGAGCGGCAGGGCCACGAGGAGCCGACCGGCCGTGCGAAGGTGACGCCCGCCTACAACCTGCCGGCCAAGCGCGTCATCCACACGGTGGGCCCCATTGCGAACGGGCATCCGACCGATTTGCACCGCGAGCAGCTGGCTTCGTGCTACACGAGCTGCCTCGACGCCGCGGCTGCGGAAGGTTTGCGATCCGTTGCTTTCTGCTGCATCAGCACGGGCGTCTTCGGGTTCCCGCAGCACGAGGCGGCGGCAATCGCCGTGCGCACGGTGCGCGAATGGCTCGACGCGCGCGATTCCGGGATCACGGTCGTGTTCAACGTGTTCGGAGAGGAAGACGAGCGTATCTACCGCGAGCTTTTGAGCTTGTAGAACAGTGTGGGCAGTGAAAACCTCCCGATTCTTGCCGCTTGAGCAGTTGCGTGGCAGGAATCGGGAGGTTTTCATTGCTCTCGCGGCTGTTTTCGATGCTGGAGGAAACGTTTGCCCAGGTCGCGCCTCGCCGCGACTCTTTCGAGGAGTGAAAAGCCCCCGATTCTTGCCAGCCGGCATAGAGAGGTGGCAGGAATCGAGGGGTTTTCACAGTCGCGGCACGGACGCGCGGAGCGCGCCCCTACAGGCGCGGCGGGGGCGTGGGCGTCGCAGGCGGACGAGGCGGAGTGGGAAACCGGCGTTAGCGGGCGCTTCGGAGCAGGGCGCTGATCTTTCGCACCTGCTCTGCGGCGTAGGAAATCTCCTCGTGCGTGTTGTAGAACGCGGGGCTCAGGCGTGCGACGCTCGTCAGGCCGTACCAGTCGAGCACGGGTTGCGCGCAGTTGTGTCCGCTGCGCAGCGCGACCCCTCGGGCGTCAGCCATGGTGCACAGGTCGAGCGGGTGAACGCCGTCGATGGCGAACGACACGAGGCCGGCGCGCTTCGCGGGGCTCGCGAGCACCTGCAGGCCCTCCACCTCGGAAAGCGCCTCGAGCGCATGCGCCACGAGCTCGTCCTCGTAAGCAGCGACGTCTTCCCTACCCAGCTCGGTCAGGTAATCGCACGCGCGGGCGAGCGCGATGGCGCCCACGTAGTTCGGCGTCCCGGCCTCGAGCCGCAAGGGCAGCTCTTCCCAGGTCGTGCGCTCGGGCACCACCTGGTCCACCATCTCTCCCCCGAAGTCGCGCGGTTCGAGCAGCTCGAGAGCCTCCATCGTGCCGCACAGGGCGCCGATGCCCGTGCCCGCGCCCATCTTGTGCCCCGATAGCGCCAGCAGATCGCACCCGAGCGCGGCCATGTCCACCACGCCGTGGCGCATGATCTGCGCGCCGTCCAGCACGAAGAGCGCACCCGCGGCGTGGGCCATATCGGCCACCTTGCGCGCGGGAAGCACCGCCCCCAGCACGTTCGAGCAACCGGTCATGGCGACGATGCGCACCGGCCCCGGCCCGGCGGGGCGCTCGGCGCTCGGGGCGAACCCGCCCTTGGAGGGGGCGCCGCCCGCCAGCACGCGCGCGAGCTCGCCCAGGTCGACATCGCCGTTCTCGTCCAGCCCCACGACGCAGAACTCCGCCCTGCGCGCGAAGCAGAGCTGCTGCCAGGGCACGAAGTTCGAATGGTGCTCCATGACGCTGACGACGACGCGGTCGCCCGGCTGCACCAGGTGCGCCAGGCCGCGGGCCGCCATGTTCAGACCGTCCGTCGTGCCGCGCGTGAAGACGACGCCGCGCTCGTCGGGCGCGCCCACGAAAGCAGCAACCGTCCTGCGCGCTTTCTCGAGGGCATCGGTCGAGGCGTGGGCCAGGTAGTGCATGCCGCGGTGCACGTTGGCGTTGCTCGTGCGGTAATGCTCCGCGACGCGGTCAAGGACGCATTCGGGCACCTGCATGGTGGCCGAATTGTCCAAATAGACGAGAGGCCGCCCGTGCGCTTGCGTTTGCAAGATGGGAAAATCTTTTCGTACGCTCTCAACGTCGAACACGGCGGCCAGCTCCCTAAACTTCCAGCAGACGCCTTTTTACGGCGTCGAATTCCTCCTGCGACAACGCGCCCATCTGGAAGAGCTCGAAGTACTTCCTCACTTCGTCAGCCGGCGATGGGGCGCATGCTGCAGCTGCCGGCGGCTGCACGTCTTTCCCGATCGCGGACATGCCCGCCTGCTCCAACAAACGGCCCCTATCATAAGCGACATTGCCCAGCGCGTTCAAGCGCACCCCGGCGTCTACGTCGCGCGAAAGCGGCACGAGCAACTTCATCGTGCAGCGGGGGTTCGCCGCCACGAGCTCGCGCACGCGCGCGTCGTCGTCAGCGGCGAGCAGCCCCAGCACCTCGGCCGAAGCCGACTCGTTGGCGGCAACGGCGCGGCGCACATTCTTCTTATCCGAGTCCGCGAGCATCGCGAGCACCTTCTCTGGCGCGCCCGCGTGCGCCGCGACGTGCTCCTTCACGAAGGCGTCGCGGTCGTGGGCCAGCGCCTCGAGCGCGGATGCCGGCGTCGAAGGGTGAGCCGCGACCCTGCGGCGCACGCTCACCACGGAGTCGGAAGCCAGCGAGGCGAGGACCTCGGGGGTCACGTTGACGTTCTGGGCCACGGTCGTGCGCACGAGCGCGCTCTCATCACCCGCAAGGCGCTCGAGCACCGAGACGGGCACGTCTGCGCGCTCCGCGACACGGCGGCGCACATCCAGAGCCGCATCGTCCGCAAGCGGAACCAGCGCCTCCGGATCGAGCGTCGGCGCCTTGGCGACGCTGGCGCGAACCCACTCGACGGGGTCGGAAATCAGCTTATTCAGCAGCGCGTCGGACACGTTGGGGCTCAAGGCAACGCGCGCGCGGATCTCGGGCACTTCGTCCTGGGCGAGCTTCTCGAGAATCGCCTGCGTGGCGGCCGGGTTGATCGCCGCCTCCCAGCGGATGTTCTCGTTATCGCTCTCCGAGAGCTCGTCGAGCAGGTCGAGGGGCATGTTCGCATTGCCGGCAGCCGCCCTGAAGACGCTGTCCTCCGGATCGTTCGCCAACTGTACGAGCGTCTCCGCCGGCGTGTGGACGTTCGCCGCGACGAAGCTGCGGACACGATCCTCCTCGTCGCGGGCAAGCGACGCGAGCACATCGGTCGAGGTGTTCTCATGAGCCGCAACCGCACGGCGGATGTCGTCGTCTTCGTCCAGGGCCAGCGCGGCGAGGATATCGGGGGTGGCACCGGAATATCGCGCGACCTTCGCGCGCACTTGCTCTTCCCTATCGGAGGCGAAACCGGCGAAAAGCCCGCTCGGGCAGGCCTCGTTGCTCGCAACCGCCAGGCGCACGCTCGCCTCGAAGTCGCGTGCCAGCCCGACGAGCACCTCCGCGCTCGTGGAGGGGTTGGCCGCAACGGCGCGGCGCACCTTGGATTCGCAATCGTCTGCAAGAGCCGCGAGCACGTCGCTGCCCGCATCCGCCCGGCCCGCCAGCGCCAGGCGCGCCTCGTCACGCACGTTCATCTCCATAGCAGCCCCCTATCGCGCCTTGCTCGGGTCGTTCTTGGCATCGTACAGAGCATCTGCGAGCTGCGTGAGCGTGGTCAGCTCCGCCGATTCCTCCGGCGTGAAGCGAATGCCGATCGCGCGCTGCAGCGTCATCGACAGCAGCACCTTCTTGATGTCGGTCGAGCTCTGGTTGGTGCACGTCGTCGAGCCCTCGGCCAGCTTCACGCTCTTGTCCGCGTTGCGCAGCATCTTCTCAACGCTCTCGTTGGCAAGCTTGAGCAGCTCTTCGGTGCCCGCGGCCTGCACCTCCTCTTCGGTCAAGAAGAACTTGTCGAGCGTGAACCTGCGCACCTGGGCGCGAAACCCATCGCGGTCGAGGTTGCCGTTCACGATGAGGTCAAGCGCGATGTCGGCATCGGCTTGCGCGATGTCGAGGCGCTCCTTGAGAGTCATAGTCTGGGTCATGGTCGCTTCCTCCCGTTATGCAAGCGCCGCTTTGGCGAAATCCTTCATGTCGCCCACGATGGAAGCGACGCCGGCTTGGCGTTTCGAGTCGAAGATGTACATGAGCTCCGTCTTCTCGACGAATTCGATGGGGCACTCCGCAACCGCGGCGGCATCCTGCCCGTTGAACATGAGCTCGAAGATGCGGATGATCCCGCGCACCATCAGCGTGTCGCTGTCTCCGCGCAGGTGAAACCCCTTGCCTGGAGCGTCGCCCGTCCAGTCGAGGTAAAGCCACACCTGCGACTGGCACCCGTCGACCAGCACGTCGGACACCTTGTCGGATTCATCCATCTCGTCGAGTTCAGCTGCGAGTTGCAGCAGATAGTCAAATTGCTCGAAAGCCTCGCCCTGCGCATTGAACGCTGCGATGATCTCGTCTTGAACCTCGGTCGGTTTCATAGCGCTCCCCCAAGTTTTAAATCCCCAAAAGTACTCATGGGCGACCCAATGAATCGCAGGTCGCCCATGGAAAGTCAGCGAGGCCGATTCTGGCGAGTGCAGCTGCCCCGCCTTCGGCCCAAGCGGCCTTTGGGCCGCGCCGAGGCCGAAACAAGGGGCAGATGCGCCGCCAGAATCGGCCGCAGCGTCGGCTTGTTTTGGCCGCCGTTAGGCGGCCAAAACCCTTAAGCGTTGACGATCTCCAGGCCCAGCAGCTCGCCGAGCTCGATGATCTCCTTCTCGAAGTCGCCGTAGATGAGCGGCATGTGGTTGCCGATCGCGGCCTGCTTGTGGAAGAAGTCGTTGGAATCCTTCACCTGGAAGAACACGCCCATCGAGCAGTTCGTCTGGTCGTAGCCCATGGAAGTGAGGATCGTGCCCTTGGCGACGAAGAGCTTCTCGCACGTCGGGTCGACACGGCACATCGTGATGACCTGGCCCTTGTCGGCCTCGAACTCGTAGCGGAACGTGGCGCCGAAGCCGGAGCGAGCGAACTCGCGCACAGCGTAGGGACGGAAGTCCTCGTCGAACGACTCCCAGCGGCGGTTCGGCACGGAGTGGAAGGTCAGGACGACGTTCTCGGCGTCAGCCAGCTCCTCGGTCTTCTCGTCAACATGCTCGGGCGTGAAGAAGAGGGCCTTCGGCAACGGGGCGCGGACGCCGTTGCGGATGGGACTCGTGAAGCAGTTGCCCATGTAGGACGGACGACGGCCGACCGACTGCAGCATGAGCTTCGCCACGACGGCACCGAGGTCGTACTCGCATGCGGACGGGATGCCCTGCTCGTTGTTGAGCGAGTGGTTCAGGCACATGGTGAACTGCTTCTCGTTCAGGCGGCGCGTCGCGCACAGGTCCGGGCACGGGCAGGTGAAGCAGTTGCACTCGTAGTAGTCCATGAACTTGTTGATGCCCCAGTAGGCCTCGACGGACTTCTTGACCATCTCGCGGGTCATCTGGCACTCGTCGGCACCGTTGATGATGTCGTCGGTGAGCTTGTCGATGCCCTTCTCGTCCTCGGCGGTGAGGTTGAGGCCCTTGCGGCCCGGCGTGCAGTGGTTGCTCATCGGGTCGTCGTAGCTGATCTGGTCGAGCAGCTCGTGAGCCGACACGAAGCGGATGCGCGTGCCGAACTTGGAAGTGATCTTCTCGGGGTCGATGATGGAGTCCGGAGCGCTGGGAGAAACGCCGGAGGTCATGCGGGTCGCGGCCAGGATCTTGGAGTCCTTCAGGACCTTGCGGGCGCGCAGGACGGTCATGTAGTCGGTAGCTTCGGCCCAATCCTCGAAGGAGTAGAACTCGAGGCCACGGGACAGGAACTCAGCGGAGGTGATGGCGGAAGCGCAGCAGGCCTGCGTGATGGCGCAGGGCTTGCCGACGCGGCTCGCGAACTCGAGCGCCAGGTCGTACGGACGGCTTGCGTAGCCGATGTAGTAGAGGTCGACTTCCTCGCTGCCCTCGGCCAGCGTCTCGAGCATCTCGTCCTTGGTCAGGAACTGCTCGTCGCGCTCGACCTTGACCGGCTCGAGCAGGTTCACGACGTCAGCGGGCATCGCGGCCTGCAGCTGGGCGTACCAGCCCTTGAACTTCTCGGCGGCCATGTGCAGGTCGAATTCCTTCTCGAGCTGCATGCCCTCGCCGAAGCGGCACGGGCCCTCGAACACGTACTCGTGGTAGAGGGTCAAGAACAACGGCTTAACGTTAAGGCGAATGTCCTCATGCTTCTTGATTGCCATTACTACTTCCTTTCTCGTCTCGGATGCAGCCTCCCGCTGCGTCGATTCGAAAGGTTAGTTCTCGGGCAGGCAATGGGTCATGGGGCGAAATCTAACCGAATGAGCTAATTCTTTTGTGCATTTTGCACGATGGCAGATTCGCGGACCCTATAGGCCAACAAGAAGTCGAAACGCATGGACGGATCCTCGGTATCGATACCGTATTGGCTCTCGATGCGATCGATCCTGTACTTCACGTTGTTGCGGTGCATGTGCAGTTTTTCGGCCACGACCGACGTGCGGCGCTCGTTGATCAGATACTCGTAGAGGAACTCGTAGTTGTCGGTGCGCGCCGTCGTGTCGCGCTCCGCAATATGGTCCAGCACGAAGCTCGCATAGGTATGCGTGGCCAGGTTGCTCTCGCCGCATTGCTTGACCAGGTAGTCGACGCAGCAGCGGTCGAACGAGAAGATGCGCGACCAATCGTGCGGCAGGTCGAGGTTCTCGCGCTGCCCCACCTTCTGCACGCCTATGTCGTGCGCCTCGCGCGCCTGGTTGTAGGCGTCCCTCGCGGCCTCTATCTGCTTGAACTTGGAGCTCCGCCCGCACACGAGGTCGTATTTCTGCATGAGGTCGTTCAGGCGCGCCGACATGGAGCGGTGGCCGAGCGGGCACGACCCCGTCTCGCAATGGAGAGCGCAGCGGTCGCTCTGGCAGTTGAAGCACAGCACGACAATAGAGTCGCCGATGGACACGGTCTTGGCGGGCGCCGCGATGCGCGACACGTCCGCGAGCAGCCGGTGCGGGGGAACGTTGTCGCCGTAGCTCCCGATATAGAACAGGCAGAACCTCGCGTCCTGGGGCAGCCCCATGGTGTTCGCGCGCTCGCGCACAGCCTCGCGGTCGCCGGCACCGCCGACGAACAGGTCGCGCAGGAACGTGTCGATCGCGGTGCCCGACGGCTTGTCGTCCGGGTACTCGCGCATGGCGTAGCGGCCCACGCGCTCGGCGAACATCTCGTAGGCGTCGAGCAGGTAGCCCTTGGGCTCGCTCACGTTGCACATCATGACGATGATCAGGGAAAACGAGTCGGAAGTCTTGAACGACCTGACCACCGTCACATACTTGCATATCTCATAGGTGTCGTTGATGATGAAGCCGTCGTCCTCCGACCACGGCTTGAACCGCTTGTGGAGCTTGAACTTGCGGATGTTCTCGTCGGTGTGGTAGCCGTGGCTGATGAGCTCCTCGGTGATGCGGTCGTCGCACGGCACGTCCTTCGTGTATGCGAGCAGCTTGAGCGCGGGGTCGAGGATGACCACGTTGTTCTTGAGGAACGACGTGCTTATATCGAGCAGGTCCTGCAGGTCGCCCCCGGTCGAGAAGAGGGTGTCCATGTCCCTTTCCCAGCTGCCGTATTGGAAGAACACCTCGAGCAGCGCGTTGAACGTCACCAGGGCGTCCGAGCCCTCGAGGACGGAGATCACGGCGTTCTCGTCGGGTTTCTCGTCCTTGGGGTTGACGTAGAGCGCATAATAGCCCGATTCCCTCACCTGGGCCGTCGATGCCCTGTCGGAAGTCAGGTAGAGCATGTCCTGGTTCTTGAGGCTGTCGGGCCCCAGATATATGCGGAAGTCCTCGAACTCGAGATTGTTCTCCTCCGTCCGCACGATCATCCCCAGCGAACGAAGCTCATGCTCGATGATGTTCAACGTCAGGCTCATCCTGCTTCCCCCCTTGAAGCGATGCGATTCCCCAACCACGCTAATTGTTAATGCATGCACTCATGGAATCCATAGGCTTGATGCGCTATTTTTTGCCATTTTATTGTGCATTTTGCACAATTATATACGGTCGGGGTCGTGCCTCTAAGCCATCGTGCACAATTGCGCGCCCCTGCCCTTGTTGATTCGCGCCATGCCGCACAATAAGCCACTTCGATTTGTGGCGGTTGGCATACTGACCCTTTCCCCCGCCGTTTCTACAATCTGCTCGAAGTAATCGGCGTGCGTGCCGAACAGTAGGGGCTGGCCATGTGGCCAGAGTATGAGAAAGGGGAGCCATGAAAGGCATCAACTCGAAAATTAAGGCGGTGTGGGGCATATCCGAAATCGGATTCTCCATCACCGCGACGCTGGAAACGGCGTTCTTCATCTTCTTCCTGACCGACGTCGCGCAGCTGCCGCTCGCGATCTCGGGCATCATCGCGGCCGGCTCGTCGGCCGTCGACACGGTTTCGGCCCTCATCGCCGGCGTGTTCATCGACAAGTTCCACTTCAAGCGCGGTAAGTATCGCCCCTGGCTCATCATCGCCCCGACGATCGCCATGGTCTTCTTCGTGCTGTCGTTCACCAAGATCGGCGGCGACGTGACGGCGGGCATCATCATCGGCATCGCGTACATCATCAGCCACTTCTGCTGGAACATCACCTACGCTTCGATCCGCTCGATGACGAACGTCCTGACCGACGACCCGTCCGAGCGCGCGTTCCTGTCCGGCCGCCTCGGCGCCGGCGCCGCCCTCGGCCGCGTTGCCGCCTCGAAGCTGGTTCCGTGGATCACCGCCGCCCTGGCCGCCATCGTGAGCGGCGTCGGCGCCTACACGATCTGCGCCGCGATCGTTTCGCTGTGCTACATCGCCGCGATGGGCGTGAGCTTCTGGGCCACCTCCGGCTACGACACCGAGTCGAAGTCCGAGGGCAAGAAGATCTCCTTCAAGGCCATGGGCAAGAACATCGTCACGAACCCCAACCTGATCGGCGTCGTCCTGCACGACATCCTGCGCCTCATCGCGTACTACACCGTCGCCGCCGGCACCGCTTACTATGCGAAGGTCTGCCTGGGCGATGCTGCCGCATCCGGCACGATCCTCATGATGTTCTACCTGGGCTGCTTCGTCGGCTCGTTCGTCGCATCGCGCGTTGCCAAGGCCGTCGGCACGAAGAACGCCACCCTCATCGGCGTTGCCGGTTGGCTCGTGATCTGGATCATCGCGTACTTCCTGAACCCGGACTACATCATGCTGAACGTCCTGCTGTTCATCTCCCAGGTGTTCTTCGGCTTCGCTTACGGCCTGTCCGCGAACCTGTACTCCATGTGCGCCACCTGGAACCACTGGAAGTCCGGTGAGAACACCATCGGCGTCACCATGTCCATCATGACGGTTTCCGTCAAGCTCGGCGTCACGCTGCGCGCCCTGATCCTCCCGGCGTTCCTGGCAGCTGTCGCCTACGACGCCACCGCCACCGTGTTCGACGCAGCCGCCATCGCGGGCATCCAGCAGATGTACTTCCTGCTCCCGATCGGCCTGCTCGTTGTCTCGCTCATCCCGTTCCTGTTCATGTTCCGCATCAAGGACGACGACATCGTGAAGATGAGCGCGGAGATCGCCGAGCGCGAGGCCGCTCCGGCCACCGAGGCTGCTGCAGAGTAGCCACCCTATGCGGGTAATCCCAGGGCTCCATCATGAAGCGCCCTGCGATTACGCCAGGTGCCCCCAAGCGGTTTCATCACCTGGCTAATCCCCAAGGATGCGCGCCTCCCCGGGCGCGCATCCACTAAGGGGGCCTGAGGCAACGGAACGAGGGCCACGCCCGGTTCCACCCCGAGATTACGAGAAAGGGGCAACCCATGGAACGTTCCCAGCTTGATAATTCGAAGCGCGTGTTCGCGGCAATCGACGACGACGAACTCCAAGACGCGGTCGTCGAGGAAGCGGTTCGCATCGCGATCAAAGACAAGGCGCACGTGCGGTTCGGGCATATCGCGAAGAAGCCGGGCGAGGATTTCGAGGGCGACCTCAATTCCTACCTGAAGGCGGTGAGCGACCGCATTCACGTGGCGATCGCCGACAAGCTCGCGCAGATGGGAGCGACCGACGAGCTGCTCGACGGCGATATCGTAGTGCAGACGATGAGGTCCGAGGCGGAGGCCACGATCGACCAGCCTTGCTGCTACCCCATCGACCAGCTCGTGGAGTCGATGGCCAAGCCGTACGAGCCCGACGTCGTCGTGTGCGGCAGCGCCACCAAGTCGAAGCTGCGCACCCTGCTGCACGGGAACGCGAGCGAATACATCGCCCGCAACCTGAACTGCGAGGTCGTGAGGGTCATAAGCGCGTAAACGGCACCGGGCGAGCGGCGGGACGTTCCCAATGCTCGCCAGCCGCTCATCATAGGGGCGCACCCCATGCTCCCGTCGACCGCGATTTGCCGTCCTAACAACGGTTGACGAGAGCACGGAGTGCGCCCCTATGTGCAAGCGGAACCTTGCGCCACCGAGGACGCGCGGAGCGCGCCCCTACAGGCAACCGCAACCCCACACCGACCCGCGCAACCGCAATCCCGCACCCCGCGTGCAAGCGGAACCCTGCGCCGAAGGGGGCGCCCGCAAGGAGGGCACCGAAATGAACCGGCAAAAGCTTTGGAGCGCGAACTACGTGCTGCTCCTCATGTACAACCTCTGCCATTCGCTGGGCTTCTACATAACCATGGTCGTGTTCACGGGCTATTGCTCGGAAACGTTCGGGCTCGCCCCCGGCGTCGCGAGCCTTTCCGTGACCGTGTACGTCCTGGCCGCGATCGCGGCCAGGCTCCTCCTGGGCAAGCAGCTCGACCGCTGGGGGCTAAAAACCTCACTCGTCATCGGCTTCGTGGGCAACCTCATCTGCTTCTTGCTGTTCTTCCTGCCCATGAGCTTCCCCGCCCTCATCGCCGTCCGCGCGGTGCACGGCGTGGCCATGGCCATCCAGTCCGGGTCGGTGTCGGCCGCCGTCGTGCTCTTCATCCCAAGCGACCGCTCGGGCGAGGGCATCGGCTACTTCTCCATGATGACGGCGCTGGCCACCGGCGTGGGGCCGCTCATATCCATTTCGGTCATCAACGCTTTCGGCAGCTACACCCCGCTGTTCGTGTTCATGGCCGTGATCGCGGCGCTCCCCGCGATAGCCTTGGCGTTCGTGAGGATTCCGCAGCTGCCGCAACGTGCCGAGGGCGATCGCGAGAGCCGGGAGGAACGGGGGCTGTCCTCGATGATCCAGGTTTCCATCTTGCCCATCACGTTCGTGCTCTTCCTGGTGTTCCTTGCCTATTCCAGCGTGGTCACCTATGTGGTGAGCTACGCCGGCGAGCTCGGCCTGAGCGACGCGGTGAGCTTCTTCTTCGTCGTGTACTCCGCGGTCGGCTTCATATTCAGGCCCATCGTCGGCAAGCGCGTGGACCGGAAGGGCGAGAACTCGGTCATCTACGCCTGCTTCGCTTCGCTTGCCGTGGCCTTCGTGCTACTGGCGTTCGTGAACAGCGCGCCCATGCTTATCATCGCGGCGGCGTTCACCGGCTTCGGCGTGAGCATCACGCAATCGATCATGCAGACCATCATGGCCCGGGACACGCCCAAGCACGAGCTCGGCCGCGCCAACTCCACGTTCTTCACGAGCATGGACCTTGGCCTGGGAATCGGCCCCATGCTGGTCGGAGCGTTCATGCCGGTGCTCGGGTTCGGGACGAGCTACCTGTTCCTCGCGTTCATAGGCCCCATCGCGGCGGCTCTCTACTACTTCATGCACGGGAGAAAGCAAGAAGGAAAGGCGCTGCAAGAGGCATAGCGTGCTCCAGGCGCGCCCTGGCGCCCAGTTCGGCGCGCAGCCCCCTGCAGGCAACCGGCATCAGCCCTGCATGCGGCAGCGGTAGGCGGACGGCGTTTCGCCGAAACGCCTCTTGAAAGCCGCGGAAAACTTGCCCGGGCTCTCGTAGCCGGTGGCCAACGACGTGGAGAGCACGAGCTCGCCGCGCGCGAGCATCTGCTCGGCGCGCTCCATGCGCTGCTGCGTGAGGTACTGGGCGTAGGGCTGGCCGTAGAGTTCGCGAAACGCGGTCTTGAACACGGTCGGGCTCATGTTGAACATGCGGCACATCTCCTCGATGGTGTAACGCCTGTCGAGATGATCGACGGCGAAATTGCGCGCCTCCCGCACCAGGCGCGCTATCTCGATCGAGCACTGCGCCCCGTCCGCGTATTCCTGCTGCCCGCTCCTCAAGGCGAGCGCCGCCAGCAGCTCGAGGGCGCTCAGGCGGAGGAGCGAGGGGTCGCCGCTGTCGTGGTAGCGGTAGACGCTGTCGACGATCCGCTTGACGCGCAAATCGGCCTTGATCAGGAACTCGCGCGAATCGAGGTGGTAGGAGTCGACCATGCGCTCCAGGTCCACGCCGATCGCGCCCGTGAACCCCTGGGAGCCGGACAAGGCGGCCTCGAGGTCCACAATGAGCCCGAACCCCCGGTACTTGCCCGTCGGCAGGTCGATGCGCCAGCCTTCCTGCGCGGCGTCGACCGGCTGGCGCTCGCCATCGGATATATCGGTAATGGCGAGCGACACGTCTCCCTCCGTTATGGACGTAATCGCCCTCCCGTCGCGCGCAAGCACCCTGAACGAACCCTCCCTGCACACGTTCACCTCGAGCATCCGCTTCGACATGTTCGCGTAGCGCAGCACCTCGCGCACCGTGGCCGCTTCGTTGAACGCTCCGCAGCGCGGAGAGCCGAACTCGTAGAAGGGCGCGGCGATGCCGGGCACGACGCGGTAGACCCGCATTGACGAGGCCCGTTCCCCGACCTGCGGCTCAAGCTCGAAAGCCCGGCACGGGCCGGCGTCGCGCACGGCCACGACGGAATCGCCGACACGATAGCTCCATATTGCAGAATCACTCATATCGTTCCTATCAGGGCAAACGCATTAGCCGATGCCCATTACGCCCGAAAGGGCACACAGCGAGTCCATTCGGGCCTTTTCTGCTCAACAATTATCTCGATACTAAAAGTTAGCCCACACTTACATGTGATGGCAAGTGATTTCACGAAACAATCGAGGAGGTAATGGCGGCTTGTCTGCGGTCTTGCGCAACTGGAGGGAAGAAGCGGCGGCGGTGCGCGCCGATGACGTGGAGCGCTACATCGAGCGCGCCGTCGACGGCCGTAGGTCGGTCGATCCGCGCATCCAGATGGTCATCCTCGTCATGACGAACCTCCTGGCAACCACCCCCACCCCCCTCGCGATCGACGTCGTGGGCGTTTTGTCGGCCGCGGCGGTGGTTGCCTATGGGGGCCGGTTCGGAAGCGCTTTCAAATGGCTGGTCGGCTACGCGATCGTCTGCCTTGCGCAGACGCTGTGCATCTCGTCGGGCGACCCCCTCTTCGGGTCGGTCGGCGGAATGCTCACGCTCATGCGGAAGCTCTACGTGGTGGCCATGCTCGCGGCGAACATGGTGGCAACGATCCGCGTCGGGGAGCTCGCATGCGCCCTGCAGCGCCTGAAGGCGCCCCGCCTGATCACCATCGCGTTGTCGATGGTCTTGCGGTTCTTCCCCACGTTGGCCGCCGAAGCGAAGGCCGTCGCCGACTCGATGAAGCTGCGCGGCGTGCGCTTGTCCGTGGGCAACGTGGTGCGCCACCCGCTGAAGATGATCGAGTACTTCGCCGTGCCCCTCATACTGCGCGTGTCCGTGGTCACCGACGAGATCTCGCGGGCGGCGACCGTGCGCGGCATCGACTCGAGCCATGCGCGCACATCGCTCTACTCGCTGAGAATCGGCTTTGCCAGCTGGGCGTTTCTCGCCTGGTTCGCCGGCCTCTCGGTTGCGTCGATAGCCTTCGCGCAAGACGGCTACACGTTCATGGGGCTCTTCTGATGGGGGCTCTCGCAACCGGGCAGCTCGCGCGCGGCGAGTTCGCCATAGAGCTGGAAAACGTCTCCTTCGCCTACGGGCCCGCAGGCGCGCTCGGGAGCACCGTGCTGAACGACGTCACGCTCAAGGTGCCCTATGGCCAGTGCCTGTGCATAACGGGCCCGTCGGGCTGCGGGAAGACCACGCTCACGCAGCTCGTGAACGGGCTCATCCCCTCGTTCTACGAGGGCGAGACGAAGGGCACGGTGCGCGTGGGCGGCATCGACGTGAACCAATGGGAAATGGATGACCTGTGCCGGTTCGTGGGCTCCGTGTTCCAGAACCCGCGCAGCCAGTTCTTCAACCTCGACACCACATCGGAGCTCGCCTACGGGTGCGAGAACCTCGGCATCGAGCGCCGGGAAATATTGCGCGCCATAGCCCAATCGGCCGAAGCGCTCGAGCTGGACGGCCTCCTCGAGCGCGACATCCACGACCTGTCGGGCGGGCAGCGCCAGCTTCTCGCGCTGGGCGCAACGTGCGCGATGGGCGCCGAGCTCCTCGTGCTGGACGAACCCACGGCGAACCTCGACGCCGCTGCAACGCACCTGGTGAAGCGCGCGTTGCAGCGGTTGCGCGCCCAAGGCAAGACGATCGTGATCGTCGAGCACCGGCTGCACTGGCTCGACGGGCTCGTCGACCGCGTGGTGCGCATAGGCAACGGGTGCGTCGCGGGCGACTGGCCCGCACGGGAATTCGCCAGCCTCTCGACGAGCGAGCTCGCGGCCATGGGGCTCAGGGCATGGTCTCTCAAGGGCCTGCCGAAGTGCTTCCCCCCTGCCGCGGAAAACGCGGCGGCCACGCCCGCGGCCGCAAGGCAATCCGTCCAGGCGAACGGCCTGCGGGCGGGTTACCGCAAGCACCGCGACATCCTGCGGGGGCTGTCGCTCTCGGCCGAAGGAGGGCACGCCATTGCCGTGATAGGCCGCAACGGCCAAGGCAAATCGACGTTCGCGTCCGTCATGTCGGGCCTGATGCGCGAATCCTACGGGGGCATCTCGATAGACGACCGCCCCCTGGCGCCGCGCGACCGCGTTGGCTCCGTCTACCTGGTGCTCCAGGAATCCGGTTACCAGCTGTTCGGCTCGAGCGTGCTCGAGGAGTTCGCCATCGGGCTTTCTCGCAAGAACGAATGCGATCAGGGCCGCGTCGAGAATCTCCTTGGCCGCTTCGGCCTCCTCGAGAAGAAAGACCGGCACCCCGCGAGCATATCGGGCGGGGAAAAGCAGCGCCTCGCCATGGCCGTCGGCATCCACTCGGGGGCCCGCATCCTCGTGCTCGACGAGCCGACGAGCGGCCTCGACCTGACGAACATGGCGCGATGCGCCAGCGAGATCCGGCGCCTCACCGAAGCGGGCTGCTGCGTGCTCGTCATCACGCACGACGCCGAATTCGCGCTGGCCGCCTGCGACCAGGTCATAGAAATCGACGGCGGGCGCGTGCGAGCCTCATACGACCTCGACGAGCACACGGCCGAGCGCGCGCTGCGCGTGCTGGCCCCGAGCGCATTGGCGCCCTAGCACCCCTGCGCGCAAATTCGCCGAAAGGCGAACCGACCCAGGTTAAACGCCCGCGGGAAAAGGCACCGCGGGCACGACGAAAGGAGTTACCCATGGCTATTGGAAGCACCGACAAGTGGCAGGGAAAGGACGCCATCAAGCTGGCAGTGTTCTCCCTCTTGCTGTTCGCAGCGATGATCCTGGGAGCCATTCCGTGCAGCATCACGCTGACGAGCTACTTCTACGGCGACGCGGTTGGCGCCATCCTCGGCGGCGTCGTGTGGATGTACATGCGGGCGAACATCAAGAAGCCCTGGGCGTGCCTGCTCTCGTCGGTCATCGTGGCCGCCATCGCTTTCTTCATCGGTCAGATCTGGACGGCCGTTCTGGGCATCGTCGTCGGCGGCGTCCTCTCCGAGATCATCGTGCGCGTCGGGCGCTACACGAACCCGGTGGCGAACATCCTGGCGTTCGTGGTGTGGGTCCTGTGCTTCTGGACGGGGCACGGCATCCTGGCGCTCATATCGGTGGACATGTTCACCCAGATGATGATCAACGCCCACATGACCGCGGGGCAGGTGGAGCTGCTGCTGCAAGGCCTCTCCGGCATAAACCTGGTCCTCGCGCCGCTCGCCTGCGTTGCCGGCTCGTTGATCGGCGGCGGGCTTGGCTACATGCTGTTCAAGAAGCACTTCGCACGCGCGGTTCCCTCCGCGCAGCAGTAGGGGCGACCGGTGACCAATAGCTCCATGCAGAACGCCTCGCGCCGCGAGCCGGGCTACGAAACGGACCCGGCCGCAACGAGCGGCGAGGGCCTGGGCGCGCTTCTCGCCTTTGCAGGGCCGCGCCGATGGCTCGTGGCGCTGGGCTGCGTGCTCTCCGGCATATCCGCCGTCCTGGCGCTCGTGCCCTACTTCAGCATCTGGCACATCGTGAACGCGGTCCTGTGCGCCAGCTCCGGCGCCGACATCGCGACGGGCGCGCAGCAATGGGTGCTCGTCGCGGCCGGGTGCGCCGTGGCATCGGTCGTCACCTACATGGCGGGCCTCGGGTGCACGCACCGGGCGGCGTTCCACCTTGCGGCGGCGATACGCGTCGCTTGCTGCGACCACCTGCTCCACGTGCCCATGGGATACTACCAAACCACTTCTTCCGGCGACCTGAGGCGTCATATCGACACGGGCGCCGACATGACGGAGGACGTGGTTGCCCACAAGCTGCCCGACGTGGTGGCGGCCGCGGTCACGCCCATCGCGATCGCGCTCCTCTGCTTCGCCTTCGATTGGCGCATGGGCCTTGCGTGCCTGGTTCCCATCGTCTTGGGAATGGCCTCGCTCAGCGCGACGATGGGAAAGCAGGCGGCATCCTCCATGGACGACTACCAAGACGCCCTGGACGCGATGAACCGCCAGGCGGTCGAATATGTGCGCGGCATCCCCGTCGTAAAGGTGTTCCAGCAGACCGCCCGGTCGTTCAGGGAGTTCCGGCACACCATCGTGGCGTATGGCAACCTGGCATTCGGGTTCGCGCAGGCGGGCGAACGGCCGCAGGTGACGTTCGCGACCATCACGGCCTCGACGTTCGTGCTGCTGATCCCCGTCGCCGCGTTCGCGGCCTCGACGGTGGACGCCGGCTCGTGGCCCCGGTTCGTTGCGGACTTCGTCTTCTACGCCCTGGTGTGCGGCATCACGCCCGGGATGCTCACGCGCATCATGTACATTGGCCAATCCACCATGTCGGCGCGCACGGCCGCCCGCAACGTCCAGGCAATCCTGGGCATCGAGCCGCTTCCGCAACCCGATTTCCCCCAGACCATGGAAGACGCGTCGGTTGAATTCGACGACGTGAGCTTCGCCTACGACGGCTCGGCCCGCAACGCCGTGTCGCATGTGAGCTTCCGCGCGGAAGAGGGCCAGACCATCGCATTGGTGGGGCCGTCGGGCAGCGGCAAGTCGACATGCGCGGCCCTCGTGCCCCGTTTCTGGGACGCCTGCGAGGGAGCGGTCCGCGTGGGAGGGCACGACGTGCGCGATCTCGACCCGCGCGACCTCATGGAAAACGTGGCCTTCGTGTTCCAGAACGGCCGCCTCATGCGCGGCACGGTGCTCGAGAACGTGGCGGCCGCCCGCCCGCGCGCGACGCGCGATGAGGTGCTGCGGGCGCTCGAGGAGGCGCAATGCGCCGATATCATCGCGAAGCTCCCCCAGGGCGTCGACACGCCGATCGGCGAGGGCGGTGCCTACCTCTCGGGCGGCGAGCGCCAAAGGCTGCTCATAGCGCGCGCGATCCTGAAAGACGCCGCCATCGTCGTGCTCGACGAGGCGACGGCCTTCGCCGATGCCGACAACGAGGCCCGCATCCACGACGCCCTCGGGCGCGCCATGGAGGGAAGGACCGTGATCCTCGTGGCGCACCGCCTGTCCACGGTGGTCGACGCCGACCAGATCGTCGTGCTCGACGAGGGCTCGGTCGCGGAACGGGGCACCCACGGATCCCTGCTGGAACGCGGCGGGCTCTACGCCCGGATGTGGGAAGACTACCGCCGCTCCACCGAATGGCAGGTTAAGAGCGAGAGGACGGGCGCCGCGCCCGCAGCCAACGAGGAGGCGGGAGGCCCTCATGAGTAACGAGACCACCCAAGCGAAGGGGCTTTCGGCACTGTTCGCGCGCCGCTACCACCTGTCGCCGCGGGGCGCGAAGTGCTTCACCCGCGCCGTCGCCTGGTCGGGGCTGTCCTACCTGGCGAACATGACCCCGGTGCTGATCCTCGCCATGGCCGCCATCGACCTTGCGCGCCCCCTCGAAACCGGGGGCGCCTACGCCATCGAGCCATGGAAGTACTTTCTGGCGTTCCTTGCTTCGATCGTGGCCCTGATAATCACGCAGAAGCGCCGCTACCGCACCGCGTTCTGCGACACCTACGAAGAAAGCAGCCGCAAGCGCATCGCCATCGCGGAGCGCCTGCGCCGCCTGCCCCTCTCGTTTTTCGGCAAGCGCGACCTGGCCGATTTGACGACGGTCATCATGAGCGACGCCGAGGGAAGCGAGCACGCCCTGGCCCACGCCCTCCCGCAGCTCTGGGGTGCTCTGGCGTTCGCCGTGCTGGCGGCGGTGGCCCTCGCCGCATGCAACTGGATCATGGCCCTGGCGTGCCTTTGGGTGGCGCCCGCGGCTTTGGCCGTGGTGTTCGCGAGCCGGAGCCTGCAGCGCCGTTGGGGGCGCAAGATGAACGCGGGCAAGCTCGAAAGCGCCTCGGCAATTCAGGAGCTCATCGATTGCGCGCCCGACATTCGCGCGTGCAACCGCCAAGAGCTCGTCTCCGAGCGGCTGCACGCCACGTTCGCCAACGTCGAGCGCCTGCAGGGCAGCTACGAGCTCGCGGCATCGGTCGCGCTCACCTCGGCGCGCGCCCTGCTGCAGCTGGGCATTGCCACGACGCTCCTTGCGGGCGTGGCCCTGCTCTCGTCCGGCGGCATCAACCTTCCAACGTTCCTCTTGTTCGCCCTGGTGGCCACGCGCGTCTACGACCCGCTCACCGAGCTGTTCATGAACATCCTCGAGGTGTTCGCCGTCGAGGTGAGCAACGACCGGCTGGCGGCCATCGAGGAGCACCCCGTCGCAGGGGGCTCGACCGATTTCGCGCCGGCCGGGTTCGACCTGCGCTTCGAAGACGTGCGCTTCTCCTACGACGGCGGAAGGACGGTGCTGGACGGCCTCTCGTTCACCGCGCGCCAAGGGCAGGTAACGGCGCTGGTCGGGCCCTCCGGCTCGGGCAAGACGACGGCATCCCGCCTCGCCGCCCGGCTCTGGGACGCCCAGGGCGGCACCATCACGCTGGGCGGCGTCGACGTTTCCCAAGTTGACCCGGAGGCGCTGCTCGGCAGCTTCTCGGTGGTGTTCCAGGACGTGATGCTGTTCAGCGGGACCATTCGCGACAACATACGCCTGGGCCGCCAGGGCGCGACCGACGAGGAAGTGGAAGCGGCGGCGCGCGCCGCCCAATGCTCGGATTTCCTGGAGCGCCTGCCCCAGGGGCTCGACACCGAAGTCGCGGAAGGAGGAGCGACGCTGTCGGGCGGCGAGCGCCAGCGCCTATCGATTGCCCGCGCCCTGCTCAAAGACGCGCCCGTTATCCTCCTCGACGAGGCGACGGCATCCCTCGACCCCGAATCGGAAACGCGCGTCCAACAGGCGCTCGCCGAGCTCACTGCGGGAAAGACCGTCATCATGGTGGCCCACCGCATGCGGACGGTCCTCAACGCCGACCACGTGGTCGTCATCGACGGCGGGCGCGCGGTGGAAGAAGGAAGCCCCTCCGAGCTGCTGAGCCGCGACGCCCTCTTCGCCCGCCTGTGCCGCATCCAGGGGGTAGCCCGATGAACGGGCCCCTCCGGCTCGAGCTGCAGCCGATCGGGCTCGCCCCCTCGACGGCAGCGCCCGGGGCGCTCCCCGACGCCCGGCAGCCCGGCCTCGTCCTGGCCTACCTGGAGCTCGGCGTTGCGGAAACGCAGCACGGCGAAGCCGCCCGCCTCGGCAACGCCCTGGAACCCCATGCGCGACCGCCCAGAGTACGCGCGGCCAAGCGCCTGCGACAGCCGATCGACCGGCTCGCCTCGCTCGCAGCGGGGGTCCTCGTGGACGTCATGGCGGCGCCCCTCTTTCGCGGCGGGCGCGCGCCGATCGACGTCGCGCCCAACGGCAAGCCCGATTTCAAGGCGGGCACGGGCGCGCACTTCAACTTGTCGCACAGCCGCAGCGCCGTCTGCTGCGCAATTGGCGCGCAGCCCGTCGGGATCGACGTCGAGCCCATCGTGCGCGACTACGAGGACATCCGCGACCTCTGCCTGACAGAATGCGAGTCGGGTTATGTGGAGGCCCGCGCGAGCCGATCCGAACGCGCCCGCGCGTTCACGCGGATCTGGACCCGCAAGGAGGCCCTGGGGAAATGGCTGGGCTGCGGCCTCGAGAACGCCGTCTTGCATGCAGACATGCTGCGCTGGCCATGCGGCTACGAGAAAGCGCTGCTCGGGCAATGCCCGGGCATATTCGCGAGCCCGGCCCCCTCGGTATCAACCTTCGACGCGCGCAACGCCTGCGTTTCCGTATGCGGAAACGGCCCGGCGCGCATCGTGACGATGACCCTCACGGAATTACTGAGCGCCGCCTCGGCCTTGCCGGCGGCATCATGGAAAGGAGATTGGACATGAACCCTGTCACGGAAAGGGAGCTCGTCGATTCGTATATACGGCGCGGTTACTGGCAAGACCGCACGCTCGGCGACTTCATCAGCACGCGCGCTCAGGCAGAGGGCGACCGCATAGCCCTCGTGGACCAGCGCGACGCGCTCACCTACCGCGAGCTCGACGACGCCGCGGGCCGCGTGGCCGGCCTGCTCGCGCAAAAGGGCGTGGAGAAGGGCGACCGCGTGATGCTCCAGATGAAGAACAGCGTCTGGCACGTGGTTTCCTTCCTCGGCATAGCCAAAGCCGGCGCGATCCCGATCATGGCGCTCTGCGCCCACCGCCTGCGCGAGCTCGGGAGCTTCGCCGAACGCGCCGAGCCCACCGCTTTCATCGTGAACGAGGCGCACCAAGGCATCGACTACCCCGCGATGGCGCGCGAGGTGCAGGCCCGCTTCCCCGGCATGAAGACCATCCTGACGTTCGACGACATCGTGCGCGCCGCACGCCAGGCGAGCCCCCTCGACGCCGCCGCAATTGCGGCGCGCCGCCCCGCGTTCACCGACATCGGGCTGCTCACCTGCTCGGGCGGGTCGACGAACATCCCCAAGCTCATCCCCCGCCGCCACGCCGACTACCTGTACGACGCCGAGACGTTCGCGGCCTTCCTCGGCATGAACCGAAACGACGCCTTCATGATCGCGCTGCCGGCCTCGCATAACTTCGTGCTGGGCAACCCGGGCATCCTCGGCACGCTCTCCGTGGGCGGCACCGTCGTGCTCTGCGAGAACCCGAGCCCGGACGAGATCCTGCCGATGATCGAGGAGCACCGCGTGACCGGCATCTCGCTCGTGCCCGCTGTGCTGTCCGCGGTGCTCGAGACGCTGTCCTGGGACGACTCCTACGACCTCTCGAGCTGGCGGATGACGCTCGTGGGCGGGTCGGTGCTCGAGGAGCAGCTCGCCCGCAAGGCCATGCTCATGCTGCCCTCGACCTTGCACCAGGTGTTCGGCACCGCCGAGGGCATCAACTTCTGCACCGCGGCCGACGACCCCGAGGAAGTGGTCATCGCGAGCCAGGGCAAGGCCATCTCCGAAGCCGACGAGTGGAAGATCGTGGACGAGAACCTGAACGAGGTGCCCCGAGGCGCATCGGGCGAGCTCATCGCCCGCGGCCCCTACACCATTCAGCATTACTACCGTGCTCCCGAAGCGGAGGGCTCGTTCACCGATGACGGCTTCTACCGCACGGGCGACCGCGCCCACGTTGCGCCGAACGGCTACCTGGTAGTTGAGGGGCGCATCACCGACCAGATCAACCGCGGTGGCGAGAAGATCGTCCCGAGCGAGCTGGAAGGCTACCTCGCCGAGCTCCCGAGCATCGAGGAGGTGCAGGTGGTCGGCGTGCCCGACGAGCTCCTAGGGCAACGCGTGTGCGCGTTCGCCATCGGCGGGAGCGACGGCTTCTCGCCCGCGAGCGCCAACTCCCACCTCGCGTCGCTGGGCGTCGCCTCCCACAAGCGCATCGACCAGGTCGAGCTCATCGACATGTGGCCGCTGACCGCCGTCGGCAAAATCGACCGCAAGCGCCTCGTCGAGTGGGCCCAAGCCTCCCGAAACCAAACGAACCGACAGCTCTAGCACCACCCCACTGCAGGCAACTCACAGAGAAAGGCCTTCCATGACCCAGACAAACACCATGACCCCCGAGGCGATAATCGAGCAGCACACCGGGCAGTACCCGGTGGATGACGCATCGAACCTCGTCGAAGCCGGGATGAACTCGCTCGCCGTCATGCGCGTCGCGAACCTGCTGCGCCGCTCCGGCGCCCGCAAAGCCACGTTCGCGAAGCTCATGGAGCAGCCGACCAGGGCGGCGTGGCGCGCGCTCGCCGCGCAAGCCGCCCCGCGCGCGGGCGCGGCGGAGCAGCATGCGGTGCAGGGCACCGCGGAACGCGAGGACGCGCAGCCCTTCGCCCTCACCGACATCCAGCGCGCCTACTTCTTCGGCCGACAGGACGGCATGCCGATGGGCGGCAACGGGTGCCACGCCTACCTCGAGCTGGAGGGCTCGGGAGTGGACGCGGCGCGCCTCCAGGAAGCGTGGCGCTCGCTCTTCGGCACCCACCCCATGCTCCGCGCCCGGTTCACCGGCGACGGGAAGCAGTATGTGGCACCCGAGCCGAACGAAGCCGCCGCGACGCTGGCGGTGCACGACTTGGCGCAGCTGCCAGACGCCGAAGCCCAAAGCGCCCTTCTCGGCATTCGCGAGCGGCTCGCGCACCGCAAGCTGGACGTGGCAGCGGGCCAAACATGCGGCCTGGCCCTCGTGAACATGCCCGCAGGACACACGCGGGTCTGCTTCGACATCGACCTGCTCGTCTGCGACGTGCAGAGCTTCCAGCTGATCATTCGCGACCTGGCCCGCGCCTACCGCGGGTCCGATGCGCCCACCGCCGACCCTTCGTGGGACTTCGCGGCATACCTGCGCGAGCAGGGCGCGCTCCGCGATGCCGACGCCCAGACGGCCGAGCGCGATAGGGCCTATTGGGAAGAGCGGATCCCGGATTTGCCGGATGGGCCCCACCTGCCCACCGTCGTGGCCCCCGACGAGGTGACCGGCCCGCGCTACGTCAACTTCGCCCGCCAATTCGACCCCGCCACCTACGGCATGCTGAAGGCGCGCGCGGCGGCGCGCGGCACGACCGTCGCCATGGTGCTCCTCGGGGCATACGCGCACGTGCTCGCCGCCTGGAGCGATAACCAGCGCTTCCTCGTGAACATGCCAGTCTACGCGCGCGACTCGGGCGAAGACGGCATCGAGGACGTCGTCTCGGACTTCTCCGATATCCTCCTCCTGGAGTTCGACGGGCGCCAGCCGCAAACGTTCGAGGAGTCCTTGGAGCAGGTGACCAAGCAGTTCCTCGCGGACATGGACCACCGCTCCTTCAACGGAGTCGCCGTGCAGCAGGCGGTCGCCGCAGCGGGCGGGCCCCAAAACGGCCTGGCGCCCTTCGTGTTCGCCTGCAATCTGGGCGAGCAGCTGCTCTCGGCGGAAGCCGAAGAGAGCTTGGGGCGCTTGGCCTACATGACGTCCCAAACCCCGCAGGTTCAGATAGATTTCCAAGCCTTCGACCACGAAAAGGGCTTGCGCCTATCGTGGGACGCCGCCGCCGAGCTCTACCCCCAGGGCATGGTCGAGGCGATGTTCGACGCCCTCTGCTCGTTCGTGAGCCTTCTCGCGAGCTCGGAAGACGCCTGGTCGCTCGTGCCCTCGATCATGCCGCCCGAGCAGCGCGGCCGGCGCATGGCGGAACTCGACGCCCTGCGCTCGGCGGCGCCCGGCCGCGCGCCGCTCCACGCCGCGTTCGTCGCGCATGCCGAGAGCAACCCCGAGGCGACGGCGCTGATCGACGCCGAAACGGGGCAGCCCGTCTCGTATGGGGAGGTGCTCCGGCGCTCCGCGGGCGTCGCCCGCATGCTTGCAGACGGAGGCGTGCCGAGGGGGAGCCTGGTGGCCGTCAGCCTCGAGCGCGGGCCCGAGCAGGTCTGCGCCCTCATCGGAACGGTCATGGCGGGGTGCGCCTACGTTCCCATAGACGTCTCGCAGCCCGAGGCGCGCAAGTCGCTCATGAGGGACAAGCTCCAGCTGCGCCACCTCATCGCCAGCCGCGGCGACGCGGGAGCGGGCGCCCTGTTCGAGCAGGCCTTCGCAATTGAGGACGCTACGGTGGAAACCGGCACCGCCCAGGCGGCGGAGCTTGCGCGGAACCGCATGCCGCGCCCCGAAGACACGGCGTACGTGATCATGACGAGCGGCTCGACGGGAGACCCGAAGGGCGTCGAGCTATCGCACGGGGCGGCATGGAACACGATAAGCGACGTGAACGCGCGGCTCGGCGTGGCCGAGGGCGACCGCATGCTCGGCGTATCGAACTTCGATTTCGACCTGTCGGTCTACGACGTCTTCGGCATCCTGGGCGCCGGGGCCACGCTCGTCGTCATGCCCGATGCCGCACGGCGCGACGCCTTCCGCGAGCTCGAGTACGTGCGCCGCTACGGCATCACGCTGTGGAACACGGTGCCCCTGCTGCTCGACATGCTCGTCACGGCGGCCGAGGCCACGGGCGACGCGCTGCCGCTGCGCGCGGCGGCGCTTTCCGGCGACTGGATCGGCCTGGACCTCCCCGAGCGCCTGGCGGCCCTCGCCCCCGGCTGCCGCATTGCCGCCATGGGCGGCGCCACCGAAGCCGCCATCTGGTCGAACTGGCAGGAAGTTACCCTGCCCCTCCCCGATTGCTGGACGAGCATCCCCTACGGCCGCCCGCTCCGCTCCCAGTGCTACCGCGTGGTGGACGCCCGCGGCGAGGATCGCCCCGACTGGGTAGCAGGCGAGCTGCTCATCGGAGGAGCCGGCGTGGCCGAAGGCTACCGCGGCGACGAGGAGCTGACCGAGCAGCGCTTCTTCGTGGAGCACGGCACGCGTTGGTACCGCACGGGGGACATGGGGCGCATCTGGGAAGACGGGACCATCGAGTTCCTGGGCCGCCGCGACTTCCAGGTGAAGGTGCGCGGCCACCGCATCGAGCTGGGCGAGGTGGAAACCGCGATAGCAGGCCACCCCGACGTCGCGGCCTGCGTGGCATGCCCGTCTCGCGACGCCCGCTCGCTGGCGGCCATCGTGCAGACCCGCCCGGGCGCCGAGCTCGACGCGGAAGAGCTCAAGGCCTTCCTCGAGCTGCGCCTGCCCGACTACATGGTGCCGGCCCGCTTCGTCGCCGTCGACGCCCTGCCCCTTGCCGCCAACGGCAAGCTCGACCGGCGCAAGGCGGCCGAGCTGGCTCAAGCGCAGACGGAGCTGCCACGCCCCGAGGAAGACGCGCCCAGGGACGGCACCGAGCGGGACATCGCGGACATCTGGATGCAGGCCATAGGGGCCAGCAGCATCGCGCGCCCCGACAACTACTTCGAGATCGGGGGCAACTCCCTCACGGCGGTCAAGGTCATCAGCGCGGTGCGGGAGCGGTTCGGCGTTAAGGTGGACACAGCCGACGTGTTCGCGCACGCGACCATCCCCTCTTTCGCACGACTCGTGAACGACCGCATCGCGTCCCGCGACTCGCACGAACCCGGCGCCTCAAGCGCTGCATGCGACGAGCTGCCGGCACTCGCCGCATGCGGGGCCGAGGACGGCGAGGAGTTCGCGCTCACGCCGCTCCAGCGCGCATACCTCATCGGGCGGCAAAGCGACATGGTCCTGGGCGGTCAATCCACCCGGGCCTATTTCGAAGTTGCCGTTAGCGGCCTTGACATGGCGCGCCTCAACCGCGCAATGGCGCGGCTGGCCAAAGAGCAGGGTGCCCTGCGGCTTTCCATCGACGCCGACAAGCTCACGCAGACCATCCAGCGGCAGATCCCGCCCGTCGCCATCCCCCTCACGGACGTCTCGTATCTCAGCGGGGACGAATGGAACCAGTTCCTCGAATCGAAGCGCGCCGAGCTGTTCGAGCGCGAATTCGACCTCAAGCGCGCGCCCCTGTGGAGCCTGGAGGCCACGCGCTGGAACGACGACTGGCACCTCCATTTCTGCCACGACGGCATGATCCTGGACGGGTGGAGCGCGGAGCGCTTCTTCGACCTGCTCGAGAAGGCCTACCGCGACGAGCCGGCCGGCTGCGACGTCACCTATCGCGATTACGTGCAATGGCTCGATCGCGTGAGGGAATCTGAAGCCTATGAGCGCGACAGGGAATACTGGCTCGAAAAGGCCGCGGGCTTCCCCGACGAGCAGGCCCTCGAGCCGCTCGTAGCCCCCGAGTCGATCGCGAACCCGCAGGTCGCGAACGAAACGCGCAGCCTTTCCGAAGAGCTGTGCGGCAAGGTCAGGGCCGCGGCGGCCGCGCGCGGCATGACGGCGTTCTCCGTCATGCTGGCGGCGTTCGGCAAAGCGCTCGAAGCCTGCGGCGGGAGGCACGAGTTCCTGATCAACACCCCCGTCGCGTTCCGCCCGCAGACGGGCGAGGCGGCCGGGCTCCTGGGAGAGTGCTCCGACTTCCGGCTCTTCCGCTTCGCGAGCGAGCCGGGCGACACGCTCTGGGCCACCGCGGCGCAGGTGGCCGCCCAGCTCGCCGACGAAAGCAAGCATGCCGCCTATCGCGGCACCGACCTGACGCGGGCGATGCAGCAGCGCACGGGCGCGTCCATTGCCGCGCCCATCGTGTTCACGAGCACGGCAGACATCCAGGCAGGCGCATCGGCGTGGTACCGCAAGGTCATGTCGAGAACGCACACGAGCCAGGTGTGGCTCGACGCCGTGGTTATGCCCGCGGCGAGCGGGCTGACGCTCAGCATCGACTACGTGGAGGGGCTGCTCGACGCGCAGACCGTGAAACGCGTGGCCGATTCGTTCCTCGGTGCCTTGCAGCTGCTCGAAAGCCCGGGCGATCCGTGGGGCCGCCTGAGCGCCCTGCCCCTCTCGCAAGAAGACCGCGCCCTCATCGACGCCGCGAACGACACCCGCGAGGAGCTCGAGGAGCGCAGTTACGCGCCGCTTCTCCGGAGCGCGCTGACGAAGCACGCGGACCGGCTGTTCGTAAGGGGCGGGGCCGACCCCATGACCTACCGACAGCTCGAGGGGGCCATGGCCCGCATCAGCGGCGCCGTGGAGGCCGCAGCCGCCGAAGCGGGCGCCAGTGCCCGCGCGGGCGTTGGGATCATGCTCGGCAAGGGCGCGCTCCAAATTGCCGCCGCGCTTGCATGCGCCGCCGCCGGGCGCCCCTTCATGCCGATCGACACCGAGTATCCGGCAAGCGCGGTCCGGCGGTGCGTCGAGGCGGCGGGGCTCGCGCTCGTGCTCGTGGACGACGAGACGGAGAAGGGCGCGCCGAGCGGAACGCCCACGGTGAACGTGAACCGCGACCTCCCCGAACGCGGCGAATTGACCTGGCGCGAATCGGACGGTGGCGACGTCATCGCCTACATCAACACGTCGGGCTCGACCGGCTACCCCAAGAGCATCCGCATCACCCACGAAGGCGTGGTGAACTGCCTGCTCTGGAGCAACGCGCGCTTCGGCGTGACCGAGGAGAGCTGCGCCATAGCCCTCACCAACTTCGCCCACGACATGGCCCTTTACGACACGCTCGGCATGGTGATCGCCGGCGCGGGCGTGGTCGTGCTCGGAGAGGACACCCGACGCGAGCCGCGCGCGTGGGCGCGCCTCGTCGACGAGTGCGGCGTAACGATCTGGAACTCGGTCCCCGCCTTCATGCGCATGCTCTTCGAGGCGGGCGGCTCCATCGGCCGCCAGGCCCGGCATTCGCTCGCATGCGTCATCCACGGCGGCGATTGGCTCGACCCCGAGCTGGCGCGCGCGATCATGGAAACCTTCCCGAACGCGCGCCTGTTCAACGTTGGCGGCCCGACCGAAACCACCATCTGGAACATCGCCCACGAAGTGACCGAAGGCGACCTGGCAGGCGAGATCCCCTATGGCAAGCCCATCCGGAACACGCGCTACCACGTGCTCGACGACCGCATGGACGAATGCCCCGTGGGCGTAGCGGGCACCATGTTCGTGTCGGGCGTGGGCGTGTCGCCCGGATACGCCGGGACGGATGACGAAGGGCGCGTTTTCAGCACCTGGAACGGCGAGCGCGTGTGCTGCACGGGAGACCGCGGGCTCGTGCTGCCGAACGGCGAGCTGCGCATCCTGGGCCGCGCCGACCTTCAGGTGAAGGTGAACGGCAAGCGCATCGAGCTGGGCGGCATCGAGCGGCTCCTGGGGCAAGTCGAGGGAGTGTCGGCTTGCGCCATCACGGTGAACGAGGGAACGGGCAGGCTGGTCGCCCACTACGAGGGAGCCGGCGCGCCGGGCGAGAGCGCCCTGCGCGAGGAGCTCGCACGCAAGCTGCCGCAGTACATGGTGCCCACGCGGTTCGTGGCGCTGGAATCGCTGCCCCTCACGCGCAACGGAAAACCCGACCGCAAGCTCCTGGCGAAGCTCGAGCTGCCCGCGCAGGCGGCGGAGGCCGTCGGCGAGCCCGCGCCCGCGCAGCCCGCAGATGCGGCGCCGGCCCCCGCAAGCGACCCGCTCGAGGAGATGCTGCTCTTCTGCAGGGAGGTGATCGGCGACGACACGATAGGGCCCGACGACAACTTCTTCGAGGTGGGCGGCGATTCGCTCGCCGCCATGAAGATCGGCTCCTGGGCCTACGACCGGTTCGGCACGGAGCTCTCGGTGGTCACGATCATGACCCAGCCCACGGTCCGCGAGTGGATGCAAACGGTTGCGTAAGCGCGAGGGAGGACCATCATGCAGCTATCATCCCGAGCAGACTACGCGCCCCCTTTGGCGAGGGGGCGCGCCCGGAGGGCATCCACCGCATCGCTCCCCCTGCGGAACAACCCCTGGGTCACGAAAATCGAAGCGGCCGACCTGCGAATCGTGTGCTTCCACGCCGCAGGGTTCCAACCGGCAACGTTCTCGTCCTGGCAGCGCCGCTTCCCCGCGGGCGTCCAAGTTGCGCCCGTGGTGCTGCCGATGCACGGCTCGCGCATCGGCGACGAGATGCCCGCGAGCTTCCAGCGCATAGCGGCCGACCTCGTGCGCGGCTGCCCCCTGCTGTTCGACCGCCCGGTCGTGTTGTTCGGGCACAGCATGGGGGCGATCATCGCCTACGAGGTGGCCTGCATCCTGGAGCGCAACGGCACTCCGCCGCGCGCGCTCGTCGTGTCGGGCGCGCAATCGCCCGACCGGCGCGAGGTGGTGGACCACACGATCGGCCTCGAGGACGAGCAGTTCCTCGACGTGCTGCGCGCCTACGGGAGCATCGACGAGGAGCTCTTGTCCAACCGGGACTTCCTCTCGTACTACCTGCCCATTGCCCGGGCCGACTTCGAGCTGTGCGAGCGGTACGTCTGGAACGGCGCACCGCGGCTCTCGTGCCCCATCTACACGTTCAACGGCGTTGAGGACACGCACATCCATGCAGACGGGGTGGAGCAATGGAGCTGCTTCACCTGCAACGAGTGCACCCATTGCCTGTTCCCGGGCGGGCATTTCTATTGCGACGAGAACCCCGATCGGGTTTGCGCGCGCCTCGGGGAAATCATCCATGTCGAGCTAGTCGAAGGGAATGACGTTCTATGAGCGACAACGCGCTAACGAAAACACTGGCGGACGCCGAATTCGAAACGGACAACCGGGGGAACTCGCTGTTCGAGCTCCCCTTCCAGGCCCGCTACCCCATCGAGGGCCTCGTGTTCTACGACACGGGGCGCACGGGCCGGCCCATGTACGCCGGCCTCGGGGCGGGCCTGCTCGTCGAGGGCGATCTGGACCTGCAGCGCACCGAGCGCGCCATCCAGGAGCTCTACGACACCATTGACACCATGCGCGTGGCCTACCCCGCCGCGCCCGACAAGCCGCTGCATTACCGCATCCGCAGGGAATGCCCCTTCGCGCTGGAAGTCATTCCCGCCGAGGGAGCCACGTTCGAGGAAAGGCTCGCCAGCGCCTCGGCCCTGGAGACGCCTTACGCCTCGAAGCTCGAGACTTACGCCGACGCGTCCGTGCGCGCAGTCGTCTACGACCTGGGCACAGCGCCCAGCGGCGAGCACGCGTGGATCGTCGCGTTCTCGGCGAACCACCTCGCCATCGACGACCAGGCAATCTACCTCGTGATCAACCAGTTCATGGCGAACTACCGCGGCGAGGGCAAGATGGTCGTGCACGAGAGCAACCTGCTCGACTACCTCAACTTCATGAACGACAACCCCGACATCGTGGACGCCCGGGCGAACCGCGCCTACTGGCAGACCGAGATGGCGGGCTACGAATCGCCCACGCTCGGCGAGGCCGAGCCGGACCGAACGGTGCCCGTCGACCCCTCGGATCTCGTTTTCTATCTGGACACCCAGCAGGTGAAGTCCCTTGCCCTGGCGTGCCAGACCACGTTGCCGTCGCTGTTCATGGCGGCCCTGCACGTGGGAACCGCGGCGGGCTTCGGCCAGCTCGACTCGGCCATTTGCATGATGACCGAGTCGCGGCCCCACTTCTCGTTCTGGAACACCGTGGTGCACGGGCTCATGGCCATGAACAACCGCATGCGGCTCGACCCCAACGAGCCGTTCTCGGAATTCGCCCGCCGCACGCTGCTGAAGATGTCCGAGAACCTGCAGAACCTCGTGAGCGAGGAGTACGTGGGCGGCGCGGCGCACGTGCAGTACACCTACGTATCCCCCGTGCGCAAGCCCAACCTGGGAGAAGGCCTGACCTGCCAATCGTGGATGCCCAACCTCATCGGCGATGCCGGCTACCTGCCCTCGGACGTCGTAGCCGTGGTGGAGGGCAGCGACACCATGCAGGTCATGCAAGTGTTCAACCCCGAGCAGTGCTTCCTCACCCCCAACGAGGTGCGCGCGTTCGGATGCGGCCTGAAATGCTGCCTCGAGATGGCCATCGACAACCCCCATGTGAGAATCGGCGAGATCATGTCCGCCGCTCAAGAGCGCCTGCGCGAGCAAGCGCGATAAACATGCCAAGCAAGGAGAAAGGAAACACATGAGCACCATCACCTACCTTACCGACAACCAGGGGAACGAGGACTTCGACCTGTTCTACCAATGCACGTACTTCCTCACGGGCATGGAGTACTTCGACACGGGAAGCAGCGGGCAGGGCTTCTACGCGGGAATTGGCGCGGGCGCCGTCGTGGAAGGCCCGCTCGACCTGCCGCGCGTCGAGAGCACCATGCAGAGGCTGTTCGACGAGATCGACACCCTGCGCGTGTGCTACCCCGCCTCCGAAGGCGACCCGCGGCACTTCAGGATCCGTGCCGACTACGATTTCAAGCTCGAAGTGCTCGAGGCGCAGGGCGCGACCTATGAGGAGCGCCTGCAATACGCGACCGAAGCGGAAAGCCGCATCGTCGCCGATCTGCGCAATTACGCCTTCATCACCTGTCGCGCGGTCGTCTACGACCTGGGCGACGGGCCCAGCGGGAGCCAGTCGTGGCTGCTCGCACTCACGTTCAACCACATGATCGTCGACGACCAGGGCCTCATCCTCATCTGGAACCAGTTCATGAGCTATTACCGCGGCGAAGAAGAGCGCACCGCCAACAAGAAGAGCCTCATCGACTACTTCAACTTCATGAACGACAACCCCGACCTCTACGAGCGCGACAAGGTCATCTCCTACTGGGATCAGCAAATGGCCGGCTACGAGACGCCCGCGATGCGCGAGCCCGAGGGAATGGAGGGGCTGAAGCACTTCGACCTTTCCGACTACGTGGAGGTTTACGACATTGCCGAGCTGCGCAAGCTCGTCGCCTCTTGCCGCGTGACCCTGCCCGCCCTGTTCACGGCCTCCTTCCACGTTGCGTCCGCGCGCACGTTCGGCGTTCGCGACTCGGTGGTGACCATCGGCACCGAAGCGCGCCCGAACTTCGATTTCTGGTCCACCGTGGTGCACTCGCTCGTGTCGATGAACAACCGCATGGACCTTCGCGAGGACGAGCCCTTCACGGATTTCGCCCACCGAACGCTGGCGAAGATGTCCGAGAACATCAAGCACGCGCCCGCGCAGGAGCTCGTTGGCGGCATCTCCCACCTGGGCATCACCTATGCCAACCAACCGCAGGCCCCCAACCTGGGCGAGGGCCTGAAGTGCTCCCATTGGATGCCGGTGACGGTGGTCGCCGACAACCGCACCGACCCGAAGGAGTTCGTCCTGCCGCCCAAGCAGCTGATGCTGGGGATCGTCGAGCACAACGACATCGTGCGCACCGAATGCGCCTTCACCCCGCTGTCGTTCAGCATGGCGGACGCGAAGGGCATCAGCGACGGCATCAAGCTGTGCATCGACATGCTTAAGGACAACCCGAACGTCACCGTAGGGGAAATCCTGTCGCGTTAAGGGCCTCGCCCGCATAGGCGCCGGGACGCCTGGCGCCTATGCGGCCTCGCCGCTCTTGCGCGAGGAGCACTTGGAGGTGCGGGCAGGGACGGCGGGAGAATGCGGGGGCCGCTTTTCCCACGCATGGAGGCCGTTTCGCGCCACCGTGCGAGAAATGCGGGGGTTCGTGGCATGATATGGCCTTAATGTACGAGCCGATGGCGCGATATGCCGCACATGTACGCGTTATTCCGCCATGCTGGCCGTAAAAGCCGTACATTAAGGCGATATCGCGCCATGAAGCCGGGGAATTCGCGCACGGCGAAGCTTCCCCGCGGGCAACCGGATTCCCGCGGGGAAATCGGTTGGGAAATCGGTTGCCCGTAGGGGCGCGCTCCGCGCGTCCAAGAACCAGGAAAGCACGTCGGTCGCAGTTGACGGGCGCTCGGGGAGCGCCCCTACGGGCAACCGGATTCAGGGCCGTCCAACGAGCAGCCGGACACAGAGCCGCCCAACGGGCAAGCAGATACAGAACCGCCAAATGGGCGGGCGGGTGCTACGCTGCCTCGCCGCTTTTTTGGGCGGGACGCGACGAACGCTCGTCGAACAGCGCGAACAGCTCCTCGCGGGAGTGGACGTCGAGCTTGGTGTAGATGTTGCGCGTGTGGCTCCGCGTCGTGCTGAGCGACACGCACAACTCGTCGGCGATCCATTCGGCAGAACGGCCGGTGAGCAGGCAGGCCAGCACCTCGCCTTCGCGCGGCGTCAGGCGGTACTCCTCGATGGCCTGGTCGATGACCTTCCTGCGCCGGTCGCCTTCGGACGAGCCCGCCTCGGGCACGACCTTCCAATCGAGCGATTCCATGGCCATGGCCTCGGCAAGCGAGGGTTCCTCGTCACTCGCGGCCTCGGCGATCTTCTTGATCTCCCGCTCCGAGAACAGCACGAGCGAGGCAACCGTCATAACGCCGGCGATGAGCACGAACATGATCTGGACCGACCCGTCTCCGAAACTGCCCGTCAGGCGGTAGGCCCCCACGAACCAGCCGAGGGAATCGCCTATGGTGAGCATGCCGAACCCGAAGCCGAACACCGCCGCAGCCGACAGGCGCTTCTGGTAGACGACGAACGCAAGCAGGCACCACGCGGCCAGCTCGAGCGCGAAGTTCGCGATGGTGACGAGGATGCCCACGATCGAGGAATGCTGCCCCACCACGGGGAGGAGCACGATGAGCAGCGCCAACGAGGCGACGATGACCACGTAGAAGCGCCCGAGGTCGATGCGGTCCACGTCGATGAACACGGCCCCCATGGCCAGCGCCACCGCAATGGCCACGCGCACGAGCACGAGCAGCGTGTTGCTGGCGAGCGTGAACTCGAGCACGCTGCTCTGGATGACGAACCCGCGCACCATGGAGCAGGCGAACGAGAGGATGAACAGCGCGAGCACGCCGCGCACGGCCAGCTTGCCGAGTCCAGCCGCAGCGCCTTGCGAGCGCATGCGGATGGGGCGCAGCTCCTGGCCGTCGCCCGACACGGGCTCCATGCAGGCGAAGAGCGAGGCAGCAATGGGCAGGCCCACGAACGCGATTATCGAGATCAGCGTCGGGCCGCCGGGCACGGGCGACCACGCGGGCGAGCCGAGGATGCAGAAGAACACGAACACGGCCGTGATCTGCGAGAGGGACACGTTGAGGATCGCGCGCCTGGGCGGCAAGTCACCGAACATCGCGCCGCACCGCAGCATGATGAACGCCATGCCCACGCCAGCGAGGACGGAGCCGCAGTTGAACACGAAGGGCGCCGCCATATCGTCGCCCATGTAGTAGGGGCCGGCCACGACGATGAGCGCCGCGCCCGCCGCAGCCATGCAGCCGGCGCCGACGAGCGCCTTCGGGCGCCTCAGCAAGAGCTCGGCCACGTCGGATTTCCAGGCCGCGACGAAGCACGCCGCGGCGTTCGCCAGCATGGATATGGTGAACAGCTTCGTGACGCTGTCGCCGTCCGTCTCGACATCGGACAGCCAGAGCGAGCCGCTGAACACCAGGGCCATCCAGGCCGCCCAAAGCCCGTACGCAGCCAACGGCAAGGCCGGCCAAACGTTCAGCAGCTTGGACACGACCTCATCGCGCCGGCGGGTCTCGCCAGACACCATAGCTCATCTCCCCCTCGAAGCTTAAACCGCTCCTTCCGCCGTGAGCCACGACGGCAACCCCTCAGAAAACACCGCGCAGCAGCCATGCCTCAGAAATCATGACGAATACTGCAGTAATTATTCTACCTCGTTTCGCCCTCCAGGCCCCGCCTTCGCGGAAAGCAGGGGCAGGGTGATCGCCTTCGCAGGGCACGCATCCACGCAGCTGCGACATTTCACGCACTCGTCGAGCGGGCGCTTGCCCAAGTCGGCAAACGGGTCGATCTGCTCGGGGCATGCGGCGGAGCACGCCACGCACCCGGCGTCGCCCGTATCGCGCAGGCACTTCCCGTGGTCCACCGACGGCCTGAACGTCTTGTTGGCGCGCGCGATGAGCGAGATGAGCGCGCCGAGCGGGCAGATGCGGCCGCACCACTTGCGCAGCACGAGCACCTCCACCAGGATGATGATTGGGAACACGAGCAGGCCCCAGGTGAAGTCGTTGAACTGCACGAGCCTCCAGGCCAGGATGAACGTGGCGAACGTCAGGCCCACCGGGCACACGAGGCAGAACACCGGGAACCCGAAGACCGCCGTCGAGAGCAGCGCGCCGCCGAGCACGGCATGGCGCGAGTCCAAGCCGGCCTTCGAACGCTCGACCGAGCGCCCCTCGCGCCAGTTCTCGAGCGCGAACTTCGCCGCCTCCTGGCGCTGGCCCTCCTCCTTGGCAACCGCTTTCTTGCCGCTGAACAGGTTCTTGACATGCGGCACCGGGCATACCCACGAGCAGAAGGCCTTCCCGAACACCAGCACCACGACGACGATCACGGCGAGCGCGATCAAGAGTCGCGGCACGAACGCCCACGTGCCGAAGAACGCCTCGAGCGCACCAAGTGGACATATGGCAGCGATCTGATCGAAGCCGAACGACGACGGCGTGCCGAAGCCCGTCGACACGGCCAGGCCCACGCCCACCACCACGAACACCGCAAGGGCCGTCAGGGCGCGCAGCGTGGAGGACTTCACCTTGCCCCCGCGGCCGCCGGGCTCAACCGCCGGCGCCTCGGCTGCGGTGGCCTCCACCTCGAGCGACTTGTCTTCCATCATCGCACCTCGCTTTCAGGCAGAACGTTGATGCCGCGCCGCCCCGAGGCGGTGTAGACGGCATAGGAGGCCGACGGGCAGGCATACTCGCACGCACCGCAGCCGTTGCAGCGCTCCTTGTCGACCACGAGCCCGCCGGCCTCGTCCAGGTGCAGCGCATCGAACGGGCAGGCGGCAATGCATTGCTTGGAACAGGTGGACGAAGCGCCGCGGTAGAGCAGGCACTCCGAGGTGTCGACCACGGCCAGGCCGATCTTGTCGCGCGAAGGATCGAAGCCCGCGGCGATCGCGCCAGTCGGACACGCGTCCACGCAGGCGTACGACCCGCGCTTCTCGCAGAAATCGCAATAACCCTTGCGGAACGACATGACGGGCGTGCGCGCGTTCACCAAGCCGTCTTCGACATGGGCCACGTCGATGGCGCCCGTCGGGCAGGCGCTGCGGCACCTGTCGCAACGCACGCAGGCACCGAGCAGCAGCGACTCCGATTGCGCCCCGGGCGGGCGCATGAGCTGCGCGCTGCCCCCGACCACCTTGACGGCGCCGCCCACCGCGAACAAGCCTGCCACCGCGCCCGCGCCGACGAGCACCTCGCGCCTCTCGACCAGGGCGCCTTCCCCAGACTCGCGCGCCATGATCAGGACACCCAACCCGCGAGGAGCTCGTCTGCGAGCCCTCGGTCGAACGCGAGGAAACCGCGCGTGACTTTGATTACACCGTGGTAGAACCGCGTCTCCAGGATCTTGCCCGCAAGCGCGGCGAAGTCCTCGAACCACGACAGGATGTGCGCGTCCATGAAGTCGCGCGACACCTCGATGTTATGGCGCGCCTGCGCCACATCGCCCTCGAGGAGGCGCGACTTCGCGCGGCGGCTCAGGATCGCCAGGAAATCGAACATGAACGACAGGTGGTCGTCGGGCCAGTCCAGGCCCTCGCGGCGCTTCACCTGCTCGCTCTTGAGCGTCGTGAACACTTCCACGTAGGCATCGCGGTACATGAGCCCCTCTTCGCTCGTGAACACGGACTCGAACGGGACGGCCACCTTCCCCTCGTAGGCGGACGTGCCGGCGAACGCCCCCGTGAAATCGACCGCGAGCGCGCGGCGCGTGTCCGAATTGCGCCTCGAGAGATAGCGGAGCATGTCCTCTGCCCCCTCGGCGCACTCTTCGTTGAGCTGCGCATATACGGAGAAATCGGCCACGGCCATCGCGTCGATCTGCTCCTGCGTCAGCGGCTTGAAATACAGGCTCGCCAGCATCTCGTAGAACGCAGCGCGCGCTTCGAGCAGTTCCGCCTCCTCGGAACCGCGCTCCACGACGCACGTCTGGCGCACCTCGCCTTCCAACGTCGCAACCCCTCTCGTCATGTGAACCCCCTCGCACTAATGGCACTACCCTGCACCCGGTCGTGCGCGCAGCCCTTCGGGCCCGCCGCGCCTTCCCGGACCGAACGTTTCGCAAGCGCACTGGGAGAGTTGCGCGCCCGCGAAACGCTCGGCCCGAGAAGCCGCCGGGCTAGGGGCTCCCGGCGGCTAACGGGGAGGGAGGGGCTACAGTACGCCGTGCATGGCGGCTGTCGTGAACAAGGAGAGGAAGCCCGTTCCGATGAGCCACATCATCGCGCGGATGCACACGCCGCCCACGACGGCGCCAGCCAGGCTGGCGTAGGCGAGCGTGTGGTTCTTTGTGGCGAGGTAGGCGCAAGCGCACGCCACGACGCCGCCGATGAGAACCGCCCCGACCCAGTAGGTCATGATGTCGACGGCGAACCCGACGAGCGCGCCGTAGACGAGGAAGAGCACCAGGCCGGCGAGCGTGCCGCCGATGAACACCGTCTTGAACGCGGCGAAGCCTTCCTCGTCCTTGAATATCAGGAGCATCGAGGCGAACAGCGCCACGCCCATGGCGATATCGCTGCCCAGGTAGGCCAGCGGCAAGGCGAACGTGTTCCACAGGGGCTGGGCCTGCATCACGTAGCCGTTGCCCGTCGCGAAGCCGAGCAGCAAGCCGGTGACGATGCCGATGACGCCCAGGGCCTTGGCAGCGGAGCCGCCGCGGCTGGCGAACAGCAGGTAAAGCGCGATGACGATGATGTTCACGCCGATCATGATGAGCTCCACCGAGATGCCGCTCAACGAGAAGATGTTGGAGGCGGCTGCCATGATGTTGGCGGGGTGCGCCAGGTGCAGCACCGACGCGAAACCGCCCACGACGATCAGGACCAGGGCGACCACCGATGCGGGCACGCGGGTCTTATCGCCGATCTTCATGATCTCGGACACTCCCACGCATGCGAACAGCGCGCCGCCGCAGCCAGCCAGGAGGCTGAACAGAAGCAATGGCCATTGGATTTCCATTAGCTCAACTCCTTCCAAGTCGCGATTTTCGGGGACAGGATGTAGGCAGTCGAGGGCCGGGAGTCCTGCGGGTCCGGCAGGTGGTGCACGTCGGCGGGGTTAGCCGCGGCGATTGCCTTGCTCGCAGGCGAGTTCGGGTCGTCGAGGTCGCCGAAGTAGCGCGCGCCGGCGCAGCAGTTGTGCACGCACGCGGGCTCGCCCGAGCCGTCGGCGGTCAGGTGGCTGCACAGGGTGCACTTCTCGACGACGCCCTCGGCCTCGTTGAACGACCTGACGCCGTAAGGGCAGGCCATCATGCAGTAGCGGCAACCGATGCACTTCGACTTGTCCACGAGCACGACGCCCGTGGCCGGGTCACGGTAGCTCGCGCCCGTCGGGCACACGCGCACGCACTGCGGGTTCTCGCACTGCTGGCACTGCGAGGGCAGCCAGTACATCTCGATGTCGGGGTTCTTGCCGGTGGGGCCGACCGTTGCCACGCGGGTCCAGTACTCCCCCAGCCCGATCCCATTCTCGTGCTTGCAGGCGACGACGCATGAATCGCAGCCCGTGCACCGATTCAAATCAATTACCAGGCATCTTTTCATCAGAACACATCCTCAGTCACGGGTTCGCTTTGCAGCGTGGGCATGAACGGCTGGAATTCCTTGGGCTCGACCCAAACGTTGTCGGGCTTCTTGTCCTTGGAGATCCTCACGGTGAAACCGCGGTTGGTGTAGGAGCCGAACACCTCGTTGAACGGGGCGGTGTTCTTGGTGAGCACGTTGATGTTGCACTCGCGCCAACCGGCCGTCTGCTTCTCCTTGGGCACCGACTCGTCGAAGCACTCGGGGTTCCAGAAGCGCTCCATCCACAGCGCCTTGCGCGACACGCCCTCGGTCAGGTAGGCGCGCCCGCGGATCTCGCCGCGGCGGCTCTCGATCTTCACCCAGTCCATGTGCGCAATGCCGAGTTCAGCAGCATCGGCCGGGTTGATCTTCACCTCGGGCACGGGGTAGAGCTCGCGCGCGAACGGCGCATGGCGCATCGTGCCGTGGTGGAAGTAGGGCACGCGTCCCGACGTGATGGCGAAGGGGTACTCCTTGTCCTCGAGCGGCGTCTCGTGGGGCTCCAGGAAGAAGCACGTGGGATGGTAGTCAGCGCTTGCGGGCTTCTGCGGCTTCGGGTAGAAGAACGGGTAGCCCGTGCGCGACATCTTGATGTACTGGATAACGTACGCCTCGAACTTGCGGCTCTCGGTGCCGAAGCCCGCGGGCAGCCCGTCGTCGACGATGACCTCGTGCTGGTTGTACTTGAAGTAGTCGTCGTACGGGATGAACTTGGGCACGTAGGTGTCGAGGTTCTTCTGCAGGTCGTCCCAGTCCTTGGCGCCGAACTTGCCGGCAACCTCTTCCTTGACCGCCTTCTCGCTCGGCGCGCCCAGGTAGCCGGGGATGAGGCCGGGCAGCTTGCCGCCCCACTTCTCGCGGCAGCGCTCGAGCACCTGGGCCGCGGGGATGGAGTGCGACACGGTCTCGCCGATGTGCGTGCACTCGTTCTGGATCCAGATCGAGCCGAGCTGGTTCATGTTCACCTGCGGCTCCTCGAGCCACTCGCGCAGCGGGAACACGAGGTCGCAGGCCTCGATGTGGAACGACGTGAGCATCGGGTACTGGCCGATGATGAAGTCCACCTCGGGGAACGCCTCGTACCACGACGTCGCGTTGCCCAGCATGGCCAGCTTGTTGCCCGACATGTCAAACCACACGCGCGGCTTGAACGGCTCGCCCGTCTTGATGGCCTCGAGCACGGTGGGGATGTGCGAATGGCACCAGGACGTGAGGCCCTTGTGCTCGACCGACCCCAGGCGGTCGATCATGATCTGGTTCATGAGCTCCTGCTGCTCCTTGGGGAACGCGTTGATGCGCGCCTCGTTCTCCTCGGGGCTCATGCCGATGACCGCGCCGACGCCGTACATGTCGGAGAACATGCCGTCGAAGCCGTTCACGAACGTGACCGGGCGCTTCGTGGGGTTGTTCTTCTCGCCCTCGCCGTAGGTGGTGAGCGTGCAGCCGGGCTTGTTCACGTAGCCCATGAGGGCGTCGAGGCCCATGCAGCCCACGATGACCGGCGAAGATGCGGGCGTCTGCTCGGCGGCGACGCCGCACACGATGCCGCCCACCTTGGCGTTCGCATATTCAAGGATGGCCGCCTCGTTGCGCGCGGCGGGCACCCAGCAGTTCTCCTCGGCAGCCTCGAGCGTCCAGGGCTCGGCTTCCTCCCAGTAGATCTGGGCCGCGGTCTTGAGCTTGCGGCCGCCGAACTCCACGGTCGCGAACATCTTGGGCACGACGGGCGAGTCCTTCGGCAGGCTGTAGGGGAACGGCGCGACGGCTGCGGCGAGCTTGTCGGCGCTCAGCTCCTTGTCGACGCGGTCCTCCTCGCCGGCCAGCTTGTTCATGTCCACGCACACGTAGGCGGGCGTGTTGGCGGGCGTCGGCGACTGGTAGTCCGGGAACAGGTCCTTGGCCTCGACCGGCAGCTTCGTCTCGACATCGATCAGGAACGGCAGGTCGGTCCAGTAGCGCGCGAACTCCTCGTCGTAGAGCTTGTTCACGAAGATGTAGCGGAACCACGACAGCAGAAGCGACGTGTCGGCTGCGGGGCGCACGTTCAGCCAATGGTCGGCCTTCGCGGCGTCGGGCGTGAAGCACGGGTCGACGACGATGGTCTTCGCGCCGGCGGCCTTGAGCTCGGCCATGCCGCGGCCCGACTCGGCCGTCTGGCTGATGGAGGGCTGGGCGCCCCACAGCACCACGAGCTCGGTCTTGTTGTCCTCGATCGGGCGGAAGATCTCCTGCACGTCGTTGTCGGCGATCGACTGGCTATGGCCGCCCCACATGAGGGCCGAAGTAGCATAGCGCGGCAGGTAGCACTGGGCGCAGCCCGGCTCGAACACCGTCGGCGAGCCGAGGGCCATGGGCATTGTCATGGCCTCGATGAACGAGTAGGCGCCGCCACCGCCGACGCTCGAGAAGAACGAGTAGGGCCCGTACTTGTCAATGGCCTGGGTGATCTGCGTGGCCGCGAGCTCGATGGCCTCGTCCCAGGAGATGACCTCCCACTTGTTCTCGCCACGCTCGCCCGCGCGCTTCAGCGGGTGCAGCACGCGGCGCGGGCTGTACATGGTGTGAATCTGGTTGATGCCCTTCAGGCACAGGCTGCCGCGGCTCACCGGCGCGTCGGGATCGCCTTCCAGCTTCACGACCACCCCGTTCTCGATGTATGCGCGAGCGGGGCACATCTGAATACATCCGTGGCACGACGTCTTGACGACTTTGGTCTCGGCTGCGGAGTCGGCGTAAGCCTGGTCCGTCTCGACGAGCAAGTCTGACATCGACACTCCGATTGCCGCAGCCGCCGCCGTGAGCGCGCTCGCCTTCGCGAACGTGCGGCGCGACAAGGTCGTATCTATCGCCATTCCCCCATCCTTTCTTGTTGTTGCTCTCCTATTAATTCCCCTTCATTGAAAGACGGCCGTCACGACGCAATGAACTCCTTTCCTTCCCGGGTCGTGGACCACCCGCCATCCCAAATGATTCCTCCGCACACGTTGAGTTTGTCGATGAGCACGCTCGGCTGGATGCGCCCGGATGCGCACGCGCTCGTGCGCGTGAGGGCGCTGCTGCCGGCCAGGAGATCGGCCACTTCGCGGTATGAGCGTGGGGAGTCCGCGCAGAACGCGAGCACGTCGCGGTAGGCGCCGACGCGGGCCGGCTCCTCGGCGGCGAGCTCGTTCAGGCGCGCCTCGGGCGCATGGAGCTCGACGATCTGGCGGCCGGCGTCGGTCGTCTCGTAGAGCTCGTCGGCTATGAGCTCGTCGATCTCCTCGTCGGTGGCGCTGGCAAGGTTTTCCCAATCGAGTTCCTCGCCCGCCGCGTCGACGAACGTGCGCGACAGGCCGCCCGCCTCCACGAGCGAGTTCATGAGGAAGTATTGGTTCTGGGTTGCGGTCTTGAACTCCGGGAAGGACGCTATCGCGTCTTCCACCTCGCGCATCGTGCGGCGCTCTTGGCAGAACGCGAGCGTCTTGTAAAGGATTTCGCGGTGGAGCGACTGGCGCGTGAGCGTCCTCTCGATTTCGGCCAGCGTGCTCTCAAGGGCGGCATTGGCCGCTTGCGGCATACTCGTCATAGATCCCCCTCTATTGCGAGCCCCGCCGCGGCGCGGCAAGGCCCTCTCCCCTCTAACGCGGCTTAAACGCTAGGGGCAGCGAGGGACGGCTCCAACGTCATCCATTGGTGAAATGCGCCGCCACCCTCGCACGAGAAGGGGGAATTCTGTCTAGTCAATTATTGATGAGCCGCCGTTTACGCAGGCCGTTCGGTGGTTCGGCTGCTGCGCCATCTATGGTCCGGGGCGCAGGCAGGGACGGCGGGAGAATGCGGGCCCCGCTTTTCCCACGCATGGAGGCCGTTTCGCGCCACCGTGCGAGAAATGCGGGGGTTCGTGGCATGATATGGCCTTAATGTACGAGCCGATGGCGCGATATGCCGCACATGTACGCGTTATTCCGCCATACGGGCCGCAAAAGCCGTACATTAAGGCGATATCGCGCCATGAAGCCGGGGAATTCGCGCACGGCGAAGCTTCCGCGCGGGCAACCGGATTCCCGCGGGGAAATCGGTTGGGAAATCGGTTGCCCGTAGGGGCGCGCTCCGCGCGTCCCCTCGGCGGTGCGGGATTTCGGCTACCCGTAGGAGCACGGGGTGCGCGCCTACGAGGCCTGCTGCCACTTGTGGTAGGCGTCCTCGGCGGGCTTGAGGGTGCTCAGGAAGCCCTTGACCACGCTGTCGTCGGAAACGCCCTTCACGCTCACTTCGACCGAGCCGTTTTCCCAGTCGGCGATGTAGTAGGTCTGGTTCCACTTGTCGCTGTGAGCGACCTTCCAGGTGAAGTCTCCGGCCTGCACGTCGTCGCCGCGGGCGTAATCCTCGTCCTTAAGCTCGACGGCCAGCAGCTCGTCGGCGGTGGTGTTGTGGACGGACACCGAGAGCGCGCCGCCGTCCTTGGAGCTCACGTAGTACTTGTCGGGCTGCGGCTGCTCGTAGCCCTCGGGAATCACCACGGAGAAGAAGGCGAACTCCGTGGCCTGCGCGGCGCTCGAGCTTGCGGCGCTGCTGCTCGCGGAGGCGCTGCTGCCCGCAGAACCGCCGCATGCGGCGAGGGTCCCCAACGAGACCGCCATCAGCACTCCGATCAGAACCATTGCAAATGCACGCTTCCTCATGCTCTCCCCCATTCTCCCGACGTTCTTGCCAGCAGGGCTTTAATGCGACGCCGCAACCGTGCTGCTGACGATAATCATCATTATAAGGAGCATTATCAAGATCAGGAGCAGCTGCTCCACGACCGCCTGGGCCACCGCGCTCGTGGTGCCGGCCGACGCAGCAAGCGATCCAGCCTGGCGATCCTGCAGGACAAGCGTCGCGGCGAAGAGGCGCCGCATGCTCGCTCCGACGCCGAGCGCGCCGTAGCCCTTGTTGCCCTTCAGCCACTCGTCCACCTCGCCGATTTCGGCGACGATTTCCGCTAGGTCGGCATCCAGGTCGGCGTACGCCGCGTAAATGGCCATCGCGCGATCCTTCGAAGTGGCATGCCCCGCCGCCTTGCATGCCTCGAAGAGGGCCACGTAGTCCTCGACCTTTTGATCAGCCGGCTTGTCGGAAAGCGCCATCACCATGGCAGTCGTCTGGGCGGCGTCGGAGCCGACGCGAAAGCGGTCCCTCAACGCGGTGAAGAGCTCTTCTGCCTGGTCAGCGGCCTCGGACGGGTCCTTGCCCGCCATGACCATGAGCGCGATGATCGGCATGTCGGAGTCGTCGGTGAGGACGGGGTGCTGGGCCTTGATCGCCGCGTATGACTCGAGCGTTTTCTCGATGACCTCGTCCAATTCCCCTGCCGGGCAGTTCTCGTAAATGGTCGTCGAGGCCATGGCCAGCATCTCTCCCGGAAGCTTGCGGCCGCTCCTCAGTTTCTCGTATACGCCTATCACGCCGTCGATGTAGGCAGCCGGATCGCTCGCGAGCGCCATCTTGACCAGGATCACGCGCTCGAAGTTGCCCCTGAAGTTCGAGAGCACGCCAGCCCTCTGCTTCAAGATGCCCTTGCATTCCTTGATGCGATCGGGATCGACCTCGGCCCCGGCATCGGCATACAGCATGGCGCAGAGCTTCATCGTCGTCTCGAACTCGAGCTTGCTCACCTTGCGCAGCGCCGCCTCGTTGCGGACCTGAGCTTCGCATCTCTCCAGCAGGGATTGCCTCATGCCCTCGACCTCCAGTCGTCCGTGGGGTAACAATGGCCATATTACCTCATCAAGGCTGCTGAACGGCACAGCGCCCTCCCCCACAAACCGAATGCGGGGCCGCGCGAAAGCGCAACCCCGCACCCGGGAAGGAGAGGAACTGATCGGCGGTTTGCTTACATCTTGCCCAGATCGCGGCCGAGCAGCCAGGGGAAGCAGCCGCACGCGGCGCCCAGGTTCTGGCCGGGGAAGCCGAAGTTGTAAGAGTTGGCGTAGAAGTCGCCGATCATCGAGCCGACGTTGTAGAGGCCCTCGATAGGCGTGTCGTCCTCTTCGCAAACCTGCATGTTGGCGTTGGTGCGCAGGCCGCCCATCGTGGACAGGAACGTTGCGCCCACCGTCTTCGCGCCGTAGAACGGGCCCGTGGCGATCGGATGCAGCAGCGCGGGGTTCACGTGGAACTCCTCGTCCATGCCCTGAGCAGCGTACTTGTTGTACGCCTCGATGCTCTTCTTGGCCTCCTTGGCGTCCAGGCCCTCCAGCTTGGCGAGCAGCTCGTCGAGCGTGTCGGCCTTCACGTAGCTGCCGGACTCAACGTTCTTGTCCCACATGGCGATCATCTGGTCGGGCGTGGATTTCGGGATGCCGTTCACCTCGCCGACCGTGCAGCCGAGGCCCTCCCACTCTTCCTGGGTGTAGGCGTAGGCGGAATCCCAGATGCCGTAGGCGGTCTGGTCGGGCAGCTGCAGCTTCGCGTAAGCCGCGTAGGCGAAGTTGGTGTTCTCGTTCATGAAGCGCTTGCCGTCGGAAGCGAGGTTGATGCCGCGGAAGTTGTCGACCACGCACATCGCGGGGCCAAGGCCTGCGCTGTTGATAGCGCAGGGGTTCGGGAACGTGCGCTGCCACGCGGCGCCTACCCACAGGCCCATGCGCTGGCCGATGCCGTCCATCAAGCCGCTGTAGTTCATCTCGACATCGTAGTCGGGCTCGCCGAACATCAGCTGGTCCTTCATCTTCTCGTACTGCCAGGGGCAGAAGCGAGCCATCATGTCCTCGTTCTTGGAGAAGTCGCCCGTGGCGAGGACGACGCCCTTCTTGGCCTCGAACTTCACGTACTTGCCGTCCTCGTTCTTGGCGATGACAGCCGAGACGCGGCCCTTGTTGTCGTTCTCGCGCACCAGGCAGTACGCCTTGTGCTTGAAGAACATCTTGCCGCCGAGGTCCTTGGTGAAGGTGTCCTCGTAGGCCTTCGCGATGAGCGGGGCGCCGTAGAACACGCCGATGGGCTGCTCGGCGTTGAAGAAGTTATGCGACGCGGCGGGCGACGACATGACTCCGTCGGGGTCAATGTAGGCGGGCTCGAGCGAGCAGGAAAGCCCCTTGGCCGTCATCTTGTCGATCATCCAGTCCATGAACGCGCCGGAGTTCGCCTCCCAGCGGGCCCACTTGCGCATGTCGCAGAACATGGTGGCGGCGAGCTGCTCGATCATCGTCTGCTCGCGGCGGGCCTCCACGCTGTCCTCGATGCCCATTTCCTTCTGATACTTGGAGCCGATGGCCTGGTTCGAGCCGCCGCGGCCGATGGCCTTGGTGCCCGCGGTGACCACGATGGTCTCGCAGCCGGACTCCGCAGCGGAGACGGCGCAGCACATGCCGCTCACGCCCGAGCCGACCACGATGACGTCGGCGGTGTGCGTCTCGGCGATCTCGCTGTCGGCCGGCATCTTGGGAGCGATCTCGAAGCTCCACTTAACCTTGCCGGCAGCCTCGGCCGTCATCTGCTCGCCCGCGGCCGCGCCCGAAGACTGGCCCTTCACGTTCGGCGATCCGCAAGCCGTCAGGCCGGTGCCCACCGCTGCTGCAGCACCCACGGCGGCAGCGCCGGTGAGGAATCCCCTTCTAGAAATCTGTTCCATGTTCAAACCCTCCTCAGAGTTTATCCGGCGGGACACCCCTATCACGTCCCGCAAACACGCCTTGGATGCTAGGGCACCGCGGCGGGGGTTATCGTCACCCGTTGCCGATGTTTTGCAGAATCACCCAATCTGGGTGAAGGCTTCACCTGGGGAAACGCAAATCACCTTCCCTCGCGCGAGCAAAACGGAATGCTTGTGTGATAATCGAATGACACCAATTGAGGGAGGCGCGCCGGGCACCGATCGGGCCGCGCGCCAGCACGCGATGAGACAATCATCCAACTTGAAGGGAGAGGGAATGTCGCGAGACACAGCGCGGCTTTGGGTAGCCATCACGGGATACGCCTGCTTTCTCGCGCTCAACTCGTTTTCCCTCTGGGGGTTCACCTTCCTGCCCCGAACGCTCCTGGGGCCGGACGCCGCTGAGACCTGGCGGACCGCGCTCTCGGTTGCGAACATCCTCGCCTTCTTCTTGGTCGCGGCCATCGGGGCGCGGTGGCGGCGCCTCACCGAGAAGGAGCTCCTGTTCTCCGCGACGCTCACCGTATCGGCGGGGCTCATCCTGCTGCTCGGCCAGGTGTTCTCGCCGGCGTCCGGGCTGGCGCTCGCCTCGGGGGCCTGCCTGGGGGTGGGCACCACGCTGCTGTTCTTCTGCTGGATCCGCATCTTCTGCAACATGGGCGCGCTCGCCGCGAAGAAGATCCTGGTGTTCGGCTCAATGATCTCGTTCGCGCCGTTCGTGCTCTACCTCGTCACGCCGAGCGAGGGCATCCTGTTCGCCGTGTTCGTCATGGCGTTCGCCACGCTCGTGCTCCTCTACTGCGTCGAGAGCACCGCGAAGAGCGACAAGGAAGCGGTGAAGACCGAGCGGCCCACGCGCAGCACGATGAGCAGCCTGTTCAAGCCGCTGCTCTGCATCGCGATGATCGGGCTTATCGCGGCGGTCATCTCGAGCGTGGCGAACGCCGAGATCCAGGACCACCCGCTCGATTTCACGCAGCAGGCGTTCCTCATTCATCTGCAGAACCTCGCGAGCGCGTCGATCATGGGCGCCGTCTGGCTCATCTTCAAGAAGAACCCCTCCATCACCGTGGCGTACACCGTGGTCTTTCCCGTCATCGCCACCACCATGCTGCTCTTCGCCGCAGTACCCGACGCGCAGCGCCCCGCGCTCTCGTTCATCAGCAGCGCGTTCTTCGTCGTCTTCTCCATGGTCGTGCCAATGCAGAGCATCGCCATCGCGGAGAAGCACCGCCTGCCCATCGATTTCGTGTACGGCCTGACTGCGGGCGTGCTCTACCTGGCCGAGGGCATCGGCTGCATCCTCATCGGCCTGACCCGCGGCACGATCGCGGAGGCCGTAGCCCAGCCGCTGGTGCTCGCGTTCCTGCTGCTTTACGCCTGCTCCCTCGTGATGTTCTGCGTGCTGCGCAAGCAGCGCGGCGCGGGCATGGGCGCCGCGAACGATGCCTCCCTTGAGGGCGATGCGCAGGAGCACGAGGAACGGGACATTCTGAAGGAGAAGGCGGAAAGCCTGGGCGCCGCATACGGCCTCACCATCCGCCAGGTGGAAGTGCTCAACCTGGCCGTTCACGGCTACGACGCGCCCAGCATCGCGAAGAAGCTCTACATCAGCGAGAACACGGTGCGCACGCACCTGAAGCGCATCTACACGCTGCTCGACGTGCACAGCAAGCAGGAAATCATCGATAGTCTGAACGCCGCCTAGGGCGCAGCAGTTGCGGCAGCATGCGGTCTGGGCCGCGAGCCTCGGGGGATCGCGTTTCGCCCGGACGAGCTTTGCCAGGCAAGCTACGCTAGCACGCCCAGGAGACCCCGGGAAATGCCTTCGAGAACTAGAAAACGGGTTTCGCGGCAGGATATCCCGCTAGTCTGAAAGCGATTCTTCAGACTAGCGGGATATCCTGCCCAGATGCCTTCAGACTAGCGCCATATCCCGCCAAAGCCCTTCAGACTAGCGCGAAATCCTGCCGCGAAACCCCAAATCCACGGATGGAACTGGCTGTTTTTCAGACTAAGCCGCTTTCCTGCCACCGACCGCTTCCCCACCATTCTCCCCAGGGGAAAGTGACCCGGCTTTGGTCGTGCCGGGCAAAGGCATAGACCCCGGCGCCGAGGCGGCGCCGTTTCCACACCTTGAACGGGCCGCCTAGGGCGATCGCCGGAAGCAGGCGCGCAACGGCGAAACGTAACGGCACGGAGACGACCGCCGTGCGCGAAACGGCGGGCGCCCCCGAGCCGTATACAATGAATGGACGCGCGGCGGTGCCGCCGCGGAACGCTTGCCAAGAGGAAGGAAGCGGCATGGACTTCAAGGACCTCAGCCCCGAGCTGCGCGAGAAGGCGAAGGAGTGCACGAGCCCCGAGGAGCTGCTGGCGCTCGCCAAAAAGGAAGGCTACAAGCTATCCGAGGCTGAGATTGAGGCTGTATCTGGCGGCGGATGGACGGGATGCTCTACCGACGTCTGGTATGGAACAGGCGCATAGACCCTAGGGAGTCCAGTATAACGTCCGCATCCCCACCAGTAAAACCTAGGCAACTAAATACAAATGGGCCGAGTATGCCGGATAGTTCCTAGAGGATCCTGGTGGAGTTGGCGGGGTCGACCTTATAGTTGTCGGGCGAATCGGGCGGGATCGGGTCGCCGTTTGACTACCAGTCAGAATGGCGCTGCTCCAAAACCCTCTTCTCGCCTGATGTCGTGTCCAGTTTAGTTCTTCTTGCTGCTATTTGCGCGAGGTTTGGTCGCATTTGTTCCCCGGGCGCGTCCTTGCCCGGATCTGCTCGGTGCTCCTTCCGTCCTGGACGGCGCATCGGCCGCGCCTTGCGGCGCCCGTCCGATGAGCCGGTCTCTTTCGGCAATGAGCGTTTCGATCGCCTCCGTGGAAGCGGGTCGGTTCGGGCCCGTGAGAGGGTCGAGGCCCTGGCTGATCCTGGTTGCGTCGATTCGTTCCCGCGTCTTCCTGTACACCTCCTCGAAGTCGTTCCCGTAGACGACTATCTCCGGGCCGCTCCGCTGGCGCGCCGTGGCCGACCAGCCGGCGTCTTCGTGATCGTCGAAGGCGATGGCGGCGTCTCCGCTGTCGGTTCTGTATTCGAATCCCCTCGCCGTCGGCTTCAGCTCCTCCGGCGAAGGGTACTTCCCGGCGTCCCCGCCCGGAGGGGAGGGGTTCGCCCGTGGCGCGGCCTTCGAGCTTTCGCTCAGCGACTTGCCGCCGTTGGTGCGGTATAGGTCGAGCGTCACGTACTTCCTGTCGCTCGCGACGTTCCGGACGGCGTTCCGGCAATGCCTGTCCAGGCGCCGCCCGAAAGTCTGGCTCAGGCGCTCCCGAGCCCCTTCGTCCCCTATGCCGTCGATGACGTCCGGCGCGCATCCGATGATGCGCTCGGACATCTCCACGAACCGCCCGATGACGGCCTGGGGGGACGCGTGGGCGTGCTCCGCGAGCTGCCCGAGGGCGTACTTGCCGGCCTTGCCTATCCGCCGCTCCCGTCCTATCGGCAGCGCCACGGTGCAGCCCTCGTCCGCATGCCAGTAGGGCAGGTAGCTGGCCACGTCGTAGAGCGGGGCCAGCGCGAAGGTCTTCCCGGGCCCGTGGACGATGGAGTAGTTCTTCAGGTGACCGTCGGTCGCGCCGATGAGGTAGTTGAACATGACCGAGTCGATGAAGAGGCCCTTCTCCTGGGGCGCGGGCATCTCCTCGTCGAGGAAGTCCAGGGCCCTCTTCGTGGGGTTGCCCCCTTCGAGGTACTTGCGGCCGGGCTCGATGCCCAGCGCCTGGCACAGGTCTTCCTGGTGGCTGCGCGCGACCACCCGCCCGTCGGGGCTCGTCATCCTGTCGAAGCGCTCGACGACGAGCGCCGGTATGCCCCCGAACTCCTCGATGGAGCTCTTGACGGCGGGGAGGCCGATCCTGCGGGCGATTTCGAGGCTCGCGTGCTCGACGTAGACCTGTAGTTCCATGTTGGGGACGCCGGTCTTCAGGATGACGTTCGACGCGGTGCGGCCGGTCGACTTCCAGTAGCCGTCCGGCGTCTTGCGCAGGGCCACTTTGGGCTGCGCGCCGCCGAGCGACCATTTCTCCCTCTTGTCGTGCCATCCTACCGAGCCCAGCAGTTCGGCCCTGTCGATCATGCGTTTCAGCCTGCGCCCGATCTCCTCTTCGGAAAGGGATTCCTCCGGTATCGCATCAGCCGTATCGGGGGACGTGCCCTCCGGTACGAGCGCTATCGAGCCGGGCAGGTCGCGGCCGTAGTCGGCGAGCAGCCCGAACGTGCTGCCGTAGCCGTACGCCTTGCCGGCGGCCATGCTGCGCCGCGTGATCTCGCTGTCGGGCAGCAGCCCCTCGAACCAGGCCTTCACGTGCCTTCCCGAGTAGGCCTCCTCGCGCGGGGGCATGCTTATCGAGAGCCACCCGTCCGCGTCGGGGTCGTACCGGAAGCTGAAAATGCCGTGGTCGTCTATCCCCAGCGCGCCGACGCGCGACTCGCCGAGGTAGACGTCCAGCGTTCTGACCTCGTGCTTCCTCATGATTGCCACCAACTGCCGTCGTAGTCCGGGAAGTTCTCCTCCCGCCACGTCGGGCCCGCCCTTCCGTCGTTCAGGCCCAACAGCTTCACCTTCACCCTCTGGGGTTCGAGTTCGACTTCGTAGCCCAGCACCGAGGCCACTTTCAGGAACGAGCCGAAGGCGGTGTTTTCGAGCTTCCCGTTCTCGATCTTGGCAACGGTCTGCCTCGAGACCCCCGCGCGGGAGGCCACTTCCTGCTGGGTGAGGCCGGCTGCAGCCCTCGCTTCGTAGAGCCTCTCGCAAAGAACCCCGATGCTCGTCATGATCCTCCCCATGTTAATTTTTCTTGACATGGTCATTATAGACCATTTCCGGGGAAATTGGAACTGCGGGGTGCTACTTGACCGACGTGACCCCCTCGCGCGTCGCGGCCGCCCAGGGCTTGTATACGGTGGCGTTGCCCTTGAGGACGGTCGCGCCGAAGGCGCCGCCGGCGAGGTCGTATGCGATGCTGTAGCTGATCGGGCTCCACTGCGCGTAAACGGTCAGGTCGGTGCATTTGCAGTAGACGTTCTTCATCCAGTAGCCGCAGCCGTTGACGCATTGGCCGCCGGCGTCGTAGACCTTGGTGCCGCCGGAGGCGGCGGTGTAGAAGCCCGTCAGGTTGTAACCCGCCCTCGTGGCGTTGCCCTGCTGCCCGATGTGGTAGTTTGATTACCAGTCAGAATGACACTGCTCCAAAACGACGAGGACACCGGGGCGCTCAGGGTGACCGGTTGATTACCAGTCAGAATGGCACTGCTCCAAAACTAGAGCCCGACGTTGCCGGCGCGGGCCATCGTTTGATTACCAGTCAGAATGGCACTGCTCCAAAACTGCGACCGTAATCGACGGGGTGCAGGCGATGTTTGATTACCAGTCAGAATGGCACTGCTCCAAAACACTAGACAAGATGGTAAAAGCTATCGATGAGTTTGATTACCAGTCAGAATGGCACTGCTCCAAAACGCGAAGGTCGCATTGTTCGACGGTGACGAGTTTGATTACCAGTCAGAATGGCACTGCTCCAAAACTGTCAGGGGAGACTCGGGGAGGCTCCGCAGGTTTGATTACC
>SUUE01000040.1 GCA_015062685.1 Coriobacteriaceae bacterium
GCGTCGGTGTGCAGGTCGTCGTTGCTCGATAGCGTGCGCCCGTAATACTCGCGCACCTCGTCGTGTATCGTCGTCAGTTCCATAGAGCTTAGTTCCTCTTGTCCGGTTGGGTTGATGCGCGAAGGTTCCGCTCGGCCTAAGAAATCACTTCGAACTAACTTTTCTTCGCTTCGCTTGAAAAGTGGATTTCGAAGATGATTTCCACGGCACTCGCTCCACCTTCGCGCATCAACCCAACCTACATTTCCCCTAATCAATCTCCCAACTCGCGCCGAGCCTCCAGATGCGCCGAGTAGGCGTGAAGGCTGAGCGAATAGGCCTTGCGTGCCATGAGCGATGCCTGAACGCCTAATCGGCGTATCTGGAGGCTCGGCCTCCGTTGCGCCTGCCCTCGTCGTAGAACCCGAAGCATTCGGTGAAGATGACGCGGCATTTCAGGTTGTGCTTCTGCTTGATGACGTCCATCGCATCCTCCGCGATGTCGCCGAACGTCTCCGACTCGCACGTCGCGCGGGCGTTCACGACGATCGCGATGCCCGAGTATTCCTGGTCGAGCTTGCGCTCGAACTCCAGGTCGTAATCGATGCCCACGATCGAGCACTTCACGAAGTCCTCGCCCTCGCCCGCTGCGAACAGCTTCAGGTGCGGCACGTTGCGCTTGGCCTCGATAAGCCCCTCGCGGATGGCTTCCATGAAATCCTCCACGACCTCGTTGAAGTCGATGTTCCTGCCGTCGCGCTCCTCCGCGAAGAAGCGGCGGTTGTACCAGCACATCTGTGCCTCGGCGGCGTCGAATTCCTCGGAATCGGTGCCCAGGTCGCGCGGCTCGGCGTTGGCCTCGTGCGTCAGCAGGTAATCGACGAGCTCCTCCATGCCCTCGCCCGTGCGGGCGGACATTGCCATGACGGGGATATCCGGGTAGGCCTTGCGAATGAACGCGAGGTCGGCCTCGCGTTCCTCTTCGTCGATGAGGTCGATCTTGTTGAGCACGATCACGTCAGCTTCGGCCAGCTGGGCGTTCAGCAGGAAGCGCATCTCCTCGGGCAGGTGGATGTCCTCTTGCTTCGCGATCATGCGCAAGCGCATCGGGTCAACCAGGCACACGAGCGGCAGCAAGTCGTACTTGCCGGGATACTGGTTCTTGAGCTCAACGTACACGTGGTTGAGCGCGCCCACGCCGCAGCCGGGGATGTCGGACACCACGATGCCCGCGCCGTCGTTTGCCAGGCGGTTGATGTGGTAGACGAGGTCCTCGGTGATGTAGCAGATGCAGTCACCCGGGATCTCGTCGATGGGCACGTCGGCGGTGCGCGTGTAATCGGCGTCGACCAGGTTCTTGGCGCCCAGGTCGTTGGCGATGATGGCCACGTGGCTCGGTTCGCCTTCCTTCTGCACGCGCTTGTTCACGGCGCGCGCCATGGCGATCATCGCCGTCGTCTTTCCTGCGCCCAGGAAGCCGCTGAATATCATGTACTTCGTGCTCATACGTATCCTCTTTCGCAACTTGCGATGTCCTCGCCGAAAAACATGTCTACCTATTCTATTCGACTATGTCTGATGTTCCAGCGATTATCGGGCGAAGGCACGGTGAACGCATAATCGAAATAGAAGAATGGAACTCCATGTTTGTATGGATTTGCGGAAGAGCCTTTAAGCGGGTAGACTAAGGTTCCATGGGCCAGCCTGATGCGTTATGCAATCAGCCCGAAGTTCAAAACGGCTGGATTCTTCCCTACGGAAAGGACGCGTTATGGATTTCGAGGGTATGGATGTTCCTCCTGAGCTGGAGGAAGAAATGAAAGCGTGCAAGACCCCTGAAGAGGTGCTCGCCCTTGCCAAAAGGAAGGGCTATAAGTTGAGCGAAGAGGATCTTGCGATGATATCCGGGGGTTGGAGCGCGGAGGATGCACTGCCCCAATGCCCGAGTTGCCACAGCTACGAAGTCAGCATGTCGACGATTTTCGGCTCGCCCGGAACGACAAGGTGCGCCTGCAGCAAATGCGGCTACACATGGACCCGTACGCCGTTCGGGTAATGCGCCTGCTGTTCAGCTGCTTCTCGGGATGCTCGCTGCTCGCAAAGGCTTATTCGGATTCGGCCTAGGCTTTACTCCTGGGCGGTCGTCGCTTGTCTTTTTGCTTGGGCGGAGGCGCGTGTATTCGAAGGCGCCAGACGAATCTGCGAAGGAGGCTCGCGCATGAACGAGAAGACCTGCGCGACCGACAAGGGGACCATCCATTATTGGGTGAACGGCTCCGTGCCGGAGGCTCCCACATTGGTGTTCCTGCCAGGGCTAACGGCCGACCATCGCCTGTTCGACAAGCAGGTCGAATTCTTCGAGCCGCGCTGCAACGTGCTCGTGTGGGATGCGCCCGGCCATGCGGCCTCGCGCCCGTTCGAGCTATCGTTCTCGCTCGCGGACAAGGCCCGCTGGCTGCACGAGATTCTTGCCGCCGAGGGCGTCGAGCATCCCATCCTCGTCGGGCAATCCATGGGCGGTTACGTGGGCCAGATGTTCATGCAGCTGTATCCTGGCGAAGCCGCAGGTTTCGTGTGCATCGACTCGGCCCCTCTCAAGCGCGAGTACTACACGGGCGCGGAATTGTGGCTGCTCAAGCGCATGACGCCTGTATATCGGTGCTACCCGCATAAGGCGCTCGTGCGCGATGGGGTGAAGGGCTGTTCCACAACCGATTACGGACGCGCGTTGATGAACGAGATCTGGAGCGTCTACGAACACGAGGAATTTTGCGTGCTTTCAGGCCACGGCTTCCGCATCCTGGCGGAAGCGGTCGAGGCGGAGCTTCCCTACGATATCGACTGCCCTGCCTTGCTCGTTTGCGGGGACAAGGATGCCGCTGGATCGACGCGGCGCTACAACCGTGAATGGACGAAGAAGTCCGGCCTGCCGCTCGCGTGGATCGAGGGCGCGGGCCACAACTCCAACACCGACCGGCCCGACGAGGTGAACGCCCTCATTGCCGAGCTCGCCCGCGTTTAGGGGCATGTGGTCGCACGCAAGCATGCTTTCACGAACTCGCGTACGTGGCGCTGGAGCACGGCGCCACGCCGGCGCAGGTGTTCTTGTGCTGGCAGGATTCGGTGCTTGTCTGAAAATTCTCCAGTTCAATCCATGGATATCGGGTTTCGTGGCGGGATATGGCGCTAGTCTGAAGCGATTCTCGTGAAAACGGGGTGTTCCTGGCAGGATTTGACGCTAGTCGGAAGGATTTTGCTCATTTTGCTTCAGACTAGTGCGGAATCCTGCCACAAACGTGAGTTTTACTGGATGGCGCTCACCCCGCTCGAAGCCGCGGTGTCGCTATACCGTAAGCTCGGCTTCGAGGAGATCGAGCCGTACTATCACAACCCGTTCGACAACGTCATCTACTTCGGGATTGACCTCTAGGCGGTGCTGCGTGCTACCGCTCACGGGATCTGCGGAGCAGTGCTACGAGCGCGAGGAGGGCCAAGCCTGCGATGACGATTGGCGCGGCAAACAATACGCCGTCCGATCCGTTAGCTAGCTTGGAGGTGCCGGACTTCGCTCCGGCCGACGAGGACGCCCTGTTGCCCTGGCCGGACTGCGAGGCTTTCTCGGCTCCCTTGCTCTTGGTCACCGTGACCTCTACGGTGCCCGATGAGGCGGCGTAGTTCGCGTCGTCGGGGATGAACGTCCAGTGGTACGTGTTGGTGCCGTACGATAGCTCGGTTTCCGTGATCGCGAGGCGTCCGGGGAGGCTCGTGTCCGTGCGCGTGAGCACCACGTCTGCGGGGTCGAGACTGTCTTTGACCTCTTCTGCGGTGACGGTGCCCACGGAGTAGGCGGCTGGCGCGATAGTGAACGTCGCCGTCTTGGTGCCCTCGTAATTCCCGTCCGTGCATGTGACGGTAACCGTGGCGACGCCCGCGTTCACGTTGTTCGCGTAGCTTACGGTGTAGTCGGTGCCCTCTTTGAGCGGCTTGTCGTTCCACGCGACCGTGGGTTTCGGCGTGTGCGCCGAGCCGTTGTATACGTACGAGCCCGGTACCGTAACGTTCAACTCGGAGGCGGGGAGCGGTTTGATGGACCATTCGATGGAACAGGTCGTGCTGTTGTCCTCCCAACAGGTGTTGGTCGCGTCGTTGACTGTGGCGATGGCGGCGTACTCGTCGGCGTCGGTTTTCGTGATGTCGCCCTCAAGAGTGTAGCCGTCGCCTTCTGAGACGCCCGTTTGAGGTGACCCGTTATACACGAGGCCGGTTGCCGGCGCTGGGGGCTTCAGGCGCAAGGGTTCGACCACGAAGATGCCGGTTGCCTGGCCTTCGTAGTTCCCCTTGCCCTCGATGACGATGCTGTACGAGCCCGCGTTGATGATATCCTGGCTGGCCACGACGTAGTCCGTGCCGGCGACAAGCGTGTTTCCGTTAAGCGTAACCACGGGAGCCGGCGTGAGCTTCTTGCCCGAGTAGGTCTGCCGCGGTATGGTCACCACCGCGTTGGCGAGCGTCGCCTGCGCCACCTGCACGGTGTGCGAGAAGGTCACTTGCCCTTCCCCTGACCCCCTGGTGGCGGTAATCGTGACCGTTCCCGGCTTACGCGCGGTCATGGCGCCGCTCTCGCTTACGGTTGCCACCGCGCTATCCGAGCCGGCGCCAAGCGACCATGTCCAGCCCGATTGGATCTCCGTCGTCGTATTGTCGATGCCCGCTATCTTGAGCTGTGCGCTCTGCCCGGTCGCCATGAGGGCGTCGCCTTCGATTGGCCCGTACACGTAGACGCACCACACGTTGGTGACAGCCCCTTCTCCTTGCCCGACTGTGCAGCTGATCACCGCGCCGCCGGCGTGCACTGCGGTGACTTTACCGTTCTGGTCAACAGTCGCCACTTGTTCGTTTGTGCTCGACCAGGTTGTTTGCGAGTCGCCAGCGGGGCCGTCCGGCGTGAGGACGGTCTCGCCCTGCACGGGCACGTACACGTCGCCCTTGCTCGCTTCGTATACCGTGACGGTCTGGCTGAACGTGACGCTCGGGTCAGACACGAGCGTTGCCGTGACGGTCGTCGTGCCCGCGTTCTGGCCGTGCGCCACGCCGCTGTTGGTGACGGTCGCCACGGATTCGTCGCCAGAGCTCCACTTCCATGAGAGGCTCCCGCACCCGTCGGGAGTTGTGACGGAGAGCGCCTCGGACCCGCCCTTCGGCACAAGGTTCTTGCCCGTAATGGGGCCGAGGACCGTTACCTGTTGCACGACCGTGGCGCCCCCCTTGCTGGCGCTCACGTTGACTATGCCGGCCGATACCGCCACGGCTGTTCCGTTGGCGTCGATCGTGAGCACGTTCGGGTTCGAGGATGAGAACGTGCACCCTGCGTAGTCGGGGCCGGCGGTGTACGTTGCCTGTGATCCTACGGAAAGGAACTCGGGCCCAGTGATAGTGCCCGCTGCAGCGGCGCGAACTGCGGCGGAGGCGTTTACCTCGCCATAGCCATACGTCTCGTCCCACCCTTGGGCGCCGATGTCGCGGGCGTTGTTGTACAGCAGGTTCTTCGCCTGAGCTGAGCTCAGCAACGGGTTGACTGCGAACATGAGGCCCACGACGCCCGTAACGTGTGGCGCCGCCATGGACGTGCCCGACATATTACCGTAATTGCTCGGGAGGGTGCTGTATATCTCAGTGCCGGGGGCGGAGATGTTTTTGCTGGTATCGCCTGTGGCGTTGTAGTTTGACGAGCTGCTAAGGCTCACGCTTTTGGGATCGCTGCCGTCGGTGTTGCGCAGGTTCATTACGCTCACCACGGTCTCGTAGTCGCTGGGGTAGTTGATGTAGGGCGGCGTGGCGGCTGAGGTTTGGTTGCCGGCCGACGCCACCGTCACGATTCCTTTGTTATAGGCTTCATCGACCTTGCCGAGAAAGGCGTCGTCCTGGGGCATGCTGTCAACCTTGGCGCCAAGGCTTATGCTCGCCACGCGGATGTTGTACTGATTTCGATACTTGATGAGGTAGTCATAGCCTGCCACGACATCGGCGGTGGTCATGCTGGAGGGGTCGCTTTCTCTCGTGAGGCTTACCAAGGAGAGCTTGAGGTGGTTGAGGCCGACGCCGCCCACGCCCTTGCCGTTGTTCGACACGGCTCCGACGATGCCGGCGACGTGGGTGCCGTGATCGGCGTCCGGCGTTCCCGGAGGGCAGGGAACGGGCACGTTTTCAACCTTGGTCGTGGCGTTATACGTGCTCTGGACGTTTCCCGCGAGGTCTTCATGGGAGTCGTTGAAGCCGTTGTCCAGAATGCCCACGCCAACCGTCGACGCGGCGTTCTTGAGAGCAGGGAACTCCCAGGCGTCGAGCGCGTCGATGCTGTCCAGGCCCCACTGCTCGTTCGCGTACGTGTCGTTGAGGGCTTCCCTTGCCGTGGAGGGCTCGGACTGGCTTCCGAGCTCGTCTCCGGCGGCGGTTCCGGCTGCAAGATTGGCGTCATCGGAAGCCGACGTCGGCTCCCCCGCGATCACGTATATGTAGTTCGGCTGCGCGCTCTTCGCGATGCCGGTGCTTTCCAGCTCGTAGATCGCGTCGTCGATCGTTGCATCCGAAACCAGCTTCGCCATCATGAGGTCGTCCGTCACGGCCTCGATGCCGTCGGGCTCAACGTTCCGAACGCCCGCTTCCACTATGGCCTGCGAGAGCTGCTCGACGGTCGTGCCTTCGCTCACCGTGATGAGCACCACGCCCGGCTCGTATTCGACCCCTGGGGCGACCTTGGGCTTCTCGACATGCGAAATGGCGGCGCTCACCTGGCGTTGCATCTCTTCGCTTGCGGGGGAAACGTCAGCGTTGGCGGGGCTCTGGGAAGCAGGGGGTTCCACAGATTGCTCCACTGGTTGGGTCGGCAGGCTTGCAGGCGCCTGCGCGAAGACGGCCACTGCAATTGCGATGCAGAGGATCGAAAGCGTCACGAGAATCATGGGGGTATGCTTGCGCGGATGCATGTGGCCTCCTTGCCGGGGTGCTCGTGCCGTTCCTCTCGGCCGTCATTATCGCGGCGACGGCGAATCATCTGGGACCATCTTATAATATGAAAGCGGTGTTCGTCTGGGGTTTCGAGTTTACAGACGGGTGTCAACTGCCGTTAGAGCCAGCCAAGCTCCTCGGGGGCGAAAGGTTCGGCGAGCGTGCGCAC
>SUUE01000010.1 GCA_015062685.1 Coriobacteriaceae bacterium
CAGCCTCGGCCTCGACGACCTCGGCCTCCTCGACGGCCTCGACTTCCTCGGCCACCTCCTCGACCTTCTCGGCCTTCTTGGCCTTAGCAGCCTTCTTCGGCTCGGCGGTAGCCTTCTCCTTCTTCTTCACGGGCTCGGTGCAGAGCTCCATGATCACCATAGGAGCGCCGTCGCCCTTGCGGGGGCCGAGCTTCATGATGCGAGTGTAGCCACCCTGGCGGTCGGCGAACATGCCCTGCTCGACCTTCTCGAAGATCTCGCGCACGATCTCCTTGTTGTCCTCGCCGCCACCCAGACGGGCGATGGCCAGACGACGGGAATGAAGGTCGCCCTTCTTGGCCCAGGTGATGATGCGGTCGACCTCGGGGCGAATCTCCTTCGCGCGAGACTCGATCGTCTTGATGCGGTCGTTGTACAGCAGCGCGGCAGTCAGCGAACGCTTCATCGCCTTGGTATGCGACGGGTCGGTGCCGAGCTTACGACCTTTGTAGTTGTGTCTCATAATTCCGAATCTCCTATTACAGCTTGAGGTTCAGGCCCATGGAGATCAGCTTGTCCTTGACCTCTTCGATGGACTTTGCACCAAAGTTCCTAATGTTGAGCAGGTCGTTCTCGGAGAACTCGACCAGCTGGCGAACCGAGTGGATGCCAGCGCGCTTCAGGCAGTTGTACGAACGGACGGAAAGATCCAGGTCCTCGATCTGCTTGTCGAGCTCGGCGTTGGACTCCTGGCCTTCGGGAGCGAAGATCGAAACGACCTCGACCTCGCCTTCCTCCTCGACCTCGGCCAGCGCCATGAACGCGCCCATGTACTGATTGATGATGTTCACCGCAGACAGCACCGCATCCGTCGGGGCGATGGAGCCGTCGGTCTCGACCTCGAGCACCAGCTTGTCGTAGTCGGTGCGCTGGCCAACGCGGGTGTTGGTCACGTTCATCGTGCAACGGCGAACCGGCGAGAACAGCGAGTCGACGTGGATGACGCCGATCGGGTCCTCGGTGCGCTTGTTGCGATCGGCATCCACGTAGCCGCGGCCGACGCCGATGCGAACGGACATCTCGAGCTGACCGCCATCGGCAACAGTTGCGATGACGTGGTCGGGATTGATGAGGGTGAACTCCGTCGGGACCTGCAGGTCGGCGCCGGTCACGACGCAAGGACCTTCAGCGGAAACGTGTGCGACCGCTTCCTCGACATCGTCGTTGAGCGCCTGGAACACCAGGCCCTTGACGTTCAGGACAATGTCGGTGATGTCCTCGATCACGCCCTCTGCAGTAGTGAACTCGTGCTGCACGCCCTCGATCTGGATGGCGGTAGCTTTAGCGCCATCGAGGGAGGACAGAAGCACGCGGCGAAGCGAATTGCCCAGCGTGTTGCCATAACCGCGCTCGAGCGGCTCGACAATGAAGCGGGCGACGGTATCGTTCACTTCTTCCGTTGTAACTGTAGGCCTCATGAACTCTGTCATGTGCGATAAGCCTCCTTAACGTCAGACGCGATTACTTCGAGTAGAGCTCGACGATCAGCTGCTCGTTAATGTCGAGGTCAATCTGATCGCGGGTGGGAAGCGAAAGGACGGAGCCCTGCAGCTTCTCGATGTCGACTTCCAGCCAAGCCGGAACCGACACACGCTCGTTGGAAACGAGAGCGCTCTTGATGACCAGGAGGTCCTTGGCCTTCGGGGCCACGGCTACCAGGTCGCCCGGACGCACGCGGTACGACGGAATGTCGACGCGCTTGCCGTTCACCGTGATGTGGCCATGGGTGACCGTCTGGCGAGCTTCCTTGCGGGTGCGAGCGAAGCCCAGGCGGAACACGACGTTGTCAAGACGCGACTCGAGGATCGCCATGAGGTTCTCACCCGTGACGCCTTCCTTGGCGAGTGCGTGCTTGAAGTAACGGCGGAACTGCTTCTCGAGCACGCCGTAGATGAACTTGGCCTTCTGCTTCTCGCGCAGCTGCATGCCGTACTCGCTCTCCTTGCGACGGCGCGCAGGCTGACGCTTCGATTCCTTCGTGGTATAGCCCAGCACCACCGGGTCGATGCCCAGTTGGCGGCAGCGCTTCAGAACCGGAGTCCTGTCAATTGCCATGATGTCTTCCTTTCGAGCTTAGACGCGACGACGCTTGCGCGGACGGCAACCGTTGTGCGGAATGGGCGTGCAATCCTGGATGCTGGAGACCTCGAGGCCGGCAGCCTGGAGGGAGCGGACAGCGGTCTCGCGACCGGAACCCGGGCCCTTCACGAACACTGCCACCTTGTGCAGGCCATGCTCCATAGCCGTCTTGGCAGCGGCCTCAGCGGCCATCTGCGCCGCAAACGGCGTGGACTTGCGCGAACCCTTGAAACCGACCGTGCCGGCGGACTGCCAGGAAATGACATTGCCCTGCGGGTCGGTGATAGAAACGATGGTGTTGTTGAACGTGGACTTGATGTGCGCAGCGCCAACGGCGATGTTCTTACGCTCGGAACGCTTGACGCGCGTAGCCACCTTTTTCTTCTGTGCCATGTATGACTACCCCTACTTCTTCTTGCCGCCGATTTGCTTGCGCGGACCCTTGCGGGTGCGGGCGTTCGTGTGCGTGCGCTGACCGCGAACGGGCAGGCCGCGACGATGACGCAGGCCGCGATAGCAGCCGATCTCCATGAGACGCTTCACGTTCTGGGAAACCTCGCGATGCAGGTCGCCCTCGACGGTGAGGTTGTTCTGGATGTAGTCACGCAGCTTCGAGAGCTCCTCTTCCGTCAGATCGTCGGTGCGGGTGTCCAGGCTGATGCCCGTTTCCGCCAGAATCTTCCTGGAAGTGGTAAGACCGATGCCGTAGATGTAGGTGAGGCCGATCTCGATGCGCTTGTTGCGCGGGAGGTCGACACCAACAAGACGAGCCATAAAACGTATCCTTCCTTAACCTTGACGCTGCTTGTGGCGCGGGTTCTCGCAGATTACGAAAACCTTGCCATGGCGACGAATGATCTTGCACTTGTCGCACATCTTCTTGACCGAAGGACGTACCTTCATATTTGCTTCCTTTCGGTTTCCTTACAGTGTTGCCTATCTATCACGGCCAGCCGCTGCCGATGATTTTCGTGCTTAAAGGGGTCTACTTGAAGCGGTAGGTAATGCGACCACGGTTCAAGTCGTAGACCGAAAGTTCGACCGTCACCCTGTCGCCCGGGAGAATCTTGATGTAATGCATGCGCATCTTTCCCGATATGTGGGCCAAAATATTGTGGCCGTTCTCGAGCTCAACCCTAAACATTGCGTTCGGCAATGCTTCCAGCACGGTGCCCTCGAGTTCGATTACATCTTGTTTAGCCAACACAGCTCCTTCGCCAAATATCGCCAGTAAGCAGCAACGATACATGTTATGCGAGGTCGGAGTATGATTTCAAGAACTATTTGAGAGCGCACAAAACCTTCAAACCGTCCCCTGCGCGTTTTCTGCGCGACGGCTCGTGGTGCCTGCATGTCAGGCGTGCGACTCGAAGATCGCGCAACCCTCGGGGCCTGGTTGGGTTCCGGCCTTTCCGGGATTGCCAGGTATTGTTCGCGCTCGCGGTAGCCCGCGACGCGGCCGCCTTGTCGGCCAAGTGGGCATTGTAGCAGAAGGGCCGGCAAACGCAAGCTCCCCCGCCAAGCCTACAGGACCTCCAAAGAGGCTCCACGGAATACTGCTGGCGCATATTTCCCCGCAAACATATTTGCTAAATATCGCGATGCTATACTCGGCGGTACGCAAGCTTCATTAGTTGCAGCATATATTTGAACTTGAAATAGAGCAGTTGCAGAGGAGCACCCAATGGCTGAACGCGACATCAACATTCCCTTCGGGCCCGATAAGACCGGGTCGATGCCGGCAATCGAAGACGGCGCAGCGCAGATCGACCCCGAAACCGATGGCATCCCCGCCATTGAAGCGGGCAGAGAAGCCGAGAACCTCGCGGACAGGAGGGGCGGCGACGCAGACGCATCGCAGCTCGACGAAGTGCAGAGCAGCTTCCTGGCGCTGAAGGACTCGATTGGCCAGGGGCGCGAGCTCAAGGCGCGCGAACGCGACCGCGAGGAGCTGAGGGAGCGCATCAAGAAAGATCGCGAGGAGCTTGCCGACCGGGAGAACATCATCGCGAACTACCAGTCCGTCGTGGGCGAGCAGGACGCCATCATCGCTCAGAGCACCCAGCAACGCGAGATGCGCAAGGCAGAGCTCGCGAGGGTGTCGGCAGAGGCGAGCGAGGCACAGGACGCACTCGAGCGCATGCGCGACTACCACGACCAGCAGCTCAACCCGCTCGAAACGGAGCTCGGCCGCGCACGTGCGACCGCCGAGCAGGCGAAGAACGACGAGAGGAGCCGCAAAGCCGAGCTCAATGCCGCCGAGAAGGAAGCGGAACGCGCCGAGGGCGGCGACTCGAAGGTCGCGTCGGCCAAGGTGCAAGTGTTCGAGGACGCCTACAACGAGGCCGTGGCGCGAAGCAACGCCGCGAAGGAGCTGCTCGACCAGACGCAGAAGGCCTACGACGACGCATGCGCGCAAGTGGAACAGGCCGAAGCGCCCCTCGAGCGCAGCATCGACGACATGAATTCGCAGATAGAGGAGCTCAAGGAGAGCATCAACCGGCTCGGCGACTCTATTTCGGCAGCCACCAAGCGCCGTCAATACTGCGATTCCGTATACCAGTACCCCGACGAGACCGCCAAGCTGCGCCAATCGGTCGAGAGTGATGAGGCCCTGGCGCGCCAGATGGACGCCGAGAACAAGGAGCTGCGCGGCAGGCTGGCCGAGAGCAAAAAGAAGGCGAAGACGGCCAAGATCGCCATCGGGGCGGTAATCGCCATCGTGGTGATCATGATCATCGCCTTCATCGTCGTGAGCGTCCGCGGGTTCTAAGGGCGAACGCTAAGCCATGACGATAATCAAGGACGTCGACGACGCGGACCGCATGCTGCGGCCCTATTCGGGCATGACCGACGGGCAGCTCAAGCGCGGCGAGGGCTTCAGACGCGACAACCCGCAGGGCATGTTCATAGGCGAATCCGCCCGCGTGATCGAGCGGGCGCTCGACGCGGGCGTGCGGCCCCTGTCCCTCCTCGTGGACGAGCATTGGTACGAACACGATCGCGAAACGGTGGAGCGCATAGAGCGCGCCGACCCGGACACGCCCGTCTTCCTGGTCTCTCCCGAGAGGTTCTCGAACATCACCGGATATCAGGTGGTGCGCGGCGCCCTCGCCTGCTTCGAGAGGCCCGTGCCCCTGAGCGTGGACGAGGCCCTGCATGGTGCCCGGCGCATCGTCGTGCTCGAGGATGTGACCAACTACGCGAACATGGGGGCTATCTTCCGTTCCGCCGCGGCGCTCGGATGGGATGCCGTGCTGGTATCGCCGTCATGCCACGACCCGTATTACCGGCGCTGCGCGCGCGTCAGCATGGGCGCCGTGTTCCAAGTGCCCTGGGCGCGTTTGGAAGGCGATGCCCGCTGGGCCCCCGAATGGATGCCCCGGCTGCACGAGGCCGGATTCTCCTGCGCCGCGCTCGCCCTGCGGGACCGCTCGGTCGACTTGCGCCACCCTGCCCTGAAATCGGCTGACAAGCTCGCGATGGTGCTCGGCACCGAGGGAGACGGCCTGCGAGACTCCACCATCGAGGCGTGCGATTGGGTCGTCCGCATTCCCATGGCCCACGGCGTCGATTCGCTCAACGTTGCCGCATGCGCAGCCATCGCGCTCTGGGAGCTCGCGTAACTCGCACCAACAGCAGGAGGCGCCCGCATGCCGCGAGCGCCTCCCCATAATCAGCTGATGCAGCCTGGTTTAGCCCAGGGCAGTGAACGACAGCATCAGGCCGCCGATGGTGTTGCAGCCATCCTGCTCGTAACCGTACTCGCCGAACGTGAACTCGGCCAGGAACGGCACGCCGCCGGCTTCCTTGATGAAAGCATCGGCCACTTCGTCGATGCGGTCGGCGATGGCGGCGCGGCGCCCGCCGCAGTGCACGAAGAAGTAGGCCGCCGGCTTCGGGTTGGCGTATTCCTTCAGCTCGCCAGCGGTCTTGGCGACCGACCCGACGAGGCAGTCGACGTCGCCGTCCATCATGATGACGGCCGTCTTCTCGGCCACCTTGGCGCCCACGGCGATGGAATGGTCGTCGTTGCCGTTCATCGGGTGACGGATGGCAACGAGGTCGCCCATGCGGTCCTTGACGCCCAGCGGGGCTACGATCGACTCGACGAGCAGGTCGCCGCCCATCAGCTGGTCGGTGCTCATGCCGCGCCACTCGGCGTAGACGTCGAGCGCCGGCTTGCCGCAAATCTCGGCGATGCCGCGGTCGCCGTCCATCTTGGTGACGACGCCGAACTTGTCGGTTTCGGCATAGGCGCCGGTGAACTTGTTGGCGAACGGGGTGTCGGTGTAGAAAAACGCCACGACGCAGCCATCCTGGAACGCGTCGGCGCCGTTGTACAGCCACCACTTGCCGGCGATCTCGTTATCGGCCGCGGAGCCGCCGAAGAACGGGACGCGCCCGATCACGTCGGTGACGCCCTTGATGTAGTACTCTTCCTCGGCCGGGGAAGCTGCCATGTACCAGTAATCAGGCGGGCAGTCCTTGCCGGCGGCCTTCATGGCTTCCTCGGCAAGCTTCTTGCCAATGCAACGCGGGCACTCCGCGGTATCGCGCGCGGCGCCTGCCGTCCCGATCACGACATCGTCGCCGCCGAGGGCGAGGATGCCGACGAACGGGCTATCGCCGCCGACGAAACCTTCGGGAGTAATGATGCCCGTAAACGACGTATTGCCCAGAACGGGCACGCCCGGCAGCTCTGCCGCGATGGCGGCGAGCAGTTCCTTCGAATCATAGTCGCAGCTACCATACGCCATGGCCACCTTGGCCCCGGCGATCCCGGCCTTGATCTTGCCGGCGACTTCCTTTCCGGCATCAGCTGCTGTTGCGGCGGTGGATGTAGCGACGAAACTTTGCATGTGAAACTTCCTTCCTACGAAACCGAACCACTAACTACGTTCGCAGGCGAAAGCCAACCGAGGCATCCGCCTGGTGAACCAGCACGCTCCTTGCGCACCGAGTACAGAATACTCTTTTTGCAGGCGAATATTGCTGACTAAACGCTGGGAATTCCAACAGGATGCTTATTACGCGCTGTCCGCCCCGGCCTGCACAGGGGCTTCGCTCGCCGCCCCGGCTCGCATGAGGGCTACGCTCGACGCGTCGTTGTTTTCATACTGACCGCTCTGGCCTGCTCAGGGGCTTCGCTCGCCGCGTCGTCGTCGCGAGCTAACTTTTCGCCAAGAACGGGCGAAAAGTGGATCTCGCTCCTCCTTTGGCTTGACCTCGCTTCGCCCCTGTGCAGGCCGGAGCTGCTTTTTCGTTGTTGAAGGGCAAATTGAGGGGGGCGCACCTGGCGCCCCCTCGTTGCGGTGAAGTCATTATTGAATTGAAGGGACTACTTCGCGTTGGGGTCGTATTTCGGGTCGTAGGGGGCGGGGCCTTCCAGGGGCATGGTGTCGGAAGGCGGGGTCACCGGAGCGGTGTCGCTTGGGAGGACGATATTGAGGATGATGCCGATGAGGGAGCCGATGGCGAGGCCCGAAAGCGAGATGGTTATGTCGCCTGCGGGGATGACGATGGCGCCGAGCTCGCTGTAGGCGATGCCGATGGAGAGGACCAGGATAACGGCGGCGATCAGGATGTTGCGCGTCGCGGTGAAATCGACCTTGTTCTCGATGAGGTTGCGCACGCCCACTGCGGAGATCATGCCGTAGAGGATGAGGGAGACGCCGCCGATCACGCTTGCGGGCATGGCGCCGATCACAGCGGCGAACTTCGGGCAGAACGAGAACACTATGGCGAAGATGGCTGCGATGCGCACGACGCGCGGGTCGAACACCTTCGTCAGCGCGAGGACGCCGGTGTTCTCGCCGTAGGTAGTGTTCGCCGGAGCGCCGAACAGCGACGCGAGGATGGTTGCCAGGCCGTCGCCCAGCAGCGTGCGGTGCAGGCCGGGCTCGGCGATGTAGTTGCGGTTGCACGTGGAGCTGATGGCGGAGATGTCGCCGATGTGCTCGATCATGGTGGCCAGCGCGATGGGCATGATGGTGATGATGGCGGTGATCGCCAGGCCTGAATCCATAGTTCCGCTCGTGAACAAGCCGAACACCGTGTTGTCCCACATGACGGGCAAGCCGATCCACGGAGCGCTCACCACGCCCGAGAAATCAACCTCGCCCAGGAGGGCGGCGCATACGTAGGACACGATTACGCCCATGAGAATCGGGATAATCTTGATCATGCCGCGGCCCCAGACGTTGCAGATGATGATCGTCAGGATGGCGATGACCGCAACCAGCCAGTTGGTCTGGCAGTTCGTGACAGCCGAGCTGGCGAGGATCAGGCCGATGCAGATGACGATCGGGCCCGTCACCACGGGCGGGAAATAGCGCATGACGCGGTTCGCACCGAACACCTTGAACAGCAGCGCGAGAAGCGGGTACAGCAGGCCGGCGCACGCGACGCCCAAGCAGGCGTACGGCAGCAGCTCGGCCTCGCCGTTCGGGGCGATGGCCGCATACCCCGCGATAAACGCGAACGAGGAGCCCAGGAAAGCGGGCACCTTGCCCTTCGCGAGGAAATGGAAGAGGAGCGTTCCCAAGCCCGCGAAGAGCAGCGTAGCCTGAACGGACAGGCCCGTGAGCACCGGCACCAGAATCGTGGCGCCGAACATGGCGAACATATGCTGCAACCCGAACAGAATCATTCGCGGCTTGCCGAGAGTACGCGCATCATATACCGCATCTGCTTGGTCTTTGGCGCCCATTGTGGGGACTTGCATTTCCGCCATGGTGTTCCTTTCTCTGATAAGTTCCCAGAGATTATAATGTACGGAACACTATCCGACGGAAGGATTTAACGATGAGCGAAGTGCACGTACTCGACCACCCCTTGATTTGCGACAAGCTGTCGCGCATGAGGCGCGTAAGCACGCCTCCCAAAGAGTTCCGCACGCTGCTCAAGGAAATCTCGCTGCTCATGGGCTACGAAGTCACACGCAACTTTGCAACGAAGCTCGCTACTGTGCAGACGCCCATCTGCATGGGCACGTTCCCCGTCTTGAGGGACGACCACTTCACCATCGTGCCCATCCTGCGCGCCGGCATCGGCATGGTCGATGGCCTGCTCGAGCTCATGCCGACCGCCCACGTGGGGCACATAGGCCTCTACCGCGACGAGGAAACGCACAAGCCCATCGAGTACTACTTCAAGATGCCCGACGGTATCGAGGAGTCGACCATCATCGTGGTTGACCCCATGCTCGCCACCGGCAACAGCGCAGCCGACGCCATCGACATGCTGAAGAGGCGCGGGTGCAAGAACATCCGACTCATGAACCTCGTTGCCGCGCCCGAGGGCGTGAAGACCATGCAGCAGCGTCACCCCGACGTGGACATCTACGTGGCGGCCGTTGACGAGAAGCTGAACAGGCAGGCATACATCGTGCCCGGCCTCGGCGACGCCGGCGACCGCATTTTCGGCACTAAGTAAGGCATTCGCAACAGAACGAACGAAAGGGCCCGAACGGGCCCTTTCTTATGCGCGCTCCGCGCGCGGGCGCTCGGAGAGCGCCCCTACAGGTGTTTTTTGCTAGATGCCGAGAGTTTTCTTCAGCAGGGACACGCGGCGGCGAGACACGGGGATCTTGTCCTCCACGCCGTTGAGCGTGAGCAGCAACGTGCCGCCGGAAACGGGCTCGACTTCCTCGACCATCGCCAGGTTAACGAGGTAGCCGCGGTGCACGCGGAAGAAGCCATGGCCCTCGAGGCGCTTCTCGAGCTGGGCGAGGCTAACCGTGCTGAAATAGCGGTCGGTGTCGGTCTGCAGGTAGGCGTAATCATCGCGTGCCATGACGAAGCGGATCTTCTCGATGGCGATGAGGATCTTCTTGCCACCCTTTTCCACCGAGATGCGCTCGGACTTCTGGGCCTGCATGTGCAGCGCCACGTTGTCGCGCACGCGGGCGATCGCCTGAGCGAGGCGGTCCGTTTCAACCGGCTTCACCAGGTAGTCGATGGCATTCACCTTGAAGGCGTCGAGCGCGAACTCGCTATACGCGGTCACGAAGACGACCGCAGGCGGGAACTTGAGATGCTGGAGGCCTTCGGCGAGCTTGAGGCCGTTCGCCTCGGGCATGTTGATGTCGAGGAACATGACGTCGCAGGGATACTCCTTCAGCTTCTCAATCGCCTCGCGAACGCTCGCAGCCTCAGCGACGACCTCAGTCTGGCCGAGCTCGTCAAGAAGGAAACGGAGCTCCGACCTCGCGGGAGCTTCGTCGTCGACTATCATGGCCTTAAGCACGGCAGTTCCTCCTCATAATTCTTTCAAGCATACGGTGCAACTGTAGCAGATTACCGTTCACGGCTCCAAAGAAACCATTAAGGTGCCAAATATTACCGTTTATCCAAAAAGTCTCCGAAATGCCTGGTCACCGACTAAATTCCCCAATATTTCGCAATTACAGCTCGAGCTGCATGAGGTTCCCGAGCGTGCGAGCGTAGATTGCGAAGGCCTCCTTCAGCGCATCCTCGCTCACGCCTTCGTCGGGGCCGTGCATGCCGCCCACCCAAGCGGGGTTCTTGACCCATGGTTTCTCGACACCGAAGCTCACGCCCACGGAGAACGTGCGAGCATACGTGCCTCCCTTGGACGTGACGGCGCTGCGCTGCTCGCCCGTCGCATCGTTGTAGGCATCGAGCAACGCGCGCACGGCGGGCGATTCGGGATCCATGAGGAACGGCTCCTTGTCGTGCTCCATCGAGAACGTGGCCCCCGCGCGTTCGGCGAACGCACGCACGCGCTCCTCGATTTCAGCGGCGGTGACGGTGGTGGGGTAACGGAAGTCGAGCGACTGGCCGAATCGCCCACCCGATAGCGAAACGACGCCGCCGACCGTCGTGAGCGCGCCGAAATGCTCGTCGCTGCAGGCAACGCCATACGCCGAGCCGTCCGTGCTGCCATGCAGTTCGCTCAAGAGCCCGAGGAACGCCCGCTCTTCGGACGTGCCCACTTGCGAATCAACCAGATAGTCGACCAAGATGCCGATGGCGTTCACGCCCAGCTCGGGCGTCGACGCGTGCGCGGCCACACCGTGCGCCTCCACGCGGCAAACGCCTTCGCCCTGCTTCTCCACGGAAACATTGGGCCGATCGGGCAGCTCGCGTTCGCCCGTGCGCACGACCGCCCAGGCCATGCTGGGCACTGCGTTGGGAGCCTGACCGCCCTGCATGTCGACGATGTGGCCGCCCTCAATGGGGGCACTCAAAAGCGTGCCGCTGCAAATGCCGGACTCCCCGTAGCCCACGGGGAACGAATTGTCGGGGGTGAACAAGAAGGCGGGGTCGGCGTGGCGGGCGCGGTAGTACGGGACGTCCTTCATGTTCGTCTCCTCGTTCGCGCCGAAGAGCACGCGCACGGTGTAGGGGAGCCTCTCGCCCTTGGCCGCCGCGCGGTCGGCCCAGAATTTCACCGCGTGGAGCGCCACCATGATAGGCCCCTTGTCATCGAGCACGCCCCGGCCAATGAGGTAGCCGTCCTTGCGGGTCACGCCGTAGGGCTCGAAATTCCAGCCGACGCCAGCGGGCACCACGTCCACGTGGCCAATGATGCCGACCTGCGTCTCAGATGCGCCGGGAAGGTCAGCGTAGCCGATGTATCCCTCGCAATCGTGCGTCTCCAGGCCCATGCGCCCGGCAATGCCCAGCGCCCGATCGAGGGCCTCGCGCGGGCCCGGGCCGAACGGCGACCCCTCCCCAACGTTCGCCAGGTCCTCGACGCTCTCGACCTGCACGAGCGCATCGATGTCGCTCACGACGTCATCCCAATGCGCTTCCAGGTATGCCTCGATATCCTTCTGCAGTTCATCGCTCATGATGGGCCTTTCGCTCGCAGCTCGTTTTCACCTATAAGCATAGCCCATGGGTTGCCGTGCGCTGCAGAAATTAACCCACTAGATGATTTCGAGATCGCTGCGGTCGCGCAGCGAGTAGCGCTTGCCCCACGGCGTCATCGTGAGCACGAAATACGTCAAACCACCGGTGATCAGCGTGAAGCCCGAACCGGTCGTGACGTAGAACAGCGGGCTGTTCACGACGCCCAGCATGGGGTTGTACACCGCCAAGCCGCAGATGAGCCCCACGACGATGGAGATCACGCCGATGATGTTGAACCCGCCTGGGAACTTGTAGGAATCATGCCCCGGCAGGAAGAACGCCGATTTCAACGACAGCTTGCGCTTGCGCAGGATGAAGCAGTCCACGAGGATGATGCCGTTGATCGGGCCCTGCAGGTAGGCCGCGATGCTGATGAACGCACCGAAGTTCTCTGACACGCCGCCCCAAATGGTCAGCCCGCTGATGAGCACCGCCATGACGATGACGAGCGCCTTGTAGGAGACCTTGGGCAGCGCCGACTTGATCACCATGTCGTTGACGTAGAGGCCGTTCCCCATGGTGCCGATGTTCGCGAAAGCGACCATGATCAGCGCAAGCAGCGACATCTGCGGACCGCACAACGTGGCCAACATGACGGTGGGGTCAGACGTGTACTCGCCCACCGCAACGAACATGACAAGCGCCATGACGCCGCCGATGAACACGAAGAGCGGGGCAATGAGGCCGTAGGCCGCGCTCGTGGACCAATAGGCCGAGCGCTCGCTGCGGCACAGGCGCGGCAGCACGTACGCCTGCGTTGACCACGAGAACGCGAAGGCCACCATTCCCTCGTTCGAGAGCGCGAACGCCTCGATGGGGCTCGCGTAGTCCGACAGGTCGGGCTGGACGGCCGTGATGTCTGCCGGGGAAACGCTGAAGCAAATGCCGAGGACGATGACGCCCACGACCAGCAGGGCGGTCACCATGATGCGCGACGACCACTTGATGACGTCAGGGCCGCCGAGCGCGATGAACACTCCCAGCACGACGCAGATCACGCCCAGGAATGGCACGATCGCCGCCGGTATCGTTATGCCGAAGGCCGCGAACAGCTGCACCAGGGAATCCCGGAACAGGTCCGCCGTCACCGCATACCACCCGAAGTTGAGCACCGGGCATAGGAACGCCATGACGGCCACGCCGTTCTTGCCGAGCGCCGATCGGAGCCAGATCCACAAATCGATGCCGTAGCGGGTGGAGAACCATATCGGAAGCATCTCGAGCAGTATGAAGAAGACGGAGACGCCGAAGATGCTGATGAGCATCTGCTGGAAGTTGACCAGGCCAGCGGAATAAGCCCCCTGCTCGTAGCACCACGTGGCGATGGCGAAGCCGCTCGTCACAAGGAAGCAGTCGTTGAACGAGTACTTGCGGTCGCCCTTGACGAGCGGAACGATGCCGAAAATGGTCTCGTTGCGGATGAAGTCGTCGTGCTTGCCCACGCTACATCACCCCCGCCGTCAGCGTTGCCGCCTCCACGACCGCCAAGCAGATGACCATGAGAACGCCGGCGATCACATAGTCGACTTTCTTCATGCGCTCCGGGAACTCGTAACCCGGCTCCTCCATCATGCCCAGGCGTTCCGTCACCTCGGCATTGAGCTCTGTTTCGAAATCAACGTCAGATGCCATGATGCATCCCTCCTCACAATGCGTGTTCAAAATTATGCACATTTCTGCATTTTTGAACAACCAACAGTTTCCTTTCGGGAGGAGGAATTTCTGGCAAAACGCGTTTTTCTATTGCATACTATCTAATTTTATGCAATTATAATCACAGCGACCCCAACACGCAGAGGAGAGAGACATGGGCATCTACGATTTCAAGGTTACGGCACGCGACGGCAGCGAGACCACGCTCGCCGATTACGAGGGCAAAGTGCTGCTCATCGTGAACACGGCCACCGGCTGCGGCTTCACCCCGCATTACGAGCCGCTCGAGGCTATGTACAAGGAGTACCGCGACCAGGGTTTCGAGATTCTCGACTTCCCCTGCAACCAGTTCGCCGACCAGGCGCCTGGCTCCGACGATGAAATCCACGAGTTCTGCCAGGTCAAGTTCGGCACCGAATTCCCCCAGTTCAAGAAGATCGACGTCAACGGCGAGACCGCCGACCCGCTCTTCGCGTTCCTTGCCACGGAAAAGCCCTTCGACGGCTTCGGCAAGGGCCTCAAGAACAAGGCGCTCGAGAAGTTCGCGGGCGCCAACAACAAGAAGTACGGCGACAAGGCCTACATCAAGTGGAACTTCACGAAGTTCCTCGTGGACCGCGAGGGCAACGTCGTCGCCCGCTTCGAGCCCACTTTCGACATGGACGAAGTGAAGGCGGCCGTTGCCGCGGCGCTCTAGCGCGAATACGCAGAAGGGGCGCCCGCGGGCGCCCCTTCGCTCTATCCGAACGATTACCATACGATATAATCGTATCCGATTTAATTGCGTTTACATACAAGGAGCCCGTTCATGGCACAATCGAAGAAGACCGCGGAACCCACAGCAGACGAGCTGCTCAAGCTCGAAAACCAGCTTTGCTTCCCCCTCTACGTCTGCTCCAAGGAGGTCGTGCGACGTTACACGCCCTACCTCGACGAGCTGGGGCTCACCTATACGCAATACCTGGTGATGCTGGCGCTCTGGGAATACGGTCCCGCGTCCGTGGGCGAGCTGGGCGAGCGCCTCTACCTGGACTCCGGAACGCTCACCCCCCTTCTCAAGAAGATGGAGGGCAAAGGCCTCGTCGAGCGCAGGCGGGACGTAGCGGACGAACGGCGCGTGACCATCGTGCTCACCGATGAGGGCACCGCGCTGAAGGAGCGCGCGTACGACGTGCCGGTCTCCATGGGGGCGTGCGTCGACATCACTGCAGAGGAAGGAGCGGAACTCGTGCGGTTGCTCCGCAAGGTCCTGAACAGCGTGAGGGAATCGAGGGACTAGATCGCCCGCGCAGCGGTGCCCGCCGAAGGCTACCGAGGGCGCACGAGGCAGCGCTTGTCGTAGCCGATGAGGTCGGTGCGTCCGGCGCGCCGCAAGGCCTCGCGCACCAAATCGCGGTTCTTCGGGTTTCGATACTGGATGAGCGCTCGCTGGAGCGCTTTCTCATGCGGGTTCTTCGCAACGTACACGGACTCCATGGTGCGAGGGTCGACGCCCGTGTAGTACATGCAGGTTGAGATCGTCGAGGGCGTCGGGTAAAAGTCCTGAACCTGCTCGGGGTTGAACCCCAGATCGCGACAGTATTCCGCCAGCTCGACCGCTTCCTTGAGAGTCGATCCGGGGTGCGATGACATCAAGTACGGCACGAGATACTGCTCTTTCCCCAGCTCGCGGTTGATCCGCTCGAACTCTCGAACGAACTCGTCGTATACTGCGCGGCCCGGCTTGCCCATGACGCCCAGCACGGCATCGCTCACGTGCTCGGGGGCCACGCGCAGCTGGCCGCTCACATGATGCTCGACGAGCTCGCGGATAAACGAGCGGTCCTTGTCGAGCAACGCGTAGTCGAAACGGATGCCGCTGCGCACGAACACCTTCTTCACCTTGGGCAACGCACGCAATTCGCGCAGGAGGCCGAGGTAGTCCTCGTGCGTCACGCGCAACTGCCTGCAGGGCTTCGGCGATAGGCAGCGCTTGTTGGGGCAAGCCCCATGAGTCAGCTGCTTCTCGCAAGCGGGAATGCGGAAGTTCGCCGTCGGTCCTCCCACGTCGTGTATATAGCCCTTGAAATCCGGCGCCTCAGTCATGGCGCGCGCCTCTTCGAGTATGGACTCGTGGCTGCGCGCCTGGATAATGCGACCCTGGTGGAAGTTGAGCGCGCAGAAGGAGCAGTCCCCCAGGCACCCCCTGTTGCTCACCAGACTGAACTTGACCTCGGCAAGCGCGGGCACTCCCCCGGCGGCATCGTAGCTCGGGTGCCACGCTCGCTCGTAGGGAAGCGCGTACACGGCGTCGAACTCCTCGGTCGTCAATGGTTCGGACGGAGGGTTCTGCACGACGTAGACCCCATGCGGATACTCTTCCACGAGGGGATGCGCGCTGAACGGGTCGAGGTTGCGGTACTGCAAGCCGAAGCTGCGCGCGAACTCGAGCTTGTCTGCCTGCAGGGCCTCGAACTCAGGCAAAATTACCGGCTCGTAGACGTGATCGATCGAGCGCGTGCGGTACGCCGTGCCGGGCACGAACGTGACGTCGCTCACATCGAGCCCCGCGGCGAGCGAATCGGCGATGGCGACGATGGACTTCTCGCCCATGCCGTACGAGACGATGTCGGCCCCGGAATCCAGCAGCACCGAGCGCTTTATCTGGTCAGACCAGTAGTCGTAGTGAGCGAGCCTGCGCAAGCTCGCCTCGATGCCGCCCAATACGATGGGCGTGCGCTTGAACGTTCTGCGGATAAGGTTGCCGTACACCGCGCACGCCCGGTCCGGGCGCAGGCCCATCTTTCCGCCAGGAGAATATGCGTCCGTGCGTCGCCGCTTCTTGGCAACGGTGAAATGGTTCACCATGGAATCCATGTTGCCCGATGACACCAGGAAGCCCAGCCTTGGCTCGCCGAACACGGCCACGCTCTCGGGGTTGCGCCAATCGGGCTGCGCGATTATCCCCACGCGGTAGCCCTTCGCCTCGAGCAACCGCGTTATGACGGCGTGACCAAACGAGGGGTGGTCCACGTAGGCATCACCGCAAACGTATGCGAAATCGACCGCATCCCACCCGCGGGCGCGCATTTCATCGGCTGTTGTGGGAAGAAACGCCATGCTCGCGTCTGCCTTCTTTCTCGGGCCTGCGGTCAACAATCGAAATTAGTGTACATATTTGCGCCGAAATGCCAAACCCCGGCACTAAAAGCCCAGGTCGCGGAAAGGCGGTTTCAAAATGTGTACGCTATTCCTGCTCGGGGCCCTTACCACGTCGCTCTTCTCGGCGGATGAAGAACAGCACGACGAAGGTGAACAGGGCCACGACAGCGCCCGCGGCGAAAATGAGCGAGCTGGGGGCGAAGCCATCGCCCACCACGCCGAAGCCCACGACGCCCGACGAGGCGCTCACCGACGAGCCGATCCACGGGCCCACGAGCATCGGCACGAGCACCACCATGAAGATGCGCACGCCCTGGTAGAGCCCCACGCGGTCGAGAGGCGTGTTGTTGCGAATGGCCGCACCGAAGCAGGCCACGGCGCCCAGGTAGCCCGCGAGCATGAACATGCTGCCGGCGAAAACCCCCGCCATGTCGGAAAGGGCCGTGAGCAGCCCGCACCCCACGAGGAAGAACACGAGCGGCAAGATGACCGACTTCGAGAAGCCCCATCGGTCCACCTGGCGCCCATAAAGGATGGTGAACACCGCAGCGATTATGATGCACGGCGCCATGACGAGCACGTAGTTCTCGCCGAGGATATAGGGAAGGCGCAGGTAGAGCACGTAATAGGGCATGAACACCTGCATGGCGATGGCGAACACGCAATAGCCGGCCAGCACCAGGTAGAGCATGCGGTTGTTGCGCGCGGAGGACGGGCGGAACCCATACGAGAGCTCGGCGAAATAGCTCGCGTCCTTGCGCGGCTCGGGGCGGGAGTCCTCCATGAGCACGGCCGTGAGCACGCCCGTCGCGATGACGAGACCGCCGATAATCGTGAAGAACAGCGGGTAGTTGTAAGTGACCGAGCCGTCGTCGCCCACGATCATGAGGAACATGGCGCCGCCGAACACGAGCAGCATGCTGAGCAGCGGCATGGCGCTGTTCACGCCCTCAACGCGCCCGCGGTTCGTGTCGTCGGTTATGTCCGTCATCCACGCGTTGAAGCACGCATCGTTGGCCAGGCTGCCGAAAAAGGTCATGAGGCAGTCGAACACGATCGTGAGCGTGATGCCGAGCGTCGCAGCAGCCGCCGCATCGCGCGCGAGCGCCGCCGACACGTTCTGCAGCGCGGCGAACGCGCAAATGGACAAGCCCCAGACGAGCGTGCCCGCAACCACGAAGACCTTCCGGCGCCCCACCCTATCGGACCAGACGCCCACGAGCAGCGTCGTGGCCGTGGCCGTGAGCGCCGAGGCGCTCACCATGAGGGCCACATCGGAGAGCGATGCGCCGAACACGTCCTGGATGAACAAGTTGAAGAAGTTGTTCTCGACCGCCCAGGCAACTTGCCCCATGAGCGCCAGAAGCACGATGAGGAACCATGTCTTGCCCTTGAGCCTCGTGCGCGCGGTCGCTCCGTTCGCCATGGCAGGCCTCCTATCCGGCCGAGGGCAGCCCCAATCGGCCATCAACAACAAGACCCCCGCAATCGGGGGTCTTAAAGCACGGATGGTGCCCGAGGAGAGATTCGAACTCTCACGGTTTCCCAACGGTTTTTGAGACCGCCGCGTCTGCCATTCCGCCACTCGGGCGCAGACTGGAATTATAGCGGATGCTGTTCGGCTAGTCCATTTCGGGCGCTATACTGCTCTGCATGCGAAAACTCATCGAACAGTTCATGAAATTCGGGGTTGTGGGCATCATTGCCTTCTTCATCGATTACGGACTCCTGGCGTTCTGCACCGAAATCCTCAACATCAACTACCTCGTGAGCGCCACCATCGGCTTCACGGTGTCCGTGGTGTTCAACTACATTGCGTCCATGCGTTTCGTGTTCACCCACAAGGAGGACATGTCGCGGCGGCGCGAGTTCATAATCTTCGTCGTATTGTCGGTCATCGGCCTTATCATTAACAACGCACTCATGTGGGCGGGCGTGGAGCTGATTCCCTGGCCGGATTGGCTCGCCGGGCACGCGTACCTCATCGTGAAGATATTCGCGACGGCCGTCGTCATGGTGTGGAACTTTGTAACGAGAAAGATATTCCTAGACGCAGGAGAGTGACATGCCCGCAACCGACTACCTGATCATGAACGCCGCCAAATACCCCGACGACATCGCGCTCGTCGAGGTGAACCCGGCCATCCGCGACGAGCGCGGCCGAACGTGGCGCGACTACGAGCTCGTCGAGGCGCCGGCGTCCCAGCGCTACCGCCGCGAGATCAGCTGGAAGGTGTTCAACGATCAGGCGAACCGCTTCGCCCACCTGCTCATCGACGCGGGCGTGGAGCGCAACACGAAGGTTGCCATCCTGCTCATGAACTGCCTCGAGTGGCTGCCGATCTACTTCGGCGTGCTGAAGGCGGGCGCCGTTGCCGTGCCGATGAACTACCGCTACACGGCCGACGAGATCAAGTACTGCCTCGAGCTCTCCGACGCCGAGGTGCTCATCTTCGGCCCCGAGTTCATCGGGCGCGTCGAGCAGATCGCCGACCGCATCCCCCAGGTGAAGAACCTGTACTTCGTCGGCGAGGACTGCCCCACGTTCGCGCACAGCTACAACCGCCGCGTCACGCACTTCGCCGCCGAGGAGCCCGACATCGCGATCAGCGACGACGACGATGCCGCCATCTATTTCAGCAGCGGCACGACGGGCTTCCCGAAGGCCATCCTCCACAACCATCGCAGCCTCCTGCAGGCTGGCCTTTGCGAGCAGCAGCACCACGGCCAAACGCGCGATGACTGCTTCCTGTGCATCCCGCCGCTCTACCACACGGGCGCGAAAATCCACTGGTTCGGCAGCCTCGTCAGCGGCAGCAAGGGCGTCATCCTGCGCGGCGTGCGCCCCGACTGGATCCTGCAGACCGTATCCGAGGAGCACTGCACGCTCGTGTGGCTCCTCGTCCCGTGGGCCCAGGACATCCTCGACGCCATCGACGACGGCAAGGTGGACCTCGACAACTATCGCCTCGACCAGTGGCGGCTCATGCACATCGGCGCGCAGCCGGTTCCGCCGAGCCTCGTGCGCCGCTGGAAGAAGCGCTTCCCCAACCACGAGTACGACAACAACTACGGCCTGTCCGAGGGCATGGGCCCCGGCAGCATCCATCTAGGCGTGGAGAACTTCGAGCACCTCGAGACCAACGGCGTGCCCGGCTGGGGCTGGGAGGCCGAGATTCGCCGCGAGGACGGCACGGTCGTCGCGCCCGGCAGCGAAGACGTGGGCGAGCTTTGCCTGAAGGGCAACTGCGTCATGGTCGAGTACTACAACAACCCCGAGGCTACGGCCGAGGCGCTGCGCGATGGATGGCTCTACACCGGAGACGTGGCCAGGATCGACGCCGAGGGCTTCATCACGCTGGTCGACCGCGCCAAGGACGTCATCATCACGGGCGGCGAGAACCTCTACCCCGTGCAGATCGAGGCCTTCATCCGCGGCAACGACAACGTGAAGGACGTGGCGGTCATCGGCGTGCCCGACGAGCGCCTGGGCGAGATCGCCTGCGCGATCATCGAGGTGAAGGAAGGCTACGAGCTGACGGAGGCGGCCATCGAGGACTTCTGCATGGACCTCCCGCGCTACAAGCGTCCGCGTCGCTATATCTTCGCCGACGTGCCGCGCAACTCCACCGGCAAGATCGACAAGCCCGGGCTGCGCGAGCGCTACGGCGTGTCGCACCTCGTGGAGAAGGAAACGCAAGAATAGCGGCGGTTATTCGCAACGCACAGATTTGATTGTTGGGGGACGCGTTCGTGCGTCCCCTTTCCTTTACCGGCGGGCGCTCGGGGAGCGCCCCTACGGGCCATCGCGCACAGCGCGCGAAGTTCGTGTCCCTTCGGGCGTTTTGCGCAATCGGAAGTTACGAGAGCACCTTGGAGAGGTCGAGGTTCATGTCGACGGCGGCGTCGATGCCGTTCACCTGACCGCCGTTGGCATACTGCCATATTGAGATATTGGTGTAATGCGAGGGGCTTTGCGCATCGAACTCCGCCCACCAGATGCCGCGGCCGTTAAGGGCGTCGTAGTCATAGCTCCTCAGGTCGTACGCATTCCCATACACCAGCGACGAATAGCCCGCCGCCTCGATGGTGTCGCAGAACGCGTCGGCGATCTTGGAGAGCTCGGCATCGGTCAAGCCGGCCGTTCGCGCATCCTCGAGCTGGGAAACGACCTCGGAATCAAACGCGACGGGGCACTGCAGCTTCGCGCCCTTGAGCTGCTCGATGACGAACCGCGCCTCTTCGCGCGCCTCCTCTTCCGTCACGGCCTGGGAGAAGAAGTAGACCCCGCAATCGAGGCCGGCCTCCCTCGCGCTCGCAAAGTTGTACTCGAAATAGTCGTCGACGAAGAGCTCGCCCTCGGTCGCGCCGCGATACCCGAGGCGAATGATCGCGAAGTCGATGCCATCGGCCTTGACGGCCTTCCAATCAATCCACTGCTGGTTCTCCGACACGTCGACGCCAAGCCGCGACTTCACCTGTCCGTCGACGACGTAGGCATAACGCCCGTTCGTCGTATCGAGCTTGCTCCAATCATAGGGGCTCACATACCCCTGCTCAGCAGGTTGCTCCACGGGTTTTTCCTCGGGGGCGCAAGCGCGGATGAACACGATCATGAGAACCACGATGAGCACAACGCCCACGACCGAGATGATATAGGTGCTGTTGCGCTTGATGAACTCTACGGTCGATTGCTTCCCGCTTGGCCGAGGGGGCTCCGAATCACGCCTTCCCCCGCTCGCTCTTCTGTAGTCGGATCGCCGCGGATCGGAGTCGTCGGCGCGATGCCTCCCCCGCCGCTCCTGCGGACGTTCGGCTCCGCCGGCATCTTGCGAAGCGCGCCTGGCTTGGTTGCGCGCATTTAGCACGGCCGCAGACTGCGCCGCCGCCCTCCGAGTTCCATCGTTATTGCGCGTTTCACCCGCCATTTCCGCCTCCAGACTCGTTTGCCCTATAATACCCTACGGCCTCGGTCACCATGCACATATTCATGACCGCAGTTGCCAACAACCCCAGAAACGGCAGCCCTGCTGGTTTCGGCTTGGAGGCGTAGCGAGGTCAAGCCAAAGGAGGAGCGAGATCCACTATTCCGCCCGCTCTTGGCGGAATAGTTAGCTCGCGACGACGACGCGTCGAGCGAAGCCTCCATGCCGAAACCAGCAGGGCGGACTAGCAAGGAAGACATCATGAGCAACACAAAAGACCTCACCCTCTTAGGTGCAAAAGCCGACATCCCCCAGACCTACGACAAGAGCGTGCTCGAGTCGTTCGAGAACGCGCACCCCGACCGCGACTACATGGTCACGCTGCGCTGCCCCGAGTTCACGACCCTCTGCCCCATCACGGGCCAGCCGGATTTCGCGACCATGCTCATCAACTACATCCCCGCGAAACGCATGGTGGAGAGCAAATCGCTCAAGCTCTACCTGTTCGGCTTCCGCAACCACGGGGATTTCCACGAGGACGTGACCAATATCATCATGAACGACCTTGTGGAACTCATGCAGCCCAAGTACATCGAGGTCAAGGGCGTGTTCGTGCCGCGCGGCGGCATCGCCATCCACCCCTTCGCCAACTGGGCGAACCCCGACTATGGTTATGCGGACATTGCCGCTAGGCGACTGTTCGAGCAGCTGGAGACCGAGTAGAAGGTCGTGCGCCCTTCGGGCGCGGACGCGCGGAGCGCGCCCCTACAGCCAAAGGAAGGCGAGCGAGCCGGGGGAAAGCAAGCACCCCAAAGGAAGACGAACGCGCCAAGGGAAAGCAGCGCGCCATTGGAAAGCGAGCGTGCCAAAGGAAAGCAAAGCGCCCTCCCCGCAGCGTGCGCGGGGAGGGCGCGATTCGTTTTACGTCAATTGACGGCCTATAGGTAGCCGGAGTTCTTGGCTTCCTCGAGCTGCATCATCAGCTGCGAATTCTGACGCTCGACATCGCTCAGCTGGTCGCCCATGGCATCCCACTCCGCAGGGGTGTACGTCGGGTTGTACCAGCTCTTGGACTCGAAATACGACTGCAGGTCGGAGCGGTGGAACATGCGGCCATGGCGCGCGAAGATCTCGTTGCGCGCGTAGTAGAGGTCGGAAGCGCTCATGCCCGAGAGCTCATCTTCCGTGTAGTAACGCGAAGAGCTGTCGGCTAGCACGTAGTCGCCCGAGGTGGGCTCGGGAGCATAGCTCGGCTCGTCGCCGTATGCGGGAGCAGGAGCGGGCGCAGGCTCGGGTGCGGGCTCCGGCACGTACTGCGGTTCGGGCTGCGGCTCCGGCTGGGCTGCGGGCTGCTGCGTTGCAGTAGCGGCCTGAGCGGCGGTTGACGCCTGCGAAGCTGCAGACGCGGACGATGCCGAAGACGCGGCCGTGGAGCTCGCCGAGGTCGCAGACGACGAAGTGGTCGACGTGGAGGAAGTGGAAGACGTCGTTGCAGAAGACGACGTGGACGAGAACGCGCTCGTCGTGATGGAAGGGTCGTCCTCTTCGGGAGCGGGCCGCGTCAACGCGAACACGACGCCCGCGATGATCGCCGCAATGACGAGGATCACGACAACGACGATGGCGATGCGCCTGCCGTTGCCCTCCGGGGCTGCCTTGAATTCGCGGGCATGGCCTCCGGCCTTGATCGAGTTGACGTCGGACCAGCCTTTCTCAGTGAGCCGCTCGCCGTCCATCGATATCTGCATGGCACCGCATCTGATGCAATAGATCGCACCATCTTTCAGCTCGTGGCCGCATTTAATGCACTTCAACGCATACCTCCTAGAAATCGTTCTTATAAAGTATACCTGTACGGAAAAACATTCTCGTGGCTTTATCGTCGTTTTTCGCTATAATACCCATCCGGTTCCCAGCCGCACCTGGGAGGTTGTCGCAATAACCAACCTAAAAAAACAAGGAGAACGGAATGAAGAAAACTAATACCAACCTGATGCTCTGTGCCATGGTCTTCGCCGTGGCACTCGTTATTTCCAACGTCATAACGGCGAAGACCATTCAAACGGGCATCCCCCTGTTCGGCAGCACGATCCTCGTTCCCTCGGCGGTTATCTGCTACTGCGTCACGTTCCTCATGACCGATGTCATCGGCGAGATCTGGGGGCGCAAGGAGGCGCGCACCGTCGTGCTCGGCGGCTTCGCCTGCCAAGTGCTCGCAACCTGCCTCATCCTCGTCGGCGAGGTGCTGCCGGCGGCCGACCCGAGCATGCAGGCCGCCTACGACATGCTCCTCGGGCAGAACGCAGTATTCGTCATCGCGAGCATGACAGCCTACCTGCTCGCCCAGTCGTGGGACGTGTTCATCTTCCACCGCATCCGCAACCACGTGCTCGCCAACGGCGGCACGAGCCGCAGCCGCTGGATCTGGAACAATGCGTCCACCATGACATCGCAGCTCATCGACACGGTGGTATTCATCGGCATCGCGTTCGGCATCGGCTTCGGATGGCTCTTCGACCCCGCGATGATCGGGCAGCTCGGCGCGATGATGGTGGGCCAGTACCTGTGCAAGTTCGTCCTGGCTGCGCTCGACACGCCGTTCTTCTACCTGCTCACCCGCCGCGAGCAAGCCGGCATGCAGACGAGCGCAAGCAACTCGAAGGGTTAGCGCGCGGCACGTTAACAGCCCTAAGCCGTAAAAGAATCGCCACCGGGCCTCTCGGTGGCGATTCTTTTACGGTCTATAGGAAACGGCGCACTTATTTAGATTCGGCAGCCTCGGTGGCCTCAGCAGGCTCGGAATCCTTCTTGCGGAAACGCGCGAGGAAGCCCTGCTCCTTCTTGGCGGCTTCTTCGGCCTTGGCCGCCTCGAACTTCTCGGCGGCTTCCTTCTCCTGTGCCCGCTGCTCGGCGCGGAGCTTCTTCTGCTCCTTGCGGGCTTCCTTCGACTTGCCCTTCAGGATGGAAGCATTGTAGAGCCTGCGCTCCTTCTTGATCTTGCCGAGGTCGATGTAGAACGCCACGATGATCAGCACGTAGGCAACGATCATGAACGCCATCGACACAGCCTGCAGCGAATCGCCGAAATTGGCCTGGATGAGGAACGATGCGCCCGTGCACGCGATCGCGCCGATGAGCGCCACCCACCAGAAGCGGCGCAGGCGCTTGTAGCCGTCGGTGTCCTCGAAACGCGACTGGAGCACCTCTGCCTTCTTCATGGCCTCGCGCTCGCGCTCGCGCGCCTCGGCCTTCTTCTCCTTCTTGGACTTGGGCGCCGGGGGGCGAACGGTGGCCGCGCGAGCTGTCTTGGGCTTGGCGGACGCCGAGCTCTTCCTCGTCTTGCCGCCGCGGTTCTCGTCCTGGTAGCGCTCGTTCATGGGGTTACGCTGGCTCATGGGTGCTGCACTCTCTCGTTTCTCTCAGGTTGGATCGCGCCTAGAAGGCGAACTTGCGGCCCGTGATCTTCTCGTAGGCCTGGACGTACTTCTCGGAGGTCTTCTCGATAATCTCCTGGGGAAGGCGCGGCGGGTTGCCGGTTTTGTCCCAGTTGGCCGTGAGCCAATCGCGCACGAACTGCTTGTCGAAGCTGGCCTGGTCGCGACCGGGCTCATAGACGTCGCCGGGCCAGAAGCGCGACGAATCGGGCGTGAGGACCTCGTCCGCTAGGATGATCTGACCGTTCAGGCGGCCGAACTCGAACTTCGTGTCGGCAATGATGATGCCGCAATCGGCTGCGTGGTCTCGCGCCGTCGTGTACACCTTGAGCGAGAGGTCGCGCAACGCGGCGGCGTCCTCGTCGCCGATGATCTTCGCGCAACGGTCGAAGCTGATGTTCTCGTCGTGGTCGCCGATCTCGGCCTTGGTGGAAGGCGTGAAGATGGGCTGCGGGAGCTTGGAGGAATTCACGAGGCCCTCGGGCAGCTCGATGCCGCACACCGTGCCCTCGCGCTGGTACTCCTTCAAGCCACTGCCGGCCAGGTAGCCGCGCACGATGCACTCGATGGGGAACATCTCGGCCTTGCGCACGAGCATGAAGCGGCCGCGCAGGTAGTCGGCATAAGGCTTGAACTGATCGGGCAGGTCCGCCACGTCGGTCGAAACGAGGTGGTTCTCAACCACGCCGTCGAGCAGCTCAAACCAGAAGCACGAGATCTGCGTGAGCACCGCGCCCTTGTGGGGAATCTCGTCCTGAAGAATGTAGTCGAACGCCGAAATGCGGTCGGTCGCGACGAGCAGCAGCTTGTCGCCCAGGTCGTAAAGGTCACGCACCTTGCCCTGCGCATCGGGCTTGATATCGATACCAGCCATGCCATATGCCTTTCGCTTGAAAACGTCGAACCCGCTTATTGTAGCCACGCTTTCCCCAAATAGGCGCAATTACATGCAATAACGAGAGAAGTTAAAGCACAGGAAACCATTCAACCAGAACCGTGCCGCCCCGACCGCCGGTATGCGGGCGGAGCGAGGTCAAGCCAAAGGAGCTGAGAGATCCACTTTTCCGCCCGTACTTGGCGGAAAAGTTAGCTCGAAGCGACGACGCGGCGAGCGTAGCCCGCATGCCGGCGGTCGCTTTCGGATGCGAAGTTCACTTAACGCGGGATGCGGGGAACGCGCCCCGAATTGGAGCGATTGCCCTTGCGGCGCTCGTCGTAGAGCGGGATGTGAATGGTGAAGCAGGCTCCCTCGTCCTTGCGGCCCTCAACCTGCACCCAGCCGTTGTGGCGGTCGACGATCTCCTTGACCACCGTCAGGCCCACGCCCAGGCCGCCGCTCTCGCGGTCGCGGCCGGAATCGGCACGCCAGAAGCGCTGGAACACCATGCGCGCTTCCTCGGGCGTCAAGCCGATGCCCGTGTCCTTGACGGCAATGGACGCCATCGTCTCGCCGCGCTTCACGCGCACCTTGATGCGGCCGCCCTCGTCGGTGTAGCGCACCGCGTTGGAGATGAGGTTGGCGGTTGCCTGCCTGATCAGGTCGGGATCGCCCAGGACGATCACGTTGTCGTCGGCCTTATACGAAAGCGTGAGCCCCGCCTCGGCCACGTATGCCTCATGAGTGGCGATGATGCCGGACACGACCTCGCCCACGTTGACGATCTCCTGCTTGTTGGGATTCGCGCGGTTCTCGAGGCGCGAGAGCTTGAGCAGCGAGTCGACGAGGCGCGACAGGCGCATGACCTCTGAATCGACCGTCATCAAGCGCTCTTCGTCGACGGGCAGCACGCCGTCCACCATGGCCTCGACCGTTGCCTGGATGGCCATGAGCGGCGTGCGCAGCTCGTGCGCGACGTCGGTGGTCAGGCGCCTCTCGAGCTTGCGGTCGCGCTCGACCGCTTCCGCCATGGCATCGAAGGTCTGGCCGAGCTGCGATATCTCGTCCTCGCCCTCCATGTTGGTGCGAGCCGTCCAATCGCCTTCCTTGATGGCCTCGGCGGTGTCGGTCATGCGCTTGATGGGGCGCACGAGGCTGCGCGCGAAGAAATAGCCGAACAGCGACGCCAGCACAATGGCGATAACGGCCGCCATGGTCATGGCCTGATACGAGCGGTCGCGGAACTCCTGGTCAGCGGAGCGCAGGAGCTGGTCGGAACCGTACACCCACACGCGGACCGACCCGATGGCGGTATCATCGGCCACGATCGCCGCGCGCGCCATGTTGTCCTGGCCCTTGGCCGGGGCTATGGACGGGGTGATGATGCCCTCCACGCCGTCGGCGAGGACGGTCGAATCGAACAGCACGTTGTCGTTCGTGTCGACGACCTGCATGCCAACGCCCTTCGACACGGCCACCGCGCTCTTCGCGGGCTGGAGCACGTTATCGTCGAAATGCCCCACCTCTTCGTAGAGCTCGGCGATCTGGTCGGCCGTGGTCTCGGCCACCGCATGCATGTTGTCCTGGGTATACGTGTGGAAATGCTGCTCCCACACCAAGGAGACGACGCCGATGGCGACGAGCGCGGTCATAGCCGCGATGAGGGAGAACGAGATAGTGACGCGCGTCGTGTACGACAAGCTGCCCCAGCGCAGCCTTCGGCGCGACCTGGATTCTTCCTCCAGCTCCTCGGGTTCTTCCTCGTCCACGAAGTCGGGAAGCTCACCTGTCTTCAATTCGTCTGCCACGGAACCGCAGATGCCTTACTGCGCGACGCCGGACTTCGTGGGATCCTCGAAGCGGTAGCCCACGCCGTGCACGGTGTGCAGCCACTTGGGGTTGCGCGGGTTGTCGCCGATCTTGGCGCGGAGGTTCTTCACATGGCTGTCGATGGTGCGCTCGTAGCCCTCGAAGTCGTAGCCGAGCACCTTCTCGACGAGCTCCATGCGCGAATAGACGCGACCCGGGTAGCGCGACAGCGTGGTGAGCAGCTTGAACTCGCTCGCGGTGAGGTCAACTTCCTTGCCTGCGACGAGCACCTTGTGGCCCGACACGTCGATGGTGAGGTCGCCGAACTCGAGGACCTCGCGCTGAGGCTCGGAATCGGCATGCACGCGGCGCAGCAGGGCGCGGACGCGCGCCACGAGCTCGCGCGGGCTGAACGGCTTGATCAGATAGTCGTCGGCGCCGAGCTCGAGGCCGATGATGCGGTCCTCCACCTCGCCCTTTGCCGTGAGCATGATGATGGGCACGTCGGAGTTGTCGCGGATGGCGCGGCATACGCGCTCGCCCGGAACTCGCGGAAGCATGAGGTCCAGGATAATGAGGTCAAAGTGGTGCTTTGCGAACTCGTCAAGAGCATCCTGCCCGTCGCCGATGGCGGTAACCCAATAGTTCTCGCGCTCGAGGTATGCGGTGACTGCGTCACGGATGGCCTTCTCATCCTCGACAAGCATGATGCGTCGTGTCTCGTTGCCCATCTCGTCTCCTTACGTTTCCCTGTCTTCTTCGAATACTAGTAGCGCCTAGTCTCACGTGCATGAACGCATTTGGGAGTTATTGTAACAATTGGGAGTCGGGCCCAATCATTTAGAAGATGAAATGACACAATTCAACACCATGAACAAGCCATCGCCACGTCATAGCACCACGAGAAACGCCGGGCTGGGGTCCTCGCGCACCCCGTCGCGCGCCTCCGTCGCGCGCACATCGCGCAACATGGGAAGCGAACCAACGCTGCTCTCCCGTCGCCAGTTGCTGTACGGAGCCATCGGCGTCGGCGCAGTTGCTGCCGTGGGCGTGGGAGTGGCCACCTACAGCGCGCAGAGTTCCAGCAAGGAAACCGTGCCCTATCTCAAGGTGCCGGAAAGCGCGGTAACGACGCTCTCCGAGTTCGAGGCGCTCGAGACCTACGAGGACAAAGTGCATGTGATCGCCGAGCTCGAGCTGCCCTACGGCTCTCTCGTCTGGATGAACGACGACGCCGTAGCCGCATGCCTTCTGCCGACGGAATCGGCGGCGCCCCTCTCCCAGGTCGCGTTGCTCCATCTGGGAAGCGCCTCATCGACGACCGTGCTCGAGCAGGCCGTCGGCTCTGACGACCACTTCGACATCTATGACGTGCGCGCCACATCGGAAGGGATCATCTGGACCGAGGCGAACGTGCTCGAGGGCGCGTGGCGCATATACGCGGCACCGACGAGCGGCGATGCCGCAGCGGCCCCCACGCTTCTCGAGGAAGGCGATAGCACGTACGAGACGCCGACCATCGCGGCCGTGGGCAACCGCGTGTTCTGGCAGGTCCTGCCCAAGGACCCCAACCCCGAAAAGCTGACGTCGCGCCTCATGGCGGCGACCATCGGGAAGAACGATACGTCATGCGTGTACGAATCGGCCCGCCGCATGGGCACGCCCATCTACGCCGGCCAAGACGACGTCACGATCACGCCGCGACTCGACTACTCAACCGTCTACTACCAGCTCACGAACATCAACGCCGCAACGGGCTCGGTGAACGAGCAGGTCACCCTTCCCTCCGCCATGACCCCCCTCGAGGCGGGATACGGCGAAACCGGCCTCATGTTCTCGTTCCCCGATATCTACGACTACGGGGACGGCATCTCGAACCTCGGCACGTACGTGCCCATGAACAAGCCCTCGGGCAGCTACGACGACGCGAAATGGTTCAGCTTCCCGCGCACGCCGACAGCTCCCCCGTGCTGGTGCAAGAACACGCTCGTCACGAAGTCGACCCGCTCCGTGTGCGGCATCAGCCTGGAAGACCGCACGTATTACGCCATCGACGTCGACGACGGCGCCGATTCGTACGGGGAATACCTTGCGACCACGGGGCGCCACGACACGTTCGTCACGTACACGAACATCGATCACACCCCCGTCGAAGGCAGCGCCACGCACGTCTGCCGCGTGAAGGTTTACACCACGGACGCATAGCCAGCACGCACGGAACGCAGGAACCGCAGCAGCCGTAAACGAACGAGGGGCGCTCATCGAGCGCCCCTCGTTTTCCTCATGTGCCCGGCGTGCTAGAACTCGACCGCGTCCAAGCGCGCGAAGATGACGTCGATGCGCTGCAGGAACGCCCAAGGATCGAAGATGGCGTCGAGCTGCTCCGACGTGAGCGTGCAATCCGGGTCGGCCTCCAAGCGCTCGCGGTACGTGGGGCCTTCGACGGCGTTCTGGATGTCCTCCCACACTTGCATGGCGTTGCGCTGCACGATGACGTATGCATCCTCGCGCGTGATGCCGGTCTGCACGAGCTCGAGAATGACCTTCGAGCTGAAGATGAGCCCGCGCGTGCGCCACAGGTTGTGCTCCATCTTCGCGGGATAGGTGAACAGCCCCTCCAGCAGAGGCTGCATCTTGCCGAACATGTAGTCCAGCGCGATGAAGCTATCCGCGAGGGCCACGCGCTCCGCACCCGAATGGCTGATATCACGCTCGTACCAGAGCGCGACGTCGTCGAGGGCCACTTGCGAATTGGCCTTCACGATGCGCGAGAGCCCACACACGCGCTCGACCGTGATGGGGTTGCGTTTGTGAGGCATGGCCGAAGAGCCCTTCTGGCCCTTCTTGAACGGCTCCTCCGCCTCGATCACGTCGGTCTGCTGCAGCAGGCGCACCTGCATAGCGATCGCCTCGAGCGTCGACGCGACGGTCGCGAGCGTCGTCATGACCTGCGCGTGGCGGTCACGGGCGATCACCTGAGTGGAAAGCGGGTCGGGCGTGAGGCCAAGCTTCTCGCAGACGAACTCCTCCACAAACGGGTCGATGCTCGAATACGACCCCACGGCGCCGGAGATGGCGCCCGTCGCGATCATGGCGCGCGCCTGCTCCATGCGCTCCAGGTCGCGCTTGAGCATCCACGTCCAGCTGCCGAACTTCATGCCGAACGTCATGGGCTCGGCGGAGATGCCATGGGTGCGCCCGACGCAGAGCGTGTCCTTGAACTCGAAGGCGCGCTGCTTGCACACCTTCCCCAGCGCGCGGATGTCCTCGATGATGATGTCGCACGCCTGCACGATCTGGTAGCAGAGGGCCATGTCGCCCAGATCGCTCGACGTCATACCGTAGTGGACCCAGCGGCTGGGCGGCTCGGCGCCCTCCGGCAGATCGGCGTCAATGTACTCGGCCATGTTGGTGAGGAAGGCGATCACGTCGTGGTTGGTGACCTGTTCGATCTCGTCGATGCGCTCGACGGTGAAGTCAGCGTGCTCGCGGATCCAAGCCGCCTCCTCGCGCGTGATGCCCGCCTTGCCGAGCTCCGCCTGGGCCTCGCAGGCAAGCACCTCGATTTCCTTCCAGATCTCGAACTTGTTCTGCATTTCCCAAATTGCACCCATGGCGGGACGCGTGTAACGCTCGATCATGCCAAACTCCTCACTTTGCTTTGAACCGAATCAGGATACCAGACGGCTTGCGGGCTAAAGCGCGCGGAACGCCTCGCGGACGCGAGCGACCTGCTCGCGGTCGGCGACAATGACGACGGTGTCGCCCGGGAAGAGCCGCGAATCCTCGTTCACGACCTGCACGTCGTCCTTGGTCGAGATGGCCACGATCAGGCTGTTCTCGGGCATCTCGACGTCGTAGGCGAGCACCCCGTCGTCGTTGGAATGGTTGGTCATATGCGGCACCGCCATCTCCGTGAGCACCACGTCGCCATGCGTCAGGGACGACACGACGTTGACCGACCCCATGAGCGTCTCCTCCTCGATGAGGTTGGCGATCATCTCGGTAGACGAAATGGACTCGATGCCGAGAGCCCTGAAGATGCGCTGATTCTTCGGCGCGTTCACACGGGCGATGCAGCGGTGCACGCCGTAGACGCGCGACGCGATCTCGCACGAGACGAGGTTGTTGTCGTCCTGGCCGGTTGCGGCAACGAACACGTCCGCCTTCCTGATGCCGGCGTCCTCCTGGTAGCGCGAGTCGCACCCGTCGCCGCGAATGACGAGGTAGCGCCCCTCGAGCACCATGGAGAGACGGTCGGCGACGGCGGTGTCGCGCTCGATGATCGACACCTCGTTGCCGCTGCGGAGCAAGACGGTCGCAAGGTACTCGCCGACCTTGCCGCCGCCGTTGATGACGATGTACATGCAGCCTCCTATGACTGGATGAACTTGGTGAACGAATCAATCAGGTTGTGGTGCACGCAGGCGAGCACCGAGTCGCCGTGGTAGAGCGTGGAGTCGCCCGTGGGAATGGACGAAGCGGACCCGTCCTTGCGCTCGAACGCGATGATGCGGATATCGTGGTCGCGCTCTATCTCGTGCACATGGATGGCGCGGTGCTCGCGCCAGGAGAGGTCGATCGAGAAGCGCAGCACCTCGTAGTCGCCAAACGTGTCCAGGTGCGAGCCATGCCCGGAAAGCGCCTTGCTGAACACTTCCTCGGCCACGAGCGTCGTGCCGCACACGTAGTCGATGCCGAGCTGCATGTAAGCGCGCTCGTGGTCATGATTGTACAGGCGGGCGATGACGTGCGGCACGCCATAAAGGCGGCTCGCCACCTCCGTAACCATGAGGTTCGCATTGTCGGATTCGGTAACGGCGGCAACGACGTCGCAGTCTTCGACGCCCGCCTTCACCAGCGTGTCCTCGTCGTAGCCGATGCCCTGCACCGTCGACCCGTTGAAGTTGCGCCCGAGGTTGTTGAACGCCTCGGCGCTCCTGTCAACGACGCAGACGTTTGCCCCGTTGTCCGTAAGCATGCTCGCAAGCCGCGACCCAACGCGTCCGCACCCCACCACGATTACATTGCGCATAAGCACCCTTTCCTCAACTGCGCCTATTTTCGCACAACCCCATGATGACAAGTCCGCATTTCACCCGACCGCAACAACATTGTGAGGGCAGCCCCGACACGCATCAGGCCGTGGGCGGAGCGAGGTCAAGCCAAAGGAGCTGAGAGGTCCACTTTTCCGCCCGCCCTTGGCGGAAAAGCTAGCTCGAAGCGACGACGCGGCGAGCACAGCCTGCGGCCTGATGCGTGTCGGAGCGGACGCGCGGAGCGCGCTCCTACAGGCAAGCAGGGCAGGTAGCGCAACCCACCCGAGGCAGGCCGGGGCGGGCGGCAATGCGAATCTTGCAGAGGTTTAGATGCTCGCCATCGTGGTGATGGTGGTGCGATACCAGAAGTCCTTGTTGGGCGGGCAGTAGATGCTTGCCGCCTCGTAGGTGATGCTGTAGCCGTAGACCTCGGCCAGACCGGCCACGTGATCGCGGATGGCGCTCTCCCAGTCGCCCCAGGAGCTCGATCCCCAGCCCCATGCGTTATGCGGGAGGAAGCATACGGACCCCTTGCCGCTTTCGGTGTTGGAGATTGCCGGAGACCAGCGGGGGTCGACGCCGTTGTCCCATGCGGCCTCCGCGAATACCCGTCCATAGCCCTCGAGGTTGGACCCTTCGAGGAACTTGTCGATTCGCTTGGTCCACTCGTCGACGAAAGCCGTCCTGCCGACGGTCCAGTCAACGGCGGGCAAATCGTACTCGAGGCGCTCCTCCTCGGTGAAGCCCTTGGCGCCGGCGGGCTCGTCATCGGAAGTCACGCCCTGCATAGCCTTCTGGTTGGCAACGCGCTCGATGGCCTCGGCGTCCTCGCGGGCTGCGCGCTCCTTGGCGCTCCGCTCGAGGCCGTCCACCATCTTCATGCCCGAATCGAGCGTGCGAGCAGACGGAACCGCGAGAGCCTCTTGCTCGAACTGGACCGCAGGCTGGGGCGCGGCGCTCGTGTAGCTACGAACCTCGGACGTCACCTTGGTGGTGGCATCGTCGTAACCGAATGCGCCGGCTTCGACCGCGTCGTCGGGCGAGCTGGCCGAAGCCACGCCGAGTCCGACGCCGCAGAGGATCGCGACAATAAAAATGCCGGCCATGGTGTTGATCACCATATTGCCGGCTCTACGTTTAGGCTGTTTCCGACTCATATTTCAATTTACCCTTCTGACGACGGCTTTCACCGTCGCACTGGGCGAATTCTAACCCAGCCAAAACCGCGAAGGCAATTTTTGGGGCCTTCCGCTATCCATCATTTGTTCGCTTTTTCGAGCGGCCTCGAGACCGAAAACGGCAAAAATCGCATCATGTCGGTATTCCTGAGTAAAAACCCACAAGATATCGGTCGGGCCATTTATGAAGAAAACGAACGAAAAACGCCGCGCGAAACGAGCCGAAAACAGCTTTGAAAATCGAACATGCGTTTTTCAACTAGCGGTTTTCGGATGGCCCAAGCACCCGCTGCCGAAATCGTCCAAAGGCTAGAAATTGAGCAGCCCCACGGCGTACGAACCATCCGACGCCACGACCAGCAGAAGGTCCGCATCGCCCGGAATCGAGTACAAAAGCAACGAGATAAGGCAGAAGGAAGCGAAGCAGAAGGCCGCCGTCACCATGAGCGGCCCCACGTTGCGAACGAAGCCCAGCAGGAACAGCGCCGCGGCAACGGCAACGAAAACCCAGAGCTGCATGAACGCGAAAGGTATCGTGTCCCACGACACGATACCCAAGCTCATGGGGAGCAGCGACGCACCCACCGACGTGACGACGATTCCCGCCGCATGCCACGCGGTGACGCGTGTGATGCCGAACGGGATGACGACGAGGCAGAGCCCGAACATGAGCAGGCCGAGCGGCCAGAACTGCCACCATCTCGCACCCGACAGGATGGGCGTCACGTTAACCGCGACCACCATGAACACCAGCATGAGAGCAACGGCGATGGCCAGGCGCGATATGAACGAGGGCCCTTCCTCCACGGCATGGTGCAAGATTCCGGAGGCTCGCTGATAGTCGATATGCCCGTAAGCGCTCGACTCGACCACCTCAGGCGTCACGTCGTAGGGCTTCGGCTGCTCGGGCGCGCGGGGCAGATAGATCCAGAGGAACAGATAGACAAGGCCCGATATGCCGAACGTCGACAGCTCGAGCAATACGGCGAGGATGCGAATGACGATGGCGTCGAAGTTGCAGTATTCGGCTATGCCGGCACAAACGCCCGCTAGCTGGGCATCTCGGGATCTATAGAGCCGACGCTTTGTAGCCTCCTGCGCCACGAGAACCTTCCCTACCGCCAAACCAACTTCCAAGGGCTACGCCCCCGAGCCCGCGCCTACGCGCCCGGCGCCCCTTCCTCCGCCAAGCGTTGCACGAGCAGGGCGCTGACCCGCCTACGGCGCATCGTGCGCACCTTGAACCGATAGCCGTCCACCTCAAACTCGTCGCCCACCTGGGGCACGGCGTCGAGCGTGTCGATCAGCCAGCCCGCAATCGTCTCGTATTGGTCGGATTCGACGACCGGCCACCCGAGCCCATGGGCTTCTTCGACGGGAAGACGACCGTCCACCAGCCATTCGTTGTCGGAGAGGTTCGTTATGAACGGCGCCTCCGAATCGGTTTCGTCGACGATCTCGCCGACGATCTCCTCGATGATGTCTTCCACGGTAATTAAACCATCGGTGCCGCCGTACTCGTCAACCACGATGGCCATCTGTTGCCTGTTCGTTTGCATCTCCGAGAGCAGCGGGAACAGGTCCTTCGTCTCGGGAACGAACAACGCCTCGTGCATGTAGTCGGTGACGGGGGCGTCCGTCGCCCCGTCGAGCACCGCCGGGATCAGGCTCTTGTAGTGCACGATGCCGATGATGTGATCGAGGTCCTCGCAGAACACGGGTAGACGGGAGTATCCGGTACCGCGCATGCGCTCGAGCGCGGCGCGCACGGTCTCGTCCTCCTCCACGGCGATGATGTCCACACGAGGCTGCATGACCTCGCTCACGGTGAGCTCGTCGAGGTCGAGGATCTCGCCGATCATGCGCTTCTCGTCATCGAGCAGCTCCTCGTTGTCGCCAACGAGTTCCTTGATATCTTCTTCGGAAACGGAGCGTTTGCCCCTGCCGAACGCGTTGCGCAAGCCTCCGAACAAGCCCGCGGGTTTGTCGCCTTCCTTAGACACCGCAGCTCCTAGATAACGAACAGGACAACGGACAGGAACAGGCAGATGGAGCCGGCCAGCACGATGAGGTGCGAGACGAACCAGAGATACGGCACCTTGCGAAACACGTAGAACACGAGGCCCACCACGAAGCAGATTGCCGCGGCGGCAAGCAAGGCCATGCCCGCGGGTTCGATGACCGCAGCCAACGCGGGCGCGAGCGACAGCGTCGCAACGCCCATGAAGATACATAGCCCGATCTGGATCCAGCGCGGGCGGTTGGTCCACAGCACCTCGATGAGGATGCCCGCGAAGGCGAGCGTCCACTCGACGCCGCATAGCGCAGGGCCGCCGGCATCGGCGAGCAACAGCATGCAGTACGGGGTGCACGCGCCGGCAATGTAGAGCAGCACGAAGCTATGGCCCAATATGCGGAACACCGTCTTGGGCTCTTCGGCGGGAATCGCGTGGTAGAGCGTCGACATGAGGAACGCGAGCAGCATGGGCACGGAGAACGCGAGCGCCGCCAGAAGCCGCACGCCGCCGCCATGCAGCGCCGCCATGACGACGAGCACGACGAGGCCGGCAATGGCCAGGGCCGCGCCCACGCCGTTGGACACGGCGTTCGCGACGGTCTCGCCGAGAGCCCTGTTCTCGAGTTCCGAACCGCGCCCGCCCCTCGCCTTGGCGGCGACGCCCTTGAACTGGGACGGCATCCATACGGGGGCGTTGGGGGCGCTCATATCTGGACTGGGATGTGGTACTTGTTGCGTATTCATGCGCATACTGTAGCACAACAATCGCAGCTTGACCGCCCCGTCTGGGCGCGCGGGCAGACTACTCTCGACGCATCGCCGCTGCAGGGGCGCGCTCCGCGCGCCCGCCGCAGGCCGAGGCTACCGCCACTCAGTTCAGGGGCATGTTCGTAAACCCCTAGAACTCGCGGGTGCTGTAGAGCCTTATTGAGATGGGAAGGCTTATGGCGTAGAGAATGAGCGACACCGCGGCCAGCACCGCGACGAGCGCGAACTCCGAGCCTCCCGAAAGCAGGCTCCTGACCATCTCGGGGGCGAAGCCCGACAGAGGGCCGCCATCCTTGAAGAGCGTGATGGCGAACACGGCGAAGAGGACCCCCACGATGGGAATGAAGCGCGTCCCCTTCCTCAAGCCGAATCTCGCGACGACAGGAAGGGTGATGGCTCCCAGGAAAAGGGCACCCGACGCGCCGCCGATTGCACTCCCCCAGATCAAGTCTGCCGGATTTGCCGAGAGAACGAGCGTCGACAGTGGCGATTCGCCCGCGCTCCCCGAACCCGCCGCGAACGCTGGGGCCAATATTCCGACGACGGCCCCGACGGCATAGGAGGCGATTACCCCCAGCACGGCGGAAGCCAGGACGACGAGGAAGACGCTGGCGTAACGGCCCACTACGGCGTTTTTGCGCGACATCGGCAGCGTGAGGCGATACACCTGCCAGTTGGATAGCTCGTCGTATGCCGCGACGGACATCAGGTACAGCAACGGGATCATCGCGCCGAAGCACCCGCCCACAAAGGCAAGGGAGCTGTCCGAGGCCACGGTCATGATGGTTGCGGCGAGGAAGCAGGCCGCAACGAGCGAAACGAGGCTTCGGCGCATGACGATAAGGTCAGACAACAGCATGGCTTTCATCGGAGTTCTCCCTTCAGCGTGAGACGCATGTAGTCTTCCAGGTTGGCGCGCTCGCACTCGACCGCGGGAAACGCGCCGTTGAGCAACGAGCGGTCGGGCACGAGCACCTCTGTGCTGTAACCGCCTCGCAGCACGCGCAGGCTGCCGCGCTCGAATATGCCGGCGTCGAGAATCTGCTCCACCTCGGCGCTCCGGCAGTGCGCGATGCCCGCGATGTCGCGCACCTCGTCCATCGACTTGCTGAAGACCATACTGCCGGAATCGATGCACACCACGTAGTCGGCGATTCTTTCCAAGTCCGAAGTGATGTGGCTCGAAAGCAAGATGCCGTGGTTCTCGTCGTCCATGAAGCCGCGCAAAATGTCCAGCACCTCTCCGCGTGCAATGGGGTCGAGCCCCGCCGTCGCCTCGTCCAGGATGAGAAGCTCGGGGCGGTGGGACAACGCGAAAGCCAATTGGAGCTTCATCCCCATGCCTCGGGAAAGGTCCTTGACGCGCTTCGACGGCTCCAGGCAGAACTCTTTCAGGAGAGACGAGAACCTGCTGCCATCCCAGCGCGCATACGACGCCTTGCCGAGAAGGGCGACATCGGCTATCGGGCAATCGCTGGGAAGCGCAACCGTGTCGAACACGACCCCGACCCGCTCCTTCGCCTCGGCGGAAAGCCCCTCCGGGCCCACCGGTTCCCCGAAGAGCTCGATCGTGCCGTCATCGGGCTCGGTAAGCCCCAGGATGGACAGGATGGTGGTTGTCTTGCCGGCGCCGTTGCTGCCGATGAAGCCGACCACATAGCCCGCGGGAACGCTAAGCGACAAGTGGTCCAAGGTGAATTGATCGTACGTCTTGCATAGCTCTCGTACGTTGAGGATGTCGTTCATCGAATGGTCCTTTCGCCTGAAAGGGGTGTTGGATTGGTTGACGCTACGATTCGGCGAGCGTGTCGAGCATGTCGTGCAGGTCATTCAGCGTGACCCCAGCTGCATCCGCGCCGTCGATAGCCTGTTGCAAGAGGTCCTCGACCTGTCGCAACCGCTCTTCGCGCAGCAGCTCGAGGTTGCCACTCGAGACGAAGCTCCCCTTGCCTTGGCGCGTCTCTATGAAGCCGAGAGCTTCGAGGTCGGAATACGCGCGCTTGGTGGTGATGACGCTCACGTGGAGGTCATTGGCCAGCGCGCGAATGGAGGGCAACGCACTTCCCGGTTCGAGCTCGCCCGCCAAGACCGCCGATTTGATTTGCGACGAGATCTGCTCGTAAATCGGCTTGTCGCTCGCATTGGAAATGATTAGCTCCACATTTACGCCTCTCTTTGCCCGTGGGTTACTGTGTATATCGCGATAGATACAGTATATACACACTATACACAGTTTGCAAACTAATTTCTTTCTTTTCCCGAACGAGACACGACGGCCCTGGTCGGGCGCGCAGGCGGGCGGAGCGAGGTCAAGCCAAAGGAGCTGAGAGATCCACTTTTCCGCCCGTTCTTGGCGGAAAAGTTAGCTCGAAGCGACGACGCGGCGAGCGTAGCCTGTCTGCGCGCCCGACCAGGGCCATTACCGCTGTGCGGTTAGTTAACTCACGCGCGAGGCATTGTTCGGGTCGATGGTCATGCTCTGGAAGCGGTTGGCCATGTAGTCGTTGCCGTAGTTCTCGTTGCAGAACTGGACTATGGCCGACGGGTCGTTGTAGTCCATCGTGCCCGCCTCGCGCTGGAACCAGCAATCGAACGAGGCCAGGGTCAGCACGCAGTCGATGGCCATAAGCACCGTGCACACCGTAGTGACGGCATAACGCCAATTCCAGGGAATCATGTTCACGATCTTGAGCATGATGGGAAGAGCGAACTTGACCCACACCAAACCGAGAACGCCCCACATGCACATGAACATGAAGTTGGTGCGCCCGTCGATGTTCAGGAACGTGCCACTGTAGTCCCAGGCGACGATACCGAACGCCACTTCCATGAACCAGCTGACGAAGAACTCGAACGCGCCGCCGATCACGCCGGCGATCACGAAAATGAGAACGGGGTTCTTGTCGTGGAAGCGGTTAAGGGCGACGGTCATGAGCACGGCGCCCACGCCGTAGATGGGGCTGAACGGGCCATAGAGCAAGCCGGCGCGATCTTGATAGTGACCGGGATCGACGACGACCATGTGCCATATGACCTCGATGATCAAACCCAGCACGCAGCAGATGACGAACACCCAGAAAATGTTGAAGAAATTGAGCGTGATGTAGCCCTTGCCACTCGTGTCGCGGCCGAGGGTGCCATCCTCGGCCTCGGCTTTGCGGTCGAGCGCCAGCAGCTTGCGCTGCAACTTGCGCTCGTCGCGCAGCGCGGGGTCGGAATACGACTGCAACGCGATCAGGATGATCATGTTGACGCCCGGCGCGATGAGCTCGGTCGACAGGCCCGTGAGCATGAACTGGCACACGAGGACCAGGATTTCCAAAGCGATCATGATGTTGCAGAGCAACGCCGCGATATAGCGCCTGCCCCGCACGAGGCGGATGCCCAAGACGACGAACATCGCCGCCAGCACGACCATGAGCACCGATTCCACGCCCGCTATGACGATCGTCGTCGCGGTGTGCTCTTCGATCGTGGTGAAGTCGACCTGCCCCGTGAACAGGGCGACGAGCTCCAGCGCGAATGCGACGACCTGCAGACCGCCGCCGATTATGCTCACGACGCCGAATAAACGGATGAGCAGCGGGTACTTGTCAACTTCGTCCTCACGCGCGTTCTGCTCGATATCCAGCGTCTTGCCAGCATTGTCGCCCATGAAGGACCTCTCTCTTGGTTCGCTACTCAACCTCGTCTTCATGCAGCTCCAAACGGCCGCGGAACGTTCGATAGACGATTACGTGGTAGGCTAGCACAAGCGGCACGCCAATGCAGACTATTCCAGTCATCCATGCAAGCGCCAAATCTGACGACGCCGCGGTGGCGATCGTGATGGACGCGCCCACGCTATCAGCGGACGCAACGACCAAGTTGGGGAACATCGTGCCCGCAGCCAGGAACACCAACGCGATGGCCGCTGCCGACTGCGCCACCATGACGGGCAGATCCTTGTCTCCGTTGCCGCCGAAGTAGATTGCGGCCATCATGCCCACCACGAACAAGACCACGCACGCCCAACGCAAGACGCCGAGGCTGGCATCCATCTCGGGACGGATGATGAAGTGACCGTAAAGCGAGATCAGCGAGAAGAGCACGACGGAAGCCACTTGGAAGATGAAGCGCATGTTGACGGCGCGCTTGCGCAACGCCGAACCGAGCGGGACCTTCAGAGCGAGCCACGATGCACCCGCCGCAACGAACATCGCCAGGCCGAGCAGCCCGCACAGCAGCGTAAACGGGGTAATGAGGCCGATTAGCGGGATGCCAACGTAGTTGCCCGCCGCGTCCATCGGGATGCCGGCGTAGACGTTACCCACCGCCACGCCCAGAAGCAGCGCGGGCAGCAACGACCCCACGAAGAAGCATGCATCCCACACCTTTGACCACGCCTTGTCGCGCGAGGCGAACTCCACCGACACGGCGCGCAGGATGAGCCCGAACAGCACGAGCATTATGGCCAGGTAGAAGCCCGAGAAGGTGGTCGCATATGCGGGGGCGAACGCCGCGAAGAGGGCACCGCCCGCCGTGAGGAGCCAAACCTCGTTACCATCCCAAACCGGGCCTATGCTGTGGCGCACGAGCTCCTTCTCGCCATCGGTTTTGGCCACGAACGGATAGAGCACGCCCGCGCCGAGGTCGAAGCCATCGAGCACGAAGTAGCCGGCGATCAGCAGGAAGATGAGGAAGTACCAGAGGATTCCCAAAGCGCTCATGCTACTCACCGCCTTTAGTCGGGGCCGGTTCGCCCGAGTCGGCCATGCCGACCAAACGGTCGACGATCGCGGGCGCTTCACCGTCGCGCCCTTCGACCAGCGCTTCGGCGGGGCCCTCTTTCACGAATCGAGCGACCAGACGCCCCCATGCCACGAACAACAGCAAGTAGACCGCGCAGAAGAGAACGATGGTCAAGACCAGCTCCGGCGCGGTGACCGAAGGCGACACCGCCTCGTTCGTCAGAAGCGACACCCCATCGGGCGCCGACGCCGACGGGTAGACGACCCACGGCTGGCGGCCGAGCTCGGCCGTGAACCAGCCCGCCTCGATAGCCGCGAAGGGGAACAGCGGCGCGATCACCAGCAGCCTCTGCAACCACTTCCAATCCTTCAGCTTTCCCCGCCAATGCGCGATGGCAGCCAGGACGAGAACGAGGAGGATAACCCCGGATAGAGCAACCATCAGGTGGTATACCTGGAAGATGGCGCCCACCGGCACGTCCGAGGGGTTCATGGCGCCGTATTGCTCGGTTTCGGCCAGGGAGTTGAGGCCGGGATACTCGGTGTCGAACGTGAACGTTGCCAGAAAGCTCGTGAACCCGGGCAGCGACGGGCCGATGACCGTTTGATTCTGCTCGTCCACCCAGCCGAAGAAATACAGCGGGGGCACTTCGTCTTCGTACTGGCCCTCCATTGCCGCAAGCTTGGTCGGCTGCTGCTCCCAAACGCCCACGGCCGTCGAATGCGCCGAGACGAACAGGGCGCACGTGGCGACTAGCGCAACCGCAAGCCCCGTCTTCATGGTCTTCTTGGCGAAGGCCCCGTTCGTTCCTTTCATATAGTAGTAGGCCGCCACGGCGATGGCGCACAACCCGCCGATCACGAGCGCTGCCGTGACGGTGTGGAAGTAGCGTAGGCCCGTCGTTGGGTTGAACGCCGCCGCGAAGAAGTCGGTGAGCACCGCCTTGGAACCATCCGCCGCAACCTCGGCGCCCGCGGGCGTCTGCATCCACGAATTGGCGATGAGGATCCAGAGCGCCGAGAGGCACGACCCGAACCACACGAGCCACGAGGCCACGCAATAGAACCGCGGCGACACCTTGTCGCGGCCGAAGAGGAGCACGCCCAGGAACACCGACTCGAGGAAGAAGGCGAACAGCGCCTCGGCGGCGAGCGGCGCGCCGAAGATATCGCCCACGAACCGCGAGTAATCCGCCCAGTTCGTCCCGAACGAGAACTCCATGGTGATGCCCGTCGCGACGCCGATGGCGAACGTCGTGGTGAACAACTTGAGCCAGAATTGGGCAGCGGCGAGGTCCTCTTCGTCACGGGACCGGTAGTAACGCGTCTGCGCTATGGCCGTGACGAGCCCCACCCCAATGGAGAGCGGCACGAACACGAAATGGAACGCGACCGTAAGCGTGAACTGCAGGCGTGCAAGAAATGCCACATCGGAGAATAATTCCATCGCATACCTCCTTGGGAGAATACGCTTGTCAACAGGCCTCTACATAATACCACCACAATTCGGGATTCCCGCCCTCACGAAGCATTTAAGCGGGAAACGAATGGGTAACGATGGGCCGCTGGCGGGGATCGGCGCCGCAGCCGCCGATCCCCGCCTCTCATTTATACTGTCAGCATGATTGTCTACGACTTCGATGGCACATTGCGCGTCGGCGATTCAACGGCCGACTTCTTCAAGTGGTGCGCGCGCAGGCATCCGCGCGTGCTTCGCACCGTGCCGCGCACGGCCCTCGCCGCGCTCGGATGCTACGGTCTGCGCGCCATTGACAAGACGGGTTTCAAGCAAGCGCTGTACCGGTTCCTGCCGCTCATCCCCGACATCGAGGCGGAGGTCGACCGCTTCTGGCGAGCGAACGAACACCTCATCGGAGGCCCCTGCAACCCCCGAGAGGGCGACCTGGTCATCTCCGCCGGCCCCGAGTTCCTTCTGCGCGACGTGTGCGCGCGCCGAGGGCTCGAGCTCATCGCTTCCCAGGTTGACCCGCACACCGGGCGGGTCCTCGGCCCCAATTGCTCGGGCGAGGAGAAGGTCCGCCGCTTCCGCGAGGCGCACCCCGGCGCCGTTGTCGAGGAATTCTATTCCGACTCCCACAACGACGACCCCATGGCGCGCCTTGCCGGACGGGCATTCCTCGTCAGGATCCCGGAAGGATCGCTCACCGCTTGGCATTTCACCGAGTAAGAGGCCCCGAACGCCCAGACCCGCTGCTCGTTCCCTTCTCGACTCTATTGTGCTAAAGTGTCGCACATGCATTCTTCGGAAGGACATATCGCCTGCACGGGAGCTCATAAGCGCGCCCTCATGAGCGAGGTCTTCGCAATGCAGTGTATGAACGCGTCGGCCGGGCTGCTCGCGCAGAACCCCATGTCTCGCCGGAACGACGCTTACACCGCAATCTACTATTTTCGATACTGCTAGCACACGGGTTTCTCGCCGGTGCTTTTTTATTGCCCGCGAGAAGGACGTGTGCAACCCCACCGCTTCACCAAGGGACGAGTGCGCCATAAAGCCGTGGCGCGCCCGACCCCGCTGCAACTGTTGTCCCATCACCTTAAGGAAGAAACATCATGGCTTGGAAAATCGTCGTACTCATCATATTTGTCGCCATCGCCATCGGCGTAGGCGTGTACGCGCGCAGGTCGTCGACGAGCGTTGACGGCTTCGTGCTCGGCGGCCGCAACGTGGGCCCGTGGCTGAGCGCGTTCGCGTACGGGACCAGCTACTTTAGCGCGGTCATCTTCGTCGGCTACGCCGGCCAGTTCGGTTTCAAATACGGCCTGAGCGCCACCTGGGCGGGCATCGGCAACGCCATCATCGGCTCGCTGCTCGCATGGTGGGTGCTCGGCCCGCGCGCCCGCGAGATGACACACCGCCTGCAGGCCACGACCATGCCCGAGTTCTTCGGCAAGCGCTACGCCTCCAAGGCGCTGCGCATAGCAGCTGCGGCCATCATCTTCATCTTCCTCATCCCCTACACCGCGAGCGTCTACAACGGCCTTTCGCGTTTGATCGTCATCGCTTTCGGCATCAACATCCCCTACGAATACTGCATCGTGTTCATGGCGGTCATCACGGCCATCTACGTAGTGCTCGGCGGCTACATGGCAACAGCCATGAACGACTTCATCCAGGGTTGCGTCATGATCGTGGGCATCATCGCCGTCATCGTGGCGGTGCTGAACGGCTACGGCGGGTTCTCCGATGCGATCATCCAGCTGTCGCAGTTCCAGGATGCAACGCAACCCGAGTTCCAAGGCGTGTTCACCAGCTTCTTCGGGCCCGACCTGTTCAACCTGCTCGGCGTCGTTGTCCTCACTTCGCTCGGCACGTGGGGCCTCCCGCAGATGGTCCAGAAGTTCTACGCCATCAAGAGCGGCCCGGCCATCAAGCAGGGCGCCATCATCTCCACCGTGTTCGCGTTCATCATCGCCGGTGGCTCCTACTTCCTCGGCGGCTTCGGCCGCCTGGCAACCACGAGCGCGGCAGCGAGCTACATCGAGTACAGCGCGTCGGGCGCGATTGTCTACGACTCCATCATGCCGGCCCTCGTGTCCAACATCCCCGACATCCTGCTCGGCGTGCTCGTTGTCATGGTGCTGTCCGCCTCCATGTCCACGTTGTCGTCGCTCGTGTTGACGTCGTCCTCGACGCTCACGCTCGACTTGATCAAGGGCAACATCGTCAAGGAAATGAGCGAGAAGAAGCAGATCGCATGGATGCGCGTACTGCTCGTCGTGTTCATCGCGCTATCCGCCTTCATCGGCATCGTCCAGGTGCGCGGCTCGCTGCCGTTCATCGCGCAGCTCATGGCCATTTCCTGGGGCGCCCTCGCCGGCGCGTTCCTCGGCCCGTTCCTGTGGGGCCTCTACAAGCGCCGCGTGTCGAAGGCCGCCGTTTGGTGCAGCTTCATCATCGGCGTATGCCTGACCACGGGCAACATGCTCTCGGGCAACATGCTCGGCTCGCCGCTCAACATCGGCGCGCTCGCCATGATCCTGTCAATCGTCGTCGTGCCAGTCGTGAGCACGTTCACCCCGTGCGTTGAGTTCGAGATCGATCCGCCTTCGGCCAAGGGAGCCGGCGACCGCGCATTCGACGCCGCCACCGCGGGCCAGGAGATTTCGGCCAGCACGCACGGCAAGGGCATCGAAGGCGCTGCCGCCGACGAGATCGCCATCCCGCCCCGCGGCAAGAAGGAGTAGCCTCCGGGCGCAGAATACGGAAGCGGCCGCGATTCCGTTCGCGGCCGCTTTGTTTTGCACGGCAAATAGCAGCAATCGCATTCCGCGCTCGAGAGACGCATGAGAAGCCCGATGGATCTGCGCAAGACGCGATAGAAAACATGTCGGACCCCGGACAGAACGGGGAGGCTCGCCAGCCAATCAGCGCAACCTTCAATGAAGGATCGGTCGGAGACTTGTCTACGCGATCTGGGCTATCATCGGCGCATGAACACCGAACGCAACATAGTCATCGGCGATGAAAGCGCCCTTTTCGCAATGCTTCACGCCGACTCGGGGCAGCAAGAAAGCGCTTGATGCGCTTCGCTGGATTTACCCGAATTCCGGCTCGCCCAGAGAGACGCAGTGCCAGCTCCTCCTATCGCTCCCACTTGGCCGCGGGGGGTTTGCGCTGCCCTTCACCCATATGAACTTTGACGTGAAATCCGGCCGGCTGGCACGCATCATGGAGCAGAACGGTTACTCGATTGATTTTGCCAACCCGGATCTCAAGATAGGCGCCGAATACGACGGGCGCGACAGCCATCCAAACCCTTCGGCAGACAAGCGCAGACGAAACGAGCTCAAGGCCCTGGGGTGGGATATCTTCCCCTTCGAGAAAGACACCCTCGAAGACCCCGACCGTATGGCGAGGTTCGCCGCCAGCACGGCCGTCGTCATGCACGTCAAACGCCAGCACTCCCGCGCTTGGGCTGCAAAATACCTCAAGCTTCGCAAAGAGCTTGGATTACGCGAATGACTTTGATGCGAACCAGTACATAGAGGCCGTTTTTCGCAAAAGCGGATTTCGGTATAAATATCGGCCTCCGTGTGACGCAAAATTGGATAAAAAAAGCCTCCATGTAATGGCGGAAGCGCAAAACCCCAGGTCGGAAAAACTAACCCGAATCAACCCCCATAACACGGAGGCCGATATTCATACCGAACTGTCGTTTTACGAAAAAACGGCCTCTATGTACGGATTACGAACTTTACCGCCCAATCATCTTGCCGTCACCCCACGCGCCCGCCTGCCTATCGCGCTCGAAGGACGCGCGGAGCGCGCCCCTACGGGCAACCCCCGACGCAAACCAACCTGCGGGAGGACCATTGGCAATGTGCCGGAGCACGCCCCTACAAGCAAGCCCCGACCTGGCGTCGCATCAAAAGCCAATGCGGGCGCAAAAGTCAGCGAGGGCCCCTGCGGTGCCCGAGATTGGCTTGAAAGGCAAGCGCATTGGCCTCATGGCCATGCGCGCCGGCTTGAAAGCCAAGATCGGGCACCGCAGGGGCCCGCAGCGTCGAGCGGTTGCGGCGACCGCCAGGCCGACGCAACAACGGGGCCCACAGCATCGAGAAGTTGCGCCGGTCGTAGACCAGCGCAACATTGTCCTAGTCGCGCTCGTCGAAAACGCGCTTGGTCTTCTTCTCGCTGCGAGGCAAGAAACCGAGCTCGACAATCTTCACCAGCGGGGTGAAGCCGATCCGGCTCTTCATGCGGGCGGCGACGGCTTGCGCGGTCTGCGCCCAATCCAGCGTGCCGGGCGCCTCGACGTACACGCGCATGGTGTCGCGGCCGTCCAGGTGCGATATACGAATCTGGTACTCGCTCGAGAGCTCCGGGAACTCTTTCAGGATTTCCTCGATCTGCGCGGGGAACACGTTGACGCCATGGATCTTCATCATGTCGTCGGAACGGCCCGTCAGAGTGTCGAGACGCGGATGCTCGTCGTGGCCGCACGGGCACGAGCCGGGGATGATACGCGACAGGTCGTGCGTGCGGAAGCGAATGAGCGGCGCACCTTCCTTCTGCAGCGTGGTCAGCACGATCTCGCCCCACTCGCCGTCGGGCAGCACCTCGCCCGTCTGCGGATCGATGATCTCAAGGTACACGTAGTCGCTCCACACGTGCATGCCATGCCCGTGCTCGCAGTTGATGCCGATGCCGGGGCCGTACACCTCGGTCAGGCCGTAGATGTCGAAGAACTCGACGCCCAGAATGTCGCAAATGCGCTTGCGGATCTTCTCGCCCGAACGCTCGGAGCCCGTGATCAGCTTGCGGAGCTTGATCTTGTCCTGCAGGCCGCGCTTCTCCACTTCCTCGGCAATGAGCAGCGCATAGCTCGCAGTTGCCGTGAAGACGGTGGCCTCCATGTCGATCATGAACTGCAGCTGCTTTTCGGTGTTGCCCGGGCCCATGGGAATGGCCATGGCGCCCAAGGTCTCGCAGCCGGCCTGGAAACCGATTCCCGCCGTCCACAAGCCGTAGCCCGGAGTGATCTGAACGCGATCGGAGGGCGTCACGCCCGCATACTCGTAACAGCGTGCGAACTGGATGGCCCAATCCTCCACGTCTTTCTTGGTGTAGGGAACGATGACCGGCGTCCCCGTCGTGCCAGACGAGCTGTGGATGCGCACGATCTTCTCCTGCGGGACGGCGGCAAGCCCCAGCGGATATGCCTCGCGCAAGTCCGCCTTCTCGGTGAAGGGCAGCTTCTCGAAATCAGCCTGCGATTTGACATCGCCCAAGTCGATGCCGTCGAACTTCTTGGCGTAGAACGGGCTGCGCTCCTTGAGCGAGCCGAGCTGCTTGGCTATGGCCTCGAACTGGGCCGGTTGCATTTGCATGACGCTCTTCTTTCTGTCGTGGCATACGATAGCGCACGCTATTGTAGCATCGCTTGCGCTGCGCAAGCCCAGCTAATTGCCCGAAAATTTCGCTCTCGTACCATAACCGGAATAACCTATAATGAGCTGCGGACGTACCAGCCAATGGAGCACGGGAACCTCATGGAGCAAGAACATCCCGCCCCAGTCGAGGGCGCAGATAATATCGATCCCAATCCCGAAAACCTCAAACACCTGCCCCGCGTGCTGGGAATCAACGGAGCCATGATCGCCGCAGCGATCGTCTTGGCGGCATTCGCCTTCCTCACTTCGACGAACCTCGTTGACGCCACAACTCGATCGGAAACCGCGCACCAGCGCTACGAAGAATGCTCCGATGCGACAACCAAGCTCCTCATCGCCTCGGATTACCTCACGACGCAATCGCGCATGTTCGTGGTGACGGGCGACGCGCAGTACATGAACAACTACCTGGGCGAGCTCCTGACCACGAAGAACCGCGACAAAGCCGTCTCGGTGCTCAATCGCGAGATAGAGGACGCCAAGGCGGCTTCGGAACTCACCGCCGCACTGTCTGAGTCGAACGATCTGGCGGCCCGCGAGCTATACGCCATGAGGCTGACGGCCGAAGCCGTCGGCGTGAACCCCCTGCCCGATGCGCTGAAGGCGATCGTCCTCGAACCTCAGGACGTGGGCCTGAGCGCAGAAGACGCCCAGAAACAGGCAAGGCAGCTCATGCTCGACAACGGCTACCGCGACATGAAAGCCCACGTGATAAGCGACGTCAACGCTTGCACGTCGGCCCTCATCGAGGGCATCCAGCAAAGGGAAACCGCCATAGAACGGGATATCGACAGGTTGATCTTCTGGTTGCTCGTGGTCGTCTCGCTGCTCGTTGCGCTCATAGCCTTCGCCGCTCTCATCAATTACCACCTCATCATTCGTCCCTTGCGAACGCACGCGGTCAATCTGCGCAACAACGAGCCGCTCGAGCCCATGGGCGCCTACGAGCTGCAGCGCGCCGTGCGCGCATATAACACCATGTACGAAACCAACCGCCAAACCACCATGCAGCTCAAGCGCAAAGCGGAAACCGACGCCCTCACCGAGCTGTTCAACCGCGGGTTCTACGACAAGCTGCTCGAGAAATACGACGGCGATTTCGTGCTCATCCTCGTAGACGTCGACAAGTTCAAGCTCATGAACGACAAGTTCGGCCACCAGACAGGCGACGCCGTGCTCAGGAGGGTTGCCGGGGCCATCGCGTATCATTTCCAGGACACCGACTACGTCTGCCGCATAGGCGGGGACGAGTTCGCGGTAATCATGACAGAGAAGAGGCCGGAGAACCGCGACTCCGTCGCCAGGAAGATCGACGCGATTGCGAAGACGATTTCCGAGGATACGGAAGACCTGCCCGAAGTCACCCTGTCGTTCGGCGCCGCCTTCAGCACCGAGCTGGAGCCGGGCGAAAGCATTTACCACGCGGCCGATATGGCGCTCTACAGCGCAAAGCGGAACGGACGCAACAAATGCGTTTTCTACAGCGACCTGTAGCCTAGATCTGCGAGACCAGGTTGTCGGTCTCGCGAGCAATGCGCATCTCCTCGTCGGTCGTCACGACGCAGATGCGAATGGGGCTGTCGTCAATCGATATGATGCGGTTCTGCCCCAGCGCGCCCTCGAACTGATTGCGCTCCTTGTCCAGGATCATGCCCATATGCGCGAGGCCAGCGAAGATGCGCTCGCGCAGGTCCGCGGAGTTCTCGCCGATGCCGGCCGTCATGACGACCGCATCGGTGCGCGTCATGGCCGCGTAGTAGCTGCCGATGGCCTTCTGCACCTTGTACACGTACATGTCGATGGCGAGCTCTGCATGCTCGTCGCCCGCAGCTGCGGCGTTCAGCACGTCGCGCATGTCGCCGCTCTTGCCCGATATGCCCAGGATGCCGCTCTCCTTGTTGAGGATCTCGTCCATCTCGTCGAACGTCTTCCCCTCGCGGCGCATGATGTAGGTGACGATAGCGGGATCGATGCTTCCCGATCGCGTGCCCATCATCAAGCCCTCGAGGGGCGTGAACCCCATGGTGGTGTCGATCGACTTGCCGTGGTTGACGGCCGTGATCGAACCGCCGTTTCCCAGATGGCACGTGATGAGGCCCAGGTCGCGCAGCGGCCTCCCGAGCAAGTTTGCCGCCTGCTGCGCTGCATAGCGGTGCGACGTGCCATGCGCGCCGTAGCGGCGGATGTGGTACTCGTCGTAATAGCGCATGGGCAAGGGGTACATGTACGCCTTGGGCGGCATGGTGGTGTGGAACGCCGTATCGAACACGGCCACCTGCGGCTTGTCGGGAAGCATCTCGCGCAGCATGTCGATGCAGGCATCGGCCGCGGGGTTGTGCAACGGCGCCAGCTCCTCGCACTTATCCAAATTCGCCCGCGCCTCGTCATCGATGAGCGTCGCCTTCGTGAAATACTCGCCGCCGGCCACGATGCGGTTGCCAATGGCGTCGATCTGCCCGAGCCCGCTAATGGGCGACTCGGGGTCGTCGACCATGATGTCGAGCAACTTGGCTAGGCACTGCGCCACCGACAGATCCGCTACGTTGTAGCGGATCTTCTGGAAGTCGGGCGCGAAGGATATGGTCATGAAGGCCTCGGGAGTGCCCACCTTTTCGGCCAGGCACTTCATCGACACCACCTTGCCATCGGTCTCGATGAGCTGGCTCTTCAGCGAAGAGCTCCCAGCGTTTACAACTAGCACCAACATGATGACCTCCATGCCTTATGCCGGCTTCGCCGGCGGACGCGCGGAGCGCGCCCCTACGTGCCTAACGTGCCTCCACGCCTTGCATGCTGCAGAGCGCACCGCAGCAGCGCTTTCGCGGCAGGCCAGCCTAGCGCTCGTCGATAGGACGATACTCGGCTGCTTCCCTCGAGCGGAACGTCGCCTTGTAGGCGGGGCGCATGATTCGCCTGCCGGAGACGATCTCCTCGAACCTGTGGGCGGCCCAACCCGCCATGCGCGCACAAGCGAAGAGGGGCGTGAACATGTCCTCGGGAATCCCGAGCATGGCATACACGAGGCCCGAATACATGTCGACGTTGGCGCACATGTCCTTCTTGGTGCCCTTCACGTCGCGCAGGACGGCGGGCGACAGGCGCTCGATGCTCTCGAGCAGGCGGAACTCGCGCTCGAACTCCGAGCCTTCTGCCAGCTCGCGGGCGAAGCGCTTCAGCGTGACGGCGCGGGGGTCCGACTTCGTGTAAACGGCGTGGCCCATGCCGTAGATGAGGCCCGTGCGGTCGAAGGCCTCCTTGTTCACGACGCGCGTCAGGTAGTCCACGATCTCGTCGTCGTTGTCCCAGTCCGCGATCTCGCGCTTGGCTTCGGCATGCATGGCGCGGATCTTGTGGTTCGCGCCACCATGGCGGCTGCCCTTGAGGGAGCCGATCGCGGCAGCATACGTGGAATACGGGTCGGTGTCAGCCGACGTCAGCACGCGCGTGGTAAACGTCGAGTTGTTACCGCCGCCATGCTCTGCGTGGATGCAGAGCATGATGTCGAGCATGCGTGCCTCTTCGGGCGTGAACTGGCGGTCGGGGCGCAGCATCGACAAGATTGTCTCGGCCGTGGATTGGCCGGGGATGAACGGGTGCATGATCATGCTGCCGTTGTTGAAGCGCGATTCCTTCGCGTAGTACGAGAACACCATGATGCGGGGGAGGCGCGATATGAGCGAGATGGCCGTGCTGATCTCGTGCTCGAACTCGCGGCTCTCGGCTTCCGGATCGTGCGCGTACAGCGAGACGATCGTGCGCTGCAGCGTGTTCATGATGTTGTCGGGAGTATCACGCAGGATCATAGACGTCGTGAACCCATCAGGCAGGTCGCGTTGGGAGTCGATGACGGCAATGAAGCTATCGAGCTGATCCTGCGTGGGCAGGTGCCCCAACAGCAGCAAGTAGGCGATCTCCTCGTAGCGGAAACGGCGGTCGTCATCGGTGGAACCGATGAGATCGCTCAGCTCGTAACCGCGATAGAGAAGGGAGCCCTCGTCGGCCACCTTGACGTCGTCGGAAATGACGTAACCATGAACGTTGGATATGTTGGTAACGCCCGCGAGCACGCCCGTTCCGTCGGCGTTGCGCAAGCCGCGCTTCACATCGAAGCGCTCGTAATAGCTGGGATCGACCGTGTTGACGGTCGTAAACGAATCGTAGAGCTCAAACGTGCAATCAATTGTCTGATCCGACATGTTCATACCTCTTTCACCATGTAATTCGTCCATCCTAGCAAAAGAGAAGCGCAGTGCGTGGACATTCCGTGATTGCGCGCGAAATCCTCGTTGACAGCACGCGGCGCATGATGCAGAATAACCGATGCTGTTTTGAACGCGCCCTTACCTCAGCTGGATAGAGGACCTGACTACGAATCAGGGCGTCGTAGGTTCGAATCCTACAGGGCGCGCCAGCGAACGCACCAACCCCGCAACCGCGGGGTTGTTTCATTTCTAGGCGTCTCCCAAGGATTCGAACCGATGAGGTGGGAGGCCGTTAAGAAAACAGTCCAGTGGACTGTTTTTAGGCCGACGGGCGGAGCGCTTTAGCGCGAAGCCGTTATTTCGCGAAGCGAAATGGAATCCTACAGGGCGCGCCAGCGAACGCACCAACCCCGCAACCGCGGGGTTGTTTCATATTTGATACCATGGTTGCAGTTGTCATAGATTCCCGAAACGACGAGATGGGAGTTTTGCCATGACTACATCGAGCCAAGATGGATTCGAATTTCTGAACGGACAGGTTCGCATCACCCAGCCGGGGCCGCTGCACACCGCCGACGGCATCCTCGCGCGCCCGGGCTTCGCAACCTCCCTGCTGCTCGAATACGACCGCTCGCGCATTGCGGCATCAAAGCTGCGCATCAAGGAATGGGACTACTACCTGGTGAACGACGATGATTACGCGCTCGCCTTCACCATCGGGGACATGGGATACATGACGCTCACCTCGGCATCGGTGATGGATTTCAAGAAGGGCACGTTCATCACGCAGAGCACGTTCGGCATCTTGCCGCTCGGAAGCTTGAACATGCCTTCGACATCGTCGTTCGGCGTCACGTCATTCGCCGACAAACGCGCCGCCATGACCTACGAAGTGGCGGGCGGAATGAGGCGGCTCGTCGTGAACTTCGCCGACTTCGCCGATGGGCAGCCGCTGCTGGCTGAAATCGTCCTCGACGAGGAGCCGCGCGATTCCATGGTCATCGCCACCCCGTGGGCCGAGGACGCCCACGCGTTCTACTACAACCAGAAGATCGTCGGCATGCGGGCCATCGGCTCGTTCTCGCTTGGCAACTTGTACCACGACTTCAGCGAAGACAACTCGTTTGGCCTGCTCGACTGGGGCCGCGGCGTGTGGACGCGCGACAACACGTGGTTCTGGGGCGTCGCCCAGGGCTGGCAGAACGGCAAGCGCTTCGCCATGAACCTCGGTTACGGCTTCGGGGACACCACGGCGGCGTCGGAGAACATGCTGTTCGTGGACGGCATCGCCCACAAGCTGGCGAACGTCGATTTCGGCATCCCCGTACGCGATGCCGAGGCCGCGACCGTCGGGGAGAGATTCGACCTCATGGCGCCTTGGCATGTGACCGACGACGAGGGCCGCCTCGACCTGACGTTCACGCCCGACATAGACCGAGCAGACTACGTCGACCTGAAACTGGTCGTGAGCGACCAGCACCAGGTGTTCGGCCTCTTCAACGGCATCGTCAAGCTAGACGACGGCACGGAATTTGAGATCCACGACCTCCGGGGCTCAGCAGAAGCCGTCCATAACGTGTACTAGCGGGTCAATCCGTAGAGAACCGCAACCTAACCGGAACCGTAATCCTTGGCGCTGCCCAAGTAGGTGATTCATGCCGTTCAAATATTCTTCGATATTTTCGAGCCGGCGGAAAAACTGAAATGGAACAAGCTGTTACACGTAAAGATAAATGAACGGATGAAAGGAAAGGAGCCGAAATGAAAGACGAGAACAAAAAGAAAGACCAGGTTAAAGACGTGACCACCGAGCAGAAGCTCGAAGAAACGAAGCGGAACGGGCGCGACCTCGCCGATGATCAGCTCGACGGCGTCGCTGGCGGAACCACCCCGGTTATCAGCCCCTGGCGCTAGAAGCAAGCGAGCCGGACAGCAACGGCAAGCCCCAAGCAAAAGAAGCACGTTGCCGAATGCCGCACTCCCCAATGAGCCACCCACGCTCGCCGGGAGTGCGGCATCGCATTTGAGCGCAGCGGCTTGAGGGGAACCCCTCGCGATTCAGGCTGACGCGCGCGGAGCGCAAGCTAGTCGGCCCGCCGCTCCCTCGCACCGATGCCCCTGGCAACCACGATGCCGGCAAGCGCAGCGACGAAGGTGGGAACGAGCCAGCCGAATCCGAACTCATCGAGCGGCAGCAGGTGCACGACGGCGAATGCCTGCGCCCCGAACGTGTCGACGAACAAAGCGCATAGGCTGACCGTAAATGAGGCAAAAGCCCCAAAACGGCAGGCGAGGCGATGGGCGCCCTCTGGGAGCGGGACAATGCGCATGACCACGAGGAACATGACGGTCGGATACACCAACGACAAAATGGGCCCCGATATCCCGACGATCTCCGTCAGGCCAAGATTGCAGACGAACGCGGAAAACACGCAGATGCCCGCCGCCACGGCAGGGTACGCCAAGCGCCCGCCGAAGAGCTCGACGATGAACTCAGAGCAGGCCGAGACGAGGCCAATAGCCGTCGTCAAACAGGCCAGAACGACGATCACCGACAAGACGACGGCGCCGGCGCTTCCCACGACCGCCCCCGACAGGCCCGAAAGAAGCCCCGCGTGGTTGATCGCCCCGGCCATGAACTCATCGCCCCACAGCTGGCCCGACGTCGCCCCGAGATAAGCCAGGCCCCCGTACGTTACGAAGAGCAGACCCGCCGATACGGCGCATGCCGCAAAGGCGAGGCGCATACGGGACACGCCCTCCTGAGCGGCCTTACTCTCGATTGAGTTGACCACGACCAGCGAGAACACGAGCGCAGCTATCATGTCCATAGTCTGATAGCCGTTGAGCACGCCTTCCTGCAAGAGATTGCCCACGCGCGGCGCTTCGGGCTGGGCTGCGGGGTTGACGATTCCCGCTATGACGAGGACGGCGAGAGCCGCAACGAGCGCGGGGGTGAGGAGCTTTCCGACCCGGTCCACCATCTTGCCGGGGCTCAGCGCAGCCGCGAAGACGACAGCGAAGAAAACGACGGAGAACGCGACCCGCGCCAGGGGGTCAGCCGACATCTCGGGCGCCAGGCACGCCGTCCCCATCTCGAAAGAGGTTGCTGCCGTTCGGGGAATGGCGAGCAGGGGCCCTACGCACAGGATGATGGCGCAGTTGAGAACCGTGGAGGCCACCTTGCCCAGGACGCCCGTCACGCCTTCCATTTTCCCGCCCGTTTTGATCATTGCGAATAGGCCCACCAATGCGAGGCCCACGTCGGCGAGGAAATAGGCGAAATACCCGACAAGCCAATCGGTGCCGCCTTCCAGGCCAATGACGGGAGGGAAGATGAGATTGCCCGCGCCGAAGAACAACGCGAACAGCGCCAAACCCAAAACGGTCGCGCTCCATATGATTTTTGAACGAGACAAGCCTCAAACCCACCTATGCACGTAAAACTCCAAAGCCCAGCCATCCTAGCTCATGTTCCGCGCGTTCGGCAAAAATGCGCGGAAGAGCCAGACATAGGGCCCGGCAATCAGGAGCGCACCGCGCGCCCTACACGCTCACGACGCGCTCCTGGAACCCCACGAGCGCTTGGGCGGCATGCCCCTCGCGCTCCAACACGCTGGCTAGCGCCTGCTTCGGCAGCCTATAGTCGTTGTTGTTCTGCGACACGTGCATGCCCACCACGCATTCCAGCCGGTCGTCAAGCAGCTTCTGCAACAGCTCGCCAGACTGCTCGTTCGACAGATGGCCGTGATCGCCCGCGATGCGCGCTTTCAAATAAGCGGGGTACGGGCCCTTGGCCAGCATGTCCACGTCGTGATTCGCCTCGATGGCCAGCACGCGGCAGCGAGCCAGCGCCTCGGCGGCCTCCCCCGTCACGATGCCCGTATCGGTCATGAAGCCCACCGCGTCGCCGCCACCCTCGAAACGGAAGCCGAACGACTCGGCGGCATCGTGCGATGTGCGGAACGCATATGCGCTCACGCCGCCCAGCTGCAGCTGTTCGCCTGCCTGAAAGTGCCGCAGATCAATGGCGTCCTGGATTTCCTGCAGCTCGGAACTCGCATCGTGCACCGCCGCGCTCGCGTACACGGCGGGGTGCGCGCCCAGCTTAGCGAGACCTCGCGTCAACACGCCCAAGCCCTTCGTGTGATCGGTGTGCTCATGGGTCACCAGCACGGCGCCCACGCACCCGGGGTCTATGCCGCAAGCTTGGCAGCGCTCTTTGAACGCGCGGAAGCTGATGCCGCAGTCCACCACGACAAGGCTCCCCGTCGCCGCGTACTGAACGACCGAGCAGTTTCCCTTGCTTCCGCTAGCGAGGACGTGCAGCCGCAAACGCCCGTCGTTAACCGCACTTCCCTGCATATACCTTCAAGCTCTCCAATCGCGCTCTCCCAGCTGCTTGACCTTGCTCGAGGCTGAGGTCCTTAGAATCCATGTTGCCCTCTCTAGTCGTATATCGGCCCAAGTGTAGCGTATGGCGCATGCCGCTGTTTGCCAACGAGAAAAGCGGTGCCCGACGAAATCGTCGGGCACCGCTTCGTTTCCATGGCGCCCCCGGGCCGATTCGAACGGCCGACACCCGCTTTAGGAGAGCGGTGCTCTGTCCCCTGAGCTACGGGGGCGTGGTGCGTATTGTAGCAAACTATGATGCAGTGTTCGCCGAAGAGCCGCTCGAAGGCGAAGAACCGCTCGAAGGCTCGGGTTGGGGCTGGGGTTGCGCCTTGAACTCGACGTACACGCTCACATCGCTCGTAACGTTGTTCACCTCAAAATAGGAGCTCACTGCATGCGCGGCGCCGTTCACCGTGATGCTCGCGATCTCATAGCCGTCGTTCGGGGTCACGCTGACGCCGACGCTGCCGCCATCCGGCACGCTCGTCGCGTTCACGTAAACGCTGCCGCCGTTGTTCGATGAGGCGGACACGTAGTGGTACTCCGCACCCTCGCTCACGACGATGTTGACCGTGGAGCCCTTCTTGGCCTTGTTGCCGCCCGCGGGCGTCTGGCTGATCACGCTACCCTCGGGCACCGAGGCATCCTTCTTGCGATCGATGGTCACCTTGAAGCCGGCATTCTCGAGCGCCGCCTTGGCCTCGCCCTCCAGCTGGCCCTTCACGTCCGGCACCTCGACCTGCTCGGCGCCTGCGGAAAGGTAATACGTGACGGTCGTGCCCTTGCTCACCTTGGAGCCCGCGGTGGGCGTCTGGCGCAGCACGCGGTTTTCCTTGACGGTGTCCGAATGCTCGGCCGCTCCCGCCTCGTAGTTCAGCCCGGCGCGCTGCAATGCGGCCTTCGCCTCGTTGGCGTTCATGCCGGATAGGTCGGGCACTTCGACTTGCTCGGCGCCCTGTGACACGGTGAGCTCAACCTTGCCGCCCTTCTCGAGCGGGCGATTCGCCGAGGGAGACTGCTTGATAACCTGGTCAGCTGGCACCGAGTCGTCATAGACGAACGTGGTTTCGGCCGTGAACCCGGCCTCTTCGATTGCCGCGATAGCATCGGCGCGCGACTTGCCCACGACGTCCGGAACGGTCGGGTTGTTGACGTTGGAGCACCCCTGCCCCAGAAGCACGTACGACAGCGCGGCAATGGCGGCTATGGCCACGATCGCGCCGATGATTATGAGCGCGGTGCGCTTACCCTTGGGTTTCTCCGGATTGGGATGCACGGGCTCGACGTAGTTTCGCTGACGATTGCCGGCACCCTGGCCGTTCGCCCCGTTGGCGCCGCGCATCACGGCGGTCCGGTCGGCAGGGGGCGCGCTCATCGGCGTGGTCGGCGGCACCTGGCTGGGAATGACGCTCGTGCGCGCGCTGTTGAAGCTGACGGCGCGGCCCGACAGGTAGTCGTTGAGCGCCTGGCGCATGTCGCGCGCCGTGGCAAAACGATCGCGCGGGCTCTTCGCCATGGCCTTCATGATGATCGACTCGAGCGCCAGGTCGATGTTCGGGTTGATCTCGCGCGGGGGCTTCGGAGCCTCGTTGACCTGCTTGAGGGCGACGCTCACGGCATCTGGCCCATCGAAGGGCAGCTCCCCCGTCACGGCCTCGTACATGACGATGCCGAGCGAGTAGATGTCGCTTGCCGGCGAGAGCTCCTTGCCCTGCGCCTGCTCAGGCGAGATGTAGTGCGCCGTGCCGAGGACGGCGGAGGTCTTGGCCATGACCGAGTTCTTCGCGCGCGCGATGCCGAAGTCCATGACCTTCACGTTGCCGTCGGGCTGGATCATGATGTTCTGCGGCTTGATGTCGCGGTGCACGATGTCGAGGTTGTGCGCGACCGAGAGGGCCTGGCACACCTGCGAACCGATCTCGGCAACCTTGCGCTGGTTGATGGCGCCACGTTGCTTGATGGCGGTCTTCAAGTCGCTACCGCGCACGAACTCCATGACGATGAACGAGGTGTCCGCGTCCTGGCCCCAGTCGTACACGTTCACGATGTAAGGGCTCTGCAGATTGGCTGCCGAGGCGGCCTCCTGCCTGAAGCGAGCTGTAAACGTGGGGTCTTCCGCATACTGGGGGAGCATGACCTTCACGGCCACCGTGCGGCCGAGAACGTTGTCTTGCCCCTGGTAGACCTCGGCCATTCCGCCGATGCCTATGCGCTCTCCTACGAGATAGCGGTTGTTGAGCAACCGCCCTGTCATGTTGCCAGCCACGTTAGTTCTCCTTTATGCTTCGTGCTCGGGATTGGAGGTCGTTTCGGTCACACGAACCATTAACGTATATCATCCTACAAAACCCCCTTTATTTGTAGAGCCGTTTCCAAAACGCCGCGCGCCTTGAGCGCCGCATTATCGGAAAACTCGCTGTCCACAGCCTCTTCCAAAACGATGGCGATGACCACTTGGGGATCGCTATCGGGGCCTGCGTAACCAATGAACCAGCTGTCGTCGCTCGACTTGCCCGTCTCCGCCGTGCCGGTCTTGCCCGCGACAGTCACGCCGTCGATGTTTGCATACATGCCGGTGCCGGACGTAACGACGTCCTCGAGCACCTTGCCAACGCGTTCGGCGATGCTGCTATCGACTGCGCGGAGATAGGCCGAAGGACTCGCCGTAAAGCTGCGCTGCCCGTTCGCGTTGTAAACGCCCTCGACGAGGTAGGGCTTCATAATCGTGCCGTCGTTGGCGATGGCGCAGGCCACCAGCCCCATCTCGAGGACCGTTGCGAACGGGCCGATCTGCTCCTCGTTGCCCACCGGCTGGCCGGCGGCCGCCCACGCGGTCTCCCATTCGGTCATCTCGGACGGGATGCCCATGATGGATTCGGCCACGGGCAAATCGAAGTCGAGGTTCTGGTCGAACCCGAACTTGTCGGCTCCCGCCACCAGCTTTTCAGCGCCGAGCTCAACGCCCAGCTGGGCGAACACGGTGTTCGACGAGTACACGGTTGCGAGGGCCACCGTTATCGGGCCGAGGGAATTGCCGTTGAAATTCGTGACCTTGCCGCCGCCGATGGTCATCTCGCCGGGCGAATTGTAGACGCTGTTCTCCGTCGCCACGCCGTCCTCGAGGGCGGTGGACAACGTGACCACCTTGAACGTGGAGCCGGGCGCATACTGCGACTGCGTGGCGCGGTTGAGGAGAGAGCTCACCGAATCATCGGTCTCGGCCTGCGCGAGCACCGATTCGAAATCCGAGGCGTCGTACGTGGGCGACGATGCCATTGCCAGGACCGCTCCCGTCTTCGGGTCGATCACCACGCAGGCGCCCGTATACCCGGCAAGCGCGTCTTGCGCAGCCTTCTGGATGGAAGAGTCGATGGTGAGCACGACGTCGTTGCCCGGCTGGCTTATGCCCGCTTGGGCGTTTAACACATCGAGCCACGTTGCGTAGTGCTGCTCGCCGGTGAGCGTTTCGTTGTAGGAAGACTCGATGCCGCTCGTTCCGAACCTCTCGGAGCAATAGCCCACGACTTGGGACGCGAGGTCGCCAGCGGGGTAGTCGCGTGAGTATTCGCCATTTGCCTCTTCGTTGCTCTGGGCCAGCACCACGCCATCTGCCGTAAGGATGCTTCCGCGCTTGATCTTGGCCTGCTTGGCGGCAGTGTGGTTGTTGCCCGGCATGCTCTGGTAGTCCTTCGCCTGCACGACCATGATGAGCGTCAAGTTGGCGACGAGCAGGACAAAGAGAGCGGCAAGAATGATGATGCCCGTAGTGAGGCGCTTGCCGAGCGACACGCGCCCGAGCACGCTGTTCGAATGGAGGGAAGCCGTGGCGTTGGTCATCTCTTGGCCCACGCCCGTGCCCTCGTCGCCGCAGCGGAGCAATAGGCCCACCGCGATGAAACTCGAGAGCAGCGACGAACCGCCCTGGCTGATGAACGGAAGCGTGATGCCCGTCAGAGGGATGATGCGCGTAATGCCGCCCACGATGATGAACGCCTGCAGGCAGATGGTCGTGGTAAGGCCCGCGGCCACGAGCGAGCTGAAATCGCTCCTCGCGCGCGCCGCCGTCACGTAACCGCGGATCGCGAAGCTCAGGTAGAGCAGCAGCACGCCCGCCGCGCCGAGCAGGCCGCTCTCCTCGGCAATTGCCGCGAAGATGTAGTCGCTCTCGACGAAGGGGATCTGGTCGGCCAGGCCGCGCCCGATGCCCACGCCGAACAAGTCGCCGTCCGCCATCGAGTAGAGGCCCTGCACCATCTGGTAGCCCTCGTCCTGAGGGCTTGCGAAGGGGTCGATCCAGTTGGCCACGCGGGTCTGGACATGGCCGAACATGCCATAGGCCGCGACGATGCCCAGGAACATGAGCAAGAAGCCGATTACCAGGTAGAACTTCTTCCCCGTAGCCACGTAGAGCATTGCCAGGAACACGAAGAAGAACACGAGGGCGCTGCCGAGGTCCTTCTCGAAGGCCACGATGAGCAATGCGATGACCCACATGAGCAGAAGCGGCGCCAGCGTGCGGATGTCGGGAAGCTTGAACGGGCCGATGCGCCACGTGAACACCGAGAGCATCTCACGGTTGGTCGCCAGGTAACCGCCGACGAAGAGCACGATGACGATCTTCGCAAGCTCGCCGGGCTGGAACGAGAACGGGCCGATGGCCAGCCAAATGCGGCTGCCGTAATGCTCGACGCCGATGACGGGGAACAGCGGCGAGAGCAACAGCAGGAAGCCGAGAATCATGAGCGTGTACTTGTAGTTGGCCAGCTTCTCTATTCTGCGCGACACCACGAGCGTGAGCACCATGGCCGCAACGCCCACGAACAGCCACGCCACCTGGTTAGCCGCCAAATTGGGCGCCAACCGCGTGACGAAGGCGATGCCGATGCCGGAAAGCGCGAACACGATGGGAAGGATTGCTGGGTCCGCATCGGGCGCGAGGAAGCGCGTAGCGATATGGGCCGCAATGAAAGCGGCGAACAGCCCTATGGGAACGCCGAGCGTCGTCAGCCCAAGCCGCTCGCCCGCGTTGAGCGCGAGCATGGCAAACAGCAAGATGACGATCGGCGCCGCCACGCAAAGGAGTATGAGCTCTAGGTTCCTCCTCGTCATCGGGCAGAAGCAACTCCTCCCGTTGACGTGGAGCCCGCAGGCTCCGACGAATCGGACGGTGAAGCCTCGGACGAGGCCGCGCTCGCGGAAGCGGAAGCAGCGGAAGCCTTCTGCTGGGCCAGCTCCTCGCGATAGGAATCGACGAGCGCGATAGCCTCGTCGACGCTGCTCACGCGCATGCCCTGGGCGATGCGTTCGGAAGCCGATGGGGCCAGGTCCGCAACGGGCACGTCGGTGTCTTGGACAAGCTCCGAATAGGAGAAGCCCAGCACGTCGCCGGGCACGCCACGGTATACCGCGACCATGCCCTTGTCGTTCTGGGCGAGGTAGGCAGTGCTGTGCAGGTAGGTGTAGCCACCCCACGCCGCGCCCGCGATGATGCCCACGAGCAGCAGCAGCACGAAGAGAACGGTAATCCAGGTGCGCACGGCGATGCGGCGGCGCTTCACCTTGGCGGCGCCCTCCGCATCCGCCACGATGACGGTCACATTGTCCAGACCACCGGCGGCAATCGCCTCGTTGACAAGCGCGGAGGCGCACCTCTGGGGATCTGCCACGCGATTCATGACGGCTTCGATCTCGTCGTCCTCGACCATCGCCGTCAGGCCGTCCGAGCAGAGCAGCAGGCGGTCGCCGTCCTCGACGTTGATCTCGTAGAGGTCCGGCGTGGTCAGCGGGTCGCTACCGAGCGCCCGCGTGATAACGGATCTGCTGGGATGGACCCGCGCCTCCTCAGGCGTGATCTGCCCCGCCTCGATCATGTTGGCCATGAGGCTATGGTCACGGGTGAGCTGCGTGAGCTTGCCTCCGTGCAGCAGGTATGCGCGCGAGTCGCCCACTTGGGCGATGACGAGCTGGTTGCCCTCAAGCATTGCCGCCGTGCACGTGGTGCCCATACCCTCGCGGCCCTCCCCCGCCAGCGCGGCGTTGATGATGTCGCGGTTTGCCTGCTCAACCGCCATGCCAAGCTCTTCGGCGTCAGCCGTGTCGGGAGCGCATTCGCTGATGGTGGTGACGGCTATTTCGGAAGCCACCTCGCCGGCGGCGTGCCCTCCCATGCCGTCGGCCACGACGAACAGGGGCGGTTGCACGACGAGGGAGTCCTCGTTCTGCTCGCGCGTGCAGCCAACATCGGTGCGGCTGCCGAAGGACGTCACCGCGCCCTTCCTCGTGCGCTTGGTTGAATGATATGAGCTTGCTTTTGCCATTTAGCCACGCCTCACGCGAATCGAGACGTCGCCGACGTTCACGACGTCGTTGTTGTTGAGAGCAACGGGCTCTCCGATCAGCTGGCCGTTGACGGCCGTGCCGTTGGTGGACCCGAGATCTTCCACGAACAGGTTCTGCCCCATGAGCGAGAAACGCGCATGGCGGGCGGAAACGTAACCGGCGGCCACCACGATGTCAGCATCGGGCGACCTGCCCACGATCACGGGCCCGCGCACGACGATGGACACTCCGCGCAGCTCCTTAGGGCCCTTCTCGACGGAAAGGTTCCAAGTGCGCTCCTTGCGCCGTTGGCCGCGCACCAAGCCGATGCCCGTCCGCATGATGGCGAACAGGAACAGGTAGAGCAGCGCGACGAATAGCAGACGGCCTATGAGCAAGACAACATCGATCACAAGTGCCTCCGAAGAACTTACAAGCGAGAAGGTTCCGCTTTGCGGCTATTAGATGAGGAACTCGAAATCGGTCTTACCGATGGTGATGGTATCGCCGGGGTACAGCGGCTGCGACGCAACCGAGATGCCGTTGACCAGCGTGCCGTTCATCGAACCGAGATCGGTCACGACCCAAATGCCCTGCGCGTTCAGGCGCAGCTCCGCATGCTTGCGGCTGGCATTGATGTCCTGGACGACGATGTCGTTGCCCGTCTCGCGGCCGAGCGTGAGACGCGTTCCCGCCAGATCGTACGTCCGCTGGTAGGCGGCATCGACCAATCGGGCGCGCACCGCGCGGTGGTCGGGAGCCTGAGCTGCCGAACCGCCGGCGAAGGCTACCGTGTTTGCCGGCTGAGCTGCAGGCTGGGGCGCATCGTTGTAGGCCACGGGCGCGTAATCGTCATCGGCCTTATCGCGGTAATCCTCGAAATCCTCGCTGTTGAACGTGTACTCGCCGTAATCGATGGAGCGGTCAATCTCCTCCTCGGGCACGTAGGGCAGCGGGGGCTTGCGGCGCTGGGGCGCAGCCGCGCCTGCCGGAGGCGCGTAGTCGAAGTCGTTCCCCCATGCGTCATCAGCGTATTCGGCTTCGTCGTAGGCGTAGGGATCCTGAACCCGGGGCTGCTGCACGGGCCTTTGCTGCTGCGGGGCCACGCTCCTCTGCGAACGGGGCTTGATGCCGTAGCGTTCCATCTCCTCGTCGCGCAGCTGGGCCACGATGGGAGCAGCCACCACCTCCGCGATAACGTCGAACTTGCCATGCTTGAGCCCCTCGTCCACGATGAAGCGGACGAGCGGATGGCCATCCATGGACAGCCCCTCCTGGGCTGCCTTGGCCTCGAGATAGGTCTCGGTTTCGCCTGCGAGCGTGGGGTAATACCCGAACAGGCGGGCATCGTCGTCGGGGTTCACGAGAACGGTGTAGAGCGTCGGGGCATACTCCTTGCCCGCTCCGACCATGGTGCCGCGGCGCATCTGCTTCTCGGCCTTCTTTGCGATCTGCACGGGGGAGATGGGGGCACGCGACATTTTCGATGCAGCGCCTTCGACCGTATCTTCCATACGGTTTTCGAACTTCGAGAAAATACTCATCGCTACTCCTTTTTTGCTGCGTTTAATGGGTCGTTTTTCTCGCGTGTTTATAATCTTAATAATTGTACAACAAAGTGCTCATCACCACGTAATCGCCGCATTGAAGCAGGTGGCAGGCGCTTTGGAAAAGCAAACAGACCAGGGGAATTCCCTGGTCTGCTAATTCGTGGAGCCAACGACCGGACTCGAACCGGTGACCTGCGCATTACGAGTGCGCTGCTCTACCAACTGAGCCACGTTGGCAACAGCACTTTTTCAAGTGCGAGTACGAATTATATATAAGACGGCGGGCTGGCGCAATTTTGTTTTCCGCCGCCACAAAACAACTACGCCGCCCGTTCGAGGCGGCGTAGAACGCTCTCTATGCAAACGGGGCGTCGACGCCCGTGTAATCGCGGAACTCCCCAAACACCGCCCGGCGCAACTTGCCGAGGGTCTCGGGATCGCGCCCACCGACGGGCTTCCCGTCGAGCTCGTTGGCAAACGTGCACAAGTCTCCCGAGGACGTGACGATCACCTCGTCCGCGTCAACGAGCTCCTCGAGGGTGAACGCGCGCTCGATGACGGGCACCGCCTCGCGATAGCACGCTTGGATGAGGTGCGTCTTCGCGATGCCCCTGAGAATGAACTCGTCATTTGGGTGCGAGTAGAGCACGCCGTCCTTGAGGATGGAGACGTTCGAGTGCGCGCATTCGGTCACGACCCCATCGCGGTGGAGCACCGCTTCGTAAGCGCCCGCATCGTGGGCGGCCTGCGTATACATGACGGCCGGCAGCAAGTTGAGTGTCTTGATGTTGCCGTACTGGAAGCGCTTGTCCTCGAGCGAAATAAGCTTGACGGGCACCATTGGGTTCCCTAGGAACTCGGGGCTTATGAGCACCCACAGCTTTCCGGGGATGCTGCGGTCGAATGCATGCCCGCGAACGCCGTTGAACCCGCGCGACACCTGCCAGTACACGAAATGAGACGGGCCCTCGACCTTCGAAAGCAGGTCGGTGAGCAGGGAGCCGAGCTCGTCCTTGCCCATGGGCACCCGGATGCCGAACGCCGCCGCGCTCGAATAGAAGCGGTCGAGATGGTCTTCCAGGAAACAGACGACCCCGTTCACGCCCATGGTGGCATCGTAAACGCCGTCGCCGAAGTAATGCGACCGGTCATTGAACGGCACCGTCAACTCGTCCGGCGACCCGACCTTCCCATCGTAATAAGCAATGCTCTGCACGTCAGTCTCCTACTCTTATCGCAACTCGCGCCGAACCCAAAGGTCGCGTTCGCCCAAGGCAAGTCGGCCTCCCTGGCAGTTCGCAACTCTCTCCGCAGCCGAAAAGTCGCAGTTCGCCCAAGGAGGGTCAACGAGGGTGTCTGTGGTATCCGAGATTGACTTGAAAGCCAAACGCATAGGCCTTTGGGCCATGCGCGCCGGCTTGAAAGTCAAGATCGGGTGCCACAGGCGCCCGCAGCGTCGGCCCAGCACTTTTGCCGTAGGCAAAAGTGCTAAAAAGCTGGCGGAGGCGGTAGGATTCGAACCCACGGAACCTTGCGGCTCAACAGTTTTCAAGACTGCCGCCTTCAACCACTCGGCCACGCCTCCGCACGCGAATTAACAGTATAGATGATTATGGAATGGGCGTCCGTTAATCATCTTATAATACGGGCATGAACGACGAAGCGTACATGCGCATGGCCATTGAAGAGGCCCGCCGCGCTGGCGAGGCAGGCGAGGTGCCGATAGGCGCCGTCGTCGTGTACGCGCCCATCGACCGCGGCACGAGGCGCCCGACGGCGGAGCCGAGGGTCATTGCGCGAGCGGGGAACCGCCGCGAGCGCGACAAGGATCCATCGGGCCACGCGGAATTCACCGCCATGCTGCAGGCGGCCCAAGAGCTCGACGCTTGGAGGCTGTCCGATTGCACCGTGTACGTGACGCTCGAACCATGCATAATGTGCGCGGGCCTCATGCACCAAGCCCGCATCCGACGCTGCGTGTACGGCGCGCCCGACCCGAAGGCCGGGGCGCTGGGAACGCTCTACCAGATCAACTCCGACGAGCGCCTGAACCACACGTTCGAAGCGACGCCGGGGGTCCTGCAAGACGAATGCGCGGAAATGCTCCGCGAGTTCTTTTCGGCAAGAAGGAAACGATGAGCGATAACACCACCAACATCACGGCAGACGCCATCGCTATCCAGGAGAAGGACGCGTTCCGCTCCCAAGGGTGGCTTAAGCTGGTGGCGCCTGCCAAAGTGAACCTGAACCTGTCGATCGGCGCGCGCCGCGAGGACGGGTACCACGACGCGATGACCGTGATGCACGCGCTCAACCTGCACGACATCGTCTACGCAAGGCGGGCGCTCCCCGGCATCGCCCCCGATGGGCCCATAGTGCGCATGGTCTCATGCGGCGACGTGACCGCACCCGACATTCCGGCGCAGAGCAACATTGCGAGCAAGGCCATCTGCGCGCTCGCCGATGAAATCGGGGGAAGCGACGTTAGCATCGAGCTGCGCATAGAGAAGAACATCCCCGCCGAGGGGGGCCTGGGCGGCGGCTCGTCCGACGCGGCAGCCGCGCTCATCGCAGCCGCCCACCTATGGGGCCTGGACGCGGGCCACCCGGCCATCGAGGCCACCGCCCGAAAAATCGGAAGCGATGTCGCGTTCTTTCTGCGCGGCGGCTGTTCGCTGCACAAGGGCACGGGCGACGAGTTCGTGCGCGCCCTCGCTGCCTCGAAGCGCTCTGTCGCGCTCGTGAAACCCGCAGGCGGCGTATCGACCGCGGAAGCCTATCGGGCATTCGACGCGAACCCGCTGCCCACGCCGGAAGATATCAAGGAGAACATGGAGCGAGCCACATCGGCCGACGAGATCAGGCTGTTCAACAACCTGGCCCCGGCATCCGAGGGCATCATGCCCGAGCTCGCGGAAATCAGGGAATGGCTGAAAGCCCAGCCGAACGTGGAAGATGCGCTGCTCTGCGGGAGCGGGGCCACCACGTTTGCCGTCTGCAGCGATTTCGCCTCGGCCTGCTCCGTCGTGTCGGCCGCCCGCAAGCGCGGATATTGGGCGAGGGCGACCTCGTTCGGTTCCGCCCGGGCCATGATGATCTCGCAGGGGGACGCGTGATACGCCTCTACCGCATATTGCCGCTGCTCGTATTGCTGGCCATCGTGGCCGCGGTGGTCTACGTCATCATGTCGTTCCGCTATTCGTCGGATCGCGCAAAGGCGACGCTCATCAAAGTGTTCACGTGGCTTTGCGCAATTCTGTCGGGCGCTTTCGCCGTCGTGACCTGCTATGCGCTGTTCGAGCAGAACCAGGCGGTCGTGGAGCTTTCCGCGAGCTGCCTTGCCGTCACCGTTATCGGCCTGGTTGTCACGCGCATCTGCAACCACGTTTTCAAGAAGAACCACCCGCACTACGGCGAAGACGTGGCAAAAGCCACCATCATCAACGAATCGATTAGCACGCGGTTCGCGGAAGCGTTCAAGCGCGCCTTCGGAGAGGCCATGCGCGATACGTTCGACCCGCGGCGCAAGCGCTAGCCGGCATGCCGGCCGACTGCTGCCGCCACCTTGCGGGCGGCTGCGGTAATGCTGAGGTCGTCAACGTTTACGGCAATATCGGCAACGCTCTCGTAGATGGGCTTGCGCTCCTCGTATAGATCACGCAGGCTCATGGATACGCCGCCCTTCATTACGACGCCGCGATCCTGCAGGTCGGTAAGGCGGGCGACGAGCGACTCGTACGAAATCTCGAGGTAGACTGCGGGGCCAAGCGTCTTGAGATGGGCCATCGCCTCATCCGAGTAAACCGCGCTCCCCCCTGTAGCGATGATGGCGTTTTCGGCCGCCAGCCCGCAGAGCACCTCGTTTTCCAAGGCGAGGAACGCTTCGGGGCCCTGCTCGTCGATCACGTGCTGCAACGTCGTGCCGCAATGCTTCTGGATGACGAGGTCGGCGTCCACGAAGTCCTTCTGCAGAATCTTGGCCAGCACGACCCCGAGGGTCGACTTCCCCGCTCCAGGCATTCCTATGAGAACTATGCAGTTCTTGCGCTCGCTCACTCTGGTCCTCCTTGGGGGAACCGCAAACCTATGATGCCTATGACCAAGGCGGTGACCGCCAGAAGCGCGGTGGCCAGCGAATCCTTGAAGAAGCTGGCTTCGCCGATCAGGATGACGAGGGTGGTAACGGCAATCCGCCCGAAATACTTCCGGGCCTTTGGGGACGGGCCGCCATCGCGATTGCGCCCCCATTTCAGGTACACGAACAGGGCGGCAAGCGCCGCGATTACGCAGACCACCGCGAACAGCAAGCGCACGCGCCAGTCCCAAAGTTGTTCGGCTGCCCACAACGCGAGCATATCCGCTGTCGGAGAAGCATCCGACATAACCGCCTCCTTTGCATCCGACCTAGTATATCCCGAACAAAACTCGATTGACAGTGGCCGCTCATGTCGGGTAAGATTCTTCCTTGCAAACGGAGGAGTGACCGAGAGGCCGAAGGTGCTCGCCTGCTAAGTGAGTAACGCCCAAAAGGCGTTCTAGGGTTCGAATCCCTACTCCTCCGCCAGATAGTTAACGCCCCAGCAATGGGGCGTTTTTAGTATCGGCAGACTCCCATGGATTCGAACCGATGAGGTCGTTTTCCGTGAAGCGAAATGCCCAGTGGGCATTTCGTAGGAAAACGGCGCGGAGGCTTTAGCCGGAGCGCGTGATTTTCGCGAAGCGAAAATCGTGAATCCCTACTCCTCCGCCAGATAGTTAACGCCCCAGCAATGGGGCGTTTTTAGTATCGGCAGACTCCCATGGATTCGAACCGATGAGGTCGTTTTCCGTCAAACCTTACCTTTTAAATAATGTTAGTTTACAAATTAGAACCAATGTAGTCACTTTTCGGTTTGCCCCCCTTGCAACTAGGAGCAAATAAGCGCACAATTGAGTTCACGTTGCGGCTTGCCGTTTTTGGCAATAAAACTGTCAAAATTGCAAACCGAACTGCTGTTTTGTTCTGCTGTGGTCGTAATTCGAACGGCAAAGGCAGAGTCCATGAGCGCATACGTTGTCGAGGAAGGGAATCACCATGAAACTGAAGGCATCCGTTGACTACGGCATTCGAGCAATTCTTTACCTCGCCGTCAAGGGCGACACCTGCTCGTCCCGTGAGATCTCCGATGAAATGGCAGTTCCCCGCGACTACTTGATTCAGCTGGCGCTCAGGCTGCGCAACGCGGGGCTCATCAAGGCCAGGCCCGGCAAGAACGGCGGTTACATGCTCGCCAAGAAAGCCTCGGAGATCACGGTCGGAAGCATCCTCGACGCCTTCGATAGCGACTTGAAGCATGTTCGCCAGCCCATGAAGAAGGGCGCCAAGGCCAGCGAGTCGGCGCTTGCCGTGTACAGGATCCATTCGCAGGTCACGAGCAGCCTGAACCATTACCTCTCGGCTATCACGGTGCAAGACCTCCTCGACATCATGGAGAACGAGGACTCCGCCGACCAGGTTATCGCCGCCGCGCTGCGCCAGGAAGCCGAGCGACTCGAGGCCTAGTTCCAGCAATTCACAACACAATACAGCAGGTCGAACGCGAAACGAGCGTCTCGTTGCCCGCGGATTAACAGTGCGCGCTTTAGTTGGCTAAAGGGGTTTCTGTAGCCTATAATGGGCGGACGTAATTCAATCGTTGATTGAGGAGGCAACGTGGAGTTCGTCGGTACATTCTGGGCGCTCATCCCGCCCATAGTCGCCATCGTTTTGGCGCTCATCACCAAGGAAACGTTCAGCTCACTGTTCGTCGGCATCCTCGTAGGCGCAATTCTGCTGGCCTGCCAGGTGGGCGACCCCGTGAGCACGCTCGACTGGATCATCAACGGAACGTTCACTCCCAACGTATCGGGCGATACGGCGCTCGAAGCTGCTGGCGCCCTCGCGCTCGTGCCCGATGGCGGGGGCGACGCGATCGCGCTTGGCACCTTTGGCGAAGGGACCGTCATCATCGATGCCGCAACCAACCCCGACCTGGAAGAGCTCGCCTTCGATACGGCGGGCACCCTCATGCTGTTCCCCAACGACGGCGGCGAGGCCATGGCAATCGGCACGTTCGCCCAGGGCGCTTCGATCGTCGACCCGTCCACGCTGTCTTCCGAAGTCGGCATTATTCCCGCCATCTCCGGTTCTGCGGGCATCTTCGTGTTCCTCGTGATCCTGGGCATGATGGTGGCGCTCATCAACGCAGCCGGCAGCTCGGCTGCTTTCGGCCAGTGGGCGGCCAAGCACGTCAAGACGCGTGCAGGCTCCCTTTTGGCAACGTTCTTCCTGGGCGTGCTGCTGTTCATCGACGACTACTTCAACTGCCTGACCGTGGGCGCGGTCATGCGGCCCGTCACCGATGGCCACAAGATCTCGCGCGCGAAGCTCTCCTACATCATCGACGCAACCGCCGCGCCCATCTGCATGATCGCCCCCGTCTCCTCATGGGCTGCCGCCGTCTCGGACACTGCGAGCAGCCTCGACACGGGAGTGAGCGGCATCCAGCTGTTCATCGAGGCGATTCCCTTCAACTTCTACTCGCTGTTCACCATCGTGTTCGTCATTGCGATCGCATGCCTCGGCTTCGACTACGGCCCCATGGCCCAGTCCGAGCTGGCGGCATATCGCGACGGCGAGCTCGGTTCCCTCGGCAACGAGGACGTCGTGATCAACGACCGCGCTAACCTGATCGACATGTTCCTCCCCGTCATCGTCCTCATCGTGACCTGCATCATCGGCATGCTCTACGTCGGCGGGTTCTGGGCTGTTGACGGCGACTACTACATGGACGCGATCGGGGCCTTCGGCAACACGGACGCCGGCGTCGCGCTCCCGTGGGGCTCGATCATCGCGCTCGTCTTCACGTTCATCTACTTCCTGCTGCGCCGCGTGGTTGAATTCCCCCAGGCCACCGAGTGCTTCGTCGACGGATTCCGGGCCATGGTCCCCGCGATACTCATCCTTGCGTTCGCGCTCACGCTCAAGTCGATTACCGGCGCGCTGGGCGCCGCGAGCTTCGTGGGCGGCGTCATGGAAGGCGCGACGGGCCTGTATGCGTTCCTGCCCGCCCTCATCTTCCTCGTGGCCCTCGGCCTCGCCTTCGCCACGGGCACGAGCTGGGGCACCTTCGGCATCCTCATCCCCATCGTCGTGGCCGTCTTCCCCGCCGAATCCACGCTGCTGGTCATCGGCATCTCCGCCTGCCTGGCGGGCGCGGTTTGCGGCGACCACATCTCGCCCATCTCCGACACGACCGTCATGGCATCCGCAGGCGCGAACGTAAACCACCTGGAGCACGTCTCCACGCAGATCCCGTACGCGCTGACCGTTGCCGCCATATCGTTCCTGATGTTCCTGGTGGCCGGCTTCGTGCAAAACGCAGCCATCTGCCTCGCCGTAGGCGCCGCGATCACCGTCGCGACCGTGTTCGTCCTGCGCAGCACCGTGGGTAAGAAATCGATCGAGGACCGCAAGGCCGCCGAGCTTGGCGCATAAAGCTTTCGGCTATCGCAAAACGTCCCGGCATGACCAATCATGCCGGGACGTTATTCTTTGCTCCGTCCTTGCGCCCTTCGGGCGCGGGCGCACGGGGAGCGCCCCTACAGGAGCGAACCGAACCCATCCAGAATACAGGCGGGGTTCCCGTAGGGGCGCTCCCCAAGCGCCCGGGTGCGGGCGGGGTTCCCGTAGGGGCGCTCCCCGAGCGCCCTCGGGATTAGTAATAGCGGTAATATGCCGCGCAGCTGCCCTCGCTCGAAACCATGCAGGGGCCAACGGGATTCTCAGGTTTGCACACCTTGCGGAACAGCGGGCATTCGCTCGGCGCCATGATGCCGCGAAGCACGTCGCCGCAACGGCAGCCCTTCGGCTCGACCGTAGGCTCCACATCGGGCTGGAACCTGCTCACCGCATCGAAGCCAGCGTATTCCTCGCGCAGCTTGTAGCCGCTGCCGGGAATATCGCCCAACCCGCGCCACGTGGCCGTGCACGTTTCGAAAACCTCGTTGATGGCTGCCACGGCATGCGGGTTGCCCTCCGGCATGACGCCGCGCGCATAGGCGATCTCGATATCGGCGCGTCCCTCGTGCAGCTGCCGCATGATCATGGCGATGCCCTGCAGCACGTCGACCGGCTCGAAGCCGGTAATCACACCGGGAATGCCGTACTTCTCGGCAAGGAACCGATACGGCTCGATGCCGATGATGGTGCTCACATGGCCGGGGAGGATCAGCGCGTCCAGCTTGAGCTGAGGGTCGGAAACGATCACGTCGAGCGCGCCCGGCATGTTCTTGTGCGCCGCGAACACCGAGAAGTTCGGCAGCTTCAGCTCCGCCGCGCGCTTGATGGCGCGCGCGACGAGCGGCGTCGTCGTCTCGAACCCGACGCCTACAAACACGATCTGTCGATCGGGGTTCGCCTGCGCCAGCGAGAGCGCGTCGAGCGGCGAGTAGACGATCTGCACCGAGCGGCCAGCAGCCTGCTCGGCCAAGAGGCTCGACGACGAGCCGGGAACGCGTGTCATGTCGCCGAACGTCGCGATTGTCACCTCTGGCACGCGCGCGAGGGCGATCACCGTATCGATATCGCGGTTGCTGGTCACACATACGGGGCAACCAGGACCACTGGCCAGGCGGGTTCCCTCCGGCATGAGATCGCGGATGCCCGCACGGGCAATGGAGACCGTGTGCGTGCCGCACACCTCCATGAGCGTCGCCCCGCCTTCGGGCGTGTACTTGTCGATGGCGCGCATGAGATTGCGCGCGAGTGACGGATCCTTGAATCGGGTCAACTCGGCCTGCATGGCATCGCCCGCCATTATGCCATCTCGGCTTCCGCGATGAGCGGGTCGTCCACCATGTCGGCCATGGTCTGAATCAGGTCGAGCGTCTCCTGGGCGTACTGCTCGTCGACCACCTCGATGGAGAAGCCCGCGTGCACGAGCACGTAGTCGCCCACCTGGGCTTGCGGGGTCAAGTCGATCGCCACATCACGTTCGGCGCCCATCGCAGTTGCATGGGCCATGCCCCCATCCAGGAGTTCGGTTATCTTCATGGGTACTGCAAGGCACATAGGTTATAACCTTTCTCTTTTGCGCCTATTCTAGCGCGATGCCGCAGCCACTACTGCTTGACCATAGGAAATGCACCCATCATTCGGCGGCAAGCTCGCGTTGAGCGCCACGGTGAAGCCGGCGGCGCCCAAGCGGCGCGTAGACTCCTCGACCAGGTACCTGTTCATGAAGCAACCGCCCGACAGCGCGACGAGCGATATGCCGTACATCGCGCGCACGAGCTCCGCCACCTGCACGGTCGCGCCAACAATTGCATCGTGGAAACGCAGGGAAATGACGCCCTCGTCAACGCCCGCCGCAAGGTCGTCGAGCACAGCGCGCACGGTCTGCTCCGCATCGAGCAGAACCACCGATGTATCGTGGGCGGTCGACGATTCGGTCGCCGCGTTCTTGGTTATCGACACCGCGTAGCGCGAGCGGTCCGCCTCGGCCACTTCGCCGGATGCGCGGATGGCATCGAGCTTGATGGCGGCCTCGCCTTCGTAGGAGGGTTGCTCGCACGCGCCGAGAAGGGCGGAAACGGCATCGAACAAGCGCCCGACCGACGACGTGTAGGGGGTGTTCAAACCAGCTTCGATCATCTGGTCGCAGACGGCGGCCTGCTCGCCCAGATGCTCGAGTGCCGCGCGCGCCCCAGGGTGATCCACAAGGTCGTAAGCCCAAAGAAGCCCGTAGGCCATTCGCAGGGGGCTCTTCACGCAGGCCGCGCCACCCGGCATGGGCACGTAGCTGAAGTTCGCGAACCGCTCGTAGTCGGCCTGATTGGCAAGCAGCACTTCGCCGCCCCATATGGCCCCATCCGCTCCGTAGCCGGTGCCGTCGAACGCTATGCCGATCGCTGGCCCGTAAAGGCCATGCTCGCCGAGCACGGCGGCGATGTGCGCATGATGATGCTGCACTTCCACCAGGGGAAGGCCTTCGCGTTCTGCGTGCTTGCGCGCCCACTTGGACGCAAGGTACTCGGGATGCTTGTCGCAGGCGAGCACGTCCGGGGCCAAGCTGAAGAGCTTCTCGAAACGAGCCTTCGACTCGAACCACGCGTCCTCCACGTCGGCGTCCTCCAAGTCGCCGATATGCTGCGAAACATACGCCTGCTCGCCCCGCGCGAACGCGAACGTGTTCTTCTGCTCGGAGCCCGCCGCGAGAACGGTCCCGCCGAACGGGCCGGAAGCCCCCTGGGGAAACGCGATGGGCACGGGCGCGTAACCGCGAGCGCGACGCACGACCTGCACGGCATCGTTCGGCTCACCGTGCTCGTTGGCCCTCCCGAGCCGGACGATGCGCACGACGGAATCGTCGTAGCGGGAAAGGATGGGCCGGTTATTGCCCAGGATCGCATCGGCGATGCCCGCGAACTTCTCGCTTGCGACGGCGTCATCGGTCACGATGGGTTCATCGTGCACGTTTCCCGACGTCATGACGAGCATGTCCTTTCCCGTCATCTTGTGATAATCGTGCAGGATCAGGTGCTGCACGGGCGTCGCGGGCAGCATAATGCCGAGCTCGGGAAGCCCATCTGCAAGGCCTGCAGCCAACTGGGCTTCGGGCCGCTTGCGCAGCAGCACGATCGGGCGCGCGGGCGAGAGGAGCAGCGCTTCCTCTTCCAACGAGACCTCGCACACCGCCCGGGCGGCTTGAACGTCGGGAACCATGACCGCGAACGCCTTGCCATCGCGGCGCTTGCGCTTCCGCAGCTCCGCTAGCACCTCGGCATCGGAGGCGTCGCAGACGAGATGGAAGCCTCCCAAGCCCTTCACGGCCAGGATGCCCCCGCCCGCCAGCACTTCGACGCCCGCCGCCAACGGGTCGGGAGCTTCGCTCCCGTCGCGCAAATCGACCCAGCTCAGCGAGGGGCCGCACTCCCAGCACGCATCGGGTTGGGCGTGGAACCTGCGATCGGCGGGGTCTGCATACTCGCGCGCGCAATCGTCGCACATCTCGAACGCCGCCATTGAGGTTGCGGGCCTGTCGTAAGGCAGCGAATCGATGATAGTGAAACGCGGGCCGCAGTTCGTACAGTTGATGAACGGGTAGCGGTAGCGGCGGTCCTGCGGGTCGAAGAGCTCGCGCAGGCAGTCGTCGCACGTGGCCAAGTCGGCCGACACGAGCGTGCCCGTTTCCGCCTCGGCATCCCGCGACTCGCGGATCTCGAAGCCTTCGCAATCCTGCAGCGGCACTTCCTTGAGCTCGACCTCGCGTACGACGGCCGCCGAAGGCGGGTTCGTGTGCAGTTCGGTCACGAACTCGTCGAGCAATCCGCCCTCCCCCTCGGCATGGATGAACACGCCATCGAGGTCGTTGAGCACCCATCCGCTTATAACGTAACGCCTGGCCAGACGGTATACGAACGGCCGGAACCCGACCCCCTGGACAATTCCGCGAACCCGGATATCGAGCGCTTCGATCAATTCAACCTCCGATTTGTCTTTCTTCCGTGGCTGCTTCCGCAGCCGAAAAAGCAACCCCCGCCGAACCGGCGGGGGCAGGCGGTCATTACAGCCCTACAGCTCGCTCAAGGCCTCTTCCACGAGGTCTGCGAACCTCCGCAGCGTAACCGTCGAATTGTCGGGCAAGTGCAAGTGCAGGCATCTGCGGCCGCGCTCCGAAAGGATAAGGTAATCGCCCGTAGCCTGGGCCTTCGACAACTGCCCCAAGCTCTTGGCGGGAACGCCCGCAAGCGGGATGTCCTTGGGCTCCTCGGCCGAAACGAGCAAGTAGACGCCCGTATTCGCGCCGCCCTTCTGCAGCTGCCCTGTCGAGTGCATGTAGCGCGGGCCTATCTCGAGGCACGACATGACGCCGCATTTCTCGGCAACTGCGCGGCGGATGCGCCCGAGCGCGCCGCGGCGCCCCTCGCCGTCGAAGGGCAGGAACGCGTTCATGGCGAAGTAGTTGCCCGGCTCGATCGAGGCGAAAAGCGCTCGGAGCGCCGAACGCGCATCCGCCGATTCCTCGCACGAAGACGAGATGCGCACCTCGATGGGCCCCGTCGCAGCCCCTTCGTCCACGAAATCGGCTTCGGGCAACCCGGCATCGAGGATGTCGAGCACCTTCGCCTTCACCGATGCGACGTCGGGCTGGTCGAACGGGCTCACTTCCATGAGGAAGCCCAGCATGGCCGTTGCGTACTCCCAGATCACGAACTGCTCGGCCAGGTCCTCGGTATCCTCGACCGTGAAGCCGTAGAACGGGATGCTGGTGTTCACGCAGTTCATGCCGCGCTCGAAGTCGTCGGCCTCGTCCCAGGTGTTCACTGCGGCGTTGCACATGACGACGGCGCGATCGCCCTTGTCCTCGGCGAGCAGGAGCGGGTCGACTTCAACCTGGGGGAGCACCCCCACGCCGTCCTTGCCGACGCTCTCGGCGATCAGCTGCTCGATCCACAGCCCGAGCGCGCGGGCGCGCTTGGGCGACACGAAGGCGAACTTGTCGCGCCCCGCCTTCCAGTTGTCGTACAGGAAAGCCGCCAAGCCGATGGCCGGGTTCTCGGCCACATCCTGGCTGCATGCGCGCTCCGCCTGCAGGCCGCGCGCCATGAGCTCGTCGACGTCCACGCCGGCGGCAGCTGCAGGGAACAGGCCGAACACGGAGAGCGCCGAGAAGCGGCCCCCCACTGTCGGCTCTCCGAGCAGCACCCCGCCCCAGCCCTCTTCCCTCGCTTGCGCCTCGAGATCCGAGCCGGGGTCGGTAATCGCCACGAAATGCTTGCACATCTCCGCTGCCGACATCTCGCCTGAGAAAGCCGCCTTCAGCGCGCTGAAGAGCGAGCGCATCTCGAGGGTGCCGCCGCTCTTCGAGGAGACGATGACGAGCGTGGTGGCGGGGTCTATTTCCGAGAGCACCTTGCGCAGGCGCACGGGCGAGTCGGAATCGAGCACGCGGAACCTGATGGGCGAATCCGCCTTGTTGAATTTCGTCATGGTCATGGACGCCTGGGTCGAACCGCCCTGGCCGATGAGGATGACGCTTTCCATGCCGGCATCCGCGAACTTGCCGGCAAGCTGCTTCACCTCATCGAGCGGGCAGGGCGGGTTGCTCGCCAAGTCCGCCCAGCCCATGAAATTGGCGGAATAGTCCTGCGCCTCCCGCGAAAACGAGTACAACGTCGCATCTTTGGCATGCACGCGGCTCGCCGCACGAGCCTCGACCAACCTTGCGATCGTTTCCGCATGACTCTGTTCGCAATCTATCATTGCTGTGCCTCCTCAATGCAGCGGGCCGTTCGGCGAACCGCACGCCCCGCGAAACCTGCTTAACCGACGAGCGCGGCCGCGAGCTGCTTGACCGCCGCCCGGCTCTCGTCCGACAGGGAACTCTTTATCGTCACGACGGGGTCGATGAACTCGATGCCCTTGCATCCCTCGATCTTCGCCCTCATGGCGCGCGCGGCAACCGGCGCCCACGAGCCGTTTTCCATGAACGCCACCTTGCGGTTCTGGTATGCATGGTCCGCAAGGTGGTCGATGAACTCCTTCATGAACGGGAACATGTCGCCGTTATAGGTAGTGCTCACCAAGACCAGGGTGCCGTAGCGGAAAGCATCCTCCACAGCCTCGGCCATATCGTCGCGCGCGAGATCGCTCACTGCGACCTTCGGGCAGCCAGCGGCCAGCAGCTCGGATTCGAGCAGCTCGACAGCTTCCTTGGTGTTGCCGTAGACCGAGCAGTACGCGATGGCCACCCCCTCGGACTCCACGTCGTAAGACGACCACGTTTTGTAAAGCCCAACGTAGTAATCGAGGTCTTCGGAGAGAACGGGGCCGTGCAACGGGCAGATCGCGCGCACGTCGAGAGCAGCTACCTTGCCGAGCACTGCGGAAACCTGCTTGCCGAACTTGCCGACGATGCCGAAGTAGTAGCGCCTGGCCTCGCACGCCCAATCCTCTTGCACGTCAAGCGCGCCGAACTTGCCGAACGCGTCCGCCGAGAACAGGACGCCGTCCGGTTCGTCGTAGGTGAAGATGACTTCGGGCCAATGGACCATGGGAGCGGCGATGAAGCGCAACGTATGACGGCCGAGGTTCAGCTCGTCGCCTTCCTTCACGACAATGCGGCGGTCTTCGTAGGCATCCCCGTAGAAGTTCGCCATCATTTCGAACGCCTTGGCAGACGCCACGACTTTTGCTGTAGGGTATGCGTCCATGAACCGCACGATGTTCGACGAGTGATCTGGCTCCATGTGCTGCACCACGAGATATTCGGGGGCGCGCCCGTCAAGCGCCGCAGCCAGGTTGCCCAGCCATTCGCTCCCGAACTTCGCCTCCACCGAGTCGATCACCGCAGGCATTTCGTCGGCGATCACGTACGAGTTGTAAGCCATCCCGTTCGGCACCTCGTATTGGCCTTCGAACAGGTCGATCTCATGGTCGTTGACGCCGATGTATGTGATGTCATCCGTAACGCGCATAAGCATCCTTTCGCCCGAAAATGGGTTCTTCCATTGTAAACGTTGGGCACATGATGCAATACAGCGGAGCGGCCGGGGGCACAAACCCTCGACTCGTGGCCACCTGTGATTATGCAAGCTAGAACGGCGGGCGGATGCCGAGCACGCTGATCACCACAACGGCAATCAAAATGACCAGGACGATCACGCCAATGAGGAGTGCCGTCCTCTTCCTGCTCTGCTGCACGCGAATGATCTCGTGACGATATTCGTCAGGCCCATAGGGCAAGGGCCTCCGCGGCGAAGGCGGCTGCCTGCGCCCCGATGTCTCGTAATCTCCGTACTCGCCCATGACTCGCCCCATCGCTATTGCGCGGTCGATATTTTCACATGACGCCCCTTGAGAGCAATCGGGCCGGTCGAGCCAGTGGGCTGCTCGCCCACCGTCCCCGCCGCCGCGATGAGGGCATCGGCGCGCCTATTTGCCTGCGCTATGATCTCGTGCGCCTGCTTGTTCGCATCGGCCACGATCTCGTTCGACTTGGAGCGCGCGTTAGCAACGATTGCCTGAGCCTGCGCATTCGCCTGAGAGATAACGTGGTTTGCCTGCTGGTGCGCATCCTGGCCCTGCGCGCCCTGCAAAGCGGCCTGCTGCTGGGCAAGGGACCTCGCCTTGGCCCTCAGCTGCTCTTGCTGTGCGACGAGCTGGGCCTGCATCTGGTCGCGCTGCTCCTTGAGCTGTGCTTGTGCCTGCGCCTGGAGCCTCTGTCGATACTGGCGCACCTGGGCTTCGACCTGCTGCTGAACCTGCGCCTGCATCTGCTCCTGCAGCCGGGCGTCGGCCCCCTCCACAGGGGCCCCCTGGCGCGCCATGCGTCTAGCCTGGGCTTCGGAGCGCTCGGCCACCTGATCGCGGAGGCGCTTTATCTCGCGAAGATAATCGTCGGCTGAACGCTGCGCGGCCTCGAAGAAACCGTTCGCCTGCAATGCTGCTTCGGCAATGGAGCCGACCTTGGCCGCCTGCAGGGGCGCCTTCTGCTGTTGCTGGCGCTGTTGCTCGTGCGCCGCCCTGTTCGCGCGACGCAGCTCTGCGTTCTCGATGGAAAGCGAATCGTTTGCCTCGGTAGCTTCCACTAACAGCTCCAGAAGCTCCATCCGGCTCAGTTTCTTCAGGCTCTTATCCATATATGCCGCATTTCTTCCTTATTTGCCTACGAATAATCCGCCCGCACTCGAACAGGCGCTGCCTGCAGCGCCATCAGGACTCTGACATCCGTGAGTTCAACGGTCCGACGGACCCAGCGCCTTACGGTGAATAGAGTACGAGTTGACGCTATTTCGCATTATCTTAGAACCGAGCATATTTTTCAAGCCCTGAGCGGCTGTTTATTCGCTAACGCACAAGCCCCAAGAGCTCGTCGAACGTCGCGCATACGTGATCGGGGCGCTCCGCGCGGAGCGATTCTGGGCCGAACATGCCCCAGAGCACCGCCACGGTGGCGCACCCTGCGGCCTTCCCCGCGCGTATATCAAAGGGCGAATCGCCCACGTACAAGCACTCCTCGGGGCCGAGGTCGAGCGCGGCGAGCCCCCGCGTCACGGGTTCGGGGTCGGGCTTGAACCGCTCGCAGTCATCCGCCCCGATGCAGCAATCCATGTAGGCGGACAAGCCCGTTATCTCGAGCCCTCTCCATGCGAGCGCGTGCATCTTCGAGGTCACGACGCCAAGGGCGTACCCCCGGCCCCGAAGCGCGGCGACTCCATCAGCGACGCCGGGGAACGTGCGGATCGCCCCATCATGTATCGCGTGGTTGTGCTCGCGATACACGCGCAGCAGCTCCTCCTGCTCGGCGGGGTCGTCGGTGAAATCGCGCATCTGCACCGCCAGGGGCTGCCCGACCTTGCGCATGAGGTCAACGTCGGGAATGGCCCGTCCCAGCACCTCGCGCGTACTATGGCGCATGCTCGCGAGGATGATGTCGTGCGTGTCGACGAGCGTGCCGTCGTTGTCGAATAGAATGCCCTTTACCATGCGCTGCTCCTGCACCTGCGTTGTCGTCTCCTGTTTCCCAGCAAGTATAACGAAGGGGAGCGCCGAAGCGCTCCCCTTGCATTACAGCCTTTTGGCAGCTTGCTACTTCAGGGTAACAGCAGCGCCGGCCTCCTCGAGCTTGGCCTTGATCTCCTCGGCCTTGTCCTTGGCAACGCCCTCCTGGATCGGCTTCGGAGCGCCCTCGACGGTCTCCTTGGCCTCCTTCAGGCCCAGGCCGGTGATCTCGCGGACAGCCTTGATGACGGCGATCTTGTTGTCGCCGAAGCCCTCGAGGATGACGTCGAACTCGGTCTTCTCCTCGGCAGCGCCACCCTCAGCGCCCGGAGCGGCGGCAACGGCCACAGCAGCCGGAGCAGCAGCGGACACGCCGAACTCCTCCTCGATCATCTTCACGAGCTCGGAAGCCTCGAGCAGCGTCATTTCCTTCAGTGCCTCAATAATCTCTTCCTTGGTAGCAGCCATTTTTGCTGTTCCTTTCATTTCGGGCCGCCCCTTTGGCGGCCTGCTTTCATTATGTTACGCGGCTATGCCGCATGAGCTGCTGTTAAGCAGCCTTCTGGTCGGCGACCTGCTGGATCGCGCGAGCCAAGCCACTCGGCACGCCGTTGATCGTAACGGCAAGGCCGCGTGCAACGCCGGAGATGGCACCGGCGATCTGGGCGAGAAGGACCTCCTTGGAGGGCAGGGACGCGATGGCCTTGATCTCCTCGGCGTTGACGAACTTGCCGTCCATCATGCCGCCCTTCACTTCCAGCTTCTCGTTCTCCTTCGCGAACTCGGTAACGGCCTTTGCGGCAGCCGCCACGTCCTCGCCGCAGAACACGAACGCGGACGGGCCCTCAAGGATCTCATCCATGTTGACCAGGTCCAGCTCTGCGAGCGCCTTCTTCATGACCGTGTTCTTGTACACCTTCATGATGGCGCCGGATTCGCGGATGGAGCGACGAAGGCCCTCGACCTCCTTGACGGTCAGACCGCAGGCGTCGACGACCCACACGGCGCTGACGCCGTCGAGGTCTGCCTTGATGTTCTCCATCATCTCTTGATTGCGAGCATTGGGCATTTGGTAACCCCCTTTCACATAAACTCGTGTTCCGCACCTAGGCGGGATCGAGTCAGGAAAGAAACGACCCCTGCCGCCAAAAGACAGCAGGGGTCGCAAAAGTCGATTCGTCTGCAACCACCTCGGCGGGCCGCTTGCGCGATTAAGCCTTTCGGCGCCAGCTGTCTTCGGTAGCGGAACTGCTAACAGTTCGCGCTGCTAAAAAGCAGCCTGTACATAGTACTCGTTAAGAAGCGCTTGCGGCGGAACTCGACGTTTTCTCCACGTCGCCTTCCTTTCCGGTTGCGGCGCTCGCGCTCGACGCGCTGGCGCCCAATGCACTCGACGCAGCCGCCGAAGAAGAGCCCTCCGCACCCGTGGTGGCAGTCGCAGCCGTGGCGGCGCCACGTTTGGTCGACGTGATCTCGCTCACGGTGTTCGTCGGCTCGTTTGCCACGTACGAGAAGGAAATCTCGTCGCCAACAGCATATGCGACGATCTGGATGGCCCCGGGCAACACGAAATCGTAGATGGAGTCATCGCCCTCGAGCGTCACGTAATAGTGCGTGTTGCCGTCGATGACCGCCTGCGCCATCGTCCGGATGGTGCCTGAGGCCTCCTTGTACGTATCGCTGCCCTGCGCCGCGTTGCTCAAATCGTCCGCCGAGATGGCGCCGTTGGTCGCGAGCAGCACCTCGTAGGACTTCTGGCATTCGGCAACGGTGTCGCCAACGGCCACGTTCTGGTAACGCTGGATGTCGATCATCGCGAACTTCTTCACCAGGCCGGCCCCGTCCTTGAGCGCCATGAAGTACGTCGGCTGGTTCGCCACGTTGATGAGCAGCGGGAAGGTGGACGTGTAGCGCAGGTTCTGCACCTGGCCCTCGGCCGACTCCATGGCCGACGCCTCCGTGGCGCCCGCCACCGCGTAGTAGTGCGACTCCGCCGTGCGCTGGTCGATGAGCACGAAGCCCACGATCGAGCTGTCGGCAGTGGCCGACGTCACGCCGGTGTAGACCCACACGTCGTCGTCCTTCGCGATGTAGTTGTATCCGAGCGTGCCGTCGGTGCCGGGGGTGGTCTGAACGACGCCGGACTGGCCGAGCCACGAATTGAACCAGCCCTGCTGGTACCTACCGGACCAGTTGTACTGGCGCAGCAGCAGGTTCGCGGGATACACGCGGTCGACCCACTGCGGAACGTCCTCGACGGAAACCTCCTCGCATTCGCCCGTGCTGGCATTGCACAGAACGACGCGATCGACGGTCTCGCCACCGAACAGGCCGATGGTGTACTTGCGCACGGGGCAGATCCACCAGGGCTGGCCATCCTCGTCGATCTCGAACGACTTCTCGTCGAAGATATAGAACGGGTACTTCAGCTGGACGTAACGGTCGATGTTGCGCGCGAGCGGCTCGGAGGCCGTGTACTTCATGCCGTTGCCTTCGCCCAGCCTCACGATCTCGGCGTCCTGGGTCGTCATGTCCACGAGGGCGAACGCGGGGATGCCCTCACCGCGGTTCGTGAACCACTTGAACAGGTCCGCGTAGCCGAGCGGGCTCACGCGCACGGGCTTGCCCTTGTAGTTGATCTGGCTATAGAGGTCGTCCACCTCGAACTGGCTCACGTAATCGGGAATGCTGCCCATTTCGCGGTTGCCGAGCAGGATAGCCGAATCGCGGTCGATGACCGGGATCTGCGAATAGTCAACCTCCTGGATGTCCTCAGCGAAATCCAGGGTGTCGGTGCGGAGCACGTTCGCGTACTTCTCGGCATTGCCCGGGAAGAGGTCGAGCGACGTCACCCAGCCGATGAGGCCGAGCGCGAGCACGATGACGGGAATGAACGAGAGCACGCGGAACGCCTTAGACTTGCCCGGATTCGGGTCGAGCTTGCTGTCTCCCGTCTCGTAGCGGCGCGAGCGCCCCCTGAAGATGAGGAAGCACGGCAGCAGTATGAACACGATGACGAACAACCAGGCATCCGGGCTGTTGATGCTGATGGGCGGGTGGAACCACCAATAGGCGGCCAGCAATATCAGAATCGCCACGATGATGGCTATGACCATCGTGCGACGGCTCCACGACGCCATGCGATCGCCGAAGGAGCTCGCGAACTCGACCGTGGGGGGCTTGCCGTTGCCGCCGTCCGAGGAGCCGCCGCCGAAGCTAAAGCCCCCGAACGGGAACCCCTGGAACGGCATGTCGCCGCGGCTTCCAGACGCTGCGCCCGACCCCGAACTTGCACCGCCACCGGCAGCGCCCTCCGACTTCTTGGGGCCGTTGCCCGCGCCGATATCGTCCACGTCGACGCCCGACTGCTTCAATGCGTCGATCAGGTTGTCAATTCCTCTAGCCATATCATGCCTTTCGTCGTCGGCAGCTGTTCGCTGCGTGCGCCGTTACAGCCTGCTTGCCACGGCGTCGATGAACGCCTCGGTGGTCAGGATGCGCGGATTCTCGAGCGTCGTGATGCGGGCCAGGTCGCCCGTCATCTCGCCAGCCTCGATGGTGCCGATGGTGGCCTTTTCCAAGCGGCCAGCGAACTCCACCAGCTCGGGCAGCTCGTCCAGCTCGCCGCGCTTGCGCAGGGCGCCCGTCCACGCGAAGATCGTCGCAACCGAGTTCGTGGAGGTCTCCTCGCCCTTCAGGTGCTTGTAGTAGTGCCGCTGGACCGTGCCATGGGCGGCCTCGTACTCATAGACGCCCGTGGGCGAGACGAGCACGCTCGTCATCATGGCAAGGCTCCCGAACGCGCTGCTGATCATGTCGCTCATCACGTCGCCATCGTAGTTCTTGACGGCCCAGATGAACCCGCCGCGCGCCTTCATCACGCGCGCAACGGCATCGTCGATGAGCGTGTAGAAGTACTCGATGCCGGCCTCTTCGAACGCCTGCGCGTACTCGGCCTCGTAGATCTCGGCGAAGATGTCCTTGAACCGGTGGTCGTACTTCTTGGAGATGGTGTCCTTCGTCGAGAACCACAGGTCTTGCTTGGTATCGAGCGCGAACTTGAAGCAGCTGCGCGCGAAGCTCGAGATGCTCGCATCCAGGTTGTGCACGCCTTGGGCAATGCCGGGGCCATCGAACTCGTGGACCAGCTCGCGGATCTCGGTGCCGTCGGCGCCCGTGTAGACGAGCTCAACCTTGCCGGCGCCGGGCACGCGGATCTCGGTGTTCTTGTAGATGTCGCCGTACGCGTGGCGCGCAATGGTGATGGGCGCTTCCCAGTTGCGCACGACGGGCTGGATGCCCTTCACCAGGATGGGCGCTCGGAACACGGTGCCGTCGAGCATGGCGCGGATCGTGCCGTTGGGGCTCTTCCACATCTGCTTCAGGTTGTACTCCTCAACGCGGGCCGCGTTCGGGGTGATGGTGGCGCATTTGACGGCCACGCCCAAGCGCTTCGTGGCCTCTGCCGAGTCGATGGTCACCTGGTCGTTCGTCTCCTCGCGCTTGGTCAGGCCGAGGTCGTAGTATTCGGTCTTCAAGTCGACGAACGGGCAGATGAGCTTCTCCTTGATGAGCTGCCAGATGATGCGCGTCATCTCGTCGCCGTCCATCTCGACGAGCGGCGTCCTCATTTGAATCTTGTCGGTCATTCGTTCCTCTTTCCACCGCCGGCCGAATGGTCGGCGGGCACGGTCATGTGCATAGCTCTAGATAAGGTTCCTCAAGACGTACTGAAGTATACCGCCATGCGCATAGTACTCGTCTTCAGTCGGCGTATCGATGCGCACGATAACATCGAACTCGCAGACCGATCCGTCGGGCTTCTTCGCAGCCACCTTCGCCGCCTTGGGCGCGACGCGCTCGATCGTATACTCCTCCGTCCCGTCCAAGCCCAGGCTTTCGGCGTTTTCGCCCTCTTGGAACTGAAGCGGCAGGATGCCCATGCCAATGAGGTTTGAGCGGTGGATGCGCTCGAAGCTTTCGGCGATGGCGGCGCGCACGCCGAGCAGCATCGGACCCTTGGCGGCCCAATCGCGCGACGATCCGCTGCCGTACATCTTGCCCGCAACGACGATGACGGGCGTATCGCCGGCTTCGTAATGCATGGCGGCGTCGAACAGCCAGGAAACCTCACCGGTCGTGAAGTCGCGCGTCCAACCGCCCTTGCGCCCTTCCGCAAGCTTGTTGGCCAGTTTCACGTTGGCGAACGTGCCGCGCATCATAACTTCGTGGTTGCCCCGCCTGCTGCCATACGTGTTGAAATCCGCAGGCTCGACGCCGCGCTCCTGCAAATAGCGACCAGCGGGGGTCTCCGCCGCGAAGGCGCCCGCAGGCGAGATGTGATCGGTCGTGATGAAATCGCCGAGCAAGGCGAGCGCTCGAGCGCCCTCGATGGTTTCCGGAGCCTCGGGGCTGCGCCCCATGCCGTCGAAGTACGGCGCGCGGCGCACATACGTGGACGAATCGTCCCAGGCGAAGAGATCGCTCTTCTCGACGGAGAGCGCCTGCCAGGCTGCATCGCCGTCGAACAGGCCCTGCGAGCCCTGGGCGTACAGATCGGCGTCCACGAGCGGCATCAGGGCCTCGACCTCCTCTGCGGTAGGCCAGAGGTCGCGCATGGCGACGCCGCGGCCGACCTCGTCGTAGCCCAGAAAGTCGTTCTCCATGTCGAAGTCGACAGTGCCCGCGAGCGCGTAGGCAATGACCGCCGCAGGGGTCATGAGGAAGTTCTGCGCGACGTCGGGCGATATGCGACCCTCGAAATTACGGTTACCGGAAAGCACGCTGGCGAGCTCGATGTCGTCGCACACGTCGTGCATTTCCGGGAGAACGGGCCCCGAATTGCCGATGCAGCTCATGCACCCGAACCCGCACGTCGAGAAGTTGAGCTTCTGGAGGCTCTCGAGAAGCCCCGCGCGCTCCAGCAGCAGCTCCGTGGCATGGCTCCCCGGGGCGAACACCGTCTTCACCCACGGCTTCGGCTTAAGCCCCGCCTCTGCAGCCTTCTTGGCGATGAGGCCGCATGCGAGCATCATGCGCGGATCGGTTGCCGTCGTGCAGCTCGTGACGGCGGCGATGGCAATGGCTCCATGGGTGAGCTCATGTTCCTCGCCGCCAAGGCTCACCTGCACCTTGGCATCCATGTCGAGACCGCGCTCGGCGCAGATCTCCTCGAAGCGCGCCTTTCCGCTCGCGATGTCGAAACGGTCGTGCGGGCGGGAGGGGCCGGCCATCGAGTTGACGATGCTGGCCAGGTCCAGCTCGATGACCTCGGAATACGTACGAGGTTCGTCGCCGTCCTCAAGCCACAGGCCCTGCGCCTTCGCATAGGCCTCGACGAGCGCCACCTGTTGATCGCTGCGCCCGGTCATGCGCAGGAAGTCGAGGGTCTGCCCGTCCACGGGGAACAACGTGCACGTGCTGCCGTATTCGGGGGTCATGTTCGAGATGCAGGCGCGCTGCGTTGCGGACAGCTGCGCCACGCCCGGCCCGAAGCATTCCACGAAGCAGCCAACAACGCCCTTGGCGCGAAGAATCTGAGCGAACTTGAGCGCGACGTCCATGGCGGCCACGCCGCTTTGCAGCTGGCCCGTGAGCTTAACGCCCACAACGCGCGGCACGAGCGTGGTAATCGGCTGGCCGAGGGCGGCCGCCTCGGCCTCGATGCCGCCGACGCCCCACCCCAGCACGCCGATGCCGTTCGCCGTTGGCGTATGAGAGTCGGTGCCGACGAGCGTGTCGAAGTACGCAAGGGGCGTTTCCCCCTCGCGTGTCATAACGACGCTCGCGAAGTTCTCAATGTTCAGCTGGTGACAGATGCCCTGCCCGGGCGGAACGATCCGCACGTTCTCGAACGAATCCTGGGCCCACTTCAAGAAGCTGTATCGCTCGCTGTTGCGCGCGAACTCGAGCTGCATGTTCGCCTTCATAGCACCCTCGCAGCCGAATTCGTCGGCTATGACGGAATGGTCAATGACGAGGTCGCACGGCACCTGCGGGTTGATCTTGGAAGGATCGCCGCCCAAGGCAACGCACGCGTCGCGCATCACGGCGAAATCGACGAACACCGGCACGCCCGTGAAGTCCTGGAACAGCACGCGCGCCGGGGAAAACTCCACCTCTTCGCCCGCCTGGCCGCTGAGGGCGGCGCTCACGATGCGCTCCGCATAGAGCCTCGCCTCTTTGTCGTCGCGCGCATTGCGCAGCACGTTTTCGAGCAGGACCGTCAGCGAGTAGGGCAACTTCTCGGAGCCCTCGATGCCCGCAACCGGATAGTATTCGTACGTCAAGCCCCCGGCTTCGAGCACCGCGGTGGATTGACCAGCTTCGTCGAGCATGTTCCCTCCCTTCGCGCCCTTCCTTCGGGCGCTCCGATTTAGCATCCAAACATTATAAAGAAAGGGTGCGCCATCGGCGCACCCTTGGAATCATCTCGAAACAATCGGTCGGTGATTAACGGAGGTTCTCGACAATCTGCGTCGCGCGCTTCTTGAGAGTCCCCTTTCCGTTGGTGGAATCGAACTCCATGCGAGCCGCAAGCTCTTCCTTGACATTATCCGCAAGCTTGCCTGTAGAGAAATCGACGATGGCGACGAGCATGTCATTGAACTCTAGATCGCCATGGCAGCACTGGATGCCCTCGTCGATAAGCGGCCACACCTTTTCAGAACGGGCTGCCGTCGTGGCCCCGATCTTGCACAGATACCTCATGGCGGCGAGACGGACCATGCCGCTCTCCTCGTCGAACAGGGCTGTCTCGGCTTCCTGGATCGCCTTGCTGCATGCGCGCGCATCGAAATCGACAAGCAGCGCCAGGGCCTCGAGGCACTCCCAGCGGGTTTGCCCCTCAGGCCGGTTGAGGGCATCGACAATGACGTCGATGTGTGGCACGAGCTTCTCCGGATTCTCCCGCGCTATGACGTGAACGGCGGAAGCCGCCACCTGCCTGTCCCTACGCGAGCTGCCGGATAGCGTGTCGACGATCACGGCAAGCTTCTTCTCGTCCGTAATAGCTGCGTCTGCAATGGTCTTCAAGTCTTGGTTTCTATCGCTCATAGGTACCTCGTTCATGCGAACTCAGAAAGATTCTCGTCTGGAATAAAGTATAAATAGCGCCCGATATAATCGGGTGCCAAACGAGGGAAACAACACTGAAACCCCTGATTGAGAATGCAAAAGCGCCCCTCGCGAGTGCGGCGACCTATCCTCCCGCAGGCTGACCCTGCAGTACTTTCGGCGAGG
>SUUE01000011.1 GCA_015062685.1 Coriobacteriaceae bacterium
GAACAGCCAGAACAGGCATCTCAGCAGGCAGAAATCTCGGCCTCCGCCGAAACCCAGGAGGCAATTCCGGAAGGCGTCCTGACCTTGGCCGAAAGCACCGGCTCCTCCTCGGAGGAGGAATCCTCGGTAGCAGCCGCCGCCGAATCCGAGGAGGCAAGCGAAGAATCGGCCCAAACCGAGGCGCTGGAAACCCCCGAAGCGGTCGCCGCAACGACGGCCGCCGTTGAGTCCGCAGCTGAGGCAGAAGTCGAGACCGCCAGCGAAGGCACGACAGCCGACGCCGATAACGCCGCAGAAGCGATCACCACGTTGGAGTTTGCGGCCGACTCCATCACAGCGTCCGGCGAGGAGTCCGGCTACAAGATATCCGGAACGGAGCTGACCATCACCGAAGCCGGAAGCTACCTCATCACGGGCACGTGCGACAACGGCAGCATCACCGTCAAGAAGGGCATTACCGACGTGATCCTGGTGTTGCGCGACCTGATCCTCACCAACACCGAAGGAGCGGCTCTCACGTGCAACAAGAGCAGCGAAGTGACCGTGCAGGTGGAAGGCAACGTCGTGCTGACGGACGCCGAGGACCCCGCGCTCGAGGACGTGAGCGAGGACTTCGAAGGCGCCGTCATCAAGGCGAAATCCGGCTCCACGCTCACCATCACGGGAACGGGAACGCTCACGCTCGACGGCTCCGAATGCAAGAACGGCATCAAGGGAGCTGATGGGGCGGCCATCATAATCGGCACAAGCATGTCGGATGCTGTGAACGTCATCGTCAATGCAGCCAACAATGCCGTCGCCTGCGACAACGCGCTCATCATCAACGGCGGCACGCTCGAAGTGACCGCAGGGAACGACGGCCTGAAAGCCGAGATTGATGAAGAAGACGAGGCCTCGGAGGGCACGATAACCATCAACGACGGAGAGGTGGACATCCAGGCCGCCGGCGACGGCATCCAGGCAACAGGGGCCATCGTGGTGAACAACGGCGATATCTACGTGCAATCGGGCGAAGACGGCATCACTTCGGAGACCAGCGTCATCGTCAACGGCGGGGACATTGCCGTGAAGTCGACGCGCGACGGCATCCAGTCCGATGCCAGCCTCGTTGTCAACGGCGGGGAAATCACCATCGTCGCCAACGGCGGGTCGGGCACCAAGCTCGCAGACGACGCCGATAGCTGCAAGGGCCTAAAGGCCGAATCCATCCTCACCGTCAACGACGGCACCATCGTCATCGATTCCGCAGACGACGCCGTGCACTGCGACGGAACGATCAATCTCTTGGGCGGCACCTTGATCTTGTCGTCGGGCGACGACGGCGTCCATACCGACTCGACGCTCAATATCGGCGTGACCAACACATCCGGCCCCGCAATTACGGTGAAGAAGTCGTATGAGGGCATCGAGGGCGCCAACATCAACGTGTACTCGGGCACGATCGACATCACTGCGAGCGACGATGCGGTGAACGCCGCGAACAAGGACCTCGGCACCGACTATGCGTTCACCTTGAGCATCTATGGCGGCACCCTGCGCGCGAACGCCGGCGGGGACGGCCTCGATTCGAACGGAACCATCGAGATCTACGGCGGCAACCTGGAAGTGTTCGGGTCTGCCAACAACGGCAACGGCGCCATGGACGTCGGAGACCGCAACGGCTCCTGGACGCAGGCAGGCGGGAACATCATTGCCGTTGGTATGTCGGGGATGACGGTGCTCCCTACGAGCGGCACTTACGTGAGCTTCGGCTCCACGGGCATGGGCGCCATGCCCGGCATGGGCGGATTCGGCCAGGGAACGAGCGGCGGCATCTCCATAACCGCAGGCATCAAGATCGAGGTCAAGGACAGCTCGGGCAACACCCTGTACTCGACAACCGGTGCGAAGAGCGCGAACTCGGTCGTCTTCTCGTCCGATAGCCTTGTCAGCGGCCAATCGTACACGCTCTACGTGAACGGGAACGCCGTAGCCACGGCCACGGCCACCAATGGCAACGGACAAACAGGCAACATGGGCCAGATGCCCGGCGGCAGCGGCCAAGCCCCGAGCGTCATGGGCCAGATGCCCGGCAACATGGGACAGCAGCCTCAGCAGCAGTTCCAGCAAGGTCAGCAGCAACCGCAGCAACAGCCGCAGTTCCAGCAGGGCCAGCAGCAGCCGCAGCAGCAGCCGCAGTTCGAGCAGGGCCAGCAGCAACCGCAGCAGCAGCCGTTCCAGCAGGGTCAGCAGCAGCCGCAGCAGCAGCCGTTCCAGCAGGGCCAGCAAACTCCCCAGCAGGCACAGCAGCAGCCACAGTTCGGGCAGAACCAGCAACCGCAGCAAAACCAGACTCAGCAGCAGTTCCAGCAGCAATACGAGCAGCAGATCATGCTCATGCAATACCAGATCCAGATGCTCCAGCAGCAACTGCAGCAATTGACGCTCGGCCAGCAAATGCCCGCCCGCACAAATGCGCAACCGGCTCAGACCATGCAGCAACCGCAGCAAATGCAGCAAATGCAGCAAATGCAGCAGCCTAACCAAGGCAAGACAGCAGCAGGAAAGACCAGCAGGTCAATGCAGCCATCTTTCAGCGGCCGGCGCTAAGCCGCGCCTCACCCCTTCCAGAGGAGCCCGCTGCATAGCGGGCTCCTCGCCATTTCGCCGCAAACATGCTGATGGCCGCCCACGGGGCGGCCATCAGATTCTGCAGCTCTTCATGCGTCTATGTGAACGCCCCGTCAGCGCGCTAACACGCGCCGCCAATAAACACCCCTCCTGCAAGCGAATCCGAAACACGCGGAACGGGCCAGATGTTCGTGCCCGTAGGCGGGACCAGCATCAAGCCATCGGCGGTCATGGCACGGGCAACTTCGACATACGCATCGGCTGCCACGGTGACCATGGCCTCGATCTCCTCGTCGGTGAGCTCGCGAACGGCCCGGGCAGGACGGCCCATCAGCAACGTTCGCGGCTCGAACACCTTGCCCTGCGTCACGAGCGAGCCGGCGCCCACGATGCAGTCGTTCGCGATGATGGCGTCGTCCATGACGATGGAGCCCATGCCAACGAGAACGTTGTCCTCGATGGTGCACCCATGCAAAATGGCGCCATGCCCCACCGTCACGTGATTGCCCACCGTGAGCTTGCTGCCCACGCTCACGTGCAGGCACGCGTTCTCCTGGATGTTGGTCTTGGAGCCGACGTATATGGGTTCGCAATCGCCGCGCACCTGCGTGCCCGCGAACACGGACGACTCGGATCCAATGAACACGTCGCCGCAAACGGTAGCCTGCGGCGAGAGCATCACGCCCGGCGCGAACTTAACCTGATGGTAGTTGGTAATGGTCGTGCCCATCTTTATTTGCGGCTTAGCCATTCTTTTCCCCTTCAAATACGGTCACCCGCGCTCGCCAGGGTGCGTTCGCGCACCCTCTGAGGCTGCGACGAGCGCAGGCCGAGCGGGAGCGAGGACTGTCTGAGCGAGCGAAGCGAGCGAGTTCCGCAGCTGCTCGGCCGAAGCGAGGAGCGGTTAGCCTCAGCGGGTGCGCGAACGCACCCTGGCGAGCGCGACGGAGCGGCTTTAGTCCCTCAGCCACAGACCGGTCTTGCCGCCGTCCTTCTTCAGCAGGCGCACGTCCATGATCTCCATGCCGCGGTCGACGGCCTTGCACATGTCGTACACGGTGAGGCACGCGACGCTGGCGGCGGTGAGGGCCTCCATTTCGATGCCCGTCTTGCCCGTCACGCCGCACGTCGTGGTGATGTGGATGCCCACGCGGCCGTCCTCGCGGTCGTCCGGTTGCACGGGTTCGCACTCCACCTTCGCCTTCGTGATGTTGAGCGGGTGGCACATGGGAATGAGGCTCGATGTCTGCTTGGCGGCCATGACGCCCGCCACGCGCGCGCAGGCGAGCACGTCGCCCTTGGCGGCCTTGCCCTCGACGATGAGGTCGAGGGTCTCCTGGTGCATGGCGATGAAGCCCTCAGCCACGGCGATGCGCTCGGTGTCGGGCTTGGCCGAGACGTCGACCATGCGCACGTCGCCCTTCTCGTCGATATGGGTAAGTTTCTGCTCGTCAGACATTATCTAACCTCCAATTTGACTCATATTTCGTTCGGTGCCGACCTTGTCGTGGTGGTCGTCGGGCTTGAGGTTGAGGGCTTCGAGGAAGCAGTTGTACACGGCCTCTTCCCCGCCCTCGCGCAGTGCGGTGCGCACATCGATCTCGCGATCGCTGAACAGGCACGGGCGCAGCTTGCCGTCGGCCGTCAGACGCAGGCGGTTGCACTCGCTGCAGAAATGACGCGAGAGCGGCGAGATGAACCCGACCGTCCCCTTCGCGCCGGGGAACTCGAAATAACGCGCGGGGCCCCAGCCCAGCGGCTTGTCATCGTCGCGCGCGCTCACGAGCTCGGGCAGCCCCTGGGCGACGGCGCGCTCGTTAATGATCTGCAGCAGCTCCTCGCTGGGAATGACGTCGGTGCGATCCCATCCCGAGCCGTCGGAGCCGGTGGACGAGCCCACCGGCATGTACTCGATGAAGCGCACGTGCAGCGGGCGGTCGATGGAGAGCTTCGCGAAGGCCAGGAAATCTTGGTCGAGGCGGCGCACCGTGACGGCGTTGATCTTCACGGGGTTGAAGCCGGCCTCGAGCGCAGCGTCGATGCCCCTCATCGTAGAATCGAGCTTGCCGACGCGCGTAATGTAAGTGAACTGCTCGGGATCGAGCGTATCGAGCGAGATGTTCACGCGTGAAAGGCCGGCTTCCTTCAGGTCGCCTGCCATCTCGGAGAGCAGCACCCCGTTCGTCGTGAGCGAGACGTTCTCGATGCCGTCCATGCCCTTGAGCGCGGCGACTAAGTCCACCACGCCCTTGCGCACGAGCGGCTCGCCGCCCGTCAGGCGCACGCTGCGGATGCCGATGCGCGTGGCCACGCGCGCGATGGTCTCGATTTCCTCGATGCGCAAGATCTCATCGTGGCCCATCATGCACACGCCCTCTTCGGGCATGCAGTAGATGCACCTGAAATTGCACCTGTCCGTAAGCGAAATACGCAGGTAATCGATTACCCGCCCGTGGCTGTCTTTCATAACGCTCCCGACGCTCGTAAGGTTGAGCCACCAGTGTAGCGGCTTCCTTCATTCTTGGCTAGATATAATCTTGCCCACGTACGATATTCGTCACTGTTCGGCACGCTTCGTCCCGCACGCGAAAACGTCGCCCCGCAAGCGAGCCGCATCCTTACCTGCTCACGACGTAAAGCTTGTCCTCGGGGATCTCTATGAGCAGCTCATCGCCCACTTCGGGGAGAACGACGCCCGGTTCCCTCATGCTCACGCGCCAGAACATGCGCTGATGCAGGAAGTGCACCTCTTGGTCGGTGGCCCCCACGAGCGGCTCGGCACGTTCGTCGCGGTCGAGGAAACTCAACATGCACATGCGCTCGAAGCGCGAATCGCTCACGCGGTCCACGCGCACGCGATAGATATTGCAACCCGGGGCATCGGCTCGCCTCAAGTTGAAGGCGCGGACGCCCACACCCCGCACATCCGCAGGCGCTCCCCCCGGCACGGCCATCTTCACACCCCATTGGGGGCAATAGACATGGGTGTCGCTCAGTCGCTCAACCTCCACCGCGTTCTTGCAACCGGAAAGTTTCAGCCCCGCCATGCTCTTTGGGTTGTCGACGAGCTCGCGGCTCGCATCCACCTCCATGACGTTGCCGTGCTCGATAACCGCAATGGTGTCGCAGAAACGCACCGCCTCGTCAATGTCATGGCTCACATAGAGGATGGTGCCGCCGAACGCGTCGAAGAGGCTCGCCAGATTTTGCTCGAGCACGCCCTTCAAGTGCGCGTCAAGGGCGGAGAACGGCTCGTCGAGCATCAGGATGCCGGGACGAGCCGCCAGCATGCGGGCCAGGGCCACGCGCTGTTGCTGCCCGCCAGAGAGCTGCGCTGGGTATCGCTTGGCGAACGCTTCCACGTCGAAGCGGCGCAGCTCGCCTTTCACGATGGCATCGCGCTCCTCCTTCGACGTCCCCTTCGGGATGCCGGCCGCCACGTTGTCCTCCACCGTGAGGTTGGGGAACAGCATGTAGTTTTGGAACAGCAGCGCCGTCTTACGCTCCTGGGGCTTGAGGTTGATACTCGCCTCGCTGTCGAAGAACACCTTGCCGTTCACGACGATGCGCCCCTCATCGGGCGTCTCTATGCCAGCGATGCACCTCATGGTGAGCGTCTTGCCGCAACCTGATGCGCCAAGCAGGCCGAACACCTCGTCGCCGGCCCCGAACTGCACGTCGAGCGCGTACGACCCGAACGTCTTCCTGATATTCACCTCGAGGCTCATTCTTCGACCGCCCCCTTCCGGTAGCGCGTCGTATGCTGCGACCATAGGTTAATGAACATGATGACGAAGAAGCTGAAGATGATCAGCACGATCGTCCAGAAAATGGCAATATCGGTGTTGCCGTTCATCCACTCGAAGTAAATGGCGATCGGGATGGTGCGCGTGATGCCCAGGTAGTTGCCGGCCAGGAACAATGTGGCACCGAACTCGCCGAGGGCACGGGCGAACGCGAGCACCGTGGACGCCGCGATGGACGACCACGACAGCGGCAGCATGATCTTGAAGAAGATGCGGCCCTCCGACCAGCCGAGCGTGCGCGCGGCGTCGAGCATGTTCGGATCGAGGTTGTCGAAGGCGCCGAGCGCTCCGCGGTACATGAGCGGGAACGCCACCACCACAGCCGCGATCACTGTGGCAGGCCAACTGAAGATGAGCGGGAAGCCAATATCGATGAACCACTGCCCCACCGGCGTGTTGCTGCCGAGCGCCAGCAACAGCAGGAAGCCGCATACCGTGGGCGGCAGCACCATGGGTATGGTGAATATGGTGTCGAACAGGTTGCGGAACCTCGCCGTGCGGTGCAGGCAGAAATACGCCGCGGCCAGGCCCAAGACGAAGATGATGACGATCGCGGTGAAAGTCGTGCGCAAGGTCACGAACAGGGGCGACCAATCGAGGGTGGACATGAACGCCCCGAGCGACTCGAACCAGGTGGGTTCGGCAGCTATGACCGCCTCTCCCGCGGGCACGAGCGAGGCGAAGCACGCGAACGACAATTGCACGTGGTTCGGGCTGGACGCATCGGTCACATCGCTTCCATCCACGCCAACCACCAGGTTGTATGCGCCGTCGTCAATAGTCTGGTTGAAGCGGTAAGCGGCCCCGTCGAGCACGTTCTCCTGTTGGCCCGTGAAATACCATACCGCGGAATCCGCGATGAGCGCGCTCCCGCCGCCAGCCTGTGCGTCGAGCCGGACGATGAGCTCTTGCAGCTGCGCCAAATCGCTCTCGGAAGCCATGTCGAGACCAGCCGCACTAGCCGCCTCGGGGTCCACGTAGACCACGACCGCCTTGTCCGTGGCAATGTACATGACCGAATCGGACTTGCTGCCAATGTAATAGGCATAGCCGTGGTACTGGCCCGCAATATCGCGGTTCGAGCCCTTGCTCGCCCGCTGGAAATCGCCCACTGCGAACGTACACCCGTCAATGACGGCGGCAAGGTTGTCCGAGTCGGCCGAGACCGTCACTTCGTCGATGCTGGCGCCCGCCTTGGTCGTTCCGTACGGAGCCAGATCGTCGGCATATGCGAGCGGAACCGCCGTTACGGCCAGCGCAAAAGCGAGCATGAGCATCGCCAGGTAGACGCTTTTTCGCATTGAGCAATCCTTTGTTCAAACAACGCGGCTGTGCAGGGAATTCGCCCCCACCCACCCGGTAAAGCAGAGGGAGGCTGGAAAACCAGCCTCCCTATAGTACCTCACATTATTCGCGAAATACAATATTTACCTTCTCGGCTAATAGACTAGGAAGCCAGCTCGAAACCCCACTTCTGCCAAATCTCCGCCGCCTGCTTGTCGGTCATGCACCAGTCGAGGAAGGCCTTTGCCGCCTCGGTGTTCTTGGACTGAGCCGTCACCGCGCCGGGGTAGGTGATGTTCTTGTGCGTGTCGGCGGGAACCGTACCCACGACCTTGACCGGGGACTTCTCGGCGAAGCGCTCGACGTCGGAGGTGTACACGAAGGCGATGTCAACGTCGCCGGATGCGGCGTGCTGGCAAACGTTGCCCACGGAGGTATCGGTGACGACCTTGCCCTCGAGCGGCGTGCCGGCATATGCGTCGGGGCCATTGGCCTTGCCAGCGCTATCCTTGCCCACCTTGCCGTCCGGGTCGTTGAAGCAACCCACGGTGCTCAGAGACTGGTTGGCGTAGTTGCCGGCGGGCACGGAGTCGTCGCCCACGCACACGGTGTACTTGCCGGTTGCCACATCGTCGAGCGTGACGTTCGTGATGTTGGCGTTATCGGCCTTGGTGACGATGACCAGATCGTTCTTGAACATCGTAATGCGCGTGTCCTTGTTGATGTAGCCCTTTTCCTCGGCCGTGTCCATCGTGCCCTTGGAGGCGGTGATCTCGATATCGGCGTAAGAACCGGCTTCGAGCATGGAGTTCAACTCGCCGGAGCTCTTGTACTGCGTATCGGCGAACGTGACGTTCGGGTTCTGCTTGGTGTAGAGCTCCTGGGCCTCGGCCATGGCCTTCGTGAGCGAGTTCGCTGCGAAGATCTGCAGTTCAACCTTCTCACCGGACGCAGCCGCGCTGCTCGCGCTGGCGGATGCCGTGGAGGCCGAAGCAGCCGAGCTGGAGGTAGCCGCCGACGAAGCCGCGGAGCCGTTCCCCGACGAACAGCCCACGAGGGCGAACGCGGCCACCAAGGCCGCGGCGAACGCCGCCGCGACAACGACGTGCATACGTTTCTTCATGTGCTTCCCTTCCCTTGAGGTTTCTCGATAGCGGACGCAATGCTCCCAAAGCGCCAACAGTGGAATATATTATTCTGAAATTGGATTATGGTCAATCCTGAATTATTTTTTTTCTCGTTTATTCGCGTTTTGACATAATGGTATGAACAGTGACGAATAGGGCCGAACAACCCGGCTCGTCTAATGGGCTTAAGGCAGTCTCGATTGTGATTTACTGACCGAAAAACTCGTACTTTATCTCAGGCTGCCAATCGGCAAGGGCGCGGGCGCTGCATTCGAACCCCTCGCGACAAGCATCCAAAGGCGCACCGATGAACTCATCATGATAGTAGGCAACCGTCGAGAACGAGACGTCGGCGCCCACTACGGGCAGCTGCGTTAGCTGGTTGCCGAACATCATGTTGTTCATGCCCGAAGAGAAAGCGACGTACCCCTCCGTCTGAACCTTGAGGTAGAGCATGTCGATGTCACGGTAATACGCCTGCGCCGCCTGAAGATCCTTCTCGTCGACGAAGCGGTCTATAAACTCCGCGAGCCCCCCATACACGTAGATATCAGGCAAGAGCAGCTTGCTGGAGCGCAAGTCCTCCAAAGTGACGCCCTCTTTCCGTGTGGCAAGAGGGTGGTCGTTCGCGCAGACGGCCGAGAACGAATCCTCGTATATAGATGTGGACCGGTAGCGCTTCGATAAAGCTGGGTCGATGCTCATGGCAATGGCTGCATCCACTTCGTGATCCTCGAGAGCTCGGCGCAACTCGACGTACTCCATGCAGACGAGCGAAAGACGCAGCTCGGGATGTTGGCTGGCCATATGGCGGACGAAGCGCACGATGACGGGCCTCGCGGCATTGCGCAGGTAGCCTATGCGCACCGTGGTCGAGTAGCTTCCCGCCGATTCCCGCGCGCGCTCGACGGCGGCGTCCCAATCGCGCAAGACGATCTTGGCCTCCCTGCTGAATTCGGAGCCCGCCTCGGTGAGCCTCGCGCCGCGGCTATCTCGCTCGAGCAAACGCACCCCGAGCATTTCCTCAAGTGCGGCCATATGACGGCTGATCACCGACTTGCTGACGAAGAAGTGCTCGGCCGTCTTCTTGAAGCTGAGAGTGTCCGACAAGTACGCGAACTCCTCGAGCATGTCCATGTTCATAGCGCCGTTGCGCATGGCCTCCCCTTTGCCATGTTCTCTGCAAGCGAACCCCACCGCAAATGCGGCGACCCCGCTAAAGGTACACAACTGTTCCCGAAAGCGCGTTGCAGCATTTGCAACGCGCGCTCCTTTCCTGGAACAAACAGTGCGCTATACTACCAACCTGCGGTTTCGCATTGGTTTCGCTCAGATTCATCTCTCATGGATTCTTCACAATTTAGCCGTTCGCAAGAATAATAGTTGATATCTAGCATTCTTTACTATCCTGTGTTTGTCGTTATCAATACGAACAAAGGAGAGAATGATGTCGGAAGCACGTAACTACAGCGAGATGGACATGAAGACGACCGTCGAGGCCGTTATCCGCGACGCCAAGCTGGCTGGCACTGTCACCCTGCCGCTGCGCACCGAGGGCTACCACAAGTGCTCCAACCTCCTCTTCACCGATCGCCTGAACTAACAGCGGTCCCGAAGAGGCGGAAGGCTGCGACGGTAAGTCGCAGCCTTCTTTTTTACTGTCACGTATGGCGCGCTAGGCCCAGACGCTCTCCCGTTCGAATGGCCTGGCGTTGCCGCTGCGAACTCTGTCGATCACGCTTTCGAGGGGCCGTGGCTCGCTGAACAGGAATCCTTGCATCTTATCGCAGCCCATCTCGTGCAACACGCTTAGATGCTCCTCGGTTTCCACGCCCTCGACCAGCGTCGCTATCCCCATTTGACTTGCCATGTCTATGATGCTCGAGACGATAATGAGGTTCTTGCCCGAATCGGAACTGCTCCTCATGAACCGCACGTCGAGCTTGATGAGGTCGAAGTCGAGGTCCTGCAGCAAATTGAGCGTGGAATACTCGCTTCCAAAATCATCCATCCAAACCTGGAAACCGTTCCTGCGGAACCGCTCAACCTCCTCTTTCAAGAACTCCTGGTTCTCGACAAACGCGCTCTCGGTTATCTCTATTCGGATCATTTCGCGCGTAAAGCCCGACGCATCCACCAGCTCGGCGATGGCCTTCACGATGTCGCATTGCTCGAAGTCGTAGCGCGACACGTTCACCGAAACGGGAACCACGGGCAAACCCAAGCGCCTCTTAAACGCCATGTCGGCCAGCACTTGCCTCACCACATGCAGGGTCAACTTGTATATCTGCCTGCTCTCCTCAAGCGGCGGAATAAAACGACAGGGCGGGAGCATCCCGAGCGTGGGATCGTTCCACCGCGAAAGAGCTTCCTCGTTGCAGATTGCCCGCGTGGAAGTGCGGACGATGGGCTGATAGTACACCTCGAGGATGCCACGCTCGATCGCTTCGTCAACATGGGTCACGATATACTCCCGGAACCTGGCATCGGCATCGAGGCGTTCGTCGTAGAGCCGGTACACCATCTTCCTGTCATCGTGGACGCATTTCTCTGCGACCCTCGCCCTGTCGAGGAGCGAAATGGCGCTCTCCCCCTCCTCATACTCCGCGAAGCCCGCACGACAGACCACGGGAAAACCGTCCCTGAACTGACGCAAACCCTCGCTTACCAACCTCATTCCCCGGTCTATCTCATCCCCGTAGCACATAAGCCCAAACTGGCTACTGGCAATATTGCAGAGCAAGCGTTCGGGAAACGCCTCACGCAGCAAAACCGCCGCCTGCTGGATGAGCTTATCCCCTTGCGCATAGCCGAACTCACTGTTGAAGCGCTTAATCTGCGGCAACGTTATGAACCCCAACGAGGGGGCGCGATCAAGGTCTGCGATGGTCTCCAGCACGCCATCGCAACGGGATACGAAGAACGACATCGAGGGCAACCCTGTAAGCTGGTTCGTCTCGTAACCCTTTAAATGGGTATCGAGATTGCTCTCCACAATGCCCGCACGGAAGGTGCGCTGGTTGAACTCACCGCCGATTGTCTGGCCCCGGCCCTTACTCGCTGCCTGATGGCCATATATCTCGGCAAGCTGGACCATTTGGCGAAACTCCTCTGCGGTTTGGGGCTCGCCCAAGACGTAGCCCACCGCGCATGTCGGCGACAGCCGATAACCCGCATATACGCTTTCCCTCAGCTTCACGCGGGCGGCAGATATCGCCGCAAGGCATTCCTCCTCCGCCACACCCTCAACGACGCAGAGCGCCTCGTCGCCCCCGAAGCGGTACACCGATTTGCGGCCAAACGCCTCGACGAGAATGGCGGACGACCCGATGAGCAACTCGTTTCCCACATCATGCCCGTATACATCGTTGAACAGGTCGAGCTGGTCGAGAATAGCGGCCGATATCGTCAACGGCTTGCCCAGGTATTCCGGTATATGGAGCTCGAGCGACCTCCTGTTCCGCAAACCCGTGAGCTCGTCGTGCTCTAATGTACGACGAGCCTCCTCCGTCCGGGCGAGCGCCACGATGCGAACCTGCACCACTACGTTGGCCACTGCGAGCGCGGCGAAATAGAACTCGAGTGCATGGAACAAATCGCGCTCGAAGATGGACGGGTCCTTCGCCATATAGCTCGCCACCACGAAAGCGGCCACCCACCCGGTGGTCACGAGCATCATGCGAATGGGCTTGTCGAGCACGAACACGGGCATCGCCATAAGGAAGATGAAGAACGTGATCGCCTGATGGTCTGGGTCCAGAAACGTTCCGAGCAAGATGGAGCAGATGAGGATGGGCGCCTCGAGCGCATAGAGCATGCCCGTGGAGTGCGGGTAATCATCCGGAATGAGCCAGCGCTCCACCACCAACAGCACAAGAAAATAGGCAAGCGCCCACCCCGTGCTATAGAGGAGCGATAACAAGTTGGCCTCGTTCGAGAGCACAATTTGCACGAGCATGTTGGCCGCGGCCAGGGGCGTGCCCACGACGGCCAGGAGACGAATAGCCAACCGGTTCTCGCGATTGACCTCTTCGCGATTCCCCGAAAGGGCATCGCCTCTCAAGGTTTTCCAGAATGCCCGATCCATTGATCGCCCCGCAATCGAACGCGATTGCTCGAACATTCCAATTTTACCTCATCAGGCGCTTTGCCCAAAATCTAGAGGGCCGTCATGCGGATGCTCATATCGAGGGGTTTTGCGGTGTACAGGGCCGTCGTTGCCAAGCCGTCAACCCCCGTGGCGGCGTAAGCTGCTGCGTTTTGGGGGTTCACGCCACCCGCGGCGACGAGGGTAACGCGCGGATCGATGGCACGCAGCTCTTTCACGAGCGCATCGAGCTCGGCAACGGGCACCTTGTCGAGCTGAATGCCGTCTACCCCCGCGGCGGCGAGCACGCGCGCCTGCTCCGGCGATGCCTCCACGAAGAACTTCTTCTCGATGCAGCGGCTGCGGAACTCGGGGATGCGCCTGACGAACTCGTCGAAGCCACCGAGGAACTTCATGTGATGGTCGAACACGAGAACGGTCTCGGAAAGGCCCAAGCGGTGAGGGAACGCGCCTCCCACCATGACAGCCTCGATGAGCAGGTCCTTGCAACCCGGCATGCTCTTGCGCGTGGTGAGCACCTCGCACCGAGGGTTCACGCTATGCGCGGCATCCACCATGGCACGCGTCTTCGTAGCCACTGCGGACAAGTGGTCGAGCAGGTTCAGTCCCACCTTCCAAACTTGGTGCAAATCGCCGGCACGGCCGCGAACGCGCAGAATGGGCTCCTCGGGTTCGATGGCGTCCCCAGAACCGTGAAGCGCCTCAACCTCGCAACCAGCCGCTTTGGCCAAACGCGCCACTTCCTCAACACCAGCTACGATGCACGCCTCGCGGGAAAAATACTCCATCTCGCCCACCGCATCGCCTATTCCCAGGATCTCGCTCGTGAGGTCGATGTAGGGAACGTCCTCGGCCATGAAGTAGTCGAGCCGTGCGTCAGAAATGCGAATCATTATCTATCCTTTCCAAACTATTATTTATTTCCCAGTTATATACTTGGTTGAAACGCTTCTCTCACATGAATAATCTGTTTACGCTCAAACAATCGTGTTTGAGGATAATAGAAATGCGGGCCCTTGTCACCCGCTTCAGCGAAAGAGAGGCACGGCATGAACAACACCTTGCAGGGACGCCTGTACTCAAGGCGCGACATCTTCAAACTGACCGGCATCGCCGGCGCTGCCATGGCAGGCGGGGTTCTGCTCGCAGGCTGCTCTTCGACAAGCAACGCCGTTTCGGCAGGCAGCTCGGCCTCGTCGGCAGCCGCCTCCACAGCCAGCGCGAGCGCAGCTTCGAGCACGGCATCCCTTGGCGGGTCTCAGCTCAACATCTACTGCGGCGCCGGCATGACCGATCCCTTCACCGAGATTGCGGATGCCTTCGAGAAGCAAACCGGCTGCAAGACGAACGTCACGTTCGCGAACGCCGCTCAAATCCAAACGCAGATAAAGGAGACCAAGGAGGGCGACTTCTTCATCGCCGGCTCCAAGGAAGAGCTCAAGCCGGTCGAGGACTCCGTCAAGGAGAGCACGGACCTGGTTAAGCACATCCCCGTCATTGCCGTGCCCAGCGCCAACCCCAAGAACATCGCGGGCCTGAACGACCTCGCTAACGCCGATATGCTCCTCATCGGCGACCCGGAGTCCACCCCCATCGGCAAGATCGCCAAGAAGGCGCTCACCGACGCTGGCATCTGGGAGGGCCTCCAGCAGAAGGGCGCCATCAGCACCACGACGACAGCACCGCAAATCGCGACCGCCCTCGCGAAGGGCGAAGGCGATGCGGGTATCGTCTGGAAAGAAAACGTGAAAGCCGACGGCGCCAAGATCGTCGACACCAAGGACCTCGACGGCTACGTCAAGGTGGTTCCCGCAGCGCTGCTCACCAGCGTGAGCGACGAAACTGCAGCCAAGGAGTTCCAGAGCTACCTGAAGACGAGCGAGGCCCAGGACATCTGGAAGAAATACGGCTACGAGCTCGCCTAAAGAGCGGCGACTCCCTTTTGCCCTTCCTTCCCTAACCGGCCGCGCGCCCGCCCCTGGGGTGCGCGGCCGGCCCTCGAAGCCGGCCATGAAACGATTTGAAGAAGAAATAGCACGTAGATGTGGGCGCAGGAAACGCGAGGTCTTCCCGACTGTCTGTATCATCGTAGCCTGCATCCCGCTGCTCTTCATCGGCAGCGCCATACTCACCATCGCCGTGAACGGAATCGCGCACCTGGGCGAATCCGTATCATCCGCGGAAGTGCTCTTCTCGTTGCGGATGAGCGTGGTCACTTCCACCATTTCCACGACGATCTGCCTACTGCTCGCCCTGCCCACCGCCTATGCGCTCACGCGCACGAACATGCCGTTCAAGCGCACCGCCGAAACGCTCATGCAGCTCACGTTATCGCTCCCTTATATCCTTTTGGGTTTTGCTCTGCTGCTCATGTTCTCCTCCCCTGCGGGCAAGGCGCTCAAGGACATCGGCTTCGCCGTCGTGTTCCAGCCCGCCGGCATCGTGTTCGCCCAGCTCATCGTGAACCTGCCGTTTTCCATACGCATGGTGCGCACCGCTTTCGGCGACGTGAGCCCGCGCATGGAGTTCGTGGCCAAGACGCTTGGCGCGGGGTCCTTCGACGCGTTCCGCACCATCATCCTCCCCCTTTGCCGCAACTCGATCATCAGCACGTTCGTGCTTACCTGGGCGCGAGGCATGGGCGAGTTCGGCGCAACGCTCATGCTCGTAGGCGTCACGCGCATGAGAACGGAGACGCTGCCTGGCAGCGTGTACCTGTCCATTTCCACAGGCAACACCGACACAGCCATGGCCACTGCCATGATTATGCTCGTGGTGTCGGCCATCACGCTCGTCGTGGCCAATGTGCTCAGCCGCCCCGTCGGAAGCAGCCGCATAGAGCGCAAGAAGAAATCGAAAAGGAAGGCGGCGTAGCGCATGCCCGGGCGGATAGACATCCACGACCTGCGTGTCACGCGGGGCGAGTTCACGCTCGAGGTAGACGAGCTCTCCATCAACGAAGGGGAGATCTTCGCCATATTGGGCACAACAGGGTCGGGCAAGACCGTGCTCATGGAGTCAGTTGCCGGCGCCTTCCCCGTCAACAGCGGATCGATCCTGCTCGATGGCAAGGACATCGACTCCTTGCCCATTCAGCAGCGCCACCTGGGAATTCTCTACCAGGATTACGCCCTGTTCCCGCACATGACCGTGCACGACAACATCGCATACGGCCTCAAGCGGAAGCGGCCACGCCCGCACGACATCGATGAACAGGTGAACGAGATGCTCCAGCTGTTCGGCATCGAGCACCTCGCCGATCGATTCCCGGGCGTCATAAGCGGAGGCGAATCACAGCGCACCGCCCTCGCCCGCGCGCTCGTCATGCGCCCCGAGATCCTCATCCTGGACGAGCCGTTCTCAGCGCTCGACCCCACCACGAAGAAGCAGATGTACGGCTTGCTGCGCTGCGTGCACGAGCGCTTCGGGTGCACGATCGTGTTCGTCACCCACGATTTCAACGAAGCCCAGACGCTCGCCGACCGCGTAGGAGTCATCCTCGACGGCAAGCTGCGCTGCGTCGTCGAAGCCGCGCGCCTCTTCGACGACGAGCACGCGCCCGAGGTTAAACGCTTCCTCGGCCTCGAGTAGCCGGGCTTGAGGTATGAAACGTGACGAACGGGGACGTTTTACATTATCATTGTAGCCACTTCTGAATAATTGGCATTTCGCTTTCACCTGGTGTTTTTTCTTCTCTTTGAATATTGCATGAATAACATTTCGACTGTGGACCTTAACGAGTATAGTATCCAACGTTTGAAACGGGCGCTCGAGCCCTTTCTGATAGACAAGAACATTTGGAGAAGAGGTTGACCATGAACAAATCCACGAAGACCCTCGCGCAGATGAAGAAGGCCACGAAGCTCGTGCGCCTCGCGCAGCGCAAGAACGGCCCCCGGAGCTACAAGCGCGGCCAGGGCGCCCTGCTGCGCGAGCTGCTCGCGAACGACGGCGCGACCCAGCGCGAGCTCGTCGTGAAGCTCGGCCTGAGCCGCGGTGCTCTCAAGGACGTCGTCCGCAAGGCCCAGCGCAACGGCTACGTGACCATCGAGGATGCCGAGGGCAAGAAGACCTACGCCCTGCGCCTGACCGACGAGGGTCGCAAGGTTGCCGAGAAGCACGAGGTCGCTCAGGACAAGGCCGCCGACGAAGTTCTGGCCGCCCTCTCCGATGACGAGCGCGCCCAGCTTGACACCATCACGGAGAAGCTGATCCTGGCCTGCAAGGAAGCCGGCGTCGAGGGCAAGGGCAAGGGCCGCAAGCACCATCGCAAGGGCAAGGGCTGCAAGAAGCACGGCCATGGCCACCGCTGCCACAAGTAAGCACGACCGACAGCAAACCTCCCAAGAACAAAGGGGCCGCATCCTGAAGGATGCGGCCCCTTTAAGTTTCGGTCGGCGAAGCCGAGGGGGAAGAGCCTCGCCGCACCTACACCACCCGGACCGCGGAGAGGGTGCGCCCCAGGTAAGCCGAACAATCCGGGTAAAGAGATTCGGGAAGGACCCTGCGTTCGGTGAATCATACTTTACTCGAAATAATATTCTTTGTCTAGAATAATTTTGTCATAAGAAATGGCCGGGGCGTCATCCCCGGCCAACCCTTTCCCTACAGTGCGAGGGAGATCATGCTCACGCCGAGCACGATGATGCTGATGCCGATGAACATGCCGATCATCTCGGCAAGCACGACCGGCGAGATGAGGCTCATGATGCCGAAGACGAGCAGCAGGATGCCCAGCGCGAACACCACGTACCAGCGGCCGCCGACCATCGATGCCTGCACGTTCTTGTGAAGCGAACGCATGCTCCAGCCGTAGCCGATGCGCATGATGCCCGACACGATGAGCCACGCCGCCGTCAGATAGGTGAGGAACTCAGCCAGGAACGCCTGCATGAAGAAGTTGCCCACCACGACGATGCCGAGAATGACCGAGATGATGGCGGATGCAAGCGCCCAGCCGCTGGCGGCGCCGATCTTGCGCAGCTGGAACCACGTGGCGATGTTTGCGATGCCGTCAACGATCATCATGAATCCGATGAGCCACGCCATGCCGATGATGGTCTGCAGCGGGGTCATGAGGCACCAGATGCCGCCTATCACCACGAGCACGCCCAGGATGATGGCAATGATGTTACCAGCTCTCATTGATTCTCCTATCACTTGTTTTGGCGAATGGATACGGTTATGTTTATTCTACGACGAGGGAACCTCCCCCGTTTCAAGAATATGCAAAAGTTGCTGCTCATCGAGGACGGGAACGCCGAGCGATACCGCCTTGTCGTACTTCGAACCCGCGGCCTCGCCTGCAACGACGAAGCTCGTCTTCTTCGACACGCTGCCGCTCACCTTGGCACCGCGCGCCTTGAGCGCGGCGCCCGCCTCGTCGCGTGTCATGCCCGACTGCACGAGCGCGCCAGTAAGCACGAACGTCAAGCCCGCGAGCGTTTGCGGCAGCTGCTCGGAAGCATCGGGCGATTCCTGCTCCATGATCACGCCGCGCTTGCTCAGGCGGTCGATCACCTGCACGTTGTCGGGAGTGCGCAGGAACACGTATATGCTGTGCGCGATCTTGGGCCCGACGCCCTCCACCGCGGCGAGGTCTTCCTCGCTCGCCTGCATAAGCGCATCCATGGAAGGATACGCGGCGGCTATAGCCTCGGCCATGGTCTTGCCCACGTGGCGGATGCCTATGCCGAACAGCACGCGCGCGAACCCGCGCGTGCGGCTATCGCTGATCTGGGCCACGAGTTTCTTTGCCACCGTCTCGCCCAGGCGGATGGGATTGCCCTCCTTGTTCACGCGACCCATGTCGAGCAGCGCGAGCTCCGTCTCGTCGAGCGAGTAGTAATCGGCCACATCCATGACGCGCCCCGACTCCACCAGACGGCCCACGATCTCGTCGCCCATGCCGTCGATGTCCATGGCCCCGCGGCTCGCCCAATGCACGAGGCGCTCCTGCGCCTGCGCCGGGCAGTCGATCGAGATGCACCGATAGGCCACCTCGCCCTCCTCGCGGATGACGGGCGACCCGCAGCTCGGGCATGCGCTCGGCATGCTCCATTGCACCGCGCCTTCGGGGCGCAGCGACTCCACGGGGCCGAGCACCTCGGGGATCACGTCGCCCGCCTTGCGCACGATGACCGTGTCGCCAATGCGCACATCCTTGCGACGAACCTCATCCTCGTTGTGGAGCGTCGCTCGCGCCACAACCGAACCGGCCACGCGCACCGGTTCGAGTTCGGCAACGGGCGTCAGAGCGCCGGTGCGACCCACCTGCACAGTAATGTCAAGGAGCTTAGTCGCCTTCTCCTCGGGCGGGAACTTGAACGCGATGGCCCATCGCGGCGCACGGGCCGTGTAACCCATGGCCGCCTGTTGCGCGAAGGAGTTCACCTTCACGACCACGCCGTCGATGTCATAGGGCAGCCCGTCCCTGTTCTCGAGCGCGGCTTCGCAGAACGCGCGCACTTCCTCGCGCGATGAGACCAGCTTCACGTCGGGGTTCACATGGAAGCCCGCCTGGCCGAGCCATTCGAGCAGCTCGAACTGGCCCGTTGCCTGGAGCGCCTGCTCGTCGGCGATGGCGTATATGAACGAGGACAGGTCGCGGCCCGCCGTGATCGTCGGGTCCTTCTGGCGCAGCGATCCCGCCGCCGCGTTGCGCGGGTTCGCGAAACCCTGCTTGCCGTTTGCCGCAGCCGCACGGTTGAGCGATTCGAAGCTGCTCTTGGGCATGTACACCTCGCCGCGCAGCTCGATCGAGCCGTCGCGGGCGATGCCGGGCATGCCCGCTTCGCGTAGGTGCAGCGGCACGTCCTTGATGGCGCGAATATTCGCCGTCACGTCCTCGCCCGTGGTGCCGTCGCCCCGCGTCGCCGCGCGCACGAGAGCGCCGTCCTCGTAGGTGAGCGCGATGCCGCTGCCGTCGATTTTGAGTTCGCACACCATCTCGGGCAAGCTCCCGAGTGTATCCACCACGCGATCCATCCAAGCGTCGAGCTCATCGAAATCCATGGCGTCGTCGATAGAGTACATGCGCCTCTCGTGGCGCACGGGCGCGAACTGGTCGCCCACCGCACCGCCAACGCGCTGCGTGGGAGAATTGGGATCAGCGAACTCGGGATGCTCGCGCTCGAGCACACGCAGCTCGCGCATGAGGGAGTCGAACGCGCCATCCGAGATCTCGGGTGCGTCCTTCACGTAATACAAATAGGTATGGTGCTCGATTTCCTTGCGCAGCGCCTCGATGCGCCCGCGCACGCCGTCGTCGAACAAGCTCAGCGTTTCGTCGGCCATGGAATGCTCCTCACAGAAAAAGACGGCGATATTGCCGCCGCCCCATTGTACCCGTTCACTAGTTCAGCGAAATCACGAATGGGCGGCCCCGGCCAACATGATCTCCGGGATCGCCTCGATCACGTCCTCGGGAGTCACGCTCACCGCGGAATACGCCCGCGCCGCCGCGATTCCCGCGCGCGCATGCAGCTGGGCCCCGCCGAACGCCGCGTCGAACGGCTCGAACCCCTGAGCGAGCAGAGCCGCGACCATGCCCGCCAGGACGTCGCCCGTGCCCGCCTTCGCGAGCGCCGACGTGCCCTCGCGCATGACCTCAACGCGCTTCCCCTCGGCCACGTACGTGTCCGGGCCCTTCAAGACGACGATGGCATGCAGCGCCAGGGACAGGCCCGCAGCAAGCTTGGCGGGGTCGTCGGTGGGCAAGCTGAACGGCGCCGCCAAGCGCGCCGCCTCCCCTCCATGCGGCGTGACGACCGTGGGCATGCCGCTCTCGGCGCGCTTCAACAGGCGCGCCTGCGCCTTTGCCGACCCGAGCGCGGCAAGGCCGCCGCCGTCGACGAGCACCGGGCATGCTGCGCGCTTGAGCACGCGCTCGACGAGGGCGAACTCATCGTCGGAGCCCTCGAAGCCCGGGCCGATGCACACGGCGCTGGGCTTGCCCTCGCTGCTCGCGGGCAAGTCCTTGGCGCACCAGCCGTCCAGCTCGCGCACGACGAGCGATGGGGCGCATGCGCGCACCGCGCCCACCGCCTCGTGCGCGGTGACTACTTCCGTATAGCCGGCGCCCATGCGCTGCCCCGCGCGGGCTGCGAGCGCCGCCGCTCCTGGGAAACGCGGGCTGCCCGCCACCACGACCAGCTTCCCACGCGTGTACTTGTTTGCATCCTGCGCCGGCTCGAGCGTCGCGACATTAAAGTTCATCGAGAATGCCCCTCGTCTCCTTGAACTGGCGGGCCAGCTCCTCCATGGGGTCCTTACGCTTCTCGCTGGCCTTTGCGGCCGCCTCGGTGACAGCCATGGCGCACGCCACGGCGTCGGTGTGGGTGTAGGAAAGCGAGATCGTGAGATCGCGCACGCCCTGCATGGTCGCAATCTCAAGCGCACGGCCCGAGAGCTTGGCAATGGGTTTGCCGCCGCGCGTCCGCTCCACCTCGATGTCGCGCACGCCGATGCCGTCAGCGAAACCCGTCCCCAGGGCCTTGACCACCGCCTCCTTGGCGGCGAACCGCAGCGCGTAATGCGTGGCCGGGTTGGCCGTGCCGTCGCAGTACTCGCGCTCGGCCTCGGAGAACACGCGCTCGGAGAACGCGGGAGTGCGTTCCAGGATGCCCGCCATGCGCTTTATCTCGACGATGTCCACGCCGAGGCCGACGGAATTGTCGGCATAGGAGTGGAATGCGTTGACTTCGGAATCCTCGGAGAGCGAGTCGAACTCCGCCTCCTCGATAGCCGCCATCTCCTCGCGGGCAGACTCGGACTCGTTATGACCGACAGGCCCCTCGTGCGCATCGCCCATGAGCATATCCCGAGCAGTTTTCACCGTCATGCTGTTCAAAAGCCAGTTCCCTTCGACACATCCGCACAGAACTGCAAGCCGCACCAGAAGTCGGGCTCGCTAAAGTGTATCAGCCTATTATGCCAGCTCCGCGCTATCGCGCAAGGTGGGGGAACGGGCCAGTTAGCAGCGTCTCCATATGATAGAATCGCCCGCAAGGGGAGGAAGGGTGCAATGAACCGCAACCAACTACAATGGTTCTGCAACGCATGCGACACGCGCTCGTTCGCCAAGGCGGCGAAGACCTCGTTTGTGTCGCGCCAGGCATTTGGCAAAGCCATCAAGAACCTGGAGACCGAGCTGGAATGCACTTTGTTCCAGCGCACCGAGCAGGGCGTCATGCCCACCGAAGCGGCGCTGCGCATCTACCCCATCGCACAACGGTGCGTGGACGACCTCCGCAGCATGAAGAGAATCTGCGACGAATACGCGCCCAGCCCTCAGCGCCCCGTGCACATTGCCATTGCCGACGGCGTCATCGAGGCGCTCGGCGACCTCTTCTTCGACGAGCTCGAGCTCGCTAACCCAGCCTGCGAGATAACCATCGAGAAACACTACTACACGCATTGCCTGGACTACCTCAAGGACGGGAGCGCCGATTTCGCCATCGTGCCGGGCCCCATCACGGACGAATCGCTCAACTTTTTCCCGGTCGTCCGCGAAAACCTCTACGCGGCGGCCTCGCCCAGCCTCATAAACTTCCCCACGGAGAACGCAACGGCGGACGACCTCGGAGCGCTCCCCTTCTTCTCGCTGGGAACGGGCGAGCAGGCTATGCTTGGCGTTGACGGCTTCTACCGCAAGCGCGGCATCGAGCTCGAAAAAGTTGACCGCTACACGGAGTACCGCATCGTGCTGTGCAAGGCGCATGCGGGCAAGGCGACGGCACTCGTGCCCGAGAGCATGCTGCCGATACTCCAGCAGGACATGGTGGTGATCCCCCTGCCCCCCGAAGAAATCGCCTTCACGCTCAACTGGTGCTGGACGCGACGCGCACTCACCGGCGCGGAAGCCGGCATCGTCGAGTTCGTTCGCGGCCGCGCCGCGGAGCTGCTCGGCGCCCGGGCAAGTGTAAACGTTTAGTTTCACCCCCGCCCTCCTTAACTTCTTCTCCTCCGCGCCGCTCGGCGCTTGAATAAAACGAACGGGCTCCGATGGGGTGGGCCCTCTCTTGAGGAGGAGGAGAAAATGACTATAGGGGAAGTGTCTCGTCGCGGGTTCCTGAAGGGAGCCATGCTGGGCGCCGTGGGAGCGGGCGTTGCGGGGAGCGGGCTTGTCGGCTGCGGCAGCCCCAAGCAAGCCAGCACGACGGCATCCGGGAGCGGTGCTGCTGCGGGGGCGTCGGGTGACGTCATCGCCGCTGCCCAGCTCAACCCGCAGGACTACGATTACCGCGGCAACACCACCGATTTCAAGACGCTGCTGAGCAGCTGGAAGCTCGGGAAGACCGAGATCGCGCACCGCATGTGCAAGTCCGCAGCGGGCTCGGCCACCTTCATGGGCGGCTACACCGACGAGCTTCGCCAGTACTACCTGAACTTCGCCAAGGGCGGCGTCGACATGATCTGGATCGAGTGCGACGCCATCACCGTTCCCAAGGACGGCAGCCCCATCGCTCCGGAAGCCGTTGAGTTCTTCAAGAAGTTCTCCGCCGAAGTTGCAACCTACGGATCCCACCTGGGATACCAGTGGGCCCCCATGGGCGCCGACATCACCGACATGACCGTGGAGACCATCCAGGGCATCCAGGACATCGGCGCGCAGCTGGCCGTCCAGCTCAAGGACATGGGCTTCATCGCCATCGAGATCAACAGCGCCGGCTTCAACCAGGGCCACCGCTTCCTGTCGCGCTTCTACAACAAGCGCACCGACCAGTACGGCGCCGGCAGCATCGAGAACCGCGCGCGCTTCGACGCCGAGTGCATCCAGAAGATCCACGCCGCGGCAGGCGACGACTTCGCCGTGCAGATCCTCATGGACTGCGTCGAGGAGAACGACAACCTCACGAACGACGCCACGCTCATGACGCTCGACAACGCCGTCACCGCGCCGCATAACTCGGCCACCACCATCCAGGAGGGCATCGCGCTGGCCAAGGAGCTCGAGAAGGCTGGAGCCGCCTCCTTCCACCTGCGCCTGGGCCCGCTCGGCAACCACCCCTGCCAGTTCGGCAGCGACCTGTACTTCCTGCTGAAGGGCATCGAGGGCGCCACCGGCTACGGCACGCAGTGGGACTTCAAGAAGCACTTCGGCGGCAAGCTCATCGGCAACCACAGCGGCGCCGGCATGCTGTTCAACATCACCGAGATGTACAAGAAGGAGATCTCGGTGCCCGTTGGCTGCGTGACCTACATGGACCCGGCCCATGCGCCCGACTTCTTCGAAGCCGCGCTGGCCGACGGCAAGGTGGACTTCTACATGATGAACCGCCCGTTCACCGTCGATCCCGAGTACGTGAACAAGCTGCGCGAGAAGCGCATTGACGAGATCGCCCCCTGCACCCGCTGCCTGCACTGCCATATCGGCAGCAACCCCATGAACGCCAAGATGGGCTATTGCCGCGTGAACGCCCTGACCCAGCGCGTCATGCGCGAGGGCGGCCCGGCCACCTACGAGCTGCCGCCGGCTTCCAGCAAGAAGAAGGTCATGGTCGTCGGAGCCGGTCCCGCCGGCATGGAGGCCGCCCGCATCGCCGCGCTGCGCGGCCACGACGTCACACTCTACGAGAAGAAGGGCGCCGTGGGCGGTTCGATGGAGTTCGCCGCCAACGTGAAGGGCGAGCACGAGAACCTGAAGGACCTCATCGAGTACCTGAAGCACCAGTGCGAACTGGCTGGCGTCACCACGAAGACCGGCACGGAAGTCACCTCCGACTCCATCAGCAAGGAAGCGCCCGATGCCCTGGTCATCGCCACCGGCGGCGTGCGCCCCTCGCTCGACGTGTCCGGCACGACGGTCGTCAAGCTCGAGGACTTCATGATGACCGAGACGGGCGAAAACGTCGTGGTGTATGGCTCGAGCGCTCAAGCATTCGACGCCGCGCTCTGGCTGACCGTGCACAAGAAGAAGGTCAACATCGTCACGCCGAACACCAACGACGAGCTTGACATGCAGCAAAGCCAGCACGCGCACCGTTTCATGACCACCGCGCTGTACTCCCTGGGCGTGAAGGCATGGCCCGAGAGCACGATCAAGGGCGCCAAGGACGGCAAGCTCACCATCTCCTCCGCCGTCATGGGCGTGGACGTCGAGCTCGACTGCGACGCCATCGTGAACGCAGGCGACATGGAGCCCAACGAGGACATCTCCTCCGGCACGGGCGTCAAGGAAGTCTACATCGTCGGTGACGCCAAGGCCCCGTTCAACATCGGGCGGGCCATCCAGGCGGGCAACGACGCGGGACGCGCGATCTAGCCCTCCCCTCCCGGGCGGGCGGCATGGGCAGGCGAGCCCATGCCGCCCGCCTTTCTTTTGAACCCCCACCCGCAACAGGCGCATCTCCGCATATGCTATTCTGAAAGCAATGTTCCGAGAGCACCGAGGAGCGAACATGGGATTCTTCACCGACGACGATAGCTACCTATTCCATGAGGGAACCAGTTACGAGGTCTACAAGAAGCTCGGAGCTCACCCCGATACGATGTTCGGCGTGGACGGCACGCGCTTTGCGGTGTGGGCCCCGAACGCCCAGGCGGTATCGGTTATCACGCCCCGCATGGGCTGGGAGCACGAGAACCCCATGGACCGAGGCGGCAATGGCGTCTGGGAACTCTTCCTCCCTCACGTCGGGGAAGGCGACGCGTACCGCTTCGTCGTGACCGGAGCCGACGGGGTGCGCCGTTACAAGGCCGACCCCTGTGCGTTCAGGAGCGAGCTGCGCCCCGCCAACGCCTCCATCGTTTGCAGCCTCAAAGGCTACGAATGGGGAGACTCCGACTACCAGGCGCAACGGGACAATTCCACCGTCCTCGAGAAGCCCATGGCCATCTACGAGGTGCATCTGGGCTCGTGGAAGAAGGGCTTCCGCGACGAGAACGACGAGGACGGCTACCTGAACTACCGCCAGTATGCGGACGATCTGGCCGAATACGCCACCTTCATGGGCTACACGCACGTCGAGCTCATGGGCATCTGCGAATACCCCTTCGACTTGTCGTGGGGCTACCAGGTCACCGGCTACTTCGCCCCCACATCCCGCTACGGCCTCCCCGACGATTTCCGCTACCTCGTCGACAAGCTGCACCAGTGCGGCATCGGCGTCATCCTGGACTGGGTGCCCGCGCACTACCCCAAGGACGAATTCGGATTGGCCTACTTCGACGGCACCCCGCTCTACGAATCCGCCGACCCGCTGCGCGCGGAGTTCCCGGAATGGGGCACGATGGCGTTCGACCACGGCAAACCCGAAGTGCGCTCGTTCCTCATCTCGAGCGCGTTCTACTGGATCAACGAGTTCCACATCGATGCGCTGCGCGTCGACGCGGTGGCGGCGATGATCTACCTGAACTACAGCCGCAGCGAATGGCGGCCCAACGTGCACGGGGGCTACCTGAACCTGGAGGGCATGGGCTTCATGCGCCAGCTGAACACGGCAGTGCGCGAGCACACGACCGGCTACCTCATCGGCGAGGACTCGTCGACCGAATGGGGCATCACCTCAACGGACGAGGGAAACGCGCTCGGGTTCACCCTCAAATGGAACATGGGCTGGATGAACGACACGCTGCGCTACATCGAGCTCGACCCCATCTACCGCCAGCATCACCACGAGCAGCTCGTGCACACCATCGATTACGCGTTCTCCGAGAACTTCGTGCTCGTGCTCTCGCACGATGAGGTCGTCTACGGCAAGAAGTCGCTCGTCGAGAAGTCACCCGGCGGCGTGGAGGAGAAGTACGGCTGCCTGAAGACGCTCCTGACGCACCAGATCGGGCACCCGGGCAAGAAGCTGCTGTTCATGGGGCAGGACTTCGCGCAGAACCGCGAATGGGCCGTGACCGAGAGCATCGACTGGCACCTCGCCGACGACTTCTGCCACCGCGACATCATGGAAACGGTCCGCAGGCTGCTCTACGTGTACAAGGCCCACCCCGCGCTGTACAGCGATTCGCGCAATCCCGCCACGTTCGAGTGGGTGAACCGCAACGACTTCTGGCGCAACACCATAAGCTACATCCGCCGCAACCCGTGGAACTACGATGGGGCCGTCCTCGTCGTGTGCAACTTCTCGCCCATGCGGATCGACGGCTACACGGTCGGGGTCCCCCTGCCCGGCAGCTACAAGCGCGTGTTCAGCACCTACGATTCGCTGCCCGACGGCGGCGGCCCCGACGAGATGGGCGCGCCTGAAATGCAGGCGGAACACGAGGAGTGCGACGGCCGCGAATACCGCTTGACGTACGACTTGCGCCCGTACGAGTCGCTCATCGTGGAGCTGCCGTAAGAGATGCTGCAGCGTTTCTTCAGCGACGAGACCGAGGCGTTCCGGTCTCCGGCCGAACCCGGCATCAACCAGTGGGTGACCGTGCGCCTGCGCGTGGAAGCGGGGCTCGACGTGCAGGCGGCGCTGCTCGTAGGCAAGGAGCCGAGCCGCGTTCCCATGGCCCTCGCACGCTCCGACGAGCTGTTCTCGTGGTACGAGGCGAAGCTCCGCTGCGGCTTAGAGCCCCTCACGTACCGCATTGCCATCAGCTGCGCCGGCGAGCAGTTCGTTTACCAGAAATGCGGTGCCCATAGGCTGGAAGACGCCCAGCCCGCATCGCACGATTTCCGCATCGTCCCCGGCTTCCACACCCCCAGCTGGGCGAAGGGAGCCCTCCAGTACCAGATATTTCCCGACCGCTTCGCGAACGGCGACCCAGGAAACGACGTGGCCATAGCGGAATACGCCTACGACCACAAGCACGCGAGGCCCGCCGAGAACTGGGACGCGCCGGTCGAGGAGGACGACTACCGCTGCTTCTACGGCGGCGACCTGAAGGGTGTTGCCGACAAGCTCGACTACCTGCAATCGCTCGGCGTGGAGGCGATTTACCTCAATCCCATATTCGTGTCCCCCTCCTCGCACAAGTACGATACGCAGGACTTCGATCATGTCGACCCGCACCTCGGCGCCATCGTCGATGACGTCGAATGCGAGCTGCCGGCCGACGTCTCGAGCAACGAGGCGGCGAGGCGCTACATCCTGAGGACCACGTCGCGCGACAACCTCGAGCGGAGCGACGCACTGTTCGCCGACCTTTGCCGCGAGATCCACCGGCGAGGCATGCGCATCATCCTGGACGGCGTGTTCAACCACTGCGGTTCGTTCTCGCGATGGATGGACCGCGAAGGCGTATACCGGAACGCCGGCACGAACGACCGGGGGGCCTACCGCTGCCCCGAGAGCCCCTACCGCGGTTTCTTTTCCTTCGATGATGACAGCGCGGAAGCATACGAGGGCTGGTGGGGCTACCCGACCTTGCCCAAGCTCAACTACGAGAACTCGCCCGAGTTGGTTGAACGCATCCTCGCCGTTGCGCGCAAATGGGCCATGCCCCCGTACTCCATCGACGGCTGGAGGCTCGACGTTGCGGCCGACTTGGGGCATTCGGAAGAATTCAACCACGCGTTCTGGCGGCGGTTCCGCAGCGAGCTCAAGCGCGTGAACCCCGAGCTGCTCATCGTTGCGGAGCATTACGGCAACGCCGCCCCGTGGCTCCAAGGCGATCAATGGGACACGGTCATGAACTACGACGCGTTCATGGAGCCCCTCACGTACTTCCTTACCGGCATGGAAAAGCACTCCGACTATTCGCGTGAGGGCCTCTACCAAGATGGCGAGGCTTTCTGGAAGACGATGCTGAACAACATGACGCGGCTCGGCGGAGGGTCGCTGCACTGCGCCATGAACGAGCTCTCGAACCACGACCACTCGCGCTTCCTCACGCGGACCAATCGCACAGCGGGCAGGTTGAGCACGCTGGGCTCGGCAGCAGCCGGTGAAAACGTGGACAAGCGCGTGCTCGGCGAGGCGGTGGTCGTTCAAATGACCTGGCCCGGGGCACCCACCATCTACTACGGAGACGAGGCGGGCATGGTCGGCTGGACCGACCCCGATTGCCGCCGCACGTACCCCTGGGGCGACGAGGACGAGAACCTGATCGGGCTCCACCGGGCGCTCGCGCACATGCGCGAGGAACATCTGTGCCTGCGCGACGGTTCGCTCGCCCCGCTCGGCGGCGGCCACGGGTGGATCGCCTACGGACGGTTCTCGGGAAGCGGCGATTGCATCGCAGTCGCGTGCAACAACCTGGACGACGAGCAGGTCGTGCAGCTTCGCCTGCGCACGCTGGGCATCGCCGACGGGCGCGCGATCAGGGCACTGCTGTGCACGGGCGAGCACGGCTTCAGCAATGATAGTGCCGAGATCGGGCAGGTGAGCGATGGCGTTCTCGAAGTCATCCTTCCCGCAAAAACAGCCATGGTGATGGGTCCCGCGCTGTAGGGAGCTCTTTGCAATTCAAATGGCGCCGCTCGACGGTCGACCAGTACGAATGGCTCATGCGGCCGGACGAACGCAAATAAAAAGGCCGCGTGGCGGCCTTTGTGGTAAGTGGTGGAGGCGCGGAGAATCGAACTCCGGTCCATGAATGATCCCTGGTCAGGCTCTACAAGCTTATTCGCTGCTCTCATTTGAGGACCGCTTGGCGCAACGACGGGCGTTGCGGACCCGAGCCGGTTCGATCTTAGCTTCGGCCATACCGACTACGTGCCGAAGAGCGTTTCCCTAAGATGACATCGCACCCGGGGCGGGAAAAAATCCGGGATTGACGCGCCGACTTATGTTATGCGGCGAGGGCGTACTGACGCCCAAAAGAAGTGTTCTTGCCAATTAATTTTGACAGTACCCCTGTTTAACGTGGCGAGGAGACCACGACCTGCTCCTCACCTCAGACCACCCATGTCGAAACCAGTCGCCCCCCAATTGGGAGTCACGGCTCCACCTTGTCAAAGAACAACGCATCCCAGAAAACGCCGCATCTCGCCCATGGCAAGTCAGCGGGTGCCGCCCAGGTGCTCGAGATTCGGCTGAAAGGCAAGCGCATTGGCCTCCTGGCCATGCGCGCAGACTTGAAGCCGAAGATCGAGTGCATGGGCGTCGCGCAGCGTCGGCTCGTTTCGTCGTTCGTAGAACGACGAAACCAAAGTAGTGGAGCGGGTGACGGGAATCGAACCCGCGTCAGGAGCTTGGAAGGCTCCGGTTCTACCATTGAACTACACCCGCATGCGCGAGGGGTATTGTACCCCAAATCGTGCCTTCCGCCCACGGAAGCGTGGCCTCCTTTGCGGAAACACAAGCTAGAATGGTCGGGGTGACAGGATTTGAACCTGCGACATCCTGCTCCCAAAGCAGGCGCGCTACCAAGCTGCGCCACACCCCGACGGATTCAGCAGGTGGCATTATAGCACGGAGGCACGGGGTGCTCAGACGATTGGATGGGGGTTACGATGGCTGACGTTAAAACGGTCATCCTCGCGACAAACAATGCTCATAAAGTGTCCGAAATCTCGAACGCCCTGGATTTCCCCGGCTGGGAATTCAAGACGCTGCGCGAGATGGGCATCGAATCGGACCCGGACGAAGACGCCGACACGTTCCTCGGCAACGCTCGCATAAAGGCGCTCGCCGCGCACAGGGCATCGGGCGGGCTCGCCGCGCTCGCCGACGATTCCGGACTCGTCGTGGACGCGCTCGACGGCGCCCCGGGCGTGTACTCGTCGCGCTTCGCTGGCGAGGACGCAACCGACGAGGACAACAATAACAAGCTCCTGGCCGACCTCGAAGGCGTGCCCGACGAGGAGCGCACCGCGCGCTTCGTGTGCACGCTCTACTTCATCGACGAGGACGAGCGCGAAGTTGTGGCGCAAGGCAAGGTGGAGGGCCGCATCGGCCACGAGCCCCAGGGCGAAGGCGGGTTCGGCTACGATCCCCTGTTCTGGCCTGATGTCTTCGATGGCGAATGCACGCTGGCAGAGGTGCCGCAGGAGCGCAAGAACGAGGTGTCCCATCGCGGCAATGCGCTGCGAACCATGCGCTTCAAGATCGAAGTGGCCGAAGCTAGGAAAGAAGGCGGCCTGCACCAGCGCTAATGCGCTGCGAGGGCACAGGCATGGCCAAGCGCAAGGATACAGACCGCAAGACGAACGCGCTGCGCGAGATCGAGGCGGCGGGCATCGAGCACAACGCCATCACGTTCGAGTGCCCCGAAGCGCTTTCGGGCGTAGATGTTGCCGCGAAGCTGGGGCAAGACCCCGACCGCGTGTTCAAGACGCTCGTGACGCAGGCGAAATCGGGGGAGCACTACGTGTTCATGGTGCCCGTCGCCTGCGAGCTCGACCTGAAGAAGGCGGCTGCCGCGGTGAGCGAGAAATCCGTCTCCATGATCAAGGCGCGCGATCTCTTGCCCTTGACGGGCTACGTGCACGGCGGGTGCTCGCCCGTGGGCATGAAAACGCCGTTCCGCACGACGATTGACGAGACGGCGCTGCTCTACGACACCATCATGTTCTCCGGCGGCCGCATAGGCTGCCAAGTGGAGATGTCCCCCAACGACCTAGACGGGCTCATAGGCCTGTCTTTCGCCGACATCACGGCATAAAAGGACAGCTGAAACTCGACGTGGGCGCAAAAGTCAGCGAGGGCCCCTGTGGTGCCCGAGATTGGCTTGAAAGACAAGCGCATTGGCCTTCTGGCCATGCGCGCAGGCTTGAAAGCCAAGATCGGGTGCCACGGGGGCCCGCAGCGTCGAGCGATTGCGGCGGCCGTCAGGCCGACGCAACAACGGGGCCCGCAGCGTCGAGAAGTTCCGCCTGCCGTAAGGCAGGCGGAACAAATTACCAATGCACAATTACCACGTCGCCAATTTGGCACATGCCGTAGAGCTCCTGCGCGGCGTCGTAGGGCAGGTTCACGCAACCATGGCTGCCGTAGCCTTCGGCGTACATGTTCCCGCCGAACGAGGGCTGCCAGGTGGCGTCATGAAGGCCGATACCGCTACCCTCGAAGGCCATCCAGTAATTGACCATGGTTTCGTAGATCTTCTTGCCATGCTCGTAGCCGATGAGCTTCGACGGAGCCTCTTTGTTGTTGATGAACCAGACGCCCAGCTTGGTATCGTGCTCGCCATCGGGCGCGCCCGAAATGCAGGGGGATTCCCAGACTATCGAGCCGTCGTCGCCGTAGAAACGCACGTACTGCTCGGAGAGGTCGACGTCGATGTAACGGTTGCCCCAATCGCGCTCTCCCTTGCCCGTGTAGACTTCCGCTTCGGTGTAGCAGGGCACGTCGATAGTCGTCACCTGACCCGTTTTCACGGCCTCGAGCAACGTCTCCTTCAAGGCGTCGTTATCGATTTCCCAGCCGTACACACCGCCGCTCACGGTGACCTGCTTGCCATCGGCGCGCGTGTACTTCCTCTCGGTGCCGACGGTGTTGTAGCCGTCGGCCAGCTCGGCGATCCATGCGTCGAGCCCTTCCTCGTTGAACTTGACCTCGTAGTTCTCGTCGATGGTCACGAAGCCGGACAGCGACTTGCCGTTCACCTCGCCCACCTGCTTGCCACCCATGTTCAGCTTGACGTCGGCAGACACGAGCCCGGTGGCCACCTTCGCAGATTCGACGAGCTTCTCGTCAGTGGAAAACACCTTGGGCTGGACGAGCTCATCCTTGGTGAGCTCGAGCTTCGTCTGCAACGAGCCGACGGCGCTATCGAGACGCGCGACAGCCGCGTTTGCGTCGATCATGGTCCCGATTTCCTCGGGCTTCACCTGGAAGGACTTGGTGGTCTCGTTATAGGCGATCGTTGCGTCCGTGGGGGGCTTCGCAGTCTCGTTGAACTGGGCGACCTTCTCGTTGAAGTCGGCGTTGAGGGCGCTCTCGTTGTACCTGACGGTGATGAGGCCGGTCTCGTCATGCGAGCCCTCGAGGATGAGCTTCGGCCAGAGCCAGGGATTCAAGTCCTCGTGCATCGCGGAAATGATCGCGTTCGAGTCGATGGTCATGCCCACCTGGGGGCCAGTTGTGCGGTACGAGAAATTACCGCAAACGACGTCGATCCTGTAATCGGACACGGCATCCTCGAGCACCTTCACGACTTCCTCGTTGCTCTTGAGCGATACGTCCTGACCGGCAACCGCCGTGTTGGGGAGGAAGCGGCCCATGAACACGACCGCACCTGCAATGTATGCGACGAGCAAGACGCCGATGATCACGCCGAACGTGATCCCGACCGCCTTCAGGGCGCGGCGACGCTTCTTGGAAGGCTCCTCGAACCCGGCGGCGACGAACGCACTGGGGTCGACCACCGCGTCATCCACGGGGTAACCCCGCTCGTCCACGTAGATGACCTCGGTCTGATCCGCAGTCTCCGCGGCTTCCGCAGCCTCAGCAGCTTCCACAGCCTCTTCCGCGGCCTCGGCAGCAGGCTCCTCCTGCTGCGTTTGCTCGTTTGCCTGCTGCTCTGTTTCGTTGTTGCCATCCGAAGCGTGTTCGGGCTGCTGCTCTTCGGAGCCGGCGGCCGAACCCTTCGCATGTTTCCCCTGCTTTTTGAAAAATGCCATAGTGATTGCGCTCGCGATCCTCTTTCCCCAATGTAGCGAAATATTGTAACAACGCTACTCATGGTTTGCGAGCAAACAGGGACATGGGTTTCGAATTGTGAAACGAATCAACACATAACCCTCATCAGGCACTCTTCCACTCAAAAGCGACCTACTACACGTGGTATGATTTCAGACCAAACACCGACAGAAGGACGCACGAGCTTGACCGCATATCTCGCACATTACAAATCGCCAGTCGCAGCCGACGTGCGCGGATCGGGCGTGTTCGAATTCGAGAGCGACGCACGCGCGGGCTCAAAGGAAAACCAGCACGACGCGCGCATGCGCATGCTCGAGCTGTTCGGCAAGGACGCGGCATCGTGGATCATCGAGAAGGTGGAGCGCAAGACCGCCAAGAGCGAGACCCTCGACGGGCAGCTGTCCCTCGATTTCCGCCCTGTCAAGAAGAGGCGCAAGCGCCGCACGAAGGAGTACTGGTAATGGAAGGCCGCAAGAGAACGCCGATTGCGAAGAACCGGCGCGCTTTCCACGAGTACGAGATACTTGAGACGTACGAGGCGGGCATCGAGCTCACCGGCACGGAAGTTCGCTCGCTGCGCGAGAACAACTGCCAGCTCACCGATTGCTTCGCGCTCATAAGGGGTGGCGAGGTGTGGCTGCACAACGTGCACATCGTCCCGTATTCCAACGGCAACATTGCCAACGTCGATCCTGACCGCAAGAGGAAGCTCCTCCTCCACAGGCGCGAGATCAGGGTGCTCGAGCAAAAGACGCGCGAGAAGGGGCTCACGCTCGTGCCCGTATCGATGTATTTTAAGGAGAACTCCCTCGTAAAGGTGGAAATCGCCCTTGCGAAAGGCAAGAAGATTTACGATAAGCGCCAAACGATTGCAAAACGCGACGCGCAACGCGATATCGACCGCGCCCTCAAAGAGCGCAACCGCATGTCGTAGCCCGAAAGGAACGCTACCATGGCAGAAGAGTACGAAGAAGTAGAGCTCGAGTATTCCGAAGAGGACATTCTTTACTACATCGAGGACGAAGACGGCAACCAGATTGGCTTCGCCATCGAGGAAGACGGGCAGGAAGTCGAGTACTACTACGAGGGGTTCGACGGCAGCGAATTCGAAACGGTCGAGGTGATCGAGGCAACCGAAGAGCCCGAAGGCGAAACCGTCGAGATGGAGATAGACGAGGACGCGATCCTGTACTACCTCGTAGACGAGGACGATAACGAGATAGGCTTCGTAATCGAAGAAGACGGACACGAAGTCGAGTGCTACTACGAGGAGGAGCCCGAGGCGCCTGCTCCCGCGAAGGCGCCCGCCAAGGAAGCCCCTGTCGAGCAAAAGGACCCGGGGTACCTGTCGAAGATGGCGAGCATCGCCGGATACCACGGCAACAAGGCCCGAAAGAAAGCCGAAGTCGAGCTGGGCAAGGTGCGCGGCGCGACCGAGAAGCATGTGGACAAGGCCACTGCCGCCGTCGAGGCGAGCAGCGAGAAGGTCAAGGCGAAGAGCTCTGCAAGCAAATCGGGCATCACCCGCGAGGATGTGAGCCAGGCAACCGAGGACCTCAACGCCATCGCCAAGGAGGGCGCGGCCACCATGAAGGAGCTCAAGGGCACCTACGACGAGCTCATGGACTCGTTCGGTTTCCTCGTTCCCAAGAAGATCAAGCGCCGCCTGCCGTAGTGGGCCCGCGCTGCGCCCCATTTGCGGGGCAGCATGCTTATGCCAGCTTGAATCGCAACCGCGAAGTGCGCCTATCGGCTTCCACGAGCCGCACGGCGACGCGCTTGCCCAAGCGGTACTGCTTGCCCGTATCAGAACCAGTGAGCGTATGACGCACGGAATCGAGCACGAAGTACTCGCGCCCCAGATCCGCAATATCCACCATGCCCTCCGCCGTATTGTCCAGGCGAACGAACATGCCGTATGGAGCGACGCCGGCTACCACCGCTGAGAACGTCTGGCCGAGGCTGAGCTCCATGAGCTCGACGATCTTCGCCTCCTGCGAATCGCGGGCCGCGCGCTCGGCCGCGCGCTCCATCTCGGAGCAATGCTCGGCGATCCAGGGAATGCTCGATGTCTCCTGGTCGAACTTCTCGGGCCTCTTCCCCAACGCCGCCTTGAGCATGCGATGCACGACGAGGTCTGGGTAGCGTCTGATGGGCGAAGTGAAATGGCAGTACGCCTCGCTCGCCAGCGCGAAATGCACATCGAGCTCAGGCTCGTAGACCGCCCTCTTCATCGACCTCAACACGAGCGTCGTCACGAGCGTTCCCTCGTTCCTGCCCTCGCAAAGGGAAAGCACCTTCGCTATCTCGTGTGGGTTGCCGGCGACGAACCGATCGACCGAGATGCCCTTGAACCAGGGGAACTCCTGCAGCACGGGAACGAGCCCCTCGAGGCTCTCGCGCGACGGCTTCTCGTGCACGCGGAATATGCCGGGGAAGCCCGCATCGCGCAGGAAACGCGCGACGGCCTCGTTGGCCGCGATCATGGCCTCCTCGATGAGCTGCGTCGCATCGGTACGCGAACGCAAGACGATGTCGACGGGCACTCCCTCGCCATCGAGTTTGACCTTCGCCTCCACCGTATCGAAATCAAGCCCTCCAGCAGCCTCGCGCAGCCTCATCCGCTGCTTCGCAATGCCCGAGAGCCTTTGCACGCGCCAAGCAATCTCACTTGCAAGCGCGGCGTGCTCAGCCACTTCCTCACCCTCAATAAGCCGCTGCGCCTGCCCATAGGTAAGCCGTGCATTGGAACGGATGAGCGCGGGATATATATCGACATCAACGACTTCACCCGCATCGTTCACGAGCATGTCCACCGTCATCGTCCGCCGCACCTCGTTGGGCTTGAGCGAGCAGATATCGTTGGAAAGCTCTTCGGGCAGCATGGGAATCACGCGATCGACGAGGTAAACGCTCGTGGCCCTACGGCGCGCATCGAGGTCCACCGAAGACCCCCAGGGCACATAATGCGCCACATCCGCAATATGCACCCCCACGCGCCAATACTTCTCCTCAACCCCCTCAGCCGAGTCAGCGCAGGAATCGGATCCGCCGTCGGCCAAGCGGAGCGAGGCCAAGCCAAAGGAGGAGCGAGACCCACTTGCCTGCCCGCCCTCGGCAGGCAAGTTAGCTCGCGACGACGACGCGTCGAGCGCAGCTTGGCCGACGGCGGATCCGATGCCGGCCGGCACCAACACAGCCTCAATCGACACCGCATCATCGAAATCGCGCGCATCATCCGGGTCAATCGTAAACACGAAGCGGTCGCGCAAATCGCGGTAGCCGCTCGACAGCGCCGCGTCTTCATCAACGCGCGCATCCGCCGCCTGCGCAAGCGCCGCTTCCGAGAACGCCGTCTCGAATTTGTAGCGCGCGACGATCAAGTCGATGGGCACGCGCTCGTCGTCCGCATCCCCGAGCACCTCGACGACGCGACCGGTGGCCGCCTCCTTGTTCGATGGATACGTGACCATCTCGACGCGCACGATGGATCCGTCGGGTATGTCGGAATTTTCCGCGAGCATGGTGAAGATGTCGTAGGGTATGCGTGGGTCTTCGGGCACCACCACCCCGAAAGGCTCGGCATGCTCAAACCGGCCCACTATTGAGGCGTGTGCATGCTCTATAACGCGCTTTACGCGAGCCTCGCGCTTCTTGGTGGATTTCGCCGCCCGGGCGAGCGCCTTACGCGAGCGTTCCTGACGTGCAGGGGAAATTTCCACGAGGTCGCCGTCAAAAGCGCCGTTCATCCTGTCCGCAGGGATGTAGAACTCGCCCTCGGCGGTCTCAACGAAGCCGTAACCGCCGGGAGAGACCTGAAGCGATCCACGAGGATACGAGCGCGGGGCGCCGCGCGTGCCTGAACGAGAGCGGCCCATGATGGCTTACCCGGCGTTGGGCTCGGTTTGCGCAGGAGCCATGGACGCCGCCACTTCCATGGCGTAGTCCTTCTGAGAGTCGCCTTCCGCAGAAGCCTCCAGGCTCACAGTTGGGGTCACGCCCACCTGGTCGATCGCGTGGCCTTCGGGCGTAAGGTAGTAGGCGGCCGTGTAGCGCAGCGCACCGCCGAACGAGAGCTCGTGCATGACCTGCACGGAACCCTTCCCCATGGTCTTGGTTCCCACGACAGTGGCCCTCTGGCTCTCCTTGCATGCCGCGACTACCACTTCGGCCGCAGCAGCCGTGTTCTTGTTGGTGATGATGACGAGCGGGCTCGTCGTGGCCGTGCGTCCCGTGGCCGCCTTGGCGGACACGCCGTCCACCGTCTGGATCTCGACCACCGTGCCGCTGCTCATGAACAGGCTGGACACCTCGACGGCCTGCGTCAGATAACCACCCGGATTGTCTCGAAGGTCGAGCACGAACACCTGCGCACCGCTCGAAGCCAGTTGAGTAATCGCCGTTTGCACAAGCGAGCCCGCGTTCTGGGTGAACTGGCGCACCTTTATGTAGCCGACACGGCGCTCCTCGTCATATTCGGTCGTGACGTTGGGCTCTTGGTACTCCTCGCACGAGAGCGTCGTCGTTCGCTCGACACCGCCCTGCGATTCGATGGCTTGCGGGCGGCGCCACTTGATGACGACATCGGAGCCCTTCGCCTGGCTGAGCACCGAAGCGACCTCGCTTCGCGACCACGTCTGCGACGAGTCGCCGTTGATCGACACGATGAAGTCGCCCTCCTGGACGCCCTCCGCCTGGGCTTGGGAGCCCTCGAAGACGTCGACGACGTACGCCTGGCCGTTGTACTCCGCGAAGAGAACGCCGATGCCGGCGTAGCTGCCGTCCTGGTTGTTCAGCAACGCCTGGTAGCGGTCGCTGGAGTAGTAGCGGAGGTAGGGGTCGTTGGATGCCTCGCCGAACGAGTTGAGCGCTTTCTCGGAGGCCACATCCAGATCGTAGGTGTCGAGGCTGTCTGTCGCGAGGATGTCCTCAACCTCCGCGACGCGCTGCGCCACCGAATTGAACACGTCCTTCTTGTTCGTGTTCGTCTCGGTCACCGTGCTGTGCGCGATGCCCGTCACCGACTCGGGAAAGCCCAACGAGGAGAGGAACGCGCTCTGGCCGCGCATGAAGAAGCCGAACATGAACATGGCGAAGGCCACGAGGGCGAACACGAGGCCCTTGATAATGCGATAGTTGCGCGCACGCATTTTCCGCGTGCGCGCAACTGTGCGCTGATTCTTGTTAATGCGCTCGGGCATGACGCCGCTTGGCCGTTAAACCTTCAGGTAGCGGCGCATTGCGAGCGCCGAACCCACAAGGCCGATGATGAGGCCGGCAACGAGCAGGATCAGGTAGATCATGAGGAACGAGTTGAAGCCGAGCTCGATGGGCAGGAACGTCAGCGAGGACTGCAAGCGCGGCAGCGCGAAGTTCCTCAGGAGCTCGATGCAACCGATTCCGAGCACGGCGCCGATGATCGCGTGCAAGGCGCCCTCCATCAGGAACGGCCCGCGGATGAAGCCGTTCGATGCACCGACGAGGCGCATGATGGCGATCTCCTTGCGGCGAGCCATGATGGCGAGCCTAATGGTGTTGTTGATGAACACGAGCGCGATAAACACGAGCAGGATGATGAGCGCGATGCCAATGTAGCGCAGGTAGTTCGTGACCGAGAACAGCTTCTCGACGGTGCGCTGACCGTACTTCAGCGAATCGGACGGGTTGTCCTCATCGGCGATCTTGGCGAAAGCCTGGCTCTGCTCGATCTGGTTGGCCACGTCCTGCACCTGCTGCGGATCCGAAAGCTCGACGTTAATCGAAGCCGGCAGCGGGTTGCCGCCGAGCTCGTCGACGATCGCGGCATTGGAGGACATGTTGCGGAACTTCTCGAGCGCCTCCTCCTTCGTGGTGAAGGAAACTTCGGCCACGCCGTCCAGGCCGCGAATGAACGTCTGCACTTCCTCGATCTGCTGCGAGGACGCGTCGTCCTTCACGTAAGCAGTGATGGACACCTCGCTCTCGACGGACTTGACGATGTTGTCGACGACCAAAGCGCCGACGAGGAACAAGCCGATGATGAACAGCGAAAGGAAGATCGTGATGATCGAGCCGAGCGTCGTCGACAGGTTGCGCGCGAAGCCCTGGAGGGACTGTTTGAAGAAATAGGCGAGACTATGCATCGAAACCGTACACCCCCCTCTGCTGGTCGCGCGTAAGGTGGCCGCGGTCGAGCGCGATAACGCGACGACGCATGTTGTCGACCATCTCGCGGTCGTGTGTGGCAACGAGGACCGTGGTGCCCGTGCGGTTAATGCGCTCGAGCAGGTCCATGATGCCGCGCGACGTCTGCGGGTCCAGGTTTCCGGTGGGCTCGTCGCACACGAGCAGCGGCGGGCGGTTCACGATGGCGCGCGCGATGGAAACGCGCTGGGCCTCGCCGCCGGACAGCTGGTCGGGCAGCTTGTCGAGCTTGTCCTGCAAGCCGACAAGACGCAGCACCTCAGGCACCTGCGTGCGGATGACGTTGCGGTTCTTGCCGATTACCTCGAGCGCGAAGCTCACGTTCTCGAAGACCGTCTTGTTGGGCAGCAGCTTGAAGTCCTGGAACACGCAGCCGATGTTGCGGCGCAGGTACGGCACGCGCCAATTGCGCATGCTGCCCAGGTCTTCGTTCGCGATGGTGATCGTACCCGAAGTCGGCTTGAGCTCGCGAATGATCAAACGCACGAGCGTAGATTTGCCCGAGCCGGAATGGCCGACGAGGAACACGAACTCGCCAGGATAGATCTGAAGCGAGATGTTATCGAGCGCCGGGCGATTGGGCTGGGCAGGATACACCTTCGACACGCGGTCGAATGAGATGACGGGGTTTCCCTGCTGCGGAATGTCGTCGACTTCCAGCGATGGCAGCGCTGCCGACAAGCTGGCGGTCGCACGTGCAGCCTGAGAAGAATCCGCGCTACGTCGCGCAGAACGTGCCCCCTGATTGGTGGCCTCTGTCACAGATTGCTCCGTTCAATTAGTCGATTACTGAGACAGGGGTGATTCTACCAGACCTATTTACGGGCGATAACCCTCTTCACAGCTTCGACAATCGCCGCAGCATCCAGCTTGAAGTAGCCTGCAAGCTCTTCATAGGCGCCTGACTTGCCGAAACGGTCGCGCACGCCAACGGCCTCGAGCGGGGTCGGGTCGGTGGCGGAGAGAGCCTCGGCAACGGCTGACCCCAGGCCGCCGATCACGCTGTGCTCCTCGGCCGTGACCACACATCCGGTCTTCTTCGCAGAGGCGAGAACCGCCTCCGCATCGAGGGGCTTGATGGAGAACGCGTCGATGACTTCAGCGGAAATCCCCTGCTCGGCAAGCATGTCTGCAGCCTTCAGTGCCTGCTCCACCTCTACGCCGCATGCGACGATCGAGGCGTCGGAACCCTCGCGCAGCACGTAGGCGCGGCCGAGCTCCAGTTCGACGTTCTCGTCGTAGACGCACGGCACGGCGGCGCGCCCCATGCGGATGTACACCGGGCCGGGCGTGGCTGCCGCGAGGCGCAGCGCGGCGCGGGCGGCGGCGCAATCGGCAGGCACGAGCACGCGCATGTTGGGCAGGCCGCGCATGAGGGAAATGTCCTCGAGCATCTGGTGGCTGCCGCCGTCGGGGCCCACCGAAACGCCGGCATGCGTTGGCGCGATCTTCACGTTGAGATTGGAGTAGCACACCGTATTGCGAATCTGGTCGTAGGCGCGCCCCGTTCCGAACACGGCGAAGCTGCCGGTGAAGGCGATGTTGCCCGTAAGCGAGAGGCCGGCAGCAACGTCGACCATGTTCTGCTCGGCAATGCCCACGTTGAACAGGCGACCCGCGCAATCGGTGCCCGCCGCTGCCAACTTCTTGGTCGTGGTCGACCCGGTCAGGTCGGCATCAACCGCCACCACGGGCACGCCCTCTTCGGCAAGCTCGACGAGCGTGGCGCCGAACGCCGCGCGCGTCGCCTTCTTCTGGGAAGCCTGCTCGGGGCTGGCGAGCGCGGGCGCATTGCCTGCGGCCTTCGTGGGGGCATCGTCGTGGCCGGCATGCGCGAGCAGCGCTTCCACGTCGCACTCCACGGGCGCAAGGATCTGGTCGTCTGTCGCGCCTAGCTCCTCGAGGGCCTGGGCGATCTGCTCGGCATTGGGAGCCTTGCCATGCCAGCCGGCCTCATCCTCCATGAACGAGACGCCCTTGCCCTTCACGGTGCGAGCGATCACCGCATGGGGCTTGCCCGAGCGATCGGCCTTGAGCGAGCCGAGCAGTTCGACGAGCGCGGCGACGTCATGGCCGTCCACCTCGTGGACATCCCACCCAAACGCCTGGAACTTCTGGGCGACGTCGCCCAGATCGCACACATCGGAAGTGCGGCCGTCGATCTGCAGGCCGTTGCGGTCCACGATGGCCACCAGGTTGTCGAGCCCGCTGTGGGCGGCGAACATCGCGGCCTCCCACACCTGGCCCTCCTGGCATTCGCCGTCGCCGAGCAGCGCGAACACGGCATGTCCGTTGCCCTCGAGTTTCAGGCCCGCCGCCATGCCGGCGGAAATCGAGAGGCCCTGGCCCAGCGAGCCGGTGGACACCTCGACGCCCGGCAGCAAGTTGGAATCGGGATGGCCCTGGAGCCTCGAGCCTAGCTTGCGCAGGCCCATGAGCTCCTCGCGGGGGAAATAGCCCGCATGGGCGAGCGTTGCATAGAGCGCAGGTGCGGCATGGCCCTTAGCCAAGATGAAGCGGTCGCGGTTCGCCGCCTTGGGATTGCTCGGGTCGTACTCCATGACGCCGCCGAAGTACAGCGCGGTCATCACATCGGCGCACGAGAGCGACCCGCCGGGGTGTCCGCTCCCCGCCTCCCCGATCATCTGAACGATATCAATCCGCAGGTCGTTGGCAATCTTGGGCAAGCTCTCCACCATTAACAGCACCTTCCTCGTCAATTTGCGTGCCCATTGTACAACGGATTGCACGGCCCCAATTTTCTTCCCGAATAATGCGCATTTGACGCATTTGACAAAAACGTTGAGGCCACGCGCGAGTTCCATTAGAATGTGCCTGCCTGGCAAGAGCGTGAGCAGTTCCTTAGAAAGGTTCTGTCCCACCATGACCAGCTTCATCTCGAAGTCGGCCTGTCGCGGCCGACGCCCCGCCTCCCTCATCGGTTTCAGCGGTCGACAACGTCCGCAACTCGTGGCGCACCTTCTGCGCGAGCGCAACGTTGCGCGCTTCGTCGTGGCACCATGCGGCTACGGGAAGACGAGCGTGGCGGTCGAGTACGCCGAGACGATCTTCTCGTGGGCGCACGTCTTCTGGATCAACTGCCAGAGCCCCTGCTTCGTGCGCGACCTCGACGCATCGTGCGTAGCGCGTTGTTGCCTCTTGTCCGACCAATCGGCACAGCTCGTGGTGTTCGACAACCTTCCCGCACTCGACCAAGCGCGGGCAGAACAGCTTTCCAAGGAAATTGACGCGCTGCTCGAGGAAGGTTGCGAAGTGCTGGCCACCTGCTCCCCCACAGGCGACGCCTATGGGCTGCTGCAGCGGGACAGGCTGCTCCTGAGCGCACGCGACCTCCTGCTCAACGACGAGGAGCTCGACCTGTTGCGTTCCATGAGCGACCGCAGCGAGCAACCCGCATGCGACGTCACCGCCGCCCACCGCGTCCCGGCCCTGGTGTGGGGCGACGAGTCGCTCGCGAAAGCGGCTTTCCTCCAGGCCACGTTCAGCGCCGACGTGCCTGCCGATCTCGCGCTCGCGCTCGCCACGATGCACGTGCTCACGCGCGGACCGCTCGACGGGCTGCTCTCCTTCGGCATCCAGAGCACGCAGGCGCTGGAGGACTTCCTCGCGTTCTACCCCCACCTCTGCGCGAACTACGAGACGGGCCAGTTCGATTCTACCCCCTTCGATGCGGCAGATATCGCGCGCGCCGTGAAGAAGCGGATCGACGACCTCGTGAAGCAGTCGCGCTTCTCGAGCAAGTGCGAGCTCGCCTACGCGTGGGCCGACTCGCTCGTCGACCGAGCGCGGGCATCGGAACGCGCGTGCGATATTGTGCGCGAATTCTGCACGGCCAAGGAACGCCTCGCCTGGTTCGCGCGCCGCGCAGCAGACCTGATACGGCTCGGATCCTTCTACGGGTGCCACAAGCTCATCGAGTCCGTCCGGCCCTCGTTGGCGAAGGAACCCGTCTCCATGCAGGTGCGCGCGGCAGCGGTTGACGCCATCTGCCTCCACATGCTCGGCGACGCCGATTCGGCCCTGAGGCGCGCGAAACGCTACGGATTCGTCTCGACGACGGCGCACGAGGCGCAGATGTGCTGCCTGCTCCTGCTCGTGCGGTTCGGGAGCGGCATCGCGCGCCAGAACGCAGAGGACACCCTCCGGGCGTTCGCGGAACGGGCCGGGACGCCCGACGGCGAGACCCCGCTCGTCGAATGGGCCGCCCGCGCGCAAGTGGCCGCAGCAGACGGCATCGAGCAGCTCTGCTCGTTCTGGAAGAAGCAACGTAGCGCAGGGGCCAACGCGGACGCCCTGAACCTCACAGCCTCCTGGGCGCTCGACGCGTACAGCGCGCTCCCCTCCCATGAGGCGATCCTGGCCAGCAGCCGGGTTGGCAAGAGCATCCGCGAAATCGAGCAACACGTCAAAGGAGAGCTCGACGGTTCGGACGAACCGGGCGGCAGCTTCTTCGCATGGCTCGCAGGCTTCGCACTCCAGCACGCGCATTCGCTCAAGGCCATCGTCGACACGCCACCGCTTTCTGCCGTGTGCGCGCTCAAGCTGAGGAACGCGGAGATGTCCATTGCCGCCCAGCGGAACATGTTCGAGCGCGACGAGCGGAACAAGAGCGTGCTGCGCAGCAACTGGGCCGACACGCACCCCGACTCGCTCGCCCTCGGCCACACGAAGCAAGCCGTCGCGACCGCTCGGCGCAACGTGCCCATCCTGACCGTCAGGCTCTTCGGAAAGTTCGAGGCGTCTATCGGCAACGAACCCATCAACCCGCTCCTCTTCAAGCGCCAAAACGTGAGCACGCTGCTCGCCCTGCTCGCGTACTACCGCAACCGCGAGGTCATGCGCGAGACGCTCGCGCAGTCCATGTGGCCGAAAAGCAACTCGGACCTTGCGGTGAGGAACTTCTACACCGTGTGGAGCCAGCTGAGGAAGGCACTCGAACTCGACGATGGCACCTGTCCGTACCTCATCCGGCACCAGTTCGGGTGCAGCCTTGATGCCCAATTCGTGCAGAGCGACATCGAGCGCTTCAACGAGATCTGCCACGAGCTGTTGTTCGGAACGCCCGACTTCCTCGAATGGCCCGTCATGTATTCCGAGATCAAGCGCGACTTCTCGGGCGACCTGATGCCGGGCGACAAATCCAACCCCCTGCTGGAAGCCATCCGCAACGAATGCTCGATGCGCCTGATCGAGGCGCTCCTTTCCGCCACGCAGGCCATCGTCGATGCAGGAAGCCCCCAATGGGGCATCTGGTTCGCCCGTGAGGCGGTCGCGCGTGACCGCACCCGGGAGGACGCCTACGTCTCGCTCATGCGCGCCCAGATAGCCGCCAACCAGCGCACGGCCGCTATGATGACCTACATCAAGTGCCAGCAAGCGCTCTCCGAAGAGCTTGGTATCGACCCTTCGTCAGGGGCGACATCCCTCTACAACGGCTTATTGGACGACCTGTGATTCATGTGTCAAACGGTAAACGTAAGCATGTGCATTGGCTGCAGCGTTCGCGCGGGCACGGCGGTGGGAACAGCCGTTGTGCTAATGTGGTGAGCTGGTAATTCAAAGTCACCAATGCGACGATAAGGACCGCGAAACAATGGCAGGATTTTTCTCCAAGCTACTCAGGGCGGGCGAAGGCCGCCAGGTCAAGACATATGAAAAGATGGCAGCGCGCATCGGCGAGCTCGAGCCGAGCATGCAAGCCCTCTCCGACGAGGAGCTGGCGGGCAAGACGATCGAGTTCCGCGAGAGGCTCGAGCGCGGCGAGGAACTCGACGCGCTTCTGCCCGAGGCGTTCGCGGCCGTCCGCGAGGCCAGCTGGCGCACGCTGGGCATGCGCCACTTCGACGTGCAGCTCATCGGCGGCATGGCGCTCAACGACGGACACATCGCCGAGATGAAGACCGGCGAGGGCAAGACGCTCGTGTCCACGCTCGCCGGTTACCTGAACGCGTTGCCGGGGCACAACGTGCACATCGTCACGGTCAACGACTACCTGGCAAAGCGCGACAGCGAGTGGATGGGCCGCATCTACAAGTTCATGGGCATGAACGTAGGCCTCATCCAGAACGGCATGCGCGGCGCCCTGAAGAAGCCCGCCTACCTGGCCGACGTCACGTACGGCACCAACTCCGAGTTCGGCTTCGACTACCTGCGCGACAACATGGTATCGCGCGCCGACGCGCGCGTGCAGCGCGGGCACCACTTCGCCGTCGTGGACGAGGTGGACTCCATCCTCATCGACGAGGCCCGCACGCCGCTCATCATCTCGGGCGCCGGCAGCGCGGCGGCGGACACGTACAACAAGTTCGCACGCGCCGTGGTGGGCCTGGAGCGCGACCGCGACTACCAGATGGACGAGGCCAAGCGCACGATCAACGCGACCGAAGTGGGCCTGGAGCGCATCGAGATGGCGCTCGGCATCGACGACATCTACGCCGACACCAGCGGCGCCCTCGCCAACCACCTGCAGCAAGCGCTGAAGGCACAGTACCTGTTCCACCGCGACGTCGACTACGTCGTCACCAACGGCGAAGTGAAGATCGTCGACGAGTTCACCGGCCGCATCATGGAAGGCCGCCGCTGGTCCGAGGGCCTGCACCAGGCAGTGGAGGCCAAGGAGCACGTGAAGGTGAAGGAAGAGAACCAGACGCTGGCCACCATCACGCTGCAGAACTACTTCCGCCTGTACGAGAAGCTGTCGGGCATGACGGGCACCGCCATGACCGAGGACTCCGAGTTCCGCCAGATCTACAAGCTGGAGGTCACGGCCATTCCGCCCAACAGGCCGGTGGCCAGAATGGACAAGAACGACCAGGTGTACCGCACCATCGACGCGAAGTTCAACGCTGTAGCCGACCAGATTGCGGAGCGCAACGCCATCGGCCAGCCCTGCCTGATCGGCACCGTCTCGATCGAGAGCTCCGAGCGCTTGAGCCGCCTGCTCGACAAGCGCGGCATCGATCACGAGACGCTGAACGCGAAGAACCACGAGCGCGAGGCGCACATCGTCGCGCAGGCGGGGCGCGTCGGCGCCGTCACCATCGCCACGAACATGGCTGGCCGCGGTACCGACATCCTGCTCGGCGGCAACCCCGAGGTGCTGGCGGAGGACCTGCTGCGCTCGCGCGGCTTCGACCCCGACGCCGACCCCGCCAAGCTCGCCGAAGTGCGCGCTGCCGCCGAAGAGGCCATGGGTTCGGAAGACCCGCGCGTGCGCGCGAAGGCGAAGGAAGTCATCGATCAGCTGGAGGAGGCGCTCCCCGCTCCCACCGCCGAAGCTGCAGAGAAAGCGCTCGAGGAAGCCAAGGCCATCACCGAGGCCGAGCGAGAGAAGGTGCGCGCCGCGGGCGGCCTGCTCGTCATCGGCACCGAGCGACACGAGTCGCGCCGTATCGACAATCAGCTCCGCGGCCGTTCAGGGCGCCAGGGCGACCCCGGCGAGTCGCAGTTCTACCTGTCGCTCGAGGACGACCTCATGCGCCGTTTCGGCGGCGACCGCATGGACCGCATCTCGGCCATGATGGAGAAAACCCAGCTGCCCGACGACCAGCCCATCCAAGCGGGTATGGTTTCCAAGGCAATCGAGAACGCACAGCACTCCGTCGAGAGCATGCACTTCGCAGCCCGTAAGAACGTGCTCGAATACGACGACGTCATGAACTTGCAGCGCCAGGCCATCTACGAGGAGCGCAACGCCATCTTGGACGGCAAGGACATGGACGACCGCATCCCGCAGATCATCGCGGATTGCGCGCGCGGCATCGTGGACGAGAACTGCCCGCAGAAATCCGTGAGCGACGAATGGGACATGGAGTCGATCGACGCTTGGGTCACGAGCATGACGGGCATCGAGGGCTTCCATGTAGAGGAGCTGGACCACGACGAGGATCCCGACCGCTTGGCCGAGCTCATCGAGGAGCACTTGAGCGAGGCGTACGCGAGCAAGCTCGAGGAAGTGGGCGCGGACATCATGAACAGGCTCGAAGGCCAGGTGATGTTGCGCATCATGGACACCCGCTGGATGGCCCACCTGCAGGACATGGACTATCTGCGCGCCGGCATCGGCTTGCGCGCATATGGCCAGCGCGACCCGCTCACCGAGTACCGCGAGGAAGCCTACCAGGCATTCTCCAACATGACGAGCTCAATGTACGAGGACTACCTGCGCACGCTCCTGCGCCTGCAGGTTGCCCGCCAGCCGCAGCCCGCCAACGACACCCCCGAGAACGACGACCCGCTCGCCGGCAAGCGCGTGAGCTACTCGAACCCGGAGCAGGCACTCGAGGCCCCGCAGGGCATGGCCCCCGCCCCGGTGCGGCAACAGCCCGCAGGCGGCTCCCCTCAGCCCGCCCCGACGGGCAAGCCGCAAACCTACGTCAAGGACAAGGACGACCCCTACGCCAACGTGGGCCGCAACGACCCTTGCCCCTGCGGCAGCGGCAAGAAGTTCAAAAAGTGCCACGGCATGTATCAAGACTAAGCGTCTAACCTACTGTCCGCCCTGTATACAAGCGTGAGGCGGCGGTGCCCGAGGGGGCTCAGCCTACGGCATACTCGGTTAGCTACATGAATGCTAAGTTAGTACCTGCGTAAGCGGCTGAGCCCCCTCGGGCACCGCCGCCTCACGCTTGTATACAGGGCTACGCTCTTCCGCTTGAAGGAATTATTGGGAGGCGCGCCATTTGTGGTAGGCGACCACGAATTCCTCGATGTCGCCTCCGAGGACGGCGTCGACGTTGCCGGTTTCGTAGTTGCTGCGCAGGTCCTTCACCATCTGGTACGGGTAGAGCACGTAGTTGCGGATCTGGCTGCCGAACGAGTTCTCCATCCGCTCGCCGCGCAGCTCGTCGATCTCGGCCTGGCGCTTCTGCTCCTCCAGCTCGTAGAGCTTCGCCTTCAGCACGCGGAAGGCGGCTTCCTTGTTCTGGAGCTGCGACTTCTGGTTCTGGCACGTGACGACGATTCCCGTGGGCACATGCGTGAGGCGCACGGCCGAATCGGTCGTGTTCACGCACTGACCGCCCGGGCCGCTGGCGCGGAACACGTCGACGCGAACGTCGTTGGGGTCGAGATCAACCTCGATGTCGTCCGGCAGCACGGGCAGCAGCTCGACGCTGGCGAACGTCGTATGACGCCGGGCCTTCGCGTCGGTGGGGGAAATGCGCACGAGGCGGTGCACGCCTATCTCCGAGCGCAGCATGCCGTAGGCGTTGCGGCCCTCCACCTGTATCGTCGCGCGATCGATGCCGATGCCCTCGGCATAGGTGATGTCGAGCACCTGCAGCTTCCAGCCAGGCTTGTCCTCGACGTAGTGCGAATACATCTTGAAGAGCATGTCGGCCCAGTCGTTGGCCTCAAGCCCTCCCTGCCCGGGATTGACCGTGAGAATCGCATCCCCCTCGTCGAAGGGCCCGGTGAACCACGACGAGAGCTCGAGTGCGTCAAGCATGGTCGAGAGCTTCCCGCACGCCTCGGAGGCTTCGGCAGCGAACGCTTCGTCCTCGTCTGCCAGCTCAAACGCAGCCTGGGCATCTGCCAGCAGCTGCTCGGCGTCGGCGAACTCGCGAAGCGTGTCTCGCAAGTTGCCCGCCTTCTTCGAGACCGCCTGGGCATGTGCCGTATCGTCCCAGAACCCGGGACGAGCAGTCTCCTCGTCGAGCCGCGCGAGTTCGTCGGCCTTGTCGGCAACGTGAAGGTAACCCCGCGCGTCCTCCACGCGGGCACCCAGCTGCTCAAGTGTCTTTGCGTCAATCAATTCCATAGCTTGTGCGAATCCAGGTCGAACGATGCGCGAAACGAGCTCGACAACCTATTCGGCCTCTTCCTCGGACTGGCGGCTCGCCTCGAGAACGGCCTCACGATCGCCGAGCATGGCTGCCACGCGATCGGAGTACACTGCGCCCTCAATGCCGGCCTCAGCAGCCAGGTCCATGACGGGCGCATCGTTCCAGAGGGCCTCGAGGCGGTAGTACTCGCGCGTCTCGGGCTGGAACACATGCACGACGACGCTGCCGTAATCAAGCAGCTCCCAGGAACCGTCGCGCGTCTCCTCGCGATGGAGCGGCTTGATGTGCGCCTGCTCGCGCTCGGCTTCTTCGATGGCGTCGACGATGGCGTTCACCTGGCGGTTGTTTGCCGCGGTGACGATGACGAAGTACTCGGTGACGCTGATGATCTCGCCCACGTTCTGCACGACGATATCGGTTGCCTTCTTATCGTCGGCCGCACGCGCCGCGATGATCGCGTAATCGCGCGGGGTGAGTTCTTCGACGTTCGTGGTTGCGTTTTCGGCCATGATGTTCAGTTTGCCTTTCTTCTCATGGACTGTACGGCATGCCGGCAAGCCGGCTTATCTCTTGTTCTTGTGCTTCTTTCCCGACACCGACCCGTCGCCAGAGCCGTGCTTCTTTCTGCGCGGCAGGCGCTCGGTGTAGGCATTCCAAATGCTTATCGTATCAGGATGGAGTGGCTTCCGCCGTTCGAACAGCAGAAAGACCCAATATTCATAGGTCTCGAAGTAGAGTTCGTCGAGCGTCGCCTCGCCAACGCGGGCCCTCAAATCGTCGATGCGGCCGAACTGCCTGTTCGGCTCGATGGCATCCGCGATGTAGAGCACCATATCAAGCGGCGTCATGTCGAAAGCGGCCGTGGTGTGACGGCTAATCGCTTGCAGGACGTCGGCGGGAATCTGGGGGAACTCGCGACCCAGAGCACGAGCTGCAGTGATGCCGTGCAGCACGCCTGGCATCTTCTCGACGATGAACGGGTCGATTTCACCCTCCATACCAAGCTCGCGCACGCGGGCGCGGGCCTGGTCATCGTCGTAGCCTTTGTCCCAGTCATGCAACAGCCCCGCCAGCCGGGCCTTGTCCACATCGACGCCGTATTCCTTCGCCAACTGCGCGCAGGTATCCGATACGCCCAGGCTGTGCTTGAAGCGCTTGGAAGACACCCTGTGCTTGAGCTCCTTCTTGCGCGCATCGAAGAAGGCGGTGCCCAGCGCGTCGCCGACATGTTCGCCCCCTGCGGCCGACGGACGCGCGGAGCGCGACCCTACAGGGTTTTCTGCAGCAGCGATATCGCTGGCAACGCCAAGGTCATCAACGGCGGTGAAATCATCGGCGATGGCCGCGGGAAGCAGGTATCGGACGGACTTGCCCTCCGAGATCCTTTGGCGGATATCGCTCGAGGAAACCTCGAGCGAGCTCACACGCACGAAATGCGCTTCGAAAGGCGCGGAGGCCCCGATGGTCTCGCGGAGCTCGTCAAAGCCCGCGGACCCCGGACGTCCGACGGCCACGGCCAAATGGGTGAGTCTTGCCATCTCGGCGCAATCACGCCATTTGCCAACCGTCGCCGCGCTGTCCGAACCCACGATGAAGTAGAACTCGACGTTCTCGGGATAGTGGTCGCGCAGCTGGCGCAACGTATCCACCGTGTAAGTGTCACCACCTCGGTCGACCTCGATGGAGCTGACATCGAAACGCGGGTTGTCGGAAACCGCGGTGCGCACTTGGGCAAGGCGCACCGAGGCAGCGGTGACCTCCTGATCGCGCTTGAACACCGGGTTGCCCGTAGGGATGAAGAGCACCGCATCGAGGCACAGGGCCTCGCGCACCTCCTCGGCAATACGCAGGTGCCCGATATGGATGGGGTCGAACGTGCCGCCCATCAAACCCAGCTTCGCGGGCGCGCCATCGGCCCCCAGAGCGTCGAATCGCTCGCTGATTATTGTCACTCGTTAACTCCGTCCAAACTAAACTCAAATGGCGGGAATAAGCCCCGCCCGCGCCAAGGGCCGCCGTTACGCGCGCACTTGGCCCTCGCCGCGCACGACGTACTTGTACGACGTGAGCGCCTCGAGGGCAAACGGGCCACGAACGTGCAGCTTCTGGGTGGAAATGCCGATCTCCGCACCGAGGCCGAACTGGCCGCCATCCGTGAATGCGGTCGACGCGTTCACGTACACGGCGGCAGCGTCCACCTGTGCGGCGAACAAATCCTGGGCGGCCGCGTCGGAGGCGACGATGGCCTCGGAATGATGCGTGCCGTACTCGTTTACGTGGCTTATGGCCTCCTCTACGCCGCCCACGCATTTGACGGCGATCTCGGGCGCCAGGTACTCGGTTGCCCAATCTTCTTCCGTCGCATGCTCGAGATCGGCGCCCTCGACGGCGAACGCGCACCGGTAAGCCTGGTCGTCGCAGTGCAGCTTCACGCCCTTCTCCGCGAGGTCTGCGAGCACGCCGGGCAGGAACGCGTCCGCCACGGAGGCGTCCACGAGCAGCGTCTCGGCGGCATTGCAGACGCCGTAACGGCGGCACTTCGCGTTCAGCACGATGTCGCGCGCCATGGCCAGATCGGCCGACTCGTGCACGTATACATGGCAGTTGCCCGTGCCCGTCTCTATGACCGGCACCTTGGAATGCTCGACGCAATGGTTGATGAGCCCCGCTCCACCGCGCGGCACGAGAACGTCCACGACGCCGTGCAGGCTCATGAGCTCGTCGGTCTGCGAGCGATCGGTCGACTCGATGCACTGGATGCACCCCGCAGGCAAGCCCGCGGAAACAGCCGCTTCGTGCAAGATGTCGGCAATGGCCTTGTTCGAGCGCTCCGCGAGCGACCCGCCGCGCAGCACGACGGCATTGCCCGCCTTGAGCGCGATGCCCGCGGCATCGGCCGTGACGTTCGGCCTCGCCTCGTAGACGACGGCCACCACGCCGAGCGGCACGCTCACGCGCTTGAGTTGAAGGCCGTTGTACAGCTCGCGTTCGACCTGCACCTGACCGAGCGGGTCGGGAAGGTTCACCAAGTCCACGAGGGCATCGGCCATGGCGTTCACGCGCTTCTCGTCGAGCATGAGGCGGTCGAGGAGCGACTCCTTGGTGCCCCTCGCGCGGGCGGCTTCCATGTCCTGCTGGTTAGCTGCGACGATATCGGCCGCATGGTCGCGCAGCGCCTGCGCCATCGACTCGAGCGCGGCGTTGCGCGCCTCCGTGCTCGCAAGCCCCACCTGTGCGCTCGCCCGCTTCGCGGCGCGCGCCTTCTCGGTTGCCTCACCCATGCGAATCCCTTCTCGTCGAGGAACTTCCAATTCGGTTAGCTGAATATTACCAGCTCGTCCCTATGCACCAGCGCTTTGTCCGCCATCTCGGCGAGCAGGCGGTTGCGCGAGAGCTCCTCGCGCGTGCGCCCGAGCGCGAGCTCGGCCTCGTCGCGGCTCGCAGACACGCGCCCGCGGGCGAACAGATAGCCCGCACGGTCCTTGATGTCCACGATATCGCCTTCCGCGAAATCGCCTTCCACGGCGGCGACGCCAACGACGAGCAGCGAGCTGCCGTTCTTCTCGAGGGCCTTCCGCGCCCCATCGTCGACGACTATCGCGCCGCGGGCCGAATCGCCAAGCGCGATCCAGAGCTTGCGCGGCGTAATCTCGTGCATCTTGCCCTCGGCGGTGAACAGCGTGCCGACCGAGCGGCCGGCCACGGCATCGACGATGGCGCCTTCTCGGCGGCCCGAGCACACCACGAGCGGAATGCCCGCCACGCCCAGCACGCGGGCGGCCTTGACCTTGGTGACCATGCCGCCGGACCCCATGGACGTCCCCGCATCGCCCGCCACCGAGATGATGCTCTGGTCGATGCGCTCGACGCGCTCGATGAGCTTCGCGGCGGGGTCCTTCGAGGGGTTCGCGTCATACAGGCCCTCTACGTCTGAGAGGATGATGGCAAGGTCAGCGCCGATGAGGCACGCCACGAGGGCGCCGAGGGTGTCGTTGTCGCCGAAGCGGATCTGCTCGACCGACACGGTATCGTTCTCGTTCACGATGGGCACGACGCCCAGCTCGAGCAGGCGGTTGAGCGTATCGCGGGCATGCAGGTAAGCCGTACGGTCAGCCGTGTCGCGGCGCGTGAGGAGCACAGTGGACGTCGTGAGCCCGCAGGCATCAAACGCATCGCCCCAGGCGCTCGAGAACAGCCCCTGGCCCACCGATGCCGCCGCCTGCAGCGTCGGCATGTCACCCGGTCGCTTACCGCTCATGCCCAGGCGCTCGAGACCACAGGCGATGGCGCCCGACGAAACGATGACGACCTGCCACCCCCGCTCGCGCACTTCGGCGACCTGCTTGGCCAGCGCCGAGAGGTACCCGTGATCGATGCGGCCCTCGGCCGTCGTGAGGGTCGAGGACCCGATTTTCACTACCAGTCGTTTCATTCATCCTCCTGGATGAAGCGGGTGAGACACGGGGGTCAGGGCCCTTTGTCTCATCGCAACAGCTGTATCGCGCAAAGCGCGAAAACCTCAACCGATGAGACAAAGGGCCCTGACCCCCGTGTCTCACCCGTCTCCAGCTAATCCTCCAACTCGGCAAACATGTCCTCGGCCATGCGAGCGGATTCGTAATCGAAGGCGAAACCCACAATGCGGATCTCGTCGCCGTCGCACGCGCCGGCCGCATCGAGCGCCTTGTCCACGCCGAGGCGCTTGAAGCGGTGCTGCAAGAACGCGATGGCCTCCTCGTTCTCCCAGTCGGTCTGGACGACCATGCGCTCCACGCGCGGACCGACCACGCGGAACACGTGATCGGAGAGGCGGACCACCTCGAACTTGGCATCGCGCGCCTCGCGCTTGTGTTCCCATACGTAATCGAACTGCTCGTCGGCGGCAGCCTCGGCCTTCGCGGCCTCGCGGAGCTCGCGCACCTTCGAGCCGATGGCGTTCTTGAGGCTCTCGACGCCCTTGCCCGTCAGCGCGCTGATCTCGTAGAGCTTCGGATCGATGGGGCTGTCGATGAACTCGTTGCCGCCCGCCGCCTCGATGGAGTCGGCGCGCACGCGTTCGGCCAGCTTCTTGCAAGCCTCTTCGGTACCGGGCGCGTCGATCTTGTTCGCTACGACGATGCGCGGGCGCTTCCCCAGCTCTTCGGCGTAAAGCGCAAGCTCGCGCTTGATCACCTCATAATCCTCGAGCGGATCGCGTCCCTCCCAGTCGCCGGTCAGATCGACGATGTGCACGATGAGCGCCGTGCGCTCAATGTGGCGCAGGAACTCATGGCCAAGGCCGCGGCCCTCGTGCGCGCCCTCGATGAGGCCGGGCACGTCCGCCACGACGAAACTGTAGTCGTCGGTGAGCGCGACGCCCAGGTTGGGCACGAGCGTGGTGAACGGGTAGTCGGCGATCTTCGGGCGCGCTGCCGATATCTTGGCGATGAGCGACGACTTGCCCGCCGACGGCATGCCCACGAGGGCGGCGTCGGCCATGAGCTTCATCTCGAGCTGTATCCAACCCTCTCCCGCAGGTTCGCCGAGCTCGGCAAAGGCCGGCGCGCGGCGCGTCGAGGTGACGAAGTGGATGTTGCCGCGCCCGCCGACGCCGCCGGCCATGACGACGACTTGCTCGCCGTCGTGGGTCAGGTCAGCGATCAGCTCGCCTGCTTCCTTGGTCTCCTCGTCGTATTCGCGCACGACGGTGCCCACCGGCACTTTCAGCACAAGGTCCTCGCCCCGGGCGCCGTGCATGCGGCTGCCCTTGCCATGGGTTCCGCGCTGCGCTTTGAAATGGTGCTTGAAGCGATAGTCGATGAGCGACGAGACGCTTGCGTCGGCGCGCACGATCACGTCGCCGCCGTGGCCGCCGTCGCCGCCATCCGGCCCGCCCTTGGGCACATGCGCCTCACGGCGGAACGACATGCAACCGGCACCGCCGTCGCCGCCCTTCACGTGAATGTTGACCTTATCGATGAACATGGTTTCCCTATTCTATCAACCGAACGAGCACCGGGACGTTTCCGGGGCCCATTCTAACGAAAAAGCGCCCCCTGCCTGGCAGAGGGCGCTTAGCTGCATGCGATGTAGTCGCTTCGGCTTACGCCTCTTCGACTTCCAGCGGGCGCACGTGGATGCGACGCTTAACGCCCTGGGTGAACTCCAGATGGCCATCGCACTTCGCGAACAGCGTATCGTCCTTGCCGCGGCCAACGTTCTCGCCGGGATGGAACTTCGTACCGCGCTGACGCACGATGATGTTGCCAGCCTTCACGTACTCGCCGGCGAACTTCTTCACGCCAAGTCGCTGTGCGTGAGAGTCGCGACCGTTACGGGATGAACCAAGACCCTTCTTATGTGCCATGATTTCCCCTCCTTATTCCTCGTCAGCCTTGACGGCCTTCTTGGCAGGCTTCGTCCACTTCTCGGAACCGACCGAGAGAATGCGGACGCGCGTAAGCTGCTGGCGATGGCCGCGCAGCTTCTTGTAGCCCTTGCGCTTCTTGAACTTGAAGACGATCTGCTTCTTGCCCTTGAACTGGGAAAGAACCTTAGCGGTCACCTTCGTGGCTGCAGCCTTCTCCGGATCTGCCTCGATCTTGTCGCCATCGGCAACAAAGATGACGGGCAGCTCGACCTCGGCACCTTCCTCAACGGGAAGCTTCTCGATCTCGAGCACGTCACCCGGCTTAACCGTGTACTGCTTGCCACCCGTTTTAACTACTGCGTACATAAACGTTCTCCTTGCTTCGTGAACATTTTTCCAACACGACGACACGTATGGGTGGGACGTGCCATCTGCGCGTTTGCGTCATAAAGACGCGAACGATAATGTTATCCGCGATAACGCCCCAAGTCAACCGATAAATGTGGGGGTTTAATGGGCTTCTGCCCAGGTAGCACCATACGACACGTCGGCAATGAGAGGAACCTTCAGCGAGGCCACGTTCTCCATCGCGTCCTTCACCATGGCGCTCAGGCGCTCAACCTCGTCCGCGGGGACCGAGAAGTCCAGCTCGTCGTGCACCTGGATGAGCAAGCGGGCCTCGAAGCCATCCGCCTCCAAACGACGCGCGACCTCGTTCATGGCCATCTTGATGATGTCCGCCGCGCTGCCCTGCATGGGGTGGTTCATGGCCGTTCGCTCCCCGAAACCGCGCTGCACCGCGTTGCGCGCCTTGAGCTCGGGAATGTAGCGACGGCGCCCGAACATGGTCTCGGCATAGCCGAGCTCCTGCGCTTGCTCGACGGTGCCGTCCAGGTAGGCGCGCACGCCGGGATACGCCTCGAAGTAGCGGTCGATCATCTCGCGGGCCTCGCCCATGGGGATCTCCAGGCTCTGCGACAGGCCGAATGCCTGCTGGCCGTAGACAATTCCGAAGTTGACCGCCTTAGCACGGCTGCGCATCTGAGGCGTGACCTCGTCCACCGGCACGCCGAACACGCGCGCGGCCGTGCTCGCATGGAAATCGGCTCCGGAGTTGAACGCCGCCACCAGGTGCTCGTCGCCCGACAGATGCGCGAGCAAGCGCAGCTCAATTTGCGAATAGTCGGCAGACAGGAACACCTGGCCCTCCCGCAACGGGCCGAAGCACGTGCGGATCTTGCGCCCGAAGTCGGTGCGCACGGGAATGTTCTGAAGGTTCGGGTCGCTCGACGAGAGGCGCCCCGTTGCAGTGACCGTCTGGTTGAACGACGTGTGCACGCGGCCGTCGCCGTAACGGCGGGCAATCTGCGGCAGAGCGTCGATGTAGGTGGACTTGATCTTCGCGAGCTCGCGGTAGTGCAGCACGACGGCGGGCAGCTCGAAATCGGCCGCGAGCTTCTTGAGCACCTTCGCGTCGGTGGAGTAGCCGCTCTTGTTCTTCTTGCCATGGGGCATGCCGAGGACCTCGAACAAAATGTGCCCGAGCTGCTTGGGCGAATCGACGTTGAACTCCTCGCCGGCCAGCTCGTAAATGCGGGCCTTGAGCCCATCGATCTCCGTCTGGGTGGACGCGCCGATTTCCGCGAGCTTGCCCGAATCGATGGGCGCGCCGTTGCGCTCCATAATGGCGAGCACTCCCACGAGCGGCGCGTCGATGGAGCCGAGCACGCCGGACGCATCGTCTTTTGCGATGCCCTCCTCGAGCACCGGCATGAGGGCGCGAACAGCCTGAGCCTCGACGGCGGCGCGCATGCGGTCGTCGTTCACCTCGGGCAGCGACAGCCCGCAATGCTCCTGCAGCAACACATCGAGCGGATACTTCCCCGCCGATGAGTTGAGAACGTAGGCCGCGAGCGAGATGTCGAACGCACCCGCCGCAAGCACTTCCGCATCCGAGACGAGCGCAGGATCGGCCGAATCGACGGGATAGACCTCGTGGAGCACGGCTTTCGCGTCATGTGCCGCGAAAGCCCCCTCGCGCACGATGCGCGCCAGCACGTCGAGCGCCTCGTCGCCCTCGACGATGCCCGAGCCCCCCTCGACGGCCACGCACAGGACGATGCCCGAGCCGAAGAGCGACTCCTGCTCCGGACGGGACACGGCAACGGCCAGCCGCTCGCCCTTCCCGAGAGCCGCCTCGATGAGCGCCTCGGCCTCGGAGCCCTCGAGCGGCTCCTCCACCTCGAAGGCGGCAGACGTCGCGGCAACGCCCTCGCTCCCCACGAGCTTCAGGAGCTTGTCGAGATGCGCATTGAAGCGGATGGCCCCGAAGGCCTCGGCCACCGCTTGCTCGTCGAACGACGGCCACGCCACCTCGTCGACGTCGAGCTCGAAGTCGAGGTCGGTCACGATGGTCGCGATCTTGCGCGACAGGAACGCCAGGTCGCGATTGTCGCGTATGTTCTCGAGCTGCTTTCCCTTCAGCTTGTTGAGGTTCTCGTAGACGCCCTCCATGCTGCCGAATTGGGAGAGCAACTTCTGGGCCGACTTGGGCCCGATGCCCGGCACGCCGGGAATGTTGTCGGAAGAGTCGCCCATGAACCCCAGGTAGTCCGGGAACTGCGCTGGCGTAATGCCGTACTTCTCCTGCACAGTCTCGGGATCGTAGATGACGACATCGGTGATGCCCTTCTTCGTGGTGACGACGTGCGTCAGGTCGGTGACGAGCTGGTTGACGTCTTTGTCGCCCGAAACGAGCAGTGTCTCGTAACCGCGCGCCTCGTCGCGGGCCGCCACCGTGCCCAGGATGTCGTCGCCTTCCCAGCCCTGAACCTTCACAACCGGGATGTTCATCGACTCGAGCAGGCTCTCGATGAGCGGGAACTGGCAGCGCAGCTCCTCGTCCATGGGAGGACGCTGCGCCTTGTATTGCTCGAGCGCCTCGATGCGGAACTTGGGCTTGCCCGCATCGAACGCGCACACGATGCCATCGGGCCGCGCGATCTCGATGAACTTGAACAGCATGCTGCAGAAGCCGAACACGGCATTCGTCGGCGTTCCGTCCGGTGCGTTCATGGTGGGAGGCACCGCATGGTACGCACGGTGCATGAGCGAGTTGCCATCGATAACGGCGATCTTCTTAGGCATGAAACATCCTTTCCTCAAAGGAGAGTATAGGCCATCGCAAAGCCCAATCTCATTCCATGACAAACTCACCCGACCGCCGCTGGAGGCACCGATGCCCTTCCGGGCTTTCGCGGGCTGCGAGGAGCGAAGGGCGCAGCGGGAGCGAGGACTGTCTGAGCGAGCGAAGCGAGCGAGTTCCGCAGCTGCTGCGCCCGTAGCGACGAGCGGGAGCCCGCGAGTGCCCGGAAGGGCCTCGGTGGCTCCAGCGGCGGTCGCCCCTACGCGCTCCAGAGGTACCCGACGCCGCGGACGGTCTCGAGGCGCTGGGCCAGATCAGGGCCGAGCTTTGCGCGGATGCGGCGCACGTGGACGTCCACGGTGCGCGATCCGCCGTAGTAGTCGAAGCCCCACACGTGCTGCAACAGCGCATCGCGCGAGAACGTGTGGCCGGGGTGGCGCACCAGGAACGACAGCAGGGCGTACTCCAGGTAGGTAAAGTCGACGGGGTCGCCGCCAACCGTCACCTGGTACGTCGCCAAGTTGATGGCCATGTTGTCGACGGTTATCAGGTCGGACCTTCCCTGCGATTCCGAACCGTTGAGCAAGAGCCTCACGCGCGCCGCGCATTCGGCGCTGCCCGCGCCGTGAACGACGAAGTCGGATGGGACGATCGACGGGAGCCTCATGCTATCGAGGGCGTCCTCGTCGACGATCGCGAGCATGGGGCAGGAACGGTCGTCTGCCAGCGCCACGACCTCGTCAAGGCTGGCCCGCGCCGAGCCCCTCGCCTCGAAGATGATGAGGTCGAGGTTGGCCGAAGGCGCCAGCAGCTTCTTTATCTGAACGGTCGAACCCGCGGAGATCTCCACGTCGAACTCGGAGAGCACCTGTTGGAACTTGTAGGCGTTGTCCAGCGAGTCCGCTATGAAAACGACTTTCTTCTTCATTAGAGCACCGCCAAATAGCGTTCGAGCTCCCAAGGGCTCACGTGCTGCAGGTATTCCATCCACTCGGCGCGCTTCGTCTCCACCAGATAGGAGTGAATGTGCTCGCCGAGCACCTCGCGCATGAGGTCCGACGCGGCAAACAGCTCGACAGCCTCGCCCAAGTTCGTCGGCAGCATCGCGAGGCCAGAGTCCGATGCGCCCTTCGCCGCGCTCTCGAACAGATTGCGGTCCTCGATGGGATCCTCGGGAGTCAAGCCCTCCTCGATGCCCGCGAGGCCGGCGGCGAGCATGACGGCAAATGCCAGGTAAGGGTTCGCCGCAGGGTCCGGGCTGCGCAGCTCGATGCGGCAAGCGTCCGGTCGGTGCGGTCGGTAGCCGGGCACGCGCAGCAGCGTCGAGCGGTTAGTGCGCGCCCACGACACGCATGCAGGCACCTGCCCCATGTCGGTCAGGCGCTTGTAGGAGTTCACGTACTGGTTGGTGATCAGGCAGAACTCGGGGGCGTACTTGAGGATGCCCGCGATGTAGTGCTTCGCCAGGTCGGAAAGGTTGTAGCCGAGCGGGTCGTTCGCGTCGTAGAACAGGTTCTCGCCATCGGCGTTCACGAGGCTCTGGTGCACATGCATGCCGCTGCCGGGCGCGTCGAAGAGCGGCTTGGGCATGAACGAGGCGTACACGCCGTGCTCGATGGCGATCTCCTTCACGACCAGCTTGTAGGTCATGACGGCGTCCGCCATGGACAGGGCGTCGGTATAGCGCAGGTCGATCTCGTGCTGCGAGGGGCCGTTCTCATGGTGCGAATACTCGATGGGAATACCCATCTTCTCGAGCGCGAGAACGGTGTCGCGACGCAGGTCGGAAGCGTAATCGAGACTCGTCAGATCGAAGTAGCCGCCCTTGTCGAGCACGGTGGGCGACTCGGCGTCCTTGAAGTAGTAGTACTCGACCTCGGGCCCGACGTTGAAGTTGTAGCCGGCATCAGCCGCCTTGTCGACCATCCTGCGGAGCACGTGGCGGGGGTCGCCCTCGAACGCAGCCCCATCAGGCGTACGGATATCGCAGAACATGCGCCCTACGGCATTATCGGAAGGGCGCCACGGAAGAACCTGGAACGTCTCGGGGTCCGGGAACGCCAGCATGTCCGATTCCTCGGCGGGGCTGAAGCCCGCAACGCAACTGCCGTCGAAGCCCATGCCGTCGACGAACGCGTTCTCGATCTCGGAAGGCGATACGGCGAACGACTTCATCGTGCCGAGCACATCGGTGAACCACAGGCGCACGAAGTGGACGTCGCGGCTCTTAATCGTCTTCAGAACGAAATCGACCTCTGGATTCATCTGGATCCCCTTTAGCTATAGCGGCCAAACAAACTAAACATTTGGTATACGACAAAAGTCCGCCCGCTGAGCAGCGGGCGGACTGACTACATCATTTTTCAAAAACCCTTAGCGGCTAGTTGTAGATCCTGATCTTCGTGCCGGCGGGGATGTTGTCGTAGATCCACTTGGCGTTGTCGATGTCCATGCGCACGCAGCCATGCGTGGAGTAGACGCCGAGCGGGCCGTCCATGAGCTCGAACGTTCCCTCCCTGTACATGGCGGAATGGAACAGGTAATCGCCCCAGATCTGCGTGTAGTAGTAGCAGGTGTAGCCACTGCCGAACGAGTAGCCCTTGATGCCCACCTCGTAGTCGCCGGTGACCGTCGGCATGTCCAAGCGGCCGTTCGAAACCTGCCAGTTCTTGTAGAGCGACCAATTGTACTGGCTGCCCTTGAAGATGCACAGCCAATGGTTGGTCAGGTCAACAACGATGGCATAATTCGTGCTGCTCCATAAGCCGCTGATTGCGCGGTGCGCGCGTGGAATCGCGGGGTTACCCACGAACGACGAAGCCTCGAGCCTCCAGCATTGTGTCGCGGAATTGGAGTTGTCGTGCGAAACGACGTTCGCGCCCTTACCGCCCGAGCCTTCGGCCGTCATCATTTTGCCGGAACCCTTATTGGTGAAAGAAATACCGCCGGCGCGATTCATCGAAGCGTCCCATTTCTGCGCAGCCGACCCGTTCGCCTTGAATTGGCGCACATTCGCCCCGTTGACTTTAGAGGCATTGCCAACCTCAACAGCCAATTCACTATTAGCGTTGACAATAGAGTACGTGCTGCCGCCCACATTGCGGAATATGTATGCCTGGGCGCCACTTTCGTTGGGGCTAAACACCCGCACATTTGCACCGCTGTCGTAACTACCATCAGCAACATCGAGGCCCATGCCCATTGCAGCGTTCCTGACCTTGTACGTTCCATCAGGGATGAGGCCGGTTGACGCAAAGGTCCATTTGACACCACCATTTGCGACCACGGCGCTTCCATCAGAAGCGGTCATAACGCCACCCGCCGCATTGGCAATCGTATAGCCCCCATCCCAGGCGGAAAGCCTCCATCGATGGTTGCTAGCGGCCTCGTCACTCAATTGAACAACACTGCCGCCGCTCGAAGCCAAGAACAACCCTGAATTGACAGACTGCAACGAAATCAACCCGCCGCCCTCATTGCGCAAATAGTATCTTTCGGGCATATCGTTATTAAATATCGCAATCCGCGTTTGCGAACCTGAACTAGCATTTGAATTTGCAAGATTCTTCTCAACATCACCTGCGACGGTGACGAAATACGTGCCTTCATCCAAACCGAGAGATGAGCCCTTTTTCACGAGCTTGACCTGGATAGCCTCAATGCGCAGCGAACGCCCACAAGTCCCAGAAACGCCGCCGTTGAGCGTCCAAGGTTGCCAGCCGAGGTTCTGCACGTGAGCGCGGTAGACGACGTCAAAATGATCGGCCAGACCGCCCGTCAATCTCAGCTGCACGGCCTCCATGCGCAGGGACTGGCCTGAGGTTCCGCCATACCCTGCCGTGTATCCCATCCAGCCCTTGTTCTGAACGTGGGCGTTGCATTCAATCGTGCCACCATAGATGCCGGGAGAAACCTGAAGGTTAAGCGCCTCCATGCGCAGAGCGCGGCCGGAAGTGCCAACCGTCTCCCCGTCGGCTGCCCAACTGAGCCAACCGTCGTTCTGCACATGGGCCTGAGCGCGCACGCCGATGATTCCATCGGACGGGGCGGTCCTTGACGCTTTCTTCGCAAGTCTGATCTTGAGCGCCTCGACGCGCAGGCCCTGGCCATGGGTACCCGCAATAGCACCGTTGCTCACCTCGTTCTGCCAACCGATGTTCTGCACATGGGCCTGATAGAAAACGTCGTACCACTGCGACGCCTCGTCGGTAAGCATGATGCGAAAAGCCTCGACGCGCAAGGACTTGCCATGCGTGCCGCCGCCAGTGCCCACTTCTTGCCAGCCGATGTTCTGCACATGGGCCTGCACCTGGACGCCGCCGGAAACGCCGTCGAGCGAGAACTCGACCTCTTCCATCCTTAACGCCCTGCCCTCGGTGCCAACGTAAATCGTATTGCCGGAGCTATTCGCCTTTTCCCAGCCTTGCCAGCCGTCGTTCTGCACATGGGCGCGAACGCCCAAAGTCACATTAGGGGCAGCTTCTTGAGCTGTGAGCTCGGCCTGCGCCTCGAGAGCAGGCGCCCCTTCGCCCTCGGCTTGAGCAGAAACCTGCGGATCGGCAGCCGAGCCGCCCTGGCCGGAAGTCGCGGTAGACGCAGCTTGATCGACGGCAGGCGCCTGCGCTCCGCTTGTTGCCGGCATCTCGCCCACGGCTTGCGAGGCGAGTTGCTGACCGGCGATGGCGGGATCGGACTGTCCGTCAACCTGCTCACCAGCGAAGGCGACGGCGGGAGCAACGCAGAGAAAAGAGACAGCCAGCGCGAACAAGGCCGACCAGCTTGCGAAAGTTCGAGGAATCATGGGAACCTCCGAAATCTTAAAATACGTGATAACAGCGTACCACAACAGGCATCGGCAATTCGATGCGGAAAAGCCTTTTGCGCGCCTCGTTACGCTAGAATCGAGACAACGTTATGCTGGAAGGATTAGTCATGCTTAAGCATACCAAACGATATTTTGCACCATCTGCAGCAATTGTCTGCGTATCAGCAGTTGTCACGGTCATCTGCATGCTTCTCGCATTCCCCAATTCGGCCTTTGCAGAAGAAGCATTTGGAGCATCCACCGCTCCCAGAACGTCGGTCGAAAATGCTCAAGCGACGGAAGCTGCCTCCGATCAGAGCGACCTTGAGCAGGAAAGCGCGGATACGCCTGCGGTAACTAGCTCGACCACGGCGGACAAATCCCCCGCGAGCCCCGCAATCCACCCCGAAAATGCAAGCGACAACTCGCTCGCCGCGCAAAGCGCGCTAACACAGCAAAGCTCTTCCGAGGGCGCACAGACCCAGAACCAATTGGACGCCCAATCAGAAGCCGCCCCCAATGTGGCTCTGGGCGTTCGCGCCCATGTGCAGAACGACGGCTGGCAAAGCTGGGAAAAGGCGAACGGTTCCGGCAACACAGTGCAGGTTGGTACGACCGGACGCTCCCTCAGGATGGAAGAGCTCGAGTTTTCGTTGGCGGGCGCGCCCGGCGGTGTGCAAGTGCAAGCCCATGTGCAGAACATCGGATGGCAAGCGGTGGGGACAGCCGGAGGCACGCACGGCAAGTCGCTCCGCGTCGAGGCCATCCGCATTATGCTCACGGGGGAGGCATCCGAGTGGTATGACGTCTCCTACTGCGCCCACGTCCAGAACCTCGGCTGGCGGCCCTGGACGAGCAACGGCGGCCTGGCGGGCACAACCGGGCAGAGCTTGCGCGTCGAGGCTTTTCAGATCAAGCTAGTGAAGAAGGGCTCCGAGACGGCGCCGTCGGAGGGCATCGTGGACGTGCGGACTCAGGCGCACGTGCAGAACGACGGCTGGGGCGGCTGGACGCGCGGCGGCGAAACGGCGGGCACTTCCGGCCGTGGCCTGCGCATGGAGGCGCTCTGCTACCAAGTCGATCCCGGGGTCTTCGAAGGCGGGATCGAGTGCAACGCCCACGTGCAAAACATCGGCTGGACGGGCTACGGGAAAGACGCGGCGGGAACCACCGGCAGGGGCCTGCGCATGGAGGCCATGCAGTTCAAGCTAACGGGCCCCCTCGCCGAGCACTACGACGTCGTCTACCGCGCCCACGTGCAGAACCTCGGATGGCAGCCCTGGACGCTCAACGGCGGAGTCGCGGGCACGACGGGACAAAGCCTTCGCGTCGAGGCGCTACAAATCAAGCTTATGCGCAAAGGCGACACATCGCTCGCCGACGGCGGTTACATCATCACCACCATCCTTGATCCCAATATGGCGCTCATCGACCCAGGCGCCTCCGAATCTGCAGGCACGCAAATGCAGGTCCAAACGCCAAGCGGAGGATACGCCCAACGGTTCTACCTCAAAAATGTAGGGAATGGCAACATAACGCTCCAATCTGTTGCCTCAGCCCTCTATCTGACCGATTCCGCCGGAGCGGTGGTTCAACTGAACGAAACCGGCTCTAACGACCAACGTTGGCGTCTCGTATGGGACAGTGGCTATAACATCATAAACTTGGCTACTGGCAAGTCTTTCGCACTCGCCGCATCACCGAGCAACGGCACCATCGTGAACACTGCCGCAAAAAACGCAGCCGATTCACTTCAGCACTGGATGTTCCAGGATGCGGGAGTTGCCCCCGATGGCGTATACGTAATCACAAACGTGCCGAGCGGGCGCGTTCTCGATATCTGGCAATGGAAACGCTCGGACGGCGGCGAGATAAAAATCGGAAACGCCAACGGTGGCAACAACCAGAAATTCACGATTGCGCACCTCGGCGGCAACCAATACAGCGTCCGCAACGTAATCACGAAGCGCGCCGTGCAAACCTCAGACACGCACGTTAACCTATGGGCATACTCGGGTGCTAACAACCAGAAATGGCGCATTGAGATCGCTGGGCCGAAGACGTTCAGGTTCGTGAACATCGGCAACGAGCAGGCGATGGACATTGCAAACGGGTCGACGGCCAATGGCTCGAGCGTGCTAACGAGCTGGCCGAGCACCGCGGAATCGCAAAAGTTTACGTTGTCTGAAACCTCGGCCGCAAAAGAGGTTGTCAATATTGGCGTTCCGGTGATCTACCAAAACCCCGAACTCCCTACGGGATGCGAGTCCGTAGCCCTCACCGAGGCATTGAATTACTACGGCTTCGGACTAAGCAAGACGACTATCGCCGACCACTACATGCCTTGGAGCGGTTACGATTTCGTGTACTCGTTCATGGGCAACCCGCACACCGATTACGGTGCGGCGATCATGGCGCCGGGCATCACCAACACGGCCAACGACTTCCTGGTCAGCAACGGTTCGAGCCTTAGGGCGACCGAGCTCACGGGCGCCTCGCTCGGGAGCCTCTTCGGTTACCTTGACCGCGGCGCGCCCGTCGTCGTCTGGAACACCATGTATATGTACGAACCGGGCGGCGTGGAGGCATATCAGGACGGCTACGAGATGCGCCCGAACACCCATGCGGTGACGCTCTCGGGATACGATCCCTTCAACGACGCAGTGCTCGTGGCCGACCCGCTGTCGGGCCGCGTCTGGCGCGACCGCTGGGATTTCGAGCGTCTGTACGACATCATGGGCAGGCAGGCCGTAGTAATCGAATAGGCTATAATCTCGGGCATGCGAGGCTACTACACATACCCCGACGACCATCCCGCGAAACCGCGCACCAAGCGCATCGCGGTGGTCACGCAAGGCCAGAAGCTCGGCGACGAGACGCGCGGCTACACGCGTTTCCGCTTCCTTTCCGAGCTGCTCGCAAGCGAGGGTTTCGAGGTGGACCTGATAACCTCCACCTTCCAGCACTGGGACAAGGCGCAACGCGATACGACCCGCGCATGCTACCAGCACCTTCCCTACCGTCTGCGTTTCGTGTACGAACCGGGATACAAGCGCAACCTGGACCTCGCGCGCATTAACAGCCACCGCGTTTTCGCGAACAACCTGAAGAGGCTCTTCAAGAGCCGCTTTGCAGACAATCCGCGCGCGTACGACCTCATCTATTCGGAAATCCCGCCAAACGACATGGCGCGCGTGTGCGCCGAGGCGGCCGCGAAGCACGGGATCCCCTACGTCGTGGACGTGAACGACCTGTGGCCCGAGGCCATGCGCATGGCCGTGGACGTGCCCGTCGTGAGCGACGTGGCCTTCGCGCCGTTTGCTCGCGACGCCAAGCGCGTGTACAACCTGATCGCGGGCGCCGTGGGCACGTCGGACGAATACGCCGACCGTCCCGCGGCAGACCGCGACGCTCCTTACGCCAAACGCACGGTGTACGTGGGCAACCAACTCGACAAGTTCGACGAGGGCGCGCGAGAGCACTCCGCCGGCATCGTCAAGCCCGATGGCGAATTCTGGGTGACGTACGCCGGGACGCTCGGCGCGAGCTACGACATCCAGACCCTGATCGACGCCGCCTCGCTCGCCGCGGCAACCGACCCGCGCATCCGCGTGAAGCTCCTTGGTGACGGCCCCGACCGCCAGAAGCTCGAAGAGCACGCAGCCGAAACGGAAGCGCCCATCGACTTCGTGGGCTACGCGCCCTACGACCTGATGGCCGCTTATCTGTGCGCATCGGATATAACGGTGAATTCCCTCGTGGCTAGCGCCGCTCAGAGCATCGTGACGAAGATCGGCGACTACCTGGCAGCGGGCATCCCCATAATCAACACGGGGAGCAGCCCCGAGTTCCGCGCGAAAGTGGAAACTGACGGCTTCGGCGTGAACGTGCCTGCCGAGGATGCGCAAGCACTTGCCGACGCCATTCTCGAGCTCGCGGGCGACGCGGAGCGCCGCAGCCAGATGGGCACAAAAGCGCGCGCCATCGCCGAAGAGCAATTCGACCAGAAGCATTCCTACCAAGAGATCGTCTCCCTCATCCAAGAATTGCTGTAGATGGACAATGGGGTCAGGCACCCCTGCTCATCCCCTCACACGCTTGCAGTACAATAGGTCGACCAAAAACGAAGACGAGGAGGCTCGAGTGATTCCGTTTTCACCGCCCGACATAACCCAAGAGGAAATCGACGGAGTCGTCGACACGTTGAAGAGCGGCTGGATTACCACCGGCCCGAAGACGAAGCAACTCGAGCGAGAGGTCGCAGAGTTCTGCGGCACCGAAAGGGCTGCATGCCTGGCATCGGCAACAGCCGCACTTGAATGCGGCCTAAGGCTGCTCGGCGTAGGCCCTGGCGACGAGGTTATCACGAGCGCCTACACCTACACGGCATCGGCTTCATGCATCTGCCACGTAGGCGCCACTCCCGTGCTCTGCGATGTCTCCCCGAACTCGTTCGAGATGGACTACGCCCAGCTCGCGAGCCTCGTGAACGAGCGCACGCGCGCCATCATCCCCGTCGACATCGCGGGGCGCATGATTGACTATGACACGCTTTTCGAGGCGCTCGAAAGCGTCTCCGATCGCTGGCAGCCCGCCAACGAGGTGCAGGAGCGCTTCGACCGTCTGCCAGTTCTCGCAGACGGGGCGCATTCGTTCGGCGCCATACGGAAGGGCGAGCGCGCGGGGCAAACCGCCGATCTGACGGCGTTCTCGTTCCATGCCGTCAAGAACTTCACCACCGCTGAAGGCGGCGCGCTCACCTGGAGGCCGGGCCTGTTCGACGATGAGGAAGCCTACAAGCAGGTCATGCTCATGTCGCTTCACGGCCAGACGAAAGACGCGCTCGCCAAGGACCGCGCCGGCGCCTGGGAATACGACATCGCGTTCCCCGGATGGAAATGCAACATGACCGACATCCAGGCAGCCATCGGACTCGCGCAGCTCCGCCGCTACCCTGCGCTGCTCGCGCGCCGTCGCGAAATCATCGAGCGCTACGAGGCGGGCTTGGAGAACGAAGACGTCACGCTGCTCCAGCACTACGACGGCGTCGCGGAAACCAACGGGTTCGCATCAAGCGGACATCTGATGCTCGTACGCCTGAATGGCCGCACGCGCGCGTTCCGCGATGCGCTCATCGTGCGCCTCGCCGAGGCTGGCGTGTCTTCGAACGTGCACTACAAGCCGCTTCCGCTGCTTACCGCCTACAAGAACATGGGCTTCGACATCTCGAATTACCCGAATGCTCTCGCGCAATTCGAGAACGAGATCACGCTGCCGCTGCACACCCTGCTCTCCAACGAGGACGTCGATTTCATCGTGGAGCAGTTCGCGCGCTGCAAGGCGCAGCTTGAGGCCGAGGGGTTGGAGTAAGCAAACAGGAAGCGCGAAGCGGACCCCTGCAGGAAACGACCCGCAGATTCAAGGGCGCCAAAAGCGTCCGATAATGGGAGGAACACGAGAACATGGGCAAATTCGCAAAGATAGCTGGGGCAACCGCAGCCATCATTGCCGGCGCGTCCGCTGGCGCCGCCGTAGTCGAGGGCCTTCGCGATGGCGACCCCAACGCAAGCTTCTACGATAGGTTCGGGAAGCGCGCATGCGATGTGGCTGTGGGAATCGTCGCCCTCCCCGTCGTGGGCGCGGTAGTGGCCGGTTGCGGCGCCGCCATCAAGCTCGAGGACGGCGGCCCCGTGTTCTACAACGCGCCCCGCGTGGGCTTGAACGGGCGCGACTTCACCATGTACAAGCTGCGCTCCATGCGCGAGAATGCGCCCGACCTGGTCATGGAGGACGGCTCGACGTACAACGGCGAGGACGACCCCCGCATGACGCGCATCGGGGCTTTCATGCGCAAGACGAGCCTCGACGAGATCCCGCAGTTCCTCAACGTGCTCACAGGCGACATGAGCGTGGTGGGGCCCCGTCCCGACCTTCGCCGCGAGACGGAGCTCTACCGCCCCGGCGAAGAAGTTAAGCTCACGGTGAAGCCCGGCGTGACCGGCTACGCCGCCGTGTACGGCCGCAATTCGCTGCCCTGGCACGACCGCCTCGCCCTCGACGCGGAATACGTGCAGAAGCGCAGCTTTGCGCTCGACGTGAAGATCTTCCTTAAAACGTTCTCGACCGTATTCGCGCAAGAGGGCATCTACATCGAGGACGAGGAAGGCGCACAAAAACAAGGGAGCCAGCACGAAGCCGGCTCCCAAGCATCCTAGGATCTTAAACCTAGATGTAGCGCTTGACCATGTCGCGACCGAACTCGGTCATACGGTAGTAGATCCGAAGGTCACCGTTGCCCCCCAAGCCGCAATTGACCTCGTCGAGCAAACCGTTCTCGCGAGCTGTCGCGAGCGCCTCGTCGACGTCCTTCGGCGTGAGGAGCTTATACCCCGCGTAATCAGGCTCCAAGGCGCTCACAACGTCCAGAGCATCCCTAGGCTCGTCGTCCATGTAGAGCTTGATGATGGCGTAGTAAAGGGGCTCGAGGTTCTCCCTCGTTATTCCGTTGCCCATGCGCGCACCTCCTCATCCTTGCGCTTGAACAGCTTGGCCGGGTTAACCGCAATGCAGAAGATGCCCGCGACCATGATGAGAGCGCCGATCCACTGCACCGGCTCGAGCGGCGGGTAATCCGCGGCCATTCCGCCGATGTTGAGGACGCCCATGATGAGCCAGATGAAGAATGGGCCCCAGAACGCGTACATGCCGTTGCACGCCATGCCGAGCGCTGCACCGCACATCGAGTTGCCCTTGTACCAGAACGAATAAGCCGGCATGGCGAAGAAGCCAGACACGAGGAAGATCCAGAGAGCCGGGCTCGTGAGCGCAGCGCCTGCGAGCTCGGGAATAGCCGCCGCATCGCCTCCAATGACAGCGAGCAGGGGGAACATGACAACCAGCTCGAGAACGCCGGCGGTCACCTGACGGATGGCGATGCCGATGCGGTAGTCGATGAGGATTGTGCCGAACCCGGCGACGCACCCTTCGAAGCCCCACCCAAACGCGGCAACGAACGCGAATAGGCACCCGATAAACGCCTCGGGGCCCATGGCCGCAAAGCTCGTGCCGCCGATGAGCGCGCCCGCGCACAGGCATATGATGATGCCCACCACCTTGTGGGCGTTGAGCTCTTGCTTGAAGAACACACGGCCGAGGATTGCCCCAATGGCGCAGTTGAGCGCCGCAATGGGCACGATGACGCCGGGGTTGCCGGCGGCGGTGGCCGAATTGAGGCCGATGATGTAGGCGATGGTGGCCACGGGGCCGCCTATGGCCGCGCACAGCATCATGATGAGGCCGGGCTTGGTCTTGACCGTCTTCCACAAGTCACCCAGCTGGCGGTTCTTAGCGCACACCGCGAGCGACCAGATGCCGCTGAAGAAGTCATTGAGGCCAGCGGCGAGGGCCGCGAGCACGAACGTAATCATGAAAGCGCTCAGTGCGGGATTTCCAGCGCCCCATTCCGTTCCGGCGAACCAATCGCCCCACACGCCCTGCGTTTCCGCCAGCGTGAGGCAGCCCGTATACATTCCATAGCAGATGCCCGAAGCGATCGCGAACGATACGCCCCTCACGAAATACCGCCTGCGCCGCTCTTCCCGAAGCGTCGCGACCGACTGTTCCATAGCGACTTCGCTCCCCTTTCGTTATACTCGAACGGTTGTGCAAATTGTTACTATTGTTCTTTATATTTGCAATGCGCATGATAATAGCAGATGTTCAGATATTTTGTACTTATAATTTATTACTGAACATTCGATGTAAGACTGGAGAGCAAACTTGATAAACAGAAATGAGTTCGACGCGCTTTGCGCGATAAAAGACCACCCTGGCATGACCCAGCGCGAGCTGGCAGATGCTCTCGGCGTATCACTCGGCACGGCCAACACGGTCCACAAGGCGCTCTCCCGCGCAAAGCTCACGGAAGACGGCCGCATCACCGCGCGGGGCATGCGCGAGCTGAAGCCCTACAAAGTGGAGAACGCGATCATCATGGCAGCAGGCATGTCGTCGCGTTTCGCGCCCATCTCCTACGAGAAGCCCAAGGGCCTGCTCTCCGTGCGCGGCGAAGTGCTCGTCGAGAGGCAGATCGAGCAGCTCAAGGAAGCAGGCGTGAGCGAGATCGTGCTCGTCATCGGCTACAAGAAGGAACTCTTCTTCTACCTGGAGGAGAAATACGGCATCCAGATCGTCATCAACCGGGAATACGCGTCGCGCAACAACAACTCGACGCTCATGTGCGTCCGGGAAATGCTCGGGAACACTTACATCTGCTCCTCCGACGACTACTTCACCGAGAACCCCTTCAAACAGTACGAGTGGATGGCGTGCTACTCTGCGGAGTTTTCGGAAGGGCCCACCGACGAATGGTGCCTCGAGGCCGACAAGAAGGGCATCATCCGCAACGCGACCATCGGCGGGGCGGATTCCTGGTTCATGATCGGGCCCGCCTACTTCGACCGCACGTATTCCGAGCGCTTCGTGGAGATCCTCGAAGCGGAGTACGACGACCCGCGAACCGCCGACAAGCTGTGGGAGGAAATCTACCTCGACCACATCGGCGAGCTCGACATGGAAATCAAGCGCTTCGCGCCTGGCGTTATCAACGAGTTCGACTCGCTCGACCAGCTGAGGGACTTCGACCCGCTCTTCCTGGAGAACGTGGATGTAGACATCTTCGATAACATCGTGGCGGTGCTCGGCTGCGAGAAGTCCGAGATCCACGACGTCTACCCCCTCAAGCAGGGTCTGACAAACTTGTCGTGCCACTTCGCCGTGGACAGCGGCGAGTACGTATACCGCCACCCCGGCGTGGGCACCGAGCAGATGATCGACCGCGCCGCCGAGGTGCAGGCGCTCAACCTGGCCAAGTCTATCGGCATCGACGACACGTTCGTGTTCGAGAACCCCAAGCGCGGCTGGAAGATTTCCAAGTTCATCACCAACTGCAGGGAGCTCGACCCCCACGACGACGCCCAGCTGGCAGAGGCCATGGGCGTCGCGCGCAAGCTCCACGAGCAGGATATCGTCCTTGACAGGCGCTTCGACTACTTCGAGGAGGGTTTGAAGTACGAGCAGCTGCTCCTCCAGAAGGGTCCCATCGAGATCCCCGACTACGACGAGATGCGCCAGCTGGCCAAGCGCGTGAAAGCGTTCGCCGAGGCCGACGGCGCGCCGAAATGCCTCACGCACAACGACTTCTTCAACCTGAACCTGCTCTACGACGAAGCCGGCAAGCTCTACCTGATTGACTGGGAATACGCCGGCATGTCAGACTACGCGAGCGACTTCGGCACGTTCGTGGTCACTTGCATGCTCAAGGAGGGCGAGGCCGAGAAGGCTCTCGAGCACTACTTCGGGCGCACCCCCACCGTCGAGGAGAAGCGCCACAACTTCGCCTACGTCGGCCTTGCCGGATGGTGCTGGTACATCTGGGCGCTGCAGAAGGAATCCGAGGGCGATTTCGTGGGCGAGTGGCTGTACACGTACTACCGCTACGCGAAGAAGTACCTGCCCTTAGCCCTCTCGCTGTACGAAGGCTAAACGCACCGTCATAGAACGACGCAAGGGGCGCTCGCGCGCCCCTTGTTCTTTATTCGCTATCGACTCCCCGTTCGCCCTTAGTGGGGCACGTTGGTGCCGTCCCACGAAACGCCGGTTGCCGACCAGCTCGACGGATCGAGAACGTCGCCGTTCACGAGGTACTCATCGATGCGATAGTCAACGTTGCTTTCCGTGCGTGTGAATATGTAGCGCCGCTCCCTGCCATTCTCCGGCTGTTCGAAAATCGTCGGGCCGTAAGCTGAAGTATTGCCGCCAATCGATTTGATGACCGTTGGGAGCACGTCATACGCGCATATGTCCGCGTCCGACACCTGGAGCTCGCCCTCGGACGCCCCCGCGGGCTTCACGAGCATAAGCGGCGAGCTAAGATATGGATCTTCGCCCTCGGGGCACTCCCACCAAATGCCGTGATCCGCCGTAATGATGATGGTCGCATCTTTGTAAACGCCCAGGCGCTTTAGCTCATCGAGATAATACGTCACCATCTCCATTGAACCACGGGCTTGCTCCTCCAGCGAGGTCTCGCGACCGGCATGCTCTCCGCTCGCGGTAACGTAATAGGGAATATGAGTACCGTTGAGGTGGATAAAGCGGTACGCACCATTATAGCCCTCTTCCTCGAAACTCAATCCCCTATGCTTCAAACTGCTAAACCAATGCGTGTCTTCCATAACATAAGGCGCATTATCGGGATCCGACAACGCCGCGCCCTCTACGGCCATAGCCTGGTTGACTTGATCCGTGTTGTAGTAAACGAATGGCTTGGCAAGCCACGGAAGGTCCCTATACAAAGATGCCCTCGCCATAATCTGCATTGTACCCAGGTAATCAAGGAAAGAGGCATCCTCTCCGGAATCGGGCTTGATATTGATGGTCTTGTCGTAGATTAGGTCACGCTTCTCCTGGTCGGGCAAATTGAAATCGCCCACAGGGTCGGTGTACAGACCGATTGAATAGCCTTCGGCCTGGATGTCGCTCAAGAACGAGCTTTGACGATATCGATTCTGGATGTAGTCGACAAATTCCTCGTCCGCGCTCGGATACACACCCGTCCACAAGAACGGAGCTCCGTAGCGCGTCGGGCATAACGAGCCCACAGAGTCCTTGAACCAAGTAAATCCCTGAAGCTTTTCCGCAAGATTGGGATCGTCGCTCGTTAACCGCATCATATCCGTTGTATCAAACGTATCGAGCACGAACACGATAGTGTTCTTGCTCGGGGATACCGAAAACATCCCCTTCTCGGTAAGACGGTACATACTCGCCGGATACTCCCCTGGAGCCAGGCCCGCCCGCTCGCCAACTTTATCCGCGATGAGGCTTACAGAAGCCACGCCCTGGACGATTACCAATGCGACAGAGACAACGGCCACCGCAACTTGCATCGCGCCACGATACTTCTTGAAGAGCACAAATGCAGCTACGAACACAACCGCCCAAACCAACGTGGACACCACCGCCTGCAATTGATAATTGCCCCAATCAACGGGCCTGCCATCGGTGGTGGGGAGGCCTGAATTGAGGAATAGCGCCTGTAAATAGCAGCCAAGGGCAAAGCAGAACACTATGAGCAAAGCGTAGCTGAAAGCCTTGCCACGCAAGGCAGTCAAGACGATAGCGAGCCCCAGCAGGGCTATAAATGCAGCCAAGAGCACTGGCTGCCACGCATCTGCCAACCCGAAAACCAAACTGCCTTCGTTGCCCGCAAGCATCTCGAACGGCGGCAAAACAAAAAATGTCACCACCAAGAAAGCCGACGCGGCCAGGGCCAATGCCAAACGACGAGCGAACGGAAGCTTTTCCGGCTCGTCGCCCCCTCTTCCGACGGATGCCTTCCCCGGCATCACCCTCGATAGATACTCCTCCGTTCCGCAATCGTTGTAGCGATTGCCTTCGACGTCGTCGATCATTGACCAGCGGGGGTCAACGGCCTTCTTGGCGTTTTCGTCGATTTTGAGGAGCTTCATGATCTTCTTGCGGCTCTTGCGGAAGGCAACGCCCGCAACAGCGGAGAGGGCTACGGCGACACCGGCCACTGCCTGAATGGTATAGGTCATGACCGATGGATCGACATAGGCATAAGCAGGAGCCGGAGCCGCGGAGATCGCGATCGCGGCTAGCAACGCCAAGAAAAGCGCGTCATGAGCGAACAGCGCGAGCCGCTTCGCGTTCGGAGCCTCGAAGGCACGATTACTCTTCATGTGCCGCTCCTTCCTTAGCAGCTTGCTTCTCGAGCACGGAGCCCAACAGGTACTTACCGGCAGCCTCGCCGCCATGGCCGACGTTGAAGAGGAAGCCCTCGCGGATCTCGGCGATGCGCTTCTCCCAACCCTCGCGGTCGTCGAGCATGCCCTGGATGGTCTCGTGCACGTTGACCGCTTCGGAAGGCTCGAGCGCGCGGCCAATGCGGTTGCGCAGGACGACGTCCATCTGCTCGATGTTGAACTCGCGCCACTCGGGGTTGTTCTCCTTCATCTTGGTGTTGAAGAACACGCACGGCTTGAGCGTGGAGAACGCGAACTCGAAGCTCACCGACGACCAGTCGGTGATGAGGATGTCGGACGTCCAGATGGTCTCGTTGGACGAGAAGTCCTTCTCGAAATAGAGCTCGTCGGCGGGCACATCCTCGTAGCGCGCAAGCAGCGCCTCCCACTTAGGGCGCCAGCGCTTCAGGTATTCGGGGTGCGGGCGCACGATCACGAACCAGCCCTTGCCCAGGACGCTCTTGAGGATGTCGTCGATGCACGAGTCGAGCAGGTTGTCCTCCTGCCAGGAGGGGCCGATGAGGATGACGGGCTTCTCGTTATGTGCCTTGCCCTCGGCCACGAGCTTCTCGTAAGCGGCGATCTCGGAATCGATGAGGTCGTAGCCGGCCTCGACGAGGTTCTTGCGCTTCGTGCCGTAATGCTCCTCGACGGCGCGAACTTCGGGAATCTGATGCGGGCCCGTGCAGAGCAGGGTGTCGTAATGCTCGTACTCGCCCTTCGTGGAAGTGGCGATCATCGATGTGCAGTGGTGGAACATGTACACGTACTCGATGTCCTTGCGAATGTAGGAGCGCTTGATGTAGTAGTTGTCCAGGTCGCCGAGCGTCGTGACCACGACGTCCGCGTCCATCTTCATCATGAGCGTGATGGTGCGGGTGCGGCCCACGTAGTAAGGCACGAGGCGCGGCATGGTCTTGTTGAGCTCGAACACCTGGTCGTTCGGGTCGTTGGTGACGTAGTGGATGACGCCGTCGGAGTGGTCGAGCATGTACTCGATGGCGCCCTTGAAGTACTTGTAGAAGCCCGAGCCCTCCGAGAAGAACACGATGTGCTTGTCCACCGTATCGAAGAAACGCTTGTAGTCTGCCTTCTCGCGCTTGGCCAGCGGGTCGCGCTTGTACCACTTCTTCTTGCGGTCAGCCTCGAGCGACTCGAGCTCGGCGAGACCCACGCGGCTCTCGGCCAAATCATCGTAGTCGATGTACTTCTTAGGCTTCATGACCACGTTGCAGAGGGCCTGCACCGCGATGGCGGACAGGTTGGAGCAGATCCAGTAGAACGCCATGCCGGCTGCCACGAAGAAGCCCAGGAACAGCGACAGCGCGATGGAAAGCCCGTTGGTGAAGTTCTTCTCGGCGCGGGACTGCTCGCGTTGGAGCGGGTTGATGCGGTTCTGGGCGAAGCCGAGCGCGACGGCCGAGAGGCCGGCGAGCAGCGGCATGACGAGCGAGAGGCCGCCGTCCTCGACGGGCACGAGGCCCAGGAACTCGGTGCCGGGCGTGCCCGAGTCGGTGATGGAGTGGATGACGTCCACCAGGCCGAACAGGATGACGATCTGGATGGCCAGCGGGATGAGCGAGAGCAGCGGGTGGTAGCCCTGCTCCTTGTTGAGCTGGTTCTGCTTCTCGCCGATGGTCTCGCGGTCGCCGAAGTACCGCACCTTGATACGGTTGAGCTCGGGCATGATCTGGACCATCTTGATGGAGTTCCACTGCACCCACACCGACATGGGGAAGAGGATCACCTTGGTGATGAGCGTAAACAGCAAAATAGCAACCCACCAGTTGCCCGTAAGGGCATAACAGGGCTGCACTATGAGCTGCAGCACATCTGCAATTGCTGAAAACATTTCATTCGCTCGCTTACAAAACGATATGGGCAAAACGAATGTATGATACGCGATGCCCTACTGTAACTGCACTACACGGTGCGTTTCCCCCGAAAAAAGCTGAAAGGTTATATCGGATAGCCGCGGAGATATTATGTCCAAGTAGGTCTTTCCAGCAGTCATGCAGTTATGAAAAGGCAGGCTTCGGAATAGGGGCTATAATGAACCGAAATGCAAGATAAGACCAAGAACCATCCAGGAACCATCAACATGAAGGCTTTGCTGGTAATCCCCGCATACAACGAAGAAGAATGCATCGAAACCGTAATCGACGAGCTCACTTCAAGCTATCCCGAATACGACTATGTCGTCGTGAACGACGGGTCCGCTGACGCTACAGCAGATATTTGCCGAAGGCGGCAATACCGATTCATCGACCTGCCCATCAATCTCGGTCTGGCCGGTGCTTTTCAGGCTGGAGTAAAGTATGCGAAGCAACATGATTACGATTGTGTCATTCAATTCGATGCCGACGGACAGCATCGTGCCGAATATCTGCCCGCCCTCATCGAAGGCCTCGCCGATAGCGACATCGTGATAGGCTCGCGATTCGTGGACAAGCCAAAACCTCGCAGCATGCGCATGCTAGGCAGCAACCTCATTGCCGCCATGATCAAGATTACAACTGGCAAAACTATCAAGGACCCCACATCCGGAATGCGCGCCTATGGGCAACGTGCCATTTCGATGTTGGCATCTGGTCCCAATCTGGGACCAGAGCCAGACACGCTGGCATATCTGATAAAAAAGAAAGGGGTCACCGTTTCCGAAGTCCCCGTTAACATGTCAGAACGCCTTGCAGGAGAGAGCTACCTCAACGTGAAGAGCTCGACAAAGTACATGTTCCGCATGGCCATATCAGTCATGCTAATCCAATTTTTTAGGTGAGTGCTGCTATGTCTTTAGCCTTACGCATCCTCCTTTTCCTAGGCGCAATTGCTCTATTCGTATTCCTCATGAGAAGCGTCAGAAAAGCAAACATGAGAATTGAGGACTCTTTGTTTTGGATAGTCCTCTCTGCGGTTATCTTGCTTCTAAGCGTGGTTCCTGATATCGCAACCACGCTGTCAGATGCGTTTGGATTCATCGCTCCCGTGAACTTTATCTTCTTGCTCTTTATTTTCATACTGCTCGTCAAAGGCTACTTAACGAGCAAGCGGATTTCCGAGCTTGACCTGAAAATCAAGGAGCTTACCCAACAACTCGCCATCGACAAACTGAATCATCACGAAAGAGAGGAGCGGGAAGACTAACGTGACAAACAACGATTACCCATCAACCCTCTTCTTGCTTGCGAGCTGATACCCAATGACCGACGGCCCAACAGAGCCCAATAACCGCTCCATCAAGAACAATCAGCCAAACAAGAAGCTCACGATTGGCCAAAACTTGATATGGAACGGAGCCGGAGCCACGCTGTACCAAGGGTGCCAATGGCTCATCACCATCATGGTGGTTGTGCTATCCCCAACGTACGAAAACTCCGGCTCCTTGGCCTTCGCCATGGCGAGCGGCAACGTTTTCACAGGGCTCGCCGTTTTCAACGTTCATACGTATCAGCTTTCCGACGTAAATAACAAGTATTCGCCCTCGAACTACATTGCATTTAGATTTCTCACAGTGGTAATAGCCTATGTGCTATGTACGGGCTATTCGCTCTATATCGCCCCCAGCATTGAAACAGCAATAACGGTCGCTCTCTTCCTGCTATTCAAGGCCGACGAATGCTTCGTAAACGTCTTCTACGGAATAGATCAAAAAGCATCGCGCATGGATTTCATGGGCATATCGCAAGGTGTTCGAGGCATTCTAACTCTCGCGTGCTTCTCCGTTGGGTTATGGCTCACTGGCAGCTTGCCTATTGCCGTGACGCTCATGCTCCTTCCCTGCATCCTCGTAACGTTCCTATACGATATCCCCCACTCGAAGCGCCTCGCCTACATTGGGGTGTCTATCGATAGAAAGAGAGCGCTTCTCCTGTTTCGCACATGCCTGCCCCTGGCCTTATCCGCCTTGCTCTACGGTGCTATTGCGGCTTTTGCAAGGCAGGCTTTCGGAGTGGAGTTCGGAGACGAGGCCCTGGGGATATACGCCGCAGTTGCCACCCCCTGCGTCATCGTTCAAGTATTTGCTCGATACCTATATGCGCCCTATTTGGTGCCCCTTGCAGAAGCCTGGTCGTCATGCAGAAAGCAGGAACTGATCGGGCTCCTGCTCAAGTCAACGGCGTTCATGATTGGGGCAATTCTCGTATTCGTAGCGCTCATGTGGCTTTTCGGAGAAAAGCTAGTTTTTCTAATCTATGGCGAAAGCATCGAAGACTACGCCTGGATGGCCGTACCTGCTGCTATAGCGGCGTCTATCATGGCCATTGAATGCTTCGTATGCGACGTACTTGTAATCGTTAAACGAAGAATAGCCCCGATGCTCGTTAACGTCTTTGCCTTTGCGTGCTGCGCTTTTACGGCGCGCTACTGCTATATGCTATGGTACATGAACGGAATCAACATTGTATTAATCGGCTCTCTAGGCGTCGCATCATTAATCGGAGCCATTTACCTGATTGCGGCAATCAACCGGGAAAGCGCATCATGGACGAAACGATAGACAGAAAGCCGCTCGTTGCAGTTGTTCTCTCGACTTATAACGGGGAGCAATACCTGCAAGAACAACTTGAAAGCATACGAACGCAAGACTACCCGAACATCGTCCTCGTCGCTCGCGACGACGGATCTACGGATGCGACACTTTCGATCTTGGAGGGCTATGCTAGGGATAGCAATACAATTCTTACCAGAGGACAGAACAAAGGCTTTGGCCAATCGTTCATGACCGCCCTCGAGACGGTTCCCAAAGAAGCCTCATATATCGCATTCTGCGACCAGGACGATGTCTGGCATCGCGATAAAGTATCACGAGGGGTCGTGGCACTTGAAGCAATAGACCAAAACATCCCCGCCCTCTACTGCACGGCATTAAACGCCTGCAACGATCGCCTTGAGTTCGCCGACGTTATTGACCTTAATAGGATTGGCCTTGATTTCCCAAAACTGCTATTCGAAATGGTGCCATCAGGCAACACAATCCTCATGAATCGGCAGCTCTTCGAGACGGCAATGAGCAAATCATTCAAAAAGGTCTCCTATCATGACTGGTGGTTTTCTCAAATTGCCTCCTCAATCGGTCGAATCGTTTATGACCACGTGCCTTCAATCGAGTATCGGCGTTTGAGCAGCAGCGTTAGCGCCGGCAATATGTCCGGAATCCGCTTCCTCATCTTCAGGATAAAAAACTTCCTCATCGGAGAAAAGCTCGAAGGGATCAGAGAACAATTAGCTTGGTTTGAAACCCAGTTTGGCTGCTACTTGACTGATTCCGATCGTAACGAGCTTGAAAAAGCACTCCGCGGAAACCGAATCGCAAAGACGCTAAGCCGCACTCGCTATCGCCAATCATTGAAGGACGAGCTGGCCTTAAGGCTGTTATTCCTGACAGGAAAGCTCTAGGAGTTGCAACCATGGCTCGCATCGCAATCATTATGCCAACCTACAATGAGGAACGCCGCCTCCTCTCGCAGGCAATAGACTCCATTCTCCAGCAAACCGTTGCAGATTTTGAGCTCGTTGTCATCATCGACAATCCCGACCATAAAAGCAACGATTACCTGGAAACAATAGCGCTTGAAGACGAGCGAATCACACTTGTGCATAATGATGAAAACATCGGGCTTGCAGCCTCGCTGAACAAAGCGCTAGATCTCGTCGACTCGGAGTATATCGCCCGAATGGACGCCGACGATATCTCTTGCCCCAACAGACTTGAAATCCAGCTTAGATACCTTGAAGGCATGAATGCGAGCTTGGTCGGATCGCAGCTTTCCGTCATTGACGAAACTGGAGCTGCTCTTTACGACACGCCACAGATTCCGCTTGCTCCCGAAAAAGTATCTCGCGCGCTCCGCTTCAATAATTGCGTTCCCCATCCGTCATGGTTTGGGAAGGCCGAACTCTTCAAGCTAGGCTATCGGCAAATTCCCCTTTGCGAGGATTACGATTTACTGTTGAGGGCAGCTTTACTCGGCATGAGAATCGGCAATGTGGGACAGAAGCTCGTCCAGTACCGCATGACTTCCAACAGCGTTTCGCGAACGAACCTCTACACTCAATTCAGATACCAGAAATACCTCTCCAAATGCTACGCGCACGGCCAGATAGCCGATATCGACAAAGCAGCACAGTATGCCAACTCCAAAAATGACGCAAAGCGCCGAGAAAAGTACTGCGAAGCCAACGCAAGGCTTAATCAGACCCTCGAATTGCTCCGCGAGAAGCATTACGGCAAAGCCGCGATGGGCGTCATTCCTCTGATCACCAAATCGGCTTCATACAATGAGAAAATGCTGAGATTTGCTCTCGCCTCTCGAGTGGGGCAATAATCTATCGGGCCAGATCTTTCGAGTCGCATCGGGATCTATTAATTTACCTTCAACAGCAGCATATCTCCATCGCGAAGCACTTCCGTTAGATAGCCCGGGGTCTCCTTCGCCTCATCAATTCCCGCCCAAGCGCTCCTGCCCTGCGGAATCAATCTTGTTTCTGAATCACCGTTGTCTCCATCGAGCACGAGAACGTACGATAACCCTAAATCGGCCACAGCCTCTTGCACTTGCCCGTTGCCCTCGATGTCCTTCAAAGACGTGCGAAGCAACGCGCTTTGCTGCAATTCATTTTCCCCCATATAGCCTATTAAATCACGGTTGTAAACGTTCAGGCCATCAAGCGAGTATGCGAGCGCAGAACCATCAAACGGGTCATTCAGCACCAGAGACCCTGGCTCGATCAGCTGTTTTGCCTTTTCGACGAAAGCCCTCTCATCATCGGTATATAACTTGGGGTCGTTGTAAAAACTCTTACACCCGTCCCTAAGATCATCGAATATCACTGGATAAGTCGTCAAGCCGAACGCCGACACCAACAGCAGAGCCGCCCCGAAACCCACCGCGCTCTCAGCCGACAGAGGGCGAACCATGCAAGCAACGCCCCTAAGCGCTCTATGTGCGGCAAACAAGCCAAGCGCAATTAGGGGAATTGCCGTCAAAGCCGCATAGCCCGCCAGTCGGAATGCATCGGTGTACCAGAACCCAGACAAGTAGTATCTAAAAAACGAGTCAGCAGGCAAAGCGGAGCTCGCAATGAATGCAAGCTGCGCAAAGAGATAGGAAAACGTGAGCCAAAGATGGCGGCGCTCTATTATGGTGTACACAACGCCAACAAGAACGAAGAATGCTGGCACCAGATGAGGCATGCTAGACATGTACCTAAGTGTCAACACCCTCCAGACGCCTTCACCCACCCCGAATGACGGCTCGTGCACATACCAGACAACACTTTGCAGCGGTGGGAGAACGAAGCAAAGCGTCCAGATTGCCACTACGATAGCCGCGCACGCGCATGCGCAGACCACCCGCAAGACAGGCCGCCCAGAAAAGGAACGTTGTAACTTTTCGGAAGCAAAGCCCTTACCGGCTTGATACACAAGAAAAGGCGCGAGAATGCCAGCTAGAGCGAACACGCCATTGGGCTGAGCAAGCGCCAGCGCCGCCAAACCCACCACGAACACAAAAGCGACGATCAGCCGCTGTCTAGCAAATTGGCTTGCGAAGAAGGTAATAAAGCAAGCACCCGCACTTGGAACGAGCGCATAAGATAACACATTGGGAGGTAACGGCCATCCGATGATTAGCTGCCACGGGGCGGCAATCAGCACGAGAGCCGACACGATGCCGAACACCGAGACCCAAGGCTCCTCTGGAAAAGCAGCATCAAGAAAAGCATGTATTCCTAGCGGGAAAATCACGCTCGTTGTAATAGCAAGCAATGCGGCTTGCGCAACTTGGCTCTGAACGCCGAGCGAGCTAATGAGCATAGCGCATATCGTGTGCAACTCTGCTGGATAGAAACCGACCGCGACGGGCGGTATGGTTTCAAAACGAGTATCTGCGTATAGATCGGCGGGGAACATCGACCAATTGCCTGACGACACAAATGCAACTGGAAGGTTAAGATGATAACAGTTATCGTACGATTGCGGCGCTAGCCCGGGATCCCCCATGGGGATCAAGAAGACAAACGCCGTTGCGAGCACCCCAAACGCAACATACAATACGGCGATTATGCCTCGCCGCAAAGGCATCTTGCCGCCACCCTCGGAGCCAATATCCCAGCGGGAAACTCGCTGTCCCTTTTCTCTACAAACTAACGCTTCGCGAACTATGGCAGCAACAGCCGACAACAGGACGATAGGGGCAAAAAGCACAGCCCAACTGCACCACACCCCCATCTTCGAGACGAGAGCAGCAAGAATACAGTACGCCGGAAGCGAGAGCAACGGAGCAATTCGAACAGAAGTGACTACTGAAGCCCCCAATGCCCGCGAAAATAGGACACCGGGAAGATATATGAGAACAATTCCCGCAAGAACCGCCGCATAGAATTGAGGCCACATAGGACCAACTCCCTTTACTGTACTAACCTGAGAGCATAATAGCCCAGCAGCCCGCCTCAAACTCGATGATTAATCACACTCACCTAGCCGCCGTTTTCTTGGCTTTTGCCTTGAGCAGCCTATATACGAACACGAGCGCTGCACTTGCGACATAAATAACAATCGCCTTCAAAAGAACGCAATGTTCGACGTTCGCATCCAAAAAACCGCCAATGACATTTCGTACCTGCATATGCATCGCGTAAATACCAAGGCTGAGAGCCGATAGCCCCTTGATTGCGCTGTAGCAGCTTAACGAGCCAATTGCCTCGTTAAGCTGTTTCCCAATCACAAAGAGCGACATCGACAACGCCGCGGCGGGCAAACCAAGAGCATTGGTGTAAAACCCGTCGTATTTCACGACGCCGACCGCAGCCATCCGAGCAATATCGTTCGTATGGACGGTCATCACGAACATGATTGCAATACTGCAAACCATCGCAACTAAAAGCGCGGGCAATGGGATTCGCTTATCCAGATGGGCATTTAGGTAGTAGCCCGCGAAGTAGTAGAACAACCAAGAACTCAGATACGGATACGTAAACCCAGCAAAAGCCTCATAGCCATCCAGGAAGCGGGTGACGAGGGGGAACACCATACTTGTAACCGCACAAACGACCAACGCATACTCCATAAGACGCTTGTCGTCTGCAATCTTCGAAAAGATCGGGGTAACGAGATACAAGCCAATAATCACGTAAAAGTACCAGTAAATGTTGTCGATGCTATTGTCGAGGAAGGACCTGACGAAGTCCTCGAGCGATGGCTGCCGCCAACCCCAATTGAACGCTTCAACCGGTAAACACTGCAAGACGTAGACAAGCACGCTGCACCCCAGAAATACGCCCAGGATTCTGCTCATCCTCTTCTTGAAGAACTCTTTAGTCGAATACCGCTTACGATAACCCAACAAATTCGCGCCGCTGATCATGAGAAAGATCGGCACCGCGAAGATAAAGGCGCTCTGAATCGCGACGCAATAACGCCAGTAAAGACTACCTTCGTTGAAATAGACCGCAGTTGATGAGTGCAGGGCAACAACCGCAAAACATGCGAGCACATTCAACGCATCCATGTAGTAGAAACGCTTTTGCGCTTGGACGATCTCACTCATATCAGCAATTCGTCTTCATCCTCATCCGTAGCGCTCACGCCTTTGATCAGCCTTACGGGCGCCGCGATCATCTCAGATAGGCGGAACGACTTGGATTCGTATATCTCGACAAGCTCTTCCGCCTGCTGCTCGTTCTGCATCTCAACCATTTCCAAATAGGTTTTCTCCCGAATGAACCTCAGGAAGTTACGGTCGCGCGTCTCGTAGAAGTAGTCACCTGAGCGATCGAGGACGCCCATGCTTGCAAGCCATTCATTTCGAATTTCGTCGTAAAACCGCTGACGGGGCGCGCCGAAAATCGTCTTGAACTTCCAACGGCACATAAAGACAACGTAGTTTATGAAATCCTGTTTATAGTCCTCCAGGATTCCGCGTTTTTCGAACTCGTACTTCATGCACTCAAGAGCCTTTAGCATGTACTCATACTGGTTCTCGGTGTCATCGCTACGGCTTCCCTCCGCACGCTCACGACGGTAATGGTAGAGAACCGCGTTGAGAACGTATACACGGTCTGAGACGGATGAAGCAACGTATGTGAACGGCGCGTCTTCATGCGCCCCGATTGAGGGGAACTCCAAATCGAGCGACTTGAAATAGTTCATGCTGTAGAGCTTGTTTACGGTAAAACCAACCATGTTCTCGAAATAGTTTTCGACGTCGCGGGGATCGAAAACTACCCCAATGGGAACCTTGCCCTTCACCACGGCGTGACGCATCGGAAAGTAGCGCTTCGTGTCATCACGGAATTCGTCGATTCCGAAAATGACTACGTCTGCGGCATTCGTCACCGCCGCGTCCACAAGACGCTGCAACATCGTCTTCTCGACAAAGTCGTCTGCATCAACGAAGCAAAGATAATCGCCGGTCGCCATTTTGATTCCGACGTTCCTGGCCACGCTCGGACCCTCGTTCTGTTTATCAACAACCACAACGCGATTATCCGCACGCTCGAACGCCCTGAGCTTTTCAAGGCTTCCGTCTATCGAGCCGTCATTCACGCAAATGATCTCGAAATTATCGTGCGTCTGCTTGAGAAGCGACTCCATCGTTTTATCGAGATACTTCTCAGAGTTGTAAACGGGAACGACAATGCTCACTTTGCAATCGCCATGAGCCCTGAAACGCCCGACCACATGATCGTCTGCCACAGACGCAGCATTTTGCGCAAGCTCGCCAGCACGCCGCTTGAGCGCATCCGCAACGCCATACAGCTTGCCCTTCACTTCATCGCATGCACGATTCTTGCGATCCGCTACAAACGCTTTATGCGGATCCTCAACTATCTGGCAGAGCCATTCAAATTCGCCTTCCTTGAATACGAGCGGATCAATCCGATCCTCCAGGAAAGCAGGGGCGAATTCGGCGGCAATTCGCTGCAGGAACTCTTCCCTAAACTCTTCCGAGACCCTGTCGTAATTCCAATTGTACGTATCGAACTTCTTCGCCAAAATACGGCCGATAAGCCGTTCGTACCGCTCAGAACGCGCTTCCAAGAAGTTCTCAATCGAAGCGAATTCTTCGCACACGAAGTAGACTTTCGCAGCCGACTTCACCGAGGAACCCGCATTGTCAACCCGGTAATTGAGATACGCATCGTGCACCAAGAAAAATGAGTCGGCAGCGATCCAGGACTTATATACGAACCCAGTGTCTTGGAACGATGCGCCTGGGGTTTCCAGGAACCGAATCCCGTTAGCCGTCAGGAATTCTTTTCTGTAAATAGCAGCCCAAATTGCCGGAATGGAGTTTAAAACGACCATCCCGTCATCGTCGAGGGGCGAAAGAACGCGTCCGCATAATTCACGAGGAAAATTCTCCACTAACGAAGGCTCGCAACCATCGGCGAAAACGTTATGGTTCGCCTTGACGATGTCACACTTATCATTGGCGGAGGCGATTTCGTACAAGACCTCGAACGCATCGGGGTCTACCCAGTCATCTGATTCGACGATGCCGATGTACTCTCCACGCGCGGCGTCAATCCCAACATTCATCGTGTGACCGTAACCGCCATTCGGCTTATCGATCACAACGAACCTATCATCCTTGTCCGAATAGCTCCGGAGAATATCGAGGGAGTTATCCGTAGATCCATCGTTCACGCAAATGAACTCGATGTCATGAAGCGTCTGCGCCATAAGACTGTCCAAACACTTCGGCAGAAACTGCGCCACGTTGTAAATCGGGGTAACAACAGATATCTTGGGGGTCACCGTTGAATCCTCCTCATACTAAATTTCAAGAACCGCACAATCATAGCCCTTAATGTCGCTTCTGTGCCCATCACGCGCACAAGCACGAGAGGAACTCCAAACCGAGCATCATTTACCCCAATATCCGCCATCTGCCGACGATGCTTCTGGGTCTTTCGTAATGATTCTCGACTCCATTGCGCTTCAACGTATAATATGTGCGCTATGGCAGAAGAAACGCAACAAACCGAAGCGATATTCGCGAATTACGAACCCGTTGACACCGGCGACGCTTACCAGAAGGTGACGGCAGCCAAATCAGGTAGTCAATGGAAGCACGACTGGTTCGTATTGCGATCGCTCGTTTCCAAGGACTTCAAGCTCAAGTATCGCCGAAGCGTGCTCGGCGTCTTGTGGAGTCTGCTTAACCCCTTGCTCATGATGGTAGTCATGGCGGCCGTGTTCTCGTATATGTTCAGGTTCCAGATTGAGCACTTTCCCGTTTACCTGATTTTGGGCACCATCATGTTCGACTTCATGAGCCGGGGCACAACAGGTGCCATGAGCTCAATCATCGAGTCGCAAGCCCTCATCAAAAAGGTTCGCATCGAGAAGATCATCTTCCCGCTTGAGAAAGTCGTTTTCGAGCTCGTCAATTTTGGGCTCGCACTCGTCGCTGCAGCCGTCGTCATGGTGTACTTCCAAGTAGTCCCATCGGTCCATGCGCTCTGGGGGCTACCGTTCATCATTGTCATGGTTACGCTATTCAGCACTGGCCTCAGCTTGTTGATATCTGCGCTTTCGGTTTTCTTCCGCGATGTCATGCACCTCTGGGGCGTGCTTATGACGGCATGGACGTACGCAACCCCGTTGTTCTACCCTTACGAGATGCTCGCTGGCTGGATGCAGCTCATTGTTCAGTTCAACCCCATGTATCACTACATCAACTTTTTCCGAAGCATCATGATGTGGAACACGAATCCCGGCATCCTCGAATGCCTCATATGCGCGGGCATGGCCATCGTAACGTTCCTCATAGGCTTGCTTGTCTTCCGTAAGACCGAGAGCAAATTCATCCTCTACATCTAGGGTGCGTCTAACCATGAATGAGCCCATCGTCGTCGTAAACCACGTGTCCATGATGTTCAACATCGCTTCCGAGCAGTTGAACTCGCTCAAGGAATACTTCCTGGCACTCATCAAGGGCAAACTGCACTTCAAGGCTTTCATGGCACTTAACGATATCGACTTCGTCGTGTCTCGCGGCGATCGTTACGGCATCGTCGGCACAAACGGTTCGGGAAAGTCAACGTTGCTCAAAATCGTGGCAGGCGTTCTGGAGCCCACCAAGGGACGAGTCGCCATTGGCGGCACCATCGCGCCCCTTATCGAGCTGGGCGCTGGTTTCGACATGGAGCTCACCGCACGCGAGAACATCTATCTGAACGGCGCACTGCTCGGCTACAGCAAGCAGTTCATCGACGAGCGCTTCGAAGACATCGTCGACTTCGCCGAGGTGCGCGACTTCCTGGACATGCCCATGAAAAACTACTCGTCGGGCATGGTTGCTCGCGTAGCGTTCTCCGTAGCGACGGCAACGATTCCCGACATTCTCGTTGTCGACGAGGCGCTCTCAGTGGGCGACTTCCTGTTTCAGGAGAAATGCGAGAAGCGCATCAACGAGCTCGTCGACGGTCATGGCACCACCCTGTTGTTCGTATCGCACAGTATTGACCAGGTCGAACGCGTCTGCGACAAAGCGGTATGGATTGAAAAGGGACACATGCGTATGATTGGCGATTCAAAGGACGTCTGCGAGGCCTACCGCCACCTGGGAGAAGAATAACCGTGCCCACCGTATCGGTCATCGTTCCCATCTACAACGCTGCGCCGTACCTTGACCAAGCGCTCCTGAGCCTTGAGTCGCAAACCTTAACCAATATCGAGATAATCTGCGTGAACGACGGCTCCACCGACGATTCGCTCGCGATCATGCAGCGCCACGCTGCAGCCGACCCGCGCATCCGCGTCATCGACAAGCCCAATGGCGGTTATGGGAGCGCCTGCAACCGCGGCCTCGACGAGGCGAAGGGCACGTGGGTCGCCATCTTGGAGCCCGACGACTGGATCGCCCCAGAGATGTTCGCCGACATGACCGCCTTCGCGGCATCGTTCGGTTGCGACATCGACATCGTGAAGACGCCCTACTGGCGCATCGTCAACCCCGACACGCCGCGACAGCGCCGCGTGAACGCAAGTTACCGCGGCCGCATCAAGCCGCAAGCTCAGCCGTTCCGCTTGACCGACCCCGGCGTGACACATCTGATCATCCACCACCCGAGCATCTGGTCGGCGCTCTACAAGCGCAGCTTCCTCGAGAGCAAGGGCATCAGGTTCCACGAGATCCCCGG
>SUUE01000041.1 GCA_015062685.1 Coriobacteriaceae bacterium
GATACGGCTACACCGTGTCGTACGAGGCTGCGGCAAAGTACTGCCCGCCGAACGCGGACTTCTGGTATCGTCGCTGCATTGAGGAGATGGCGAAGATCTAGCGCCCTGCGGGCGCGGGCGCGCGGAGCGCGGGCGCTCGGGGAGCGCCCCTACGGGTCTTCTCGGGCTCGTTCGCCCGGGCGCTCGGGGAGCGCCCCTACAAATCATATTGCGATATTACCGGGTGAAGTTGCCCGTAGGGGCGCTCCCCGAGCGCCCGCCGCCGGAGGCGGCTTACATAACCAGCCTGCGAAGCAGGCGTCAGTCATTTCAATTTTGCGCGGCGCTGCTTCCAATCGGGCATGACGCGTGTCATAAGCTGGTGGAACTCTGGCCCATGCCCGGGCACGAGCAGGTGGCAGAGCTCGTGGACCACAACGTACTCGAGGCACTCGGGCGGGTAGAGCGCCAGGCGCACGTTGATGCAGATGCGGCCGGTCGTGGGCTGGCAGCTGCCCCAACGGCTCTTCATGTTGCGGTAGGCGAGCATCTTCGCTTTAACGCCCAGAATCGGCTCCCATGCAGCGATGAGGGGCGGCGTGCAGGCCTCGATGACGGCGCGCCACTCGCGCACCTGGGCGGGCGTTGCCGCTTCGGCCTGCGCCATCGGGGAATTCTTCGCATTTTGGACACCTTTGTCTATCCAAGACCGCTTCATGCGAACGAACCGCTCGACCTCGCGATCCGACGTCCAGCGGGGCACCGAAACTTCGATGCGAGCATCGGCGCCGGTCACGCGCATATTCATGCGCTTGATGCGCTTCTCGATGACCCATATCTCCAGGTCATCGACGAATATGAGGCGGTGGTTGGGCGCTTGGGGCATGATTATCTATTGCGCCGACTCGTCGCGGGCGCTCAACGCGATTTCGTAGGCCTCGTTTCGGGGAATGCCGAACTCGGCCGCGATGGTCTTAGCTATCGATTTAGGACGCTCGCCCGCAACGGAGAGCTGAACGGCCCGTTCGCGAGCGGAGTCGGCTGCATCGCACGCGTCTTCGGCGCGCTCTTCCTCGGTCGGCGCGTCGATGACGATCACGATCTCGCCCTTCACGGCGTCGCGAGATTCGAAGTCTGCAAGGAGCATGGCCGCGGTTCCACGGGCAATTTCCTCATGGAGCTTCGTGAGCTCTCGGCAAACCGCCACAGGACGGCTTGGTAATGTATCTTTGATACTCTGCAAGGCCCCGACCAGGCGGTTCGGGCTTTCGTAGAAGATTAGGGCAGCTTCGAGAGCCTTGAGCGACTCGAGTAGCTGCCGGCGTGCTGCGTCTTTGCGCGGGAAGAAACCGCCAAAGTAAAACGTACTGCTGTTACACCCACTGGCCACGTATGCCGTTGCCGCAGCGGTCGGTCCGGGGAGAACCTCGACGGGCACGCCCTTCTCACGCGCCGCTTGAACCAGACGCATGCCGGGATCAGAGACACCGGGCATGCCGGCGTCGGTGCAGTACGCGATATTCTCGCCCTGTTGCACGCGATCGAGGATGGCATCGCAGCGACTGGCGATGACGTTCTCGTCGAGGCGCTCGAGGTGCTTGCCCTCGATATCCAAAGCCGCCAACAGCTTGCCGGTCACGCGCGTGTCCTCAGCGCAGACGGTGTCCGCGCTGCGCAGGGCGTCCAAGGAGCGCAAGGTGACGTCGCCGAGGTTGCCGAGGGGCGTGGGGCATATGACGAGCTTTCCGGGCATTGTTTCCTTTTCGTTGTTGTGCGCCCTTCGGGCGCGGGCGCTCGGGGAGCGCCCCTACGGTCTTGTCGTGCGTCTCCCCGCGGGCGCTCGGGGAGCGCCCCTACGGTCGCGTTGTGCGTCTTCCCGAGGGCGCTCGGGGAGCGCCCTTACAGCCCCTTACTTCTCCAGGTTGGCCTTGGCCACCGAGATCATGAGCTTGATGCGGTTGAGCTGGTTAACCTCGCTGGCGCCGGGGTCGTAGTCGACGGCGACGATGTTGCTCATGGGGTAGCGACGGCGCAGCTCCTTGATCACGGCCTTGCCCACCACGTGGTTGGGCAGGCATGCGAACGGCTGGGCGCACACGATGTTGGGAGTGCCCGTGCGGATGAGCTCGATCATCTCGGCCGTGAGCAGCCAGCCCTCGCCCATGGAGTTGCAGGTGGAGAGCACCTCCTCGGCGTATTCGCCCAAGGTGAAGATGTCGGTGGGCGCCTCGAAGCGAGCCGATTTCTCCAGAGCGTCGATCATGGGCTTGCGCATGGTCGCGAGCAGGCGCAGAATGCCATGCGCTGCAATGGCACCCTTCGACGAGCGGCCGAGCGGATCCCTCTGGAAGATACGCCCAACGATGCCGAACAGGAAGAACTCGACCAGGCCAGGAACCACCGCCTCGCAGCCCTCGCGCTCGATGACATCCACCACCTGGTTGTTCGCCGTGGGGTGGAACTTCACGAGGATCTCGCCCACGACGCCGACACGGGGCTTGGTGCCTTCGCCCACGAGGGGCAGCGTATCGAAGTCGTCGACGATGGCTCGACAGGTCTTGCCGAACTCGCGGCGGTTCGTGCCCGCAGCCAGCTGCTTGCGGCACACGCCCATCCAGTGGTCGAACAGGCGCTGCGCCGCGCCAGGTTCGGCTTCGTAGGGGCGCGTGCGGTAGAGGGCCATCATGAGCAGGTCGCCCAGGCTGAGCGCGTAAACCGCCTGCTTGAGCATGGGCAGCGTGACCTCCCAGCCGGAATTGTGCTCGTCCAGGCCGCTCTGCAGGGCCAAACTGATGACGGGTATGTGGCCCAGGCCCGCAGACTTGAGCGCCTTGCGGATGAGCGCGATATAGTTGGTGGCGCGGCAACCGCCGCCGGTCTGCGTGATAAGCACCGCCAGCTTGTCGGTGTCATAGCGGCCGCTGGTGACCGCCTCCATGATCTGGCCCGTAACCAGGATGGACGGGTAGCAGATGTCGTTGTTAACGTACTTCAGGCCCGCGTCGACCGCACCGTGATCGACCGAGGGCAGCAACTCCACGTTGTAGCCGTAGGTGTGGAATACGGGCACGAGCAGCTCGAAATGGTACGGTGCCATCTGCGGCGCCAGGATGGTATAGCCGGCTTCCTTCATCTCCTTGGTGAACTCGACGCGCGGGAACTCGGTCGATGTTGCGTCAGGGCGCTCGGAGAGCGCCCCTACGGAGGGGGTTGGCGAATCGACGCGCGGGAACTCGGTCGAAATCTTCTCCTCGATGGAGGGGACCACGTTGGGCTCGCTTTCGGTGGGCTGACCCACCATGATGCGACCCGCAACGTCAGTCGCGGCCTGTGCGAGTGTATCACCAGTACGTTTCTCGCGCTTCTGCTCGAACTCCGCGATGGCGGCGTCCATGTTGGCGATGGACATCTCCGCGGACGCAACCGCGGGGCACGATTTCTCGAGGACCGCCGCGCGGGCGGCTTGAGCCTGCTCCTCCTGCTGGTCGCGCAGGGCGGCGAGCAGGCTGCGCACGCGGATGCGGGCGGCGCCGAGGTTGGAGACCTCGTCGATCTTGAGGACGGTGTAGACCTTCCCCGCCGCCTCGAGGATCTCCTGCACCTGATCGGTGGTGAGGGCGTCGAGGCCGCAGCCGAAGCTGTTCAGCTGGATGAGGTCGAGGTCGCGGCGCTGCGTGGCCACCTTGGCGGCAGCGTACAGGCGCGTGTGGTACATCCACTGGTCAACGACGCGGATGGGGCGCTCGAGCGTGCCGAGGTGTGCGATGGAGTCCTCGGTGAGCACCGCCAAGCCGAAGCTGGTGAGCAGCTCGGGAATGGCATGGTTGATCTCGGGGTCGTTGTGGTACGGGCGGCCTGCGAGCACGATGCCGTGGGTGCCGGTCTCCTCCATCCAGGCAAGCGTCTCCTCGCCCTTGGCGCGCATGTCGGCCTTGAACTTGGCATCCTCTTCCCATGCGTGGTCGACGGCCGCCTCGATCTCGGCGCGCGTCGGCAAGCTGGCATGGCGGCCAATGATCTGCTTGAAGTTGTCGGCCAGCTCGTAGTGAAGGCGCTTCTTCAGGTGGTCTTTCTTGTCGTAGGGCAACCACGGGTTCAGGAACGCGGGCGCGCCCGGCTCGCGCAGGTCGTCGATGTTGAGGCGCAGGGCCTCGGAGTAGCTGGCAACGATCGGGCAGTTGTAATGGTTGCCGGCGCCCTCGTCTTCCTGGCGCTCCCACTTGGAGCAAGGCATCCAGATGAAGTCTGGGTTCTTCTCGAGCAGGTTCATCACGTGGCCATGGCTGAGCTTGGCCGGGTAGCACACGCTCTCGGAGGGCATTGACTCGATGCCCGCCTCATAGGTGCGCTTGGTGGACGGGTCGCTCAGTATGACGCGGAAGCCAAGGTCGGTGAAGAACGTGAACCAGAACGGGTAGTTCTCGTACATGTTGAGCGCGCGGGGAATGCCGACGGTGCCACGCGGAGCCTTGTCGGCGGGCAGCGGCTCGTAGTCGAACAGCCGGTGGGCCTTGTAGTCGAACAGGTTGGGCACGTCATGGTTGCTCGTTGCCGCACCCGCAAGACCAGCACCCTTCTCGCAGCGGTTGCCGGTGATGAAGCGGCGGTGCTTGCCCTGGGCGTCCTTGCCGAAGTCGTTGACGGTGAGCAGGCACGCGTTGGAGCAGCCCTTGCAGCGGATGGTGCGGTGCGTCGGGTTGAGCGCGTCGAGTTGCTCGGCCGAAAGCAGCGTCGAGCCCTCGCTCTGCGATGCGCGATCGCGCGCGAGGAGGGCCGCGCCGTAGGCGCCCATGTTTCCGGCAATGTCGGGGCGCACCGCGTCGACGCCGGCGAGCTGCTCGAAGGCACGCAGCACCGCGTCGTTCAGGAACGTGCCGCCCTGCACGATGACGTGGTTGCCCACATCGTGCGGGTCGCGGATCTTGATGACCTTGAACAGCGCGTTCTTGATGACGGAGATGGCAAGGCCCGCGGCGATGTCGCCGACGGTGGCGCCTTCCTTCTGGGCCTGCTTCACACGGCTGTTCATGAACACGGTGCAGCGGCTGCCCAGGTCGACGGGACGCTCGGCCTTGATGGCCGTCTGCGCGAACTCCGAAACGTCCAGGCCGAGGCCGCTCGCGAAGCTCTCGATGAAGCTGCCGCAGCCCGAGCTGCAGGCCTCGTTGAGCATGATGTGGTCGATAACGCCGTCCTTGACGCGCAGGCATTTCATGTCCTGGCCGCCGATATCGAGGATGAACTCGACGTTCGGGAGCATCTCGCGGGCACCGCGCAAATGGGCGACCGTCTCGATTTCGCCGGAGTCGACCTGCAGCGCCTGCAGGAGAAGGCCCTCGCCATAGCCGGTAACCGTGGAGTGCCCGATGGCGACGCCTTCGGGCAGGTCGGCGTAGAGCTGCTTGAGCGCAGCACGGGCGCAACCGAGAACGTCGCCCTTGTTGGAAACGTAATGGGTCCAGAGGATCTTGCCGTCCTCGCTGATGAGAACCGCCTTGAACGTGGTCGAGCCCGCATCGATGCCCAGGAACGCCGTGCCCTTGTAGGTGGCGAGGTCGGCGCGCTCCACGCGCTCGGAATCGTGGCGTGCGCGGAACTCGTCGTATTCGGCTTCGCTGGCGAAGAGCGGGTCGAGGCGCACGACCTCGGAGCCCTGCAGATCGCCGAGATTGTGCAAGCGCTCGATGACGTCGTTCAGGCGCTCTTGCTTGATGCCCTCCACCTGGGCTCCCGCAGCCGCGCAGCCGCTCGCCACGAACAGGTGGGCGTTGTCAGGCACGATGATGTGCTCGTCGTCGAGGTTAAGTGTATCGTAGAAACGTTTTCTGAGTTCGGGCAGATACTGCAGCGGACCGCCGAGGAAGGCGATGTGCCCTCGAATGGGGCGCCCGCACGCGAGGCCGCTGATGGTCTGCGTGACGACGGACTGGAAGATGCTCGCGGCGATGTCCTCCTTGCGCGCGCCCTCGTTGAGCAGCGGCTGGACGTCGGTCTTCGCGAACACGCCGCAGCGGCTCGCGATCGGGTAGATCGTGGAGTGGTTGGCGGCCAGCTCGTTGAGCCCGCCCGCATCGGTGTCGAGCAGGGCGGCCATCTGGTCGATGAACGCGCCGGTGCCGCCTGCGCAGGTTCCGTTCATGCGCTGCTCGATGGATTGGCCGAAGTAGATGATCTTGGCGTCCTCGCCGCCTAGCTCGATGGCGACGTCGGTCTTGGGGATGAAGGTCTCCACGGCGGTCTTGCTCGCGATAACCTCCTGCACGAACTCGACGCCGAGCCATTTGGCGAGCAGCAAGCCACCCGAACCCGTGATGGCGACGGTCATGGGCCGGTCGCCGAACTCGGGCGCGGCGGCCTCGAGCACCTGTGCGATGGTGGCGCGCACATCAGAGTGATGGCGCTGGTAGATCGACCAGACGACGTTGTCGTTCTTGTCGAGGATTGCGAGCTTGACCGTAGTCGAACCCACGTCGATGCCGGCGCGCAATTCGGGTTTCGCCTCGCGCTTTGCCAGCTCTTCTGCGGTGGGGATTTCTACGTAGTCCTTGCCCTTGTACTTCATGAGCGGTCCTTCGTTTTCGTGCATTGCAAGATTTCGTTTCGAAATTCATATTTTAAGAGATGGGGCATGACATTCGCGCTTCGTAAGCCGCCCGTCATCCAACCGCCACGATAGATGCGCGACCGATGCATAAAAAGTCCGCGGGTTCGCGGGGAGCGCGGCATGCCGCCTGCGGCGGCGGGCGCTCGGGGAGCGCCCCTACGGGATTTTCCCAACCCGGGGTGGCGCCCGGGGCGGGCAGTTGTTTGTAGGGGCGCTCCCCGAGCGCCCTGCGCGCGAAAGCGCGCGTCCATAACCAGCCCGCGCAGCGGGCGTCAGTCATCTCGAAAGCGCGCGCCGAAAGAACCATGCGCCCTTCGGGCGCGGGCGCTCGGGGAGCGCCCCTACAGGAACTCGGAGGAGATAATTTCGGCAGTTTTGTTCTTGAGCCAGTCGAGGGGCTTTTGCTCGTCTTTGAGGACGCGGTTCTTCTTGGCAAGATCCTCCGTGTAGTCCTGC
>SUUE01000042.1 GCA_015062685.1 Coriobacteriaceae bacterium
TTCATGTCCGCCGGCGGGTAGCGACGCGCATCAACGGGAATGCGTCCACCGCCTCGTAGGGGCGCGCTCCGCGCGTCCGGGCGCTCGGGGAGCGCCCCTACAGGCAACCAACCACCGAGACACAACCATGGGCAACTGGGCGCCGTGCGCTCATCAGTACCCGAAGGACACGAGCTGCCAGCCCTTGCCGTCGGCACGGGCGAGCCACCACTCGTAGTCGGTGTACTCCTTGTCGGGCTCCCACGCCCCGCCGCCCTTCACGGGCGAATGGTAATCGGAGAGGAGCTTGACCACCTGGGTGTAGTTCGCGCCCTCGTCCAGGCTGTTGAGCCAATCCAGGTTCTCCTTCGTGTTGAACCCGTCGCCCGCATAGCGCAGCGAGTGCAGCTCGCAGCCCGCGAACTCCGCGAACTCGCACTTCGCCTGGACCGCCGCCTCCTCGAGCTCGGCGCGGGTGTACAGGCTGGAGTTGCCGTAGTCGTAAAAAACCTCCGGCGCGGTCTTGCCGGCCTTGTATTCCTCGAACGTGATGCCCCGCCCCATGATCTCGTCGGCGATGGCGGGGTCGTCGATGTAGCGGATATGCCAGGGCTCGTAGCCATAGCCCGTGATGTGCTCGTCGCCGTTCAAGTAACGCAGGATGAACCCGTGAGCGGCGAGCTTCGCATGGATCTTCTCCCAGATCTCGGGATACTGTTCCATCTCCGCGTTCTCGGTCACGTCCTTGCCGTCGATGATCAGGTACAGGTCCAGGGCGAGCCCCGTGTGGTGCTCGGAGTAGCCCGGCGTCGCGACGGTCTTCTTGGCGTAGTCGGCGCCGTATTTCGCGGTGAAGTCGTCCATGATGCGCTGCTGCTCGGCCACGCTGCGGCGCGCCGAATCGAGGTCGACGTGCACGCCCTCGCTCTCGAGTTCGGCCTTCAGCGCAAGGTAGGCGTCGTAGGCCTTCTTCTCGACCTCCACGTCATCGCCAACCGAGTTGGTGAAATGCACGGTCTCGAGCGCGTCCTCCCAGCCGGCGGGGAGCGGGTTGAGCTTGTTCACGAGCGCGAGGTAATCGATGCCCTGCTGCGTCGCGGCAGTGCTCCGCGAAGCAGGCGACGAAGCTTGCGGCTGCTGCGACGAGCCCGACGCAGACGGCGCGGCGGCATTGGTTCCGCACCCCACGAGCACCGCGCAAAGAGCCGCGCAAGCCATTGCAATGACGAGCAATTTCTTCATGATGGAGCCTCCTTTCCGCTGACCGCATTGTACAAGACGGCGAAAGCAGGGGGCCACGCTGAGGAGCAACCGTTACCGCCGCCACAACGGACGGATATTCAGCGCGATTCATCACACGGGGGCCGTTTTTTCGCGAAAAGCAATTTTGGTACGAATTTCGGCCTCCGTGTGATGTGAAAGCGAAGCATCGCCTGCAGTTTCCGCGCCCCTATAGGCAACCGGCCCGCGAGTGGGCGCAGGCGGAGCGAGGTCAAGCCAAAGGAGGAGCGAGATCCACTTTTCCGCCCGCCCTTGGCGGAAAAGTTAGCTCGCGACGACGACGCGTCGAGCGTAGCCTGCGCCCACTCGCGGGCCGGGGCGGGCTCGCGGAGTGCGCCCCTACAGGAGGCCCATCCACTGCCAGTAGGGGACGCTCGCTACGAGGCCGCCCATGCATACGAGGGTGTAGAGCACGCAGTACTTGGCCATGTCCGCGTGGCGGACCATCTTGCCGTCCACGGAATAGAACGCCGCCAGGTACGTCGCGCTCTGGTAGAGCACGAACCAGGGCGTGATCACGGCGAACATGGAAAAACCGACCACCCACGGGCTGATCCCGGCACCGAGGCAGAGCGGCACCAGGAACACCATGACGATGTTCAGGTAGGCCATCTCGGACACGATCACGAAGCGGATGACGAGCGTGATGAGCGCCGTCCCCACGACGAACAGGTAGGGGTTGCCCGCTATCGCCTCGAAGGCGGGCGCCGCCGCGACGACGATCCAATCTTGGATGCCCGTCACCGCGAACACGTTGGAAAGCCCGAGCGCTACGCCCACGAAAATGAGCGCCTCCCAGCCCACGTCCTTGCGGAAACCGTCCCTGCCCAGGATGCCGCACGCGAGCGCAATCGCGAACGCCGAGAGCGCCACGATGTGTGCCGACACATGATGGAGCGGCTCCGTGACCCAGAGGGCTACCGTCGTCACGATGATCAAGCACATCTGCTTCTCATGGCGGGACATAGGCATATCAGCACCCGCGCCGTCGCCCCCTGTCCGAAGCCCCTCAACGCAGGCAGCTTCTCCCCCATCGGGCTTCGGCCGGTAGAGCAGCGCAATGGCGATATAGTTCGCAATCGATACCACGACGAGCCACGGAAGCGCCGCCAGGAACCAGTGGAACAGGTCGAACTGCGACCGCACGTCGGCGGGCAGCAGCCCGAGCAAGCAGTAGCCTATGGCCGAGGCGCTCAGCACCGCGGGGGCGATGGTGCGCACGCCGGTGAACATGGCGAGGAACAGGCCCTGCATGGGCTTGCTGTTGCGTTCGTACCCCAGCGTCTCGCCGATGCTCTGGGCCAAGGGCGTGAGCATCGACACCTTGGCAGCCATGCTGGGAACCAGCGGGCCCAGCAACGTGCCCGCCACCACGAGCCCTCCCGCTTGCGCCGCGAACATGTCGGGAAACACGCTCACGATGCCGAGGGCCATTCGCTTCAGGAGGCCCGAGCGCTTCATGCCTGCGCTCAAACCGAAAGCGGCAACGAGGAGCCACCATATGTCGGTGGAGAACGCCTTCATGGACACCGACGTCTCCACGCCCGCGACGAGGCTGAAGAGCACCACCATGACGATGGCCGTCCCATACGAGGGCAACACCCCGCCGACCCACCAGACGACCGCGCCGAGCAGAATGCCCAAGCAGCGGACGCCCTGATCGCTCAGCCCGACGTCGGGGCAGAACACCGCGAAGCAGACCCCGAGCACAATGCCCAGGATCGCCGAGATCGCTTTCTTAGGTGTCGAAGAGCCCACGGTTGACGTCGCTTTCTTCCCTCGTTCTTACCAAAGCATTATCCCACGAGCGCCAACGCAATCGTTAACGATAAGTTTCGCGACCGTTAAGCGCCTATTTCCGCCCAACGCACGAAACAAAGGCGCAACGCGCCGCTTCGAGAATCGGCAGCAATCCGGCAAAGGAAAGGAGTTTCACATGTACGACACTGGTTCAACCGCGTTCATGATCGTATGCACGATGCTCGTGCTGCTCATGACACCCGGCCTCGCGTTCTTCTACGGGGGCCTCTCGCGACGCAAGAACGTCGTGAACACGATGATCATGGTCATGAGCATCATCGGCATCGTCGGCGTGATGTGGATCGCATGCGGGTGGTCGTTCGCCTACGGCGGCGACGGGTCGCTGCCGTTCTTCGGCGGCTTCGACCAACTGGGCTGCCTCTCGGCCACGAGCGACATGATCGCCCAAACGGCCGACGTGCCCGAGGACGCCGTTTACCCCGCCATCATCAACATCGGCTTCCAAATGGCGTTCTGCATGATCACGTGCGCTATCATCACGGGCGCCGTCGCGGGGCGCATGAAGTTCGGCGCCATCGCGCTGTTCATCGCGCTCTGGATCCCCATCGTGTACGCTCCGCTGGCGCACATGGTATGGGGCGGCGAGGGCTCGCTCGTGGGCAGCATGATCGGCGCGCTCGACTTCGCGGGCGGCGACGTAGTGCACATCAGCTCCGGCGTGACCGGCCTCGTGCTCTGCCTGCTGCTCGGCGGACGCCGCGGCTTCGGCCTCGTGAGCTACCGCCCCCACAACATCCCGTTCGTGGCCTTGGGCGCCGCCCTGCTTTGGTTCGGCTGGTTCGGCTTCAACGCGGGCTCGCAGTTCGCAGCTGACGGCACAGCAGCGCTCGCGCTCCTGAACACCGTGGCCGCTTCGGCCGCCGGCATGATCGCCTGGATCGTGGTCGAGCGCATCCGCGTCCGCAAGCCCACCCTCGTCGGAGCATGCACCGGCCTCGTCGCCGGCCTGGTCGGCATCACCCCGGCAGCCGGCTTCGTCGAGCCCTGGGCCGCCATCGTCATCGGCCTCATCACCGCCCCCTGCTGCTTCTTCGCGATCTCCGTCGCCAAGCGCAAGATCGGCTACGACGACGCGCTCGACGCGTTCGGCTGCCACTCCGTCGGCGGCGTTGTGGGCGGCATCCTGACCGGTATCTTCTGCGTGCCCGAGCTGTCCTGGACCGACTTCGGCGGCCTCATCTACACGGGCGACCCGTCGCTGCTCGTGAGCCAGATCCTGGGCATCCTGGTCACGCTCGCGCTCGTGATCGTCGGTGGCCTGGTCATCGGCCTCATCGTCAAGGCGATCTACGACGGCAGCCTGCGCGTCAGCGAGGCTGACGAGGCGCGCGGCCTGGACGTCGCAGCCCATGGCGAGAGCGCTTACCCCGCCTACCTGGGCCTCGACTAGAACGTAACCACGGGGCGGAAGGGCGGCAGGCCGCCCTTCCGCAGAATGGAGGAAAGCATGAAGAGAATCATCGCCATCGTGAGGCCCGAGAAGCTCGAGCCGCTGAAGGAAGCCCTGTTCGAGGCGGACGTGTCGGGCATGACGGTCAGCCAGGCCATGGGCTGCGGCAACCAGCACGGCTGGTCGGAGTTCTACCGCGGCACCGAGGTGCTCCTGAACATGATCCCCAAGGTGAAGTTCGAGCTCGTCGTGCCCGAATCGGAAGTGGCGCGCCTCATCGACATCATCTGCGACACGGCGGCCACCGGCGAAGTGGGCGACGGCAAGATCTTCATCAGCCCCGTCGAGGAAGTCGTGCGCATCCGCACCCGCGAGCGCGGCGACGCCGCCGTGTAGCGTAATAGAAACGTAACAGCGGGCCGTTATCATTGTGCGCCATGAGCATGCGACGCGACATCGCCCAAGCTGCGAGTGCCCTGTCCACCTGGGCGCTCAAAGACGTCCTCCACAGGCCGGCCGCCAACTTCCCAGGCAAGGTCGGCCTGTACGTGGACCCCCGCCTCATCGCGGACCTCAAGCCGCGCCTGAGGGAAGGCTCGGTGGTCGTGGTGGGCACGAACGGCAAGACCACCGTCACCAACATGTTGGCGGACGCGTTCGAGGCCCATGGCAAGACCGTCGCGTGCAACCGCACGGGAGCCAACCTCGATTCGGGCATCGCAACCGCGCTTCTGCACACCGACGAAGCGGACTGGGGCATCCTCGAATGCGACGAGCTCTGGCTGCCGAAAGTCACGCCTCAGCTGCAACCAAGCTACGTGGTGCTCCTCAACCTGTTCCGCGACCAGCTGGACCGCGCCGGGGAGATCGACCACGTGCAGGACGCAATCGCGAGGGCGCTCGCGGCAAGCCCCGAAACGACGCTCATCTTCAACGCGGACGACCCGCTGTGCCAGGCCATCGCAGACAAGGCGGCAAACGTTTGCATCCCGTTCGGCATCGATGAAAAACTCGGCATCGAGCAGAACACCGTCGCAGACGCAAGCATCTGCCAGACATGCAACTCGCCGCTTGTCTACGATTGGCGCCAATACGGTCAGCTGGGCTCATACCACTGCCCCACGTGCGGCTTCCGCAGAGCTGGCACCGCCCTCGCGGCGCGCGACGTGGAAATGACGGCGCAGGGCATTTCTTTCTCAATGAACTACGACGCCGAACCGGTGCGCGCGAGCATCCCGGCCCCGGCAGTCTATTTGGTCTACAACGTGCTGGCCGTATGCGCCGCAGCTGCGAGCTGCGGCGTGCCGTTCGCCTGCGTGGACGAGGTGGTCAGGTCGTTCGCGCCGCGGAACGGCCGGTTGCAGCGCTACGAGCTGGGCGGTCGGAGCGCGCTCTTGAATCTGGCCAAGAACCCGACGGGCTTCAACCAGAACCTGCGCATCATCATGAACGAACCGGGCCCCAAGGCGGTCGCGTTCTTCATCAACGACAAGGAGGCCGACGGCCGCGACGTGTCATGGCTATGGGACGTCGACTTCCAGGAGCTCGCGGGCGCCGAAAACCTCGTAGCGTATGCGGGCGGCATGCGCCGTAACGACATGCAGGTGCGCCTGAAGTACGCGGGCGTGAACGCCGCCCTCGTGAGCGGCGCGCGCGACTTCGTGGAACGGGCACAGCGGGACGCGCCGGATGCAGATTTGTTCCTGATCGCGAATTACACCGCCCTCCCCAGCGTTAAGGGGGAGTTGGATGCCCTCGCAGAGGCGAACGACGACGTTCCAGCCGCGGAAACCCCCGTAGGGGCGCTCCCCGAGCGCCCATCAACCGTGGTTGACGGACGCGCGGAGCGCGCCCCTACGGACAATCCCGCAACACATACCGCACCGGGCGACCCCGCAACACATACCGCACCGGGCGACCCCGCAACACATACCGCACCGGGC
>SUUE01000012.1 GCA_015062685.1 Coriobacteriaceae bacterium
TATATCCTGCTCTGTGCCCATCGTGTCGCCCCTCACGTTTAAGCCCAGTTTCGATGTGCAGCATCCAATTATAGGCATTTCTGGGCGATGGTTTGCGATGTGTTTAGTCAGCGTTGTCTGTTCAAAATGTGCGGGCTGCTACGAGCGCGAGCACGACGATGCTGGCCACCGATGCGAAGGCCTCCTTGCCCACGAAGTTCGACACGAAGAGCCCGTCGACGATCCCGTATACGGACATGAGGGCCATCATCGCCATGGAGGGGGCGGTGTACCTGAGCAGCTTTGCTGTGGTGAAGTGTTGCGAGAGGTCGGTTATGGTCAGGTTATTCCTTGATGCGTTCCTGATAGAGGGCTAGCGCGTCGTGCCAGGAGCTGTAGTTCTTATCGCTCCTGTGGTCGGGCAGCTTGTAGGTTTCGGCGAGGCGCTTGCCGATCCAGGCCGACACCTTGGTCGCCCCGGAGTGGTTCAGGTGGTCGCCGCCGTCGCGCGTGTCGGCATTCCAGTCGATGTCGATCTTGCTCTGCCCGGTGTTCAGGTCGATGTACTCGACCCCCGCCTCCTTGGCGAACTGTTGGATCCCGTTATGCCGCGCGGCGTTCCAGTTCACGGTGCTCGGCGTGCTCACGAGGATGGGCTTGGCGCCTATCTGCTTGCAGTAATCGACCATCGATTGCAGGTATTGCCGGTTCAGCGCGGGAATCTCTTCCACCCTATCGCTCTTCTCCATATGCCTCGAGGCGTCGCCCGCCTTCACGTCCTTGTTCAGGTAGTAGCCCTTGAACTCGGTGCTCCACGCCTCGGGGGCCTTGAGGTTCTTGGGCCCGGGGAACGCCTCCTTCCACCTGTTGTGGAACTCGATGACGGGCAGCGCGTCCTGCGCGGCGCGCATGGCCGCCTCTTCGGCGGAGAAGGGCGCGTAGATCGTGTTCGTCTCGATAACCACCACCTTGGGCTTCTGGGCTTCCGTCGCCCGATGCAGGAGCATGTTGCCGTAGGGCAGACGCTGCCCGCCCGTCGCGCAGACATACGACGTGAACCCGTGATCCGCCCACATTTGCAGGGGCGAGAACGCGCTGTACGTTTCGCTGTCGCCGATGAAGAGGACGTCCACCGTCTCGTCCGGCTCGCCGAGCACGCCGCCTCCCTCGACGCTCATCGTGCCGTATGCCTGCTGGCCGCCCTTGGGCAGGAAGAGCGTCGAGAGGGCAACGAGCAACACGGCCATGGCGGCGGCGACTGCGGCGGCGCATGCGGCAGCTCGGAGCCTTTCCTTCGATAATGCGGTCATGATGATCTCCTTGGATTCTTGCTAGAACTGCGCGTACATGGGGTCGACGGGGGTGTAGCCGCGCCCGTAGGCGCCGAACACCACGATGAAGAGGGCGAGCGCGACCCACACGCTCCATCGGGGGAGGGCCGAGCGCGAGCAGATCGACCCGAGGGGGTCCTTGCCGCGCTCCTTCGCCAGGCCCATGGCGAGTACGCCCAGGAGGCTGACGACGACGATCGCGAAATCGGGCAGGTCGAGCCCCATCGAGAAGATGCGCCCTTGCAGGAACGAGTCGAGCGTGAAGTTGCCGACCATGATCGAGAACATGCTCAGGCCCGCCTGCAGGTCGTTGGCCCTGAAGAAGAGCTCGCCGACGAAGATGACCACGAGGGTGCGCGCGATCTGGAACGCTCGGTAGGCTGCGCAGTTGCGGTCGATGCCCAGCTTGGCCGCCCACGATTGGCTGACGGGCTCGATGAGGCCGCCGGCCATGATCATGACGAAGTAGTACAGGCCGAAGAACAGGTACTGCGACCCTGCGCCGTGCCACAGGCCGTTGCCCACCCACACCGCGAGGAGCGCGACCGAGCTCGCCAGCAGGGGGCCGTAGCGGTTGCCCAGCTTCTTGCGGGCCGAGCTCGTGAGCGCCTTGCAGGGCTTCGACAGCGACACGGGGTAGTACACGTAGTCCTTGAACCACGTGCCGAGGGTGATGTGCCAGCGCTTCCAGAACTCGGAGGCCGTGCGCGAGAAGAACGGCTGGCGGAAGTTCTCGGGCAGCTCCACGTTGAAGATGCGCGCTATGCCTATCGCGACGTCCATGGTGCCCGAGAAGTCGCAGTAGAGCTGGAACGTGTAGAGCACGGCCGCGAGCGCGATGACGCCGCCGTCGTACGACGCGTAGTTGTCGAACACCGGCTTGATGAACGCGTTCAGCCGGTCGGCCACGACCACCTTCTTCGCCACGCCGTAGAGGATGCGCAGCGAGCCCGCGTAGAGGTTCTCGCGTTTCAGCGGCTCGCCCGCGAACAGGCTCTGGGCCGTCTGGCCGTAGCGGCAGATGGGCCCCTCCATGATCTGGGGGAAGAAGCTCAGGAACAGGGCGATGCGCGCGATGTTGCGGTCTGCCTGCACGGTCTCGCGGTAAACGTCCACGAGGTAGGAGACGGCCATGAGGGTGTAGAACGAGATGCCTATGGGCACGCCGATGCTGGTCACGATCGTCGGCACCGAAATGCCGGCGAGGGCCAGGAGCGAGCTGAAGGCGCCGCTGAAGAAGCCGAGGTACTTGAGGGCGACGAGCATGCCGATGTTCACGGCAACGCCGGCTGCCAGCACGAGCCTCATGCGGCGCTTGCATTCCTTCTTGATGCGGCGCTTCTCCTTCGGCGCCTCCTTCACGAGCTCGTCGCGCTTGGCCATCATGCGCGCCATGCCGAGGCCGCAGAGGTAGACGCTGACCGTGGATGCCGCAACGAAGGCCACGAGCGCGCCGCTCAGGAACCAGAAGAACAGGTAGCTGGCTCCGAGCAGCACGGCCCAGCGCGCCTTCTTCGGGGCGATGCCGTAGGCCAGGATCGAGAGGGGGAGGAATACGAAGGCGAAGAGGAGGGAGAAATACGAGTTCATGTGAAGGGCGTTTTATTCGGCGTCTTCTACGAGGGTGTCCACGAGCTTTGCGATGGCGTCGACGGAGTTGAAGTTGTCCGCCACGATGGCGACGGGGGGAACCTCGATGTCGAACGAGTCCTCCAGATCGGCTACGAGCGCGATCATGGTGAGCGAGTCCAGGTGGCGCTCGTCGACGAGCGTCGTGCAGGTGTCGCAGTCGGCGTCGGGGCAGAGGTCCTCGAGGATCTCGATGATGGTGTTGCGGGTTTCCATGATGGGTTCCTTTCCTTTCGGGTTGGTTTGGCCGTTTGGTGGCTAGAGGGGCGTGTTCAGGGTGCTGGTCTGGATGCGGTTCCGCGCGAGCCGCAGGGCGCCCTTTCCGTCGCGCAGGTATACGCTGGGCAGGTCGCGGCTCAGGAAGAGCGCCATTCCCTCGGTGGCGCAATAGGCGCCGGCGTTCGGGAGCGCTATGTGGTCGCCAATGCGCAGGCCACTGAGCGACGCTTGCCTGACCAGCAGGTCGCCCGTCGTGCAGAGCGACCCGCAGATGGCCCAGGGCTCCGTCTCGCCCATGGCCCGGTCCGGCACCGTGCGGAAGGCCGGGGGCTCCAGCGCGAGGGCGGGGCTGAAGAACGTCACCTGGTGCTTCCCGCCGTCGACGATGGCGTAGTTCTGCCCGCGGTTGCGCTTCACGTCCACGACGCGCGTGAGGTACGTGCCGCAGCTCGCTGCAATGGAGCGCCCGATCTCGAGCGTCTTGGCGCCCTTGAACGACATGCCGGAGAGAGCCTCCGAGAGCGCGGCGAGCAGTGCGAGCTCCTCGGCTTCCGCATCCTGCCCATCGCGGTACTCGACGGGCAGGCCCGGGCCGTACTCGAGCTCCGGCATGTCCGCGCCGCACTCGGCTGCGAGCTCGGCCAGGAAGGCATCGAGCTTGCCGATCTCGCGTTGGAGCCGCTTTGCCGAGGTCTTCTGCGTGCCCGAGAAGAACTGCACCCCGCGCAGGTCGAAGAACGGGCTTTCCTGCGCGGCTGCCGCGACGCGCTTCGCGTCGGATGCGTCCATGCCGAACTGGTTGCCGCTCGTGAGGCGCACGAGCAGGGGGATGACCCGCCCTTCGCCGCGGGCGAGCTCCTCGAGGAGCTCGAACTGGGACACCGATTCGGCGGTGAAGCGGTGGACGTTCGCGTGGCTCTCCACGAGCCCGCTCATCGTGGGGCGGTCCTTGTGGACGCCCGAGATGACCAGCTTTTCATAGGGGATGCCGAGCGCGCGGCATATGTCGAGCTCGCCGGGCGAGCAGACCTCGACCAGGTCGGCCTCGCGGGCCGCCGTCTCCAGCACGAAGGGGTTCGCCTTCATCGCGTAGCACACGGCCACGTCTTGGGGAAGGCGCTCGCGCAGGTGGGAGATGCGGCGCGCCAGCTCGGCTTCGTCGAAGACGTAGCACGGGGTTTCGCACTCGGCTATCGCCGTCTGCAGGTTGGTGTTCATTGTCATCGTTATCCTCCGGTTAGGCTCGGGTCTTCGCCAGGCCGAGCAGGGCCTGCCGGTCGACTTTGCCGTTCTTGTTGACGGGCATGCCGCAAATGCGCCTGATGCTCGTGGGGCGCATGAAGGAGGGCAGCGTGTCGCGCGCGATCTTGGGAAGGTCGCCGGGCTCCGCCGTGCCCTCGTAGAAGGCGAGCAGGCGCTTGCGGCGCTGGTCGAACACGCAGCGGCAGCGGTTCACCCCCGGCAGCTGCTCGAACGCCTGGTCCACTTCCTCGAGCTCCACGCGGTGCCCCATGTACTTCACCTGGTTGTCCTTGCGGCCGCGGAAGATCAGCTCGCCGTTCTCGTCCAGTAGCGCCACGTCGCCCGTGCGGTAGACGCGCTCGGGGAAGTTGCTGTGCGTGGGGTTCTGGACGAAGGCTCGGTCCGTGAGGTCCTGCCTGCCGAGGTAGCCGAGGGCCAGCGAGGGGCCGCTCACGAGCAGCTCGCCCTCGACCCCCGGCTTGCGCACTGTTTGCCCCGCGCTGTCGGCGAGGATGACGTTGCAGTGGGGGAAGGGCTTGCCCAGGGGCAGGCCCTCCGCGTAGTCGCGCTGCGGGTCGAGCACGTGGTAGAGGCAGTTGCAGGTGATCTCGGTGGGCCCGTACAGGTTCACGAACGTCGCCTCCGGCAGGCATTGCCTCCACGCCTTGAGGTGCTTCTGCGGCATGACCTCGCCGCTGAACATGACCATGCGGATGGAGCGCAGGTTGGCGGAGCCGAGCGCATGGTAGGCGCTGACGAGGCAGAGCGCCGCCACCGCCCAGATGAGCACGGTTACCTGGTGGCGCTCCAGGTAGCCGACGAGGTCCACGGGCTGCATGAACAGCTTGCGGGGAACAACCACGAGCGTCGCCCCTGCCGCCATGGACGAGTAGATGTCCTTGGTGGACACGTCGAAGTCGAAGGGCGCCTGGTTGCCGATGCGGTCGCTGGCCTTGATGCCGAACACGTCCACGAACGAGTCGATGAACGCGACCACAGCGCGGTGGCTGATGACCACGCCCTTCGGCGTTCCCGTCGAGCCCGAGGTGAACAGCGTGTAGACCGGCTCGGTCTCGAGCACGCTCTCGCGGATCGCGCGGATGAGCTCGACGTCCGCTTCGCCCGCCACGAGCGGCTCGTAGCTGAAGGCCGCGACCTCCGCCTGGAGCGCCTGCACGGCGTTCTCGCCTGCCTCGTCGAAGATGACGAGGGGGTTGCCCAGGGTGGACACGATGCTCTCGAACCGGCTTGCCGGGATGTTGGGGTCTACGGGCACGTAGAACCCGCCTGCGTAGAGGGCGCCGAATTGCGCCGTGAGCGCTTCGAAGCCCTTGTCCATGACGACGATGACGCCGCGCTTGCGGGCCCCGATGCGCGCCAGGGCGCTTCCGACGCGCTGGCTCTGCTCGGCGAGCTCGCGGTAGGTGTGAAAGCCGCGCTCGTCGATGACGGCGCAGCGCTCCGGGTTGGCCGCCGCCGATGTCTCGAGGTAGTTCAGTACGTGCGTTTTCATGGGTGTCTGCCTTTCTTGCAATCGCGCGTATCTTCACGATAAGGGGGCTTTCTTCAGGCAACCTAAGTTCAACGTTAAGGTTTCTTCAGGTTCGCCCGGAGAGGCGGGGCCGTTACGACCAGTAGCCCAGGTCGCGGCCGCGTTCGTACACCGCGACGGCTTGCGCGTAGTAGCCCAGGGAGTTGAGGTGGGTCCAGTCGGAGCGCAGCTGCTCGGAAACGCACCCGCGCTCGGCGGCCTCCCGGTCGTCGTCGGTTGCCTCGAGCCCTGCCACATCGAGCCCACGCTCGACGAGGAAGGCCCTCATGTTTATGAAGTGATCGCCGAACTCCTCCCGCAGAGCCGCCTCCCAGGCGGTCTCGCCCGTGCCCGTCCCGTCGGGGAAGGCTTCCTGGCTGGAGTCGGCGACGGACGTGCCGGGGTCGTCGGTGTCGCCGATGATGATGTAGTCCTCGCAGCCGGCGTGGTCGATCATGCTGCGATACTGCTCGATGAGCTCGTCGTAGTCTTCGTTCCACCCGCCGTTGCTGCCTATCTCCAGCACGAGGATATCGCCCGGGTGCTCGCGGCTCTGCTCCATGACGTCCTCGTCAACCGCGGTGAAGTAGTCCGCGTCGTATTCCAGCTGGGCGCCTCCCTGCATGTAGGCTATCTCGTCGGAGGTGGCGCCCGATACGCCGTAGTTGTAGGTGGACATTCCCGTGAGCCGCTCGAGGACGTCGGGGTACGACAGGTAGCTGATGTCGAATTCCTCTCCGCTGCTCACGAAGATGCTCGCCACGTCGGCGCCCACGCCCTTTGTCATGCTGTCGCCCCAGCAGGCGATCTCGCGCTGACTGTCCGTTTCGGCGCTGGGGAGCTCGGGGGCCGTTACCTGCCTTTGAGGCCCGGACCACTCGCGGGGCTCCAGGGACCCAGATGGCGCGGCGCTCGCCGCGGCTTTGGGCGCGTCGCTGTTGGCGCACGCCGACAGGGGCGCCGCTGCTATGGAAGTGGCCAGGACCATGCTCAGGATTCGCTTCATCATTCACCTTCGTTCGCGTTACGGATCTAAGGTGAGGCACGAAGGTTCAGCTGGCCTAAAGGGAGGCTAAAGGTTTCTTAATCTTGCAGCTTGCCCGCTCGCCGCGAGACGCCCGCAGGGTTCGGGCTGGTGATGATTGCATTACAGTAATGCAGATGATAGAATGCATTACTGTAATGCATATACGTTTCCTCGAAGGGGGCAGCATGGATGCGACGCTGAACGTGAGGATGAGCGCGCCGCTGAAAGAGCGCGGCGACAAGGTGCTGCGCGAGAACGGCATCAGCACCTCGGCTGCCGTAAGGGCGCTTTGGCAGGAGCTGGCAACCACGCGCACGCTGCCCAGCTTCCTCGAGGGCATGACGCGGGAGTCGTCGGAGAAGGATGCCAAGAAGCTCGCCTTGGGCTCCCTGGTCGGCGTGGCCCAAGGCTCGCTGTCGGGCATGTCCGACGAAGAGCTCGAGTCCGTGGGGATGGCGCGCTATGAGTAAGGTGCTCATCGACACGAACGTCTGGGTGGACGTCGTTCTGAATCGACCGCAGTTCGTCGAAGAGTCCAAGGGCGCGATCATGGCGTGCCTCGAGGAGGGCGACGAGCTCCTGATACCCGCGACCTCGCTGAAAGACGTCTTCTACTTCGCGGCGAAATCGGCGGGGGCGGATGCGGGGTACCGGGCAGTCGAGCTGATACTCGACATTGCCGAGCCCGCTCAGGTGGACGGCATCGTGTGCAGGAACGCCATGGGCCTCGAGCGCCCCGATTACGAGGACGGCATCGTTGCAGCTTGCCTGCTCGCCGAAGGGGCCGACGCCATCATCACGCGCGACGACGAGTCTTTCAACGGCCTCGAAGTGCCGAAGTACTCCCCGCAGGGCTTTCTCTCTGCGCGGGGGTACGAGCCAATAGACCTGTGATGCCGCTCGGCTAGTTGCGCGGGATGACGATGACGATCTCGGTGCGATACGGCTCTTCGGGGCTCGCGAACCGCGCCGTGCCGCCGTGGACGCGCGCGCACGAGCGCACGATGGACAGCCCGAGGCCCGTTCCTCCGCCCGACGAGCGCGAGGCGTTGCTGGTGACGAAGGGCTCGAACGCCGTTTCCTGCATTTCGGCCGGCATGCCGGCGCCCGTGTCGGCAACGTAGAGGGAGATGCTCGAATCGTCGTGCTCGCATGCGACCTTGATGAGCGTGCCGGCGGGGTTGTGCTTGCGCGCGTTCGTTATGAGGTTGTCGACGCCGCGCTCCACGAGCCCCCAGTCGAGCTTAGCGATGAGCGGCCCGTCGGGGATGTCGATTTCCAGCTGGTCGCCGGCGCGCTCGATGTCGGGCTGATGGCGAGCGACCAGCTGGCGCAGCTGCTCGTGAACGTCCCAATCGGCGAGCGCGGGCTTGAACGAGGGGTGCTCGCTCTTCGCATAGGCGAACAGCTCCTCGATGAGCTTCGTGGCCGCCTGCGCGCGCTCGTTGATGGCGTGCAGGTACTCGCCTTGCTTCTCGGGCGGCACCTGCCCGTCCTCGAAGGCTTGCGTGTAGCCGCGTATGACCGTGAGCGGCGTCTTCAGGTCGTGCGAGACGTTGGCGATGATCTGCTGCTTTTCCTGCTGGGCATTGTCCAGCTCGTTCATGAGGTCGGTGAAGTTGTCGTAGGTGTCGCGCAGCTCTATGGGTATCTGCCGTTCTCCCGTTTGCGCCGTTTCCGAATGCCGTTTCGCGTTGATCGCTTGGTCGAGCGGGCGCACGCCGCGGCGCACGATGAGGGCGAGCGCCGCCACCGCCACGATGGTCGCGGCAACCGCGAGGGGGATGGCCCAGTACCATACGGCCTTGGCCTCGGCCACGATGACGTCGTAGGCCGATTCGCTCACGACGGGGGAGATGAGCACGGCCGTGCGCGAGCGCCCGTCGTCTGTCTCGTATTCGTGCTTTTGGATGGTCTTGTGGTTCCCGAAGGTGCCCTTGATGAGGGACAGCTCGCGCTCCGTGAGCGACGTGCGGCCGGGGAAGAGCGTTCCCTCGAGGATGGTGCCGTCTTCGGTGCAGATCGCCGACGCCTTGACGGTTTTCGCGAGGGAGTCCACGTCCTGCTTGCATTGCAAGATCTCGTACTCGGTCTCGCCCTGGTAGTTCTTCCTCTCGAGCACCTCGTAAGACAGGCGGTCCTCGGAGGACCCCGCGATGGTGGGCAGGTCGGAGGCGGTGATCTTCTCGGCCGCCTCGTCGCTCGTGGCGTACAGCAGGTCGCCCTCGCCAGAGAACACGATGAGGTCGCTGTTGTGGGCGACGGTGCGCGCGAGCTCGTCGAAGCGGTCGTTCGACAGCGCGTCTTCCTGCTCGACTACGTTGTCGATGGTGGGGAAGGCCTCGTTCAGCTTGCGGTCCGCCATCATGTTCGCCGTGGAGAAAAGCGCTATGAGCACGATGGCGTATACGGCGAGGCATGCCGTGCAGCGAAACGTCAGGCTCGTGCGGATGGCGGAGAGGGCCGCCCTGGCCTGTGGGCTTGATGTGCGCTCATTGACCAAACCGGTACCCCAGCCCTCGTATCGTCTCGATGATCTGGGGGTGCGAGGGGTCGTCCTCGAGCTTGGCGCGGATGTTCGAGATGTGCACCATGATGCTGTCGGTGCCCTCGTCGTAGACTTCGCCGCTCACGGCTTCGTACAGCTGCGCCTTCGTGAACACGCGCCCCGGCGAGAGCATCATGCGCATGACGATCTTGAATTCCGAGGCGGTGAGCGCCACGGCTTCGCCGCGCTTCCTCACGACGAGCTGCTCGGTGTCGAGCTCGATGTCGCCCACGCGCAGGGTAGACGCGGCGGCCGCCGGGCTGTCGGTTTGCTCGGCGCCGCACCTCCTGATCATGGCCCGCACGTAGGCGAGCACTTCGGCGGGGTCGAACGGCTTGGTTATGTATCCGTCGGCGCCCAGGTCGAGGCCGAGCACCTTGTCGGCCGACTGGTCGCGCGCGGACACGACGACGATGGGAACGCCCGAGAACGTGCGGGCCTCCTTGATGAAGTCGAACCCGTTCATGTTGGGCATCATCAGGTCCACCAGGACGACCGCCGCGCCGCGCTCCTTGAGCGCGTCGATGGCCTCTTGGCCGTCGTGCACTGCTTCCACTTCGTAGCCCGCCCCGCTCAGGTAGAGGGTGAGGATCTCGATGATGTCATGGTCGTCTTCGGCAATGAGGACGCGCTCGGCCATGGTTCCCTCCGATTCCAGTTACGCGTTGCATTATAGACGCGTGCGCGCGGCCTCAGTCCGACGTGCGCTGGAAGTCCATTTCCGAGAGCGTCTCGATGCCGGCTTGCGCGAGGAGCGCCGCCGTCTTGCCCTGACCTGGCACGCGGGCGCCGGAGAACGTGCCGTCGTAGACGAGGTGCGACCCGCACGAGGGGCTGTTCTCCTTCAGCACGGCTCGCTTGCAGCCGCGCTCCTGCGCAACGCGCAGCGTCTCGCGGGCGCCGGCCTCGAAGGCGGCGGTGCGGTCCTCGCCCTCGGTGTTGACGACGCGCCCGTCGGGCTGGATCTCGCAGCTCGGCCGCGGCGTGGCAAGCCCGCCCATGACCTCGGGGCACACGGGCACGAGCTCGTGCTGCTTGCCCAGGTCCATGACGGCCTGGCACGGGAACGCCTTCCCGTCGTAGCGGCACGGCTCGCCGAGCAGGCAGGCGCTCACGAGGATGGGGGAGCCGACGCCGGCGCGGCGCAGCTGGAGCGCCGCCGCCAGCTGGATGATGCCCAGGATGAAGTAGAAGACCGAGAGGCCGTTGGGGATGATCAGCAGCTCGACGACGGTCCATACGACGAGCAGCGCGCCGGCCACGGTGCACCAGTTCACCCAGCCTTTCATGTCGCGGCGCTTGCGGGCCACGAGGGCCGCGATGTTCGCGACGCCGTTCACGAGCAGGAGCGCCAGGCCCGGCCAGAAATGGCTCGTGAAGAACACGTCGTGGAAGGGGAAGTTGTCGTAGATGGAAAGCGGCATCCAGTCGTTCCAGCTGAGCGGCAGGGCAACGAGCGCGCTCAGCATCATCCAGCCGCCGCACAGGGGCGCGCAGATCCCGTTGAACCAGTTCATGAACAGGGAATAGCCTCGGCAAAACTTATTCATCGTCGCTCCTCACGTGCGCCGTGCCGAACGAGAGCACGTGGCCGCGCACGAGCTTCGTCGCCTTCTTTACGTCCATGCCGCCGTCGGTTGCCTGCATGAGCAGGAAGATCGGCGACCAGAAATCCAGTGCCATCTGCGTCGTGTCGCCGGGTTCGAACGCCCCGATCTCGACCATCTCCGCGAACATGGCCTCGTGGTAGGCGATCTGCCCGCCCGCGAAGAACTCGTCGTAGACGCGCCCGGCGCGCTTGTCGCGGAAGCGCTCGATCGAGAGCATCCGCCTGAACGCCACCGCGCGCTCGTCCGCGGTCCAGTGCCTGAACAGCGCTTCGCCGAGCTTGGCCATGCCTTCGGGCGACGTGGCGGCATAGGCGCTCGCCGCGCTTTTCCCCGGCTCGATCGCCACGCCTGCGTTTGCCACCGCGGCCCGGTGCTCTTCGAGCATCGCGTCCACCAGGCTGTCGAAGATGGCCCGCTTGTCGGGGAAGTGCTTGTAGAGCGCGCTTTTCGTCATGCCGAGCTCGCCGGCGATCGCGCTCGTCGAAACCGCCTCGAACCCGTCGCGCGCGAACAGGCGAAGCGATACGTCGAGAATTCTGTCCTTGGTGGTGTCGCCCATTTCGTTTCCCCAGTCAAGTGAACGGTCGTTTACCAAACAGCATAGTGAACGACCGTTCACCTGTCAAGCGGGGCCCGAGCCGGCCGCGGGAACGGGGTGGGGGACCGCCTGTTCGGGCGCGGGGCCTGCTCGGGTGGGGGATTGCCTGTTCGGGCGCGGGGCCTGCCCGGGCGGGGGATTGCCTGTTCGGGCGCGGGGCTTGCCCGGGTGGGGAATCGCCTGTAGGGGCGCTCCCCGAGCGCCCGCGCGCGAAGCGCGCATGCGCCGCAAGGCGCATATCTGCGGGAACGGACGGCAAGAACGGCGGGCGCTCGGGGAGCGCCCCTACGGACAACCAGAGACAGCAACCGGGGGCGGCAACCGGGGACGGCGGGCGTAGCCCCTCCGGGCGCGTGCCGGGGCGGACGAGCGCAATCGCGAACGGCGGACGCGCGGAGCGCCCCTACGGGCAACCAAGGGCGGCAACCGGGGACGGCGGCCGGGGGCGGCGGCCGCCTCCGTGGCGCCTAGAACTTGTACACCGCGTATTCCAGGTCGGAGTACTTGTGGTTCAGGAAGTCGCGCATGCGGAAGCGGATGTGCGTCTCCCACACCGTCACCTCCCAGCCGAGCGAGCCGTACTCGCTGATGTCGGCGCTGCCCGTCGTGTCGTCGTCGGCGTCGTCCACGCAGTATGCGATCGACCCCGTGCCCACGTAGAGCGGCTCTTCGCCCTCGATCTGCACGGTGTCGGGCAGGGCGTGCGTGTGGCCCGTGAAGAAGATGACGTTCGGGTGCTTCTTGATGCAGTTGTGCAGGTTGTCGTTGTCCTCGTCGGAGAGCGACCAGGCGTGCCCCCAGTCGCCGGGCTCGGTGTTGCGCACGGTCTTGTACAGCGGCTCGTGCATGAACACGAACGACAGCTTGCCGGCGTCCAGGTCGGCGTCGAGCAGGTTGTCCAGCCACGTCACCTCTTCGTCCGTGATGCCGAACTTCACCCAGCTGTCGTCGGGGAACTTGTCGGGCCCCATGAGGATGAGGTGCACGCCGTTGATGGTGCGGTCGTAGTAGGGGTGCGGCTGGTTGGTGAGCCCCACCTGCTCCCTGAAGTTGTCGGAGGTGTTGACGACGGCCCTCGTGCCGCCACTGGAGTCGAACTGGTCGTGGTTGCCGATGACGAGCACGAAGTCGTCGGGGTACTTGAACCCCGAAGCCTCGGCCAGCTCGGCGAACTTCTGCCATTCTTCCATCGAGCCGCTGTTGGTGATGTCGCCGTTCACGATGATGGCGGCTTTGTCGGGGCAGAACTGCGCGATGTCCTTGAACATGTTGTCCACACGGTCCACGTAGTCCTGGTTCTCAAGCGACAGGTGGCTGTCGCTCACCACGACGAACGTGGCCAGGGCCTCGCTGTCGTCGGGGGCGGTGTCCACCTTCTGCGCCTTGCTCATGGCGTTCTGGTACTTCGGCCACCCGTTGGTCATATGCCCTGGGGTCGTGCTTTCCGTGGTCGTGCTCGCGGCCGAGCTCGCGCTCGCGCCCGCGGAGCAGCCGCCCAGGAGGGCGCCTCCCACCGTGAGCCCTGCCGCCGTGGTCGTCACCTTCACGAACTTCCTGCGGGTGATGTCGTTGCTCATTGTTCCCTCCATCCTGGTCGTCGCGCCTCTTGCGTGCGGCGCAGGTTTATTCCTCTTCGCGCTCGGCTATGAGCCGTGCCATGGTCTCGTAGAGCAGCTCGGGTTCGATCGGCTTGGACAGGTGCGCGTTCATGCCCGCTTGCAGCGAGCGCTCCACGTCCTCGTCGAAGACGTTGGCCGTCATGGCGATGATGGGCACCGCCTTCGCGTCCGGGCGGTCGAGCTCCCTGATGGCGCGCGCTGCGGCCAGGCCGTCCATGACCGGCATGCGCACGTCCATGAGGATGGCGTCGTAGTGGCCGGCGGGCTGGGCCGCGAACATGTCGACGGCAACCTGGCCGTTCACGGCGTGTTCGGCCTCGATGTCCTCGAGGCTCAGCAGGTCCTCCAAAATCTCGGCGTTCTGCTCCACGTCCTCGGCCATGAGCACCCTGCGCCCCGCGAGGCTCGCGGCGGGGCCCTTTTCGCCCGCGGCGGCCCCGGCGCCGCTCTCGCCTTGGGCCAGGGTGCGGCTCGACGCCGTCAGCACGACGGTGACGGTAAAGATGGAACCGACGCCCTTCTGGCTCTTGATGTCGATATCGCCGTTCATCATCTCCACGAAATTCTTGGTGATGGCCATGCCGAGGCCGGTGCTGCCGTACTGGTTGATGGCCGTGGCGTCTTCCTGCGAGAACGCCTCGAAGATCGTGGGGATGAACTCCTCGTCCATGCCTACGCCCGTGTCCTCCATGGTGAAGCGCATGGCGCACGCGCCCTCGTCTTCGCTTACCTGCTCAACGGTGAGGGCGACCGTGCCCGGGGCGTCGGTGAACTTGACGGAGTTGCCCAGGATGTTGATCAGCACCTGTTTGAGCTTCATGTCGTCGCCGAAGTAGTAGTCGCTCACGGTTCCGATCACATTGCAGTGGTACTCGAGGCCCTTGTCCGCGCATTGGCCGCCGATCATGATGTTGACCTGGTCCAGGAGCTCGCGGAGCTGGAACTCCTCGTTCTTGAGCGCCATGCGGCCCGATTCGATGCGGCTCATGTCCAGGATGTCGTTGATGAGGCCGAGCAGGTGCTTGGCGCTGGCTCCTATCTTCTCCAGGTGATCGCGCGTGCTCGGCGAGAGGTCGGGGTCGCGAAGCGCTATGTTGTCCAGCCCGATGATGGCGTTCATGGGCGTGCGGATCTCGTGGCTCATGTTCGAGAGGAAGCTCGTCTTGGCCTTGCTTGACTCCTCGGCCAGGAGCTTCTCGACTTCGGTTTGCCGCTCTCGCCGTTGCACCTTAGTGTAGATGTCGAAGAGGATCACGAGCGCTATGACGATGAGCCCGATCTGGATGACGCTGCTTACGGCGAGCGTGGCGTTGATGGTTTCCAATTCGCCGCGTACGCGCTGGTCGGCCTGCTTGTGCGCCTTCATGTTGATGTTGGCGTCGGGCCCGTCGATCTGGTCGTCGTAGTATGCCTCGATCGGGGCTGCGGCGTTGTCGACGGCGGCGTCGGTCGATTGCCTCATCCAGATGCTCGACGTGAAGATGATCAGCCCCAGCAGGATGACCCATGCCACGATGGGGCGCCCGTACAGGTGCTCGGCGTCGCGCTTGAGGATCGAGCGGAAGAAGATGAAGCCGAGGATGCTCCATGCCGCCAGGATCAGGTAGGACTCGGTGGAGAGCGTCTTGACTGACGTGACGTTGGGGAAGAGGAACACCACCGCGAACACGATGGAGACGACGAACCCGGCGCCGCCCACGACGGATGCCAGCGCGTTCTTCTCCTCGCGCGCGACCTTCCAGGCCGATGCGCTGGCGAATGCGTAGGCAATCGTCGCGCCGACGGTGGTGACGTCCACGATCCAGTTGATAGCGGCCCTGCCGAAGAACGGCAGCACGATGGAGACGCCCATGATGCATACGATGGCATTGCGCGGCACATGGTTATCGTCGAGCTCGCCGAGCTTTCCGGGGAGCATGCCGTCCCTGGAAAGCGCGGTCAGCAGGCGGCTCAGCGCAATGTAGTTGCCGATAAGCCCGGTGAAGATGCCGCAGAGCGCGGCCACCCCCAGCACGGTGGAGCCCGTGCTGCCCAAGGCTGACTGCGCGGCGAAGAAGGTCGGCTGCGAGGCGACGCCTGTGTAATCGCCGAGGTTGGCAACGTAGTCTTCCCAGGTGGCGCACCCTTCGGGAAGCGAGGTGGTTGCCAGGATCGCCAGGAGGGCGTAGGCGACGCCCGCGGCGATGAGCGCGGTGGCCATGATCGGGAATACGCGCTTGAGGGGATATTTGCTCTCCGCTGCGGAGTGCGAGATAGACTCGAAGCCCACGAACGCCCAGGGGGCCAGCGCGAAGATCGTGAGCGTCCCCGCGAAGGCCCCGTGCTCGCTCGCGAAGGGCGGGTCGAGCGGCGGCGCCGCGTTGGGGTGGGAGCCGAAGGCCGCCGCAAACACTGTCACGATGCCTGCGAACAGCAGCACGGCCATGACGATCTGCGTCCATTCCGCCGCCTTCCTGTGCAGGCAGACGAGCGCCGCGATGAGCAGCGACCCGATGGCGAGGAGAATCTCCCCGAAGTAGATGTGGAAGCCCGCAATGGTGTAGTCGAAGCCGAACTGGAAGGTGCTGCCCAGGAGCGTTCGGCCGATGAGCGGCAGCGCTGTGGCGTTCGCCCATATGATTGCGATGTAGGTGAGAAAGAGGAACCAGGCGCTTATGAAGCCGTGGTCGTAGCCGAAACACCGCTTCGTGTAGGTGTAGGTGCCGCCGTTGTCGGGGAAGCGGTTCATCAGGAAGTGGTAGTTCGCGGCCAGCACCAGCATGATGATGGCCCCGAGCGCTATGCCGAGTGCCGTGCCGAGAGGTCCCGCGATGGGCAGGAACGTATTGCCGGGCATGACGAACGAGCCCCAGCCGACGGCGCAGCCGAAGGCGAGCGCCCATGCGCCGAGTGCGCCCAAGTAGGGCTTGAACTGCGTCCCATGGTTCTTGTCGGGGGTGGTGCTCATGGAATCGCCTGCTTCCTTACTCCGCTACATAGCGACCGATGCCTTCCTTGGTCGTTTCGTAGAGGCCATCGATTGCCCGTAGCTTGTCCTTCACCTCGTCGTCGCTCATCGTGCGGGGCGTGCCGGGACGGAACTCCTCGGCGATTTCGGAGGCCAGCCCGGCGATGCGCGTCAGGCCCAGGTTGGCGCAGACTCCCTTCGTCGCATGTGCGGTCTCGAACAGCTGGGTCGGGTCCATGGTCTCGCCGGCGGCGAGCAGGTTGTCCACGACCCCGTTGCCGGTGAGTTTGCGGATGTGCTTGTCTATGAGCTTTTCGACGCGCAGCACCCGCAGCGCCTGTTCGTAGTCGCCTCCGATGCTTTCGTAGAGTTCCTGTAGCGTCATGTTCTAGTTCCTTTCGATGCTCGGGCCGCGTGGCCCTCGGTTTCAGGCGCGGGCGCCGTGCTCGTCTCGGGCGCGGGCGATGAAGGTGCCCACCGTTTGGTACAGCAGGTCGGAGTCGGTCGGCTTGGCCAGGTGGGCATCCATGCCCGCCTCGAGCGAGTTCTTCTTGTCCTCCTCGAGCGCGTTGGCGGTGAGGGCGATGATGGGCACGGCCTTGGCGTCGGCGCGCTCGAGCGCCCGGATGCGCCGCGTTGCCTCGAGCCCGTCCATGACCGGCATGCGCAGGTCCATGAGGATTGCGTCGTAGTAGCGCTCGGGCGATGCTGCCACCATGTCGAGCGCCACCTGGCCGTTCTCGGCGTGCTCGCTCTCCGCGCCCTCCAGCTCCAGGAGGTCGGCCACGATCTCCGCGTTCTCCGGGGTGTCCTCCACGATGAGGATGCGCGCGCCGTCGAGGGCTTCGGCCGTGTTGCCTTCGGGTTGCTCGGCGGGGGCGTCGTGCTCCGCGACGCACGCGAACGGCACGGTGACGGTGAACGTGGTGCCCTGGCCCTTCTTGCTCTTCACCTCGATGGTGCCGCCCATGAGCTCGATGAGGCTCTTGGCGACGGCGAGGCTCATGCCGCTGCCCCCGTACTGCGTGGTGGGGCTGGCGTCTTCCTGTGAGAACGCCTGGAACACGCGGGGGATGAACTCCTCGTCCATGCCGATGCCCGTGTCGGATACGACGAACCTGGCCAGGAACGTCCCGTCCTCGGCCGGCACGCGCTCGGCCGCGAAGGTCACGTTGCCCGGCGCATCGGTGTACTTCACCGCGTTGTCCAGAATGCTCAGCAGCACGCGCTTGAGGTTGGTCTCGTCGCCCATGACGCGGCAGTGCTTCCGCTGCACCGCGTTTGGCTCGTAGGTGAGCCCCTTCGCCGCGCAGCTCGCGTGCGCGATGGCGTTCACCTGGTCGAGCGCGCCGGCCAGGGAGAACTCCTCGTTGGCTATGGCGAGCATGCCGGCTTCGATGCGGTTGAGGTCCAGTGCGTTGTCGATGAGCCCCAGCAGGTGCTTCGCGCTCAGGTTCGACTTCTCCAGCTGCTCGGCCACTTCGGGCGGCAGGGCGGGGTTCTTCAGGGCCAGGTCGTTCATGCCCATGATCACGTTCAGGGGGGTGTGCATCTCGTGGTTCATGCTGGCCAGGAAGCCCGCCTTCGCCTCGTTCGACTTCTCCGCGGCCATGAGTTCCGATTCCAGGCGCTCGTTTTCCACGATGCGGTGGGTGATGCTGCTCAGGTACTGGTGCATGAACGCCACGAAGATGCTTCCGCCGAACAGGATGCACGCGATGACGAGGTCGGGCTGGCCGAAGAGGCCAACGGCCAGGTAGCCCAGCAGGAACAGGATCACGAGCGCGATGGGGATGTACAGGATGGTGCTGCTCGTGCGCCAGGCTTTCCGCCCTTGCACGTAGCGGGCGTACCGGATGAAGCCATAGATGTTGTAGACCATGACGGCCACGCCCACGTAGACGAGGGCGTAGTTGATCCAGTCGAGCACGGGAACCCCCTTTCCCCTCCGCATGCCGAGATGGGTAGCGCCCCACGGCGGCCTTGGGGCCGCGCGTCGTTCCTCTGCTTCGTATAGTACCGCTGGATGGTGCGCAAATGGGGCAAAACTCGCGCAGAAGGTAAGTGGTTACCTCATCGTAAGAGTCGAGGCGCGGCGGGCGCCGCGGGGCGCTCCGCCGCCGAATGCGCGGGCCGGGCGGCTCGGGCGCCGCGCTAGTCGTATTCGCCGAACTCGCAGCCGATGGTGGCGGCGCGCAGGTCGTCGACGAGCTCGAACGCGCCCCCTCGCTTCTCGAACAGCTGCACGCGGCCTATGCCGGTGCCGCCGTTCCAGAGGCGGTTGTGGCGCTTCGCGCCGTCGGGCGACTCGTAGTTCACGAGCAGCATCTCGTTCTTGGGGCAGGTGACGTCTGTGATCATCCGCGCCGTGCGCGTCTGCTGGTCCACGTGCCAGTACAGGGCGTCCTCGGTTTCCCAGCAGTCGAATGCGGTGGTGGAGCCGGTCCAGAACTTCGAGAAGTTGAACTCGTGTGCCGTGCCCTCGTAGTTGATGCAGCCGAGCAGCTTGCGGTCGAGCGCGTGCCCGAGCACCACCGGCCGCCCGCCGCCGATCTCGAAGGCGGAGTTTTCCAGGCGCTTCCCGCTGATCGTGCTCATGAGGTTGCACGACGACAACCACACCCAGGGGCTCGTAAAGTCGCTGCCCCAGTTCTTGTCCGCGTAGCCGTAGCACGTCTCCGGGCTGACGATGTACGTCTCGCCGTCCACGACGACCGTGCCGCTATAGGCGGTCTTGATGCCCTCGGCGTGCCAGAACATCTCGAACGCCTGGATCGTGCGCAGCGGCGCGCTCGCGCCGTAGCCCACGTTGAAGGCGATCTGCTTGTCCACTTTCAGGTCCCAGAGCATCGTGCCCGCGTCGCACATCCACTCGGGGTGCGCGGCGGCGTCCTCCGCCGACACGCTCACGCGGCCGATGAGGTCGGTCTCGCAGCACAGGCAATCGTCGGCCTGCACGTAGAACGGCGCGCCCGCGCCCACCTCGGCCTCGTTCCAGCCGAAGAAGCGGTGCAGCTGCTTGGCGCCCTCGCCCCAGCAACCGGCTTTCACCATCACGTAGGAGGGGCGGCGCTTAGCCTCGCGGTTCTCGGGCAGCTGACCGAACACGGGCTCGTTCCCGCCCAGCTCGGGGTTGCAGCAGAAGAACTCGATGAAGAACGTGCGGCGCTCGCCCGTCTGCGCGTGATGCCCCGAGAACGAATGCCACCACCAGTCGTAGCCCTCGCTGGCGAACTGCCCCACGAGCATGAACTGGTCGCGCGAGATGTCGTGCGCATCGCAACCCATAGCCGGTCTCCTTTCGCGTCGCGGCGTTTCATAAATGGTAGCACGCGCGCCCGCGGGGCCTCCGCGCAGCAAAATCGCGCGTTTTTGCCAAAAAATTGAGGCGGTCTGAAGATTAGGGGTCAGATTTGACACCCCGGCGGAGAGAGCACTCGCAACGTACCAGGTCAAAGCGGGTGTTTTGCCGGGGTTGCCCTGACGCTCCGAAAAAATCTTCAGACAGCCTCGAAAAAATGGCAGATTCTTAAAAATTTGCCGCGCGCTAGGCGATCTTGTCGCCGGCGGTGGGGCCGGGGGAGGAGATGAAGACCTCCTCGACGCTCACGAAGCAGCCGCCTTTGGCCTTGATGGGCATGCCCATCTGCTCGAACGCGGCGTCGACCCACGCCTTCTGCGCCTCGAACTCCGCGCCCTCGTTCACGTAGCGCGCGGTGCCGCGGAGCTCGAACGCCTTGGCGCCCTGCCAGAACACGACGGCCACCTTGGGGTTCGCCTGCACGTTTGCGAGCGTCTTCTTGAAGAACTGGTCGGACAGGTAGACGGTCTCGTCGTCGATGATTGCCTTCATGCCGACGATGCAGCTGTTGGGCTGGCCGTCCGTGCTGGCGGTCGAGAACACGACGTTGTCCACTTCCTTGAAGAGCTCTTGAACCTCTGCGGGCATGGTTGCCATGGTTTCCTCCTAACGTTGGTTTCTTACATCGGCATTGTATGTCAAGGCGCGCCGGGCGGCGGGCAATCTTTCGAACCCGGGCGCGCGCCGCGCTGGGGCCAGGGGCGGAGCGGGTATAATACGCGTCATGGAAGCTGAATTCATATCCCTCGCGGTCATAGCCCTGGTGGCGGCGCTCGTGCCGCTCGTGGCCAACCGCATTCCGGGCAAGCTCGTGCCCGAGACGGTGCTGCTGCTCATCGCGGGCGCGGTGTTCGGGCCGCACGCGCTGGGCGTCGTGCAGGTGACCGATGCCGTCAGCCTGCTCTCCGACCTCGGCATGGCGTTCCTGTTCCTGCTGGCGGGCTACGAGATCGAGCCGCGCACCCTGACGGGCCGCACCGGCCGCATGTCGGTGCTCACCTGGCTGGCGTCGTTCGCCATCGCCACCGCCGCGATCGTCGGGATCGCCCACGCCGAGGCGGGCGACATCGGTGCGGTGGCGGCGTCCATAGCGCTCACCACCACGGCTATCGGCACGCTCATGCCCATCCTCGCCGAGCGCGGCATATTGGGCACGCGCGTGGGCGACCTCGTGCTCAGCTTCGGCACCTACGGCGAGATCATGCCCGTCCTGGCCATAGCGCTGCTGCTGACGGCCCGCGCGAAATGGGTCACCGTCATCGTGCTGCTCGCGTTCGCGGGCATCGCCGTGTTCGTCGGCTGGCGCGCGAAGGGCTTCCGCCGCCGCGCGAGCCACGTGCACGACTTCCTCGTCGACCGCGCGGACTCCGGAAGCCAGACCCTCGTGCGCGCCACCATCTGCCTGCTCATCTGCCTCGTGGCCGTGAGCGCCGTCTTCCACCTGGACATCATCCTGGGCTCGTTCGCGGCCGGCTTCGTGCTGCGCTACGTGGTGCCCGAGGGCAACCGCTCCCTCGAGCAGAAGCTCGAGGCCATCGGCTACGGCTTCCTCATCCCGCTGTTCTTCGTGGTGTCCGGCGCGGGCATCGACCTGTCCGCCATCGGCGCCAAGCCGCTCATGCTCGTCCTGTTCATCGTCATGCTCATCGTGGTGCGCTTCTTCCCGATCCTCGTGGCGCTGCGCCTCGGCCGCGACACGCGCGATCTGCACTGGTCCGAGCGCGTGACCGTGGCGTTCTACTGCACCACCGCGCTGCCGCTCATCGTGGCCGTGACCAACATCGCCGTGAGCGCCGGCGCCATGCAGCAGTCCACCGCCTCCATCATGGTCGCGGCCGGCGCCGTAACCGTCTTCCTCATGCCGCTGCTGGCGATGGCCTGCCAGCGCGTGCTGAAGGACTAGCAACCGTTACCGCACCGTCACTGCCCCCCGCGCCCCATGCGCGTGGCGCGGGGTATCATGGGCGCATGAGGGCCATCGGGAAAGGGGCGATCATGTGCACGGGAATCAGATTCACCGACGACGCCGGCAACATGTACTTTGGCCGCAACCTCGATTGGAGCTGCTCGTACGGGGAGCGGGTGGTCATCACGCCCACGGGCTATGTGCCGAAGTCCCCGTTCGGTGCCGTCTCCCAAATCAGGCACGCGATCATCGGTATGGGCATTGTGCAGGAGGGCGTGCCGCTCTACTTCGACTGCGCCAACGACGCCGGGCTGGCGGTGGCGGGCCTGAACTTCCCCGGCTACGCGCAGTACGCGCCCGCGCCCGTCCAGGGCAAGACGAGCATAGCCGCCTACGAGTTCCCGCTGTGGGTCGTCGCCAACTTCGAGACGGTGGGCCAGGTGGAAGAGGCGCTGGCGAACGCCGTGATCGTCGACGAGCCCATCAACGAGAAGTTCCCGTCATCGCTGCTGCACTGGATCATCGGCGACGCGACGCGCTCGATCGTGGTGGAGCACACCGCGCAGGGCATGCAGGTGTTCCGCGACGATTTCGACGTTCTCACCAACCAGCCCGGGTTCGCATGGCACGCCGAGAACGTGCGCAACTACATCAACGTGACGCCCGACGTGCCGGGGCCGCTGAGCTGGCGCACCGCCGAGCTCAGCGCCTACGGCTCGGGCGGCGGCATGCGCGGCCTGCCGGGCGACTACTACTCGCCGTCGCGGTTCGTGCGCGTGGCCTACCTGAACGCGCATTACCCGCAGCAGGGCACGGAGGAGGAGAACGTCAGCCGCCTGTTCCACACGCTCACGGGCGTCGCCATGATCGACGGCGCCGCCAAGATGACGGACGGCGCGTTCGAGAAGACCATCTTCACGGGCGGCGTGTCGTGCCGCACGAACACCTACTACTATTCCACCTACGAGGACCCCGCCATCCGCTCCGTTGCGCTCGCCGACCACGATGCGACGGGTGCCGAGCTCATCGTCGTCTAGGGGCCGGCTGGCTGCGGCGCTATTATGCTGAGAATGGGTTTCGGGAACGTTCCGGAACTTGCCCCGCGCCACTGAAATCGGGTTTCGTGGCAGGATATTGCGCTAGTCTGAAGCCGTTTTATCAGACTAGCGGGATATCCTGCCAGTAGCCTTTCAGACTAAGGCGAAATCCTGTCAAACCGCTTCAGAATAGTGCGAAATCCTGCCGCGAAACCTCGAAATCGTGGATGGAACCCCCTTGGTTTTCAGACTAGCCTTGAATCCTGCCATGGATGAGCGCCTGGACGTTCCGGTGCTCATCAAAGTGGCTTCGGGAAAGAGAGAAGGGCCGCTCGAACGAGCGGCCCTTGCATATCGGCCTCCAGGGAGAGAGAGGGGGTGGGAACCCTGTTGGCCTTTTTGCGGTGATCAGCAGACGAGAGGGCTTTCACCGCCGTGTCAGTTATTTGACGAAAGTTATACTATGGTAACTAATCGCAAAGGGCAACCGGTTTTCTGGGAATTAGGCGCCCGTCCATAAGTAATCCACAACTAACATTTACCTATCAAATATAAAAACGGACGCGCGGAGCGCGCCTCTGCGTTGGGGAAGCGAGCCCGTCGTGGGTCGCGGCCGGATGAGACGGAGGGGTCAGGGCCCTTTGTCTCATTGACGAAGTCTTTACGCGCGAAGCGCGGTGGCGTTATTCCAATGAGACAAAGGGCCCTGACCCCTCCGTCTCATCCTCGGCAGGGCCGTCGGGCGGGCACGCCGATCCCTGCACGTGGTTGCCCGTAGGGGCGCTCCCCGAGCGCCCGTCGGCATCGGTTGAAGGACGCGCGGAGCGCGCCCCTACGGAGTCGACCGCAACGGTAGCGTTTACGCCGTTCTCGGTAGGGCCGTCGGGCGGGCGTGCCGATGCCCGCGCGTGGTTGTTTGTAGGGGCGCTCCCCGAGCGCCCGTCGGCGCCGGTTGGGGGGTGCGCGGCAATGCTCTACAATCGAAAGCACGATGAAACGGCTCGAGAAATATATCAACGTGGGCACGAAGCGCATGCGCTGCGGCTACACCACGGGCACGTGTGCCGCGGCGGCGACGCGCGCGGCGGCGGAGCTGTTGCTGCACGGCACGTTGGTGCCCGCGGTCACGGTGTCCACGCCCTCGGGCACGGACGTCGTGGTGGAAATCGAGAAGCACGAGGCCGGCGACGGCTGGGCCCAGTGCGCGGTGCAGAAGGACGCGGGCGACGACCCGGACGTCACCGACGGCGTGCTCGTCTACGCGCGCGTCGAGCGCAGCGCCGAGCCCGGCGTGCGCATCGACGGCGGCATCGGGGTGGGGCGCGTCACGGCCGAGGGGCTCGACCAGCCCGTGGGCGCGGCCGCCATCAACTCCACGCCCCGCCGCATGATCGCCGAGCAGGCCGAAGCGGCGCTGCAGGCGGGCGCCTGTCCGGGCGGCACGGGCCTGCTCGTGACCATCTCCATCCCCGCCGGCGTGGAGCTGGCGGCAAAGACGTTCAACCCGCGCCTCGGCATCGAGGGCGGCATATCGGTGCTCGGCACGTCGGGCGTCGTGCGGCCCATGAGCGAGGACGCGCTCATCTCGTCGATCGAGCTGCAGATGCGCACGCTCCGGGCGCGCGGCGAGACGAGCGTGCTCGTCGTGCCCGGCAACTACGGCAGCGACTTCGCGCGCTCCCAGCTGCAGCTGGACACGACCGACGCCGTGTCGTGCTCGAACTACTTCGGCGCCACCATCGACGCCGCCAGCATGCTCGGCTTCGAGCGCATGCTCATCGTGGGCCACATCGGCAAGATGGCCAAGGTGGCGGGCGGCATCATGAACACGCACTCGCGCGTGGCGGACTGCCGCGTGGAGGTGCTGGCCGCCCATGCGGCGCAGGCCGGCGCCCCGCAAGACGCCGTGCGCCAGGTCATGGCGGCGGCCACGACCGACGCCGCGATCGAGGCGCTCGCGGCCTGCGGTGCCACGGAGGCGGCCATGGCCTCGCTCGTGCAGAGCCTGGCGAGCAAGCTCGACAACCGCGCGTCGGGCGCGCTGAAGGTGGAGGCCGTCGTGTTCTCGAACGCGCACGGCACCCTGGGCCAGACTCCCGGCGCGGAAGCCCTGCTGCAGAGCTTCGCCATCACGAGCGCGACACCCGCGGGGCGCTATCGTTTCGCAGGCAAGTAAGGTAGTATTTCCTGCATGCAAGACAATTGTTCCTCGCGCAGCTAAAGCTCGGAGAAGGGGTGTTCCCTGTGGTTCATTTCGTGGGAGCCGGGTCGGGCGCGGCCGACCTCATCACGGTTCGGGGCGCGCGCCTGCTCGAGCAGGCCGACGTCATCATATATGCGGGCTCGCTCGTGAACCCCGCGCTGCTCGACTACGCCAAGGAAGGCTGCGAGATCCACGACTCGGCCGGCATGACGCTTGAGGAAGTGATCGCCGTCATGGAGGCCGCCGAGGCCGAGGGCAAGACGACGGTGCGCCTGCACACGGGCGACCCGTCGCTCTACGGCGCGCACCGCGAGCAGATGGACCTGCTCGACCGGGCCGGCATCGGCTACGACGTGGTGCCCGGCGTCTCGTCGTTCAGCGGCGCGGCCGCCGCGCTCAAGGCGGAATACACGCTGCCGAACGTGTCGCAGTCGGTCATCATCACGCGCATGGAGGGCCGCACGCCCGTGCCCGACGGCGAAAAGCTGCGCCTCATGGCGCAGCACGGCTGCACGATGGTGCTGTTCCTGTCCACCGGCCTGCTCGACCGGGCGCAGGAGGAGCTGCTGGCCGGCGCCTACGAGCCCGACACGCCGGCGGCCATCGTCTACAAGGCCACGTGGCCGGACGAGAAGGTGCTCCGCTGCACGGTGGGCACGCTCGCCGAGACCGCGCGCCGGGCGGGCGTGAAGAGCACCGCGCTCGTGACCATCGGGGGCTTCCTCGGCAGCTCCTACGAGAGGTCCTGCTTGTACGACCCCTCGTTCACCCACGGGTTCAGGAAAGGCGAACAGCCGCAGCGGGGCTAGGCCGCCGGCGGCTTCATGATTATGGAGAGCATCAGCTTCATAGCGTTCACGCGCAAGGGCTGCGAGACGGCGAAGGCGCTGGCCGCGGGCCTGGCCTCATGCGCCGACTATGCCGGTGCGCGGGTTTCCGTTTGCGGGCCCGGGCGGCTCGCGGCAGGCGCGGGCATCGACGCGTACGACGACCTGGCCGCCTGGACAGCCGAGCATTTCGCGGCAGACGACGCCCTCGTGTTCGTGGGGGCGTCGGGCATAGCCGTGCGCGCCATCGCGCCGCACGTGCGCGACAAGTTCGTCGACCCCGCCGTGGTGAGCGTGGACGAAGCGGGCGCATTCGCCGTGCCGCTGCTGTCCGGCCACGTGGGCGGCGCGAACGAGCTGACGCGCGCCCTCGCGGGCATCGCCGGCGGGCAGGCGGCCGTTTCCACGGCCACCGACGTGAACGGCGTGTTCGCGGTGGACGAATGGGCGGCCCGGCAGGGGTTCGCCATAATCGAGCGCGACGTGGCGAAGGAAGTGTCCGCGGCGCTGCTCGAGGGGAAGCCCGTCGGGTTCGCGTCCGATTTCGACCTGGGGTGGGAGCTGCCGCAGGGCGTGGTGGACGGCGCGGCGGATATCGGCTTCGTCGTGTCGCTGGACGAGGGCACCCAGCCGTTCCCGCGCACGTTGCACCTCGTGCCGCGCGTGGCGACGGTGGGCGTCGGTTGCAGGCGCGGCACGGACGCCGATGCCCTGGCGGGCGCCGTGTTCGGCGCGCTTTCCCGGGCGCACGTGTCGCCCCGCGCGGTGCGGGCGCTCGCGTCGATCGACGTGAAGGCAAACGAACCCGCCATCCGCGAGCTCGCGCAGCGCGAGGGCTGGGAGCTGCGGTTCTACTCGGCCGACGAGCTGGCGGCCGTGCCCGGGAGCTTCGATTCCTCCGATTTCGTGGAACAGACCGTGGGCGTGGGCAACGTCTGCGAGCGCGCCGCATGCACGGCCGGCGGCAGCCTCGTGGCGGCCAAGCACGCCGCCAACGGCGTGACCGTCGCGATCGCTGCTGCGACGGTTGTCCCCATTGGCGAAAACACCGCTGCGACGGTTGCTCCGGCCGGCGTGAATACCGCTGCGACGGTTGACCCTGTTGGCGGAAACGCCGCTGCGGTGGTTGACCCTGTTGGTGTAAACGCCGCTGCGGTGGTTGACCCTGTAGGGGCGCGCTCCGCGCGTCCATCAACCGCGGTCGACGGGCGCTCGGGGAGCGCCCCTACAAACAACCATGCGCGGGCATCGGCATGCCCGCCCGGCGGACCCGCCGCAAACAACCATGCGCGGGCATCGGTATGCCCGCCCGGCGGACCCGCCGCAAACGACCACGACCGCGGGCGCTCGGAGCGCGCCCCTACAAACAACCATGCGCGGGCATCGGTATGCCCGCCCGGCGGACCCGCCGCAAACGACCGCGGGCGCGCGTCGGCATGCCCGGCGAACGGCAGGCTCTCCATCGTGGGGCTGGGGCCCGGCGGGGCGGACGACATGACGGGCCGGGCGCGCCGCGCGGTGGAAGCCGCCGACGTCGTGGCCGGCTACACGGTGTACGTGGACCTGCTGCGCAGCGACTTCCCGTGCAAACGCTACATCGTGACGCCCATGCGCAAGGAGGTGGAGCGGTGCCGCGCGGCTCTGGCTGCCGCCGCCGAGGGCCACAACGTGGCCATGGTGTGCTCGGGCGACCCGGGCGTCTACGGCATGGCGGGCCTCGTGCTCGAGCTCGCCGGCGACTACCCGCCCGTCCAGATCGAGGTCGTCCCCGGCGTGTCGGCGGCCAACGGGGGAGCGGCCGTGCTCGGCGCGCCCCTCATGCACGACTACTGCGTCATCTCGCTTTCCGACCTGCTCACGCCGTGGGAAAAGATCGAGCGCCGGCTCGTGGCCGCGGCCGAGTCCGACCTCGTCATAGCGCTCTACAACCCGTCGTCGCACAAGCGCCCCGACTACCTGCGGCGCGCGTGCGACATACTGCTCGCGCACAAGAGCCCCGCCACCGTGTGCGGCACGGTGCGCAACATCGGCCGCGAGGGCGAGGAGGCCCGCGTCATGACGCTGGCCGAGCTGCGCGACGCCCAGGTGGACATGTTCACGACGGTCTTCGTGGGGAACAGCCAGACGGTGGAGCTGGGCGGCCGCATGGTCACCCCGCGCGGCTACCTGCAGCGGGAGGGCTAGATGGGCCGCGGCAGCCAGGACATGCCGAACGTGCTCGTGTTCGGCGGCACGACCGAGGGCCGCGAGATCGCCACGTGGCTCGGCGCGCGCGGCCGCTGCCACGTGGTCGTGAGCTCGGCCACGGAGTACGGCGGCTCGCTCGTGGAGGGGCTGCCCAACGTCGAGTCGCTGACCGGGCGCCTTTCCCAGGCCGAAATGGAACGGCTCATGCGCGGCCGCCCCTTCGCGTGCGTCATCGACGCCACGCACCCGTACGCGGTGGACGTGTCCGCCAGCGTCGCGGGCGCGGCCGGGGCGTGCGGCGTGCCGCTGCGGCGCGTGCTGCGCGAGGACGAGCCCGAGGGGCCGTGGGTCGGCGCGGACGGCCCGCTCCAGGCCGCGCGCTACGTGGCCGGGCGCCCCGGCAACGTGCTGCTGACCACCGGCACCAAGGACCTGGCGGTCTACGCGGAAACGGTCGAGGGCTTCGCGGAGCGCGTGTATGCGCGGGTGCTGCCCGTGGCCGCATCGCTCGAGGCCGCGAGCTCGCTCGGGCTGGCGGAGGGCCACGTCATCGCGGAGAAGGGCCCGTTCTCGAAAGAGGCCAACTGCGCCCTCATCCGCAGGCTCGGCATAGATATCATGGTCACGAAGGCGTCGGGCGCCGCCGGCGGCTTCTGGGAGAAGGTGCAGGCGGCGCGCGAATGCGGCACCGAGCTCGTGGTGATCCACCGCCCGGTTGCCGAGGACGGCTTGACGATCGACCAGCTGAAGGACGAGCTGGTGGGAAGAGGCATCGCATGAAGGTCTACCTCATAGGCGTTGGAATGGGCAACCCCGACACGCTGACGGTGGGGGCGAAGCGCGCCATCGAAGGAAGCGGCCTGCTCATCGGCGGCAAGCGCCTGCTGGAGCCGTTTGCCGCGCTCGACTGCGAGAAGCGCGAGCTCGTGCTGGCGGATGACATCGCCGCCGCCCTGGCCGGGGCGGCCTGCGACCAGGCGAGCGTGCTGCTGTCGGGCGACGTGGGGTTCTACAGCGGCGCCGCGAAGCTCTACGACAAGCTCGCGGGCTGCGACGTGGAGGTGATCCCCGGCATCTCCTCGTTCGCGTACTTCTGCGCCAAGCTGCGCACGCCGTGGCAGGACGCCGCGCTCGTGTCGGCGCACGGCCGCGAGCACAACGCCGTGGGCGTCATCCAGTCGAGCGCAAAGACGTTCTGCATAACCGGAGGCAAGACGAAGGTCTCCGACATATGCCGGGAGCTGGCCGCCCGCGGCATGGGCGAGCTGCCCGTGGCGGCGGGCGAGCGCCTATCCTACGGCGACGAGCGCATCGTGCGCGGCACGGCCGAGGAGATGGCGGGCATGGAGTTCGGCGACCTGGCGGTCATGCTCGTGGAGAACCCGCGCCCGACGCGGCCCGCGTGCGGCGCGCCCGCGCTGCCGGACGGCGCGTTCGAGCGCGGCAAGGCACCCATGACCAAGGAGGAGGTGCGCGCCCTGGCCATTGCCAAGCTGCGCATCGAGCCCGACCATGTGGTGTGGGACGTCGGCGCGGGAACGGGCTCGGTGTCGGTGGAGGCCGCGCGCGCAGCCTTCCGCGGCATGGTGTACGCGGTGGAGAAGAGCCCCGACGCGATCGAGCTGCTCGGGCGCAACCGCGACGCGCTCGGCGCCGCGAACGTGCTCGTGGTGGAGGGCAGCGCGCCCGAGGCGCTGGAGGGCCTGCCCGCGCCCGACCGCGTGTTCGTCGGCGGGTCGTCGGGCCAGATGTGCGCGATCGTCGCGTGCGCCGCGCGCAAGAACCCGCACGTGCGCATCTGCGCCACGGCGGTCACGCTCGAGACGGTGGCCGACCTCATGGCATGCCTGCGCGACAACGGCGTGCAAGGCGCCGACATCGTGCAGGTGCAGGTGGCGCGAGCGAGCGAGGCGGGCGACTACCACCTCATGCGCGCCGAGAACCCGGTGCACATCGTGACGTTCGAGCCCGGCGGGGCGCGGTAAGGGGGCAGCATGACCATTCGCGCGCCGCGCATCCTCATCGGCGCCCCCGCGAGCGGCGGGGGAAAGACCACGTTCACGTGCGGGCTGCTTCACGCGCTCGCGCGCCGCGGCATGGAGCCGGCGGCGTGCAAGTGCGGGCCCGACTACATCGACCCCATGTTCCACAGCGAGGTCATCGGCGCGCCGTCGCGCAACCTGGACCTGTTCTTCTCGGGGGAAGAGCAGGTGCGCAGGCTCGTGGCCAGCAGCGCCAGCGGGCACGGCATCGTGGTGGTGGAAGGCGCCATGGGCTACTACGACGGCATCGCGGTGAGCGACGAGGCGTCGCCCTGGCACGTCGCGCGCGCCACCGGCACGCCGGCCGTGCTCGTGGTGGACGGCCGCGGCCGCGCGCGCTCGATCGCTGCCGAGGTGGCGGGGTTCGCGCGCTTCCGCGACGACAGCCGCGTGGCGGGCGTCGTGCTCAACCGCGTGTCGTCCGCGCTCTACCCGCGGCTGAAGCGGCTCGTGGAGCAGGAGACGGGCGTGCGCGTGTACGGTCACCTTCCCGTGCTCGACGACTGCAGCCTGGAGAGCCGCCACCTGGGCCTCGTGACGGCATCGGAGGTGGAGGGCCTGCGTGCCAAGCTCGACCGCCTGGCCGGCGTCATGGAGGAGACGGTGGACATCGACGGGCTGGTCGCGCTCGCCGGCACCGCGGTGGGCTTGGAGAGCAGCGACTGGCAGGGCGCTGCGGGCGCTGTGGGCGCCGCCGTCTCGCCGCGGCCGCGCATCGCCGTCGCGCGCGACGACGCGTTCTGCTTCTACTACGCCGACGCGCTGCGCCTGCTCGAGGGGCTGGGCGCGGAGCTCGCGTTCTTTTCGCCCCTGGCAGATGCCGCGCTGCCCGAGGGCGCTTCGGGGCTCTACCTGGGCGGGGGCTACCCCGAGCTGCACGCGCGCGAGCTGAGCGAGAACGCCCCGATGCGCGCGGCCGTGGCCCGCGCGGTGGCGGCGGGCATGCCGACCATCGCCGAGTGCGGCGGGTTCATGTACCTGCACGAGCGGCTCGAGGGCGACGACGGCACGCTCTACCCCCAGGTGGGCGCGGTGCGGGGCGCGTCGTTCAAGACGCCCAAGCTCGGACGCTTCGGCTACATCGAGATCACGGCGCGGCACGACGGCCTGCTCGCCGCAAGGGGCGAGAGCCTGCCCGCGCACGAGTTCCATTACTGGGATAGCGAGAACCCTGGCAGCGCGTTCCTGGCGCAGAAGCCGCAGTCGCCCCGCTCGTGGGAATGCGCCTTCGCCACGCCCACGATGTACGCGGGCTACCCGCACCTTTACCTGCCGGCCCGGCCCGCTGCGGCGCGGCACTTCGTCGAGGCCTGCGCGGCGTTCGCGGCGGGAGAGGCCGCCGCGCCCCGCGCCGCCCGCGAGGAGGCCTAGATGGCCGGCGCCATGGGCCGCTTCGAGCACGGCGGGGACGTCTACGCGCACGAGGGCGCCGTCGACTTCTCGGCGAGCCTCAACCCGCTCGGCATGCCGCCCGCCGTGGTGGCTGCGCTGCGCGACGGCGCCGGGCGGTTCGACGCGTACCCCGACCCCGAGTGCCGCGAGCTGCGGGCGGCCATAGCGGCGGCCGAGGGCGTGAGCGCGGACCAGGTGCTTTGCACGGCGGGCGCGACCGACCTCATGTCGCGCGTCTGTCTGGCGCTGCACCCCGAGCGGGCGCTCGTGACGGCGCCGTGCTTCTCGGGCTACGAGCAGGCCCTCGAGCAGGCGGGCGTGCCCATCGAGCGCCACGAGCTGCGCGAGGCCGAGGGCTTCCGCGTGACCGAGCGCTTCGTGCAGCGCGTCCGCCGCACGCCGAACGCGCTCGTGTTCCTGTGCAACCCCAACAACCCGACGGGCCTGACCGTCGGGCGCGACCTGATCGTGAGCGCCGTCCGCGCGGCGGCGGAGGCTGGATCCACGGTGGTGGTGGACGAGTGCTTCCTCGATTTCACGCGCGAGCCGTCCATGGTGCCGCTCTGCGGCGAGCTGCCGAACCTCGTGGTCATGCGGGCGTTCACGAAGCTCTACGCCATGGCGGGGCTGCGGCTGGGCTATGGCATCTGCTCGGATGCGGCCCTGCTCGGCCGCGTGCGCGCGGCGGGCCAGCCATGGGCCGTGTCGACGCCCGCGCAGGTGGCGGGCGTTGCGGCGCTCGGCGTGGAGGGCTGGGCCGAGCGGACGCGCGCCTACGTGGACGCCGCGCGCGCCGAGCTCGCCGCCGCGCTGCGCGGCTTGGGCCTGCGCGTGATCGACGGCCAGGCGAACTACCTCATGTTCCAGGCGGGCGAGGGCCTCTACGAGCGCATGCTCGAGCGCGGGTTCCTCATCCGCCGCTGCGCCAACTTCCACGGGCTCGACGCCACGTGGTACCGCGTGGCCGTGCGCACCCGCGAGGACAACGCCGCTTTGGTCGCCGCCCTGCAGTCAGCGACCGCCGATTGATTCCGGGACGCCCTGCGAACGTTGGTAGATTTCGGGATGGCCACGAATGGCGGTGAATTCCGGGACGACCCGCGAACGCGGGCGGATTCCGGGATGACCCGCGAACGTTGGCGGATTCCGGGATGACCCGTAGGGGCGCTCCCCGAGCGCCCTCAACCGCGGCAGACGGACGCGCGGAGCGCGCCCCTACAAACAACTACGAACGCGGACGGGCGCGATGCGAACGGCGACGGACGCGCGGAGTGCGCCCCTACTGGTAAAATGCCAAGCGAATCAACGCGAACGGGAGGAACCGGGGTGGCTGCGAAGCCGATCATGGTGCAGGGCACGATGTCGGGGGTGGGCAAGAGCCTGCTCGTGGCGGGGCTGTGCCGCATCTTCGCGCAGGACGGCTACCGCGTGGCTCCGTTCAAATCGCAGAACATGGCGCTCAACTCGTGCATCACGGCGAGCGGCGCCGAGATGGGGCGCGCGCAGGTGGTGCAGGCCGAGGCCGCGGGCATCCCGCCCGAGGCGGCCATGAACCCCATCCTGCTCAAGCCCACGAGCGACGTGGGCTCGCAGGTCATCGTGAACGGCCACGCCATCGGCACCATGGGCGCGCGCGACTACTTCGCCTTCAAGCGCAGCCTCGTGTCCGACATCATGCGGGCCTACGACGACTTAGCCGGCCGCTTCGACATCATCGTCATCGAGGGCGCGGGCAGCCCGGCCGAGATCAACCTGAAGAGCGACGACATCGTGAACATGGGCATGGCGCGCATGGCGGCCTCGCCCGTGCTGCTGGCGGGCGACATCGACCGCGGCGGCGTGTTCGCGCAGCTGCTCGGTACGCTGATGCTGCTGGACGACGACGAGCGGGCCATGGTGAAGGGCCTGGTCGTGAACAAGTTCCGCGGTGACAAGACGATCCTCGACCCGGGGCTGGACGCCCTGCGCGAGCGCGGCGGCGTGCCCATCGCGGGCGTCGTGCCGTACGTGCGCGTGGACATCGACGACGAGGACAGCCTGTCCGACCGCCTGGACGACCGGCGCGCCGACGCGCTGGTGGACGTCGCCGTCGTGCGGCTGCCGCGGCTGTCGAACTTCACGGACTTCATCGCGCTCGACGCCATCGACGGCGTGGGCGTGCGCTACGTGCAGCGTGCGCGCGACCTCGGGGAACCCGACCTCGTCGTGCTGCCGGGCACGAAGAACACCATCGCGGACCTCAAGTGGCTGCGCGAGAGCGGCCTGGAGGCCGCGCTGCTCAAGCGCGCGGCCGCGGGCACGCCGGTCGTGGGCGTCTGCGGCGGCTACCAGATGCTCGGGCGCGAGGTGCGCGACCCGCACGGTGTGGAGGGCGGCGGCACGGTGCGCGGCATGGGCCTGCTTCCCGCGGTCACGTCGTTCGAGCCCGAGAAGCGCCAGGCGCGCACGTCGGGCGTTATCGGCCAGGTCGGTGGCGCGCTGGGCGGCCTGTCGGGCGCCCGCTTCGAGGGCTACGAGATACACATGGGGGAGACGGCCTGGGCCGACGGCGCGGGCGGAGAGCTTCCCGTGCTTGTTTCCGCCGGCAACGTGTACGGGACGTACGTGCACGGCATCTTCGACACCAAGGAGTGCGCGAGCGCCCTGGCCGCCGCGCTGTTCGAGGCGAAGGGCCTCGACGCGGGCAGCGTGCGGGTCGTCGACATGAAGGCCTACAAGCAGGAGCAATACGACGAGCTCGCGCGCGTGCTGCGCGGGAGCCTGGACATGGACTTGATTTACCGCATTTTGGAAGAGGGCGTTTGATGAGCGGGTTGGATAAGCTGCAGCACGTCAGGCCGGCCGAGATCGAGGCGCGCAGCTTCGAGATCATCTCGGCGGAGCTGGCCGAGAGGGGAGTCGTGCTCGACCCCGAGAACGAGCTCGTCGTCAAGCGCGTCATCCACACGTCGGCCGATTTCGAGTATGCGGGCGCGCTCGAGTTCTCCGAGCACGCGACCGCGATAGGCGTCGAGGCGCTGCGCGGCGGGTGCTCGGTGGTCACCGACACCAAGATGGCGGCCGCGGGCATAAACAAGCGCGTGCTGGCGAAGTTCGGGGGAGGTCTGCACAACTTCATATCCGATGCGGACGTGGCGGCCGAGGCCAAGGAGCGCGGCCTGACGCGCTCGGCCATCTGCATGGAGCGCGCCGCCGCGCTGGAAAAGCCGCTCGTCTACGCCGTGGGCAACGCGCCGACGGCGCTCGTGCGGCTCTACGAGATGCTGGAGGCGGGCGAGATGCCCGTCGCGCCCGCGCTCATCGTGGGCGTGCCGGTCGGCTTCGTAAACGTCGTGGAATCCAAGGAGCTCATCTGCGGGCTGGACGTGCCGCACATCGTGGCGCGCGGGCGGAAGGGCGGCAGCAACGTGGCGGCGGCCATCGTGAACGCCCTCCTGTACTTGGCGAGCGGCAACGCGAGGGAATGACGGCGGCGCGGCTGGCGCGCGGCGGGCCGCGTGGCATGGAGAAGCGCGGGGGCCTGGCGCGTTGCCGTGGGCGGCGCACCGCGGGAGGTTTAAGCTGGTGGCATGAACGATTCTCGTGACAAGTTGAAGGCAGCCATCGTCGTGAACGCGATCATCGTCGCGCTCGAGGTGTGGGCGGTGTGCTCGGGCGTCACCAGGCTCGGGCCGTCCGTGTGCTTCACGTTCTATACGGAGTGCTCCAACCTGTTCGCCGGCGTGGCGTGCGCCGTGTGCGCCGTTGCCGACCTGCGCGAGCTCAGGGGCGGCGCGCCTTGCGGCCGCGCGGTTCGCTGGCTCAAGTACTCCGCGGCGTGCTGCCTGCTCATGACGCTGTTCGTGGTGGTGTTCGTGCTCATTCCCATGCTCCATTCCGTTGGGGTCCAGGGCATGTACCTGATGCTGATCGACGGCGTGAAGCCCATCACGCACCTGGGCGCGCCGCTGCTCGTGGCGGGGTCCTACATCGTGTTCGAGGCGGACCGCGGCATGTCGCTGCGGCAGAGCCTTGTGGGGTTCGTGCCCACGCTGGTGTACGCGGCGGTGGCCTACCCGTGCAACATCCTGCGCGTGTGGAACGGGCCGTACCCGTTCTTCCAGGTGTGGAACATGCCCGTCTGGATGTCGGTGCTGTGGTTCGTGGCGCTGTTCTTCCTGGCGTTCGGGTTGTGCCAGATCCCGCGCCTGCTCGCGCGCCGCTACGGCAGGGGGCACGGCGAGCCCGCATGATGAGCAAGACGCATATCGCGGTCGGCGCGGCTTCGGCGCTGGCGGTGGCGCAGGCGGGCTCGGTCGAGTCGTGCGTGGCCGCCGTGCTGGGCGGCAGCCTTGGCGGCATCATCGCTGATTGCGACATCCACCCGAGTCGGGCGCACAAGGACGCGCTCATGGGGAGGCTGATCGTCGTGGGCGTGGCCGCCGTGGCGCTGCTGGCGGATTGGTATGCGGACGCGGGGCTGTGCGACTACCTGGTCGCGAACCTTGGCGTGCCGCTTCTGGCGGGCGTCGTGGCGTTCGCCGCGCTGACGTTCGTGGGCGGGCACACCGATCACCGCTCGTTCACGCACTCGCTCGTGGCCATGGCGTGCTTCTGCGCCGCGGTGTACCTGGCCTGCGCGCCGCTGCTGCCGTATTTCGCGGTGGGGTATGCGTCGCATCTGGTGCTGGACGTTGCGAACAAGCAGGGCATACGGCTGCTGTGGCCGTTGCGCAAGAACGTGAGCCTGGGCCTCTGCCGCGCCAAGGGCGCCGCCAACACGGCCCTGATGTTCACAGGCTTCGCCGCCGCCGTGCTCCTGCTTGCCTATCGCCTGGGCCTCATCGCCCCCGCCCTGCCCCTGTAACTTGCCGCCCGCCCGCATACGACTCTCTGCACCGCTCGTAGGGGCGCTCCCCGAGCGCCCTCAACCGCTGTCGACGGGCGCTCGGGGAGCGCCCCTGCAAACAACCGCGGTCGCGGCCGGTTATCGGCGTGCTCGCCCGACGGCTTGACCGCGACCGCCACGACCGCTGTAAATGCCGCTGTGACGGTTGACCCCGTAGGGGCGCTCCCGAGCGCCCGATGGGGGCTTGCGTGCTCCGCGCGTCCGCGAATGATGCCCCATGCCGCTCGGACGCGGACTACGCTCGCCGTTTCCGGTTGCCCGTAGGGGCGCTCCCCGAGCGCCCTCAACCGCGGTCGACGGGCGCTCGGGGAGCGCCCCTACAAATCTTCCGGGTGAGCGACGCTCGGGATGTCCTGCAGCTCGAAACGATATCGCTGCGTGGCCTCGGGGTGCTTCTCCCGGTCCACTTCGGCGAGGAACATCTGCTTCGGGCGCGCCCAGAGCGAGCCGTCGCCGTAGAGCTTGCGGTAGATCACGAGCTCCTCGTCAGTCTCGGAGTGGCGCGCCACGTCTTCCACGAGGTAGCAATCGCCCTTGAAGTGCTTATACACGCGATGCAGCTGCAGCTCCCGCTGGGTCCCGTTGTCCGTCATAGCAATCTCTTTCTGGTCGATGCCTTGCTTCCGATAGTTTACGCGAGCCCACGCGTCCATGTCTCTCGCCGACCGATGACGTGCTCCCGTATCGCCCGTAGGGGCGCTCCCCGAGCGCCCGCGATGGCATCCCGCGCACGGCGCTGCACCTCTCCGCGCACGGCGTTCGCGTTGGCTGCGGGGTTCTTGAGTCCGACGTCTCCGTACCGCCCGTAGGGGCGCGCTCCGCGCGTCCATGTTTCGCCGCGCAGCAAAATCACGCAAATCTGCCAAAATTTCGAGGATGTCTGAAGATTTTCTCGGGCCTCAAAACTAACCCGCCAAAAACGCGCTTCTGACCTGGCGCAACGGAGGTGTCGTGTTTCCCGGGCTGTGAATTTTGACCCTATATCTTCAGATAACCTCGAAATTTTGGCAGAAACGCAAAAATTTGCTGCGCGCGGCCCTCGGAATGCTCGAACTGGCGGCAACACGCCCTCCTGCGCGCCCCGCCTATGCGCGCTCGCGCCGTTGCTGCCAGCTGGCGAGCAGCTTTCGCCGGAGCTCGTCGCGCCGAAACTCCCAGCCGAGGTCGTACCCGCGGCGCCTAATGCCCAGCATATGCCGCAAGCCGTGCGCAAACGCATCGAACTCCTCGGCGTTCATCAACTGCGCGCGCGTGAGCGGCAGAACTCTGACGTCCGCGACAGTCAGCTCTATCTCGCGTTTCGAATCGCGGTACCGCGCCCACTCGCCGCTATGCGTCGAATCGCTGTTGTACTCGACGTCGATGCTTCCTCGCGACCAATACAGGTCCGGGTAGCGCTTCTTCACGCCGTCGGGGTTCTTGATCGTGAGCTCCGGGTTGAGCACGGGCTTGGGCAGCCCGTAGCCTCCCAGGCGCTTGGGCAGGCAGAGCATCAGGTAGACCGCCGTCTCCATCAGCGAAGCCGAGCCGCCAGCCACCCAGCGCAAGGCCGCCCGCGCGCCAACCGCCCCGGGTTCCCCGGCGGAGCGCTCGACGAACAGATTCAGCCGCTTCGCGCTCGTCGCGGGCGGCAGGTTGAACGTGCAGGACTGCGTCTCGGAGTGTTCCCGATAATACGGGTCGCCCATCACGTGCGGCTCCAGGCGCCAGCGGCTGTACGACCCGCAGAGCTCCATGCCGATGCCCACCGCATCGACGAGGTCGGCCCTTGCCGCCAAGCGCTGGAACGCGAACTGCGGCGTGCAAATGCACACGTCATGGCCGATGTCGAGGAAAAGCCCCCGCGGCACGGGCTCGGCGAGCACGTGGGTGACGAGCCGCTTGATGCTCGTGCCCTTCGCGCGGTTGGGCACGAACGCATGAACCGGGCTGCCTGCGTGATCGAGCCACCCCTGGGCGACGACGTCGAGCTCGTCGAGCGCTCGCTGCGTGTTGATCGCGTCGTCGAGCGCCTTCTTGCGCACCTCTTTGCCCTCCAGGCCTGCTTCGCCATTGACGGAGCGCAGGTAACGCATCAGCTCGAACGACGATTCCGGGGCGAGATACAGCTTCATGCGTCCTCCCTCAGGGCCAGCGCGACAATTTTGCGTAATTATGACAAAAAGTCGAGACAATCTGGAGGCATGGGGTCAAAATCCACAGCCCGACGCGTTCGTGGCGGTGCCTCGCACCGCCCGTAGGGGCGCTCCCCGAGCATCCTCAACCGCTGTCGACGGACGCACGGAGCGCGCGGGCTAATCGATGTTGGCAACCGTAGCGCCGAAGGGGAGGAGCGAGAGCTCCGCCATCTTGAAAAGCTGAATGTTGAAGCGCCGCGGCTAGGCGATGCAGGCGGCGGCTTCGTCGGGCTCGGCGAAGCGGACCTCGGACTCGTTGGCGAGGATGACCGTGGGGCTCGCGCTCTCGGCGACGTGCTTCGGAAGGTAGATGTCGTAGCCGTTCCACGTGCCGGCCTGCTCCACGATCGCGTACCCGTGGTTCCATGCGAAAAGCGTCACATTGATGCTCAAAACGGCCTCCATTCCCGAAACGACAATCCGACTTTATGGCCGTTTTGAATCCAGAACAATCCTTGACTTTTGTGCGCGCGGAGTGTCCGCCGCTCATGCCGCAGAGCGAATTTTTGATGCGAAAAGCGTGCCGATTTTGCGCGCGCGGGCTTACGCCGCGGCGGCTTGGAACGGGGCGGCCAGCTTGCCGAAGGCGAAGCGGACCACGGGGCCGGCAACGAGGAACTGCCAGAGCGCAGCGATGGGGTAGTTCACGGCGATGAGCTGGAGCAACGTGGGCCAGAAGCTCGCATCGAGCGCGCCCTTCACGAGCACGCAGGCCGCAAGGCTCATGAGCGGGCACATCAGGAGCACGGACGTGCCGGAGATGGCGAGCACGACCGAGCGCTGCGACGCGCCCCTGCGCGCTACGGCGCCGGCGGCGCGGCCCGCGATGCGGGAGACCAGGAGCAGGTCGATGACGATGGCGACCGGCCACATGACGAGCATCTCCTGCAGCGCGGACGCGAACATCTCGGGCGTGACCGCGCCCTGGGCGATGGCGATGTTGAAGCAGATCATGGCGTAGACCATGACGAACGTCATCAAGACGGTGAACGCGCATTCCTGCAGGCGTGTTTTGGGCATAATAAAACCTCCGTGTGATCCGAGCAGTGTTTGTTCGTTATCACCAGGAGGTGTGCGTTTCCAATTGTACCTGCTATGCGTTTGTTGCACGAGCGACTATAGCACCCGGGGGCGGGCGCTCGTAAGCGACGAACCCGCGCTCCCCGCAAAATCTGCATCACTCGGGTGGGCTTGTGGCTGGGTTGCTGATGGGGAAGCCGGGCCAAGTGGCTCGCATCTAAAACTGACGTGTTTGGCCTACCTTCAAAAGCGCATTCACTCTTGTTCAATTCGCGAGTCAGTTAAACGGCCCTTTCGCTTGCTCATCGTCGTGGGAAACCGTGAAGCCCGTTGTGATGCGCGGTATTTTTTAAATAGCGAAACAAAACGCCATCTGGCGCGTATATAAAACTAATTGGCCCGGCTCGGTTGCGGAGCCGGGCATCGATGCATCGGGAGAAAGGGTGCGCTATGAAGATCGACGATATGGACCTCAGCCCCGAGCTGCGCGGGAAGGCGATGGCGTGCAAGAGCCCCGAAGAACTACTGGCGCTTGCTAAAGCAGAGGGCTACAAGCTTTCCGAAGAAGAGCTTGGAGCCATCGCCGGGGGTGGCGGATGGTCGTACGACAACCCTTGCCCGGGGAAACTGGGCACTAATTATTAGCCCTAAGCAGCTAACGTGATGCAATCTACTTAGCGGCTGCCTATGCGAGTAGTGACGCAGCGCCCGTCGTAATCGTCAAAAAAGGGCTGGCATGCGGACTGGGGACGATGCGTTCCCAGTCCGCTTTTCTATCATGGGGATGCTCGCATATCTTATTGCGTCCAACCCGAAATGCCTTCGCATTGCGCGAAGGCTAGAGCTCGTTTTCGGACAGGTATTGCTCCAGATTTTCGACGGCCGTTTTGCCGTCGCTGTCCCTGAACACTTTCGTGAAGCAGCCGTCGATCATTGGGTTGAGGTCCAAATCGAGTTCGACGGACCTCACGTCCGTCTTGATGCCGTAGCATCGTTTGCCGTTCTCGTATGCGATACCGAGCTCGACGCAAGCTCCCTCGTCGGGAACACGCCCGTCCAGAACAAAGACGAGGACATCGGCATTCAGGACCTCGCCGCGGTCTTTTTCGAATATCGTCCGTGTGCGCTCTTCTTCGGTCATTCCCTCGAGCTCCGTATACAAGAATCCATCTCGCTGAGGTAGGAATACCTGGTAGCCATGATCCTCGAGCACTTTCGTGAGCTCAAGGTTGTAGTCCTTCTCGCTCTGGGAAAAGAGCGGCGCTGCAAAATAGACCTTTGCCTTGGCGGCGTCGCTCGCATTTGCGCTTGATTGGGAGGCCGACTCGGAGCTTGAAGAGGGAGTCGCTTCCGCACTTGAAGAAGCCCCTTGCGATCCTTGGCCACTTGCAGCGCTTGTTCCGCAAGCGGTAAGCGAAAGCGCCATTGTGATGCAGAACGCGATTCCGATAATTGCGCTTAGCTTCCTCATGGCGGCACCCTTTCCACGCGGGGATACTGCATCCATTTTAGTATGAAGGCAGCGACCTGGCATTAACGGCCTGGTGTCACCTTGGTTTTGGGAGCAGGCCAAGGGGTGCGTATCTAGATTATTTACTTCGATCCCGTTGCCTTGATCGCGCGCTCCCGCAAAAGCGGCGTTGTGCTGTCGAGGAAGGGTACTATCTCGGGAATCGCGCTCCGCACCAGCTGAGGCTGCGCGGTGCTAGACTGGCGGGGGAAGGCACCGCGCTAGAAAGGCAGCAAACGATGCTCTACACGCCGTTGACCAAAAAGGCTATGAAGCTGTGCTTTGAGGCGCATGAGGGCCAGGTGGACAAGGCGGGGATCCCCTACGTGAACCACCCGCTGCATGTTGCCGAGCAGGTGGAAGGCGAGCACGCGACCTGCGCGGCGAAGTACGCCGAGGCGCTGTCGGCGTTGGCGGGGTAGGGGGTCGTGGCTCGCATGTAGCGCTTCGTATCGGCGCGGGGCGAAGAGCTCGAGCGGCTGTTTCGATTATCTCCTGATAGAATGATCTCGAATCAATCTATAGGAGAGCAATGAAGTACATCAATGTCGTAGCTGCGATCATCAAGCAGGGCAACAAGATCCTCGCCACCCAGCGCGGGTATGGCGATCTCGCTGGGGGTTGGGAATTTCCCGGCGGCAAGATCGAAGAGGGCGAGACCCCCGAAGAGGCGCTCGTGCGCGAGATCCACGAGGAGCTCGAGGCGCTCATCGAGGTCGACTCGCTCGTGACCGTGGTCGATTACGACTACGACACCTTCCACCTGCACATGCACTGCTTCCTGTGTCATGTCGCCAGCGGGCAGTTCGAGCTGCACGAGCACATGGCGGCGCGGTGGCTCGACGCGGGCAACATCGATTCCGTCGCATGGCTGCCAGCCGACGAAGCGGTCGTTGCTGCTATCAAGGACCAGGGCATTCTGAGCCCCGAAGACTAGCGAGAATGCTCAACGCCGCGACAAACCATGAGCGCACTCCCGAGGGGGATATCCTTGGCGCGGCATGCACGGCGCTGATCGACAAGTCGTTCCCGTCGGAGGCCGGCATAAGGCCGCGCTTCGTGTCGAACGACTTCCACCGCGGCAAGAAGGTCATGTCCACCTTGCGCGTGGAGCTTTCGAAATGCTCGGCCTTCGACTTCTCGGTCGCGTTCGTCACGCGCAGCGGAATCACGCCGCTGCTCCAGGAGCTGCGCGAGCTCGAAAGCCGTGGCATCCCCGGTCGCATCTTGACCACCGACTACCTCGCGTTCAGCGAGCCGGAGGCCCTGGAAAAGCTCGACGCGCTCAGCAACGTCGAAGTGCGCATGTACCAGACCACGAACATCCCGGACCGCTTCGGCTTCCACACGAAGGGCTACCTCTTCGAGTATGCCAACGGCTTCCAGAAGGTGCTCGTGGGCAGCTCGAACCTCACGGGCAGCGCGCTGTCCGTCAACCGCGAATGGAACCTCGAGCTCACCTCTCTCGCTAACGGCTCGCTCGTGAGCGAGATCCGCTCCGAGTTCGAGGAGCTCTGGGCCGCCGCAGAACCGCTCGCCAGCATCATTGGCACGTACCGCGAGATGCTCGACGAGAAGCGCCGCGTGCTCGGCCAGCAGAAGGTCGTCGAGTACGACCAGATCAAGCTCCAGCCCAATTCGATGCAGCTCGCATTCGTGCACAACCTGGAGAAGCTGCTGCAGCGCAGCTGCGATCGGGCGCTGCTCATTTCCGCAACCGGCACGGGCAAGACGTACGCCTCCGCATTCGCGATGCGGCATTTCAACCCGCGCCGCGTGCTGTTCCTCGCGCACCGCGAGCAGGTGCTCAAGCAGTCGATCGCCAGCTACAAGCGCGTGCTGGGGAAGACGAAGACCTACGGCCTGCTCTCCGGCAACTCGCACGACACGAGCCAGGACTACCTGTTCGCCACGATGCAGACGATGTCGAAGGACTCGTACCTGAACCAGTTCGACGCGCGCGCCTTCGACGTCATCGTCATCGACGAGGTGCACCGCGCCGGCTCGGCGAGCTACCAGAAGATCATCGAGCATTTCGACCCGAAGTTCTACCTGGGCATGACTGCGAGCCCCGACCGGCCTGACGGGTTCGACATCTACGGCTTGTTCAACAACGAGATCGCGTACGAGATCAGGCTCCAGGGCGCGCTCGAGAACAACCTGCTCTGCCCGTTCCATTACTTCGGCATCACGGACCTCGAAGTGGACGGGCAGCCTATCGACGACCTGACCGAGTTCAACCACCTCGTGTCCGACGACCGCGTCGACTACGTCATCGAGCAGGCGGAGTACTTCGGCTATAGCGGCGACCGCGTGAAGGGCCTGGTGTTCTGCCGCACGAAGCGGGAGGCGCGCGCATTGTCCGACGCGTTCAACGCGCGCGGGTTTTCCACGGTGGCCTTGTCGGGCGACGATTCGCAGGAAACGCGCGAGCGCGCTATTGCGCGACTAGTGGGCGATCCGGGCGAGTCGCTGTTCCTGGATCATCTCGACTACATCTTCACCGTCGACATCTTCAACGAGGGTGTGGACATTCCCGAGGTCAACCAGGTGATCATGCTGCGCCCGACCGAGTCGCCGATCATCTTCGTGCAGCAGCTTGGCCGCGGTTTGCGCAAGGCGGACGGCAAGGAGTTCGTGGTGGTGCTGGACTTCATCGGCAACTACGCGAACAACTACATGATCCCCATCGCGCTGTCCGGCGACCGCAGCTACAACAAGGACAGCATCCGCAAGTACGTGATGGAAGGCGAGCGCGTCATACCGGGCTGCTCGAGCGTCCACTTCGACGAGATCTCGCGGGCGCGGATCTTCGAGTCGATCGACAACAGCGGCATCACGTTCAAGTTCCTGAAGGAGAAGTACGTCGCCCTGAAGCACAAGCTCGGGCGTGTGCCGTTCATGGTGGACTTCCAGGAGTACGGCGAGATTGACCCGATGCTGTTCGTCGAGCGGAAGAAGTCGTACTACCGGTTCCTTGCGAGCGTCGAGCCTGAGTGGGCGAGCGCGCTGAGCGAGGGGGAGCACCTTGCGCTCGAGTTCGCATCGCGCTATTTCGGCAACGGCATGCGCCCCCATGAGCTCATCGCGCTGCGCGAAGCGATCGAGGCGTCGTGCGTGACGCGCGACGACATCGAGGAAAAGCTCGTGGGCTATGGCGTCGAGCATTTCGACGATGCGACGTTCGAGTCAACGCGCGGCGTTCTGTCGGGGGAGTTCGTGAACGCTCCTGGCGACAAGAAGAGCTATGCCGCCGTGAGCCTCGTGGAATTCGATGGCGAAGATATCTACTGCAGCGACGACCTCGCGAGCATGATGCAGCATGACGAGTTCAGGCGTGCGATCAACGACCTGATCGACTTCGGGCTGGCGCGTTACCTGGAGAAGTACTCGCCGAGCGATTTCGGCTTGAAGCTGTACGAGAAGTACACACGCAAGGACGCATGCAGGCTGCTTAATTGGGAAAAGGACAACAGCTCGACGGTGTACGGCTACCGCGTGTCGTACGGGACGTGCCCGATCTTCGTGACGTACGAGAAGTCCGACGAGATCACGAGCTCGACCCAGTACGCCGACGAATTCGAGAGCCCGCGCGTCTTCAGCTGGATGACGCGCTCGCGCCTGACGCTGGACTCGCCGGAAGTGAAGAAAATCATCAACGCAGAGCGCGACGGCCTGGACGTGCGCCTGTTCATCAAGAAGAGCGACAGCGAGGGCGCCGACTTCTACTACTTCGGCCGCGTGCGCCCGGTCGAGTGGCGCCAGACCACGCAGATGGATGACCATGGCAACCCACTGCCGATCGTGAACTTCAAGCTGGAGCTCGAGCATCCGGCTCAGGATGATTTGTACGACTACTTCGATGGGCCGAATGAGGTTGAGGTCGCGGCGTCGGTGGCGTAGGGCGAAGCTTCGATATTAACTGTACCAACTCGGGCACTCATACTCTCGATTACCCATATCACATCCTTCTAACGCAAAAGTTATGCTAAAGAAGGCTGGGTGGGGTCATGACGTGCGTATTCATCGACGCGAGATTGTGCTTCGGGTGGCAAGAGACGGCCGTCATATCGCGCGCTACAAAACGGCCAATCGTAAGTGGCTGCAGGATACCCTGGGGCGAATCCTTGCAGAAGCTTGTGGAATGACCCAGCAGGAAGTTCGAAGCGTGCGGAAGGACTACGAACAGCTGCGCGTGCAAGATCCCAAGGAGAAGGGGCGGGCGTGGGGCGAGAGTCGTGGAGTGAACAGCGATTCTCTTGGGAGCATGCGGACGCGTTGCGTTCAGGGAAGCGCTCGAGCGGGTGCTGGTGGGCTACGAACCGGAGATGAGTGCCGAGAACACTGCCGACGCCGACCGCACCCCCCGGCGTTTTCCCGGGGGGCTGAGCGAAGCGTCGCTTTAAATGATCGGCTCGGGAACTCCCTCGGGCCATGTTGCGGGGGACGACCAGTCATAGCAATCGTCTTCGGTTGGATTGCCTTCTTTTGGAAGAATACATAGTCCATCGATGTGGAAGCCATCGGCGTCTTCGTAGCAAGACAAGTATGCATCAATTGTCTTAACGATATGAGGCCGGGCGTCGCCGCCGTACGTTGAGATGATGTCGCTATGGAGCTCGTCAACCCAGCAATCAGCTACGATGATTCCATAGTGGGGCCAGATGCTCGGGGTGAAAAGAATAGCGTTACCACGATCATCGGGATTGTCTTTAAGGTGCTTGGAGTAGCTTTCGAACGACCAGACACGGCCGAGTTCAATAGCTTTTGAGACGCGATATTTTAGGTCTTCAATTAAGATGGCGTCCATTGCGGGTTCCGCAGCTGCTTTCCGAGCCTCGTTCTCCTCATGTTCGTGTGCGAGGTGTTCGACGATGAGCCGGTCGACCATTTCAGACATGGATACACCTTCTTCGCGGGCGCAATCTTGGAGCAGAGACTTAGTTCTATCGTTGACCATGAGATCGAGACGTACCTTTGGCGACATCTGACTACCTCCTGTTGTTTATTGGCGATATGTGTAAGAACTGCACATAGTATTACACATACCTAATGAAAACACAAGGCGTGTGTATAAGTATGTGTATGATGGGGGCATGCACGTCGTGATGAGTTGTGATTGGTTAGTCATGAATCGGGCTATTCTCTTGCCGTTAAAGTAACGACGCTTGAGCAAAATGAGGGTACTTCCCATCAGATGCCAGGTGGCCTGACTGGCTTCGGCATCAGCTATTTCGACATGGACAAGTCACGGGGGTACGTGAAGACGGCCACCGAGGTGAGCTCGGACAATTCCGCACTCATGCGCAACATCCGCCGGCATGAGAACAGCCTGGAGGGCGCGATCGTCTCGACAGCGAAAGCAGTCATGCATGCGTCGCGATCCTTCGGCGAGTGCATCCCCGACGAGGGCGAGGTCCGCGTGCAGTTCGACGACTCCATCATCCAGGACACGGCAGCGGAGAAGGAACAGGACATGCGCGAGGTGGGCGTCACCATGGGCGCCTGGGAGTACCGCATGCGCTGGTATGGGGAGGAGGAGAGCGTGGCGCGCGCCAGGGCGGCAGACAAATTCGACGACGTGACGGTTACGGTGTCGTTGACGTACGGCGACGGTTCGGTCGCAGGTTCGTCGTTTGGGAGACGGTAGCAAATTCAGCTTGTTCGTTCTTCTCTTACTTTACGGTCATAACGGAGCATTAGATTCTCTCTTCTATTTTCTGCACGTGCGACATTTCACCGCACGGCTAATGTGATGCCAGCAGACGGCATTTTGGACTTCTTCCTCTGGTAGAATTGTCAACGTCGTTTGTATTGCATAGCGCATGCGTGAAAGGACGCCATATGAAGTACTCCGAATTGATGGAAAGCGAGGCCAAGGATTCCGAGGTTCTCGAGTTCCTCATTGACGGGGGCACGGTGCCCGTGACCATTCGAATCCCCGCAAACCTGCGGGATTCGGCCAAAGAGGCCGCGGCTCATCGTGGCATGAGCTTTAGCGCGTTCGTGCGCAACTGCATGATTCAAGAACTCAGCAAGAGGAGCTAACGGATATGGCTACGAGCGTTCAGTATGCGGCTGTCTCTTTGGGACCAGCCGAGATCAACCGCTTTCACTCTTCCATCGTCAGCTTCATCTGGAACATTGCCGACGATTGCCTGCGCGACGTATACGTGCGCGGCAAGTATCGAGACGTTATTCTTCCCATGACGGTCATACGGCGTCTTGATGCCGTCCTTGAGGAAACCAAACCCACCGTTTTGAAGATGAAGGCGACTCTCGACGCGGCTGGTGTCGACGACCAGTGGCCTGCGCTCTGCCAGGAGGCGCACCAGGCTTTCTGCAACGCTTCGCCCTTTGTACTGCGCGACCTCACCAGTCGCACCCACAAGCAAACGCTCAAGACCGACTTCGAAACGTACCTTGACGGCTTCTCGCCCAACGTGCAGGAAATTCTCGAGAAGTTCGAGTTCCGCAACCAGATCGGGCGCATGATCGATGCTGACATTCTCGGTTCCGTTATCGAGAAGTTCGTGTCGTCCGACATCAACCTCTCGCCCAACCCCGTTTTCTACGACGCAGAGAAGACGCGCCTCAAGCATCCCGGTCTCGATAACCATGGTATGGGCACCATCTTTGAGGAGCTCATACGGCGTTTCAACGAGGAGAACAACGAGGAGGCCGGCGAGCACTGGACACCACGTGACGTTGTTGAGCTTATGGCAGACCTCGTCTTCATGCCTGTTGCCGACCAGATAAAGGATGCCACTTATTCTTGCTACGACGGTGCCTGCGGCACCGGCGGCATGCTGACGGTAGCTCACGAACGACTTATGACGCTCGCCGAGCAGCGCGGTAAGAAGGTATCCATTCACCTTTTCGGACAAGAAATCAACCCGGAAACGTTCGCCATAGCCAAGGCAGACCTTCTGCTCAAAGGCGACGGAGATCAGGCCGACCACATCACATTCGGATCCACGCTTTCTGCCGACGGTAATGCCACAAGACAGTTCGACTTTATGCTTTCGAATCCGCCATACGGCAAGAGCTGGAAGACCGACGCCGACAAGATGGGCGGCAAGAAGAGCATTCTCGACACGCGGTTCAACGCCTACCTTGATAACGGCGAGGAGCTTGCCATGCTACCGAGCGTTCGAGACGGGCAATTACTCTTCCTGCTCAACAACGCCGCGAAGATGAAGTTTGGGGATGACGCACCGCTGGGAAGCCGTATTGCCGAAGTTCACAACGGCTCTTCCATCTTTACCGGCGATGCCGGAAGCGGCGAGAGCAACGCACGGCGCTACCTCATCGAGAGCGACTATGTGGAGGCCATCATCGCCCTGCCTGAGAACATGTTCTACAACACGGGTATCGGCACCTATATCTGGATACTTTCAAGCCAGAAGGAAGAGCGGCGACGCGGGAGGATTCAACTCATCGACGCCACTGCCATGAAGGAGGCGATGCCTAACGGGCGAAGCCTCGGGAAGAAGAACTGCCAGCTATCCGCCGATATACGAAGCGAGATCGTGCGCATTTACCTATCCATGGAAGAAAGCGACGTGAGCCACATCTACCCGAATGAAGAGTTTGGCTACTGGTCCGTCACCGTCGAACGACCCCTTAGACTACGTGTCTGCCCCGAACGAAAAGTACCGGAAACTGCCTTTAAGAAGGCAACAGAATACAAGACCGTGACCGAAGCGCTTGCATCTGTTCCCAGAGACACGCCTCTTGATGACTGGAACGCTTTTGCAAAGGCGCTCAAGCTGCGCAAAACGCTATTGAACCGGCTTAGGCCACTCATCACCGAAAGGGATCCCGACGCCAAACCGGTTGCAGGAGAATCCGACACCGAACTGACCGACACAGAGATCGTGCCCCTCACCTATGAGGGCGGCATTGAGGCGTTTATAGAAAATGAGGTGCGCACATATGCGCCCGACGCTTACGTGGACGAAAAGAAGACCCAGATTGGTTATGAGGTCGGCTTCGCCAAGTACTTCTACAAGCCAACCGAGTTGCGCGACGTCAGCGAGATCCTGGCCAGCCTGCAAGAACTCGAGCGCGAAGCGGACGGAATGCTTGACGAGATTATGGGAGGGCTGCTTGGATGAGTACGAACATGCATAACCCAGCAGACCGGCGAACGTATCCAGATAGGTGGCCGCGCTATCGCGGCAAGCAGCTTTTCGAGGTCGTTGATGACAAGTCGGAAACGGGCGAAGAAGAGCTTCTCTCCGTATCGCACATCACCGGCATTACACCACGCAGCCAGAAGATCGTGAACATGTTCCAGTCCGAATCGCTTATCGGCTACAAGCGAGTACAGGTTGGTGACATAGCAGCGAATACGATGTGGACCTGGCAGGGCGCCATTGGTGTGAGTGAATATGCAGGTGTGGTAAGCCCTGCCTATAACGTGTATCGGCAGAAAGGTGACTACTACGATCCAAAGTTTCTCGACCTCTTGCTGCGCGAGCCCAACCTTATCGACGTCTACCACTCGCTATCGACCGGAATTCAGCCCTCAAGATTGAGGCTTTATCCGAGCGACTTTCTGACGATCGACTTCCCCGTACCACCAAGAAGAGAGCAAGAGCAGATTATTGATTATTTGGACCAGAAGCTAGTCGGAATCAATCGTTTGATTCACGCGAAGCTCAGCGCTATTGAGCAACTCGGAGCCTTGAAAAGCGCTCTTGTGAAGAAATGCGCCTTACGGGGTACAACCAATAAAAATGTGCTGAGCGATACGGGTGTCGAATGGTTTGGATGTATACCGTGTCATTGGAATCTCGTGCCGATTAAACGACTCTTCACGATTGTTTCGGGAGCGACGCCAAAGAGCGGAATTGAAGAATACTGGAATGGCGATATAACATGGGTTACGCCTGCGGACTACAAGACAGCGGATAAATATATCGTTGCAAGCGAACGATATTTGAGCGATGAGGGCTACAACTCTTGTAGCACGCACTTAGTTCCGATAGGCAGCATTGTTATTACCAAACGAGCGCCAGTCGGAACTGTAGCTATTAGCAATATCGAGCTTTGCACGAGCCAGGGTTGCTTATCCTGTATTCCAAATAATGGTGTGAATACCCTTTACTATTACTACCTGTTTAGCGTAATGTCTGACGTCTTTGAGGCTCATGCATCTGGCACCACTTTCAAGGAAATATCCGCTGCAGCCTTTGGAGCGTTAAAAGTACCGTTTCCCGATGCGTACGAACAGAAAGAAATAGTTGACCTACTTGAGAATCGCTGTTCCGTATATGACGAAACAATCCGCCTCCATCAGCGGCAAATACAAAGCCTTAATTCACTGAGAACACGGCTGATATCAGATGCCATTACTGGAAGGGCGTGTTAGATATGGCAACATTCACCAACACGAGCGAAAACGGACTCGAAGCTCTCATCGAAAAGTGGCTTGTCGATGAGAACGGCTACGAGCGTGGCTCGAACGCCGACTACAACAAGGAATATGCCATCGATGAGATGCGCCTGTTCCGCTTCCTCCAGGACACGCAACCGGAAGCCATGGCAAAGCTCGGAGTTTTCAACTCGGATCAAAAGAGGCGGCAGTTTCTGAACCGGCTCGTCGGCGAGATTGCAAAGCGTGGCATCGTTGACGTGCTGCGCACGGGAATCAAGGTATACCCAGTCGATGTCGTCGTCTTCTACCTCACACCCACTGAGGGCAACGTCAAGGCAGCAGAACTCTTCGATAAGAACATTTTCAGCGTCACCCGACAGCTGCGGTACTCGCTCGATGCGGGGCGGCTCGCGCTCGACATGTGCATCTTCATCAATGGGTTGCCCGTCATCACCTTCGAGCTCAAGAACCAGCTCACCAAGCAAAACGTCGATGACGCTGTTCAGCAGTACAAAGACGACCGTGATCCCCGCGAGACAATCTTCTCCTTCAAGCGCTGCATGGTGCACTTTGCCGTGGACGATGCCCGCATCATGTTCTGCACCAAGCTCGCAAAGAGGGACAGTTGGTTTCTCCCGTTCGATAAGGGATACAACGATGGAGCCGGCAACCCTCCCAACCCTGACGGCCTCATGACCGACTACTTGTGGAAAGACATCCTCACTAAACGCAAGCTTGCTCGCATCATCGAGAACTACGCGCAGGTCGTGAGTGAGGAAGACCCCGACACGAAAAAGAAGACCGTCAAGCAGATATTCCCGCGTTACCACCAGCTTGACTGTGTTGAAACCCTACTAGCTGACGTGAGGGCAAACGGCGTCGGCAAGCGCTACCTCATCCAGCACAGCGCGGGTAGCGGCAAGTCAAACTCCATAGCCTGGCTCGCGCACCAACTCATCGTGATAGAGCAGGCGGGACACCCCCTCTTCGACACCGTTATCGTCGTCACGGACCGTCGCATCCTTGACAGGCAGATACGCGACACAATCAAGCAGTTCATGCAAGTGCGCAATACTGTGGCCTGGGCTGAAAATGCCACGCAGCTCTCACAGTACATCACCGACGGCAAGCGAATCATCATCACTACCGTCGAGAAGTTCCCGTTCGCCCTGCCGAAGCTCGGAGAGGAGCACAAGGATCGGCGTTTCGGCATCATCATCGACGAGGCGCACCAGGGACAGAGCGGACGGAACAATGCGAACATGAACCTTGCGCTTTCCGGTCAGATGTCCGATGACGATATGGACAACGAGGACAAGATCAACGCTATGATGGAGGGCCGCAAGCTCCTCCGCAGCGCCAGCTACTTTGCCTTCACAGCGACACCGAAGAACAAGACACTCGAAACCTTCGGCATTGCCTACCAGGACGGCGGCGACATCAAGCACCGACCCTTCCACGTTTACACGATGAAGCAGGCGATCCAGGAAGGCTTCATCCTCGACGTGCTTGCTCACTACACGCCTATCGACAGCTATTACAAGCTCATGAAGACGGTCGAAGATGACCCGATGTTCGACAAAAAGCGTGCCCAGAAAAAGCTCCGCAACTTCGTTGAGGGCAACAGCTTCACCATAGGCAAGAAAGCGGCCATGATCGTAGAGCACTTCCACGAGCAGGTGATCGCCAAGGCGAAGATAGGCGGCCAGGCGCGCGCCATGGTCGTAACGGCCAGCATCCCGCGCTGCATCGAATACTACTTCGCCATCTGCAAGGAGCTTGCCGACCGACATAGCCCCTACAAGGCGATCATCGCCTTCTCCGATGAATGCAAGTACAGGGGGCAGGAGCCACCGCTCACCTCGGCTGGCCTCAACGGGTTCTCAGACGCGAAGATACCCAAGGAGTTCAAGAAGGACCCTTATCGGATCCTCGTCGTGGCCGACATGTACCAGACTGGCTTTGACGAGCCTCTTCTGCACACCATGTACGTCGACAAGGTGCTCGTGGACATCAAGGCAGTGCAGACTCTCTCGCGCCTCAACCGTGCCTGCCCAGGCAAACTTGACACTTTCGTGCTTGATTTCGCCAACAAGCCTGAGGACATCCAGAAGGCTTTCGAGCGCTACTACCGCACGACCATCCTATCTGGTGAGACGGACCCCAACAAGCTCTACGACCTGGTTTCCCTGATGGACGATTACGAAGTCTTCGGGGAAGACGGCGTGGAGGCGCTCGTAAACCTGTTCCTGAGCGGGGCAGAACGCGACAAGCTCGACCCCATCTTGGATGCGTGCGCGGCTATCTACAATCAGCTTGAGACCGATGACCAGGTCAAGTTTAAGAGCGCGGCAAAGTCGTTTGTTCGCACCTATGGCTTCCTGGGTGCAATATTGCCATATGGCAATGCCGAGTGGGAAAGGCTCTCGATATTCCTCAATCTGCTTATCCCGAAGCTGCCCACGCCGAGGGAGGATGACCTCTCCGAGGGGATTCTCGAGGTCATCGACCTTGAGAGCTACCGCAACGAGGCGCGTGAGTCCATGGCGATCAAGCTTGCCGACGAGGATGCCGAGGTGGAGCCCGTACCTACGGGCAATATAGGGATTATCGTCCCTCCGGAGCTAGACGCACTCTCCGCCATCCTCAACGACTTCAACAGCATGTTCGGTAACATCAAGTGGAACGATGCTGACAATGTGCGCAGGCAAATCCTCGAGATACCGGCTATGGTCTCTCGCGACGAGAAATACCAGAACGCCATGCGCAACTCCGATGAGCAGAGCGCTCGCATGGAAAGCGACCGTGCCCTGCTGCAAGTCATTCTCGGCATCATGGGCGACAACATAGAGCTGTTCAAGCAGTTCCAAGACAACCCATCGTTCAAGAAATGGCTCTCCGACCTTGTGTTTAACCTCACCTATAACAAGGAGGGCAAACCTTACGACCCGCCAGCAAGCGACGAATAGGCAGGACCGGCAATTTCATCACCGCCAGGAGACAGGAGCACATGCATACCATGCTAGATGCCGCACGCATACAGCGAATCACTCGAGACAAGGATCAGGTCATCGAACTGTTTGATGCTGGCGACTGGTCGATGCTCGCCACTTACGTTGGCGATCTCGGAGGATACATCACGGGGCATTCCCGCCTTTTGAGAAGTCTTAGTTTTGGCGACGAAGATTACCCTGCCTGCGTGGCTGAGGTGTTGGCTAATCTCGTTCGCAAGGACGAGAAGGTGCTTGACCTCGTTGAATCGATGCTGCGGGAGAAGGGATCACAGGGCGGGAACGGCGCTTCGCAGACCGGATTACAGACCTTCTTTGGCGCTGGGCAGGTACACCGCATCGAGCAAACCATCGACACGAGTCTTGTAACGGCCATGATGCCCTTCCGTCCCGATTTCGATGATGTGAGGGAGACCATGCGGCAGGCTTGTGCGAACACCGGCCGCACGCTCAAGGCGGCGGACGACATCTGGGAGAGCTCGGTCCTCATCCAAGACGTTATCAACCTCATAGCCACGTCCTGCATGGTAATCGTTGATTTCACCGGCAAGAACCCGAACGTCTTCTACGAGACGGGCGTCGCCCACGCCCTAGGCAAGGAGGTCATACCGATTACGCAATCCCTTGATGACGTCCCGTTCGATCTCCAGCACCATCGCGTGCTTCGCTACGACAACAACACCGATGGGCGCATGCAGCTACAGGCGAAGCTTGAGGATCGCATGAAGACGATTGCGCAGCAGCACGGCTGGTTTACCTGGACGTTTTAGGGTACGGAGAGTGGCAGGGCAACGTATGAGCTACACGTTCATTTCAACAGAGCAGGGAACGCCAAGCGGCAACGCTGCTGAGACATGTGCGTTGCTGCATCTCATGTGCTTTGCCGACGAACGCGATGACATCGAACAGTTCGCCATTGACTGCTTCAACGACGTGACCGGGATGGATAACTCATGCTCGAACCTCTACGACCTCCAATCAAAAGCTGGCAAGAATACTAATCCCGCGAAAATCGGCGAGGAGCTTGCTACGCTATTCGAGAACTTCGTAAGCGACTTCTCGCATTTCTTCCTCTCGTACACCCTGTTCATCGGCGGCGTTTCCACGAGCGTGCTCGAAGACTCCAGCCTCATGGAGTTTGGCTTCCACAGCATGAAGCCCAAGGCGCAGAAGAGCGTGCGCGACAAGCTCATTGAGACTTGCAGGAAACGTCATCGTGAGACTTTCGCTGAAAGAGTCACCGACGAGAATATCGATGACTTTCTTTCTAAGGTGCGCTTCGTTACAGCCAAAGCCGACCCCGTTGAATACATACGCGCACTCGCAAACAACACATCTGCCCTATTGCCGAGCGTGCGCGTGTTGAGAAAAACCTTCACCGAGATACGTGACATGCAGTCAAAGCTCAAAAACCGCGAGGGAATCGCCGGCAAATGCATCGAGCGCCCCTACGAAGTTATGGATTACGGAAGAATCTTGAAGGTGCGGGCAATTAGGCTGCTCATCATCGAAAGGCTGCTCAACCGCGACTTCTATAAGGACGACGTTCCAGAAGAGTTCAACGACTACCTGCAAACTCTTCCCGTCGAAGAGGACTTAGACGATGTTGCCGAAGACTGTCGGAACGCGATGTTCAAGCAGTACTTCAACAAGAACGACCGCGAGGCTTTCTGGGCGCTACTGAACGAGATTGTGACCATCCTCGAAAGTGACCGCAGCGCGGGCATAAAAGATATTTACAGCAGACTTAACCCCGCTACCGTAAAGGCATGCTGGCAGATGGACAGGCGTGCTCACCTGTACTTCATCGCCACGATTAAGGACGGTTTGCGCAAATGATCAAAATCAATTCGGCGTACATTGGCAATGAGGGAGAATCCTACATCCAAGACGGGTTCACTGACGGCCTGAACATAATCACGAGCAAGGACAACCACGTCGGCAAGACTATCGTCATGCAGTCGATAATGTATGCGCTCGGTGCCGACGCGATGTTCCCGGCCAACTTCGAGTATCGGCAATACCTCTTCATCGTGGACATCGACATCGATGGACACGAGCTCTCTATACTCCGGAACAAGGACCTCTTTGTCGTAAAAGATGCAGACAGCATTATTCCTCTTGAGGGAAAGGGCGCGTTTGACGAATACTGGAGCGAGCATATCAGCCCCTTGCCCTCGATAGTCAAGAAAGGCGTCCCCGTCAGGGTCGGGCTTCCCCTTTATACCCAGATGGCGTTTGTCTCCCAAGCAGGGCGAAACACCTCCCGCGTGATGGGCGGCTACTTCGACCGAAACGACTTTGCTGAGATGGTCTTCGCTATTGTCGGTCTGGATGCTAGGCAGATGGACTCAAGGGCGGAGGCCGACCTCAAACGCCGGCGCGACAAGCTAAGAACGAGGAGGAAGGAACTCGAAAAGCAAGTGTCTATGCTCAGGAAGCCCGGCACGGCCCTCGCGCTGACAAGCCCCACTGCGGACAGAGAAGAAACGGTGCGCTACGTGGCCGAGCTTGACGCTTTGAAAAATGAGCTTACCGATCTCAACAAACGACGCAATCACGCCTATACGCGTATGAAAAAGAACGAGTCGGTCCTTTCTGAATTACGTTCGCTGAACAACGAGGTGAAAGCAGGCTCTGTTGTCTGCTTGGAATGTGGCTCCGAGCGCATTGGCTACAAGGTTCCCGGGTCTGACTTCGTGTTCGACATAACGACGGACGACATGCGCAGACAGATATTAAGAACCGTGCAAGACAGGATTGACGCATATGCAGCCGAAGTGCGGGAGCTTGAGGCCGACATCCGGGAAGTACAACGAAAGTTCAACGCAATGGCTGACTTAAGGGATTTGAGCCTTGAGGACGTTTTTGCAGCTCGCGAGGGATACGTCGACATCGAGGCCATCGACCAAGAGCTGAGTGGAATTGCCGACGAAATCGAGGACATCACCGAGCAGCTAAACGAAGCATCCCGAGTGAGCGATGAGATCCGAGAGGGGCGGTCAGACTTCAAGGCCAAGGTTCTCGCAACAATGAACCGAGTACGCCGAACGATCAACAACGATCCCGATGCAGCGGAGTATGCAGACCTTTTCACTCCTGCCACAAGGCCTTACATGGGCAGTGAAGCAACGGAATACTACCTTGCTCGTGTGTACTCCCTGGCAAAGCACGTAGGTTATGGCCTGCCCATTCTCATTGACTCTTTCCGTGCGGAGGAGCTTTCGTCTACACGCGAGGAGAATGCACTTCCCCTTTTCGTCGAACTACCTAACCAGGTCATATTCACGGCAACACTCAAGGAAGAAGAAGCGGGCAAGTACGTTGAAAACGATGGCGTTAACAACATCGACTATGCCGGCTACATCGTGAACAAGCTGCTATCTGAAGCAGACAACGAGTCGTTTAGTGCTAAGGTCGCAAGCTTTGGAATACGGCTCGACGGAGGCAAGAACGCGTAGACAGCATCACCTTGTGACACGCTGCGACGATGCCCGTACCGGTAAAGGTGCGGGCATTGTTCGTCTCTGCCCGCCTTACGAGACGAAAGGTGGGACAGGACATGGACGGTGAGACCAATGGTAGCCAGGAAGCCACGCAGGGTTCGGAGAACACGTCGCAACAGCAGGGCCAAGAGCAGCAGGAAACGCAGCAGCAGGGCCAGTCACAGGTAGGCGGCGAAGCTTCCGACTACGAGAAGCAGATCGCCGAGCGCGACGAGATAGTCGCCTCGCTCGAGGCGCGGGTGGCCGAGGCGGCGAAGAACGTCGAGACGGCCGAGCAGCTTCGCGGCGAGATCGCGGAGCTCAAGGCCCAGGGCGAGAGCGACCGCATCGACTTCAAGCTGCAGCTCGCGGGCGTTCGCAACGTGAAGGCGGCACGTGCTCTCCTCTCCGAACGCGACAACGATGTGGACGAGCTTAAGGAGGCGGAGACCTGACTCTTCGAGACCAGCGTTTGAGCGTCTACGCACGCGAGATGCGTTTCTTCAAAATGGCAGGCCGCAAGAATTACACGGTCTATGACAAGATGGCATGCCATCTATAATGGAGATATGCTCATGCTGTGCCTGGTTGGCATCAAGAGAGGGGAAGACCCATGAAAATCAATCCCAAAGAAGCGATACTGAATGCAGCTTCGAATGCGCGGAGCAAAGCTGGCGAAGCTGGCGGGAAGGCGTCCGATGCGGCTTCAAGAGCTGCAAAGCGGGCCGGCGAAACTCTTGATGCTGGGAAAAGGGCGGCCATGTTGTCCATCTACAATCCGGTGTTTCCTGAGGACTACGCTGCGGCTAATTATGACAGGCCGAAGATGATCGTGATCGCAGACGAAGATCAGCGGAAGGGCATTGAGGTATGCGAGGGCGCCATCGGTTGGTTCAGCAAGGAAGCCGGTTTGGAGGTCCTGCACCTCTACGAAGAGGCGGTTCCGTTTAGCGGGGTAGCGTTCTTCCCGAGGGCAATTTGCGATGCGGTTTACTTTGAAGACACCATGACGCCTGGCAGGTATGTTAGTCTTGATTGCTACTTTGACGTCCTGAATAAGGACAAGATTACCGAGTTGCGTAGAATCGCGTATGAACTTGGCGCAAAGAAATGCACGCTCGAAGTGACTGAAGAGGCAAAGAGCGTTCGCGTTGGCAAAGGCGCCGCTAGCGGCAAGGGAAAGACCGAGGTAAGTGCGGGCAAAGCGAGGAAGCGCATTAGTTCGACAGGCGGGGAGGTTAAAGCCGATCTGAAGAACGCCAAAGAGCTCGAGCAGCGAATCGTGTTCGAGCAAGAGTTTGAGGGCAACGCGAATCCAAAACGTCCAGAACTGAAGTGGTATGCCCACGACCAGTAGATCGAATTCCTGATCAGCACGCGTTGCAACGGCGAAGAGGGCAACCTGTCCAAGAAGTACAGGGTGAATCTAGACAGCTCTTCGTCGCAGACCATGTCGGTTTCCCTTGCTGGCAAGATCGATAAAGCCCTCGGGAAGATGGGTGCGGTCTTCAACTTCTCGCTTTCGGGCGAGGCGAAGGACGAGATGCGGAAGAGCTTGATGTTTGAGGTCGAGTTCTAGGTCGAGGGATTGTTCTCAACGCGAAAACACTTGGCGTAACGGTAGCGTGGATAATCAGACGGTGAGTACGGTCGCCGAAAGGTAGTTGCTCGTCGGAGGCCGCCACGCGCGGCTGGCACGCGGGCCTCGTCGAGTACCTGGAGCCCAGGTGCCCCTACACGGCCCAAGAGCTCACCGACGAGCTGGTTCGGCGCAACACGCAGCGCGACGACGACAAGGTCCCCCTCTTCGAGGAGTTCATCCTGGAGGCCCTGAGCGGGGACCTGTAGGCCGCGCCCGCCGCGGGCGTGCGGTATACTTCTCGCAACGGGAATGAGGCTCTCCCTAGGTCGAACCTGAACCGCGCGCCAGCGCTGATGGCTTCTGCAAGGTCAACGTGCAGGGGCCATTTTTGTTGCTCCTGCGGAAAGGGGGCGACGTGCTCCTCAACTGCCTCGCCGTCGGGTGCGGCGGCTTCATCGGATCCGTGCTGCGCTACCTGATAGGAAACGCAGCCCCGTCATCTTCGTTTCCCCTGGCGACGCTCGCCATAAACGTCGTCGGCTCGTTCGTGCTCGCGGCCCTCGCGGCGCTCGTGCTGCGGGGCGCGATGGCCGACGGGCAGCTCTCCCTCCTGCTGCGCGTCGGGCTCTGCGGCGGCTTCACGACCATGTCGACGTTCAGCCTGGAGGTGGTCGACCTGGCATCGCGCGGGGCATGGGTCGGCGCCGTCGCGTACGCCGTCCTCACATGCGCGCTCTGCGTCGCCGCCGCGTTCGCAGGCGGCGTCATCGTATCCAAAGTGGGCTAGTTGTCCCCTCTGCGGTACTTGCAAAGGGGACAAGACTAGGATAATTCTCACCATAGACGCCAATGCGCAGAGGGGAGGCTGAGGTGGCAGCATTCGACGAAGACAATCACGGTCAGAACCTGTGGTACGCGACAAAGTGGCTCGAAGAATCCGGCGGCCCGGATGCCGGCGGCTCCTCGAGAGGCTCCGGATGGCGGCCCGTCCTTGTTGTGTTAGCGATTATGTCTGCGCTGTTCTTTCCTTGTCTCATCGTGTCGTACGCGCTCTACCTTTTCAGCGCAATCTGATCGAGTTTCAAGCGCCGGCGCTCAACCCCGAACCGATTCCGATCTCGTGCAAGGTGCCGGTTTCTTGGGAATTGCTGCAGGGGTAATCTTGAAGAGGCACATTGCGGGACGCGATGGCGGCGAGTGAAGGAGGCGGTTCCCGCAGGCTGGCTGGACGCCTTGCGCGGCAAGGACGCCATCGACCGCTGCCTGTTTTAATGCCACGAGGCAAGCGGCCTTAATCAATCGAGCGCACTTCGGCGCCGAAGGGCATGAGCGACAGCTTAGCCATCTTGAATGCCTGGCGCCCCAGGGGTATGCCCACGATGGTGATGTAGAAAATGATTCCCGCAAGCGCCCATCCGATTGCCGTGATGATGCCGCCAAGCAGGATCCAGACATAGCACGGAGCTCGAAACATGCTACGGAACCGGGTGCCGGCCCTTGGCACTGGGACTATCCCGGGTCCTACAATGGGCTTGCGGCCTTCATTCTTTTCTTCTTTTCGTACATGGCGGCATCTGCCTGAACGAATACATCGCTAACGACCGAGTGCTCCGTCCCGAGCGCCACGCCGGCGGCTATGGTTACGTCTCCATGCAGCATGTTTTCGTTGTTCTTCTTATCGATAACGCCCATTAGATAGTCGAGCTTTTCATAATCCGCGCCCTGCGCGATGGCCACAAACTCATCGCCGCCAATTCGATACACGGGACTATGCTCGAAGGTCTCGCAGATCATTCTGCAACCTGCCTTGATGTATTCATCGCCCTTCTTATGGCCGAAGTTGTCGTTCATGTACTTAAGGTCGTTCAAGTCGAAAACAGCTATCGCGAATTCCCGGGGCTCGCCCGACTTGAGCGAGTCTGCCAATTCCTTTTCTGCCATGGCATAGGCATGCTTGTTCTTGACGCCCGTAAGCTCGTCTTTTAATGCCAAGCCCTCAGCAGCTGAAAGATTCTCGGCGTACTCCTCATCCTTCTTTATCTGGGCATCGATGTTCATGAGGCCAATGACGAGCTTCCGCTCATCGTTCTCCGTGATGATGACCGCCCTTTGCATAAAGTGCGTCGGCTTTCCGTCAACGATCAGCCTGTATCGATGCTCAAAGAAACCATCTGCAGCCACTCTCTCCTGAATGACGTCTTTCCTGATGCTTTCCCTGAAATCCTGCAGGTCATCTGGATATATCACACTCGTTATTCGTTCCTGGGTCTCGGCAAAGAAATCCTCGCCGCTTTGGCCTCTTCCGATAAACTTCTCTCCCTCGACGGTCTTGTGCACCGTGTATTATGCGTTGTCTTCGAGGCCGATCACGTAGATAGCAAAGAAGTTTCCGGCAAGGGCGGCAATTCTGGAAAACATCGTGCTCTCTTCTTGCAGCGACTTGAATGCCTGGCGCAGCTTCATCTGCTTGTCGACGCTGGTTACGCCGATAATGATGCGCTTGTCATAGCTCCTGTCTCCTACTGCTTTGAAGTTGACGTAATGTATGCCCAGCTCGTCTTGCGCTCTATAAGTCATGGAAAAGACGCCCTGCTCTTCGATCTGCTTCAACACGTTTTCTTTCGTGCAGAGCTCGTTGAACATCTTCCTGTCTTCGTGATACGTCAGGTTCTCAACATCGTGACGTGCGTCGTAGAAGAAGTCCTCGCCGGCCTTTTCGACGGTGACGTCACGGTTGAGCCCGTTCACGTCGTATTCGACGTAATTGTTGGTTTCGATATCAACGATGTACATCGCAATGTATTCTTCAGACAGTGCGCGGGCAATGTAATCGTAAGACACAGAGGGTAGCTTCCCTGAGGGAGCTTCAACGGAAATGACTGCGAAAAGGACCGCCTTGCGGCCCGTAACCGGGTTCTCCGCGATTTTCTGAAGCATCAAATGCGCCGTCTTGCCGGACGGGGTTCTCTCTTCGACGACAAGTCTTTTCTCGGAATGCGCGCATTTCCTGATTGCGGAAAGAACGAAGGACCCCGGCGAATCCAACTGCGAGTTTATGCTCGCCTTCCAAACGCCTTCTTTATCTGGAAAGTTTTCGCTGATGAATCGGTTGCATGCAGCGTTGGTTCGCATGACCCGGATTTCGTCATCGTCGGTTTCCAGAATTGCGATAGGGTTCTCGTTAGCGCTGTTTTTGAACGCTCCATTGTCCTCGCCGGCATAAGACAATTCATGGATATTGATTTGATCCACTCGCGAGTAATAGACCTCTTCTTCGGCGCTTTCCACCGTGAGGAATTGCTTATTGTTCTTTGCGAATTCATAAAGACTTGCCGCGGACACCGGCTTGCTATAGTAGAAGCCTTGAAGCTTGGCGCATCCGACTTCGCATAAGAAGTCTACCTGCTCCTTGCGTTCCACTCCTTTGGCGATGACGTCCATGCCGAGCTTCGCAGACATCTTCAGGAGCTCTTCCACGATCGTTGAGGCTTCTTGGCTGCTCGGGATGTGCCTGACCAATGCCATGTTCAGTTTCAGCGCATCAAAGCGGATCGACGGGGACATTAAAAGCGGGACGCAGTTATAGCCGAAATCGTCTATTTCCAGCCTATAACCTAGTTTCTTGAGCTTCTCAAGTTGAGCGACTATCTCGTGGTTTTCAACGAGAGCTGTGCTTTCCGATAATTCGAAAGCAAGCTTTCCCCTGGAAACACCTGACGCAAGGACTCTGTCTTCTATCTCGTTTACAAAATTCTTGTCCCGAAAGTCCGACAGCGAAATGTTGATTGATGTAACTGCGATGTCCACGCCGATGCTGAATTGATTCTGGATCTTTTCAAGGGCTTTCTCTAGGGCATACAAGTCGAGGCGTTCGATAACGCCGCCGCTTTCGAGGGTTGGTATAAAGTCGCCTGGGTTAAGAATTCCGAGTACGGGGTCATCCCAGCGCACGAACAGCTCTTCTTCGCAGACCCTGCCATTTGACGCGCGAATTACAGGCTGCGAATAGATTTCAATCCAGCCTTCGCTAAGCGCTCGTTCGAAGCTCGTAAGCAAGTACTCAGTTCTGCTCTCTAGCAATCCCGTACTCATTTTGCTCTCCAAACCGTTTCGCACATTCAGACTAGCAGATGTTTTTGCCAGGAATTATTCAACTGCGTAACGGATGAGGCGAAACTGGCATCCTAGTGGGCCGCATTTGTTTCGGTTATTCGATTAGATGATCCGCACATGAACATAAACCATGCCATTCTGCACGTGCTCGACTTCGTTGCGTGCGAGCACACGTATGCGCGCGAGGAGATTGACATCTCGGACAAGACCGCGAAGCGATACGTGTCGAGCCATGCGCGCAAGGCGCTCGGCAACCTGGACAACAAGCACGGGCAGTTCGCGCCTGACAGCATGTTCGCGCAGGCGCTGCGCGATTACTTCGCAGACGAGAGCGCTTTCGTGGGACTGTCGGCCGACATCGCCAAGTTCTTCGCGGACGAGTTCCAGCATATCCTACGTGCACGAGCACATGGCCGCCCGCTGGCTCGATGCCGCGCCCCTGGATTCCGTGACCTGGCTCCCCGCCGACGAAGCCGTAATCCAAGCCATCAAGTCCCAAGGCATCCTGAGCGCCGAAGACTAAACTTTGAGCGCTTGCTCCCAGTCGGCTTCCTTGAAGCCGGGTAGTACGGTGTCGTTCAGCACGAGCAGCGGGCGTTTCACGAGCATGCCGTTGATGGCCAGGAGGGCGTACATCTCGTCCTCGGTCATGTCGGGCAGCTTCTTCGAGAGCCCCATTTCGCGATAGAGCATGCCGCTGGTGTTGAAGAAGCGCTTCAGCGGCAGACCGCTGCGCTTGTGCCATGCGCGCAGCTCGCGCTCGGTGGGGTTCTTCTCCACGATGTGGCGGAATTCGTAGCTGACGCCGCGGCTGTCCAGCCACTTCTGGGCCTTGTTGCTGGTCGAGCATTTCGGGTATCCGACGAACAGGATCTTGCTTGTCATTGGAACCTCCCTGCCTGAGCGGGCTCATTTCTGCCTCCATTGTAAGCTGGGCCGTGCCTTTTTACGGAATGGTTTCAACGCATCGTCGTATATTCAATCGTAGGAGGGGTTATGGGCGCTTTCGCCCGACCCTCCCGAGAGGAAGGAAACAGCATGGATTACAAGGACCTTAGCCCCGAGCTTCGCGAGAAGGTAAAGGCGTGCAAGACCTCCGAGGATTTCTTGGCGCTCGCCAAGAAGGAGGGCTACAAGCTCTCCGAGGAAGAGCTCGAGGCCGTCGCGGGCGGCAAAAGCTGGTCGTGCGAGCACTGCGCGCTTCTTATTGGCGATTAGCCCTTTCGGTGGGTTTCTAAACGCGGCTACGGGGCCGCCGGTGCCTTACAGCGCGGCGCCCTGTAGCCAGTTGACGATGTCGCCGCTCTCGTAGAGCGGCTTTCCGTCTATGAACAGGCAGGGCACCTGGCGCTTCCCGCCGACGGCGATGAGCGTCTGCAGCGCCTCGTCATCCGCGTGGATGTTCTTCAGCTCGATCCTGCCCGCAACGCCGAGCTCGTCGATGGCTCGCAGCACCCTCTGGCAGAAAGGGCACTCGGGGTAGTAATAGAGTTCGAGGGTCTCGTTCATGGTTTCCTCCTAGCAGCGGCCTGCGAAGGTTCGCTTCCGCACCCATTGTAGCGCTGCGCGCCCCGCGCCCCGCGGCGGGAAAAGATGCTATCTTGGTGCGCGAGGGAAAGGTGGGGTCATCATGAAGAAGCTGCTGCCCGTGGTTGCCATGTTCGTGTTCGTGCTCGTGATGGGCGGTTGCTCGCAGCAGGGCGGCGCCAGCCCGCAAGGCGCTTCCAGCGCAGGCGCCCCGCCGGCGGCAAGCCAGGCCCCGAGCGCCCCGAGCGCGGCGAACCCCGATGCCAAGACCTACACCGTTGCCCGCATCTCGGGCGAGCCGAGCTGGGGCAGCATCGCGCAGCTCGACATCGACGACGCGGAGTGGGGCGACTCGTTCGGCATCAGCGCCCACGCCCAGCTCTGCCACGACGACCAGGCAATCTACGTGCGCATGTGGGCCGAGGAGCAGGACGTCCGCGCCACGTACGCGGCCGACGACCCCTTCGCGAAGCCCTACGAGGACAGCTGCCTCGAGGCGTTCATCATGCCGGTCGCCGGCGACGCGCGCTACCTGAACTTCGAGTTCAACCCCAACTGCGCGCTCTGCAACGAGGTCGGCGTGCAGAAGCAGGGCCGCACGCGCCTCCTCCCCGATGCCGAGACCCTTGGCGCAACATCCGCCCGCACCCCCGACGGCTGGGAGATAACCTACCGGATCCCGTACGACTACCTGCGCACGCTTTACCCCGCGTTCAGTCCCGAGCCGGGCATGCAGCTGCGCGGCAACTTCTACAAGTGCGGCAACCTCACCGCGAACAAGCACTACCTGGTGTGGAGCCACGTGAACAGCGACACCCCGAACTTCCACGCCCCCGATTCCTTCGGAACCCTCGTGCTGGAATAGCCGCGCCCCGCGCGCACCCCGCGCGCGGGCCCGCGCCTTCCACCAGGGCGCATGCCGCTCCCGTGAACGCGCGCTGCTGAAAACGTGGCGCAGTTGTGGCGGTCTTCTACCGATGCCGTGCCCCCGGTGTGTTCGGAATGTACCCGAATGGTGAACTTCAGGAACCTTCAAGGAAAGCCGCGTAGGGTAGGGGTCTCGGATAGGCCGGAAGAAGGTGATTCACATGTTTTTGAAACGCATCCTAACCGCACGAGAAACCCGCAAGAACCCGAAGGCCGAAACCGCGAACGCCCGCTACACCTACCTCGATTGCCTGCGCGACGAGGTGCCCGTCCCGACGGGCGCGAGCGGGTCCGCCTACCAGCTGCTCATGGCGGGCTGCATGACGCTGTTCCTGTTTGGCGCCACCTGCCTGGCCCGGTCGGGCACGGGCTACTTCACGTACACGCATTGACTGCTGCCCCTGCTGTTCTGCATCGCGCTCTTCGTGCGCGCCCGCATTGCCACGCCGCTGGTCCGCTTGCTGAAGCCGCGTCTCATCGACGGGCGCTTGAGGAAGGGCCCCGTGCGGGCGCTGGCCACCACGGCGCTGCATGTGTGCGTGTCGTCCCCGATCACGGGCGGGATCGGCGCGGCTTTGTTCACGAACCCCGATGATTTCGCGAGCGTCTACGTGACCGCCCTCGCCACGACCATGCCTATGACGATGTTCGCGAGCTTCTTCATCATCGGCCCGGTCGTGAAGCTCGTCTGTCACAACCGCATCAAGCCCGCGAGCGGCTTGCGCGCGCTGCAGACCATGGAGCATTGCGCCACCCCGGTCGCCCGCTTCCTCGGCATGTAGGCCGCCGCGGGGCGGGTTGCACCCGCCCCGCGCGACCAATTTTCGAAATTCTGCCAAAATTTCGAGGTTGTCTGAAGATTTAGGGTCAATTTTCGCACCCCGGGAAACAAGACACCGCCGTAATCCCAGTTCAGAACGGGCGTTTTTCAGGCGCTAATTTGGAGCGCCGAGAAAATCTTCAGACCACCTCGAATTTTTGGCAGATTCGCGAGTTTTTGTCGCGCGCGGGCGCCGCTACATGGTCGAGCGGAACTCCTTGACCTTCCTGGAGATGTCGGCCAGCTCTTCCTGGCTCAGCTCGGGCAGGTGCTCGAGCTGGTCGATGAAGTGCGCGACGCTCTCGTTGCGGCGCGCGTTCATGCGCTCGTTGCAGTAGCTCACGACCGCGCCCGTGATGAGCGCCACGAAGAATATCGAGTAAACCGAGAGGAGCACCGCCACCGCGCGCCCGACGAACGTCGTGGCCGTGTAGTCTCCCAGGCCGATGGTGGTCACGATCTGGAACGAGAGCCACATGGCGTTGCCGAATCCGCCGACGTTCGGCTCGAACAGCGCGATCAGCAGCGCGCAGACCGGGAAGAGCACGGCGAACACGGCCGCCCACCTCGCGAGCCCTGCCGCTCGGATGACCGGCCCGATGCCCCTGATCCTCATCTGCGGTTTCTTGCCGTTCTCAGCCATGCCAGCTCCGTTTCGTTTCGAGTCGTGCCCAACAGGCAGCATGATACCGCTTCGTCGCTACGCCTGGCCCTGCACTTCGTAGCCGATGATGAGCCCGCCCTTGTCGGCGTAGTAGCTGCACAGCACGCCGCACGGTTCGATGCGCACGTCGATGCCGGGGAAGGCCTCCTCCATGAGGGCTTTGAGCGCCAGCGCCGCGCGCGAGTTCAGGCAGTGGTCGATGTAGACGGTGCCGCCCGCGCAGCCCCGCTCCTGCATCTCCGCCACGATGGCCTTCAGCGCGCGCTGTTCGCCGCGGCAGCGGTGCAGCAGCTCCACCTTGCCCTCGTCGCTCGCGTGGCCGATCACGCGTATGTTGAGCGCGCCGGCAATGCGCGCGATGTGCGGGTTCACGCGCCCGTTGCGCGCCAGGTTGTTCAGCGACTCCAGCGAGTAAAGGATGCGGATGCTTTCCTGGTACTTAACGGTCTCGGCCTCGATCTCGTCGTACGGCTTGCCCGCGAGCACGCCCGCGCGCAGCTTCTCGATGATCAGGCGCTCCACCGGGCCCGTGGCGTGGCTGTCGAAGATATGCACCTTCGCGCCCGGGTTGCTCCGCAGGTACATGTCGCGGGCCATGGCCGCCGCCTCGTAGCTTGCCGAAAGGCCGCTGCTGATCGTGACGGCGAACACTTCGTCGCTGCCCTCGAAGGCGTCGAGCCATTCCTGCGTGTTCGGGCACGACGTGGTCGATGGCCCCTGGTGCTCCTGCAGCGTGAGCACCATGTGCTCGACGTCCGTGCCGGGCTCGTCGACGTACTCGTGGCTGCCGAACATCACCTTGAGCGGCACGGTGCGGTAGTCGACGTCGGGTAACTCGAGCAAGTCGGAGGAGGAGTCTGAAACGATGCGGATGGCCATGGGGCTCCTTTCGCGTTGGCTGCCGTTGCGCAGTGCCGCTCGATTATCGACTAAAACAGCGGTAATTGTGCGCGATGCTCCACGATGTTCACATACGGGAAACAGTGCCTCCGCGCCTCTGAGCGGGGGACAGTTGCCGCTGGCGAACAATTTCGCAAAAATTTGCTCCATATAACTTTCAATGAATAGTTAGGCTTGGTATACTACCGTGGAATTAACGTAGGTTTACTTTTCAAGGAAGGAAGCGTCATGACACTCAACGACGTCAAGGTGGGCGAGGCCTGCACGGTTGCGCACCTCAACGACTCCGGCGAGATCCGCCGCCGCATCATGGACATGGGAATCACCAAGGGCACCGAGGTCAGCGTGACGAAAGTCGCTCCGCTGGGCGACCCCATCGACGTGACTGTCCGCGGCTACCATCTCTCGCTCAGGCGCTCCGACGCAGCCAACATCGAAGTGGTGCCCGCGTAGTTTACCCACCCCGGGCGTGCCCGGGGTTTTCTATTCCCAAATAATAGTTAGCCGAATACAACAAAAGGAAGCGAGGAAAAAGGAATGTCAATGACGATCGCGCTGGTTGGCAACCCCAATTCGGGTAAGACCACCCTGTTCAACCAGCTCACCGGCAACCACCAATACGTGGGCAACTGGCCGGGCGTTACCGTGGAACGCAAGACGGGCAAGCTGAGGGCCCACTCCGAGGTGGAGGTCGTGGACCTGCCGGGCATCTACTCCCTGTCTCCGTATTCCAACGAGGAGATCATCGCGCGCGATTATCTGATCCAGGGCGAGCCGGACGTTATCGTTGATATCGTCGACGCGTCGAACCTTGAGCGCAACTTGTACCTGACGACGCAGCTCATGGAGTTCGGCGTGCCCGTAGTGGTCGCTCTGAACCAGATGGACATCGTGCGCAAGCGCGGTTACGAGATCGATTCCGCCGCGCTTTCGAAGGCGCTCGCGCTGCCGGTCGTCGAGATCTCGGCGCTGCAGGGCGAGGGCATCGACGAGGTCGTGGCCGCGGCCAAGGTGGCCGCGCGCGACGGCAAGGCGCCGCAGCCGGCCCGCTTCTCGGAGGACCTCGAGGCGCTCATCGCGCACCTCGAGGCCGACCTGCCGAAGGAAGTGGCGCCCCAGCTGAAGCGCTACTACGCCATCAAGTACCTGGAGCGCGACGAGAAGGTGCTCGCGGAGCTGGGCGAGATCGGCGACCTCGAAGGGCACGTGCGCGCCGTCGAGGCCCGCTTCGACGACAAGGCCGACGCCGTCATCAGCAACGAGCGTTACAACTACATCGGCGGCTTCATCAAGAATGTGCAGAAGAAGGACGAGCCCGCCGCGAGCATGACGTCGAAGATCGACCGCATCCTGCTCAACCGCGTGCTGGCGCTGCCCATCTTCGTGGTGATCATCGCGGCCGTTTACTACATTTCCGTGAGCACGGTGGGCGGCTACGCCACCGACTGGGCCAACGACGGCGTCTTCGGCGACGGCTGGTATCTTGATCCCGTCGCGATCGTGAACCCCGACGCTGGCGCGCAGGCCGCGTACGATGCCGACGCCGAGCCCTACGACGAGGCGCAGGAGGCCATCGCGAACTACCTGGATGCCGCTGCTGAGGCCGGCATCGAGACCGACGCCGTTGCCGCAAACTTCCTCGCCGAGCCCGGCGACGAAGTGCTCGAGGCGATGGGCGAGGGCTTCGAGGCCAACCCCGAGTCGCCCGAGGCACAGGCGGCGCTCGCGGCGTTCGAGTCGCAGGCCGCCAAGGAAGGCATCGTGGCCGAATACACCGTGATCAACGAAGAGGACCTGACCGAGACGGACTATTACGTGTATGCCGGCGCCGAGAACGAGGCCAAGGCCCAGGCGGCTGCCGACGCGCGCAACGCTGAGATCGAGGCCGAGGGCCGCACCGAGGCCGCTTCCACCGTCGTCTACAACTTCGACGGCGAGGTTGCCTCCGAGGAGGAGGAAGGCGAGATGGTGCCCCAGGGCATTCAGGTGCCTGCCCCCCGCGAGCATGAGGCGTACGGCATCTGGATCCCCGGCATCCCCGTCCTGATCGGCGGCGCGCTGCAGGCCGTTGGCTGCGCTGAATGGCTCTACAACCTGATCATGGACGGCATCGTCGCCGGCGTGGGCGCAGTGCTCGGCTTCGTGCCCCAGATCATGATCCTGTTCTTCCTGCTGGCGATCCTCGAGCGCTGCGGCTACATGGCGCGCGTCACGTTCATCCTGGACCGCATGTTCCGCCGCTTCGGCCTGTCGGGCAAGACGTTCATCCCCATGATCATCGGCACCGGCTGCGGCGTCCCCGGCGTCATGGCATCGCGCACGATCGAGTCCGAGTCGTCGCGCAAGCTGACCGTCATGACCACGACGTTCATGCCGTGCTCCGCCAAGCTCCCGATCATCGCCCTCATTGCCACCGCGGTGTTCGGCGGCGTGTGGTGGGTAGCCCCGCTCGCGTACTTCATGGGCATCGCGTCGATCGTCGTGAGCGGCATCATCCTGAAGAAGTTCAAGGCGTTCCGCGGCGAGACCACGCCCTACATCATGGAGCTGCCCGAGTACCGCCTGCCGCGCCTGAGCGACCTGCTGCGCAGCATGTGGGAGCGCGCGTGGGCGTTCATCAAGAAGGCCGGCACCGTCATCCTGCTCGCGACGATCGTCGTGTGGTTCATGTCCGGCTACGGCGTCTACAACGGCCAGTTCATGTGGGTTGGCGAGGAGCTCATGGACTACTCGTTCCTCGCGTACTTCGGCAACGCGTTCGCCTGGGTGTTCGCGCCCCTCGGCTTCGGCAACTGGCAGGCCGCCTCGACGGTGGTCACGGGCCTCATCGCCAAGGAGAACGTCATCGGCACCATGGCCATCGTGTTCGGCGGCGGCGAGCTGCCGTGGGCGAGCGAGTTCATGCAGTCGCTGGCGGTTTCGAGCGGCGCCCTGGCGCTGGTCCCCGTTGCTGCGTTCGCCTTCATGACCTTCCAGCTGCTCTGCGCGCCGTGCTTCGCGGCCATGGGCGCCATCAAGCGCGAGATGGGCGGCATCAACAAGTGGTTCTGGGCGGCCATCGGCTGGGAGTGCGGCTGGGCCTACGCCATCGCGTTCATCATCTTCCAGGTGGGCAAGCTGGCGGTGCTCGGTTCGTTCGACTTCTGGACGGTTATCGCCATCGCGCTCATCGCGCTTATCCTGTTCGGCCTGTTCCGCCCGATGCCGCGTGAGGAGGACAAGGCCGCTTCTCTCGAGACGGTAGGTGAGTCTGCATGAATCTAGCAAGTTGGGTGATACTGGGAATCGTTCTGCTGGCCGTGGTCTTGGCCATTCGCGCGACGTTCTTCAAGAAGAGCAAGGGCGGCTGCTGCGACGTTGGCGATAGCCAGGGAGGCTGTTCGGCCTCCGGCTGCGCCGGGTGCTCGTGCTCGAGCTGCTCAGCAGTGAAGTTGCCCGATCTGCCCGACACCAAGTAAACGAAATGGCCTGAGGAAAACCTCGGGCCATTTTCTTGTCGTGCAAGCATGTCTCTCGCGTGCGCACAACCCCTGCATCGGCGCATCCCGCGGGTACGCCCGTAGGGGCGCTCCCCGAGCGCCCGCGCCCGAAGGGCGCATCGCCCCCTGTCGCCGTTCGCCCGTAGGGGCGCTCCCCGAGCGCCCGCGCCCGAAGGGCGCATCAACCCCTACAGCAGGTGCGCGCGCAGCTCCGCGCCGTCGAGCGCGGACAGGTAGGCGGGCGGCACGTCGAACACCGTCAGCGCCCCCGTCTTGCCCTCGGCGGCCATGCGTGCGACGGCGCGCGCGTAGGCCACGAGCACGCAGGACGTGAACTCGGGGTTCGAGTCGAGCTTGAGCGAGTACTCGATGAGCATGTTCTTGCCGCTGGCGCTCTGGCCGCTGCGCAGGACGAAGCCGCCGTGCGGCATCGCGCTGTGGTCGCGGTCGAACTCCTCCTGCGAGATGAAGTGTACCGTGGTGTCGTATTCGTCGAAGTAGTTCGGCATCGTCACGATCTGGCGCTCCACCTCGGCGGCGTCGGCGCCTTCCTTCAGCACCACGAAGCATTCGCGCAGGTGCTTCTCGCGCGTGGTCAGCTCGGGGTTCGCGCCCGAGCGCACGGCCTCGAGGGCGCTCTCGACCGGGATGGTGTACTGCTTCGCGTCGGCCACGCCCTCGATGCGGCGCACGGCGTCCGAGTGGCCCTGGCTCACGCCACGGCCCCAGAACGTGTAGTCGGCGCCCTGCGGCAGGATGCAGTTGCCCATCAGGCGGTTGAGCGAGAACAGGCCCGGATCCCAGCCGCACGAGATGAGCGCGGTCTTGCCGGCGCCCGCCGCCGCGGCGTCCACGGCCGCGAAGTGGGTGGGGATGTTCGCATGCGTGTCGAAGCTGTCCACGACGTTGTAGAGCGCCGCGTAGTGCGGCGTCTGCTCCGGCAGGTCGGTGGCGCTGCCGCCGCAGAGGATGAGCACGTCGATGGGCTCATCGCCGCTCTCGAGCGCTGCGGCCGGCTTCACGGCCAGGCCTTCGGTGGCCACCTTCACGCTCGCCGGGTCGCGGCGCGAATACACCGCCACCAGCTCAATGTCATCGTTTTGACGAACGGCCAGCTCGACGCCCTTGCCGAGGTTCCCGTACCCGAGGATTCCCAAACGCACTTTACTCATGCTGCTCCTTTCGACGCAGTTTCATTCGTGGTTTGAAAGCATTATAGCCATGAGCTTGCGGGGCGGGTCGTTGCCGACGCGTTAAATGTGGTCAGCGACCTGGTTTCTCGTGGGGCGTGCTGGGGTGGAATGCGGGTGATTTTCCTCGGCGATTGTTGGCTATGGGATATAATTCGCCTGTAAGATAGGTTGTGTGAGCAAGGAGGCATCACATGCAAGAGGTACATGATTTCCTGAAAGAGGCCAAGACGTACTTCCTGGCCACGATGGACGGCGACCAGCCGCGCGTGCGCCCGTTCGGCACGATCGACCTGTTCGAGGGCAAGCTCTACATCCAGACCGGCAAGTCCAAGGACGTCTACAAGCAGATCGAGGCGAACCCCAAGGTCGAGATCAGCGCGTGCGTGGGCCCGAAATGGGTGCGCGTCGAGGCGACGCTCGAGACCGACGACCGCGTCGAGGCCAAGAAGCACATGCTGGACGAGTACCCGAACCTTCGCGGCATGTACGACGAGAACGACCCCAACACCGCCGTGCTGTTCCTGAAGGACGCCAAGGCCACGTTCGCGAGCCTGACCGGCGAGCCGTCCCGAACCGTCGAGTTCTAATTAGAGCTGCAACAGAGCCACGAACGAGCAGCGGCCCCAAACGGGGCCGCTGTTTTGTTTTGCACGGTGCCTACGCGAACGCCTCGCGCCCCAGCTTGAACAGCCCGTCCTTGTTGCAGTAGGCGTAGACGGCGCCCACCTGGTCAATCTTGAAGCGGGCGTGCGCGCTCGATTCGGGGTAGGTCTTCACCAGCTGCACCCGGTCGGGGGAGGCCGCCGCCAGGAAGCTGATGTAGTGCTGCTTCGTCATGGGGTGCTCCACCTGCACGAACAGCTCGTCCTCGACCCGCTCGACGCTGATCGCGTGGCGCTCGTCGGGGCCTTCGGCCTCGAGCGGCACGAGGTCCACGCCGTGGCAGCTGATCTGCGCCTCGCCGGTGCTCGCGATCACGTTGCCGCACACGGGGCACACGTGGAACTTGCAGCGCGCCATGTTGGCCGAGACGTTGGTGTTCACCACCGTGTTGCCCGAGATCAGCTCCGTGATCGAGACGCCCAGGGCTTGGGCCAGCGGCTCCAGCAACGTGATGTCCGGGTAGCCCTTGCCCGTTTCCCATTTCGAGATGGTCTTGTCGCTCACGGTGAGCAGCTCGGCCAGCTCGGCCTGCGTCAGGCGCTTGCGCTCGCGCAGCTCCTTGATCGTCGCGCCGGTCACGTACTTGTTCATGGCTCGCTCCTTTCGTCCCATCCATCGTATGGGACGCCGGCCCGAAATGCACCCTACGCTCGGTAGAGCTGCCCCTACGCGCAATACCGTTTGATGGCCTCGGCGGCGAACTCGGCCGCGCCCGCGCCCGCTGCGGCGTTGATGTTGCTCGTGAAGTCGCCGCCCGCGCCGTAGGTCGCCCCCAGCTGGGCGAACGTCTCGTTCGAGCACTCGTAGAAGTGCTCCGATATGAACGCCTGGATGGCCGTCGCCTGCGCCTGCGCGTCCTCCGACGCGGGGCTTGCGCTCTGCGCGGCCATGGTGCCGAACGGCTTGAACAGCTCCATGAGCTGATTGCCCAAACCCGCTTCGTCCTGCATGCTGCGTCCCTCGCGTTTCTTCTCGTAGTCCGCCCATTCGGGGGTGTTGCCCCATGCGGCCTTCGCCTGCTTGGCGTATTCGTCCATCTTGCCGGTGTCGAATGCTTCGAAACTCATTGCTGACACGCTTCCTTTCATCGCGTCCTTCGTCATGCTGATTAGCTTTTCGATGTGCTCGCGCTTGAGCTCGAGGAGATGCAGCTGCTGCTCGAGCGCTTTGCCGGTGTCGAAGTCGGGGCTGTCGATGATGCGCCGGATCTCGGTGAGCGGGAACTCGAGTTCCCTGAACAGCAGTATCTGCTGCAGGCGCGCCAGGTCCTGCTCGTCGTAGAGCCTGTAGCCCGCTTCCGTGCGCGCGTGCGGCTCGAGCAGTCCGATGGCGTCGTAGTGGTGTAGCGTGCGCACGCTTATGCCTGCGAGCTCGCTCACCTCGTGAACCGTTAGCATCGCGTCTCCCTTCTTCGCTCTGGGGAGAACTCTAAACTATGACGTTACGTCAGGGTCAAGGGACAATTGGAAATGTTTTCTATTGGTGGGGGATGCTTGCACATTACCACGCTTCGCGCCCGAATTGCAGTCTGCAATTCGGGCGGTTTTCGTGGTATTAAGCCTTATCCGAAATCGCGAGGAAAGGGGCAGAGGTGGATCTTGCTAAGGTTTCGCGCGTTGCCATCGAGAGGGCTGCGCGTGACGCGGGCCTGTCGCTGACGGCGGGCCAGGTTCGGGACATAGCGGAGGCCGAGAGGGCTTGCCTGGCCGAGAGCCGGCGGGTGTCGTTCGGGGAGAGCGCCGCGGTGCGGGTCGTGCGCGAGTTCGGGGCGTCGCCGTTCTTGGCGGCTGGCGATGCCGCGCAGGTGGTCGCGGCGCTGGCGGAGGCTTTCTACGACTTGCGGGAGGACTGCCCCGCGGCGATTACCGATGCGGAGATCCTCGAGCAACTCCGCGAGTCGTTCGACGGCGAGGCCGCCGGCGACGTGGGCCTCGCGGCCACGTTGGCGGGGGAGTCGCTTCGCGGGCGGCTGAGCTGCCGGGCCTACGAAATCGCCGACGACGACGGCAACGTCTACCGTTGGGATCCCGACGAGTGGCACGACGACGTGACGGCCGACGGCTGGGACGGCGAGCGATGGGAGGACGCCGATGAGTGATTTGCTGAGCATAGTCGAGCCCGTCGCGACCGAGCGGGCCACGCAGGGCTTCGCCGCGCTCATGGCTCACGTCTGCGGGCTCTACACCTGCGGCGAGTCGTCGAGCGTCTCCGAGTTCGAGGCGCACGAGCTGGCGGAGTCGGCGTTGTACGTGCTGGGCCTGACCGACGGCACGGCGGAGCAGATGATCGCCCTGCTTTCCGCAGACGACGTCGTGGCCGTGTGGACCCGCAAGCGCACCGAGCTCGAGGCCCGCATCCCGCAGGTGATGGAGCTCTGGCAGCACGTCGTTGCCACCATGCCGCCCATCCGCAACATCGCCCTGCGCGACACGCTGGCCAGCATAGGCAAGCTGCCGCAGGCCTACGACACCTTCTTCGCGGCGCACGAGGTGCCCGCGAGCATCGACTACCCGCTCAGCCGGTCCGTGCCCGAGCAGCTCAAGGGGCTTGACTACGTGGAGGCATGGCTCGCGCAGCTCCTGGCCGAGGCCCAGTTCCTCGCACGGTTCGACGTGCGCGAGATGACCGCCTACCTGGACTCGTGGTGCCCCGACTATCGTGGCCTGCTCATCAACCTGCACGATCCGATAAAAGCGGCCTGGCGCGCCGGCCATATCCTGCTGCGCACGCCTTAACGCTGAGCAAAAGACTTATAGAATGTGGCAAAAAAACCGACTTGCCGACGATTTTTCGTAAAATGGCGATATCGGTGGCAAAAAAACCGACTTGCCGACGATTTTGCAAAAGCGTTTTCTGATTCCGCAAAAACCCGTTTCTAAAACGCCTGGTCAAAGAAGCGCGCCCCGAGTATGAAGAATCAAGCCGTCCGCAAATCGTCGGCAAGTCGGTTTTTTTGCCACAACAGGGGTATACTGCGCCGTATCGTCCCGTTCAAACGCCTCGATGGAGCCGCAAATGGATACGTTTTTGTCGCACGACACGGCGCTCGAATACTGGCGCCTTCATTTCCCGCTGGATTCCGAGCTCGGGATGCCGGCCCGCGTGAGCGGCATGGAGGATTGCGTCTCGTGTAAGGCAGATGTTCTGGGCTCGATGCCGGAGGAGTTCGCCATTCCGGGGCGGTCGGTCGACGTGCTGATATTCGACGAGCGCCAACGTCGGCGGTCCAAAGACGTGACGTGCCACCTGTGGCAAGCGAACCTGCCCGAGGGCTCGTTCTACAAGGCTCGGGGGGTATACGTTTCATCCCCGGAGTTCACCTTCCTGCAGCTGGCTTCGGTGCTGCCCATCGAACAACTCATCGCGCTGGGCTGCGAGCTCTGCGGCTCATACGTGCTGCTGCCGGAGGGCGTGACGCACCCTGGCTCCCTGGACTCGATGCCCAAGCGCCTGACCCCGCTCACCAATGTGGACAAGATGGGGGCGTTCATAAAGGCGTGCGGCAGGGCGAAGAGCAAAGACAAGGCCGCGCGTGCGCTCAAGTACGTGGTCGACGGCTCGCGGTCCCCCATGGAGACCATGGCCTACATGCTCCTGTGCCTGCCCGTCGCGATGGGCGGCTACGGCCTGCCCAAGCCCGAGATGAACGCGGTCATCCCGCTGGACGACGAGGCGAAGGCCATAGCCCGCAGGGGCCACTGCGAGGGCGACCTGTGCTGGTCGGACCCTCAGCTCGATATCGAGTACCACGGGGAGGTGCACGTCGGCGCGTCCCAGATGAAAAGCGATGTCGGCCGCGAGCTGGGCATCGAGCACATGGGGTGGCGCGTCATGACGATCACGAGCCCCCAAGTGCTCGACGACGCCCAGTTCGGGGTCGTGGCGAAGGAGGCCGCGGCCCGAATAGGGAAGCGCTTGCGCAAGTCAGCGATAGACGCGGTTGCGCAGCGCAACACCTTACGTTACGAAATTGAAAGGTGGATGTTCGGCTCGTAACCCGCCGCAGCGCCCGCAGCTGCACCTGGCAATCTCGGGCATGGTGCGCGATTGCCACGACAACCCGCCCGCATGCCTCCGCACGGCCTGGACGGCCGAGCAGCTGGAATACATCCACGACATGGACTACTGGCGGAAGATGATCTCGCGCACTCCCGGCGTGGAAATCGTCGACATGCATGAGATGGCCTGCAACGACGAGGCCTGGGCGGACTGGATCGAGTGCGACAACGACTACGCGCGCGGTGACCGCGCCGCCGTCGAGGCTGGTGCGCTCGACTACCTGAACACGATCGCCGTCACGTTGCGCAAGGAATAGGTTGCGCCCGGCTAGAGCGCGATCTCGTAGATGTGCATGGGGATGCCGTCCAGGTACGGCTTCTCTTCGACAAGGGTCCCGCCGTTCGCTTCGATCGTGCGAATCGACGCCTCGTTGCTTGCGTAGCACCCGAGGCGGGCGACGGGAACCCCGAACGCGCGGCACTTCTCGAGCGCCAGGGCTAGCATCTGGGTGGCGTAGCCGCGCCGCCGCAGAGAGGGCCGCACGCTGTAGCCGATGTGGCCAGCGTACTCTTTCAGGTAGTCGGTCGCCAGGCTGTGGCGCACGTCGATCATCCCTACCACGGCCCAGTCGCTGGCGCGCACGGCGAAATACGTCGTGGCCACGGCCCAGTCGCTGCTGACGGTGTCGGGGCTGCTGTTGCGGGCGCAGTTCGCCAGCCACTCGTCGAACTCCATCTGGTCGAGGAGCGCGCTGCCGTTCATGACGGGC
>SUUE01000043.1 GCA_015062685.1 Coriobacteriaceae bacterium
TTAGTCGCCGAACATCTTGTATTCGCTGATGAGGTCCTTCGGCTTGCCGGCAACCCAACGCTGCGCGTTCTCGAGGGCCTCTTCGCGCAAAGCCTCGTTTTCAACAAGGCTTCGGGCATAGTCGAGGGCGCTTGCGAGCAGACGGCCAAGATCGCCTCCGCATGCATCCCGCAAGTGCACCTTGAGCACCCCGTAAACCTCGCTCTTGTCGTAGACACGCGTATCGCGATAGCTCTCCGCGAGCCACGCTTCGAGAACGGCCGTTACGTCCAGCCCCTCGACATCCGCTCCCTCGACAACGCGCTCGAGGGGCAGCCATCCATCCTCGAACAGGTCGACGCCCGACGCCGAAGACCCCTCGTCGGTTACGACGACCAGATTGCGCACGCGATCTGCGAGCGAGAGCGCCATGCCCTTCGAGTTCAAGCTCTCGAACACGAGCTGGGGGTTATCCTCGGGCGCGAGAAGAACGCTCGCAACCTCGAGGCGCTGGAGACCCGACCACAGCCGAGCGGCATCGAACCCCGGTTGCGCCATTTTGCCGTAGAACAACTCGAAATTCTCGACGAGCCGCGCTGCCGGCTCCTCCGGCATCTCGCCCGCGCCAACGAGCGCATAAAGCGTATCGCGATCCATGTCGGACAGCGCGAGTTTGCCCGCAACGCCGCTGCCTTGCCCCACCAGAAGGAACCTCGATCGGAGGAAGTCGGCAGAAACCCCATCGGGCAAGGCCTCGCCCTCCTCGACGTAACGGACCAAAGCGCAGACGAGCAGCGTCGCCGTCGTCAGGCGCTGCTGGCCGTCGATAACGTCGAGCTGGTCGATTTCGCCCCAGCCCTGCGCATCGGTGGAGTATAGCAGCATGCCCATGAAGTGGCCCTCGCCCGACCCGTCGAGCCCCTCCCGCATGACATCGTCCCACAGCTCCTCGCATTGCCGCGAGGTCCACGAATAGACGCGCTGGAACACGGGAATGGCAAAGCGCACGCCATCTTTCCCCATGAAATCGAGAAGCCGCTCCTGTTCGATCTTCATCTCAATCACCTACCACTGCGGATCCACGCCGAAGTGCTTCTTGTAGTACGCGGCGCTGTCGGGATTGTCCATCGGGGCTCGCTTGCGGTTGGACACGCGGGTTTTGTGCCCAAGCGTCGCCCAGTCGGCCGTCTTGTATTTCTTGACGGCGTGATAGCGGTAATGCTCAGCCCACACCATGCAGAACGCGTAGAGCTCTTCGAGCAAGTCGTCCACCGTGCCCTCGTATTCGTCCTCGCAGAAGCTCTTGAAGATGCTGAACGCTTGAGCGTCGCCGAATTTGCGCGCCGCCTTCAAACGGACGGCGAGCCAGCCCAAGATTGCGTTGTTCAACTTGAGTGAGCCGGGGTCATCGCCGAAGACGCCGCAGATGGGTGCCCAATACTTTTCATATAGGCGCGACTGCTCGGCGTGACTCTCGGCCAGCAACAGGAAATTGCGCACGAGGTCGGCCGTCACGAGCGGAACGCCCTTCGAATTGAAGCTCTCGAACACGGCGGGGGCCTGTGCCTTGTCGTCGAGTTCGGCGCTGATGACGACGAGCGACTGCAGGCCGGACAGCAGCTCCATCGCATCGAAGCCCTCGCCGAGCATCTTCGCCTCGAAATTGGCAAGGTTCTCCACGATGCGTGCGGAGGGGCGCTCCGGCAATTCGGCCCCGCGCACCACCGCCTCGAGGCTCGGCGCATCCACCGCCGACAAAGAGAGCTTAAGCCGCCCTTCTTGGACGAGGTATGTCGAAGCAATCGACGCCCCGTCAAGCCCGAACAGCTGCACGCCGCTTCGATCCAAATGGCGCGCGAGGGCTACGAGCAGCAGGGTAACGGTGGTCAAGCGCTGCTGGCCATCGACGACCGTCAACCCGCCGCCATCCTCGCAGTAGATGAGCGTGCCCACGAAATGCGAGCGATGGGCCCTGGCGGCCCTCAGGATATCGCGCCATAGCTCGTCGCATTGCTCGGCACCCCATGAATAGGAGCGCTGGAACCTCGGGATCGAGAATCGCACTCCCGGCTCCCCCATCAGGTCGAGCAGCGCCCGCTGCCGTATTTGCATCGCTCCTCCCGTCCTCTGCCGTTTTCGCCATCCTAGCAAAGCGCGAAACGCTTACCTGTGCTAGCATTCCAATTCCGAACAGATTGGCCGATTTTGTCGGATTGAGCGAGGTTATGGCCGATGGGAAACAAAGCGCAATACACCACCCGAACCGAGGGGGCCGTGAAGGAGGCGCTGCTGACCCTGCTCGCCGAGAAACCCCTCGCCGACATTACGGTTTCGGAGCTTGCCCGGTTGGCGCACGTGAGCCGTTCGACTTTCTACGAGCACTACGGCAACCCCGCCGACGTGTACGACGCCGTGGTCAGCGATTTCACGGGCGGCGTATCGCCGCTCGTCAGCCAGATAACATGCCCCGACGAACTGCAACCCAGGGGGCGCACGTTCTGCTCGCTCATCCGCGATGCCGGCGAGTTCGCCCCAGCCGTACGGGAGAGCCGCTTCCTCGACACGTTCCTCGCCAGTGGAAAGGGGTCAGAGCAACACGACTTATTCGAGCTCCTGACGAACGCCGGCTATTCTCAGCACGAAGCGGAGGCTGTCTGCGCCTTCCAAATGTCGGGCTGCTTCGCCGCTGCCCGCACGATCCACGTCGAGGACGACGAATGGGCGGAAATCAAGACCGTCATCGACCGTTTTATCCTTGGCGGCATTGCGGCGTGCCTTGCATCGAGGCGAGGCGGGCCCGCGTAAAATAACGGAGCCGGCAAGCGCCTCCAACACAGCGCCTACCGGCTCCACTCGTCTGCCCGTTCGGCTCGGTTAGCAGCAGCCGCCACCGCAGCAGCCGCCATCACCGCCGACCGCAGGAGCGTTGCCGCAGCCCTCGTAAGGACCGAAGTGTATGGAGCGGTCGCCGAAGATTTCGAAATACTTGCCGTAGCGCGTATCCTGGACATACGTGCAGGAATTACCGCATACGTCGAGGCGCAGATCCTTGAAGAAGCGATGGTGGTCGTCAAGGTCGAAGTATTTCTCGCAGCCCTCGATACCGCCGCGGTAGATTGCCGTCTGGCCGTACTGCTCGCAGATGTCCTCGACCGTATCAGGCAGCTTGAACGCGCGGATGGTGCGACTCGTATACTCGATGTTGCCGATGAGGGCCTCGACTTCCTCGTTGTCGATCGTGGCAGCAGAGCTGCTCATGTAACGGAAGTCCTGCCAACCGCACTTCGTCATGAGGCGACGGTAGTCCTCGATATACATGGCCCCGCCCAAGCACTCGCCCACGAGCACCGGATTGTTGTTGATGTCGTCGGGCACGCGACGGTCGGCGAAGATATCGCTGAAATACAGCTCGCCGCCGATCTTGAGCACACGCCAAATCTCGGAGAAAACCGCTTCTTTGTCGGGCGACAAGTTTATGACGCAGTTGCTTATGACGACGTCGACCGAGTTGTCCGCGATGCCGATTTCATCGAGCGCCTCGATGAAGCCCTTCTTGAACTCAACGTTGTCATAGCCCCACTTGGCAGCCATTTCAGCATGATGCTTTTCGGCGATGCCGAGCTGGTCCTCGTTCATGTCGACACCAATGACCTTGCCGTTCGGGCCGACGAGCTTGCTCGCCAGATAAACGTCGCGACCGGTGCCGCACCCAAGGTCGAGCACCGTGCAGCCCTCGAGCGCGGGCGGCAACGGGCTGCCGCAACCGTAGAAACGGGACGTCACATCTTCGGGGATTTCCTCCAAGATCTTCTGAATGTAAGCCGGCATGCACTCGGGGCCGCAGGCGCACGTGTTCGTGGCCATCTCGCCATGCTCCTTCATGCTGACGTTGCTGTAATACTCCTTGATTTCCTCGCGGGATACGCTCATCGTTGCTCCTCTCAATTACTCGGTCTCTTCCTCACTCAACTATTTCTACGCAGTCGGCCACCTGCGAGCCGGCGGGACGAGCCCGCCGGCCTTGATCGCTAGTCCGTCGGGGCTTCACTTGCCTTGTTGGCATGCAGGGGCTCGAGCCAGAACAGCCAGAGCAGAGCGCCAACGATACCGCCCACGATGGGGGCGATGACGTAGACAGCCCACACGCCTGGCTCGAAGACGGCTGCGGGATCCGCGCCGGCGATTACCGCGATGATGCGCGGCATGATGTCACGAGCAGGGTTGAAGCCAGCATCGGTCATGGGACCGACAGTGCAGATGCCCACGGTGATGGTCAAGCCGATGAAGAGCGGGAAGATCACGTCGCCCGGCTTGCCCACGTTTGCATCCTCGGTCATCGAGAAGATGATGATGAGCAGAATGCAGAGGAAAACGCCCTCGCCCAACGCGCCTTGGAGAACGCCGATGGTGAGGCCGGGGTTGTTCGGGTACGGCTCAGCCCAGACGGTGATGGCGGCAGCCCAATCGGCCCCCTTGGCTGACACCTCGCCCGCAGGCAGAGCAGCGAGCGTGGCAAGCGTCGGGCCGAAGTACAGCCACAGAATGAAAGCGGCCAAAAGCGCTCCGAGGCACTGGCCGATGAGGTAGATGGGCAGCTCCTTCCACGGCAGGCGCTTGGCCACGCACATGGCTATGGAGACAGCGGGGTTGAAATGCGCGCACGAAAGGTTGCGCGTGGCATAGATGGCAATGGCGATGGCAATGCCCCACACCATGCCCACCTGAAAGGGCCCCGTGTGCGCGCCGGCCATAACGGCAGCCGCCACGGCGCCAATGCCGAAGAAGCACATCAGAAATGTGCCAAGGAACTCGCCACTGAAGGCGCGAGCTGGACTGTTCATACGTCTTTCTTTCCTTTCTTCCGAAGTGACAATTTGGGCACAACAGAGCAAGAGGCGCAGAACAGCCCTATACTAGGCACTGCTCTTTCCGGAGCGCGTCGGCGGATTCGCATTGGCAGCCTCCCCGTTGGCCGACGGGGTCGAAGCGGCGAGTTCGCCGACTTCTTTTCCTTCGCTGCCATGTGAGTTCACCTGGCATTTTATGTTCCATTGTTATCCCAGCAAGTTACTTGGTTTAACTTGCCAATAGCATTGTATTCATCTATTAGACTTTGTCAATTATTTGACCCTCCATTCTATGGCTGGCACCGCGAACCGAATGATCAGCACGCCCAAACATCAGGAGGAGCGCCCTTTTGATGGACGCTCCTCCGTCATGCGCATATAGGTGATCGTGGACCTACGTCCCGGGCATTGCCCGGGACGCGGCGCGCTAAAGGATCTTGACGTTCTTCGCCGGATCGATATTCCCAGGCTCGTTCTTGGGATCGCCCGGAATGGGCTTTCCGCAATGCGGGCACGTGCCGGCCGTAATACCGACGCTCGCCGCCACGGGCTGCCCGCAACTAGGGCACTTACCCATCTGAACTTGGGGCTCGGACCCCGCTACCGCACTAGGCCTGAAACACATGATGAACCTCCATTCTTTCCGCGAAGCGCATGCGCCCCGCTATCTGCAGCCGACCCTCCATCGGCTTTTTGCCACAGTTGCGAAGCGTGCTTCGCTTAGATCGCTCTACCAGGTGCTGCCACACTTGCCGCACCTGGATTGGCCCGTGCCCGGGCAGTACATGGTGCCAGTATGCCCGCACGTGGGGCAAGCGTCGTTCTTCCACTCGCCACCACCAGCGATGCCGTCCAGCTCCTCGTCGGAAAGCTCGTAGCCCTCCTCCTTCGCAGCTTCGAGAATCTCCTGGGGGGTCAATGCTTTGCCGTTCTCCGTCATGTCCGGTCCTTCCTCTCGCCTGGGCGTTGCCT
>SUUE01000003.1:0-259782 GCA_015062685.1 Coriobacteriaceae bacterium
TTACAAGTACGCTCTGAACGAGGACAAGACGCGCGGCCAGACACTCGAGCACTACGAGCGCGAGGCCCGCGTGGACATCTACGCGAGCGCGACCGATGCCGACCTGACCTATTCGGGCTACCACTACTACGCGAACAACGAAACCGACCCGTTCACCTTGAACGAGACCCAGATCAAGGTGAACGAAGGCGGTACGGGCACGGCCCAGATCGAAATCTACTTCACGCAGGCCCAGGACACCAGGTACACCGTCTACTTCTGGAAGATCAACGGCGCCGGCCAACGCGAGGCGCTGGCGCTTCCCGACGATCATCACGGCGCGTACGCTGACTTCGGCTACACGTTGGAGCAGATGCAAACGACGTACAGCAATGTCTACATAGGCAAGGGCTATGCTGACCACATTATCAGCGTCGTCGACAATGCCCCCTACGTGTCCATGGAAGCCAACGGCTACTACTACGACGACTTCAATTACCGCATCCTCGCAGATGACAATTCGACCTATGGCACCGAGGGCTATCGCTTCCAGCGCAACTACAGCGACGGCGGTAGCAATGTGGCTAAATGGTACGGCGTCATCAACGCGGCCGGCACTCTCGAGCTGCACCTGTACTACGTAGCGATGCCGCGCACGCTCGTTTACGACCTGGGCACGGACGGCCACTGGAGTAACGGCGACAAGACGCCGGCGTCCGGCCCGGTTACCGGCTCGACCATCACGCTTGCAAATTCGGATGACGTGTACCGCTACGGCTACACCTTCCTGGGCTGGTCGACCACGGGCCATGACGGAACGCCCGTAACGGATGCCGATGCCACGACGGCCGGCACCCAGTTCGTGATGCCCGCCGCCAGCCAGACCACGCTCTACGCCGTGTGGCAGGTGGCCACCTCCACTTACATCGTCGAGTACTGGGGCCTGCGCGGAGACGGCACGCTCGAGCGTCTCGAGGACCGAACGGCCACGGGCACGACAGACGCTTACGCGGACGTGGAGCCGAACGTCAACGATTCGACGAACTATCGGGAGCACCAGATAGCCGGTTACGCGTATGCGGCGAGCATCGTGCACGAAGGCAACACGCTGTACTCGTATGGTGAGACCGGCTACACGAAGACCGACGCCGACATCGTGCGCGGCCACGCAGACGGCGCCGTGAACGGCGTCACCAAGGTGAAGCTGTACTACAAGGCCGCGAACTCCAGCTACTACGTGCAGCGTTGGGTCATCACGGGCGACGGCCGCATCCTGCCGCTGAAGAGGAGCGAAGCCGGCAGCGACGTATGGGTTATTGACTACGAGTGGGATGCCGACGACGACAAGATAGCCGCCGCCAACGCAGCTGCCGCAGCTGCAGCGGAAGCAGAAGCCGCGGCCGTGGCTGCCGAGGCCGCCGCCCTTTCGGCCGAAGCGGAAGCGGCTAGCGCGGAACTGCTGGCCAATGAAGATGGCGCAACGGAAGACGTCAAGGAGGCCGCCCGCGTGGCGCGGGCCGCTGCTACGGCCGCCCGCGCGGCCGCGACCGAAGCCAGGCAGGCGGCCACGGCCGCCGCGGCCGCCGCGACCGCTGCCGAGGAGCTTGCCGCGCCGGTTATCGCCGCCAAGGCAGAGAAGCTCCTCACGGACACCTACCGCATCACGCTTTCGGGCATGACCGGCGCGATGGCCAACGCGCAGTTCAACTACGAGCATGGGCAGAACCCCGATTTGACGTACGATCCCGACACCCATCTGAACGAAACCGACCATACGTATTACTGGGCCTACGACATCGCTCTGAGCGGCTACGAGTTCAAGCCCAACGGCCAGTATGCAAGGTGGGCGGGCGATGCGTCCGAGACCAAGTACTACACCGAGTCGATCAAGCCCATCGTCTACAGCACGACGAACCCGACCGTGCTCGTGCTCTACTACCAGGCCACGAAGATGCAGCTCGACTTCAAGCTGACCACGGGCAACGTGGGCGAGGGCTCGGAGTACTCCTGGAGCGCCAGGGGCGCTGACCCGTCCGGCCTCTACATGGCGGGCGACAGCGTCACGACGCCCGACAAGACCGCCACCGACAAGGTCGCCGCAGGCCGCCGCACGGGCTACGAGCTGGCCGGCTGGATCACGGGCACCGACGTGGCGAACGGCGCCAGCGCCGCCGACTGGACGTTCGACCTCACGGTTGGCAGCGAGACGCGGGAGTTCACGGTTTCCGGCATCACCGCGCTCAAGGGCATCTGGGCCGAGGCGTTCCTCAGCTTGATGACCGCCAACGGCAACGTGCTCACCACGAAGAACGGCAAGACGCTCGCGTTCTATGCGGCGGGCGCCACGATGTCGATGCCTGTGGTTGCCACGACGATGTACGCGGCATGGACGCCCAACGCGGGCACCGCCTACGTCATCGAGTACTACAAGCACCGCGGCGACGGCACGATGGTCCTGGCCGAGACGGACGCCACGCGCTCGGGCATGACCGACGCCGTGGTGACCTTCGACGTGGCTGCGGAGAATAGCGCCAGCAAGTTCAACGGCTATCATCTGATCACCGCAACGCAAGACGCCGATGGCTACTTCATCGGCGAAGACGGCTACGTGTACGTCTATGATTCCGACACAGGCAGCTCGAGCAGGCTCACCATCGGCAGCGGCACCTACCAGCAGGTGCTCTCCGGCGAGATTTCCGCCACGAACATGCTCAGGATCAAGCTCTTCTACGAGGCCGACACCGTTGACTACGTGGTCAGCTGGTACAAGGTGCGCGGCGACGAGCAGGTCGTGCTCGCAGATCAGGAGGTCAGGCAGGCCAAGGTCGATTCCGTCGTCTCCCTGAAGACCGATGACCCTGCGGACAGCGCCAAGACCTTCGTCGCCTATTCCTACAGTCCGACGCTCTCCTTCACCGACACGAACAACGTGTTCTGGTCCAACGTGACTTCGGGCACCGTTTCGACTACGCCGATCACGCGCATGGGCGGCACCGTTCACACCGTGGGCGAGGCCTTCAACTTCGAGCTGACGCTGCTCTACCGCTCGCAGCAGATCACGCTGACGCTCGAGGAAGGCGCCGGTACCATGAACGCGATCTACCATTCGCAGTCGCCGCTGGCCGACTTCCCCAACTTCCCGCTGCCGAACGCAGACGAGATCACCCGCCCGGGCTACGACTTCGTGGGTTGGTACAAGACGGTCGACGGCCAGGAGCCCGGCAAGTTCACTTATAGCGGCGTCGTCTACACGGTGAACTCCGAGCAGGGCACGAGGTCGAGGACCCTCACCGAAGCCGGCGTGCTGCCCGCCTACGACCCCGCAACGGACACCGGCCTCATCACCGCCGTCGAGGGCGAGTACACCTACAGCCTGGGCACCCAGAGCGTGACCCTGTATGCCGTGTGGCGCGCCCGCGAGGACACCGCCTACACCGTGCGTCACGTCCGCATCGACGGCAATGGCAACGAGAAGACCTACGTCACCGACACGCTCCAGGGCATCACGGACGACACGGTGCAGGCCTGGTACTACTCGGGCGTTTCGGGCGAGGGCCACTACGACTCCCGCTTCACCGGCTGGCATTATGCCGACGTCGTGAGCGTGGCCACGGATTCGGGCACGGTTACCAAGACGAGCGCCAACAACCAGACGGGCACCTGGAACAACAACCGTGAGGGCAAGATGGTGAAGAGCCCGGCCCTGGTGTTCACGCTGTACTACCAGCCCAACGACTACACGCTCACGCTCAATGCCGGCGATGGTTGGACGCAGGCCGGCACGATCTCGCTGAGCGGCATTGCCTCCGCCACCGTGGTGAGCGTGACGTCCTACGACACCGAATACGAATACACGCTGCCCTACGCGTCCGACGTGTCGCGCACGGGTTACGAGCTCGTGGGCTGGACCACCTACGCCACGGGCGATGACTCCGGCGCGATCGAGCGCACGGGCGCGGCGGCCAATGCCTACGCGGACAAGCTCGCGGCGGCATCTGCCACGTATGGCTTCTACGCGCCGGGCGCCCGCTTCACGCTGCCGGCCAACGCCGCCAACGCGATCACGCTCTATGCGGTGTACAGGCCGCTGACGAACACGACCTACCGCATCGAGCACTACAAGGTGGTCAAGGACGATACCGACCCGAACAACAAGGTGGTCACCGTGACGTTCGTTTCCGCTGACGATCCGGCGCCCACGGGCACGACCGACACTGTCGGCACCGCCACCGCCAAGAACACGGCCACCGACCCCGACTGGCTGGGCTACCAGCTGAGGGCCCACGATGCGCACATCTACGGCTGGAGCGCGCTGCCGACGGGCTATACGCTCAAGCTCAAGGCAACCCTCACGGGCGATTACGTGGATGTTGCGAGCCCCGATTTCGCGTGGTACACGACGCACACGTCGGGCAACATCGCCGCCGACGGCAGCACCGTGCTCAGACTGTTCTACGAGGCCCAGGAAGTCAACTTCACCGTGGAGCGCTGGTACCAGTCGGCCGACAACCAGATGACCACCAAGGTGGCCACCGACATCACGGGCAAAGCCGTGGCCGGCACCACGATCACGCTCAGCACCGAAGGCGACATCCAGCCGGACGCGAACCATGACGGCTACAGCATCGTGGGCGGCTACGCAGTCGTTAACGGCTACGTCATGGACAACACGATCGAGCCGTGGGGCACGAGCACCGCCTATAAGACAAAGGCCGAGCAGATCAAGAAGATCGAGGGCAACGGCACCACGACGTTCATCCTGCTCTACAAGCCGGCGCCCACCACCTTCAACGTCGAGTACTACAAGTATGACGGCAACGAGGACATCCTGCCCATGAACGTGTTTACCGTGAACGGTGTCGCAACGAACACGATCACCGTGCGCGGCGACGAGGTGCTCACGAGCTACACGGTGGACGGCACCAGGGCGGATGGGGCGATCGCGCCCGAGAACACCGGGGCGCTCTACCGTCACCTGAACTACGCGGTGGGCGAGACGGGCCCGCTCTACGGCGGCAACGGGGCAGGCGCATACACCATCAACGCGGGCGCGTTCACGGGCTACACGTTCTCCATCAACTTCGATAAGACGGGCAAGAACGGCGTGGCGAAGAAGACGGTCTGGAGCGGCGTCATCGAGGCCGATGGCTCGCTCACGCTCGTCATGGTCTACGAAGCTGACACGCTCAACTTGACCTTCGACATGGGCACCTATGGCAGCAGGTCGAACTCGACCGAGTACTCGCTGCCGACCAAGCGCGTGGGCTCCGAGACGAATGTGACCTTGCCGGTGGCAAGCGACGTCGCGCGCGACGGTTACGTGCTCATGGGCTGGTCCACGCAGCCGACGTGGACGCTTGGCGCCGGCACGTACACCTACACCACCAACCCCATCGACAACAATGGGGCCGTCCCGTCCGATAAGTACAACGGCACGATCAGGACGGAAACGTTCACGCTCGACGCGGCGACCGAGTACACGTTGGCCGACGCCACGGGCTATGCGTCCGCCGCGCTGTACAACGCTATCAAGGACCAGACGGGCATCTTCTACGCCGTGGGCACGGTCTTCCCGATGGACGTCGTTAACCGCACGCTCTACGCGGTGTACGCGCCCTCCAACACCACCGCCTACCAGGTGGCCGTCTACCGCCTGAAGGGCGACGGCAGCATGGAGTACGTGGGCACGCAGAGCTACGCCGACGGCACGGCCGACGAGACCATCACGCCCGCCCAGGACGCCGGCGCCTACGACGGCTCGCTCACGAGCGTTATCAACGCCCTCGAGGTGAACGTCTCCGACCTGCTGACCGGCTACCTGTGGGTGCCCGGCGCGCTCGAGACCGTTGACGGCGGCGAGAACCACCCGCTCTTCGCCGGTGGCCTCGCGGCGCTGAAGGAGTCCCTGACAGCCGACCGCCTGCCCGTGACGACCGAGGCAACCAAGCTCGTGGCCGCGAACGGCTCGTCCGTGCTGAACTTCATCTTCATCGCCGACGTCGTGGACTACTACGTGGCACGCTACCGCATGGACGGCGACGGCAAGATCATCCTCGTGGACAAGGACGGCTACGACGTGCATCCCACGAATGACGCCACTGCCACCTTCAATGCGACGGACGTGGCGGGTTTCACGAAGGAGCAGCGCGACCTTTACCTCATTCACTACAGGGGCTACGCTGACGCGAACGTGAACGTGACCAAGGACGGCACGACCACGAGCAACCCCGTCATTCCCAACCAGCCCCCGCTGACGACCGACCCCAGGCCGTTCTCCTACAACAGCGCCGACAACGTGAACAACGTGGACCGTCATGCGAACAGCGCAGGCGACCTGATCCCCAACGCCACCTATGACCCCACGCTCGTCGCGGGCGCGTTGACCGAGGGCACCATCGCCGGCGCCGGCACCTCCATCTTCAGCCTGTACTACAAGCCGAGCACCTTCAGCGTCGTGCTCAACCCCAACGGCGGCAGCTGGACGCCCGGCAGCGGTGTGACGCCCTATGCCGGCGGGTCGACGGGCGAAGGCGTTACTTGGACGTATGACATTCAGACCTCCACGGGCGTTTACGTGTGGTCCTCGAACTTGGCATCGGGCACCACGATCACCCTGCCGACGCCCGGCGTGCGTTCGGCGAGCATTCCGTACACGCGCATCGCCGACGGCATGTTGACCCGCGAAGGCTACGTGCTCGGTGGCTGGTCCACCTCGCGTGTGCCCGAGGAAAACGATTACTTCAACGGCACCTACACGACGCCGATCGGCGCTACGACGCTCTACGCATACTGGCTGCCGCTGTCGGTCGTCTACAAGGTGCAGCACATCAAGATCCACGGCGACGGCACGGAAGAGGTCGTGTGGTACTACGAGACCTCCGGCGAGACCGGCCTGTCGGCCCAGCCCGTGGCGAAGCCTGATGCGCCCGCGCCCACGACCGTCGATGGCGTCCAGTACCTTGGCGATCGTTACTACAAAGACTTGAACCATACCGCAGGCGAAGACGGGGTGACCATCGTCAACGCCAGCATGGACTTTAACTGGCATGGCTACGCCCAGGTTGCGGACAAGGCGGACTACACTTACACCGGCTTCTACGGCAACAGCGTGACGGTCACGACCAACCAGTACGGCGCCGTGACCGAGGGTGCGTTCATGAAGATCTACTACAGGCCGCTCGACGATACCAAGTACTACGTGGAGCGCTGGCTACTCAACGGCGACGGCACGCTCTCGCCGCTGGATGCGAACGGCAACCCCATGCGCGATGAGGACGGCGCGCTCATCATCAAGACGTACAAGGAGATCAGCGAGGTCACGAATCTGACGGGTGACGAGATGGCCGCCTATCGCGCCGTGCACGCCGGTTGGACCGATGCGATGGTCTACGCCGACCTGGCGGACGACGAGGCCCTGCCCGAAGGCGCGAGCAAGAGCCATGTCAACAGGGTCCATGACAACGTTGCCATCACGGGCTACGTCTACGTGGGCCACCGGGAGTACACCGTCGCGATTGAGGGCAATCGCTATCAGACCATTTCGCGCGCGAACCTGGCCAACCGCACCGGCGACGGCAAGGGCCAGCTCCTGCTGCAGCTGTTCTACTACGCCGACGAGCTGACGCTCACCTACGAGGCGGGCGGGCTCTCCGGCCTGAGCGACGGCGGCACGTTCACGCGCGCGCACCGCGCCGACGACACGTTCAAGCTCCCGACCGATTCCGATACGTCCGGCGAGAACATCAAGCCCACGCGCGAGGGCTACGAGCTCGTGGGCTGGACCACCATCGCGACGTTCAACGTGAACGGCAAGGAAGGCGTTGCCGTGAACACGGCCACGGGCAAGGATGCTTTCGACATCATCACGCTGCTGGAGAACCAGAACGACGAGATCACCGGCGCGTACCACAAGGTGTACTTCCTCGACAGCGTTGTCGACGCGAACGGCGTGAACTACCTGATGCCCACCACGAACCGCACGCTCTACGCCGTGTGGAAGCCGATCCTGATCGACTACACCGTGGTTGTGAAGAAGATCACCGGCGACAAGGAAGAGGTCACGCTGGCCATCAACACGTATCAGACGTGGTCCGACACGCTCGTCTGGGCAGACACGGCCCCCGAGGGCGCTGACGAGTACGGTTACAAGGGCGTGGGCAACGTGGGTTACACCTATCGCGATGGCAAGGCCGATGCGCGTACGACCGCAGAGACCGCAGGAAGCACCTTGGCGGGCGAGACGATTGCCGCCGGCCAAGACCTCACAAATTACCTTGCCGGCTACACCTATCTGCCCAACGGCATGTGGAGCAACAACTTCACCGGGTGGACGGACTTCACTCTGGCGACGCCCGTGCAGACCTCCGCACGCGACTACGTGGGCTTCGTCTCGGGCGCAAAGACCTACACGCTGTACTATCTGCCCAACGCGATCACCCTCACGCTTGTCAAGGGTACGAGCGAGTGGAACCTGGACGATCCGAAGGGCCTGAGCTGGAATCAGCACACCACTCAGACCTTCCGCACCGAGCAGACCATCAACCTGCCTAGCAACAACGGCCTGACGCGCGCGGGCTACACGCTCATGGGCTGGACCAACGCCGAGGACGGCAACGTGGGCGACGAGCCCATTAACGTGGGCACCTCGACGGGGCGCAATTCGCAGGCGGCGGCCGACTTGGCCAAGGAGCTCGAGGGTAGCGCATTCTACGATGGCGGCAAGAAGTGGCGTGTCGTGGCAACGTGGAACCGTAGCACCGAGGATAGCCAGTACACGCTCGAGACCCTCGACGCGAATGGCAATGGCATCACGTACCTGATTCCGTCTGCCAACCAGACGCTCTACGCCGTGTGGCGCGCCAACGACAACACCAAGTTCACGGTGCAGCACGTCCGCATCAACGGCAACAACCAGGCCCTGACCACCATCACCGACGAGCTTTACGGCATCACGGACGAGATTGCCGGCTATTTCGACCACGGGAATGGTGTCGAAGTGCTCATGCCGTATTCCACGAAGAGCGGCGGTTCCGGCGTTGCGCGGGCTACGGTCCAGGACAAGTTCCTCACCGATTACTCGCCGTTCGTCGGCTACACGTACAACGCGAACTTCCACCAGAACGGCAACACCCTGCTCGAGACGGACGGCGGCGATTACGAGAGCACGCTCAGCCCGACCGTCAAGATTTCGGGCAGCATCGTCACGAACTACATCCTGTACTACCGCGCCGATGACCTGACGCTCACGCTCGAGAAGGGTTCGGGCGCATGGGTTTCCGGCAGCGGCGACTTGGCCTCCACGAGCCGCCAGAACGGCGCCTACTTCAGCCTGCCGACCAATGTCAACATCCACCGCGAGGGCTACACGCTCATGGGTTGGACGACCGAGGCCACCATCGCCACAGCCGATTGGAGCACGCAGAACGTCGGCACGAGCATCAGCTACGCCTCGCAGCAGGCGGCCGACGCGGCAGCTGCTCTGACGGGCAACGCCATCGAGGCGGGCGGCGCGCGTTACACGAGGGTTGCCACGACCGAGAACGGCCGCTCCTACGCCCTCATCGACCCGCGCTACTTCATGCCGACGACGAGCCAGACGCTCTACGCCGTGTGGCGCGCCAACAACAACAGCCTGATCTACATTGGCGGCAACTACGATACCGTCGCCACGGGTCAGGCCGAATCCGAGTTCCACCCGACGGACGAGACGTTCACGTTGCCCGTCGACCCGAGCTTCACGCGTCCGGGCTACACGCTCGTTGGTTGGACGACTTTCAAGAATTACCCGGCGAACAGCGACGTCTCGGTGAGCAACAGCACGGGTGTCAAGTCGCAGACCATGGCCGATGGCATCGACGGCGTGACGAGCAGCACCACCGCGGGTGGCGCCGACTTCACGCGCGTTGCCAAGGCGAACGGCACGGGCGCAAGCGAAACCTACACGTATTCGACGCCGACGTACACGATGCCGACGCTCGGCAACATCGTGAATGTCGCGGACGGCACCGTCACGTTCTCGAACAACATCACGCTCTACGCCGTGTGGCGCGCCAACAGCACGACGTACTACTACGTGGAGCGCTACAAGGTGACGGGCGACGGCAGGAGGGTGGCCATCGATAGGAACAACGATGAGGTTACCGTGGCTTCGGGCCGTCATATCACCACGTATCAGGGCGTGACCGACGAGCACGCCGATGCCGAGAGCGTAACGCTCGAGGACCCGAACGCGCATCTGACGCACGACAACTTCGACGTCGCCGGTTACACCTACGTGTGGGCGAAGGACGCCGCGGCTCCCCACAGCACCGTCGCGGCTGGCAATATCGAGGGCGACACGGCTAATCCGCTCGTGCTCAAGCTCTTCTACAGGGCCAACGTCAATACGCTCATCCTCAACCTCGGCGGTAACGAGATGTATTCGCCCGCGAGCTGGAAGACCGGCAGCGAGGGCAAGGCCACGAGCACGCATGAGACGCAGTCCGTCTTCGAGCTCCCCACCAACGCCGACGTGGTCCGCCCGGGCTACACGCTGGTCGGCTGGTACTACACAGCTGAGGGCTCTGCACTCGAGGGCTTGAACTCGCAGTACACCGCCACGACCCTTTCGGGCGACACCGCCTCCATCTACAACAGCAGCAACGGCAGCGTAGCCTACGGCGGCAAGCACTACACGAGCGTCGCCACGTGGGCAGGCACGCAGCGCACGTTCGCTGGCATTGGCACGTTCATCTCCGGCTTGGACACCAATTACAACGAGCTCGCTGCAGAGAACGTGACCTTCACGATGCCCGCTGATGCGACTCTGACGCTGCACGCGGTGTGGCGCGCCAACGACAAGACGCCGTACACCGTGAACCGCTACTACGTGGACGGCAATGGCGATACGCACCTCATCGACACGGTTACCCGCAATGGCGTGACGGGCGAGACCGCCAACGCCGAGGTTGCGACGGGCGACCTTGACTTGGCCAGGTACTCGTGGCGCACGCACGAGAACGTGGGCAAGGACGGTTACTCGTACTTGTACGACAGCGCCGCGCCGGTCAGGGTTCACCACACAGATGAGTCCGTCCATGCGGAAGGCGATTACACGGCTGACACCAACGCCATCGGCAAGATCGTCGTGTCGGTGAAGGATTTCGCCAACGCCGATTACGGTAGCAAGATCGAAACCGTGCTGAACCTTTGGTACGTGCCCATCTACAGCCGGATTACGTTCGATGCGGGCACGGGCGCTTTCAAGGACGGCAAGGACAAGAGCGGCAGCTACGGCACCGACGAGACCTTCGCGCTGCCGAGCGACGATGACATGGTGCGTGCGGGCTATGACTTCATCGGCTGGTCGGCCGAGCCCAACGTGGGCGACGATGCCGCGAGCCGCATCGCCGTCCACACGAGTAAGGGCATCGCATCGCAGACGGCCGCGCGCGACGCGCAGGCGCTCACCGCGTACTACGACAGCAGCAAGACCATCGCCATGTGGGGCGCCGTGTTCACCCCCGAGAACGGCGATTACCTGGTGCCGCAGACTTCGAGCAACTACACGCTGTACGCCGTGTGGCGGGCGCGCAACGATACGAAGTACTCGGTCGAGCGCTGGCTTGTTTCCGGTGACGGCGTGGCGACCCCGCTGAACCACGACGGTACGGCCCCGCGCGATACGATGACTGGCCTGCTTCTCACCGAGTTTGATGGCGTGGATTCTGCCGAGGCCTATGCTGCCACGCAGCGTCTGAACCACACGGGCACCACCGACGAGCTCGCCTGGGTCACCGATCCTGACAATGGCGCATACACTTATCACAACGCAGACAGCATACCGCCCACCGGCTATCAGTACTACAGCGGTGATGCCACCGTGGTCAATCCCGATACTGTCGCCTATATGCACGAGGAGATTTACGCCTACACGGCAAAGGGCGTCACCTATACCACCAATCACAAGAGCATCATTACCGGCGACGGCCAGCAGGTGCTGAGGATTTACTTTACGCCGATTACCAATCAACTGCACCTCGTTGCTGGCGACAGCGACACCTGGACGGGTGCGAACGCCACCCAGACCATCAACGTGATGACCGACGAGACGGTGAAGCTGCCGAACGGCGAGGGCATGGTCGCCGTGACAGGCAACCTCGCACGCGCGGGTTACACGCTCTCCGGCTGGACGAACGGCGCGGACGCCGCGGTCACCGATGGCCAGCTCAATTCGGGCGCGACCTACGGCAACCAGTACGTCCACACCGCTACGGGCCTCGCGTGCCGTGCCGCTCAGAGCGTCGCTGCAACGCTCACGTCGCGCACGTCCGCCGCGGGCGTCGGCTACACGGCGGCTGGCGGCAACTTCGTCATGGGCACGAACACGACGGTCACGCTGTACGCCACGTGGTACGCCGACGATGTGACCTACTACGTCGAGCGCTACATTATCACGGGCGACGGCGACCTGAGGGCGCTCGAGCACGACGGCACGGTCGCGCGCGATTCGAACGGCCTCGTGACGCCACACGGCGCGGGCTCCGTCGCCGCCGAACGCGCTTACGCGGCCACGGCCTCGGTGCACCTCGTGCACACGGGCGTCACCGGCGAAGAGGCTTGGGCCGACGGCGCTGACGGCAGCATCGTCTACCGCATCGACGACTCCGCGGCGCCGACTGGCTACACCTACGTGGGCACGGGCGGCAGCTACGGCGGCTACACCGTCGAGTCGCGTGCCGAGATCCTGGGCAACGGCGTGCGCGGCATCACGGTGCTCAAGCTCTACTTCAAGCCGAACACCAACACGCTCAACCTCGTTGGCGGCACGAACGATAGCTGGAACGCCACTCAGACGATCAGCGTGCTCACCGACCAGACCGTCGTCCTGCAGAACGGCACGGCGCATACGTTCACCGGCAACTCCGCTGCCGATGCGTCTAACGGCAGCGTCTCCAAGACGGCGGCCGTGGTCAGCGTTCCCACCATCGCGCGCGCGGGCTACACGCTCATGGGCTGGACGAACGCGGCGGACGGCCTCGTGACAACGACTGACGGCAGCGTGAACGTGGGCACGACGACCGGTCTTGCAAGCCAGCGCTCCACCGAGGCAGCCGCGGCTGAGGCCAGCACGGCGCGCGATTCCGCCTCCGGCAAGGGCTACACGACGGCTCACACCTACGTCTTCTCCACGTGGACCTACACGCCCGTGAACCCCGTCTACGTCATGCCGACCAATTCGAGCGTCACGCTCTACGCCGTGTGGCGTGCCAACGACAACACGACCTACTACGTCGAGCGCTGGTTCATCAGCGGCGATGGTGTTGCTTACGCGCTCACGACGGATGGCGAGCTTGCACGCAACGGCCGCGGTGAGCTTGTCACGAGCGCAACGGCCGATACGGCGCACCTCGTCAAGCACGTGGGCGTCACCGACGAGGTTGCCTACGCCGACAAGACCACGGCGGATACGGTGAACGGCCGGGCCAAGTGGTACTACGTCGATGATACGGCCAGCGTTCAGGCTGCGAGCCTGCTCGGCTACAAGTACTGGAATCAGGACGATGCGGATGCGAACGGCACGAAGGTCGTCATTTCCGACACCGCCACGGGCGATTACAAGCCGAGCATCGACGACAACTGGAAGACGCTCGACCACTTCGTCATCTCGGGCGATGGCCAGATGCACCTCGTGCTCTACTTCATCCCGAAGCTGAACACGGTTACGTTCGACTATGGCACCGATGCCTCCATCGCCGGCAACGGCACCACGTCGATGCAGCTCTTCACCGACCAGACGAAGAACCTAGGCCTCGACCCGACGCGCGCTGGCTACACGTTCATGGGTTGGACGAACGTCTATGACGGCAGCTCTTCGACGCAGGGCGGCACTGAGGTTCCGGAGAATACCGCGGACAGCGCCATCGTGTCCAATTTCAAGGGTGGCACCTCGCAGACGGCTCTGACGACGCTCGTGGGCCGTCAGGGCACCCGCAGCGATACGACGGGCGCTGTCTTCACGGCCAAGAGGACCTACGACCGCTCGCATTTCAATCCTGCAACTGGTCTCGGTGGCGAATATAAGCTCGCAACAGCCGAAGATAGCTACATCGACTACATCATGCCCAGCAATTCCGCCGTGACGCTGTGGGCTGTCTGGCGCGCTAATGACGACACTCCGTACTACGTCGAGCGCTACATTATCACCGGTGACGGTCAGCTGCGTGCCCTCAAGGAGAACGGCGAGGTCGATCGCGACGGTTACGGCCTGGCTGTGGCGCACGACAGCGGTAGCGTTGCTGATGAAGAAGCGTATGCCGCACAGCATCGCCTGAGCCGTGTGGGCACAACGGGCGAGACCGCGCTCGGCAACCTTGCCAATGCGAATCTCGTATACAGCAATCTTGACGCCGTCGCTCCTGCGGGCTACACGTTCGTGCTTCAAGGCGCTTCGTACTCGAATGCTGAGGGTACGCCGTTTACGACAGCTGCCGAGCTTGAGATCATGGGCGGCGACATTCCGGCCCGCACGACGGTTCTCAAGCTCTACTTCAAGCCGCTCACACGTACCATCAACCTCGTTGGCGGCACGAACGATTCTAGCTGGGGAACCAAGACGGTCGCGACGTTCCTGACCGACCAGACGGTCGTCCTGCCCAACGGCGAGGCCGTGGCGCTGACGCTCGATCAGGGTACGGGTACGGCGCAGCTGCTCCTGGCCGACCAGATCTCTCGCGCTGGCTACACGCTCATGGGCTGGACGAACGTGACGGATGGCCAGGTAAATACGGGTACGACCTACGGTAACCAGTACGTCCACACTTCGACGGGCCTCAAGTCGCAGGCCGCTCATAGCGTCATCAAGGGCAATACGACGCGCGAATACAACACCGGTGCGGTTTACACGACGACGGCTACCTTCAGCGACTCGACGCTCAACACCGCGACGGGCGTTGACGGCACGTATGCATTCGTGGCTTCGCCGAAGTACGTGATTCCGACCAATGCGAGCATCACGCTCTACGCCGTATGGCGTGCGTGTGACGTGACTGAGTACACGGTGGAGCGCTGGATCGTCAGTGGTAACGGTACGCCGTATGCGATGGCCGAGAGCGGAGCTGCGACGAGCGACCACAAGGGCACCGTGAGACGCGATAACACGACCGGCGAACTCGTTACGTCGAGTTCTGCGATTCGCTTCAAGCGCTGGGGCGTCACTGACGAGATCGCCTACGCTGACGAGGCCGACAGCTCGCTGTCGTACCGCTTCGCCGAGCACACCAACGTGGAGACGCCGGGCTACATCTACGTGACCAATGGGAACCACGTGAACTTCGGCACGCACAACATGACCAGTCTCGTGACCGTAGCCAAGAAGAAGATTGAGGGCAACGGCTCTACGCACCTGGTGCTCTACTACCAGCCGCTGCTCAACACGATCAACTTCTACGTGAGCGACGGCGTGTCGTACGTCACCAACAAGGTGGTTTCGATTGATGCCTACACGGACCAGACCGTGACGTTGCCGACGCGGGGCACGGCAAACGGCCAGGCCGAGCGCAAGGGCTACGAGCTCATGGGTTGGACGAACGTCTGGGACGGCGACGATTCGACGCAGCCGAATGAAGCGGTCCCGACTGATCCTGCTCCTGCGAAGGGCGCTTACGTCTCCAACAAGACGGGCCACAACTCGCAGACCGTGCATAATGCGATTTCTGCTCGCACCGATCGTTCGTACAACCTGGGCAGCACCTACACGGCCACGGCGGACTATGACGACAGGGGCTATAGCGCATCGGCCGGTCTGGGCGCTCTGTATCCCACGGTGACTCCGTACTACGTGATGCCGACGCTGCGTACGGATAACTCCACCGAAGGTCAGCTCAGCATCACGCTCTACGCCGTGTGGCGCGCACGCGACGATGTCAAGTACACGGTCGAGCGTTGGATCGTCTCCGGCGACGGTACGGCTTACGCGATGGCCGAGAGTGGCACCGAAGGCGACCATAAGGGCACCGTAACGCGCCTCGAGGGCGGCCTGCTTGATCCCAGCAAGGCTGCGAACGAAGGCCGGACGAACTACATCCGCTATGAGCGCACCGGTACCGCCGACGAGATGGCGTGGGCCGACGGCGTGGGTACCGGCACTGACGCCAAGTGGTATCGCAATGCCGATTCCACCAACGTCGAGACGCCCGGCTACAAGTTTGTGGTCAATGGCCAGTACGTCAGCTTCAGCGACATCGTCACAGAGGCCGACGGCTACCAGACGATCGCGAAGCTGAATATCGAGGGCGACGGCTCCTCGCATCTGGTGCTGTTCTACCAGCCGCTGGCGAATACGATTAACTTCTACGTGTCCTCCACCATTGAGGGGCATGTCATTCCGAACGTCACGAACACGATCATTTCGATGACGGCGTTCACTGACGAGACGGTCACGCTGCCGCAGGAGGCCGCAGAGAGCTTGGCACGCGCGGGCTACACGCTCATGGGCTGGACGAACGCTTGGGACGGCAACGCGGCGCATGCGGGCGACGCCGTGACGTTCGATGCGACAAATGTCGATAGCGCCATCTCCAACCTCAAGGGCATCGCCTCGCAGACCGCACATGCGGCCATCAAGGGCAATGCCACGCGCAGCATGGTTTACGGCTCCGTCTACACCAAGGCGAACGACTACGACGGCACGGAGTTCGTCGGCTCGACGGGCGAGGGCGGCAAGTATGATCCCACCGCCCCGCGCTACGTGATGCCGACGCTGCGCACGGACAACTCCACGAACGGGCTCAGCATCATGCTCTACGCCGTCTGGCGTGCCAACGACAACACGGCCTACTACGTCGAGCGCTGGATCGTCAGTGGCGACGGCGAGCATTACGCGCTCACGAACGACGGCAAGCTTGACCGCGACGGCAACGGCCTGCTGGAAGAGAGCAACACGATTGACGAGGGTCACTGGATCAAGCACTACGGTATTACGGATGAGGTCGCTTACGCTGACGAAACCACGACTGACCAGGTGAACAACAAGGTCAAGTGGTACTACTACAACGACGCAGGCGCCATCAACGAGACAAGCCTGATCGGCTACGAGTACTTCGGGCAGGGCGATGACCCCAACGATGCTGAGCGTGGCAGGTTGGTCATCATTCCGACGGCTGGCACGAACGACTACAAGCCGAACATCAAGGACACCTATAGGACCCTCGCTCACTACGCCATCTCCGGTTTGGCAAACACGCATCTGGTGCTTTACTACAGGCCGCAGCTCTTCACGATCACGTTCGTGACCGGTGAGGGCACGGGCGAGGGCGCCGTTCCCAACGTTTCAAACTCGCCTGTAGCCGTTCAGCTCTTCAGCGATCAGAGCCTCGACTTCGATGGTTCTGGCAACTATGCTCTGCCGGTCGATACCCTGGCTGATGCCACGAGTGCGTTCACGCGTCTCGGCTACCACCTGATGGGCTGGACGAACGTCGATAATGGCACCGTTTCGACGACGAACTACAGCACGCAGTACACGTATCTGGCTACGGGCATCGCTTCGCAGCAGGCGACTACCTCGGCAGAGCTCGGTATCAGCACGCGCCGCGCCGTGACTGGCAAGGTGTACACGCGCGTGGCGGCCTTCAACGGCACCAACATGGATGCGGCCAACAACGTTGACGGCGGCTACACGATTTCGACGCCGCGCTATACGATGCCGACCGGCAACGTCACGCTCTACGCCGTCTGGCGCGCGAGCGATGTGACGCCGTACACGGTCGAGCGCTGGATCATCAGCGGCGACGGCAAGCGCCTGTCCGTCACGACCGACGGCAAGATCGTCCGTGATGCCACGACGGGTCTGCTCAACGAGGGCAAGACGACGGTCATCTACACCTGGCACTACGGCATCACCGACGAGGTGGCCTACGCTGATACGACTACTGTTAACAACAAGAGCTGGTGGTACTACACCAACGACGCGCATACCTACGATGAGAACAGCATGCTCGGCTACGCGTACTTCGACCAGAAGGCCGAAGGCGGCACGCTCGTGAGCTTCACTGAGCAGGCATTCAACAACTACACGCCTTACGTTGACCCTGATTGGAAGACGCTCGACCATGCGGCCATCAGCGGCAATACCGCTGACAACAAGATCACGCGCCTCGTGCTGTACTACACGCCGAACCTGAATACGATCACGTTCTACAGCGGCACGGATGCCAACATTTCGAACGCACCGACCGTGGCCAAGCTGTTTAGCGATCAGAGCTTCAAGGTCACTAGCGGTCCCGATAAGTACACGCTGCCCATCGATGGAGACGGCGAGAATGACTTCAAGCGTGCTGGCTACCACCTGATGGGCTGGACGAACGTCTACGACGGCACGACTTCGACGAATCCGGGCGCTGCAGAGGGTTCGGGCACTATCGTCTCCAACCTGACGGGCATCGCCTCGCAGACGCAGTTCGGCGTCATCTCCGGCCGCAGTGGTCGCGCCTATAACACCGGCGCCATCTACACCGCGGTGAGGACCTACGCTCAGGGCAACCTGAACACCACGACAGGCGCCGAGGCCGACTACGACGCGGCGGACGGGTATTATACGATGCCGGTCAACGCCAACGTCAAGCTCTACGCCGTCTGGCGCGCCAGTGACGTGACACCGTACACGGTGGAGCGCTGGGTCGTGAGCGGCGACGGCGTGGCTTACAAGATGTCCGAGAGCGGCGCGGATCACCATGGCGACGTCGTGCGCAATGCCGATGGCGACGCGACTACGGGCGGCAAGCTGACGAATGCGGCGGTCTACCGCTTCACCTACTACGGCACCACCGACGAGATCGCATATGCGGACTCCAACGTGACCGAGCACAACGTCGCCAAGAGCTACGCGCACCTCGACTCGACCAACGCCACGACGCCGGGCTACACTTACGTGGAGCACGACAGCTCGGCGGCCTATCGCGGCGCAGCGACGAGCTCGTACAAGACAATCGCCCAGAAGGCGATCAGCGGCCTGCGCACCGAAGACGGCCAGACGCGCCTCGTGCTGTACTACACGCCGAACCTCAACACGATCACGTTCTACAGCGGCAACGACACGGCCAACATCAAGAACGCGCCGACGACGATCCAGCTCTACACCGACGAGACGGCTCAGAGGATTATGCCGAACAACGTGACCCGCTCCGGTTACGTCTTCGAGGGCTGGACTACCTCGCAGTACGCGACGAGCGTCAGCACCACGACGACGGTCTCCGACCTGACAGGCATCAATTCGCAGAACGCTGCCAGGGACCTCATGGCTGGGAGCGCGCAGGGCCGTAACTCCGTGACCGGGTCTAACTTCACTGCCCGCCCCGCCACTGGTTCTTATGTGATGCCGACCACCGCTGTTGTTGACGGTGAGGACTCCATGGCGCTCACGCTCTACGCCGTGTGGAACGCATGCAACGACACTAAGTACTACGTTGAGCGCTGGATCGTCAGCGGCGATGGCGAGCGCTATGCGATCGCCCTTAACGGCACGGTTCTGCGTGACGGCAGCGGTGAGCTCATCGAGAATCAGAACATCATTCGGATCGAGCACGAGGGCATCTCGGGCGAGGTTGCCTACGCTGACCTGACCGAGCTGAACGGTGTGACAGCCGCTTACTACATCGACGATGCGCATACGAGCATCAACGTGCCGGGCTACTACTACTTCGATCAGGTCGATACCGACGAAGAGGGTACGGTCGTCACCTTCGGCAGCACCGAAGCGGGCTTCACCTTCACGAAGGCCGACTGGAAGACTCTCGACCACGATGTTATTAAGCTCAACTCGGAAGGCAACGGCATCACGGTGCTGAAGCTGTACTACCTGCCGTATGAGAACACGATCACCTTCTGGAACGGCACGATGGAGAACACGAGCACGAGCCCGGTTGTCAAGCATATGTTCACCGATCAGACTTACGTTAATCCGGCCGCGACGACCAAAGTCAAGTACACGCTGCCGACGGATCCGACGCGCGCTGGTTACACGCAGATGGGCTGGAGCACTTCGTCCAGTGTCGATGTGAACGGCACGCCGACTTCTGTCAACGAGTCTACGGGCGTCGCTTCGCAGAACGCTGCGACCAAGGCGGCTACGCTCGTTGGGCGTACATATTACGGCGGTCAGGCGTACAACCAGATGCGCACGTACAACATCAGCAATATGACATTGAACGTTGCGGGTTCTGGTTACAGCGCCCTGACCGCGCCGCTCTACACGATGCCGACTGGCACGACGACGATGGACAATAAGGGCCACAACATCGATCTCTACGCCGTTTGGCGCGCTGATGACAACACCCCGTACTACGTCGAGCGCTGGGTCATCTCTGGCGACGGCAAGGCGTACGCGCTGAAGACCGACGGTACGCTGGTACGCGACTCGAGCACCGGCCTGCTGGTCGAGAGCGCGACGCCCGATAGCGAGCGCCTGGTCGTACACTACGGCGTCACTGACGAGGTGGCGTACGCGTACAACAAGAGCGGGAGGAGCTACTGGAACAACGACGCTGTCAACGTCGTGGGCTACACCTACTTCGCGCAGGGCGATGCCGCCGAGCACGCCGAATACGGCAGGCCCGTCGTCATTTCCGAAACCGGTACGAACGGCTACCAGCCCAGCGTTGACGGCGACTGGAAGACGCTCGACCACTACGCAATCTCCGGCCTGGGCAACAAGCACCTGGTGCTGTACTACACGCCGAACCTCTACACGATCACGTTCGAGAGCGGCAGCGACGCGAACATTTCCAGCAAGCCGGCCAGCGTCAACATGTTCAGCGACCAGAGCTTCAGTGTGGCCGACGGCACGGCCTCCTACGCGCTGCCGGTCGACGGCACGGCTGACAGCGCCTTCAAGCGCCTCGGCTACCACCTGATGGGCTGGACGAACGTCGCGAACGGCATCGTGACGACGAGCAGCAAGGGCCAGCAGGCCACGCACAACGCCACGGGCATCGCCTCGCAGCAGGCCACGATCGCGGCCGAGGCTGGCATCAATTCGCGCACCGCCACGGGTGGCAAGGTGTACACGCGCGTGGCGGCCTTCAGCGATGCGGGCATGAACGCGGCCAACAACGTTGACGGCACCTATGACACCAGCGTTCCGCCGCTGTACACGATGCCGACCGGCAACGTGACGCTGTACGCCGTGTGGCGTGCGAGCGACGTGACGCCGTATACGGTGGAGCGCTGGATCATCAGCGGCGACGGTGCGCATCTGGCCATCGACACCGACGCGACCTCCGGCAAGGGCATCGTCCACCGCAGCTCGACCGACGGCACGCTGGACACCAGCAAGACGACGGTCGTCTACACCACGCACTACGGCATCACCGACGAGGTGGCCTACGCGGACAAGACGACGAGCGGCGTCTGGTACCACGTGAACGACGCGGCCGCCATCGACGCGGAGAGCCTGCTCGGTTACGAGTACTTCGACCAGGTTGACACCGATGCGGACGGCACGACGGTGACCTTCGCCACGGGCGCCACCGGAAGCTACGTGCCCGCGACGCCTGCCGACGGCAGCTGGAAGACGCTCGACCACAAGGCGATCAGCGGCAACACGGCCGACAACAAGATCACGCGCCTCGTGCTGTACTACAGGCCGAAGCTCAACACGATCACGTTCGTGACCGGCAAGGGCGTCGTTCCCAACGTTTCGAACGAGCCCGACATCGTGAAGATGTTCAGCGACCAGAGCCTGACCGTCTCCGACGGCAGCACCGAGTACGCTCTGCCGACGAGCACGGCTCGCTCCGGCTACACGCTCATGGGCTGGACGAACGTGACGGACGGCGTCGTCGGCACGACGGATTACAACAACCAGGCCACGCATACCGCCAGGGGCATTGCCTCACAGCAGGCGACGGCCACGATCGAGGGTGAGCTCGACAAGCGCACCTACAACGGCGGCACGGTCTACACCGATACGAACACGTATGACGACGCGAACCTCAATCGCTCGACGGGCCGCGGCGGCGTCTACCACCCGCAGACTCCGTATTACGTCATGCCGACTGAGAACGTCACGCTCTACGCCGTGTGGCGCGCCAACGACGATACCGAGTATACGGTTGAGCGTTGGATCATCAGCGGCGATAGCGACCGACTGGCCATCGACACTGACGCGACCTCTGGCAAGGGCATCGTCCATCGTCATGACGACGACGGCACACTCGACACCACGAAGACGACGGTCGTTTACACCACGCACTACGGCATCACCGACGAGGTGGCCTACGCCGATCTGACCGAGCTTAATGGCAAGACCTGGTGGTACTACTGGAACGATGCTGACAATATCGACGCTGCGAGCTTGCTTGGCTACACGTACTTCAACCAGAGCAACAAGACTGAGGACGAAGCCTACGGCACGCTCGTGAAGATCAACGACGTTGGCACGGGCAACTACAAGCCTGTCATTCAGTCCACGTGGAAGACGCGCGACCACTTCGAGATCAACGGCGACACCGCGAACAACAAGACGCGCCTCGTGCTGTACTACACGCCGAACCTGAATACGATCACGTTCTACAGCGGCACGGTTGCCAACATTAACAACACGCCCGCCGAGATTCATATGTTCAGTGACCAGAGCTTCAGCAAGGCCGACAAGAGCGCCAGCTTCGAGCTGCCCGACGACGTGACGCGTGCCGGCTACTACCTCATGGGCTGGACGAACGTTTGGGATGGCACGGCTGATACGCCCGCAGGCACCAACCCTGGCACGGGCACAATCGTCTCCAACATGACGGGCATCGCCTCGCAGACGCAGCACGGCATCATAGAGAACCGCCTTGTGCGCGAGTACGACACGGGCATGACCTACACCGCAACGCGCACTTACGACGTGGGCAACCTGAACACCCTGACGGGCAAAGAGGCCACGTACACCAGGATGCACGGCACCACGACGCCGCCGCCGCTGTACACGATGCCGGTGAGCGACGTCACGCTGTACGCCGTCTGGCGCGCGAGCGACGTGACGCCGTACACCATCGAGCGCTGGATTGTCAGCGGCGACGAGAAGCGCCTTGCGATGGCCGAGGACAACATGAACAACCGCGACCACTACGGCACTGTCCAGCGTATCGACGGCGGCCTGCTAAATCCCAACGTGACGACGTACGTCCGCTACACGCGTTGGGGCACCACCGACGAGGATGCATACGCTGACTACGAAGGCTCGGCCGATACGCTGGCTTACACGAACGCCGACCACACCAACGTCTCGACGCCGGGCTACGTGTACGTGACGCACGGCAACAGCGTGGCGTTCGGCACGTACACGTCCAGCTACACGACTAAGGCTCATGCCAAGATCAGCGGCCTTACGACCGATGCCGGCCAGACGCACCTGGTGCTGTACTACCAGCCCACGGCTCGCACGATCACGTTCTACGCCGGCAACGATCAATTCCTCTCCAGCACGCCGACCAACATCAACACCTGGACCGACAAGACCGTGGCCCTGCCCGTCAACATCACGCGCTCGGGCTACACGCTCAAGGGTTGGACCAACACGAGCGACGCAAAGCAGGCTACGACGCCGACTTCCACGCTCATCGCCAATGCGAGCGCCAACGACGCTGTTGTTTCCAACCTGACCGGTCATGATTCGCAGGATGCTTGGGACGAAGTGAAGGACAACACGCACCGCACGAGCGAGTGGGGTCGCCTCTACACCGCTAAGGACGTGAGCTTCGTGGCACCGACGAATAACGTCGCCCTGTACGCCGTATGGGCCGCCAATAACAATGTCGTGTACACCATCGAGCGTTGGTTCGTCAGTGGCGACAAGGAGCGCTACGCGATGACCCAGGATGCCGCAAACGATCACAGGGGCGGCATCGCCCGCGACGGCGACGGCCTGCTCAATCGTTCGTACATCGACAACGTCGTCACGTACACGCGCGTCGGTACCGCGGACGAGATCGCGCTGGCGGACTTCGAGGGTTCGGACGAGCTCTCCTACACGAACAATGACCACAAGAACGTTGTGATTTCGGGCTACGTCTACGTGACGGACGGCAACCACGTGAAGCTGGACGGCTACTACGAGAACACGGCTTACAAGACTATCGCGCAAGAGCGCATCATGGGCGACGGCTCCACTATCCTGCGTCTGTACTACCAGCCGCTGCTCAGCACGATCAACTTCTACGTGAACTCGGGCGACTCGCTCGTCACCAACAACGTGGTTTCGATTTCGGCTTACACGGACCAGACCGTGACGCTGCCGACGAAGGGCACGGCTTCCGGTCAGGCCGCGCGCCAGGGCTACGAGCTCATGGGTTGGACGAACGTCTGGGACGGCGGTGCCACGACGACGCCGAACACGGCGGCTGGCGCTGCGACGAGCATCGTCTCCAACCTGACGGGCCACACTTCGCAGAGCAGGCATGAGACCATCGAGCTCCGTACTGACCGCGCATACGATACGGGCAAGATCTACACGGCCACGGCGACGTACAACACGAGCGGCTACAACGCGGCGACCGGTCTCGGCGCGCTGTATCCCACCACGACGCCGAGCTACGTGATGCCGACGCTGCGCACGGACAACTCAACGACTGACAAGAGCATCACGCTCTACGCCGTGTGGCGTGCGCGCGACGACGTCGAGTACACCATCGAGCGCTGGATCGTCAGCGGCGACATGGACCGCACCACCGCCGAGGGCGATAAGCGCTACGCGATGGCGCAGGATGCCAGCAACGACCACTTCGGCACCGTCCAGCGCATCGCCGGTGGCCTGCTCGATCCGACCAAGACGGCCGCCGTCCAGTACAAGCGCACCGGCACTGCCGACGAGTTCGCCTGGGCCGACGGCGTGGGCACTGGCACGGATGCCAAGTGGTACCGCAACGCCGATTCCACCTGGGTCCTGACGCCGGGCTACGAGTTCGTGGCTGACAAGGGCCATGTGAAGTTCGGAACGTACGAGAACACGGCGTATCAGACCAAGGCCCGCCTGCAGATCAAGGGCAACGGTTCCACGCTGCTCGTGCTGTACTACCAGCCGCTGCAGAGCACGGTCAACTTCTATGTGGCCGACACTTCCACAGATACGCAGGGCAACCCGAACATCCCGAACGTCACGAACGCGGTCGTCTCGATGACTGGCTACACCGACGAGCGGATCACGCTGCCGCAGGAGGCCGCTGATTACCTCGCGCGCGCCGGCTACACGCTCATGGGCTGGACGAGCGTCTGGGACGGCACGGCTTCGACGGCAAACAACGCCGTGATGCCCGAAGGCACGGACTACAAGCTGATCGTGTCCAACCTCAAGGGCATTGCCTCGCAGACCAGGCAGGACACGATCGATAACCGCGCGAGCGAGCGCAGCTACAACAACGGTGCCGTCTACACGGTCACGGCCACGTACGATCCGAACACGCCGAACGCGACGGGCGTGGGCGGCACGTACACGCCGAACACGACGCCGTACTACATCATGCCCGCCCTGCGCGAGGACAATTCCAAGGATGCCAAGAGCATCATGCTCTACGCCGTCTGGCGCGCCAACGACAACACGCCGTACTACGTCGAGCGCTGGGTCATCACCGGCGACAACGTGGCCGTGGCTCTGAACCAGAATGGTACAGTGCCTTATGACGCTAATGACGTTCCCGTCGTTCATGCGGAAGGTTCCGATTGGGTCCTCGCGAATCGCGTCAAGCATTATGGCATCACCGACGAGCAGGCTTGGGCCGACCAAGACGTGGCCGACGTCTCGTACCGCAATGCCGATAACATCGTCGTGGCCGGTTACAACTACATCGCACGCGGTGGCGTCTATCTTGACACCTACGCGACGATTTCGCGCAACAACATCGACGGCACGGGCGATCGCATGTTGCGCCTTTACTACTCGCCTGATCCCACTTCCGCATATGCCGTGAACCATTGGCGCATCACGGGCGACGGTACGTTCAAGGAACTGATTACCGACCTTGATATCTACAAGGTCGCACACCCCGGCGAGGAAGTTTTCTCCATGGTCGGCACGACGGACACCGTTCATTACGCGACTATTCTCACGGACGATCCGAACGAGTCGCGCGAAGGTTACGCGTACAACGCCAACTTCATCGGATACGAGTTCGTCTCGCTGGCGTACGATGTGGACGAGACTCCGTACACGAGCGTGACGAGCGGCCGCATCAAGGGCGATGGCTCGCTCGTGCTCAATCTGTATTACATGGCGATCGAGACCATCGAGCTGACGCTCGATCCGGGCCTCGGCGACTTCCGCAACCACGGCGTAGACGGCAACGGTTCCTATGACGACGCGGACCGCACGAAGGAATCGCAGCATAGCGCCGAGTCCACGTTCGCGTTGCCCAATGCGAGCGATATGTACCGCGCCGGCTACGACTTCCTGGGTTGGGCGTACACGCTCGACGACCGCGCTGAGCTGGCGGCCATCGCCAAGGGCAATGAATCGATAGATTTTGCCGACCTGATCAAGTACTGGAACGATAACTTCTCCGGTGCCGCTCTGGATTCGCCTGAAGCCAACAACGTTGACCGCGATACGCTGTCCGGCCAGTCGCTGCGCCTGATGGGCATGCCGCTGAGGAGCATGGGCCTTTCCGCCGCGCAGGACAACCCGGAGGGTGGCGTGACCTACAAGACGCCGGAGTTCTACTTCATCCCGGCTGGCGGCACGTTCCTCATGCCGACCACTTCCACGACGCTGTTCGCCGTGTGGCGTGCGCGCAACGACGTTGACTTCGACGTGACGCACTACCTGGTGGACGCTTACGGCGTGGCGCACGAGGTGACCGACGACATCGAGCACCCGAACACGGGCGACCCCGAGAGCTCGACGTATCACCAGAGCATCACGGACGAGGGCGTCGGTTCCGTTGCCCACGGCACCGAGGACGGCACGTCCGAGGAGAACGTCTACCGCGGCTACACCTACGTCGAGACGTACGGCGTCGAGCGCCTGGACGAGAACGGGCTGCCGGTGCTGGAGCTTGACGAGGACGGCAACACGCTGTTCTCCAAGGAAGTTGTCGACCCCCTGACGGGCGCCACGACGCTGACCGCCCGCAGGCTGTACGATTTCTTCCGCATGGGCGAGGACGGCAACCCGATGCTCGACGAGGACGGCAACCCCATTCTCGTGACGTCGCTGTACCTGTACGAGCTGGGCAACGAGCCGAACGCCAAGCTGTCGGCGGCCAGCCTGTCGGGCGACGGCACGACGCACCTGCGGTTCTTCTACATGGCCAACACGGACACCAAGTACTACGTCGAGCGCTGGGTGCTGAACGGCGACGGCGTGCTCGTGCCGCTGAACGCCGACGGCACCGTGCCGCATGACGAGAACGGCACGCCCATCGTGCACGACGCCGAGTGGGCTGCCACGCAGCGTCTTGAGTACGAGGGCGCGACGGACGACGAGGCTTGGGCTGACGAGGACGTCGAGGGCTACACGTACCGCAATGCCGACAACATCGACGTCGAGGGCTACGAGTACGTGCCGCACGGCGAGAGCGTGACCGACGCTGACGGCGTGGAGCACGTGACCGTGGCGCGCGCGATCGTCAAGGGCGACGGCTCGACGGTGCTGGTGCTCATCTACAAGGCCATCGTGAGCACCTTCACGCTCGATCCGACGAACGGCATCTGGAGCGATGAGGAAGAGGGCGAGGGCGCCGAGGGTGAGGGCGCTGGCGCTGAGGGCGGCAAGGGCTCCGACGGCACTGAGGGTGCCGAGGGCGCTGGCGGCGAGGGCGCCGATGGCGAAGACGAGTACGTGGATCCCGACGAGGCTTCTCTCAAGGAACAGCTGGCAGCCCTCAGGAGGGCCGGCGGCATGGTTCCCGCGGGCAGCTCGCGCAGGATGACCATCGTCACTTCCAATGGCACCGACAACGCCATCGTGCTGCCGACGGCCGACGAGATCTTCCGCAACGGCTACACGCTGGCCGGCTGGGAGGACGAGGACGGCAACGTCTACGAGCCCGGCAGCGTCTACATCATGCCCACCGGCTCGAGCACGCTGAAGGCCGTGTGGAAGGCCGTGAAGTACACCATCGTCTACGACAAGAACGACGGCGTGGCGGACGGCGAGATGGAGGCCCAGGGTTACGTTTACGGCGAGGATGGCGGCATGCTCGACGGCTCGACGTTCAAGCGCCGCAACGCGAAGTTCCTCGGCTGGGCGTTCTCGCCTGATGCGACGCAGCCCGACTTCACCGACGAGCAGCTGCTCAAGCTGCTGACCATCGCCAAGCGCGAGGGCCTGATCGACGGCGACGCGACGCTGGACGACCCGAATACGGCGATGTTCCTGCTGGCCGCGATGGCGGGCGAGGGCACCGAGATCAAGCTGTACGCCGTTTGGGATATCGAGAAGTATGTGGCTACGCTCAGCGGCGGCAAGACCGAGTACGACAAGAAGACGGGCAAGACCACCTCGACCGCGACATACGACGGCGGCACCGTCGTGATCGACTCCGAGGCCATCGAGCGCGGGTTCACGCTGCCGCGCAGCGCCGTGACGATCACGCCGGCAGAGGGTTACTACCTGAAGGGCTGGTACGTCACGATCAATGGCGAGACGACCTACTACGAGGATCCGGACGCCATCTTCTCGATCGTGTTCGACGGCGACGTGGTGTTCGAGCCCGTTTGGGGCAACTACGCCGAGGACGAGGCGGCGCGCCTGCGCGCCATGGGCGCCAACGAGCTGGCCGCCACGGGCGACCCGCTGGCCATCGTGCCGATCCTGATTCTGCTGATCGCGTCCGCCGCCGCACTGATCATTATTTGCCGCCGCCTGCATCGCAGGCGGTAGGGGCGCTCTCCCGAGCGCCCGACCGCGAATCGCGCATTTCATTGAATGCATGGTGCCGCCTTCGGCGGCGGGCGCACGGGGTGCGCCCCTACAGGGCGGGCGCGGGGAGCCCGACGGGCGGGCGCTGCATCGCAAGCGATAGGGGCGCATATCGTGTGCCAGTTTATGTAGGGGCGCTCCCCGAGCGCCCGGGCGCGGGGAGCCCGACGGGCGGGCGGCGGGGCTCGATTCCGCTGCCCGTTTCTTTCTTGTGTGCGGTTGCGGTGCGGAGCGGGGCATTCGTCCTTGGCCGTGCGGGATGCGTGCTAGAATGGTGCGCGCACAAATCAGCGCGGTGACGCGCACAATTCGCAAGGAGCACCAATGTCAAAAGGCACCTACACTTTCACGACGCCCATTTACTACGTGAACGCGGCCCCGCACCTGGGCACCGCGTACACCACCATCGCCGCCGACTGCGTGGCGCGCTACCAGCGCATGAACGGCTACGACGTGGCCTTCGTCACCGGCATGGACGAGCACGGGCAGAAGGTCGCCGACACCGCGGCTTCGCACGGCATGACGCCGCAGGAATGGTGCGACTCCATGGAGCCCGCGTTCCGCGACACCTGGGACTTGCTCAACATCACCTACACCGACTTCGTGCGCACGTCGAGCGATCGTCAGACGCGCACGGTGCAGAAGTTCTGGACCGACCTGTACGACAAGGGCTACCTGTACAAGGGCAGCTACGAGGGCTGGTATTGCGTGCACGAGGAGACGTTCTACGCCGAAAGCGACCTCGAGAAGAACGAGGACGGCGAGTTCGTGTGCCCCGACTGCAAGCGCCCGGTGCAGCTCATGGCCAACGGCGAGGAGAACTGGTTCTTCAAGCTGAGCGAGTTCCAGCAGCCGCTGCTCGACTTTTACAAGGCGCATCCCGATTTCATCCGCCCCGAGACGCGCCGCAACGAGATCGTGACGTTCGTCGAGGGCGGCTTGAAGGACCTGTCCATCTCGCGTTCGACGTTCGATTGGGGCGTGCCGCTGCCATTCGATGAGGGCCACGTGGCCTACGTGTGGGCCGATGCGCTGCTGGCGTACTTCACGGGCATCGGCTATGCCGACCCCGAGCGCCCCGGCGAGTTCGAGAGCCGCTGGCCCATGCAGTACCATTTCGTGGGCAAGGACATCACGCGCTTCCATTGCGTCATCTGGCCCGCCATGCTGATCGCCGCAGGCTACGAGCCCGCGCACACGGTGTTCGGTCACGGTTTCCTCCTGACCAAGGGCGAGAAGATGTCCAAGTCGAAGGGCAACGCCGTGAGCCCGCAGGACATGGTGCGCGCGTTCGGCGTGGACGCTTACCGCTACTACTTCATGAGCGACGTGCAGTTCGGCCATGACGGCTCGATCTCGCTCGAGCGCATGGTGCAGGTGTACAACAACGAGCTGGCCAACACGTGGGGCAACCTGTGCAGCCGCGTGTTCAACATGACGAAGAAGTACCTGGGCGGTGTCGTGCCCGAGGTGCCCGAGAGCGCCAAGGCCATGGTGGACGCGAACCCGCTGCAGGAGGTCGTCGAGGGCTTGTACGCCGAATACGACCGCTGCATGGCCGAGGTTGATTTCACCGGCGCCGTTGCGGCCGTCCAGAAGCTCGCCCAGGCCGCGAACCTCTACGTCGAGGAGATGGCACCGTTCCGCTTGGCGAAGGACCCCGAGGCTGCCGACCAGCTGGCCGCGGTCATGTACAACCTGCTTGAGGCTTGCCGCATCTGTGCGCTGTTCTTCGCGCCGTTCGCGCCCAACACCTCGGCTGAAGCGTTCCGCCGCCTGGGCCTGGGCGACATCACGGCCATCGAGGACATCGAGTCCGTCGCCGTCTGGGGCCTGCTGCCCGCAGGCAACACTGTCGAGGTGGGCGATCCGCTGTTCCCGCGCCTGGACGTTGACGCCATTGACTTTGAGGTTGAGTAGGCGTTCTACGGCGGAGGGATTGCCTTTGTCGTGATCGCGTTGTTGTGGCGGCGGGCGCTCGGGGAGCGCCCCTACGACCTTTTCCCGATCCAGGGTGGCGTTCGGGTGGGCGATTGTTTGTAGGGGCGCGCTCTGCGCGTCCTTCTGCCATGGTTGACGGGCGCGCGGAGCGCGCCCCTACAAAAACGACCTGCGAAGGGTGTGTATGTCTGATCGTTTGAAAATGCCTCCTGAGAGGGGTTTCGGGTTCTACCAGCGGCGCAAGCATGACAAGTGGCGCGAGGTGCCGGCGCCCGAGCCAGCGCTCGAGGCGGCGGTAGCCGATTCGCATGCGCATATCCACATGCTGCCCGACCCTGCATGGGAACTCGTGCGCTGTGCCATGAACGGCGTCGATTTCGTCTGCGAGATCTGCGACCCCAGCGAGGACGGCACCCGCCCCTTCGACGAGCTTGATGAATGGCTCGAGGCGGCTGCTGCTGGGCTGGCTGCAGCGGGGCGCGAGGCGGAAGCGCCGAACGTGCGGATTGCAGTGGGCGTTCACCCGCACAACGCGAAACTGTACGACGAGGCAATCGAGGAGCAGCTGCTCGGCCTGCTGCGCGACCCGCGCGTGGCGGCATTGGGCGAGATCGGACTGGACTATCACTACGACCTTTCGCCGCGCGACGTGCAGCGGCGGGTGTTTCGCCGTCAAATTGAGATCGCGCAAGAGCTGGAACTGCCCATCGCGCTGCACCTGCGCGGCGGGGAAGACCCGCAGGCGGATGACGCCCACGCCGAAGCTTTCGAGATCCTGCACGAGATGGGCGCGCTCGGGCCGCGCACGTTGCTGCATTGCTGCGCGCTGCCGCCCGACGAGATCGCGCCGTGGGTCGAGGCCGATTGCTACATCGCATTCGGCGGCGCACTCACCTTCAAGAGCGCCGACGCCGCGCGAGAGGGCGCGTGTTTGGTGCCTGCGGAGCGTCTGATGCTCGAGACCGATTCGCCTTACATGACGCCCGAGCCCATGCGGGGTGCAGCATGCACGCCGGCGCACGTGGTGTTCACCGCCGCCTGTCTGGCGGAGGTGCGCGGCGTGGAGGCGGGTCCCGCGCGCGAGGCTTTCCTCGAGCAGCTCAACGCCAACACGCTGGCGTTCTATGGGCGATAATGAAACCGCACGCGAGAGAGGGGTGCGCATGAAGCGTTTGATAATCGTTGGGTCGCCGCGTACGAATGGGCGGAGCGCCCATCTGGCTGAGATGCTGTTCGAGGCGAACATCGACGAACATCCAGAGGACGAGCTGTTCCTCGTGCCGCTTTCCGAGGTGGAAGTGGGGCCGTGCATCGCGTGCGACGGGTGCCGCGACAAGCTGCCGGTTACGTTCAAGGACGACGCGGGCAAAGAGGTGACGGAGGAGCGTCACCGCTGCGTCTTCGATGACGACATGCAGACGCTTTACGACCTGATCGACGACGTGGACGAAGTATCGGTGGTGTCCCCCGTGTTCTTCTCTGGCGCGCCGGCGCAGATGAAGTGCCTGCTGGACCGCTTGCAGCCGTACTACTGGCAGATGCTGGAATCGCGCAAAGCTGGCGAGAAGACGGCGAAGCGCCCGCTGAAGCTGCACGTCATTGGCGAAGGCGGCGATTCGCACGGTTACGACGCGCTCGTGAGCGAGGTGCGCTCCGCGTTCGCGACGGCGGGTTTCCGCCTGGAGAGCGTGCTGGATTGGGTGGGCAAGATCACCGAGGACGGCGAGATCACCGCGGAGGCGCGCGAGATCACGTTCGATTCCAAGGGGAAGAAGGAACGCCCGAAGCTCGATCTTTCCGCTGGGAAGAAGTCATAATGGGCGACGAACGCACATCGCCATATGCGACGCCCTCGGCCACGCGCGAGGTGCTCGAACGGCACGGGCTGTACACGAAGTACGCCTTGGGGCAGAACTTCCTGGTGAACGACGACGTGGTGCGCAAGATCATCGAGCTGGCGGAGGTCGGCAAAGGCGATCACGTGCTGGAAGTGGGTCCCGGCATCGGCACGCTCACCGCGGCGCTGCTTCAGCATGCGGGCCACGTGACGGCCGTCGAGATGGACCACGATCTGCCCGCAGTGCTCGAGGACACGCTGGCGCCCTGGTGGAGCCGTTTCACTTTGCTGCAGATGGACGCGCTCGACGTGCGGGGCGAGACGCTTGGCGAGCACGCCGGCGCCGCGGGCGCGGCGGCGATGCCGAACAAGCTCGTGAGCAACCTGCCGTATGCGGTGGCGGCCACGGTGGTGCTCGACTACCTGCAGCGTTTCTCAAGCCTGGAGCGCGCGACGGTCATGGTGCAGAAGGAGGTGGCAGACCGCATGGCGGCGCGCCAAGGCACCAAGAACTACGGCGCGTACACGGTGAAGCTGTCCATGTATGCGCAGCCTGCCGGCCGTTTCTCGGTGGCGCCGGGCAACTTCTTCCCGCCGCCGCATGTGGATAGCGCGGTGATCAGGCTCGATCGTGTGCAGCCCGTCGGTGACGACGGTCAGCCGCTGACGCCTGAAGAGGTGGCTGCGGCCTGCACGATGGCGGATGCCGCGTTCGCCACGCGCCGCAAGACCATCGCCAATTCGTGCAAGACGTATTTTTCGAGCCGCCCGGAGGTACAGGCGGCGCTGCCGGGCATGTTCGAGCGCGCGGGCATCGATCCGCGTCGGCGCGGCGAGACGCTCGACCGCGCCGAGTTCATCCGCCTGGGTAAGGCTCTTCTGGAGGTCTAATGGCGCAGGTTGGCATGCAGGATGTGGCTGCTGACGTGCTCCGCGAGCGCTTCGGCTTCGAGCAGTTCAGGCCGGGGCAGCGCGAGATGGTCGACGCGATCTTGAGCGGCCGCGACGCGCTCGGTATCATGCCGACGGGCGCGGGCAAGTCGGTGTGCTACCAGGTGCCGGCGCTTGCGTTGCCGGGCATCGCGATCGTGGTGAGCCCGCTCGTGTCGCTCATGCACGACCAGGTGATGGCCCTCGTGAGCGCGGGCGTTCCCGCTGCGTACCTGAATTCGCAGCTGACGACCGCGCAGCAATGGGAGGTGCTCGACCGTGCGCGCGCCGGCGCCTACAAGCTCATGTACGTGGCGCCCGAGCGCTTGGCCGACCCGCGTTTCCAGTCGTTCGTCGGCAGCGTCGCGATTTCGCTCGTCGCCGTGGACGAGGCGCATTGCGTGTCGCAGTGGGGGCAGGACTTCCGTCCTTCGTACCTGGGCATCGCCGATTTCATCGCGAGCATGCCGAGCCGCCCGTCGGTCGCCGCTTTCACGGCCACGGCGACGCCGCGCGTGGCTGACGACATCGAGCGCCTGCTCGGCTTGCGCGGCCCCGTGCGCGTGACCACGGGGTTTGATCGACCCAACCTGCATTTCGCCGTTGACCAGCTGCCCGACAGGCGCAAGGTGGCGCGCGTGGCGGCATTCGCCCTCGAGCGCCCCAACGAGAGCGGCATCGTGTACTGTTCCACGCGCAAGGACACCGAGCGCGTGCACGAGGCGCTCGTCGCCTCGGGCGTGCGCGCCACGCGCTACCATGCGGGGCTGACGCCGCGCGAGCGCGAGGAGAACCAGCGCGCGTTCGTCAACGACGATGCGCCCGTGATGGTGGCCACGAACGCGTTCGGCATGGGCATCGACAAGTCGAACGTGCGCTACGTGCTGCATTTCAACATGCCCGGCAGCTTGGAGGCGTATTACCAGGAGGCCGGCCGCGCGGGGCGCGACGGCGAGCCTGCGGAGTGCCTGCTGCTGTGGAACGACTCGGACATCGCGACGTGCCGCTTCTTCATCGAACAGGAAACCGAGAACGACGCGCTCTCCTATGAGGAGCAGCAAGCCGTGCGCGCGTCGCAGCGTCGTCGCCTTGCCGCCATGGCCGGTTATTGCATGACGACCGATTGCCTGCGCGCGACCATTCTGCGCTACTTCGGCGAAGGGGGCTCGGGGGCGTGTGCCCCTTCAGGTTGCGAGAACTGCTCGAACTGCGAGGGCGCGGTCGATGCGGTGGACGTGACGGTGACGGCGCGGTCGATTATGCGCTGCGTGCATGAGCTGCGCGGGCGCTATGGCAAGAGCACCGTGGCCGACGTGCTCTGCGGGTCGAAATCGGCGAAGATCCGCGAGTGGGGTCTCGACAAGGCGCGCACGTACGGCATCGTGGATGATTCGGCGGCCACGGTAAAGGAGATCGTCGAGTTGCTGACGGTGGGCGAGTACCTGGAGATCAGCGAGGGCCGCTACCCGATCGTGGGGCTGGGCCCGCGTGCGCGCGAGGCCGCGACCGACGAGTTCCGTCTCTACATGAAGCGCAAGGGGAAGGCGCAGAAGGAGCCGGGTGCGGGACGTGGGGCGAAAGGCACTTCCGGCGGCGCGTCCGCGGCACTGGAGACCGATGCGCAGCGCGCCTTGTTCGAGCGCCTGCGCCAGTTGCGCAAAGAGCTGGCCGATGTTGAGGGCGTGCCGCCCTACATCGTGTTCTCCGACGCCGCCCTGCGCGGCATGTGCGTGGCGGCCCCGCGCACCGATGATGAGATGCTCGCCGTGAGCGGCGTGGGCCCCGTAAAGCTCGAGCGCTATGGCTCTGCGTTTCTCGCGGAGATCGCGGCCTGGGCAAACGAGGGTCAGATCGAACGATCGGACGCCCCGCGCGACTAATTTTCGAAATTCTGCCAAAAAATCGAGCTGGTCTGAAGATCCACTCGGGCTATTGAGAGCATGCATAAAATACACCCCATCTGACCTGGGGCAACCAAAGTGCCGTATCGCTTGGCTGCAGAATTTGACCCTATATCTTCAGATAACCTCGAAAAATTGTCAGAATCGCGGGAAATCGCCGCACGCCTGAGTTGCGCGCACGCCGCAGCGCGGGCCACGACGTTCGAAACGTATATCTAATGTAGTTCATGTATAATGTCACGACGGTTTTCAGGAGGGGGCATTTTCGCGCTTCCAAGTGCATAAAGGGGTAACTGTATGGCAGAACAAAGCAAGCACGAAGAGCGCTCTGCATGGTCTGGCAAGCTGGGGTTCATCCTGGCTGGCGCGGCGAGCGCGGTTGGTCTGGGTAACCTCTGGAGGTTCCCGACGCTGGCGGCGAAGTATGGTGGCGGCACCTTCATCTTTACGTACTTCATTCTGGCGTTTACCGTGGGCATCTCGCTGTTGCTGCTCGAGACGGCGCTTGGTCGTCACACGAAGCTCTCGGTCGTCGGCGCGTTCAGCTCGCTGCGCAGCCGCTGGAAGTTCGTGGGCATCCTGGCGGCGCTCGTTCCGTTCATCATTACGCCGTACTACTGCATTATCGGTGGCTGGGTAACGAAGTACCTGTTCAGCTACGTTGCAGAGGGTTCCGGCGCTGTTGCCGCCGAAGGGTTCTTCGGCGCGTTCATCACCGACCCCGTGTTCACGTACGTGTTCATGATCATTTTCATGCTGCTGTGCATCGGCGTCGTGGCGCTGGGCGTCCAGAACGGCATCGAGAAGGCCAACAAGGTCATGATGCCATTGCTGCTGATCATGGCCATAGGCATCTCGATCTTCGTGCTCTGCCAGCCTGGCGCGATGGAGGGTGCGGCGTACTACCTGATCCCCGACTGGAGCATGCTCTCGGGCGAGCTCGTGATCAACGCGCTCGGCCAGATGTTCTACAGCCTGTCGCTCGCCATGGGCATCATGGTGACCTACGGCAGCTACCTCAACAAGAAAGAGAACCTGGCTCAGTCCGTCGCCGGCATTGCCGGCTTTGACCTGGTCGTGTCGTTCCTGGCCGGCCTGATGATCGTGCCTGCTGCCTACATGGCGCTCGGCCTGGGCGACGGCGGCACCATGAACGCCGGCCCCTCGCTCATCTTCGTCACGCTGCCCGGCGTGTTCGAGGGCATGGGCGGCGCCGCTACGATCATCGGCATCATCTTCTTCCTGCTGGTGCTGTTCGCGGCAGCTACGAGCGCGATTTCGCTCATCGAGGCCTGCACCTCGATCATCCAGGACGAGACGAAGCTGTCTCGCAACAAGTCGCTGGCCGTCTGCTCTATCTTCGTCATCGTGGCAGGTTGCTTCATCAATGCCGGCTACAACGTGCTCATCGGCATCGAGCCCCTCGGCCCGGGCACGCAGCTGCTCGATTTCTTCGACTTCATCTCCAATTCGGTCATGATGCCCATCGTGGCGGTGCTCACCTGCGTCTTCGTGGGTTGGATCATCAAGCCGAAGACCATCATCGACGAGGTGCGCCAGTCTGCCAAGTTCAGCCTGGCGGGCGTGTGGACCGTCATAATCAAGTACATCGCGCCGATCCTGATCATCATCATCCTCATCGTGAACGTGGTGAAGATGTTTGTGGCGCCCGAGCTGCTGGCCACGTCGATCCCGGACTGGCTGTTCCACGTGATTTACTCCATGAGCCCGGAGGATGCTCTCGCCGCTGCGGCTGCGTAAGGCACAAGCTTTTGGGAAGAACGATTTGCAAGGCGGGCGCCCTCTGGGCGCCCGCCTTTTGCATGCAGGGGAGAGGGGACGGGCGATCCGCTTCGCGGGTGCCGCCTTCTGCGGCGGACGCGCAGAGCGCGCCCCTACAGGGTGCTGTAAGTTGGGCCATCATGAAGAAAGGGCGTGCAATACACGCCCTTTCAGGTTGATTTTTGTAGAGACGCGCTCCGCGCGTCCGTTTGCGCTACTGGGCGCTGCTGCTGGAGGCGCTGGAAGCGCTGGACTCGCTGGCGCTGCTGCTTGACGCGCTCGATGCGGATGCGCTCGCGCTCTCGCTCGATGCGCTGGCGGCGCCAGAAGAGGCGGCATCGGAGGAGGCGCTAGTGCCGTCACCGAGGACGCTGGCGCCCTCGGAGGTCGTGCTCATCTGCGACATGAGCTGCTCGTAGCGCTGCTTGTACTTGTTGACGTCAACGTCGTAGGGCAGGCCGCTCGGCATGGGGTTCTGGGTGAACGTGGCGGCATCGCGCAGGCCCTGCAGCCAGGCGGTGTAGTCCTTCTGCGCGGCCACGCTTTCGGCCGTCTGCTTCAGCTCCTCATGGTAGATGTCGGGGATCTGATCGAGGCTCGTCACTTCCTCGGGCGCTTCGTACTTCTCCGTCACCTTGATGATGTGGTAACCGAACTGGCTTTCCACCAGGTCGCTGATCTGTCCCACTTCGAGGTCCGCATAGCCCTGGCGATACTCGGCCACGAGCTTGCTCGAGTCGAAGCCTACGTCGCCGCCCTGCTGCGCGGAGGCGGTGTCGTCGGAGTACTGCGCAACGGCGTCCTCGAAGGTGAGGGTGCCGGCCTTGATCTGGTCCAGGATGCCCTGGGCCTTCTCGCGCGCCGCGGCCTTGGCGGCGTCGTCCATGGAGTCGTCCACCTTGATCAGGATGTGCGACGTGCGCTTCCTGTCGTTGTAGTAGGCGGAATACATGTTCGCGGTCTCGAGGATGATCTCGTCGGTCACCTCGGCCTTATCCTTGAAGTAGGTGGTGAGCTGGGTCTGCAGCACGTTGGCCTCAACTTCGGCGCGGTACTCGTCCTCGGTCCACTTGGCATCGGCGAGCGACTTCTGCCAGGCGGCGTCGTCGCTGAAGTTGGCCTTGAGCGACTGGATCTGCATCTCCACCTCGGCCGTGTCCAGCTCGACGCCGAGCTCGGGCGCGCCTTCCTTCATGAGCTCGCGGTCGCGCAGCTGGCTGATGTAGGCGTCGCGCAGGTCGGAGGGGGTGTAGCCGTAGGCGGCCAGGAACATGCCCCACTGCTCTTCGGAATCGAGGTTCTGGGCGCTGCGCCACCTGGCGATGCCATCCGTCACGCTGTCTTCCTGGATGTCCACCCCGTTGACCGTGGCGGCAACGCCGTGCACGTTTCCGCTTCCGCAGGCCGTCAGGCCGAAGGCGCATGCTACGGCGGCCAGGCTCAGGGCGAGGGCCATCTTCAAGGGCTTCAACGTTTTCATAAGCGATCTCCTCAGACAGCTGAAAATTCAACGCGGATAATTGTCGCACAAGCGCGTTTTCGCTGTTCGGCGTCGCACAATATGCGCAGATTCGATTCATGGAAACGTAAGCGTAACGTAATGGAACGGAGGGCGCGTTGAGCACGTTGAGCGGGGCCAGGCCGCTATAATGCTGCGTATGGATAACCTTGCGCGGGAACAGATCAGTCTCGAGCGGGGCGAGCAGGAACGGCGGGGCCTGAAACCTTACCTGACGCCAGTTGGCGCATGGGCGTTTTCGCTCGGCGCGGCAATTGGGTGGGGCTCGCTCGTCGTTACCAGCAACACGTACCTGCTTCAAGCAGGGCCTTGGGGCAGCGTCCTAGGCCTGGCCGTCGGTGCGCTCATCATGCTCGTCGTGGCGCGCAACTATCACTACCTCATCAACTGCTTCCCCGATGCGGGCGGTGCTTACGCCTATTCGAGAGAGGTCTTCGGCTACGACCACGGGTTCCTCACCGCATGGTTTCTAGGGCTCACCTACTTGGCCCTGCTGTGGGCGAACGCGACTTCCGTGCCGGTCTTCGCGCACTACTTCTTGGGCGACGTGTTCCGGGTTGGGCCTCATTACGTGGTCTTCGGTTACGAGGTGTTTCTGGGCGAGGCGATGCTCACGATCGGCGTTATCGTGCTGACCGCTTTGATTTGCATGCTCTCCCGAAAGGGCATCATGCACGCCATGGTAGTCATGGCGCTCGTCTTCACCGCGGGCATTACCGTGTGCTTCATCGCGTCGTCGCTCGGGTTCTCGGCGGCGCACGGTAGCACGAACCCCGACTTCCTGAGCGATTCGAGCGCGGTTTCGCAGGTCATGCTCATAGCGTGCATATCGCCCTGGGCATTCATCGGGTTCGAGAACGTATCGCAGCTGAGTGAGGAATATGCGTTCCCTCGTCGCAAGGTGTTCAGGATCATCGCAACGGCGCTCCTGACGGCGATGGTCCTCTACGCGTTCGTGATCCTGATGTCGGTCACCGCGTATCCGCCCGAGTATGCCAATTGGTTCGAATACGTGTCTGACCTCGGGAACCTCGAGGGCATCAAGGCGCTGCCCCCGTTCTATGTTGCAGAGCACTATCTGGGCGGCTTCGGGGTCAACCTGCTCATGGCCGTGCTGCTGGCGCTCGTGGGAACGAGTTTGTTCGGGAACACCATAGCCCTGAGCAGGCTGCTTTACGCGTTGGGCAGAGACAAGGTCATGCCGGAGAGCGTGGGGGAGGTCTCCGACCGCCATATTCCCGTGCGCGCCGTTGCCGTCGTTGCCGCCGTCTCGCTCGTTATTCCCTTCCTGGGGCGCATTGCGGTGGGCTGGATCGTCGACGTGACCACCATTGGCGCAACGGTCATATACGGGTTCGTTTCCGCGGCGGCCTTCCAGATGGGGCGCAAGCGGGGCGACAAGCTGGAACGGGTCACGGGTGGGGCCGGCCTTGCGCTCATGCTGCTCGTCGGCGTCTACTTGTTGGCGCCCAGCTTGTTCCTGGCGGGGTCGCTCGAGCCCGAGTCTTACTTCCTGTTCACGGTTTGGGGTGTCCTGGGCCTCGTGGTCTTTCGCGTGGTGCTTGCGCGCGATAGGGAGAGGCGCTTCGGGCGGGCCATTGTCGTCTGGATCGGCATGTTGTCGCTGGTGGCCATTTTCTCGTATGCCTGGATGAGCCAGTCGCTCTTCGACGCGGAGGAAGAGGCAAAGTCCCGCGTGCACGAGTACTACCAAGTGGAGAACCCCCACGCCGAGGGCCAGGCGGAAGACGTGTTCGTCTCCGAGATGTTCAAGGGTCTGGAGAGGAGGGGCTCGGAGATCATCCTCGTGGGCATGGGCATGTTCGCCCTGTCGCTCGTGCTGCTTCTCGTGAACATTTCCCACATGACCCGGCGGGCGAGGCGCGACGAGGAGGAGCTCGACGTAGCGAGGGGCCTGGCCCTGACCGACTCCCTGACGGGGGTCAAGAGCAAGCATGCCTACAAGCTCATGGAGAAGACCATCGACGAGCAAATCGCGAACGGCACCGTGCGGGACTTCGCGCTCGCTGTGTGCGACATCAACGACCTGAAGGTGATGAACGACGACTACGGGCACAACGCGGGCGACGATCTGATCCGCGCTTCCAGCAAGATCATCTGCGACCTGTTCCGCCATAGCCCCGTGTTCCGCATTGGCGGTGACGAGTTCGTGGCCGTCCTTACCGGGCAGGATTACGAGGCGCGCCATGTGTTGATCGACACGCTCGCGAAGACGGCTGAGCGAAACGTGCGCGAGGGCGGCCCAGTGGTTGCCGGCGGTCTGTCGCAGTACAACCCGACCGTTGACACATGTGTACATGAAGTGTTCGAACGGGCCGATGCATGCATGTACATCAACAAGCGCAGCCTCAAGGGCGATTCGGCGCTGCGCTAAGCGCCTGGCTCTGGTACTATATTCCGTTGACATTTTCAGCATGAAAGAGGGAAAGCGCACATGAAGCAAGAGAATATCCGCAACGTCGCCATCATCGCGCACGTTGACCACGGCAAGACGACCATCGTCGACCGGCTGCTCTACACCGCCGGCGTCTTCCGCGAGAATCAGCAGGTGGCCGAGCGCGTGCTCGACAGCAACGACCAGGAGCGCGAGCGCGGCATCACCATCCTGTCGAAGAACATCTCCGTCACCTACAAGGACGTGAAGATCAACGTCATCGACACGCCGGGCCACGCCGACTTCGGCGGCGAGGTGGAGCGCGTCCTGAACATGGCGGACGGCGCCCTGCTCATCGTCGACGCATTCGAGGGCCCCATGCCGCAGACGCGCTTCGTGCTGCGCCATGCGTTGTCCACCGGCATGCGCATCGTCGTGGTCGTGAACAAGATCGACCGCCCGGGCGCGCGCCCGCATGAGGTGGTGGACGAGGTGTTCGACCTCATGGTCGAGCTCGACGCGAGCGACGAGCAGCTCGACTTCCCCGTGGTGTTCACGAGCGCCATGGCTGGTTACGCGCGATTCGAGCCCGAGGACGACAACATGAACATGATCCCGCTCCTCGAAACGATCCTGAAGGAGGTGCCCGCCCCCGAGTGCCAGCCCGATGGCCCTATCGCGCTGCAGATCTGCACCGTCGACCATTCGAGCTTCGTCGGCCGCATCGGCGTCGGCCGTCTGCATTCCGGCACCATCCACAAGGGCGAGCAGGTGCTCGTGGTGAAGAACGACGGCACCCGCTACAACACGCAGATCAAGCAGGTGTTCACCTTCGAGGAGCTGGGCAAGAAGGAGCAGAAGGAGGTCTACGCCGGCGATATCGTGGCCGTGGTCGGCGTCGATGACGCCGACATCGGCGACATGGTCACGTCGCGCGAGCACCCCGTGGTGCTCGACCCCATCAAAGTGGAGCAGCCCACGATGGCGGTCGTGTTCGAGGCTTCCACCTCGCCGCTCGTCGGCCGCGAGGGCGAGATTGTCGGTTCGCGCCAGCTGCGCGAGCGCCTGCTGAAGGAAGCGGAGAGCAACATCTCCATGCGCATCACCGATGCCGAGGACGGCACGGGCATGGTGGTTGCCGGCCGCGGCGTCCTGCACCTGTCGGTGCTCATGGAGACCATGCGCCGCGAGGGCTTCGAGTTCCAGGTGGGACGCCCGCAGGTCGTGTTCAAGACCGACGAGGCCGGCAACAAGCTGGAGCCCATCGAGGAGGCGACTGTCGACGTCCCGAGCGAGTACGCCGGCAAGGCCATCGAAGTCTTCGGCAACGCCGGCGGCGAGATGACCGATATGTACCAGCGCGGCGAGGACACGCACCTCGTGTTCAAGATTCCCTCCCGCGGCACGATGGGCCTGCGCACGCGCCTGCTCAACGCGACGCGCGGCGAGGCCACCATGTTCCACCACTTCAGCGAGTACGGCCCCTTCCGCGGCGAGATGGCTCACCGCAAGAACGGCATGATGATCTCCATGTCCACCGGCAAGTCCGTGGCCTACGCGCTCGACACGTTGCAGGAACGCGGCCGCCTGTTCGTCGGCCCTGGCGAGGACTGCTACGAGGGCATGATCGTGGGCGAGTCCGCCAAGGAAGGCGACATGGTCGTGAACGTGGAGAAGTCCAAGCAGCTCGGCAATCAGCGCTCGAGCAACGCCGACAAGGCCATCCAGCTGACGCCGCCCGTCACCTTCACGCTCGAGGAAGCTCTCGAGTTTATCGAGGACGATGAGCTGGTGGAGGTTACGCCGCAGTCCATTCGCCTGCGCAAGCGCCTGCTCAACGCCACCGACCGCAAGAAGGCAGCGGCCGGCAAGTAAAGGCGTGGGGGTTGTGGGAAAGCTTTCCACAACTCGCGCTGCTCATCGGGTTGTCGCTTGCAGCCCGCCGAGCGGTTGTGTATACTAACGTGCGCGCTAAATGCGCGAGGCTACTTGACGCGGAGAGATGTCCGAGCTGGCCGAAGGAGCACGATTGGAAATCGTGTATACCCCAAAAGGGTATCCGGGGTTCAAATCCCCGTCTCTCCGCCACTTTTCGCCACCATATTCGGAGGGGTGGCAGAGCGGTTGAATGCGGCGGTCTCGAAAACCGTTTCACCGATAACCTCGGTGACCAGGGTTCGAATCCCTGCCCCTCCGCCACGTGCATGCAAACGCCGTCCTACGGACGGCGTTTTTTGTTGACGCTGTGGCCGATCTGGCGGCGCATCAGTAAGGGTTTATAGGCAAGAACGTTTTGCCTTTTCGATGCCCCCGCAGTTCGGCCCCTTCAAAAAACGCCCTAACCCGTAAAAAACTCGGCGGCTCTGCCTCTGGTTTGCAAGTATTTTACGGGTTAGAGCGAATTTGCCCGCTCGGCTGGGCGCTAGTTATTGGATAAGCCCAGGTCGCATGAGATACCTTCATTTTGCTTGTGAGAAGAATCGCTCTAACCCGTAAAAAACTCGGCGGCGCAACCGCGGGTTGGCGCGTTTTTTACGGGTTAGAGCGAACTGAGCGCGGAAAAAAATCAGGGCCCTGGAGGTGGGCCCTGATTGCTGTGTAGATGCGGACGCGCGGAGCGCGCCCCTACAGGCGCGCTCGCATCGAGCGGAGCGCGCCCCTGCGGCTTACACGTTGAATTTGAAGTGCATGACGTCGCCGTCCTGGACGACGTATTCCTTGCCCTCCTGGCGGAGCTTGCCGGCCTCGCGGCAGCCCTTCTCGCCGCCGAGGGCTACGTAATCCTCGTAGCTGGCGGTTTCGGCCTTGATGAAGCCGCGCTCGAAGTCCGTGTGGATGACGCCCGCGGCTTGCGGGGCCTTCGCGCCAATGGGAATGGTCCAGGCCTTGGTCTCCTTCTCGCCGCTCGTGAAGTAGCTCTGCAGGCCGAGCAACGCGTATGCCTCTCGTGCCAGGCGAGCGAGGCCGGATTCCTCCAGGCCCATTTCCTCGAGGAACATGGCGGCTTCGTCGGCGTCCATATCGGCAAGGTCTGCCTCGATCTTGGCGGAGATGGGCACGGGCGAGCACCCGTCGATTTCCGCGAGGTCGGCGGTGACCTGGTCCTCGTCGACGTTGGCCACGTACAGGATGGGCTTCATCGTGAGCAGGTGCAGGTCGTAGACGGCGGCGGCTTCGTCTTCGGACAGGTCGAGCGTGCGGGCGCGGTGGCCGTCGTTCAGGCCGGCGAGCACCTTCTGCGCGGTTTCGAACTTGGCGGCAGCCGCCTTGTCGCGGCGGCCCTCCTTCTCGAGGCGGGGGAGGGCCTTCTCGATCGTGGCGATGTCGGCCAGGATGAGCTCGGTCTTGATCGTCTCCACGTCACTCGAGGGGTTCACCTTGCCGTCCACGTGCACGACGTCGGGGTCGCTGAAGTAGCGCACGACTTCGCAAATGGCATCGGTCTCGCGGATGTTCGCCAGGAACTGGTTGCCCAGGCCCTCGCCGCGCGATGCGCCCGCCACCAGACCGGCGATGTCCACGAATTCGACCGTCGCGGGGACGATCTGCGCGGGGTGGTCGATCTTGGCGAGCTCGTCCAGGCGCGCGTCGGGCACCGGCACGACGCCCACGTTGGGCTCGATAGTGGCGAAGGGGTAGTTGGCGGCGAGCGCACCTGCGCTCGTCAGTGCGTTGAACAGGGTGGACTTGCCCACGTTGGGCAGGCCGACGATGCCGATTGAGAGGGCCATGAGGTTGCTCCTATGACGGTTTGATTAGTCGTGCCATTGTACCGCAACGGAAATGGAAGGTGCAGTTTTACAAATTTCACCGAACGGCAAGCGCGCAATGACGGTGACGGCCTAGACCTAGTCGGCTGCGGCTTCGTCGCGGATGTCGGAGGCGGTGCCCTGGTCGTCGCCGTGCTCGCCGGCAATGCGGCGCACTTCGTCCTCGGCGTTCAGGAACGCCTGGGCCACCTGCGGGTCAAAGTGCACGCCGGCGTCGTCGCGGATGATGCCCAGGGCCTTCTCGATGGGCATGCCCTCCTTGTAGCTGCGCTTCGACACGAGCGCATCGAAGACGTCGGCGACGGCCATGACGCGCGCGGAGAGCGGGATGTCTTCGCCCGCCAGGCCGTACGGGTAACCCGCGCCGTTCCATTTCTCGTGGTGGTAGGTGGCCAGGAGCTGCGCCTCGGCCAGGTAGCCGGCATCGGACATGGCCCCGGTCGCGTCCTCGAGGATCTGCTTGCCGGCGATCGTGTGGCCCTGCATGATGCGGAACTCATCGTCGGTCAGGCGGCCGGGCTTGTTGAGGATCGAGTCCGAGACCGTGATCTTGCCCACGTCGTGCAGCGGCGCCGATTTCACGACGTTCTCGATGAACTCGTCGGTGATAACGTCGGAGTACATGTCCTCGCGGCGCATCTCCTCCAGAATGACCCTCGTGTACGCGGCCGTCTTGCGCACGTGGTCGCCGGTGTGCTGGTCGCGGCTTTCGACGAGGTCCGCCATGACCATGATCAGGTTGTCCTGCATGCGCTCGATCGTCGCAGCCTTCTCGGCGGAGTCGGCGATGAACTGGACGGTGTCCTCGGACATCTTGGTGACGGCGCGGTACATGTTCTCCACCTCGTCGCCCGTCCGGATGTCCAGGTTGTGCAGTTGCTCGAGGCCGTGATCGCGGCCCGACTTGCTGTCGAAGGCGAAGCTGTCCGAGGCCTTCGCCATGGAGTTGATGGGCATGATGATGCTGTACTCCGCAAGCCAGAGCACGATGCCGCAGATGACGATGAGGAACGCGGCGAACAGGATGAGCACGCGGATCAGGAAGGCGTAGCCGTCTTGGGCGAGCTGCTCCATGGAGATGTCCACGGCCACGTAGCACGTGCAGTTGCCGTTCTTGTCGTAGAGCGGCTCGTAGATCGTGAGGAGGTAGCCGTATGAATCGTTGGAGACGACCGGCTCGATAGGGTTGCCCGCCAGCAAGTCGCCGATATAGGGATTGAAAGACGGGTCGAACGGGATGACGTCGCCCGGGTTGTTGCCCGCCGCTTCGGGGGTGTCGGGGTCGAATACCACGTGGCACCCGTCCTCCTCGATCTGGTACACGTAAATGTACTTCACGTCGGGGAAGCTGTCGCGGATATGCGCGAGCGCGCGCTCGGTTTCGGAGTAGCCAGGCATGGACTCGCCGAGCTCGATGTACTTGTCGATGCGGTTGGGGTTGATCTTTTCGGACGCGAGCTCGACGATGCCCGCGCCCATCTTGCTCTGCGTGTCGATGTTGGCCCGGTTGAACATCATGAAGCTGATGCTCGTGGTGACGACCGCGATGATGACCATGACCACGATGATGATGCTGGCGATCTTCGTGCGGAGCGAGAGGCCGCGCGTAGGCGTCTTCTTCGCCTCGGCGCGTTGCTGCCCCTCGAGCGGGGTTTGCCGCCAGATGCTGAAATCGAGCAGCTCTTCAATCTTGTTGCGCACGAGCTGGATGATCACGATGGCCACGAGGGTCGCTATGGATTTGTCCACGAGGTCGATGATCATGTCCGCGCACAGCTGCGACGTGAAGTCCCCCATGCCCGTTGCTTCGAGGATCTGCAGCGCGAGGGGCGTGGAAACGCCGCCCGCGAACGCACCGTAGAGGGCATACGTGATGACGGAGCCCAGGCCGCCGCCGATCAGGGCGAAGCACAGGATGCAGAGGGGGACGGTGTAGAGTTTGCTGAGCAGTCCGCGCCTCTGGAAGAAGGCGGCTACGATGCCGATGAGCACGCTGTTGAAGCACCAGTACACCGATGAGGGGTCGGACAGGCTGGTCACGAGGTTCGTGAAGTAGCCGACCACGAGACCGGGGATGTAGCCGCCGCATGCGCCCGCGACGATGGTGCCGATGCAATCGAGGTAGAGGGGCAGGCCGAACGCCGTTGCGATGGAGCTTCCCAGGTAGTTCAGCGCGACGCACGCAGCGCAGAGGGCAAGGTTAATCGCCAGCTTTTTCCAGCCGCGCAATGAGTTCGCGTGCGTCGTGGCACCCACGGGCCACCTCCTGGGGTTCACCCATGTCGAATGATAGGCAGATGATACCACGGTAAAGCAACGCGCGCCCTTGGGCGCGCGTTGCAGGCAATGGTGTTGCGAATTTGTTGTTTACGCCACGAGGAAGAACTTGATGAGGAAGATGAGCGCCAGGATGTAGGTGAGCGCGTACTGCCTCTTGGCGTTGCCGGTGAAGACGTTGATGACGGAGAACGTGATGAGGCCGATGCCGATCGCGTGGCCGATGGAGCCCGAGATGGGCATGGCGATGAGCATGAGCGCCACGGGGGCGGCCTGCTCCATCTTTTCCCAGTCGATGTGCTTGAGCCCGGAGAGCATGACGATGCCGACGTAGATGAGCGCCGAAGAAGTGGCGGCGGCGGGGATCATGGCGGCGATCGGCGCGATGAACATGCACAGCAGGAACATGATGCCGCAGGTGAGGGCGGTGAGGCCCGTGCGGCCGCCCGCCTCGACGCCCGAAGCGGACTCCACGAACGTCGTGACGGTGGAGGTGCCGGTGCACGCGCCGACGACCGTGCCGATGGAGTCGGACAGCAGAGCCTCCTTCATCTGGGGCATCTTGCCCTCCTTGTCAAGCATGCCCGCGCGGGCGGCGGTGCCGACCAGGGTGCCGATGGTGTCGAACATGTCGATCATGCAGAACGTGACGATGAGCGTGATGACGGTGAACCAGCCCATCTGGAGGAAGCCGTCGAGGTTGAACTTGAAGAGCGTGAGGTTGGCCATATCGTTGAAGGCGGGAACCCACGAAGCGGTTGCGAGCGTGGCGAACGGGTCGATGCCCAGGAACAGCGCCTCGCCAGCCCAGTAGACGATGGAGGCCGCGAGCATGCCGAGGATGACGGCGGCCTTAACGCCGCGGTGGGCGAGCAGGATGATGACGAACAAGCCGACGAACATCGTGACGACCGTGAGCACCATGCCGGGGTAAGCCGTGGTCATCGTGCCGGCGGCACTGGAAGCGGTGAGCGACCCGAAGAAGTCGCGCATAACGTAGAAGGGGTTGCCCTCGCCGTCGAACACGCCGGCGTTGGAGCCCAGACCGATGTTGAGCAGCATGAGGCCGATTGCGGGTGCGATGCCCATGCGCACGCCGTAGGGGATGGCCCCAACGATCATCTCGCGTATGTTGCACAAAGTTAATACGACGAACACTATACCCTCGGCGAGCACGATGATGAGCGCTGCCTGGAACGAGGCTACGTACGTGGCGCCGGTGATCGTCATGATTTGCACGACAACGACTGCGAAGAAGCTGTTCAGGCCCATGCCCGGCGCCAAGCAGAAGGGCTTGTTGGCCAGGAACGCCATGCAGATCATGGCAATGCCGGAAGCGAGGCACGTGGAGAGGAAGACTGCGTTCCACAGGTCGTCGCCGCCCGCGCGCCACCCGGTGAGCAGGTTGGGGTTCAGGGCGATGATGTAGGCCATCGTCATGAACGTGGTCAAGCCGGCGATGATTTCGGTGCGCACCGACGTGCCGTTTTGTTGCAATTTAAACAGTTTGTCCACAGATTCCTCCTAGTCCTCGAACCAGCACATTGTAATGCATAGAAGGGTTCTGTGGGGGCACTTGTTATCGGGAATGTTCGAGATAATAGGCCCGTTTGTTGGCGTACATCTGAGCGTCGGCCCGACGGAAGGCCTCGCGGGCGTCTCGCGTGCCGTCTGACCAGAGCGCTCCGATGGCGAAGTTCATGTCGCCTTGAGCCTTGGCGGTGGTGGAAAGCTCCTCGACGCGTTTCTCGAACTGGTCCCGCGACATGCCGCTCGCGATGATCACGAACTCGTCGCCGCCCATGCGGTACAGGTCGCTCTTGCGGAACACGCTTCCCAAAACGTGCGCCGTTTTGATGAGCAGGCGGTCGCCCGCCTCGTGGCCTTCGAGGTCGTTCGTCGACTTAAGGCCGTTCAGGTCTATGGTGACGAGCCCGAACGGCGTTCTCTCGGCATCGTCGCCGCTGTTGTGTCTCGCCACCTGCTCGTTGATTTCCTTCATGCGCTCGAGCATGGCGTTGCGGTTGAGCAGGCCCGTGAGCTTGTCGAGCGTGCTGAGCTCCTCCAGACGCTGCATGAGCAGGTAATTCGAAATCTCCGACCCGAGGAAGAAGGACATGAGCTCGATGAGCTCCTTGGCTTCAACCGCTTTCGAGGAGTCGAAATTCACGATGTAGAGGTAGCCGATAATCGTTTTCGTGCGGCGGAGCGGAATGAGGATGATGTTGGAGACGCCGTATTGCCGCATTGACTTGACCCATGTGGGGTTGCGCTCTTCGAGCGCGTCCATTTCGCGCTCGTTCTTGGCGATGACGGCATTGCTCACGCCGATCATGGGCTCCCACGATGCCACGATGTCGTAGGGGATGACGCCGTCGCCGGCGTCTGCGGAGGGCACTTCGTCGTTGCGAACCTTCTCGCAGAAGTTGATGGCTTCGCACTTCTCGTGATCGATCAGCATGATGCGCGCCATGAACGCCCCGGAGGCATCCAGTATATCGGTGAGGACGTCGCGCACGCCGGTTACGAAGTCGTCGCTTCCGAGCAGCGTGATGCTCGCCTTGACGACGGCCGCCGCCGTGTCTGCCGACACGCCCGCCATGCGTTCGGCTTCGGCCGTTTCGGTGAATTCGAAGAGGAATTGGCAGTAGCCGACGTTGCCGCTCTGGGGTTGGAGGGGGATCATCACCTGGTCGGTCCAGCAGTGCAGCGCGACGGTTTCCACGTACGCGTGCATTCGCTGGTTCATGTGCGCGGCGCGGAAGCAGAAGTCCTCGAACTTCACGTCCTTGGGGACGAGCTCCTCGTAGGCCATGCCGTCGTAATAGGCGGGGCCCATGGTGTCTTTGTAGGTCTGGTTGGCGCAGACGATGTGGATGGCGCCGCAATTGCCATCGGGGGTCTTCACCACCGAGAGGACGGCGCATGGCACCGAGCAGGTATCAACGAACGCCTGGAAATCCATGGCCGACCCCCTCGTTCTCAGTGGCGTATTGGGTCATACCATAATACCATCGGTCGCCCATGAACGGTTACGCTAAGCGCGAGTTCTGCGGCCTCCCCGCTCACGGCTATCGCATCTTTGCCGACGCCCTCGACGCGCGAAGAAGGCTAGAGCGGCGGCGCTCAGGGCGAAGCGTCAACTTTCAAGATCTATCGCCCCGACGCAGGTAACAAGCCAACAGGGAGCAAGAACAGCGGGGCATTTGGAGTTTACAAATTGCAGTCAGTCGTTTCTTTCGCTAAGACGAAAAGGATTCGTTAGTGTACCATCACTGAAAAGAAATGCCAGATAAGGGGGCTTCCGATGCGGGAAGAGACGTTCGCAAGCCACATGGAGCTGTCAGGCGGCATTTCGCGCCGGACGTTCATCCAAGCTGCAAGCGGCTCCCTTGTCGCGCTGCCGACACTGGCAGGGGGGCTGGTGCTGGCTCCTCGGCCCGCATACGCAGATGAAGCCAACAGCCAGGCACCTGCCATTCAAGGGTCGGAATACGTCGTCATCGACGTGGTTTATCCCTACGAAGTGGGTTTCATGGTGGTCGATGTCACCAAGGGCAAGGTGAACGACGCTGGCATGGTGAGCTACCCGCCCGTCGAAGGCGCAAAGGTTACGGTGACGTCGCGTTTCAACGGGAACACGGTTACCGGCAAGAACCCGACCGACAAGGACGGGGTCGTGAACATCGACATTCGTCAGCTGGCGGTAGTCGAAAAGGGCGAGGGTGCAGACAATCGCGATCTCTACTACTTCAATGGCTCCATAACCGTGGAGAAAGACGGCTGGCGCAGGTTCCAGACCGCAAAAGTGGCCATCGAGGGCGGCACGGGCCTGCAAGTGCCCGCGCATCCAATCGACGCATCTGACAAGCCCTACCCCCTCCTCGTCTCGTTCGACGACTGGGATGCGCTCTATAGCAAGAACGAGTTCCTGATCACCCCCGCAAACACGGACGACCACACCGTAAACGTGAGCATCCTCGGCCTATCCAACGACAAGCCGGCCACGATTGAGCTATGGGTCGATGGCGAGAAAAGCCCTCGCCAAAGCGCTCAGGCGACGTTTCAAACGAAGGAGGAGCAGCATCTCGCCACGGCATCGTTTACGCAGCCTTTCCTTAAAAAGGGCGACCCAGCGGCTTTGCCAATCGGCGTCAAGTGTAAGATAGCGGCCAAACAAGGCGACGAGACCTACCTGTGGCCGCTCGCCTTCACCACCTCGGAGGGCGTGGTCGACGAGCCCTCCGACAAGGAGGGGCAGAAGCTGAGCCCCTTCAACTCAACCAGCGGCTCGCAAACCGTCGGCGCGCAAAGCACTGCCCTCACGACGCAGGCCACCACTGGACTGGACGTGAAATGGCCCAGCAATATCCCCTTGGTCGGCGGCGGAGGCTTGAACTTCTGGACACCTGAGCTTCCCATCGGCATATACGTGAACCCTTACGGCATGGTGCAGATCACGTTGAAATCGCCGAGCTGGGGCTACCTCAACGACGGCGGCGCATCCGACAAGAACGGCTGGGGCAAGTACCCGCTCCTGAGCGTCGAAAAGCAATGGGACAAGAAGGTAAAGACGCTCAAGACCATGGCCGACAAGACCGCCAACCTTGTGTCAAAACCAGGTGCCGTGCAGCAAATCGACCTGTTCAAGTCGTTTTCGGCCACGGTGAACTTCCAGCTGATGACGTTGGCCAAGTGGGATTCCGGCAAGGGCAACTTCCAAGGGGAAGCAGCTGGTCAGATCGTCGCGGCCATGAACTTCACCATAACGGAGAACTTCTTTGCCGGGCCCATACCGGTGCTCATCACCTTCGCTCTGGACGCGAACCTTATCTTCGGGCTTGCCGCCGCCGGCACGGCTTCGAAGAAAAACACGAACGAGAAGCTGCTCGATGCCGTACTGGACTTGTCGCGTTGGCAGTGGGACTACACCAACACCGGCTTCACCATGACCTTCAACATAACGCCGTCGCTCTCGGTGGGCGTGGGCATACGCGGCGTTGCATCGATTTCGGTGAAGGGCTCCATCACGCTCACGTTGTTCTTCGGCGTGCCCATGGGAACCCAACCCAAATCGCTGCCGAGCCCGCATTTCGCCGCCGGCTGGTCGGCACAGATCTCGCTCGTCATCGAGATATTCCTGTTCACCCACAGCTTCTCGCTCTACAACAAGCCGTTCTCGAACTTCTACGATAACTGGAACGGCGCAGGACCTGGCGCGTTGAAGTCTCAAGCGGAAGAAGAGGCGGTTTCCGCCCTGGCAAACGCCTCGATTGGTGAATTACTCGGACAGATGACGCCCATCACCGACGAGATGCTGAAGAAGACTTCCGAAGCGAAGCTTTCCACGCAGGGGCTTACCACGCAATCGACCTCCGACCAGGATGAGCCCGCCCTCATCGACTGGGACGAGTTCTGCACCAGGAAAACCGGGCAGCTGAACGACGAGACCCCCATCGAGTTCATCGTATACGACCTCGCCGCCGCAACGGGGAGCAAGTCTGCTGATCGCGTTGTAGGCCCTGGACGTTCAGGCGACCTCGTGGCCGCAAGCTCTCCCGACCTTCAGCCCGACAGCTCGAACGGACAAGCGGATGGCCTCCAAACGCAGGCGGCCGTACCAGGCGTCTCTTGGCTGTCAGCGCAATCGGCTTCCTCGTTGCCCAAGCCCGGCGTGAAGGCTCTCGGCACGATGGGCGGCATCCGCCCCTCGTCCGATCTGAGAATCTTCGAACATGTCTTTGCTAACCCCCGTGCGAAGGTTGCTGCTTTGGGCACCGACGCAAAGAGCGCCTACGAAGAAGGAACGTGGTGCTTCCGCATAGCTTCGGTCGACATCGGCGGCGGGGACATGCGTACCCGCATCGTCGCGAACTGCATATACGGCGAGAAGCAGGGGGCCTCGCGCATCATCGAGTTCGATACGAAGCTTGAAGGGGCGCCCCACAACGACCTGTACGATTACGATTTCGACCTCGCGGTCGGCAGGGAAAAAGTGAATGGAAGTCTCCAGACCACGGTGCAACTTGCCATCATTTCCGGGAAGCGGCAAGGCACAGCTGCGAGCGTGCTGGAGAACGCCGCGTGCGACCTCGTCGTATCAGCCTTGAAGCTCGATGCATCCGAGTTCCCCGGCGACAAAGACGTCGTGACGCCGAAAGGGGGGCACAGCTTCTCCCGTGTGGGAAACAAGCTCACGGGCGATGAGACGGAAAAGCGCCACAGCATTCTCAGCATACAGATAGGCCTGTCAGACCCCGAGGGCCCGCACTCTGGTCAGGTGAACGAGCCTGGCGCGCTCGCTGCGATAGTGATGTTTATCGACCGCTGCGCGAATAGCCCGGAGGATGTCCTCGGGGAGAACGCGCAGGTAAGACTAGGAATCATGAAGGTGAGCTGGGACAATGGGGACGCGACGATCGTCAACGCAGAGCACATCGCCCAGGACATGGGCAAAATCGACTCCACCGTGTATGAGCTGGTGCTCTACCCGTTCTTCCCCGAATACTTCCCGCGCTGGACCTTCATGCTCCGTGGGGCCAAGGCCGCCTACTACTTTCTCATTAAGATCGGGGACCTGGGCATCACCGTAGATCGCACCAGTGGCATCGACCCCGCCGTGAGGCTGGTGCCGTGTCCTGCGCAGAATTACTACCTCACCTCGTATCCAGACGACCCCGCACAACTCACGTTGGCTCCCGATAAACGCGATTACTCCAAATGGACGCTGCACAAAGCATGGTTCAAGAAGAGGGACAATTCGAGCGATGTACTCCTGCTGAACGTCGCGCCGATAGGGCCTACTGGCTTCAATGTGGTGAATTTCGCGGTAAACCGCGACGGAACCTTCATCTTCTGGCCACAGTCGCGCGGTGCCGACGAGGACCGCGTATGGGACGCCAGCTGCCAAGAGGACGTGAAGACGCGGCCGGCCGTCTACCAGATCATGGCGTGCCGCATCAGGGGGGACCGTTTCTCCGACCCCTTCGTCGTGGCAGACCTGCCGCACGACGCCGATACGCTGGTTACGCTCGACACGAACCAAGACGCTATCTTGGAAGCGCTTATCACCGAGCACGTCGATACCGGCGAGCGGGATAAAGACGGCAAGATAGTCTATTGCGCATCCGATATCTGGTACACGTCCGTGCCGGCAGTGAGATGCGCCACGGCAACCGCCTGTGAAGCGGAAAACGAATTCGTCATGCCCGGATCCGCAATCAAATTCCACGTGGCAGTGCGCAACGACGGCAACGTGTTCCTCGCGGGCTGCACTCTGACGCTCTGCGTGCTCAACGAGGCGACCGACTCGTTCGAGCGGGTTCAGGGCGCTACCGCGAAAGTGTCGTTCAGCAAGGAGACGATCCGCGAATCGCACTACAATCGAAGCGACGGGAAAGGCGGACTCTTAGGCCTCGAAGACGACTACGCGCTGGCGCCCGGCAAGACGAGCGTGTACGGGGTGAGTGTCACCATACCCACAAGCTGGGAATCGGGACCGAAGAAGGTGCTGTTCGTGGCAAGCGACGCCGTGCAAGCGTCGAACAGCTCCGTGCGCCCCCAAGGCACGGAGTTGCACGGGCAAGCCGATGGCGACGATGCGCAAAGCACCGAGCCCGAGGCGATCGAATTTCATGTCGAGCCCGGTGACTACAACATAGTGCAGGTGCGCACTGCAACAGAGAGCGTGCAAGACCCGAACCAGCGCCATATGGACACGTTGCACGTGGCTGCTTCCGGTGCGAGTGGATCTTTCGATTCCTCGCCCCTGCTTCCTCCCGACAGCTCCGACGGCGCCGACGGGTCTGGCGGTTCCGGCGGCTCCGACAACCGCGCGATGGCTCCTTCGCCAAAGGGGTCCCTGTCCTCGGCGGGCGACGCCCTCTCGCTGGGTCCGCTCGCACTTGCATTGGCGGCAGCAGGCGCCGCAGCTGCGGTCTACGAACGCCGCCGCGCCCTGAACGAAAGCAATGGGGCTGGCGCGACTTCAAGGAGCGGCACGCCATCTGAACAGGGGCGGGACGGGGACGCCGAATAAGATCGGATTGAAACGCGGCGCCTGGTACCGATGTTCCATCCGTCAGCCTTCCGATGACTCGTTGAAGACGAGCGTCTTGCCGATTTCTGCGATGCTGCGCTTCGTCAGCTTCACGACGCACACGCTTCGCCTTCTCTTCTCTAGCGGCGGAAGTCTTCTTGCTGTGACGGATTCCATAGCCCGGCAACTTCCCGTTCGCTGCTAGAGTAGAATGGTGCATTGGAGCCGGTTCGGGGGATTCCGCTGGAAACCTGAGGATCTGCACGAGGCTCCGCTCGTCTTTCCGGTACACCCTGCCGCGCCCAAAATGCGGAATAGGGAAAAGGGGGAGCGTAAAGATGGCTATTCTCGGTTCATCTTCCGGTTGGAAGGAACTCGCTCAAATCGTTTGCCGACCGTCTAAGCGGGATAGGTCCATCCTCTTTGCCCCGAAGACCCGGGCGTTTTGGCGCAACAACATCATGTGCTTTTGCGTCAACAACGTATTGGGTCACTGCCTCGAAAGCCTCTACTGCAAGATCATGGACAAGTGCTTCGGGATCATCGACGACGACTACGCGGTGAAGTTCGACCCTTGGTACCATCCCTACTGGGTGTACGGGATTGGCGGCGCAGCGATGACGTTCATCTTCGAGCCCATCAAGGAGGAAATCCTCAAGAGGCACAAGTCGTTTCCAGGCGCCGTGCTCGAGAGCTACGTGGTTGCCGTGCTCGCCGCCATGGGGATGGAGCTAGGTTTTGGCCTTCTGGTGAACCAGCCCGACGAAGACGGCAACTACCCCTACTGGGACAACTCCGAATTGCCGCTCAACGTCGGCAAGCAGGCCTGGCTGATCAACGATCTGGTCATCGGGGCGGTCGCAATGGTTTACGTATGGATAGCCTATCCTCTCTTTTGCAAGGGAATGAGCAAGCTCACCGAACGCGAGGCGAACACGGCGTTCGCAATTACGGTCGGCGCGTTTGCAGCGGCATGCGTCTCCTCGTATAGAAAGCTCATCAAGGACGGCCATTTGTAAGATTCGATCCCCGCATGCTCTCCTGGAAATAACAAAAGGCCTGAACGGCCTTTTGAAGAATGTGGTGGAGCATAGGGGGATCGAACCCCTGACCTCAGGCTTGCAAAGCCCGCGCTCTCCCAGCTGAGCTAATGCCCCATGTGGCGCCCTTGCGTTGTGCGCTCGGGCGCAGGCTGCGCTTCTTGCCTCCCAGATAGTAATAAACGCTCCACCGGCAAACTCGGCTCACGGTGGAGCGTTTATCGCAAAATGGTGGGCCCAAGTGGACTTGAACCACCGGCCTCACGCTTATCAGGCGTGCGCTCTAACCAGCTGAGCTATGGGCCCCTGCAAAAAGTGCCTGAATAATATATACCCCACAGGGCAACGGGTCAAGAACGGATTTGTGGCGATTTCGCGCAGGAGCGAATAGTTGTACGTTAGTGGCGGTCAGAGGGGAGATTTTGCTTTCGCCTGTGCGACAATTGGTCGAACACAACATGATGAGGAGACCGTGCATGACCGATCAAGCGAAGATGAAAGCCCTGTCTGTCGTTGGCGCCGTGTGCGCGGTGCTGTGCATCGCCGGCGCGGTGTTCTTTCCGCTGGGCCAAGCCCAGGATGGCGGGAACGCTGTTGCCGCCACGGTGAACGGGGTTGCTGTCTATGAGAACGACGTGACGAACTCCATCGAGCAGCAGCGCAAGGGAATGGGCCTCGAGGACGAGGGCGAGTGGAAGCGCTACCTTCAGGAGAGCGGCCTTACCCCCGCGGACGTGCGCAAGCAAACCATCGACAGCATAATAGTGCCCGAGCTTATCGGGCAGGGGGCCGCCGAGCTCGGGGTGACCGTCGACGAGGCCAAGGTGGACGAATACATTGCGCTCGTGAAAGATAGCGCCGAGAACGACGATGAGTGGCGAAGGGCCCTCAAGGAGGCGGGATTCACGGAAGAGTCGTTCCGCAAGGCCGTGAGGGACATGTTCCTGGAGCAGGCGGTGCGCGAAAGCTTCCTCCCGAGCGAAGCGTCGGATAGCGGAAGCTCGCAGGATGGGGCGGCTGCGAACGATGGCTTCAGCATATGGGTGAACGACCTGATGGCGAGGGCGGATATCGTGGTCAACGACATGCCCGCCAACGTGCCTTACAACGTTAGCATGTAAGCGGGCGCGCCGGGCAGCCTATTCCACGATGGGCTCGGGGATGCTCGGCACGGTCGAAACTTGCAGGTCGTCGCCTTCCAGGTAGCCCTCTTTCTCCCCTTCCGCAATGGCGCGGTTCAACGTGAAGGTGATCACTGTGCCCTTGTCGAGCTCGCTCGTCACGGCCATGCTCGATTCGGCGCCGTAATAACCGTGGATGCGGTCGAGCACGTTCTTCACGGCGATTCCCAGACCCGTGTCCGATTCCTTGCTCATCATGTTGGCGATCGCTTCCTCGGACATGCCGATGCCGTCGTCGCTGACGCGCAGGACGATGTATTCCTCCTCGATGTGGCCGTCGATGGTTATCGTCAGCTTCCCCTCGGCGCGCATGGCATGCTTGACGCAGTTCTCCGCGAGGGGCTGGAGGAGGAACGAGGGCACGCTCATGTCGAGCATGTCGGGGTCGACGTCCACCACGAGCTCGAGGCGGTCTTCGCCGAAACGCGCAACCTCGAAACCTATGTAGCGCTCGACCTGCTTGAGCTCGCGTTCCAGGTGGATGAGGTCGTTTGCGTCCTCGAGCGTCGAGCGGTAGAACACGGCGAACTCGCGGAGCAGTTCACGGGCTTTCGTGGGATCGGTGCGGATGAGGGACGCGATCGTGTTGATCGTGTTGAACAGGAAGTGGGGGTTGATCTGGGCTTGCAGCGCCTTGAGCTCCATGCTCGTGGTGAGCTTGATCTGGTTTTCCAGCTCATGGGCGGCCATCTGGGTGGAGAGCAGCTCCGCGAAGCCGTATGCGAGCGACTGCTGCGTCTGGCTGAGCTGCGATGACCGGCGGTAGTAGAACTTGAGCGTGCCCGCGATGTTGCTCCCGATGAAGAGCGGCTGGATGATGGCGGCGCTGATTCGCGCGGACGATGCGGGAAGGCCGATGTCGAGCGTGTTGTGGAGGACGCGCGGCATGCCGTCCTCGAGCGTGCCGTGCGTCGCAGTGGTGCGGATGGCCCTGCCTGGCTGGTTGTTGCGGGCGTTGTAGCCGGCGTACCCCAAGATGACCTTGCGGTCGGTAATCGCGATGGCCATTGCCGGGGTGGCGGGGAGCAGCAGCTCGCAGATGGTCTGCGCGGCCTCGGGGGTCAGGCCCTCGCGCATGGCGTCGGAGGTCTTGCTCGCGATCTTGAGAAGCTCGTCGGATTGACGCGCGGCGTGCGTGTCGGGGTCGAGAAACAGCCAGATGACGCCAACGATGGCCAGCGTGAACACGAGGCCCAGGAAGAACTGAAGGGGAGCGGCCTCGGTGCGGCTCTCCACGATGTATATGATGCCGATGCCCGCGGTCATCGCCATGATGACCAGCATGACCTCGAGGATGAAACGGCGGCGCAGGCTTGTGAGATTCACGGTTCCCCTTTCGCTCGGCGGGAATCCAAGACGTGCTGCGTTTCATTTTCCCAGACCTCCAGCGAGCGTGCTAGGGGCGAACGCGCGAAAGGGGCGGCGGGGTTAGCCGAGCAGGCCGAGCTCCTTCGCGGCGAGCAGGACGGCTGCGATCACGAGGAAGCAGGCGAAAACGAAGCGCAGGGCGCGCTCGGGGATCCTGCGCACGAGGTGCGCGCCGATGGCCGCCCCGGGGATCGTGCCACATGCCGTGGCTATGCCCATGGCGAAATCGATGTTGCCCAGCGCGCATTGCGCAACCGCCGCGGGCGTCGCGAGCACCATCACGGCTATGAGCGAGGTGCCAGAGGTCAGCTTCATGGGCAAGTTGGTGATGGAGACCAGGAGGGGCACCATGATGAACCCTCCCCCGAGCCCGACGTATCCCGATGCGAGGCCCGCAACGGCACCGATGAGCGTCGATTTCGCCAGCTGGGCGGGGGAGAGGTCGAGGCCCGGGGCCTCCTGGGAGGCGCCGGCCGGGGCGTTGGCTCGTTCCGTGCCCGGGGTGGCCATCCTCTCGCGCGGCGCTTCGAGCGCCTTGCGGAACATCGTGAAGCCCGAATAGCAGATGACGAGCGCCGCGGCGGTCATCACGAGCCATCCGGGGGAGATCTGCGCGAGCCATACGCCGAGGGGCGAGGTGCAGGCGCCTCCGATGCCGAGGGCGAGCCCCAGCTTGGGTATGCACGTCTTTCCGCGGATATGTGCCACCGTGCCCGAGATGGATGTGGGGATGATCGTGAAGAGCGACGTGGCTGTCGCTCCCATGGGGGGCATGCCGAAGGCGAGGCGGAACGCGGGCACCATGATGAGGCCGCCCCCGATGCCGAGCGTTCCCGACAGTATGCCGATGACTATGCCGACGATTGCCGCCGCTGCAAGTGTTGCAAACATGAGCGCATTGTACGCCGTTTGGCCGCCGAGAGGGGCGGCGCTGCCCGTTCATTCGGTAGACCCGTTTCCCTTTCGCGGGCAGTCTTGTAAAATAGCGCGCATGAGCAGCGAAGAAAAAAAGAGCGACCTGGCAAGCACTGTTCTCAGCGCGGCTTCGGGTTACGCTGTGATCGTGCTGAGCATCGTATGCTTTGTCGTGGCACTGATCGTCATCGCGGCAATCGTGCGCATTGTCGTCGGCGCGAGTACGGGCGTCTAGACCATGTGGCAGCGACTATCTTTCTATGACCTCCGCGTCATCGGCCACTATCTGGGCGTATTGGTGCTCGTGTCCACCTTCGGCCTCATCGCGCCCCTGCTCACGGCATTCATCTTCGGGGAATGGGGCGCGGGCTCGCGTTACCTGTTCACGGCGGGCATCTTCCTCATCGTGGGGTCGGCGCTGCGCTTCCTGCGCATTCAGCCGGGAAGGCTGTCGCGCCAGCAGGCGCTCGCGGTCACCGGCTTGGCGTGGCTCGTCCTCGCCCTGTTGTCGGCGATCCCGCTGAGCTTCTCGGGCCATTACGCTAACTACATGGACGCCTTGTTCGAGGCCGTATCGGGCCTGACGACTACGGGCGCCACGGTGGTGCGCGACCTGGACCACCTTTCGTACGCGGACAACATGTGGCGCTTCGCAATGCACTTCATGGGCGGCCTCGGGCTCGTTGTCGTGGCCCTCTCGTTCGGGCTGTTCGGCAAGGGCGGCGCGTCGTTGTTCTCGTCCGAGGGCCGCAGCGAGCACGTCGTGCCCAATGTCATGCAGACCGCCCAGTTCATCGGCAAGATTACGGTTGTGTTCATCGCCATTTCGACGGCGATCGTCACGGCGCTGTGCCTCCGTATAGGCATGGAACCCGCGCGCGCGTTCCTGCAATCTCTCTGGGTGTCCATTTCGGCGTTCACCACGGCTGGGTTTGTCCCCATGAGCCAGAACATCATGTACTACCACTCCATCGCGATCGAGGCGGTACTCGTGGTGGTCATGCTCATGGGCTGCGTGAACTTCACGTTGCACGCCGAGATCATCCGCGGGCGCATCCGCTCGTTCTTCGAGGACATGGAGGTGCGGGCGGCGGCAATGTGGCTGCTCGTGATGGTGGTCGTGTTCATGGCGTCCCTGGCGGGCAGCCGCTTGCTCTCCGACCTTCCCGCGATGGAGCGCCGCGGCCTCTTCATGATCTTCGCCGCATTCACCACGACGGGCTTCCAGAACGTCACGTCCGCCCAGCTCACCGATGCGTTCTCTTCGGGTGCCTTCCTGATCATCGCCATTCTCATGGCGGTGGGAGCCAACTCGGGTTCGACGGCGGGCGGCATCAAGATCCAGCGCTTCGGCATTCTCGTGAAGGGAATCGTGGCCACGTTGAAGGAGACCCTCGCGCCCGATAGCGCTCGCGTGGCCACTTCGTATCGGCATATCGGCCGCCGCCAGGTCACGCTCTCGCTCGTGCGGGAAGCAACGACCGTCCTTCTCTTGTACGGCGCGACGTACGTCATCGGGGCGCTCGCGGGCATCGCGAGCGGATACGAGGCGTCCCAAGCCATCTTCGAGTCCGTGGCAATGGCATCGAACGGCGGCATCACGAGTGGCATCGTGGTGCCCGGCATGTCCTGGCCGCTCGAGCTGTTTTACATGTTCGAGATGTGGGCCGGCCGTCTGGAGTTCGTGACGCTGCTTGCGTTGCTCGTGCAGATCGTGGTGTCCATCACGCCGACGAGCTTCGTGGGCTGGGTGCATGCGCGCAACGCTGACCGCGCCCGCAAGAGGGGTGATGAGCGATGAGGAAAGCGATTGCCCCCGCGCTCGGCAAGCTGTGCGCCTTTGCGGCCATCATGGCCCTGGCCCTGGCCCTGGCCCTGGCCCTGGCCTTTGGCTTCGCTTCCCATGCGTTCGCGGAGGACGAGACGGTGGACGCGGCGCAGGAGGGTTCGAAGTCTGGCTCTTCCGCGAGCGTTGAGCCGCCCTCTTCGGTGGCTGGCGCGTCCGGCGACAACCTCGTGGACCCGTCGCAGCGCGCGGACAACTCGTTCATCTACGATACGACCATCGAGTCGTTGTTCGATGAGTCGTCCCTCTACGAGGGCCGCACGGTGCAGGTGGTCGGCGAGGCCATCGGTGACCTGATCAAAGCGAACGACGCGGAGGGCAATTACTGGGTGACCCTCACGTCAACCGATGTGGATAATCCGTCGAGCATCTCAGTGCTCATGTCGGAAGAGCAGGCGCAGCAGATCGACCATTTCGGGCGCTATGGAACGACGGGCACCACGGTCCAGGTGCGCGGCGAGTTCCATCAGGCCTGCTCGGAGCACGACGGCCTTCCCGACATTCACGCCACGAACTCGGCGGTCATCGCGCGTGGCTTCGACCACCCCGACGAGTTCAAGAGCGAAAACTACATGATCGGCGCTTTCCTGGCCCTGATCGGGGCCGGCCTGCTCGCTCTGTATTATTTCGTTCGCGAGCGGGCTCGATAGGGCAACCGTGGAGGGCACCGTCGTCAAGCTCGATCGCGGGTTCCCGCTCGTCCGATGCGACGACGGCGCGAACGTGCGCTGCGAGCACGCCACGGCCCTCGTGAAGGGGGAGCGCCTGCGGGCGGTCATCGGCGACCGTGTGATCGTGTCGATGCCCGAGGGGCACGATAAGGGCATAATCGACGGCATATTGCCGCGCCGTTCTTCTTTTGTGCGCAAGGATCCCGCCGACCGCACTTCCCACCAGGTGCTCGCTGCCAATTTCGAGCTGGTTATCATAGCCGAGCCCATCGTGCAGTTGAACCGCCGGCGCCTCGAGCGCGAGCTCGTGTTGGCGCACGAGACCGGCGCGCGCGTGGCGGTGGTGCTGACAAAGGCCGATCTGGCGGGGCTCGATGAGGCGGAGGCCGTGAGGCAGGAGGTGGCCGACTTGGCTGGCCGATCGGTTCACGTGCTCGTTGCGTCTATCGGCGACGCCCCTTCCATCGAGCGCGTGCGCGCCCTGCTTTCCGCGGGCGAGGTGGCTATTCTCATCGGGAAGAGCGGCGTGGGCAAGTCGAGCTTGGTGAATATGCTCGCCGGCGGCGAAGTTCAGGATGTGGGGGAGGTGCGCTCCTTCGACGGGAAGGGGAGGCATACGACGGTTGATCGGGTGATGGTCGATATCCCCGGTGGCGGGCGCGTCGTCGACATGCCCGGCGTCCGGGGGCTCGGGCTTTGGGACGCGGATGCCGGCCTCGGGGTGGCGTTCGCCGACGTGGAGGAGCTGGCCGCATCGTGCCGTTTCCGAGATTGCAAGCACGCCGACGAGCCTGGGTGCGCTGTGCAGGCCGCTGTGAAGTCGGGTGACCTGGCCCAAGCGCGCCTCGATTCCTACCGCTCGTTCGGCGCCGAGCTCGAAGGCGTCCGCACCCGCCGCGACGAAGCCCGCCACATGCGAGGCGAGAAGGCTTCCGACCGTCGCCGCAAGAAGAAGGGCCGGTAGCGCGCGGGCCTTGCGCTATCGCGGGGCGCTGCTGACGCGCTTCAGCCGAGCGGGTACTGCTCGAAGTACTCGCTGCAGTTCTCGGCCAGGAAATGCTTCAGCACGCCCACCGTGTGGCGAGCGCGCAGCGACAGTTTCGCATGGCGCGGATACAGGAACCCAACGAGCGATATCGATTCGGGCGTCGAGAGCGGTGTGAAGTGCAGGCCATCCGTGGGCATGCTGCTGTCCATTTGCGAAAGGAAGAAGCCGAACGAGTCGTATGCTGCAATCGCGTCGTAGTCGCACGCCTGGAGGTAGTTGAGCAGCATGCGGGGGCTGGCGACCTCCATGCGCACGTTCTCGAGCGGGTAGTCCCTGAAGAGCCGGTCGGCCAGTTGGCGCATCTCGCGGAATGCGTTCATGGCCATCGGCATCTTGTGGATCGCCTCGCGGTGGAGGGCCTCTTCTCCGGCGAGCGACGACCCTTCTTTCCACACGAAGCCGTAGCGCGTCTTCACGATGGGTTCGAACTGGACGTCGGGGTTCTCCAGCACCTCGCCGAGGGAGTGGGCGTGGACGTCGAGGTAGCTCAGGTCGCTCCCGTCGGAGTGCACGGCGTGGGCAATCAGCTTGTCGAAGGGCTCCTCGACGTAGTGCGTTCGCTCGGCGAGCATGCCCACGTATACGGGGTTCGCGCCGGCCGTTTGCGCTCCGTAGTAACTGACGTGCAGGTTAATGGGCTCGTCGCCTTCGGGGCTCGCGAGGCGCGTTCCCACGAGTTCCTCGGCCATCATGTCGTAATTGGCCACGATGCGCTTGGCGTATTTCAGCAGCGCCTCGCCTTCGGCGGTGAGCCTCACGCCGCGCCTGTTGCGTTCCACCAGCTTGTAGCCCAGCTCGGACTCCATCGATGAGATGGCCTTGTTGATTCCTTGCTGCGAGATGAACATGCTCTTCGCAGCTCCGTAAAACGAGCCGGCCCGTGCCAGCTCGATGAAATAGCGCAGGCTCTCGATCTGCATGCGACCCCTCTTCGCTCGTCGTCACCCCGGCGGAATATAGCTTACGACAGTATACACAGCCATTGGTTGCCTAATATGCATACGAGTCGTTTCTGTACGGTGTTATGCGTGGGGAATTACACTTTCCAACAAGGGTCTTGCGTATGGAGGGATGCGCAGGAAAGAGGGGGTTTCATCTGCGCGTTTCCTTTTCGCGAGGCAGTATTAGACGAGAGTGAAAAGGAGGGAGAGCGTATGTCACCTGACGAGTCTTACGTGTACACGTGTTGCCCGGGGTGGGGCGACCACGAGTTCTGTGCGCTCAAGACCATCGTCAAAGATGGCAAGATCGTGCGAACCGAGAAAGCGGATTACACGGGCGCCGAGGAAAACGAGGGCTACATCTGCCAGAAGGGCATCATGTCATGCCGGCAGCCCTACAACCCCAAGCGTCTGACCCATCCGCTGAAGCGCGTCGGCGAGCGCGGCGAGGGCAAGTGGGAGAAGATCAGCTGGGACCAGGCGATGGATGAAATCGCCGCTAAGCTGCTCGAGCTGAAGGACAAGTATGGCCCCGAATCGCTGGCCATGTGGGACGTCGTGGCATCCGTGCCGCCGAGCCAGGGCCTGGCAGCCGTGCTGTCGTCCCGCTTCATGGGGCTTTGGGGCGCGACCGATCCCGTGCAGGCATACGGCCTGGACAACGGCCCGTTCTATGCGGCGTTCTTCGATTTCGGCAATTTCTACAAGTATATGACCACTGATCCGAAGAACTTTGACACGTCTGACTACATCATCGTCTGGGGCGCAAATCCAGTGGAGAACCAGCAGCGCATTGCCAAGCACCTTGTAGAGGCGAAGGCCAATGGCGCCAAGATCGTCGACATCGGCCTTCTGTTCGACGGAACAGCAGGCTTTGCGGACGAGTTCATCCCGGTCAAGCCCGGCTCCGACCCCGCGCTTTCCATGACGATGGCCAACCTCATCATCCAGCGCAAGCAGTATAAAGAGGACTTCCTCCTTGCTTACACCGTGGCGCCATTCCTCGTGCGCGACGATGACAGCACGTTCCTGCGCGATGCCGACGGCAACTACGTGGTGTGGGACCTCGAGGCGAACGCGCCCTGCTCGACCATCCTCGGCCAGCAGGCGCTGCCGTGCGACAAGCCCGAGCTCGACGGCGCACACGTCGTTGACGGCGTTGCGTGCAAGACGGCGTTCGCCCGCCTGCGCGAGCATGCGGCGAGCTACACGCCCGAATGGCAGGAGGCTATAACCGGCGTGCCGGCCGAAGTTGCCGTTCGTCTGACCGACGAGTACGTGGCCGCCCCCTCGGCCTACATTTTCGGCGCGCTCGGCCTGCGCTACCAGAACCAGGGCGAGTCGTACCGTTCGTTCTACCTGTTGGGTGCCCTGACCGGCAACCTGGGTCGCCCGGGCGCCGGCGTCACGTCCGAGATGCTGCCGGCGGGCTTCCCGCTCGTGTTCAACGACCATGCGATCACAATGCCCGAGGGCCGCGAGAACTACAAGGGCAAGCTGCTTCGCCAGGCGGAGTTTATCGAGCAGGTGAAGACGCAGGAACCGTACCCTATCAAGGCCTTCTGGGTCATTGCGGGCAACCCCGTGCACAACTGCCCGAATCGCGGTCTCTGGATCAACGAGATCTTCCCGCAGATGGAGCTCATCGTCGACATCGACATCTGGATGACCGATACGGGCGAGTACGCCGACTACGTTCTGCCCGATTGCATGCCCTTCGAGCGCTACGAGCTCGTGGCTTCGGCGGCTTACAACCACGTGGTGCTGCAGGAGCCGGCTATCGAGCCGGTTGGCGAGGCCAAGGACCCGACGTTCGTCTATTCCGAGCTGGCCAAGCGCGTTGGCCTCGGCGAGTATTTCGACAAGACCGCCGAGGAGTGGATCGAGGTTCGCCTGCAGTCGCAGTATCCGATGATCGCGGGGATCCAGCCGCCGCTCACCTACGAGAGGCTGAAGAAAGAGAAGATGGTGCGCGCAGCCACGCCGCCGGTCAACTGGGACCCGTTCATGGGCCTCAACTTCGATACTCCGCATAGGCGCATGGAGTTTTACGCCGAGAAGCTCGTGCCGGTCAATGACCAGCTGGCGAAGTATCTGCCCCCGCTCGAGGCGCCCACGCCCATGAGCCTGGGCAACGGCACCGCCAAGGGCCAGTACCACTTCTTCAGTGGCCGCCAGCGGTTTTTCATGCAGTCGATGTTCACTGACGACCCCGTGATGGCGGAGCTGTCGGGCGGCAAGCCCACTGGGCGCATGAACCCGGCTGACGCCGCGAAGGAGGGCATCAAGGACGGCGACAAGGTTGAGGTCTACAACGGACGCGGCCACGTGGTCATCGAGATGCGCCTCGATCAGGTTATTCCGCCGGGAACCATTCAGGTGTGGTTCGGTTGGCGCCACGAGGCGTTCGAGGAGGGCATGTACTCCGAGCTCATCGTGCCGCTGGGCAGTAATGAAACCATCGACGACCGCGCCGAGAACTGGGTGAAGTGCACCTACGAGGCCAACGGCTACCAGCCCGGCTTCGCCACGGGCGGCTTCGGCGGCATGGCCGGTGCATGGGACACCATTTGGGATTGTGCATGCGATATCCGCAAGGTCGAGGCGTAAGGGGGATAGAAGATGACTGAGATGAACGAGAAGACCATCCTGGTCGACCTCCAGCGTTGCATCGGCTGCTGGACTTGTTCGTTGGCCTGCAAGGTGGGCAACAACTTGCCCGACGACGAGTTCTTCCTGACCGTGCGCACGCTCGGCTCGGGCGAGGGCATCGACCGTCCCGCCGGCATATGGCCGAACCTGCACATGAGCTGGCAGCCCGTGTGGTCCAAGAGCTGCGTGAAGTGCCCGAGCCGCTTGGCTGCAGGCGACAAGCCCTACTGCGTGAACGCTTGCCCGTGCGACGCGCTGACCATTGGCGATGCGGCAGCAGCGAAGAAGGAGGAGCTCGCAGATCGCGGCTTCCGCTTCTTCGAGCTGCCCTCGTGGGAGAAGTCGAAGGACGGCATCCTCTACGCCGAGAAGAAGTAGCCGTTAGGCGTTAACCAGCGCAATGGCGAGGCCGGCCGCGATTCTGCGGTCGGCCTCGTTGCGTATGGTCTTTTTGGCTGTTGGACATGCGCGATCCAGTGAAATCGCCTTCCGCGGCAGGATATGCCACTAGTCTGAAGCCTGTTTTTCAGACTAGTGCCGAATCCCGCCAGTTGGCTTTCAGACAAACGCCGAATCCCGCCAAGTCGCTTCAGAATAGTGTTGAATCCTGCCGCGAAACCGCGAAATCGTGGATTGAACCCCCTTCTTTTTCAGACAACCCCGAAATCCTGCCATGGATGAGTGCCCTGACGTTAACGGCCTCCCACCCCGGAGGCGGGCAAAACGAGTCGATGCGCGCAAAAGGTCAGCGAGGACGCCTGTGGTGCCCGAGATTGACTTGAAAGACAAGCGCATTGGCCTAATGGCCATGCGTGCAGGCTTGAAAGTCAAGATTGGGAGCCACAGGCGGCCGCAGCGTCAAGAAAAAGGCCGTTCGTAGAACGGCCTTGAAAAGTTGGAGCGGGTGACGGGACTCCATTTCGCTTCGCGAAATAACGGCTCCGCGCTAAAGCGCTCCGCCCGTCGGCCTACGAAATGCCCGCTGGGCATTTCGTTTAACGGCCTCCCACCTCATCGGTTCGAGCCCCTCTACGTTGTTGTCGCAAAACGAAACAGGCACCGTTTCCGATGCCTGTAGCGTTCGTTGGAGCGGGTGACGGGACTCGAACCCGCGAATACCAGCTTGGGAAGCTGGGGCCTTACCACTTGGCAACACCCGCATAGCATTCGCAATGATAGCGTTCTTTTGTCGAAGATGCACGAATATGTGGCGAATTGTCAAAATATTTCTTGCACCGCCAGAAACGCTGGGTTATTATCTTTCTCGCTCGTTTTGCGAGTCACGCGGGCGTGGCGGAATTGGCAGACGCGCTAGCTTCAGGTGCTAGTGGGGTTTAACCCCGTGGAGGTTCAAGTCCTCTCGCCCGCACCACTTACTAACCAAGTCGCTTCGGCGGCTTTTTTGTTTTCTCGGCCGTTCAAGATCTTGCTCCTGGTTGCGGTTCCCCCTTTCGCACATGAAGGCCGTATTGCGCCATCGTGCGCGTATGCTCTTGGTTCGTGGCGTGAAAACGCCTTAGTGCGCGACCTTCATAGGCCGCGTGGCGGAATATCGCGTACATGTACGGTATATCATGCCAGCGGCTCGCACATTAAGGCGATATCGCGCCGCGAAGCCTCGATTTTCCTGCGCAATGGCATGATTTGGCCTTAATGTACGGGCAGCCCGGGCGGTTGGCTCGCGGGAAGGGGCGAATGGGGAATGCCGCCCCGTGGCGCGCGCCTTCCGCGTAACCCGAGTTTTATGTGGGATTGAAACGAGGCGCCCGCAGCGCCTTTACAATGCGCTCTATGAGTTACCAAGCTTACATATTCGATTTGGACGGAACCCTGCTCGACACGCTGCCCGACCTGGTGCGGCTCACGAACATGGTGCTCGAGCGCTACAGCTGGCCGCAGCACTCGCGCGACGAGGTGCTCAGCTACGTGGGCGACGGCGGGCGCGTGCTGCTTCGCCGCGCGGCGCCGGCAGGCGTCAGCCAGGCCCAGGTGGACGAGGCGTTCGGGCTCTGGCAGGAGCTCTACCCGGAATACGGGCATGCGCTCACGAAGCCGTATGCGGGCATGGAGGATCTGCTCGCTCAGCTGAAGGCCCGGGGTGTGAAGCTGGGCGTGCTCTCGAACAAGTTCGACGCAGCCGTCAAGGACGTCATCGCGACGCATTTCCCAGGCATGTTCGACGTGGCGCGAGGGGAATGCGAGGAAATTCCGCGCAAGCCCGACCCGCGCGGCCTCCTGAGCATGATCGGGCATATGGGCGTCGACCCGTCTCAAGTGGTGTACGTGGGCGATAGCGGAACCGATATGGCCGTCGCGATTGCGGCGGGAGCTCTGCCCGTCGGCGTGTCTTGGGGGTATCGCCCCGTCGATGAGCTCCGAGCCGCCGGTGCCGCCCGCATCGTGGACGACCCTGCCGATTTGGCTGTCCTGTAGAATGTGCCCATGGTCGATAAACGCAGACATACCGATAGCTCGCGGCAGGCGCGCGGCGCCCGCGATGGCGCGCAACAGGCGCGGAGGGTGGGCCCCGAGGACTTCGAGGCGTTCACCACGCGCGACGAGCTGAGGCAACCTCGCGGTGCGCAGCGCGATTCGCGCACGCCGTCGGACGCGCGCAGCAGTTCCGAGGTCATGAGCGAAACGCGCGGCGAGCAGCGTCAGCGCAGCTCCGTCCGGCAAGGCGCCCGGTCTCGCGCGGCGGCTGCGGAGCCGAAGCGCCCGCCCATCGCCCTCATCGTGGCGGCAGTCGTGGCCCTAGCGGTGCTCCTGTTCGCAGGCCATCTTTGCTCGCAGGCTGCCCCGGTCACCGTGAATCTCAACGGCGCGAACTACACGTTGCGCGGCGACAAGGACATGCAGGTCGCGATCAAGGAGAGCGGCTTTCCCGTCAACCCGGGCGACTTCATCTCGCTGAAGGGCAACATCATCGAGCGCGGCGCGGGCTACCCGTTTAATGCGGTGGTGAACGGCAACGAAACGGCCGACCCTCATTACAGGCTGCACGAGGGCGACAAGATCACCTTGACCGACGGCAAAGACCGCGTGGAGGAATATAACGCCGAGGAGTCATCGGTTCCATATGGCATGAGGATCACGAGCTTTGGGGCCTTCCACACCTTCGAGGCGGGTGCCGACGGCGTGAAGGAAACACGCACGGGGCGCACGTCCGGGGAGGTCGTGGAGAAGCAGACGGTGGACCCCACGGATGCCCACGAGAACCGCGCGGACCCCAACGTCGGCGATGAGAAGGTGATCGCGCTCACGTTCGACGACGGCCCGTCGGAGGACTACACCAGGGAGATCCTGCAGATCCTCGAGAAGAACAACGCAAAAGCCACGTTCTTCTGTAGGGGCGAGAACGTGACCGACGAAGGCGCCAAGATCGTGCGCGAAGCATCCGACAAGGGGCATCAGATCTGCTCGCACGGGTACGGCGCTGCCGCGGCGAGCGGCGGCGATATGGCGACGCTCTCGGCCGAAGAGCAGCGTGGCGAGGTGACCAGCAGCTATGCCGCCCTCGCGGCCGCGCTCGGCTACGAGCCGTCGCACAAGGTGCGCTTGGGAAGCGGCGATATGTCCGATTGGGTGGCTTTGAACGTGTTCGACCTCATCGACGCGGAGATCGGCTGGACCATCGATACGGGCGACTGGGTCTACATGACGGAGGACGACATCTACGACGTGCTCATGTCGGTGAAGCCCGGCTCCATCGTCAGAATGCACGACGGTGGCGGCTACCAGGACACGACGGTGGCGGCCCTCAAGCGCGCGCTTCCCGAGCTCGCGAAGCAGGGCTACAAATTCATCACCATCGACGAGATGCTGGAATACACGTGATAGCCCATGCGTAAGTGGGCGAAATGGCTCGTGCGCGTGGCGTTCGCGGCGGTGTTCGCCGTGAACGTGCAGTGCGCGGCGCAGTTCGTGCTCTGGCCCGGTGCCTTCAGCACGGCTTACGAGCTATCGGGCGTGGCGGGCGAGGCGGCCGTGCGCGGCATCGGCATCGCCTTCCTCATGTGGAACGCCACTTACCCAGCATTTATCGCGGACCCCGAGCGTTTTCATGCACTGGGGTGGGTCGTCCTCGTCCAGCAGGCAATTGGTCTGGTGGGGGAGACGTGCTTGCTGTTTACGCTGCCGGCGGGCCATGACCTGCTGGCGTCGTCGGTCCTTCGGTTCGTCGTTTTCGACGGTGCCGGTTTGGTGCTCATGGGCGTAGCTTGGGCGCTCGCGCTAGCGACGAGCCGCTCCGAGGGAGCGCCTTCTTCGCGTTGACCTTTCCGCTCAACGTTCAAATAACGTGAAACACGTGGCGCTTTTACATTTCGCGTGTAGAATGAGACCCGTTCAAATCGTCAACGAAAGGAACGAAATGGCACGCATCCATTGCTTGAACAACATTTCAAAGAAAGGAACCGACCAGCTCCCCGCTGGCTACGAGCTCGTCGACGACCTCGCCCAAGCCGAGGGCGTCCTCGTCCGCAGTGCCAAGCTGCACGACGCCGAGTTCCCCCCGAGCCTGCTCGCCATCGCTCGCGCCGGCGCGGGCGTGAACAATATCCCCCTCGACCGTTGCGCCGAAGAGGGCATCGTCGTGTTCAACACGCCGGGCGCCAACGCGAACGCTGTGAAGGAGCTCGTGCTCTGCGGCATGCTGCTCGGCAGCCGCGGCGTCGCGGAGGGCATCGCCTGGTGCCGCGACAACGCTGATGATGCCGACATCGCCAAGTCCGCCGAGTCGGCCAAGAAGGCCTTCGCCGGCCGCGAGATCATGGGCAAGAAGCTCGGCGTCGTTGGCCTGGGCGCCATCGGTGCGCTCGTGGCGAACGCGGCAATCGACCTGGGAATGGACGTGTACGGCTACGACCCCTACGTGTCGGTTGACGCTGCTTGGCGCCTCTCGAAGGACGTTCACCACGTGACCAACCTCGACGACCTGTGCGCGAAGTGCGACTACATCACCATTCACGTGCCCGCCATGGAGTCGACGAAGGGCATGATCGGCGCCGACCAGATCAAAGCCATGAAGAGCGATGCCGTGCTGCTCAACTTCTCGCGCGACACGCTCGTGGACAACGACGCGCTCGTCGCCGCCCTCAACGCCGACGAGCTCGGCCGTTACGTGACCGACTTCGCCATCCCCGCGATCATGGGCGCCAAGAACGCGATCGTCTTGCCGCACCTGGGCGCCTCGACCGCCGAGGCTGAGGAGAACTGCGCCGTGATGGCCGTTGCCGAGATCGTGGACTTCATCGAGAACGGCAACATCAAGAACTCGGTCAACTTCCCCGCATGCGACCTCGGGCCGTGCCGCGAGGTTGGCCAGCGCATCACCATCGTGCACCGAAACGTGCCCGGCGTGATCAACGGCATCACCGAGGCCATTGCCGCTCATGGCCACAACCTGGCCAACATCATCAGCAAGGCGCGCGGCGATTTCGCCTACACCATCATCGACATCGACGACACGGTGGGCGATGACGCGCAGGAGAAGATGAGCGCCCGCGAGAACGTTCTGCGCGTGCGCATGCTCTAAGATTGCTTTGAGGTGGAACAGGGACCGGGTTTGGCTGAGCGGCCAGGCTCGGTCCCTGTTTCGCTACTTTTGCTCCCAACGGGAAAGGGGAACGACATGACGAGGGAAATCGAACTGCTCGACCTGTGGCTGGCCAACGTCGAGGAAGCCGACCTTGCCGCCGAGCTGCAGGCCATGAAGAGCGACGACAAAGCCGCCATCGAGGCGTTTCACCAGGACCTCGAGTTCGGTACCGCCGGCTTGCGCGGTATCATCGGAGCCGGGACGAGCCGCATGAACGTGCACACCGTCGGCCGCGCGACGCAGGGCTTCGCCGACTACCTGGTGGCAAACTTCGATAACCCGAGCGTCGTGATCGGGCGCGATAGCCGCAACAAGGGCGAGGAGTTCGTGCGCCGCACGGCGGAGGTGTTCGCCGCCAACGGCGTGAAGGCCTACGTGTTCCCGGTCATCGTCCCCACGCCCGTCGTGAGCTGGGGCGTGCGTTTCCTGGGGTGCGCCGGTGGCGTCAACATGACCGCGAGCCACAACCCCGCACCTTACAACGGCTACAAGGCGTACGACCCGACTGGATGCCAGATAGCCACCGAGGTCGCTGACGCCATTTCTGAGGCCATCGCGAACGTTGACACGTTCGGCGGCGTGAAGCGTTGCAGCTTCGACGAGGCGCTCGCCGATGGGCGTATCGAGTGGGTCGCAGATGAGGTCGTCGACCGCTACCTCGACGCAGTGGAAGCGTGCTCTGTTGCGCTCGAGGGGGCGGCTTCGGACCCGCTGAAGGTCGTGTACACGCCGCTCAACGGCACTGGCCTTTCGTGCGTGACGCGTATTCTCGACCGCGTGGGCATCCGCGACGTGACGGTCGTGCCCGAGCAGGCCGAACCCGACGGGAATTTCCCCACCTGCACCTACCCCAACCCCGAGACGCGCGCTGCGCTCGAGCGCGCGATCGCCCTGGCGGAGGAGGTGCATCCCGACCTGGTCCTCGCGACCGACCCTGATGCAGACCGCGTGGGCGCCGCCGTGAAGGACGGGGATGACTACTTGCTCATCAGCGGCAACGAGATGGGCGTCCTGCTGCTCGACTACGTGGCGCGCCAGATCTCGGACGCAAACGGCGGCGCTTCCCTCGATGACAAGGTGGCCGTGACGACCATCGTGTCCTCCGTCATGGTCGATGCCGTTGCCGCCGAGTACGGCTTCGAGGTGCGCCGTGTGCTCACCGGCTTCAAGTACATTGGCGGCGTCATCGCCGAGCTGGAAGCAGCTGGCCATCCCGAGCGCTTCATCTTCGGCTTCGAGGAGAGCTACGGCTACCTGAACGGCACGCACGTGCGCGACAAGGACGCGGTGGACGCCAGCATGCTCATTTGCCAGATGGCGCAGTATTACCGCGCGAAGGGCATGAACCTGGCCGATGCCATTCGCGCCCTCTACGAGAAGCATGGCTACTACCTGAACAACACGCTGTCGTTCGAGTATCCCGGCGTCGAAGGCGGGGAGCGCATGAAGGCCCTCATGGAGGGGTTGCGCACTGACGCTCCCGCCGAGGTGGCCGGCCTCGCCGTTCAGGGTACGGTCGATTACGCTGCCGGCGTGAACGGGCTGCCGCCCGCCAACGTGATCGCCTTCGAGCTGGAGGGGAACAACAAGCTCATCGTGCGCCCGAGCGGCACCGAGCCCAAGGTAAAGGCCTATCTGTTTGCGAAGGGCGCCACGCGCGCCGACGCTGAGCAGCTGCTCGCGAAGTTGGGGGATGCTGCTACTAAGCTGATGCAGTAGGCGTCTGACCTGCTGTCCGCCCGCCGGGCACGGGCATGCGGGCTTCGCTCGACGCGTCGTCGTCGCGAGCTAACTTTTCGCCAAGAACGGGCGAAAAGTGGATCTCGCTCCTCCTTTGGCTTGACCTCGCTACGCCCGCATGCCCGCGCCCGGCGGGGCTGCGCTCTTCCGCTTGGTCGATTTTGCTCGGCGCATTGGCTGGTTCCTTGCGGGACGGGTTCGCCCACATGGAGTCGTTGCGGCTGCGTAATCGCTGGCACGGGGCCTCCCGCCCCGAACCGCGACCGTCCCCAGGGCTGCGCTCTTCCGCTGGAGGGAAGGGGCGTCCTGGCGTTCATTGAGGCTCGTTGCGGCGCACATATTATGGGATTCGCCTATTGTGGGGGTGCGCGATGGTAGAATGGCGCACGGTATGCACTCGAGCAGAAGCGGGGAACCGCTGAGGAGATTCGATGGCGAATGACGATAACGGGCGGGATAGGCTCCCGTTTCCGCAGATAGACAGCGATCTAGTCGATTACGACGCCTACGAGCAGCGCATGACGCGGCAGTATCGCGAAGAAGCGCGCCAGCAGCACGTGAGGCACCAGCCCGTCCGGCAGCAACAGCCGGCAGGCCGCCAGGCAGCGCACCAGCAGCCGGCAGGCGGGTTCGTGCCCGCGACGAGCGCCTCGCGCCGTTCCTCGCAGAGCTCGCGCGGAACGGTCAGGAACGCCCATGCCGCGGCTGGCCCCGCCGGTGCGGGGCAGTACTCGCGTTCGAGCGCCTCGTACCAGAACGTCAAGCATGGCATGTCGGGCGGAAAGAAGGCCGCGATCACCATCGCGGTCATCGCGCTCGTTGCGGCCATAGCGTTCGCGGTCTTCTATTTCATCGTGAGGCCCATGATCTACAACGCCAAGACCGCGGAGATGCAGGACCAGAGCAGGGTGAGCGAGATGGAGGCCCTCGACAACGTGCTCGATAAGGCACCCACGTCGTTCAACGAGCCCTTCACGGTGCTCCTGCTCGGCTCCGATGCCCGCGAGGACGACCCGGATATGGGCGCCCGCACCGACACCATCGTGCTGTGCAGGATCGATCCCAGCGTGAACACCATCTCCATGATGTCCATTCCCCGTGACACCATGGTCCACATCGACGGTGTGGGCGCGTGTAAGATCAACGCCGCGTACTTCTACGGAGGGGCTTCCGCCACGGTGAGCGCGGTGAAGGACCTGACGGGCGTTGAGATCAACTACTACGCGGAAATCAACTTCGAGAAGCTCGTGGGCCTGATCGACGCCCTGGGTGGCATTGACGTGCATAACGACGAGCTCATCGACGACCCCGATGCAGGCGACATCACAATTCCGGAGGGCGACGTCCACCTGACCGGCGACGCGGCGCTCGTGTTCTCGCGCAGCCGCGCGTATGCCGATGGCGACTACACGCGCCAGCGCAACCAGCGCAAGGTGATCGACGCGATCATCCACAAGGGCCTCGAGGCCAACGCCACCGACATCAAGGGAGTTGTCGACACGTCGCTCAACTTCATCTTCACCACCATGTCGGCCGACTTCATCAAGGACGTGGCCGATCAGATCCGCCACAACAACGCTTACCCGATCACGATTTACTCGGCCAACATACCGTCGCAGCCGGCTTACATCAACGACGTGTCCTACGTCATCGCCGATACGGCAGGTGTCCACGAGATGGCGCGCATCTTCATGGAGGGCGGCGACATCAGCCAGCCGATCGAGGTCTCGAGCATCAGCACAGATATCGCCAACGCCGGCGGCACCCAGACCAACACCTCGGGAACGAACATCTACGAGGAGTACACGTACTACGAGCCTCCCGCTGCGGTGCAGGAGCAGGCGTACGTTCCCCAGCAGGCTGAGCCTCAGGTTTACTACGAAGAGCCGGCCAACACGGGCGGCGGTGCTGGTGCCGGTGCGGGCGGCGGCGCTGATGCCGGTGCCGGGGCCGGTGCCGGCGGTGGCGGCGGCGAAGCCGGGGCCGGTGGAGCCAACTAGGAAACGCTTTGCATTCGGGGCGCTCGTCGGGCGCCCCTACATAATCTCGCTTAAAGACAGAACGGAGCGCATCATGGCAAACAAGGGGCTAGCAAAAGAAGCGCAGGACACGTGCGTGCTCGTGACGGGCGGTGCCGGGTTTATCGGCAGCCACACCTGCGTCGAGCTGCTCGACGAGGGCTATTCCGTCGTAATTTACGACGACCTTTCCAACTCGTCGCCCGTAGCGGTCGACCGCATTCGCCAGATCACGGGCGCGGACGAGGCGCGCTGCGCGTTCGTGGAGGGCTCGATCCTCGATCGCGATAAGCTCGAGGAGGTGTTCTCGAAGTGGAGCATCGACGCCATCATCCATTTCGCCGGATTCAAGGCCGTGGGCGAGAGCGTGGTCAAGCCGCTCGAGTACTACTGGAACAACATTGCCGGCACGCTCGTGCTCTGCGACGTGGCGCGTGCGCATGGCTGCAAGAACATCGTGTTCAGCAGCAGCGCCACCGTGTACGGCGAGCCCGAGTTCGTGCCCATCACCGAGGACTGCCCCAAGCACAACCCCACGAACCCCTATGGGCAGACGAAGAGCATGCTCGAGCAGATCTTGAGCGACCTCTACGTGGGCGACGACGAGTGGAACGTCGTGCTGCTTCGCTACTTCAACCCCATCGGCGCCCACGAGTCGGGCCTCATAGGCGAGGACCCCAAGGGCATCCCGAACAACCTGGTGCCCTACGTTGCCCAGGTGGCGGTGGGCAAGCTCGCCGCCGTGGGCGTGTTCGGCGACGATTACCCCACGCCCGACGGCACGGGTGTTCGCGACTACATCCACGTCGTGGACCTGGCGCGCGGCCATGTGGCCGCTTTGCGTTGGATGGGCGGCAAGGTCGGTACGGGCGAGCCCATCGGCATCGGCTCGATGGCCGGCGAGCCTGCCGCTGACGGTTCGCGTCGCGGCGTTGGCATTTTCAACCTGGGCACGGGCACGGGCTCGAGTGTGCTCGACGTCGTGCACGCCTTCAGCCGTGCGTGCGGTCGCGAGCTGCCCTACGAGATCAAGCCGCGCCGCGCAGGCGACATCGCCGAGAACTACGCGGCCTGCGACAAGGCGCGCGACGAGCTGGGCTGGGTGGCGCAGTACGACCTCGACCGCATGTGCGAGGACAGCTGGCGCTGGCAGTCGACCAACCCCGACGGGTACGCGACCGTCTAATCCACCTTGGCAGAGGACGCGCGGAGCGCGCCCCTACAAACAGCCATCTGCGACGAACGCGTTACCCCGTAGGGGCGCGCTCCGCGCGTCCTCGAGCAGTTTAAACGCCAATAGCCAGAAGGCGCCTGGATGTCTCCTCAATCACCTCGAGGGCATCGGGCGTCTTCTTTATTGCCGCCACGTCTTCGGCGGCGGAGGCCAGCTCGGCCTCCAGCTCCCCGAAGGAGCATGCGTCCCCCTGCTTCGGGGGGTAATCGGTTTCCAGGAGCAGGCGGTCTACGGGCACGGCTTTCACGTACTCGCGGCCCTTCCCGGTGGCGAGCGCCCTGGGGCCGAAGGAGAAGTAGCAGCCCATCTGCACGGCCCGCTTCAGCTGGTCGCTCGGGCCGGTGAACCAGTGGAAGATGCATGCGCACGATTCGGCGGCGCCCGTCGATTCCAGGGCGTCGAGCGCTTCTCCCGCGGCGTGGACCGAGTGGATCGAAACGAGCCTGCCGCCTTTGGCCGCAGCCCACTCGAGGATCGCCCTGAAGGCGGCGCGTTGCGCGCTCGCCGTTTGGGAATGGCGGCGGCTCAGGTCGAGGCCCACCTCGCCGATGACGCGCGGCTGGTGCTCCCGGAGGAGGGAGGCCGCCCTTGCAGCGTCCTCGTCGGCTTCAACCCACCAGGGGTGCAGCCCGAACCCAGTTACGACATTCTCGTAAGGGGCGAACCGCTCGCCCGCGCTTTGCCAGCCCTCCGGCGTGACGGTGTTCGCGAACAAGAGGCTGCCCGCATTGTGCGCTTCGTGCGCGACCTCTTCGGCGTTCGCCATGAAATCGAGATGGCAATGCATGTCGTGCAGCGCCATTCGCCCTCCTTTCGTCGTGTCCCTATGATAACTAATGGGGATACCGCCCGTGCCGTTTTGCTGCTGTACTAAAATGAGCGAATGCACTTGCAATTGAAAGGAAGGCTTAGGTAGTGAGCGAAACCGATGTCATGGTGAGCATTCAGCACCTGTCGAAATCGTTTGGGGACACCGTCGTGCTGCGCGACGTTAACATAGACGTGAAGCGCGGGGAAGTGGTCGTCGTGCTCGGTCCGTCCGGTTCGGGCAAGTCGACCATGCTGCGCTGCATCAACTTGCTCGAGAAACCGACTGGCGGGCATATTTTCATCGAGGGCGAGGAGATTACCGGCGCCAACACGGACGTCGACAAGCTCCGCGAACACGTGGGCATGGTCTTCCAGCAGTTCAACCTGTTCCCGCACCTGACAGCTAAGAAGAACGTGATGCTCGCTCAGCGCAAGGTGCTCAAGCGCTCGAAGGAGGAGTCTGAAAAGGTTGCCCTCGAGCAACTCGAGCGCGTGGGTTTGGCCGACAGGGCGGATTACCTGCCGGCGCAGCTTTCCGGCGGCCAGCAGCAGCGCGTCGCGATCGCGCGCGCCCTGGCCATGGACCCGCACGTCATGCTCTTCGACGAGGCCACGTCGGCGCTCGACCCCGAGCTCGTGCGCGGCGTTCTCGATGTCATGCGTTCCCTCGCGGAGGCCGGCATGACCATGATCGTGGTCACGCACGAGATGGGCTTTGCCCGCGAGGTGGCCGACCGCGTGATCTTCATGGAAGGCGGCGTTATCGTCGAGGAAGGCTCGCCGAGCGAGGTCTTCGATAACCCGAAGAACGATCGAACCAAGGATTTTTTGGGCCATATCAAATAATAGGAGATGATTCAGGGTGTCAACGGCTATCTCTAGGCGCGCGTTTTTGGGCGCAACGGGCCTTGCGGGCGCGGCGCTGCTCGTGGGCTGCGGCGGCGGTGCGGCGAGCTCTTCGGCTGCGAGCGCCGCGTCGAGCGGAAAAGCCCTCATCGGAACGCTCGCGACCGAGGATTTGCTGCCCTTCTGGGTGGCCGAGCAAGAAGGCTTGTTCCAGAAGGCGGGGCTGTCGGTCGAGATCGTCAAGTTCCAGTCGGCCAGCGAGCTCATCGCCGGCGTTTCGTCGGGCGATGTGAACATGGCCATGACCGACATCATGGTGACGGCGAGCATGTTCGCCGGCGGCACCGACGTCCAGATGGAGTGGGTGACGCTCGGCACGAATCCCGAGCAAGGCCGCTTCGGGATCATGGTGGGCCCCGACAGCAGCGTCAAGACGCTCAACGACCTGGCAGGCGTGCCTATCGGGGTGGGCTCGAACACCATCTTGGAGTACGTCATGGATAAGCTCATGGAGAGCGCCGGCGTGCCCGATAGCCAGATCATCGTTGAGGAGTTGCAGAAGCTGCCGGTGCGCTACCAGGCCATGGCGTCTGGCCAGGTGGCGGCAGCGGCGCTGCCCGGATCGCTGCTCGCCTTGGGCGAAGCGTCGGGTTGCCGCACCGTGGCGGACGATACCAAGGGCGACAACATCTCGCAGTCGGTCATGATTGCGCGAGCCGATTTCGCAACGAGCGCTTCGGGCCCCACCGACCTCGACGCGCTTAGGAAGGTGTGGGACGAGGCCGCGGGCATGGTGAACGCCAACCCCGAGGCATACCGTTCGACGCTCGTCGCGAACGCGAACCTGTCCGACGCCGTCAAGGATACGTATCCCATCAGCGAGTACCCCATGTGCGAGATGCCGACGAACGCCATGGTTGACCCTGTGCTCGATTGGATGAAGGGTAAGGGCTACCTTGCCAAGCCGCTCACCTATGACGAGAAGACCGGCAAGTTCTCGGCATAGGCGATAACTTGACGAGATAGCAGGCAATGGAACGAGGCGGAGCACATATCGCGTTCTCCCATGTGGGGCTTGTCTACGACGACGGTGTCGAGGACATAGAGGCCCTTCATGACCTGAGCTTCGAGGCGGCGCCTGGCGAGGCCATCGCGCTCATCGGGCCTTCTGGCTGCGGCAAGTCGACCACGCTTCATTTGACGGCGGGCCTTCTCGCCCCGACGGGCGGCGAGGTCACGGTCAACGGCGAAGCGGTTGGCCGCCCGCGCCAGGAGACCGCGTTCATCGCGCAGGACCTGGGGTTGTTTCCCTGGAAGACGGTGCTGCAGAATGCAGCGCTCGGCCTGGTAGTGCGCAAGGTGGCCAAAACCGAAGCGCTCGAACGCGCCCGTGCGGCGCTCGAGCAGGTGGGGCTGGGCGGTTACGAACATTCTTACCCCAAGGAGCTCTCGGGCGGCATGAAGCAACGTCTCGCCCTCGCGCGCGCGGTGGCCATGGATGCGGACCTTCTGCTCATGGACGAGCCGCTGTCGGCCGTCGACGCGCTCTTGCGCGAGTCTCTTCAGGACCTGCTGCTCGACCTGTGGTTGAAGCGGGGGCATACGCAGATGCTCGTGACGCACTCCATCGAGGAGGCCGTGTATCTCGGCCGCAGGATTCTCGTGTTCAGCGAGCGACCCGCCACGCTCGTGGCGGATATCGCGAACCCGGACATGGGCGAGGCATCATGGCGCGACTCCGCGGGGTTCGCTGCGAAGTGCCATGAGGTCAGGAGCGCTTTGGCCCAGGGCGGCGAGAGGGGGGCGCGATGAAGCGCCGGACTCCCGCATGGCTTCGCATCGGCGGCTACGTGTTCGCGGTGGCGTTCATCATCGCGGGCTGGTGGATCACAGCCGAGCTGCTGGTCGCATTCGCGCACACGAACGTGCTGCCGACACCGCTCGAAACCTTCAACGTGCTTCTCGCGTACGCTGATGCCCTCGTTCCGTTCTTCTGGACGAGCGCGTATCGCGTCGCGCTGTCGCTCGTCATCGGAACGGCGCTCGCCGTGCCGATCGCACATCTCTGCGCGCGCTCGCGTACGCTCGATGCCTTGTTCGCGCCCGTGCTGTATCTGCTGTACCCCATTCCGAAGGTCGTGCTGCTGCCCATCTTGCTCGTGCTCCTGGGCTTGGCGGACGCTCCGAAGATAGTGCTCGTCTCCTTGACGGTGTTCTTCCAGGTGCTCGTCGCCGTGCGCGATGCCGTCAAGGCCGTTCCCGAGAGCTCGGTGCTCGCCATCAGGTCGCTCGGCGGGAGCCGCTTCGACGAATACCGTCACGTGGTTGTGCCCGCGACCATGCCGGCGGTGTTCACCTCGCTGCGCATTGGGGTTGGCACCGCGATTGCGGTTCTGTTCATCGCCGAGGCCATGGCGGGATCGACCGGCTTGGGCTACTTCATCATGCAATCGTGGTCGATGGTGAACTACCCGCGCATGTTCGCGGGCATCATGGCGATGGCGCTGCTCGGGCTGGTGCTGTACGCGGTGTTTGACGTTGTGGAGCGGTTGATAACTCGTTGGAAGTAGGCGTCTGACCTGCTGTCCGCTCTGCTGGTGTGGCCTCGCAAACCGGGCCGGGATACCCCGTGCCAGCTCGGGGTGCTCGCCGAAGAGTTCTTGCCCACATGAAGTTGTTGAGGCTGCGTAATCGCTGGCACGGGGCATCCCGCCCGGTTTGCGAGGCCACACCATTAGGGCTGCGCTCTTCTCGTCTGTATTCGTATGAGTCGCTGCAACAAATACCGCCCGTGCATTAGGGCCGAATCATGCCATTGCGCAGGAAAATCGAGGTTTCATGGCACGATATCGCCATAATGTACGAGCCACTGGCGCGATATGCCGTACATGTACGCGCTATCCCGCCAAGCGGCCCTTGAAAGCCGTACACTAAGGCGCTTTCGCGCCACGAACCAAGGGCATCCGCGCGCAAGGGCGCGATACGGCCTTAATGTACGAAGGGGAGGACGGCCACGACCTGCGATGCTGCTCTGAAACACCAACACGAAATGCCCTATAACCCCGTTCTTCAGCCGGGGCGAAGGTGGGAGGCGGCCCTCGCGTCTTCCTGGCTCATCTTGATATAGAAAGGGGAGCGCTGTGGCGCTCCCCTTTGTGGCGGGTTTGTTTGGGCTTGGCTATTGCTTGGTGAAGGTCATCGAGGTGCCTTGGTCGTTGGTTACGAGGGTTTTGGCGTCTTTGAGCTCGAAGACCAGGGGCGAGCCGCTCACCGTCAGGGTGACCTTGGTGTTCGAGTCGGCCTTCCAGGTGCCGCTCATGTTTTGGCCGTTCGCGCCGTAGACGAAGGTACCGTCCGCCTTGATGTTCAGCGTAATGGCGACGCCCGTGGAGTCAATCTCCTGCTGGTTGAGCGTCTGACCGTTGCTCGTCATGGACGTGAGCTTCCAGTTGCCCACGAACGGGCTGCTCGCGGCGCTGCTGGATGCGGACGGGCTGGCCGAGGAGCTGCTCGGGCTCGTCGCGCTGGCGGAGGGCATGCTGTCGGTGTTCGACGAGGTCTTGGAGAAGACGAGCGTCTGGCCCTTCGAGTTGGTCACCGTGACGTCCTCGCCGTCGAGCGCCAGGTCGAAGTCCGAGCTGTTTATCGTGAGCGTGCCGGTTTCGCCGTCATCGGCCTTCCAAGTGCCCATGGTCACGTTGCCGGAGATGTCCAGGGCGGCCTTGCCGTCTTCGGCGAGGTACAGCTTCTGCTTGCCGTCAGCCGACGTGGCGAGTGCGCTGCCGCCGGTCACCTTGTAGGAGCCGACCCATGCGGCCGTCGGGTCGGTGCTGGCCGAGCTGGAGGCGCTCACGGAGCTCGAAGTCGAGCCGCTCGTGGCGCCCGAGGTTGCCGGCGCAAGGCCGAACCAGTTCGTGAGCGCGCCCGCGATGATGATGCCTGCGACAACGACTACCGCCACAACGGCGATGACGATTGGGACGACGGGCGCCTTTTTCGGCGGCTCCGGGTTGGGTGCGCCGTATTGCTGTTGGTAGCCCGGCATGGGCTGCGCACCGTAGGGTTGCTGCTGGTAGCCTTGCTGTTGCGGCGCGCCGTAGGGCGGCTGCATGGGCGGCTGCCCTTGCGCGGGCTGGTTGTAGGCGGCAGCTGGGTCCGCAGGCGGCGCGCTGGCCTCTGGTGCCGCGGGCGCTGCCGCAGCTTGGATCGGCGTTCCGCAGTTCGTGCAGAATTTCGTGTTGTCGGGATTGGTCGCTCCGCAGTTGGCGCAGATCATGGCATCGCTCCTCTCTCTTCAGGAATCGGCCGCTTCGCCGATTGATGCTTCATGCTGGCTAGAATCATACCATCAGATGACTCTATCGCTTGGGGAATGACTTCAGCACCTTCCAAGCTGTTTGCTTGCCGTTATCTGTGGCCAAGAGGGCCGTAAGATCGCGGAAGACGCACGTTGGCCGCCCAAACACACGGGCAGGTGCATCCAGGTCGAATGCCGCGCGATACGCCTGGGCCACGACCCGGCCGGTCTTCTCGTCGGTGATCACGAGGAGCGTGGGGTCCAGCGCTTCCACGAGCAGGAAGACCGATTGCGGGTCGAGTTCGGCGCCCTCGCCGTCGTCGTTGCCGCGGGGGTCGAGCACGGCGAACGAGCAGGAATCAGCGCCGTATCCGAATGCTTCGAGCGATTTCTCGATCGCTAGTCTTGCAGCGCCATCGAGTGGCACGGCGCTCAGCGCGAGGGCGATGCGGGAGCTGTCTCCGTCAACGTGGTCTTCGAAAAGCGCCCTGATGTCAGCCGCGCCGGCTTCATATATGTTACTTTGCGGCCTCATCGTCACACTTCCTTGATGTTTGTGTTGAATACACGTATAACAGCACTGTCAGAATGATATCAAGTTTGCTCGTTCGCCCGAGGAACGATGCAGGACAGGGGAGGCGCGTATGTGCACGAACGGTATCAACACCGGCCAGTTTGAGCAGATGATCGACCAGATAGACGACCATATCAAACTCGAACGTCGTTGGGTCCACAATCTGGCGCACCAGGCAGGCGATGCCGGCTTCACCGCAACCGACGACAAGCTTCATGCCGTCCAGGAGCTCCTGGACGAGGCGCGCGCCCTCATCGCCGACGCGAAGGATGCGCTCGAAGAAGATGCGGAGAGCGCTCCCGGCGTTACCGTGAGCCTAGTGTAGGCGCCTATGGCACGCGATCAAGCAATGGGGGAGCTGACCCGTTTCTCAGTTGCAATGCCCGAGGGCCTGCTCATGCAGTTCGATGAGCTGGTGGCGCGAAGGGGCGTTGCGAAGAACCGCAGCGAAGTCATCCGCGACCTCGTGCGCGATGCGCTCATCCGCGACGAAGTCGACCAGGTGGGCGCGGAGGTCATGGGCACGTTGACCATCGTCTACGACCATCACGCGAGCGACGTGCAGGAGACGCTGCACAACATCCAGCACGCGCATTACGGCATGATCGTGACGACGTCGCACGTGCACATTGACGAGGACATGTGCCTTGAGGTGATCATCCTGCGCGGCGAGTCGACGGACGTGCGGATCGTGGCCGACCAGATTGTCGGCACGAAGGGCGTCAAGCACGGCGGCCTCGTCGTGACGACTGTCGGCCAGGTTCTGTAGGGCCACGGACGCGAAGCAAAGCACTGTCGCGCTCCGCGTGCGTCGCATAGTTGAAGGAGGGGCGCGCTCCGCGCGTCCACATTCCATGAGGGAGTGAATATGGAAGAAACCGTGCTTCTCGGCCACGGAAGTGGCGGGACCATGATGAAGCGCATTATCGACGAGGTGTTCTTCGAGGCTTATGCGGGCGATGATCTGCGCCGCGGCGACGATGCGGCCGCATTGCCGGCTTTCGGGGCGGGGGAGCGCCTGGCGTTCTCGACCGACAGCTTCGTCGTGTCGCCGCATTTCTTTCCCGGTGGCGATATCGGGCGCCTCGCAGTGTGTGGGACGGTGAACGACGTCGCGACGAGTGGCGCGAAGCCCCTTTACCTGAGCTGTGGGTTCATCCTCGAAGAGGGTTACCCGATGGCCGACCTCAAGCGCATTTGCCAGAGCATGGCCGAGGCTGCCGACGAGGCGGGCGTAAAAATCGTGACGGGCGACACCAAGGTGGTCAACCGCGGCCATGGCGACGGCGTGTTCATCAACACGAGCGGCGTTGGCGTCATCGAGGAGGGCGTGAATCTGGGCGGAGCGCAGTGCAAGCCCGGCGATGCGGTGCTCGTGAGCGGCACGCTGGGCGATCACGGCATCACGATCATGAGCTGCCGCGAATCGCTTTCCTTCTCGGCGGAGGTGCAGAGCGATGCTGCGCCGTTGAACGGCCTCATTGCCGATGTGCTGGCGGCAGCGCCCGGCACGCGATGCTTCCGCGACCCCACGCGAGGCGGCCTCGCCTCTACGCTCAACGAGCTGGCGGAGCAATCGGGCACCGCCATCGAGGTCGAGGAGGAGCGTATCCCCGTGCGCGATGCCGTGCGCGGTGCCTGCGACATGCTCGGTTACGACCCGCTGCAGGTGGCCAACGAGGGCAAGATGGTCTGTGTCGTTGCCGCCGATCAGGCGGAGGCGGCGTTGGAGGCCATGCGCGCCAACCGCTATGGACGCGACGCGGCCATCATCGGCAAAGTCGTGGAGGCCAACGCCGATCGCGGGTCCGCCGTGTTCGTTCGCAACGCGTTCGGCGGCAGGCGCATCCTTGACATGCTCGTCGGTGAGCAGCTTCCGCGCATCTGTTAACCCCTGTCCGAAAAAACGGATTCGGTGCTTGCAATTTGGGAAAGTCATGGTATCTTGCCGCACAGAGAGAATCTAGGGGTAGAGATTCAACCCAGGAAAGGGGTTAGATTATGGCTCATCCAATTATCGAGGCTGACGAGTGCATTGGTTGCGGCATTTGCGTTGACGCTTGCCCGCAGGAGGTCCTGGAGGTTCCGGGCGGCGTGGCAGAAGTCGTGAACGAAGATGCTTGCATCGCATGCGGCGAGTGCCTCGAGGAATGCCCCATGGGCGCCATTACGGAGATCGCCGAAGACTAACGCGCGATTGCAATTGACATGAGAGGTCGGCCTTCGGGTCGGCCTTTTTTTGTTGCGCGCCCGGGCGGGTTGCGCTACCTGCTCTGGTTGTTTGTAGGGGCGCGCTCCGCGCGTCCGCCCCATCCCGCGGCTGGGCGCGGCTACGCTCGTCGCCCTGGTTGCCCGTAGGGGCGCGCTCTGCGCGCCCGCCCCGCCGCGCGCCCGGGCGGGCTGCGCTACCTGCTCTGGTTGTCTGTAGGGGCGCGCTCCGCGCGTCCGCCCCATCCCGCGGCTGGGCGCGGGCTGCGCTCGCCGCGTCGTCGCTTCGAGCTAACTTTTCCGCCAAGGGCGGGCGGAAAAGTGGATCTCTCAGCTCCTTTGGCTTGACCTCGCTCCGCCCGCGCCCAGCCGCGGGATGGGGCTTCTGAGCCCCTCATCCTTTCGAGGTAACGGGATTATGACGTGGGTAGTAAGTAACTTGACAGTGTGCGACTTAGATTTTATAGTGACACATGTTGAGATAAGCTCGCGGGAGTTCAGATAGATTTCAGCGAGCGCTGCAACACTTTATATAGGTAATAACTCCGAAGGGATGAGAGGAAAGCAAAATGGCAAAGATTCTGGGTATCGACTTGGGCACCACCAATTCGGCGATGGCCGTCATGGAGGGCACTGAGCCCGAGATTTTGGTCAACGCCGAGGGCGACCGCACCACGCCTTCCGTCGAGGGCTTCCGCAAGGACGGCGAGCGCGTCGTGGGCAAGGCCGCTAAGAACCAGGCGGTCACGAACCCCGAGAACACCATCAGCTCCGTCAAGCGTTTCATCGGCCGTGCGTTCGCCGAGACCGCCGAAGAGCAGAAGACGGTGTCCTACAACGTCAAGGCCGGCAAGGACGGCCGTGCCGTCGTGAGCATCGAGGGCAAGGACTACACGCCCGAGGAGATTTCGGCCATGGTTCTGCAGAAGATGAAGAACGACGCCGAGAAGCAGCTCGGCGCGCCCGTCACGCAGGCCGTCATCACGGTCCCCGCCTACTTCAACGACGCTCAGCGCCAGGCCACCAAGGACGCCGGCAAGATCGCTGGCCTCGAGGTGCTGCGCATCATCAACGAGCCGACGGCCGCCGCTCTGGCCTACGGCCTCGATAAGACCAACAAGGATGAGAAGATCCTCGTGTTCGACCTCGGCGGCGGCACGTTCGACGTTTCCGTCCTCGAGCTGGGCGACGGCGTGTTCGAAGTTGCTTCCACCGCCGGCGACAACCACCTGGGCGGCGACGACTGGGACCAGCGCGTCATCGACTGGCTCGCCGACAAGTTCCAGGCCGACAACGGCATCGACCTGCGCGCCGACAAGATGGCCCTCCAGCGCCTGAAGGAAGCTGCCGAGAAGGCCAAGATGGAGCTCTCGAGCACCACGCAGGCCAACATCAACCTGCCGTTCATCACGGCTGACGCCTCCGGCCCGAAGCACCTCGACTACACGCTCACCCGTGCCGAGTTCGAGCGCATCACCAAGGACCTCCTGGACCGCTGCCGCAAGCCTGTCGAGCAGGCTCTGAAGGACGCCGGCTACACCTCCAGCCAGATCGACGAGGTCATCCTGGTCGGCGGCTCCACCCGTATGCCGGCGGTGCAGGACCTGGTCAAGACCATGACGGGCAAGCAGCCGAACATGTCCGTGAACCCCGACGAGGTCGTTGCCATGGGCGCAGCCGTCCAGGGCGGCGTGCTTTCCGGCGACGTCGAGGGCATCCTGCTGCTCGACGTGACCCCGCTGTCGCTCGGCGTCGAGACGCTCGGCGGCGTCATGACCACGATGATCGAGCGTAACACCACCATCCCGACCCGCAAGAGCGAGATCTACTCGACCGCGGCCGACAACCAGACGAGCGTCGAGATTCACGTGCTGCAGGGCGAGCGCCCGATGGCTCGCGACAACAAGACGCTCGGCCGCTTCCAGCTGACGGGTATCCCGGCTGCGCGCCGCGGCATCCCGCAGATCGAGGTTACGTTCGACATTGACGCCAATGGCATCGTGAACGTGTCCGCAAAGGACCTCGGCACCGGCCAGCAGCAGCAGATCACGATTTCGGGCAGCACCGCGCTCTCCGATGACGAAGTTGACCGCATGGTCAAGGACGCCGAGGCCAACGCCGCCGAGGACGCGAAGCGCAAGGAGGAGATCGAGGTCCGCAACAACTGCGACAGCCTTGTCAATGCCACCGAGCAGACGCTGCGCGAGCTTGGCGACAAGGTTCCTGCCGATTCGAAGCAGGCCGCCGAGGATGCCATCGCCCAGGCGAAGACCGCCCTCGAGGGGCAGGACATCGAAGCCATCAAGGCCGCTCAGGAGAAGCTGCAGGAGGCCGGGTACAAGCTGGCCGAGGTCGTGTACTCGACCGGTGCCGCTCCGGGCGCCGAGGGCTTCGACCCCGCAGCTGCTGCCGCTGCCGCAGGCGCGCAGGGTGCCGCTCCGGCCGATGATGGCACCATCGAGGCGGACTACGAGGTCATCGACCCCGAGGACGAGAACAAGTAAGTAATTGGCTTCCGGCCGCCTGTCGGCGGCCGGTGCCGCTGACGCTGCGGCCGACCCTGGCGGCACATTTGCCCCTTGTTTCGGCCGCGGCGCGGCCCGAAGGCCGCTTGGGCCGAAGGCGGGGCAACTGCACTCGCCAGAATCGCCCTCGCTGACCCACCATGGGCGACCGGGGCAATTTGAACTGCTGATGAACGGAGACATCATGGCGAAACGCAAGAACGAAGACGCCTCCGAGAAGGGCTTCCAGATTCCCATCGAGGATTCTCCCGACGAGAAGGCTCCCGAAGAGGCGGCAGAGGATGCTGCTGAGGAGACCGCCGGGGAAGAGGCCGACTCCGATGAGGCGGAAGAGGCCGAGGGCGATCTGATCGCCGAGGCAGAGGCCATCGTGGAGGAGGCGTCCACAGCCGACGAGCTCGCGAAGGCCCAGGCGGAGGCGAAGGAGTGGCAGGATCGCTACCTGCGCTTGCACGCCGAGTGGGACACCTACCGCCGCCGCATGGGTGAGCAGCGCGCCGAAGAGAGGCTGCGCGCAACCGAGAAGCTCATGGAGGACTTGCTCCCCGTGCTCGACGACTTCGAGCGCACCGTGAGCTACGCCACCGAGAACGGCGAGACCGGCCTGCTCGACGGCGTGAAGGCCGTGCAGACCAAGCTCGTCGACGCCCTGACGAAGGGCGGGCTCGAGCCCATCGACCCCGCGGGGCAGCCGTACGACGCGCTCGAGGCGCAGGCCGTGCAGATGGTGCCCGACGAGGAGGCGTTCGACGAGACCGTCAAGGACGTGTTCCAAAAGGGCTACAAGATGGGGAAGAAGGTGCTCAGGGCCGCCATGGTGACGGTTACCACGGGCGGACCCCAGAGGCCCAAAGACGAGGACGCTGACGAAGAGTAATGGTTTAGGGGCGGGCTCGTTGCTCGCCCTTCTTGCAAGAATGGGCCGCGTTCCATTCCGATGACATTGAGAGAGGTGGTGCGGCATGGCGAACAAACCGGATTACTACAAGACGCTCGGCGTGTCGAAGAACGCCACGGCCGACGAGATCAAGAAAGCGTATCGCAAGCTCGCGCGCGAGAATCACCCCGATGCGGGCGGCGACGAAGAGAAGTTCAAGGACCTCAACGAAGCTTACGAGGTCTTGTCAGACGACAAGAAGCGCAAGCTGTACGACCAGTTCGGCACGGCTAACCAGAACCAGGTGCCCTACGGATGGGGCGGTTCGGGGGTCGGCGGCGTCAACGTGAGCTTCGAGGACTTGTTCGGCGGCGCGGGCAGCTGGGGAGACATCCTGGAGCGCCTGCGCAGGGGCGAGGGCGCGTTCGGCACCGATTGGGACCTGAACGACTTCAGCTTCTCGGGACCGAACAACCGCAAGGCCCGCCCGCAGAAGGGCCAGGAGACCACGGCGGAGCTCCAGCTCACCTTCGACGAGGCCTTCAATGGCACGACGAAGCGCATCTCGCTGCGGATTCCCGGAAGGAGCGAGGCCCTCACGCTCGACGTGAAGGTGCCGGCGGGCGCCAACGACGGCGACCGCCAGAGGTTCCGCGGGCAGGGCGTTCCGGGCCCCAACGGGGGCGAGGCCGGCGACCTGGTCATCACCATGCGCATCGCGCCGCACCCGCAGTTCTCCCGCAAGGGGGCGGACGTGCTGCAGACCGTGCAGGTGAGCATGGCCGATGCGGCGCTGGGGGCGAGCATCGTCGTCCCGACGCCCGACGGTGCGAAGGTGCGCGTGAAGGTGCCGGCGGGCACGCAGCCCGGCACGGTGCTGTCCGTCAAGGGTAAGGGCGCCCCGCGCGTTAAGGGCTCGGGAAACGGCGATATGAAGATCACGCTTGACGTTCCCGTTCCCACGAATCTCACCGATGCCCAGCGCAAGGCGCTGGAAGACTTCAGGGCAGCGAGCTCGTAGGGCCGCGCGCTGCGTGCCCCGCATCCGCGAAGGAGACAAGATGAACGATCAGGATAGAAACAGGCCGTTGTACATGATCGGCGTGGCGGCGCAGCTGGCGGGCATGCACCCGCAGACGTTGCGTTCCTATGAGCAGAAGGGCTTGGTCACCCCGCAGCGTACGAGCGGCAACACCCGCATGTACTCGCAGGCCGACATCGAGCGGCTCGAGCTCATCAACGAGCTCACCGACGAGGGCATCAACTTGGCGGGCGTCATCCGCATCCTCGACCTGCAGGGCCGCTTGAACGAGCGCGACCAGGAAATCGACGACCTGCACCGCCGCGTGCGCCGTCTCGCCGACCGCGTGCACGAGCTGGAGACCCGTGCGAGCGTGGCCAACCTCGTGGCTACGAGCACCTCGCTTGCCATCAGGAAAATCTAGCGAAAGAAATGAGTTTCGGGAACGTCCTGGTGCTCATTCGCATAGGAAACGAAAGGACACGATATGAGACCCGATAAGTTATCGGCCTCTGCTATGGAGGCCTTCCAGGCCGCGATGGGCGTGGCGGGCGATGCTCAGGCGAGCGTCATCGAGCCCATCCACATGCTCAAGGCTATCCTCGATTCATCCGACAACAACTTGAAGGCCATTTTGAAGCGCGTGGGCGCGGATCCGACCGCTTTGGCGCTGGACGTCGACACGGTCATTGCGGGCAAGCCGAAGATGAGCGGCGGCATGCCCATCACGGCGCCCGGCAACGACCTCATCAAGGTCATCGACAAGGCTGAGAAGATCGCCGACAAGATGGGCGACAGCTACACCACGACCGAGCACCTGCTCATTGCCCTCGCGGGCGACAAGGGCGACGCGGGCCGCGTGCTGAACGCTGCGGGCGTCACGGAGAAGGCCGTCGAGGAAACCTACGACAAGCTGCGCGGCAACGAGCGCGTCACCGACCAGACGAGCAAGATGGAGCTCGACGCGCTCAACCAGTACGGCACGAACCTGACCGAAGCCGCCCGTGAGGGCAAGCTTGACCCGGTCATCGGCCGCTACGAGGAGATCCGCCGCACGATTCAGGTGCTCAGCCGCCGCACGAAGAACAACCCCGTGCTCATCGGCGAGCCCGGCACCGGCAAGACCGCCATCGTGGAGGGCTTGGCGCAGCGCATCGTCAACGGCGACGTGCCCAACAGTCTGAAGGACCGCGACATCATTACCCTCGATATCGCGAGCATGCTCGCCGGCGCGAAGTACCGTGGCGAGTTCGAGGACCGTCTGAAGGCCGTCCTGCGCGAGGTGAAGGACTCCGACGGTCGCATCATCCTGTTCATCGACGAGCTGCATACCATCGTCGGTGCAGGCAGTGGTGGCGATTCTACCATCGACGCGGGCAACATGCTCAAGCCCGCGCTCGCGCGTGGCGAGCTGCATGCCATCGGCGCCACGACGCTCGACGAGTACCGCAAGTACATCGAGAAGGACGCCGCCCTCGAGCGGCGCTTCCAGCCGGTGCTGGTGACCGAGCCCACGGTGGAGGACACCATTGCTATCTTGCGCGGCCTTAAGGAGAAATACGACATTCATCATGGCGTCCGTATCACGGACGGCGCCATCGTGGCGGCGGCTGAGCTGTCGAACCGCTACATCTCCGACCGCTTCCTGCCCGACAAGGCTATCGACCTCATGGACGAGGCTGCCAGTCGCCTGAGCATCGAGATCGACAGCAAGCCCGAGGAGCTCGACGCAGCTGAGCGTCGCCTGACGCAGATGCAGATCGAGGAGCAGGCGCTTCAGAAGGAAACCGACGACGCCAGCAAGGAGCGCCTTGAGAACCTTCGCCGCGATATGGCGGCGGCCAAGGAGGACCTGGCGGCGCGCACGGCCGAATGGCAGAACGAGCGCGGCGTGATCGAGGACGTGCAGAACCTCAAGGCCGAGCTCGATGCGGCGCAGGCTGATGAGGAACGGGCCATTCGCGAGGGCGACCTGTCTCGCGCGTCCGAGCTGCGCTACGCCACCATCCCCGAGCTCAAGCAGCGTTTGGCCACTGCCGAGGAGCAGTTGAGCGAGGACGAGGAGAACGGGTCCCTCCTCAAGAAGGAAGTGACCGAGGAAGAGATCGCCGAGGTCGTGAGCGCTTGGACGGGCATTCCCGTGAGCAAGATGATGAAGGGCGAGATGGAGAAGCTCGTCGATTTGGAGGCGAAGCTCCACGAGCGCGTGATCGGCCAGGACCACGCCGTGAACGTAGTGGCCGGCGCCATCCGCCGCAACCGCGCGGGCCTTTCCGACCCCGACAAGCCCATCGGATCGTTCATGTTCCTGGGGCCGACCGGCGTGGGCAAGACCGAGCTCGCGAAGGCGCTCGCGGAGTACTTGTTCGACAGCGAGCGTGCCATGGTGCGCATCGACATGTCGGAGTACATGGAGAAGTTCAGCGTGCAGCGCCTCATCGGCGCCCCTCCGGGATACGTCGGCTATGACGAGGGCGGCCAGCTCACCGAGGCCGTGCGCCGTCGCCCGTATAGCGTGGTCTTGCTTGACGAGATCGAGAAGGCGCACCCCGACGTGTTCAACGTGCTGCTGCAAGTTCTCGACGACGGCCGCCTCACCGACGGCCAGGGCCGCGTGGTCAGCTTCAAGAACACGATCATCATCATGACGAGCAATGTCGGGTCGCAGTTCATCCGCGAGTTCTCCGAGAACGGCGAGGAGAACGCCGAGGAGACGAAGCAGCGCGCCATCGAGGAGGCGCTGCGCGCGACGTTCCGCCCCGAGTTCTTGAACCGCATCGACGACATCGTGACGTTCGACGCCCTGTCGATTGCGGACATCGAGCCGATCGTCGAGCTACAGCTCGCCGATGTGCGCGAGCGCCTGCAGGACCGCCGCGTGACGCTCGACGTGACGCCCGCCGCCATGGAGAGCCTCGCAATCGACGGCTACGACCCCGTGTTCGGCGCGCGCCCCCTCAAGCGCTTGATCCAGCGCGAGGTTGTCGACCGCATTGCTGACCAGGTCGTGCGCGGCAACCTGCTCGAGGGCGATCACGTGCTCATCGACGTCGACGCCGAGGGCAAGTACACCTGCAGGGTCGAGAAGCCGTTGGACCTAGACCTTTCGCAGCTCTAACGGGCGGCGGCGTTTATGTATAATGGGTTGGTTTTGACGAGCAAGTACGACAAGGAGGCCGTAGTGGCTGACAAGAAAGAAGAGATCGAGATCCCTCTCGTATTGGAGAAGGTGCTGAGCTACTGCCTGAAGGACGCCAAGGAGCGCATGGAGAAGGGCGAGGTCGTGCTGCCGTTCTCGGCGCTCGCCGTGGGCGAGACCCTGTTCATGGAGCTGCACGACGCCGACACCGTGGACGAGAGCTTCGCATCGGTGCGCAAGCTCGTGTCGAACGCCACGGGTGCCCAGGCTTACGGCTTCTGCTACGACGGCTTCATCGAGGCCGACGACCACAAGCAGTACGATTGCCTCATCGCGCAGGGCGGCGTTCCCGGCGACGAGTACGGCCATGCCATTGGCTGGCGCTACCGCGTGGACGACGACGGCAAGGCCGTGTTCCGCGGCGAACCGATCTACGTCGGTAACTGCCTGAACTACATGCAGGGCATCGAGGACTTTACGTCCGACGAGGGCGAAGAGGCTGCCGAAGAGGAAGCGGCCGAATAATCTCGCAAGTGCGCATGTTTGTAGGGGCGCTCCCCGAGCGCCCGGGCGCGTAGAGCGCGGCCTACGGAGGTGCGTTCGCAGGCCCGGCCTCCGCGTCAACCAGCGCTTTTCGCATTCCTGTAAGGTTCGAAACAAAGCCCGCGGGCTCCTTTGTCGGAGCGCGCGGGCTTTCCTGTATGCCCATGGCAAGGATGGGACGAATCAGCCTGCGGTGCCGCGGAGGTTGCCCGGTAAGGTTCTATGGCTATCATCCCTTTGTGACTCGGCGGCGGTTCCCGAAAACTCGGCGGGAGCCGCACCGGTCGGTATGGTGCCCCAACTGGGTATTTCTTGTGAAGCCACCTTGGCTTTGCTAGAATGGGCAGGCTGTTAATCCTGCCCCGGTGTATGCCTTCACCAGCCCGGGGCCGTTATAGTCCAAAGGAGGTGAGCTGATGAAGGCTTATGAGCTGCTGTTCTTTGTTGCCCCGACCCTCGAGGAGGAGGCCCGCGCCAAGGTGATGGGTCGCATCGAGAACGTCATCACCGAGGGTGATGGCAAGATCGACAACCATGAAGACTGGGGCAAGCGCAAACTCGCATACGAGATCAACGGTCTGACCGAGGGTGACTACATCCTGATCGACTTCCATGCCGACCCCGACAACATCGCCGAGCTTGATCGCATCCTGCGTATTAGCGACAGCGTCGAGCGCCACATGATCGTGAGGCGTACCGACCGCGATTAATTGGAAGGGGCGCCCGGGGTTTCGGGCGCAAGGCTAGAAGAGGTGGTAGAACCATGAGCATCAATCGAGTTGTCATTAGCGGTAACCTCACTCGCGACGCAGAGTTGCGTCGTACGCAGTCGGGCATGGCCATCCTCAACCTGGGTGTGGCCGTCAACGACCGCCGTCGCAACAACCAGACGGGGGAGTGGGAGGATTACGCCAACTTCATCGACTGCGTTTTGTTCGGCGCTCGCGCCGAAGCCATCGCGAACTACCTGGTGAAGGGCACGAAGGTTGCCATCGAGGGCAAGCTTCGCTGGTCTCAGTGGGAGCGCGACGGCCAGAAACGCAGCAAGATCGAGGTTGTGATCGACGAGATCGAGTTCATGTCTTCTCGCAATGCGGGCCAGGGCTCCGGCGGCTTCCAGGGCGATAGCTTCCAGGGAGGCTTCCAGGGCGGCAATGCGGGCGGTTATCAGTACGCGCCTGCTCCCGCGGCAAGCGCCGCGGCTCCTGCCGCCGCTCCTGCGATTGACGCCTCTTCGTCCGTATACGACGATGACATCCCCTTCTAAGGGGCTTCTAGAAAGAGGAAAGTACCAATGGCCGATTATTCGAAACAGCCTCGGCGCAAGTACTGCCAGTTCTGCAAGGACCAGGTGGATTACGTCGACTACAAGGATACGCAGCTGCTTCGCAAGTACGTGACCGACCGCGGCAAAATCAAGCCGCGTCGCGTGACGGGTGCTTGCATGCAGCATCAGCGCGACATCGCGAACGCCGTCAAGCGTGCTCGCACCATGGCTCTCATGCCCTACCTGGTGCCGGCCGTGAGCGGCCGTGGCGACCGTCGCCGCAATCGCGATTAAGGGAGGGGGACTAGCATGAAGGTCATTCTTCTCGAAGAGCTGCCGGGTCGCGGCGGCGAGGGCGACGTCATCGAGGTCGCCCGCGGTTTCGCGAACAACTACCTGCTGCGCAAGGGCATCGCGGTCAAGGCGACCGACGGTAACCTGAAGCAGCTGGATCAGCGCCGCAACAACATCGCGAAGCGCGAGGAAGTGCGCATCGCCAACGCCCAGGAGCTGAAGGCCAAGCTGGAGGCGGCTCCGGTCACGATCAAGGCGCGCGTGGGCGAGGAGGGCAACCTCTTCGGTTCCGTCACCGCTCAGATGATCGCCGACGCCGTGAAGGAGCAGCTCGAGCTGGATCTCGACCGTCGCCGCGTGGACGCGCGCAAGGCGATCAAGGTCGTGGGCGAGCACACCGTCGAGGCGTCGCTGTACCGCGACATCAAGGCGGCTATCGTGCTGAACGTCGTGGACGAGAACGGCGAGGTCGTCGCTCCCGTTGCCGACGAGGCCGCTGAGGCCGAGGTCGTGGAGGAGGCTGTCGAAGCCGCCGAGGAGGCTGCCGAGGAAGCTTCTGAAGAATCCGCGAACGAGGAATAAAAACTTTTCCACAGCGCAACGCGGTGGAAAACGTGGAAAACCCCTTCTGCCCCTGTTCGGGCGAAGGGGTTTTCCCCATTTGGAGGTGGAGTCTCAAAACCTCCTCTTTCGGCGCCTGAAAACCTCGCTGAACTGGGACGATAAAAGGCGTACCATGGCATGAACAACTGCGCCCGCGCGCTTGCACCACCTATGACGAAAGGCAGCTAATGCCACTGCACAACGATACCGAATCGGCGGAGAAGCCGATTCCCCGCAACATAGAAGCCGAGAAGTCGGTCCTCGCCGCCTGCATGCTCAACTCCGAGATCCTCGAGGAGGTGGCGGTGAAGCTCGTGCCCAAGAACTTCTTCCGCCCCGCGCATCGCGTCATATTCGAGGCGATCATGGACCTGCATACGCGACGCATACCCGTAGACCAGATCTCGCTGGCGGACAACCTGAACGCTTCCGGGCAGCTCGATGCCGTAGGCGGGCGCTCGTACATCATCGAGCTTGCCGACAACACCTTCGCGCTGACCAACTGGTCGAATCATGCCGATATCGTCAAGCGCACGAGCATCCTGCGCGACTTGATTTACGCCTCCACGCAGATCAGCGCGCTCGCCTACAACGCGCCCGACAACCTGGACGAGGTGGTCGAGGACGCCGAGCGCACGCTCTTCGAGGTCACCGAGCAGCGCGTGTCCTCCTCGTTCACCAAGATGGACTCGCTGCTCACCGAGGCGTTCGAGGAGATCACGCAGCTCGCGGAGCGAGGGTCGCACATGGCGGGCGTGCCCACGGGCTTCAAGGACGTCGACGACCTGTTCCACGGTCTGCGCGCCGGCGACCTCGTCATCCTCGCGGCGCGTCCTGGCGTTGGCAAGACCTCGTTCGCACTCAACCTGGCCGTCAACGCGGCGAAGGCGGGCACTTCGGTCGCCTTCTTCTCCTTGGAAATGAGCGCTGGGCAGCTCGTCCAGCGTATCCTTTGCTCCGAGGCGCGCATCGGCTTGCACAAGATCCGCGGCGGTTTCATCAGCGAGGGCGACTGGGGCGCCATCGCCGACGCGTCGAACCGCCTGGCCAAGCTCGAGCTGTTCATCGACGACTCGCCTGGCCTCTCGATCCTCGAGGCGCGCGCGAAGGCCCGCCGCGAGCTGCGTCAGGTGCCGAACGGCAAGGGCCTCATCATCGTGGACTACCTGCAGCTCATGCAGCCGCCGCAGACGCGGCGCGACGGCAACCGCGCCGTCGAGGTCGGCGAGATCTCCCGAGGCCTGAAGATTCTCGGCAAGGAGATGAACATGCCGGTCATCGCGCTCTCCCAGCTCTCGCGTGCCGTCGAGATGCGCGGCAAGAAGCGCCCGATGCTTTCCGACCTGCGTGAGTCCGGCTCGATCGAGCAGGACGCCGACATCGTCATGTTCATCGACCGCTCAATGGACGAGATAGAAGCCGAGCAGGACGATCGTCCGCCCCTCAACACGGCGGACCTGATCGTGGCCAAGCACCGCAACGGTCCCACGCGCGATATCCGCCTTGCGTTCATTCCGGACTACACGAGCTTTTTGGACTACGCGGAAGAGTAGTCTGACCTGCTGTCCGCCCCGTCGGGCGCGGGCGTGCGGGCTTCGCTCGACGCTTCGTCGTCGCGAGCTAACTTTTCCGCCAAGGGCGGGCGGAAAAGTTGATCTCGCTCCTCCTCGGGCTTACCTCGCTACGCCCGCACGCCCGCGCCCGGCGGGGCTGCGCTCTTCCTGGGGCGAAGGAGGGGGCGGGCGTTTGCGGGGCTCATCCCGTATACTGGGGGCATGGAGCAAACTGTTAGGTTTTTACATACGGCTGACTTGCATATCGGGGCGCCGGTGCGGGGGTTCTGCAGCTTGACCGACGTCTGGTCCGAGCGGCTCCAGCGCGCGGTCATCGAGGCGTACGACCGGGTAATCGACGCGGCTATCAAGAACGACGTCGACTTCGTCGTTATCGCGGGCGACATCTTCGATGCGGCCCGCGCCTCTTTCGGCGACTTCCTGCATTTCTTCGAAGGTCTCGAGCGGCTCGACGCTGCGGGGATCCCCTCTTTCCTCGTCGGTGGCAACCACGACCCGTTTTCGTCTTGGCGCCTCGACGCGGGGCGCTTCCCGGCTTCGGCGCGGCTGATGGGCGGCGAGGGCCCCGAGTTCGCATTGTTCGAGCGCGACGGCGAGCCGATCTGCCTTATAGGGGCGCGCGGTTACCGCAATCAGGCATGGCCGGTAGACGAGCCCATGGCGCAGGGGATAACGCGCGCCGATGCGGTGCTTTCCCTGAAGGCGGAACATCCCCTCGTTGCGCAGGCGCCGTTTTCCGTTGGCATCATCCATACGGGGCTCGATCCCGACCAGAGCAAGGCGTATTGCGATTCGCATTCGCTCATGTGCGCGGACATAGACTACTGGGCTTGCGGGCATTTGCATAATCGCTGCGCGCTCCCCTCCGAGGCGGCTCCCCGCGTCGTCTTCCCCGGCTGCATCCAGGGGCTCGATGTCAAGGAATCGGGAGAGCGGGGGTGCTTCCTCGTGACCATGGAGCGCGCCGGGAGTTCGGGCCCCGTGCGCACCTCCCTCGAGTTCGTTCCCACGGCGAGCGTCGCCCTTAACTCGCTCGAGGTCGACGTGTCGGCCTGCCAGACGCTCGCGGACGTTACGCGGCTGGTCATCTCCCAACTGTTCCATGAGAACGCGCTGGCGGGGTGCGATGAGATGGTGGCGCGCGTCGTGCTCGTGGGCGAAACGGGTCTGCACGGGTTCCTCGCCAAGGGCGATGTGATCCGCGATATGCGCAGGCGCCTCAACAATGCGTATCCCACGTTCTTCTGCGATGCGCTCATCGACCGCACCCGCCCAGTTCATGGGCGCGAGAGCTTGTCGCGCGAGGGGCTGTTCACGGGGCAGGTTCTGCGAGTGGCCGATAGGCAGCGCTCGCGCGCCGACGAGATGGTCAACTTCATCCAGGCGGAATTCGTGAAGCGGGGGATCGACGTTCCCTCGTCGCTCGCCCGTCGCATTGGCGAGTTCGACGAGGCCGCCGAGACGCTCGTTTTCGACCTGCTCGAAGAGGCTGATGACGCCCCCGCCTTCGACCTGCTCGACGAGGAGGAGCTATGAGCTGGTTCCTCGAAAGAGCTCGCATAGGCCGCTACGGAGCGCTTGCCGACTACGAGGCGGGGCCGTTTGAGCCTGGCATGAACGTGGTGTTCGGCCCGAACGAGGCGGGCAAGTCGACCATTGCCTCGTTCGTCGGCGGCGTCCTGTTCGGCTGGGAAGAGGCGCGCGGGCTTCGGAACACCTATCGCCCACGCGAGGGAGGCCATCGCGCGGGGTCCCTCGTGTTCCGCGATGCCGAGGACCCGGCACGCGCGAGCGTGGTCTCGCGCGCGCATAACGCCGACGGGCTGCGCGGCGACGTGGACATCGTGTCCGATATCGACAACGCCACGTACCGCACGATGTTCAGCTTGAGCTCCGAGGAGCTGCGCTCGCTCCGCGACACGTCCGATGTGACGGCGCGGCTGCTCACGGCTGGAGCCGGAACCAGCTCAAGCCCGACGGCCGCCTTCGTCGAAATCGAGCAGCGCATTGCCGCGCGCTTATCCCCGGACCCAGAATCGCCCCTGTCCATTCAAGGGCTCGGGAGCAGGCTCGAGGCGAAGCGCGAGGAAATGCTCGCAGCTGCGGCGCAGGTGGAGCTCTACAAGCAAGAGGACCGCGAGCTCATCGAGCTGGCTGACAGCCGTGCCGCGGCATCCGTCCGGCTCGAAGAGCTCAATGCCGAGATCGAGGGGCTCTATGGAGCGCGTGCGCGGATCGAGTCGACCGATGCGCGGGAAGCCGCCAGGCGCGAGGAGCTGGAGGCGCTCGAGGCCGAGCGGCGGTCTTTCGACATGGAAGCGGGGGATGTGCCCCAGGTGAGCGAGCGGCTTCTCGCGCTCGATGCATCCGAGGAGAGGCTTTTGCGCGACAGGCTGGACGAGCTGTCCTCCGAGCAAGCGAAGGTCGAGCGCTCGATCGACCTGGCCAAGGAGAACAGCGCCGCGTCGACGGCTGCGTACGAGGCCCTGCTTGAAGTGGAGGAGGGGCCCGAATCGCGCGCCCGGAGCCTGCGCAACCGCTCCTCTCAAGTGATCGTGTCCGTGCTGCTCCCCATCGCCTTCATCGTGGCGGGCATACCTGTGTTCCTCCACGGGAGGGATATCCAGAGCCTGTCGATCACGGCCCTGGGCATCGGCATGATTGTGCTCGCCTTCTTCCTCGCCGCCGGCGCGCTCGTCGTCCTCTTCCGCCCGAACAGGGGCGCGGAGGCGCTCGAGGAGCGTCGCAAGGACGCCCAGTGGGTCATGTTGCAGGATCGCAAGAAGCTGGACGCCAGCCTCGCGGACCTGGAGAGGCACCGGGCCGACGTCGAGGCGTTTTTCGAGGAGAACGGCCTCAAGGAGGCAGAGGGGTCCATCCGCCAGGCGCGCGCCCTGCTCGACGACGCACGCGACGCCCGAGCCCGCTTGGCCGACACGAAGCAGCGCGTGACGTCGGTCGATATGCGAATCGAGGCCGCGCGCGATGCCCTCGGGACGCTCTCTGACGAGCGGCGCGAGGCGCTGCGCTCGGTTGGCTTCGAGGAAGGGGCTTCCCTGCAGCAGCTCGACGCGCAGATCCGAAGGCAGGTCGAGCAGCGTGACGCGATTTCCCGCGCCTACGAGGACATGAACCTCCGCTATGGCGAGCTGAGCGAGCGCCTCGAGCATGCGCGGCGCGATCACTCCTTCGACCGCCTCAAGATGGAGTATCAGCTGCTGCGCTGCGGGCTGCGTGAGCGCAAGAGCGAGCTCGTGACGCTCATGCTGGCCAAGCGGATGCTCGAGAAGAGCATCCTTGCATGGGAGAGCCGCAGCCAGCCCGAGGTGTACGCGCGCGCGAGCGAGCTGCTCGAGATGATAACCGGGGGCGCTTGGGTGGGCGTTTCGATGTCGCCCGAAGGGTCGCTAAACGCCGTGTCGGCATCGGGAGAGCAGCGGAATGTGCGCCACCTGTCGCTCGGGACGTGCCAGCAGCTCTATCTCTCGCTGCGAATCGCTATGCTCATGCACGCCCACGACGTGGGGCGCGCGGTGCCCGTAATCGCCGACGACATGCTCGTGCACTTCGATGCGGAGCGCCGGGCCAATGCGGCACGCGCCCTCGCGCGCCTTGCGGAAGTGCGCCAGGTCATCGTGTTCACCTGCCATCGCGAAACCGTCGAGGCCCTGCGCGCAGCCGACCCCGCCCTCAACTTCCTAGAACTGTAGGGGCGCTCCCCGAGCGCCCGCCCCGGCCCGAGGACGGGCGCAGGCTGCGCTCGCCGCGTCGTCGCTTCGAACTAGCTTTTCCGCCAAGAACAGGCGGAAAAGCGGATCTCTCAGCTCCTTTGGCTTGACCTCGCTCCGACTGCGCCCGCCCTCGGGCCGGGGCTTCTCCTCCGCTGTTGAAAGAGGCGTTGCGATCGGGTGCGAGTGGCCGTCTGGTTGGGGTGAATGGGGGCCGTCGTGGCCTTTGCGGATTTCGGCGGGTCATAACCGATTTCTTGGTGTGCAAACGCTTGCGTTCGAGGGGGTGAATATATAATCGATTGCGCAAACTTCGCGAAAGGAATCAGCTATGACCAATACGGTGCTGGTCGGCGCCCAGTGGGGCGACGAGGGCAAGGGGAAGGTTACCGACCTGATCGCCCGCGACTACGATTTCGTGGTGCGCTATCAGGGAGGCAACAACGCAGGACACACGGTAATCCACGGAGGCACTAAGCTCGCGCTCCACCTCATGCCTTCGGGCGTGATGTACCCGAACGCCACCCCCGTCATCGGCAACGGCGTCGTCATCGACCCCGGCGTGCTCGTCAAGGAGATGGCAATGCTCCAGGCTGAGGGCATTAGCTGCGACAACCTCAAGATAAGCTGCGATGCGCACATCATCATGCCGTATCACAAGGATCTCGACGGCGCCGACGAGAAGCGCCTCGGCGAGAACCAGATCGGCACGACCAAGCGCGGCATCGGCCCCTGCTACCAGGACAAGGTGGGCCGCAAGGGCATTCGCGTGCAAGACCTCATGGACGAGCGCATCTTCCGCCTCAAGCTGAAGACGGCTCTGGCGCAGAAGAACCCGGTGCTCGAGAAGATCTACGGCCTGCACACCTATTCGGTGGAGGAGATCTGCGAGGAGTACCTGCCCTACGCCAAGATCCTCCGCCCGTACATGGCCGAAACCACCCAGCTGCTCAACGAGGCCCTCAGGGAAGGCAAGTCCATCCTGTTCGAGGGCGCGCAGGGCACGCTGCTCGACATCGACCACGGCACGTACCCGTTCGTCACCTCGTCGCCTTGCTGCGCGGGCGGCGCTGCGACGGGCACGGGCGTCGGGCCCAAGGCCATCAACCGCGTGCTCGGCATCCAGAAGGCCTACATCACGCGCGTGGGCGCCGGCCCCTTCCCGACCGAGCAGCGCTTTCCCGAAGACGGCGGCACGGGCGAGGAGGCTGAGATCGGCGAGCGCCTGTGTGCCGTTGGCCATGAATACGGCGTGACGACCGGGCGCAAGCGCCGCTGCGGTTGGTTCGACGCCGTCATCGGCCGCTACGCCGTGGAGGTGAACGGCCTCACCGATGTCGCGCTCACGAAGCTCGACGTGCTTTCCGACTTCGACACCATCAAGGTGTGCGTAGCCTACGAATGCGATGGCAAGCGCTACGACTACTTCCCCATGCAGCAGAGCGTCCTGTTCCACGCCAAGCCCATCTACGAGGAGCTGCCCGGCTGGAAGGGCGAGGACATTTCCGAATGCCGCACCTTCGAGGAGCTGCCCGCCAATGCGCAGGCTTACGTGAAGCACCTCGAGGAGATCTGCAACGTGCGCATCTCTTTCGTGTCGGTTGGCGCCGACCGCGACCAGACCATTGTCAGGGACTGGTATAGGGACGAAGACTAGGGAATTCGAAGCCATGTGGAGCGCGGCCCCGGGTCCGCTCCATTGACGAAAGGACGAACATGAACATCTTGGTGCTTGGCAGCGGCGGCCGCGAGCATGCGATTGCGTGGGCGCTCAACGAGTCGCCGAAGTGCGAGAAACTCTACGTGGCGCCGGGCAACGGCGGCACGGCCGGGTTCGCGGAGAACGTGGCGGGTCTGAACGCCGAGGACGGCGAGGCGGTGCTCGCGTTCGCGCAGGAGCGCTCTATCGACATGGTGGTCATCGGTCCCGAGGCACCGCTCGTGGCGGGCGTCGCCGATGTTCTGCGCGCGGCGGGCATCCCCGTGTTCGGCCCCGATGCGCAGGGCGCCCAGCTGGAAGGCAGCAAGACCTTCTGCAAGGAGTTCATGATGCGCCACGGCCTGCCGACGGCCGAGTATCTCTCCACCAGCGACGAAGCTGCAGCGCATGCCTACATCGACGAGAAGGGCGCACCGATCGTCGTCAAGGCTGACGGCCTGGCGGCGGGAAAGGGCGTCGTCGTGGCGCAAACCGTCGAGGAGGCGCACGACGCCGTGTCCTCGTGCTTCGACGGTGCGTTCGGCGATGCTGGCAACACCGTGGTCGTGGAGGAATGCTTGACCGGCCCCGAGTGCTCCATGCTCGCGTTCGTTTCCGCCGGCAAGGCCTATTGCATGGCGCCTTCGCAGGATCACAAGCGCGCCTACGACGGCGATGAGGGCCCCAACACGGGCGGCATGGGCGCGTACTCGCCGGTGCCCATCGTCACCGACGAAGAGCTCGCGCGCATGGAAGAGGTCATGGCCAATGCGGCCGCGGCCACTGCCGAGGAGTTCGACCACGATTACCGCGGCGTTCTGTATGGTGGTTTCATGCTCACGCCGGCGGGCCCCAAGCTGCTCGAGTACAACGCGCGTTTCGGCGACCCCGAGACGCAGGTCGTGCTGCCGCGCCTCGAGTCCGATCTCGTGGACGTTATGCTGGCGGTCGCTGAAGGCCGCCCCGAGGACATCGATCTGAAGTGGGCCGACAAGTGGGCCGTGACTGTGGTGCTCGCCAGCGCGGGTTACCCCAAGGCCTACGAGAAAGGCAAGGTCATTACCGGCATCGACGCCGCTGACGCGCTCGACGACGTGAAGGTATACCATGCGGGCACGGCCATGCGCGACGGCGAGCTCGTCACGAGCGGCGGCCGCGTGCTCAACGTCACCGCCATGGGCGATACGTTCCAGGCCGCTCGCGAGCTGGCTTACAAGGCCTGCGATTTCATTCAGTTCGAGGGCAAGCAGAACCGCACCGACATCGGTCTGCGCGCGATCAACGGTCGGAGCTCTTGGGAATAGGGAGCTCCGCTCGTTCGAGCCAGCCTCGGTGACGGCAACGCCCGCATCGGATTCCTCAAGGACGTAATGTAAGGAGCCGAAATGCTTTCCGAACGATTGATTAGTCTCGCTGTGCGCGAGACGTCGAAGAACTATCTGAAAGTTAATCCGACCACCGACACGCACGTGCCCGGGCCGAAGCCAGGGCAGAAGTACATGCTCTACATGCATGTGCCGTTCTGCCAGAAGCTTTGTCCCTATTGCTCGTTCAACCGGTTCCCGTTCAGCGAGAAGCGCGCGGTGCCGTATTTCGAGAGCCTGCGCAAGGAGATGCGCATGCTGGCCGAGATGGGCTACGACTTTGACAGCGTGTACGTGGGCGGCGGGACGCCCACCATCATGATCGACGAGCTGTGCGCGACCATCGATCTGGCGCGCGAGCTGTTCAGCGTCAAGGAGGTCTCGAGCGAGACCAACCCCAACCACCTGATCGAGCCGATCCTCGAGAAGCTCGAGGGCCGCGTGCAGCGTCTTTCCGTTGGCGTGCAGAGCTTCGACGATGGTCTGCTCAAGCAGATGGACCGCTACGAGAAGTACGGCTGCGCGGACGAGATCGTCGAGCGCATCAAGCTTGCCACCCCCTATTTCACCAGCATGAACGCGGACATGATCTTCAATTTCCCGGCACAGACCGAGGATATGCTCATCCACGACATCGAGCGCATCGTGGAATCGGGCTGCACTCAGACCACGTTCTATCCGCTCATGGCGTCGCCTGCGGTGGAACGCCAGCTGTTGAAGACGGTCGGTGAAGTCGACTACGACCGCGAGAAGCGCTTCTACGAGATCATCGACGACCTGCTGACGGGCGGTGATCATCCTCTGTTCACGCACAGCAGCGCTTGGACGTACAACCGCTTCGACCACAAGGACGACCAGGACGCTTCCGGAGCCGATTCCGGCATGATCGACGAATACGTGGTGCAGTACGAGGAGTATCCCGCGATCGGCTCGGGCGGCATCACGTACCTGAACGGCCGCCTCTATGTGAATACCTTCTCTCTGCGCGAATACGGGCAGGCCATCGAGGAGGGGCGCATGTCCATCATGGGCCGCGTCGACTTCAACGTTCACGACCGCATGCGCTATCGCTTCCTCATGCAGTTGTTCGGCCTGCGCTTGGACAAGCTGCAGTGGGAGCGCGATTTCGGCATGACCGTAGAGTATGGCTTGCCTGCCGAGATGGCGTTCATGAAGGCCGCGGGTGCGTTCGCCACCGACACGGCTGAGGAGCTGACGCTCACGCCCAAGGGCCGCTATCTGGTCGTTGCGATGATGCGCCAGTTCTTCATCGGCGTGAACAACTTGCGCGACCAGGCGCGTGCGGCCTTGCCGGGCGAGGAGCGCGAGCTGCTTTTCGGGTAGCTTAGCTGTCCGGTGGGCGGTCAGTTTCGAATAAACCGTGAAAGCGGCTTGACCCGCCGAAACCGTACCGCTAGAATAACGTTTCGCGTCACACAACCGGTCAGGTAGCTCAGTTGGTAGAGCAGGGGACTGAAAATCCCCGTGCCGGGGGTTCAAGTCCCTCCCTGACCACCATGAACTTCCAACGCCCCTGCCAAGGGGCGTTTGCTTTATCGGGGCTGTTGCGGGGACTTGAACCCCGAGAGGGCCGAACAGCCCAGTGGGCTGTTCGTGGCCGAGCCGTAGGCGAGGCCCGCGCCTGCAAGGCAGGCGCCCAAGTCCCTCCCTGACCACCATGAACTTCCAACGCCCCTGCCAAGGGGCGTTTGCTTTATCGGGGCTGTTGCGGGGACTTGAACCCCGAGAGGGCCGAACAGCCCAGTGGGCTGTTCGTGGCCGAGCCGTAGGCATGGACGCATTATTTCGCCGCCCTGCAGCAATTTTTCGGTTTCATGGCACAATATGGGGCTAATGTACGAGTTTGAGGCTCTGCGTGGCATGATATCGCGCACATGTACGCCATATCATGCCATGCGGTCGTACATTAAGGCCATATCGCGCCATGAGGGGCCTGCATCCTTGCGCAGTGGCATGATACGGGCTTTATGTTCGAGCGAAGGGCGGCAGAACTGCGCAGCGGGCGGCCCGTGTTTCCTCGAACGCCATGAAGATCGCTTCGGCGAGGGCTGCTTCACTCGGCCGTTTCGCTTCCTTTTCCCTAGTCACGCTTTGGAAACGTCCTTGCAAAAGGGCGTTTGATTGTAGTGTAATGAGGTCATCGACGTTTTGTCGCATACGAGGAGGGATTATGGCCAAAGACAACCCCGGCATCGAGTCTGCTGAAGAAGCCGTTGTTTCCGAGGAAAGCACGCTCGACGATCTCGAGGCCCGGCTGAAGGCTCTTGAAAAGGCTGAGAAGGCCGTCGATAGCGCATACACCACGGGCAAGGCGGAACGCGCCAAGATAACCCAGGCCGCCCAGCTCGATGCGGCCGAGGCGGTTGCCATGGCGGGCATTGCCATGGAGGCCGACGTCGAAGCAGACGAGGCCATGCGCATCAGCGTCATCGCCGAGAGGTCGGGCGACCGCGAGAAGGCGAAGGCCGCGCGCAAGAAGGAGCGCGAGGCCAGAAAGAAGGCCAAGGCCGACCACAAGGCGGCAACGAAGTCTGCCAAGCAGGCCTACGATGCCATCAAGTTCAGCGCGCCCAATAAGATGGGCTTCATGCGTGCCGTGCAGGTGATCTTCGCGCTCCACATCGGGTTCTACCTCGTCTGGCTCATGCTCACGTCCCGCGACGCGATGACTTACGACGTCACCTCCATGATGGACTGGGTCATGGTCATCCTGGAAGGCGTCGCTTTCTGGATGTTCATCAACCGTTACAAGGTCGCGCGCCCCGTGGTCATCGGGCTTGCTGCGTTCGGCCTCGTGGTGCCCGCGGTGGTCGATATCGTTACCGGGCGGTTCAACGTGTTCGTTTCCATGGAGAACGGTGCGTTCTACATCTTCCTCATCCTCTATTTCTCGCTGTCGAAGCGCGTGAAGGCCACGCTCGTCAACGACTTCTCCCAGGGCGGGGGAGACTACGAGAAGGAAGACTTCGTCATCAACCGTCGCGGCTGGCCGTTCGTGCGCAACCTCATCATCTATTTCATCGTGTTCTCCATCGTGGGCCATTGGATGGAGATGGGCATGTGCCAGTTCATCATCTTGGGCGTGGTGCAGGGCGAGTACGACCCTTCCAACACGATGCTCTGGCGAGACTGGCTTTATCCGTTCCCGATGGAGGGCGCGGCGGTCGTCATCATCGCGCTCGTGCTCTACCCGTTCTTCCAGTGGCTCAAGAAGAAGTTCACCGGCAAGAAGCGCATTCTGGCCTACGTGTTCAGCTTCCTCGCCGGCGCTCTGCTGTGCACCATCATCGAGTTCAGCATGGGCTTGATCGTGAACGACCACTTGCAGCTATGGGACTATAGGGACAACTTCTGCAACATCATGGGCCAGGTGTGCCTGCAGAACACGATGGCCTTCGGCGTGGTGGCGGGCATCATCACCTGGTGGGTCTACCCGCTCATGGAGCGCTGGATCGCGCGTGTGCCCCGCGACATCATGAACATCGCGTTCGTGGTCATCGCCGTGTTCGGCGCCATCGTTTGGTCCCTGTACCTGATCAACCCGCCAGGTGTCGATGATGCCAACCTGCCCGAGAACAAGGGCAAACCCGAAGTCGTCCAGAAGGAATACGAGTCACGCATGGTCGCGTCGAAGCTTGCCGAGATCGATACTTCTATCGACCAGCTCGAGCGGGCAATTGACGCCTCTGAGGTTCTGGACAAGGAGAAGCTGAAGGCGGAGGCGGAGCAGCTGCGCGCAGACGCGAAGAAGATGCTGAACGAGGGCCTTGAAATGAAGGAATACCCGGACGTGTACCAGCAGCTTCTCGGGCAGCTCGGGGCCCCGCAGAGTTAGCGCAGTTGCGCTATCTGCTCGTGATGTTCTTGGCCTGCTCGGCTACCCTCGCCGCGAAGGCGTGGGCGTCGTCGAGGCGGACGGCAATCTCGGCGCGCGCGTGGTCGAGGGCTTCCGCGCCCGATTCGCCCATGTTGCTCGCTAGCTCGGTGGCCGCGCTCATGGCGTTGCGCGCGCGGGCACGTATCGAGTTCGCCATCTCGTAGACCGCCACGGCCTTGGCCGCTACTGCGTCCGAGGCGTCGGAAGCGCCTTGCTGAGCCGTCTTGCGCGCTGCAGCTAGGGCCGTTTTCGCCTGGGCGGCGAGGTCGTCCGCCCTGTCGAGCACGTTGCGCATGATCGCGGCCATCTCCCCGAGCGCTTCGGGCGTCACCTCGTCCGGCGCTTCGTGCGATGTTTTCTGCAACAGCTCTTCGGCGAGCTCGCCGGTTTCTTCGGCAACTTCGTCCACCGCCTCCGCGACGGCGGAGATATCCATTTCCTCGCCGGGGGTGCTGAGCATCTCCCTGACGTTCATCACGAGCATCTGCAGGCGGTTCTCCACGTTGGCAAAGCTGACGTCGGGGTCGTAATCGAGCGAGAGGATCTGGGCCGCGGGGTACAGCTCGCGCAGGCGCTTCACGATGCCGCGCCCCACGATGTGGTTGGGAAGGCACCCGAACGGCTGCAAGATGAGGAACGCCTCGCACCCGCGGTTGGCGTGGTGGATGATCTCGCCGGGGATGAGCACGCCCTCGCCGGCGTCGAACGTATGATGGATGATGGGGTCGGAATCGACGACCAGGTCGGGCATGCGACAGGCAGGCTCGTAGAGTGGGTGTGTACTAGCGATACGATCGCACACATCGTGCGCGTGCTCGAACAGGGCGTTGGCGACGGTGTACCACGTGGCCTCTGAGAACGGCTTCTGCACGCCGTATTCGGAAATCTGCGCGCCCTTGTAGAAGTACGTCTTGCGAATGACGTCCGTCATCTTCGCTTCGATAATCTCGAAGCCGTTGTCTTCGAGGTACTGTTCCACGTCGTGGTTCGCCCCGGGGTGGAAGTTCAGCAGGTACTCGCCCACGATGAGCACGCGCGGACGGCGCTCCGTGCGGTCGTATTCCACATCGCGCATGTACTCGATGGCCCGTTTGAACCCTCGTCGCGCGCCTGAGGCCCCGTGCTTCTCCAGGCCCTCTATGACTTCGTCCATGCCCCGCTCGAAGGCCGCTTCGGCGGAGCCGGGCACGAGCTCGTAGGGGCGGATCTTGCGCAGCAGCTCTTCGAGCGCATCGATCATCGGGAGTGTCATGGCCACGCGTGCAGCCGAGGCTACCGACATCTTGAACCCCGGGTGCAGGTCGTGGTAGTCGACGTCGTCGTTGGTGATGATGGGCACGTGCGCATAGCCGGCGTCGTCGAGCGCCTTGCGCAGCAGCGCGCCGTAATGCGTCAGGCGGCAATCGCCGATGTACTTGCCGGTGCCGATGGCCACTTCGCAATCGTCGTATTTCCCGCTGCGCAGTTCCGCGAGGCATTCTCCGATGGTCACCTGAGCGGGGAAGCAGATGTCGTTGTGCACGTATTGCTTGCCCAGCTTGATGGCCTCCTCGCGACCGATTGGAACGGGAACGGCCCGACAGCCCTGTTTCGAGAAGACGGCTGCCATCATGCGGCCGAACGCGTGGGAGGTGTTCGGCACCAGAATGACCTTCTGCTTGCGGTCGGCCTTCACGTACTTCTTGGGGTAGGGGTCGTGCAGCTGGCGCAGCGGGGCGGTCGAGCGCTCCTGGCGCTTGATGTCTATCGTCTCGATGAACGAGCGGATGCGGATGCGCAGGGGGCCCGGCACGTCGGATTCGTCGATCTTCAAGATGAGCGGAGACTTGTCGGCAATAGAGTGTATCAGGCGTACAATCTCGTCCGAGAGATAGGCGTCATGTCCGCAGCCGAAGCTTACGACCTGCGCGTATTCCAGGTTGGGGTCCTGCGCGGCGATGATGGCGCTCGAAAGCATGCGCGCGTGGTAGTTGTTCACTATGTCCAGGCGGCTCTTCGAGAGGTCGACCGCCCCAATGCCAGGCACCGCGTCGGGAGTGAGCACCGGGATGCCGAGCGAGGTGAACATGCTGGGCAGGTCGTGGTTGACGAGCGGGTCGTTGTGGTAAGGCCGCGATGCGAGAATCACGGCATAGGTGCCCTGGCGGCGCACCTGCTCGATGACCTCGCGGCCCGCTGCGACCAGCTCTTGGCCGAACTGGCGCTGGGCGGCATCGGCTGCCTCTATGGCGCGGTCGGTGAGCTCTTGGCTTATCCCGAAGGTCTCGTGCATCCACGACCCGAGCTGGCGGCTTCGGTCGTCGTCGGAATACCAGTGCCAAAGCGGCGCGTCCAGCACGACGTTCGCGCGCAGCTCGGGGTTGTCGGAGTTGCGTATGACGATGGCGTAGCCCTTCACGACTGCGCACATCGACTCGCTGGTCGCTTCGGTGTTTTCGCTGGGCACGGTGGTGATCGACGGCATGAAGATACGGTCGACGCGCGTGCGCTCGAGGTCACGGACGTGCCCGTGCACAAGCTTGGCGGGGAAGCATATGGTGTCTGACGCGACGGCGGGCAGGCCCCGCTCGAACATGGAGCGCGTGGAGGGGTGCGACAGTTTCACTTCGAAGCCGAGCGCTCTCCAGAACGTGGTCCAGAACGGCATGGTGTCCCAGAACGCGAGAACGCGCGGGATGCCGATGCACACGCCGCGTGGCTTGGCGAGCTCGGGGGCGGGGTAGTCGTTCATGAGCAGTCGTTCGCGCACGTCGTAGAGGTTCGCCACGGCTTGCTTCTGAGCGCGGACCGCTTTCACCTTCTCCCTCACGGAGGCATCGCGCGGGTCTCCGACAATCTCGCCGCGTTCGCAGCGGTTGCCGGTGACGTACGTCGATCCGTCCTCGAACGTGACGATAGAGCGCATGCAGTTGTTCGTGCAGAAGGGGCAAACGGCGTTGGAGGTTTGCGTGTAGGCGAGATCGCGCGCGGCATCGAGGCCTATGAATGACGAGAGGAGGCGCCCTTCGCCCCCGACGGCAGACTGCTCGGCGTTGCGGATGGCGAACAGCGCCGCGCCGATGGCCCCCATGAGGCCGGGGTAGGGCGCACGCGTGACGTCGCGGCCGACGTAGCTCTCGAACGCAGCGAGCACGGCGTCGTTGGCGAACGTGCCGCCCTGCACGACGATGCGCTCCCCAAGGCCGTCGAGGTTGGACAGGCGGATGACCTTGGTGAACACGTTCTCGATGATGGAGCGGCAGAGCCCCGCCATGATGTCGTCGGGCGACTTGCCGTTCTTCTGCTCGGTGACGACCGACGAGTTCATGAAGACGGTGCATCGGCTGCCGAGCTCGGCCGGGCTCTCGGAGCGGAAGGCGGCGGAAGCGATCTCGCGCGTTTCGAGGCCCAGGTTATGGGCGAAGTTCTCGAGGAAGCTGCCGCACCCGCTGCTGCACGCCTCGTTCACGAGGATGTCGGTCACGATGCCGTCGTCTATCCAAATGGCCTTCATGTCCTGGCCGCCGATATCGAGGATGAAGGTGACGTCGTCGATGTAACGCGCAGCGGCGAGGGCGTGGGCGACGGTCTCCACAACGTGGCAATCGGCGCGGAACGCCTTGGCGAACAGCAGCTCGCCATAGCCGGTGGTGGCGCAGCCGGCGACATCCAGATGCACGCCCGCCATGTTCCATCGGTCGCAGAGCTCGCCGAGGGCGGCCTTCGCCACGTCGAGCGGCTCTCCCTCGTTGCTCGCGTAGAACGAGTCGAGCAGCTGGCCCTCGCGGTCGAGCAGGGCGAACTTCGTGGTGGTCGAGCCCGAATCGATGCCGAGGTACGCCTCGACGGTTGCTCCCCGGGCAAATGCGGCGGGTCCGGCCGGCGTTTCGCCGAGGGCGTGGCGCTCCTGGAAGGCGGCAAGCTCCTCGGGGGTGGCGAAGAACGGCTTGCTCGAGCTCGGCGTCGCGCGGATGGCCTCGGAGGCGGCCCGCACGGCCTCTCGGGCTTCGGGCAGCGTTGCCGCTCCGCGCGCCTCCTTCGCCCCTTCCATCTTCTGGAGGGCGAGCGCGGCGCCGCGCGCCACGATGATCTCGGGCTGGTTGGGGACGATGATGTCGTCGTCGGTCAGGCCCAGGCGCTCCTTGAAGACGCGAACGAGGGTGGGGTTGAACGTGAGGGGCCCGCCTTCGAAGATGACGGGAGGGAGCACGTCGAGGCCCTGCGCCAAACCGCCGAGCGTCTGCTTGGCAACGGCGTGGAACGTCGACAGGGCGATGTCTTCCTTCGCAGCGCCTTGGTTGATCAGCGGTTGGATGTCGGTCTTCGCGAACACGCCGCAACGGCCCGAGATGCTGTAAAGCGTGTCGCCCTTCGCCGCGGCGTCGTTCAGCTCCTCTACGGGGATCTTGAGCAACGCCGCGATTTCGTCGAGGAACGCCCCCGTGCCGCCCGCGCACGATCCGTTCATGCGCATGTCCGACACTTTCAGCGAGCCCTGGTCACGGCCAGGGTCGAAGAAGATCATCTTCGCATCCTGCCCGCCGAGCTCGATCGCGACGCGCGCGCTGGGGTAGTAGGTTGCCACGGCGATGGAATTGGCGACGACTTCCTGAACGTAGGGCGCGCCGAGGGCTTCGGCGAGATCCTTTCCACCCGAGCCCGTGACGGCGATGTCGACGGAGCCGGCTCCGACTGTGCGCTCGAGCTCGTCGATCACCTTGAGGGTGGTGTCCAGCTGGTGCGCGTGATGCCTGAGATAGGTTGCGCAGACGAGCTCGTGCGTGGTCGGATCGACCACGGCGCCTTTCACCGTAGTCGATCCGACGTCGATGCCGACGAGCAGCTGTCCACGATCGTAATCCACGATGCAAAGGATAGCGCAAAAGGACAGGGCCCTAGGTTGACGAAAAGGTTACCTCTTGGCTCTTATTTATGCGTGCGGTGATCTTGGTAGTTGGCGAGATATTGGGCGAACTCGGGGGACGTATCCGAGTTGCCGCTGCGCCATGCCTTGTGGTCGATGATAGCCGATTTGGAACCGTAATAGGCATCGATGTAGGCGATGAGGTCGTCGAGTGCTTGCAGCTGCTCCTCGGGGTAGTCGCCCGACCCGCCCACGTGCACCATCTCGATGCCGACGGACCAAGCGTTCATGGCGTAGTCGGGAGCCCAGTCGCCGATGGGCACCGTGCCCTCCATGTCGTCGCGACCATCTTCCACGATGCCGTAGAGTTCGTTGTGGCCCGCGTCGCCGTATCCGGCGTGGTGCGCGATCTTGTCCAGAGGCACGCATTGCACGACGGACCCGTCCTTGTTGATGACGAAGTGAGCGGCAACGAGCTGGCCGCTGCCGTCCCAGTAATCCACGACGTTTTCTGCAGCGCCTTCGCCCTCAGTGTCATGAAGAACAATGTACTTCTGATACATTGTTCCCTTATCCCCATGTGGGAAGCTCTCGCGGTAGTCTTCGATGAGATTGAGCTTGGCTTTCGCTACGGCAGCATCGGCAGAGGCCGAAGCTGGCGAAGTTGATGTGGATGAGGTGCTGACCGGGGCGTCTACGATAGTCTGTTCCGATGATACATTTTGTTTAGACTGGCTTGCCTGGCCCGTGGAGCAGGCGCAGAGCGATCCTGCGAATGCCGTCGCGATGATGGCGCACGCGATTCTTTTCACCGTCTTGTTCATGGCCGCTCCTCTGCGTTGGGGATGCTTCCATGGTAACCGCTCGCTGGCTAAGCAGGGTCTGGATTTCGCGTTGAGGGGGCCTTGAGGCGCAGAGCCGCGGCGCTTATTGCGCCGATTGGCCCGCTGAGCGTGAAGCGATTGAGAATCGAGGTACGAAAAAAGGAAACGATACGTTAACAACAGGCGTATATATGGGTATAGAGAGCATCCTGAAGTCGAGAAGTTGCTAAAATGACATGGATACTGTCTATGCAGGGGCGCTGTGTGCTCAAAAGCCACCGCCCGGCCCCAATAGACAGTGTGACCTGCTTGGAATGGGGAAAGGGTGCAGGTCGCGTTCCGTCGGGCGACGGAAGAGAGAGGTGGGCACGATGCAGAAGTTGACGCTGAGAGTGAAAATGTGGCAAGCGCTGCTGTCCATGTTCCTGGCGAGCATGGCTGCGCTGCTCATATCCGCGATGCCCGCATACGCGGATGACAAGGTCGTTGGCGGGGATGTGCCCGAGCCCACTCCTATCGTGCAGGTAGTTGATGAAGGTTCGGCGGCTCAGGAAGCCGCCCCCGAAGCTGGTGCCGCAACTGCTGAGGCGCCTGCCCCCGAGGTTCTCGAGTCCGTCGATGCTGCCGGCAACAAGGAGGCTGTCGCTCCCGTAGAGGAGAGCGCTCCCGTTGAGGCGCCTGCGAGCGTTACGCAGACCAGCGTCTATTCCATTACCGAAAGCGGTAGCTACACGCTGTCCGGCAAGGGTACCACTTCCGTAATAATCGATGGCTCCGCCGGCACTGCCGAGAGCCCGATCGAGGTCACTCTGAATCTCGTGAACGCGATTATCGACGCAACCGGCAAAAGCCAAGCGGCGATAAGCATCATCGACGGCGCGCAGGCCTCACTGAACATCTTCGGCGATTGCGAGATGACTGGTGCCAAGGACTGCGCCGGCATACAGGTTGACGGCACGTCCTCCCTCGTCATCAACGGCACCGAGAATCCGAGCTCTCTGACGGCAATTGGAAATGCCGGCGCTGAGAATTATTCTGGGGGTGGAAACTCTCCTGATAGCGGTGCTGGCATTGGCGGCCAGAGGGGTGCCGAGGATTGCGGTTCGATCACCATCAATGGTAATCACAGGAATCTGACGGTATCCGCCAAGGGCGGCGGCCATCGCACGGCTGGTATCGGCTCAGGTAATTCGGGCTTGTCCGGCGCCATCACCATCAGCGAGACGGTTCTTCGGGGAGTTCATGGCAGCTGTTACGGCGCTCCAGTTGCGGGTAGTGTCGAAAACTCGAAGAGCACGCTCGAGGGCGGCCCCGCCATCGGCTCGACGTTCATGGCCGGCGCGCATGTCCCGATTCTTATCGACGACTGCTATGGTAGGGACATCGTGGGCGGCGGCAAGGCCGCGGGCATCGGTGCTGGATACTGGATCAAGTCGGCATCCATCACGATTCGCGATTCCGACCTCGAGGTCGAGGGCGGGGTCAGCGGTGCTGCCATCGGCGTCGGCCGTTGCTCGGCGGGCACGGCTGTCGCGATTGACATTACCAATTCTACGATCAGGGCCTGGGGCGGTTATCTTGGTGCAGCCATCGGCTTGGGCTTCAACGATAATTATCGAATTGGCGATTCGTCGGTTGCTATTCACGGCGGAACGGTCGTCGCTGCTGGCGGGGCAGGCGCTGCTGCCATCGGCGGTGGTGCTCATGCCTACAATGTGAGCGTGACCATCGACAATGGCGCTAGCGTTGTTGCCTATGCCGGCGCGAATTACGCCTCCAAGTACACCGATCTGTACAACGGGGCGGGCGACCTTGTTCTGGAGAACGGCGGAGAGGGAATCGGCCAGTCTGGTGCTGCGGCGATTGGTCGAGGCGCTTGGGGTTCCGTTGGACCCGAGGGATCGACCTTCGTGTTTGAGCCCGAAGAGGCTGCGACGCTTACGATAGGCGAGGATACGTTCGTTCTTGCAATGTCGAGCGGTGATAACTGGGCCATTGGCGGATTTACCGATCAGGACGGCGTCGCTGCGACGATTCTTCAGACGCGTTTCATTCGTAACTACGACCTTCATCCCAAGAATGACAACACATGGAAGCAGTTCATCACGCGCGACAAGGACATCCAGGCGGGTTGGGATGTCTGCTTCCTTGACGCCGTGAGGTCGACGGACCTGATCGTCAAGTCAGCCGAGACCCTTCAACCGCTGTTTACGCTGGTAACGCCCACGTTGGGAGAGGCTTTTGCTCACGGCTATACCGGGCAGGGGCGTGTGGGCTACTACTCGTTCGCCGTTACCGTGCCGGGCGTTGGCGAGTACAAGATCAGCACCGATTCAGCCGTCCGTACGATCGCCGATGATGAGCTCGTCTTCGAAGGCGAGGACGGTTATCTGGGCGGTGCTACGTATTGGAATGATTCTGGGCGCACTGGCGTCTTTAACGTGGCGTCTACTGGCATCAGCTCGTTTGACCGCGTTGCCTTCCGCGCTGTGGCCGATCCGATTCCCGAGCCGACCCCTGCACCTACGCCCGCGCCGGCGCCCGAGCCCGAGCCCGCACCTGCGCCCGAGCCCGCGCCCGCGCCTGCGCCGGCTCCTGCTCCTGCACCTGCACCTGCACCTGCACCCACGCCGACTCCTGCACCTCAGCCTGCGCCGACTCCGGTTCCCACGCCCACGCCCACGCCGGCCCCCGCGCCGTCGCCCGCTCCGGCTCCGGAACCCGGACCTGCTGCAGCGGTGGTAACGCCTGCAGCCATCGTGATCCCCGACGCGGACACGCCGCTGGGCCAGGGCGAGGTGCTCGTTGACGACGCTGCGCCGATGGCTGGGTCCGAGGCTATCGCTGACGACGCCACGCCGATGGCTGGGCCCGAGGCAATCGCCGACGACGAGACACCCCTCGCGGGTATCTTCGACGAAGAAGAGCACTGCTGGGTGCATTGGTGGATCATGCTTGGCATTCTCGTGACGGGCGCGTACGGATCGACTGTCATCGCGCGTCGCAAGAAGCACAGCCACGACGTGTTCAACATTGACAAGGACGTCATGAACGGCGAGGACTACGGTCAGGAGCGTGTGAACGTTCCCGCCGCCAACCTCGGCGCGCAGCCCGCGATGAGCGCGGGCTCGGAGGCATAGCATGAAGAAAAGCAATGTGGTTGCGTTCATCGTCGCGATCGTCATTTCTGCCTTCTTGCTGTGGCTCTGGTACTGGCTTGGCTTCGATCACATCGATGCGCCGCTCGATCTGGTGCTGAGCATTATCTGGTGGATTCTGGTGGCCGTGCTGTGCGTCGTGATATACCGCGTGGAGAAGAAGCGCCAGGAGCGCGTGCGCACGTGTTACATATCGAGCGAGCTCGTGTATAACTCGGAGGCCGGAGCCGTGCCGTCTAAGGGCATGGACGAGGCGGTCGAGCGTATCCACGACATCGTGAACGAGCTCGAATATACCTTTGATGTGGAAGAGCGCCCCGAGAGCGTCAGCTTCGACTACGTCGTGAGGTCGGCCGTCTTCAAGATGAAGCAGGAAGCCGACGAGGAGAACGGCGTCGAGGAGGAGCTTGACTGGCGCGGCGAAGTGGCCGTTGCGGGCCACCCCGATGACGATCCGATCCCCTTCGACGGCCGCGAGGAGCTTCGCAACGTCCTCGGTAGGCTGACCGCAACCGCCGCGTAGGCCTCCCGGTCCGAAAACCTATCATGCCGCCTTCGGCGGCGGACGCGCGGAGCGCGCCCCTACGAAGGTGCGGGCGGCGGACGCGCGGAGCGCGCCCCTACGAAGGTGTATCCGCATGGCATTTGCGCCCGCCGTTGGAGGAGGTGTGCTTCACCGGGTCGTGCGTCGGCCTGCTTTTCTTCTCTTCTATAATGAGAGCGTTTTGTTCTGGAAGGAGAAGAGCATGGCAGAGAACAAGCCCGTAGTGGGGATCATCATGGGGTCGACGTCGGATATGCCGACCATGGAGGCCTGCATGGCGCAGCTCGACGAGTTCGGCGTGCCGTACGAGGTGAAGGTGGCGAGCGCTCACCGCAAGCCTGCGGAGGTGCACGAGTGGGCGTCGACGGCGCACGAGCGCGGCATCCGCGTCATCATCGCCGCGGCGGGCAAGGCGGCCCACCTGGGCGGTGTCGTTGCGGCGTACACCCCTTGCCCCGTTATCTGCGTGCCCATGAAGACGAGCGACCTGGGCGGGCTCGACTCGCTGCTGTCCATGGTCCAGATGCCGAGCGGCGTGCCCGTGGCCTGCGTGGCCATCAACGGTGCGAAGAACGCGGCCATCCTGGCGGTGCAGATGCTCGGCACGGGCGATGCCGCCGAGCGCCAGAAGATCATCGATTTCAAGCAGGAGATGGCTTCGTAGGCCGCGCCTGCCTGCTGGCTGCTGCAATGGATTGACGCGACGGCAGCCACGGGCGCCGCCGCTGACATTGCGCCAGCATTGAGGGGCAAGCATTGAGAGAGGGAAGCTGAATGACGAAAAAGCTGTTGATGGGGAACGAGGCGATGGCCTATGCGGCGCTCGAGGCGGGCGTGCGCGTGGTTGCGGGCTATCCTGGCACGCCATCATCCGAGATCGTGGAAACCGTCGCGCGCCTGCATAGGGCAGGTGTTGCCCAGGGCGTGCACGTCGAGTGGTCCACGAACGAGAAAGTGGCCCTCGAGGTGCTGTTCGGCGCGTCGCTCGCCGGCGCACGTGGCCTGTTCACCTGCAAGCAGATGGGCTTGAACGTGGCGAGCGACGCGCTCATGAGCTTGAACTACGTGAGCGTGCGCGGCGGCCTCGTGCTCGTGGTGGCCGACGACCCCGGCCCCATATCGTCCCAGACCGAGCAGGACACGCGCCGGTTCGCGTCGTTCGCCAAGGTGCCGGTGCTCGACCCCTCGACGCCCGAGCAGGCCTATGACATGGTGAAAGCGGCCTTCGAGCTGTCCGAGCGCTTCCACACGCCGGTGATCGTGCGCCCCACCACGCGCGTCGACCACGCTTCGGCGTTCTTCGAGGTGCCCGCCGAGACGCATGCGCGGCCCGTGCCCGAAGAGGGGTTCGAACGCGATTCATCCAAGTGGGTCATCTTCCCCCGCCGTTCGTATGCGGCGCACGGCGAGATCAACGAGCGCCTGAACGAGATGGCGCATGCGTTCGCAGCGGAGGAGCCGTTCGCGTCGTTCAACTTGCAGGGAGCAGACGGTGCCGCGGGCGCAGAGGAGCCGGCGGCGTTCGGCATCGTGGCGGGCGGCATATCGGCCGCCTACGCGCGCGAAGCGCTCCGCATCGTAGGAAGGCGTGCGGCCGATGCCGGCATCGAGGTCCCCGCGTTTCGCTTCATGCAGGTGGGAACGCCGTACCCGTTCCCGCAGGAGGCGTTCGCCAAATTCGCCAAGGGCCTGGGCGACGTGCTCGTGCTCGAGGAGCTCGATTACGTGCTCGAGGACGAGGTCGCTCGCTGGGTCGGACGATCGCATGCGCCGCTCAACGTGCACGGCAAGCTTACGGGCGAGGCGCGCGACCGGGGCGAGAATGACGTCGACGACGTCGCCTCGCGCATCGAGAAGTTCCTGGGCCTTTCGGGCAGGCTTCGCTTGAAGCGGCGCCTGGAGGCCGAGGAGGCGCCCTTGCCTCCCGCCGTGCCCGCGGAAGAGCTGCCGGTGAGGCCTCCGGTGCTGTGCCCGGGCTGCCCGCACAGGGGGTCGTTCTACGCCGTGAAGCAGGCGCTCAAGAAGACGCCCGCCGTGCTCTGCGGGGACATCGGCTGTTACACGCTCGGCAACGCCAAGCCGCTCGATGCGGTGGACACCTGCCTCTGCATGGGTGCGGGCATCACGATGGCGCAGGGCATTGCCGCGGTCGACCCCGGCAAGAAGGCCCTGGCCTTCGTGGGCGATTCGACGTTCTTCGCGAGCGGCATGACCGGCCTCGCCAATGCCGCCTACAACGGGCACGACATCACCGTCATCGTGCTCGACAACGCGACAACCGCCATGACGGGCAGCCAGCCGCACCCCGGCACGGGCTACACCCTCATGGGCGACCATAACGAGCCGCTCGACATCGAGGAATCGCTTGCGGCCAACGGGTTCAAGCGGGTGCTGAACGCGAACCCCCTGGACAAGGAGGCGTCGATTGAGGCGGTGAGGGCCGCGGTGTCGTACCAAGGCCCCTCTGCGGTGATCTTCGAATCGCCTTGCATCCAGCTGATTCGCCCCGACGAGCCGGTGTCCGTCGATGCCGGGGCGTGCACCGGGTGCAAGAAGTGCATCACCGAGATAGGGTGCCCGGCAATCGGCTTCGATGCCGAGGCGGAGGGCGCGCGCAGCGGGTCGCGCGGCCAGGCGTTCGTCGACCCCGCCCTCTGCAACGGTTGCGACCTCTGCACGCAGATATGCCCCTTCGGCGCTATCAGGATCCCCTCTGGCGAGGCCGCTGGTTTCGCCGGCGAAGCGGACGAGCCGCTGATGAAGGGAGGCGACAATGCTTAACATCATGCTCACGGGCGTGGGCGGCCAGGGCACCGTGCTCGCCGCGAAGGTGCTTGCCCAGGCGGCGCAGGAGAAGGGCTGGCATGTGCGCACGGCCGAGACCATCGGCATGGCCCAGCGAGGCGGTTCCGTCGTGTCGCATGTGCGCATGGGCAACGACGGGGAGGAAGTGCACTCCCCGCTCATAGCGAAGGGCGCGGCCGACCTGATCATCGCCTTCGAGCCCGCGGAAGGAGCGCGCGTGCTGCCGTACCTGTCGCCCGAAGGCGTTCTCGTGACCGCCACAACCGCGATTCAGCCCGTCACCGCGGCGATGAGCGCCGACCCGTATCGCGGGGAGCGCATGCTCGAACGCCTCTTCGCCGTGTTCGGCGCAACGCCCGAGCGCCTGGCCGTCGTGGCCGACGAGGCGATCCTCAAGCGCGTGGGCAACCGCAAGGCGCTCAACATCGTGCTGCTCGCCAGCGCCATCGAGACGGGCCGCATCCCGCTGACGATCGACGACCTGCGCTCGGCCGTCGAGGCATGCGTCAAGCCGGCGTTCGTGGAGCTGAACTTGAAGGCGATCGATATCGCGGTGGGCGAAAAGTAGGCAATCTGTGAAGCGCCTCCGTTGGCCGAGTTGATTCGAAGAGTGTTGCACTTGTCTATTCTTATGCGTTAGATTCTTCACGTACATTTAGCATGTCATTTTGGCTTGCGCCAAGAATTGAGTTTTTTGAAATATGAACGTCCGAAAGGCGGCTCTATGATCAGGATTGGAATCAACGGCTTCGGTCGCATTGGTTCGCTTGTGTTCCGTGCGGCGATAAAGTCCGATGATGTCGAGGTCGTTGCCATCAACGCTCCCAATCATCCTGCCTCCCAGGTAGCCTACGCGGTGAAATACGATACCGTTCATGGCCGTTACGGCGGAGAGGTTTCGGCTGACGACGAAACTGGCGTCATGACCGTTGACGGCAAGGAAGTCAGGATTCTCGACGATCCGAAGTTTAGGGACGCGTCGAAGATTCCCTGGGGAGAGCTTGGCGTCGAGTACGTTATGGAGTGTACGGGCGTGTATCGCTCGCGCGTGGATGCGCAGAAGCACATCGACGCCGGTGCTCAGATCGTTATCGTCTCCGGCCCCACGAAGGTGGACGTGCCCATGTTCGTGTGCGGCGCCAACCTGGACGAGTACGAGCCCGATATGGACATCGTCTCCAACGCTTCCTGCACCACGAACTGCGTGGCCCCGCTGGTGAAGGTGGTCAACGACAACTTCGGCATCGTCGAGGGCTTCATGACCACCATCCACGCCACCACGGCTTCCCAGTCGCCGGTGGACGGTTTCCCCAAGAAGAACTGGCGCCTGGGCCGCTCGGTATTCGGCAACATCGTGCCCACCACCACGGGCGCGGCCGATGCCGTGGGCAGGGTCATCCCCGAGCTGAACGGCAAGATGACGGGCGTTTCCATCCGCATCCCGTCCGCCAACGTCTCCATGGTTGACCTGACGCTCCGCCTGAAGAAGGGCGCGAGCTACGAGGAGATCTGCGCCGCGGTCAAGGCGGCTTCGGAAGGCGAGCTCAAGGGCATCCTCGGCTACACCGAGGACGAGGTGGTCTCGCAGGACTTCTGCGGAGACCCGCACACCTCGATCTTCGACGCCCATGCCGGCAAGGCGCTCAACGACAAGTTCGTGAAGCTGATGGCCTGGTACGACAACGAGTGGGGCTTCTCCAACAAGATGCTCGACCTGGCCCGCCACGTCGACTCGGTGCGCAAGGCGTAACGGGAGCGAAATACACGCAAAACTGAAAGGCCCTCTGCGGAGGGCCTTTCTGCTCCATGGGAAGGTGAGCGGGATATAATACGGGCTATGTCACTTAGGAAAGGAATGGTATGGGCGTCAATTTGAGCGGTAGGCACTTCCTGAAACTGCTGGACTTCACCCCCGAGGAGATCACGTATCTCGTGGACCTCGCGGAAGAGCTCAAGAAGCTCAAGCACGAGGGAACCCCCCACAGGTACCTCGAGGGCAAGAACATCGTGCTCCTGTTCGAGAAGACGTCCACGCGCACGCGCTGCTCCTTCGAGGTGGCCGGCCATGACTTGGGGATGGGCGTGACCTACCTTGATCCCAAGAGCTCGCAGATGGGCAAGAAGGAGTCCATCGAGGACACCGCCCGCGTGCTCGGGCGCATGTTCGACGGCATCGAGTACCGCGGTTACGGCCAGGAAATCGTCGAGGAGCTGGCTGCCAATGCGGGCGTGCCGGTGTGGAACGGCCTCACCACCGAGTTCCACCCCACGCAGATGATCGCCGACATGCTTACGATTCGCGAGGAGTTCGGCTCCCCGAAGGGCCGCAAGCTCACGTTCATGGGGGACGCGGGCAACAACGTGGCCAACTCGCTCATGGTGGTGTGCGCAAAGCTCGGCATGAACTTCTGCGCGTGCGGCCCCAAGGAGCAGATGCCTTCCGATGAGCTGGTGGCCACGTGCCGCGAGATAGCCGCCGAGAACGGGTGCGAGATCCTGCTGACCGACGACGTGGCCGAGGGCGTCGCGGGCTCCGATGTCGTGTACACCGACATCTGGGTGTCGATGGGCGAGCCCGCCGAGCTGTGGGCCGAGCGCATCCGGCTGCTCGAGCCCTACCGCGTGACGAGCGAGGTCATGGCGCTTGCCAAGGAAGACGCCATCTTCATGCACTGCCTGCCGTCGTACCACGACACGAAGACGACCATCGGGGCGGAGATCGCCGAGAAGTTCGGTATCGAGGAGCTCGAGGTGACCGACGAGGTGTTCGAGTCGGCCCAGTCCCGCGTCTTCGACGAGGCTGAGAACCGCATGCATTCGATCAAGGCAGTGATTTACGCAACCTTGAAGTAGGAGGGGCGCGCTGGAGCGGAAGTCCGGTCTTGCCCCAGCGCTACATAGGATCGTTCGGACGAAAAGGGGAAACAATGGACATGGAAGCCCTCGTTAATCTGACGGACACCATCGATACGTACATGTACACCTACTTCCTGGTGTTCCTGCTCATCGCGGCCGGTGTGTACTTCACCATCCGCACGAAGGGCGTGCAGTTCACGCACCTCAAAGACATGTTCAGGGCTATCGCCGAAAAGAAGCACGTCGAGGGCAGCAAGAGCGTGTCGTCCTTCCAGGCCATGATGGTGTCCACGGCGAGCCGCGTGGGAACGGGCAACATCGCGGGCGTGGCTACGGCAATTGCCGTCGGCGGCCCGGGCGCCGTGTTCTGGATGTGGGTCATGGCGCTCATCAACGGCGCGTCGGCGTTCGTCGAGTCGACGCTTGCCCAGATATGGAAGGTGCGCGCCGACAACGGCGAGTTCCGCGGCGGTCCCGCATACTACATCGAGCAGGCGCTTCACAAGCGGTGGCTGGGCGTCGTGTTCGCCGTCTCGCTCATCTTCTGTTTCGCGCTGGGCTTCAACGGCTTGCAGACGTACAACATGAGCTCGTCCATAGAGTACTTCTACAAGGAGGCCGTTGCGGGGCAGGCGGGCGTGCCCGGGTATTTCGAGACGCAGATCCCGTTCGTCATCGGCGTGCTGCTGGCCGTGGTGTTCGCGTTCGTGCTGTTCGGCGGCACCCACCGCATCAGCTTCCTCACGTCGGTCATCGTTCCCGCGATGGCGGGCCTCTACCTGGTGCTCGCGGTCGTCATGGCCGTCATGAACATCGGCGCCCTTCCCGCCGTCTTCGGGCTTATCTTCCAGGAGGCGTTCGACTTCGGTTCCATTGTCGGCGGCTTCGCCGGGTCGATGATCGTGCAGGGCATCAAGCGCGGCCTGTTCAGCAACGAGGCCGGCATGGGCTCCGCACCCAACGCCGCTGCTTCGGCGTCGGTTTCGCACCCTGTGAAGCAGGGCCTCGTGCAGACGCTGTCGGTGTTCATCGACACCATCCTCATCTGCACGTGCTCGGCGGTCATGATCATGATCTTCGTGCAGGGGCACATGGACCTCACGCCGTTCGGCGGCGCGACGGGCGATGCCGCGCTCACGAACATGCCCCTCGTGCAGCATTCCATGCTGTATGCGTTCGGCGATGCGGGCATCGTCTTCATGACGGTGGCAATTTTCGCGTTTGCCTTCTCGAGCCTCATCGGCAATTACTTCTATGCCGAACAGAACTTCAAGTTCATCACGCAGAGCAAGCCGGCGTTGTACGTGTTCCGCATCGTGTGCGCCATCGTCGTGTTCTTCGGCGCGCAGTCGAACCTCACGTTGGCCTGGAACCTGGCCGACATCTTCATGGGCATCCAGGCGACCATCAACATCCTGGTCATCTTCGTTCTAGGCAAATGGGCGTTCAAGGCGCTTGACGACTACAAGGCCCAGAGGGCCCAGGGCCTGGATCCCGTGTTCGTGGCAGACGAGTTCCCCGGCATGCCGGCCACCGAGTGCTGGCACGAGACGCGCGAAGAGCTGGTGACCGTTGACGACGGCATAGCCTTCGGTGGGCTGGACGAAGAGTAGCATTGGTGGCGTAACCTGGACATATTGCATATAATGTCCAGGTTAACCCTAGAAATTGCGCTACTAAAACGAACCAGCAAAACGGAGGCAGCATGGGTTCAAGGTTCGATGCCCCTGGACGTGATGGCTCGCGTTCGGCCGACGACTACAACTATGGAAGCTATTCTGGCAGCGGCATGCGCCCTTCCGATGCGGCGGGCGGTTACCGCAAGTCGGCCGATGATGCATCGCAATACAGCCGCGATTCATACGTGGGGGAGCACGCGCGCCGTTCGCGTCGCTCGGATGACGTCGAGGGCGACCAGCCCGTTAGGCGCTTGAGCAGGTCGAGTTCCACTCCCCGATCGTTCTCGCACCGCAATTCGGCAGCCCAGCCGGAGAGGGGCGAAGCGCGCGCGGAGGCAAAGCCGACGGAGCAGGCCCCGGCGGCGGAGCGCAGGGCCTCCGATAGGTCCCGCTTGAGGGCGGAGGCGGCGGCGCGCATCGCCGAGCGCGAGGCTGCGAAGTCGCGCGTGGAGCCGGAGCGCTCCAGCAGCAGGGCTGCAGATTCCGACGAGCCTCCCGTGAGGGCGCATTACAACCGCTCGAGCGCCACCTACGCCACGAAGAAGTCCAAGGGCCGCAAGCGCACCGTCGGCATCGTCGTCGGCGTGGTGCTGGCCTTGGTGCTCGTGGGGGCGGGCGTGGCGTTCGCGTATTTCAACGGCGTCATCGGCAAGATGAATGCCGGCCTCAATGAGAGCGCACGCGCCCAGCTGGTGCACACCGACATGGCGAACGAGCCCTTCTACGTGCTCCTGTTGGGCACCGACCGTTCCGCCGAGCGCGACGAGACGGGCGATTTCAACAACAACTACCGCACCGACAGCATGATGCTCGCCCGCATCGACCCGGTAGCCAAGAAGGTGACCATGGTGTCGATTCCGCGCGATACGCTGGTCGACCTGGGAGAATACGGGTATCAGAAGATCAACGCCGCTTACACGTACGGCGGCCCCGAGCTTGCGATCAAGGCCGTGTCGCAGCTTGCGGGCGTGGGCATATCGCACTACGCCGAAATCGACTTCGACGGCTTCGCGGCCATGGTCGACGCTCTGGGCGGGGTGGAAGTGGACGTGCCGGTGGATATCGACGACTGGGAGGCGGGCGGCTCCGTCAGCGCGGGGCTCCAGACGCTCAGCGGCGATCAGGCGCTCATCCTGTGCCGCTCGCGCAACACGTACAGCACGTCGGCCGCGCCCGACCTGATGCGCGCGGCGAACCAGCGCCTCGTGCTTTCAGCTGTGGCGCACAAGCTCCTGGCGGCGGATGTGGGGGCTATCGCCTCCACCGTGAACTCGGTGGCGGACTTCGTCACGACCGACTTGCAGCTGAACGACATCATCGGGCTGGCACAGATCATGCAGGGCCTCGATTCCGCGAACGACATCTACACGGCGTCGTTCCCAACCACGAGCGTGTACGTGGCCAACGGGCGCACCTATCCCGACCAGTACTCCACCGTGGCGACGGGCAGCGTGGACCCGAGCGTGCTCGACGGGTACTACCTGCTGCCCGATCAGGACACTTGGGCGAAGATGAAGAAGCGCATGGAGGCGGGCGAGCCGCCTTCGGAGGGCAACGTCGTGGATGAGGCCACGGGCACCGTTCTGGCCACGGCCGGGGCCGACGCGGATGACGTGACCGAGAAGTACTGCAGCGTCGTCGTGAAGAACGCCACCAACATCAAGGGCGTTGCCGGGCAGACGGCCGAGAAGCTCGGCAAGGTGGGCTTTGAGAACGTCACGATCGGCGAGGTGACCGATGGCGGCAAGTATCCCGAGACGATCGTCGTGTACAACGACCCCTCGAAGGAATACGAGGCCGGGCTCATCGTCAAGGCCATGGGGCAGGGCAAGGCCATGAAGAACGACGGCTCCTACCTGCTGGATACCGATTTCCTCGTGATCATCGGCGACGACTGGAAGACCAGCGACAAGTCTGGCGAGAGCTCCTAGGATGAAGTTCACCGTCATCGCAGTTGGAAAACTGAAGGAGCGTTTCTGGACCGAGGCGTGCGCGGAGTATCTCAAGCGCCTCCAGCCGTATGCGAAGACGCAGGTCGTCGAGGTGGCCGACGTCGATCCCGCGCGTGCTGGCGGTGATGCCGCGGCGGTGGAGCGCGAGGGTGCGGCGATTTTGAAGGCGGTGCCCGATCGGGCGCACGTCGTGCTGCTGGCGATAGACGGCAAGGAGCGATCGAGCGAGTCTCTGTCGGCGCGCATAGATTCCCTGGGCCTGTCTGGCTGCGGCGAGATAGCGTTTGTGATCGGGGGCTCGTGCGGTACGTCGGCGGACGTGCGAGCCCGGGCGAACGAGACGCTCTCCTTCGGGCCGATCACGCTTCCGCATAACCTCGCGCGCGTCGTGCTGCTCGAGCAGCTCTACCGCGCCTGCAAGATATCGCGCGGAGAGCCGTACCACAAATAGGAGGGTGCATCATGAGGTTCGTGTCATGGAACGTCAACGGCTTGCGGGCCGTGCTCAAGAAGGGCTTCGAAGACATCTTCGCGACGTTCAACGCGGATGTGTTCGCGTTGCAGGAGACGAAGCTGCAGGAGGGGCAGGTTGACCTCGATCTGCCGGGATACCACGATTATTGGAGCTATGCCGAGCGCAAGGGCTACTCGGGCACGGCCGTGTTCTCGAAGCGCGAGCCGTTGCAGGTGCTCCACGGGCTGGGGGACGACTACCTGGACGCCGAGGGCCGCATCTGCGCGCTCGAGTTCCCCGAGCTCTGGTTCGTGGACGTGTACACGCCCAACGCCCAGAACGAGCTGGCGCGCATCGACCACCGCATGCAATGGGACGATGCGTTTCGCGATTTCTGCAAGGGTCTCGAGGAGGGGACGCTGCCCGATGGCAGCTCGGCGCAGCCAAAGCCGGTCGTGATGTGCGGCGACTTCAACGTTGCGCACCAGGAAATCGACTTGAAGAACCCCGGCCCGAACCGCGGCAACGCGGGTTTTTCCGACGAGGAGCGCGGCAAGTTCTCCGACCTGCTCGATGCTGGCTTCGTGGACACCTGGCGCTCGCTTCACCCCGACTTGGCGGGGGTGTATTCCTGGTGGAGCTACCGCTTCAACGCGCGCAAGAACAACGCCGGGTGGCGCATCGACTACTTCCTCGTGAGCGAGGCCCTGCGCGACAGTATTGTTTCAGCCGAGATACACGGTGAGGTCATGGGGTCTGACCATTGTCCCGTTGCGCTAGAATTGTCGCTGTAAGCAAGGAATGACGAGAGGATTCATTGATGAAATGCGTGATTTCCGTTCTGGGTAAGGACGCTACCGGCATCGTTGCCGAGGTTGCCGTTGCTCTTCGAGAGTGCGGCGCCAACATTGACGATATCAGCCAGACGCTGCTGGGCGATATCTTCTCGATGACCATGATCGTCACGCTGAACACCGAGGTCGCGGATTTCAACACGGTGCAGGAGCGCCTGCGCGAAGCTGGCGAGCGCATCGGCGTGCAGATCACGCTGCAGCGCGAAGACGTCTTCCAGATGATGTACAAGATTTAGACGAATTAGCGTGAGACAGCGGGGTCAGGGCCCTTTGTCTCATTTCTCAATGAGACAAAGGGCCCTGACCCCGCTGTCTCACGCAACGTAATGAAAAAAGGGGCGCACTTCACGTGCGCCCCAGCGTTTTCTTCGGGTGGCTTACGCCTCGGCGGGCTTCGGTGCGGCGGGCTCGCTGAACTCGCCGGCGCAATGCGGGCAGCGGGTGGCGCCTTCCTTGACCTCCTCGAGGCAGAACGGGCACGTGGGAGGCTCTTCCTCGGCCTCTTCCTCCTCTTCCTTGCCCCTGAGCTTCGCTGCGGCCTTGCCGGCGTTGTTTACAGCCTTGACCAGCAAGAACACGACGAGCGCGATGATGAGGAAGTTGATGATCGCGCCGATGAACGCGCCCAGGTCGATGGTGGCCGCGCCTACGGTGAACTTCAGGCCGGCGCCGGGCGTCGCGCCGCCGGTCACGATGGCGATGAGCGGGTTGATGATGGTCTCCACGAGCGAGGTGACGATCGCTGTGAACGCGCCGCCGATGATGATGCCGACGGCCAGGTCCATGACGTTGCCACGGGCGATGAATTCCTTGAATTCGGCGATGAGGCCTTTCTTCTCTTCTGCCATGCGTCCCTCCTTGATGGTCGCTTGTAGTGCCTTCTTGAGTATAATCGTTTGTCAGACGTTTTTGCAGATACGAGGAGTTACACGATACATGTCAATAGCGGTAAGCCTGCTGCTCGTTGTTTTCTTCCTGGCCATGAACGCATTCTTCGTCATCGCCGAATTCGCTATGGTGCGCGTGCGCCCCTCCCAGGTGGAAATGGCTTTGGCGCAGAAGAAGCGCGGATCCAAAGCGGCCAAGCGCGTCACCTCCAATGTGAACGCCTATCTCGCCGCCTGCCAGCTGGGCATCACGCTTGCGTCGCTGGCATTGGGTTGGCTGGGCGAGCCCGCGTTCTCGGCGCTCGTGCGCCCCGTCCTGGAGCCTGCGGGCTTCTCGGAGACGGCGATCACCTCGATATCGGTGGCTATCGGCTATTTGCTCATGACGACGCTTCACGTGGTGGTGGGCGAGCAGATCCCCAAGTCGTTCGCGATATTCTCGACCGAGCGCTGGTGCCTGCGCACGGCGGGGGTGCTGGTGTGGTTCTACCGCATCACGTACCCGATCATGTGGGTGTTCAACGCCCTCACGCGCGGCGCGGTGCGTTTGGCTGGGCACGACCCCGATAGCGAGCACGAGGCGTACAGCGACGAGGAGATCAAGCTACTCATCGACGAGAGCACCGAGAGCGGCTACATCGAGCCCGAGCAGAACGAGATCGTGGACAACGTCTTCGACATCGGCGAGAAGGACGCCGTGGCCATCATGACGCCGCGCACTGACGTGGTGTGCCTGGATCTCGAGGATTCGATCGAGGAGAACCTGAAGCACGTGCGCAGCTACAAGTTCACGCGGTACCCCGTGTGCCGGGGCAGCAAGGACCGCATCGTCGGCTTCGTGCACGTGAAGGACCTCTATATAGCCGATTCCGTGGAGAGCGTCGACGATCTGCGCATTCGGCCGATCGCCGCGGTGCCCGAGGGGATATCGGTGGGCAAGCTGCTCGCGCGGCTGCAGCGCGAGCGCACGGAGATCGCCGTCGTGGTGGACGAGCATGGCGGCACGGCTGGCATCGTGACCATGAGCGATGTCATGGAGCAGATCGTGGGCCGCTTCGACGACGAGTATGCCCACGATAGCGACGGCGGCCTGGTGGAGCTGGCGCCCGACGACTACCTGATCGATGGCTCGATGCCCATTGACGAGGTGGTGGAGCTCATCGGGTTCGCGCCCGACGAGGCGGGGGAGTGCGAGACCGCGGGCGGGTTGCTGCTGGCGCTGTTCGACCGCATCCCCGAAGAGGGCGATACGGTTTCGGTTGCGGACGAGGCTGGCGAAGAAGGCGAGGTTGAAGACGAGGGCGCCGCGAAGCGCGTCACGTTCACCGTGGTCGATATGGACAACTTGCGCATCGACAAGATCCGCGTGCTGAAGAACGCGGAATAGTCTCCCGGAACGGCCCTGCGGTTTACGCCCCTAGCCGACCTTTACCCCGCAGAAGGCCTCGGCGTTGCGCCACAGCACCTTTTCGAGCTCGTCGTCGGTCAGGCCGCAGTTGAGCATCTCGTTCAGCTCGTGGGCGGGGTCCCACATGGGATAATCGCTGCCGTACATGACGCGGTCGGCGCCCCATAGGCGGATCAGCTCGCGCATGTGCCGGCGGCCGATCCACGAGAACGAGCTCGACGCGTCCATGAACAGGCGCTCGTTGCCGGCAAGCCCCTCTTCAACCATGATGTCGTAGCCGATGTCGTACGTGGCCCACCCCGAGAGATGCGCCGCGTCGACGACGAGGTTGGGGAACGTCTTCATGATGCGCGCGAGGCGCCGGGGGCTGGAGTAGTCGTAGCGGTAGTCGCCCGTGTGGACCGTGAGCGGGGCGCGGCCGGCTATGATCTCGTAGAAGCCCATGAGCCGCGGGTCGTCCATGTTGACCTGCTGCGTGTCGGGGTGCAGCTTGAAACCGCGCAGGCCGAGCGCGAGGGCGCGGTCCACCTCGGCCTCCATGTCCTCGAATTCGGGATGCATGGTGCCGAAGCCTATGAACTCGGGGTGCGCTTCGCACTGGCTGGCGATGAAGTCGTTGATGACCGTCACCGACTTGGGGGTGGTGGCCACGGAATGTACGATGAAGTGCGTGATGCCCGCCTTCTCGCGGTTGCCGAGAAGGTCTTCGGCTGAGCCCTTGCCCGCCATCGATTCCTCGACGCCGTAGAAGCGCCCGATGGCCGAGACCGCCTTCGAGGCGATCTTCTCGGGGTAGATGTGGGCATGTGCGTCGATGATGGGCATGTGGCCTCCTCGGTCATGGCGTGCGTCCGATTGTATAATATGGAGCTTGCTCAGGGCCAAGGGCGGAAAGTGACGATACATGGTTTTAACCGATGAGCAGAACGAGCTCTTTTTCGATACGATGGATTCGCTGCTCTACTACGTGAACGACAGGTTTCGCGTCGTGGAGAGCTTCACGCTGGACTTCACCAGCCCGATCGATGACGTGAAAAGCGCGCTCGTCGCCCATGAGCTTTGGGAGAACGTTGAGATAATCGACGACTTCGTGAGGGACAACCCGCATGGCCTGCCCCGGCGCTGCCTTGACCTGGCGCTCTCGTGGAAGAACGCGCTGCCGGGGTTCTACACGCTCGTGCGCTACCAGTCGGGCAGGGCCCTGCTCATGGGCGAGGCGGGCGTGTTCTCCGTGTGCGGCGTGACGTACGAGCTCGAGGGCGAGATCGGCAAGGCTCCGGCTTACGTGGAGGCCGTGCTGCTGCCCTTCGAGGACGTGATCGTGTACGACGGGTTCCTGCAGGCCTACGACATCGAGCGCGGCGCTGCGGAAATGCAGCGCATACAGGATGATTTCGAGAACAACTGCGCCAAGGGCATCGCCGTGACCGGCGAGGATTTCGCGAAACGGGCGGAGGCTTACTTGGCGGAGAAGCGCGAGCGCGAGTTCGAGGCGCTCTTGGACGACGTTTCGCGCGACCCCGCGGAAGACGATGCGCTTCCCGCGGGCTTCCACCGTGGCGTTCTGGCCGGTCTTGCCCCCGGCGAGCGCGAGGACGTCGTACGCGAGCATATGGTGCGACTTGCGAGCGCCCTTGCGCCGGACCGCAGGGATTTCGACCGCAGGACGCGCAAGCACGAGCCCGTCAGCTCCCTCGCGGATTGCCTTATGCTCCTGACGAAGGACGAGCTCGAGTCCATCGCTCAGGTTCTGGGGATGGGCGGCCTATCGCGCTTGCGCAAGGCCGAGATGGTCTCCGAGCTCGTTGCCGAGCTCCCGATGGCCACGCTGGCCCTTGAGTCCAGGCTGCTCTTCGCCTCCGACGAGGATTACCGCCTTGCGCGCAAGGCCGCGGGCGGCGAGCGCGTGACGTTCGGCGCGGACGACCTGAGGGCCCACGCGTTCGAATGGCCGATGGAGCCCTACACGTTCATGTTCCGCGGGAGCGACGGGTATACCGTGCTCGCCCCCGACGAGATGCTGCCCGCTTTCGCCGCTGTGGACTTCGATGCGGTGGATCGCATGCGCAGGCAGAACGCGCAGGCGCTGAGCTGCGTGGAGGCATGCGCCATGCTCTGCGGCGTCGCGTCGCTTGACGACGTGTACGACCAGTACCGCGCGCTCGTGGGCGACGTACTCGAGCGCGAGGACTTTAACGCGCTGGTCGAATCGGAGGCGATGGTCGGGCAGGCGGCCTTCGACCTGTGGACGTATGTGCCCACCGACTACGTGATTCACTACACCCTGGGCGCTGACTACATGGCCCAGGAATACGCGCGCTCCCAGCAGAGGGCCCTCGGCGAGATGCTCAGGAACCCCGAGACCGGGGAGCTGCGCACGCCGCTGGACAGGTTTGTCGACGCGGCCCGCGCCGACCTGGCGGGCGAGCTTGAGTGGCTCGAGCAGTACAAGCGCGAGCTGGTTGAGTCCCAGAGCAACCTGCCCATGAAACCCCTCTCGCGGTCGCTGTTGGAGAACGACTTGCTGGGAGAGCTGCTGGACGATGCGAACTGCGCGCGGCTCCGAGCCTACTTCGACGCGCATGTTCCCGACGGCGAGGACGATTATTCCTTCGCGGACCGCGTGGTCGAGGAGGTCGTTCTCTCCTCGATCGAGTCGGGCAGCCTGCAGGAGATCTTCGGCTACCTGATGGACCGGGGTTTCGATCGTCTTGACGACCAGGACGGGCGGCTGTCGCTGCTCGTGACCAACGTGTTCAACGCCATGCCTTCGTGGGAGAACAACGGATGGTCGCCGCAGGAGCTCTACGAGCAGGTGACGGGCCGCAAGATGTTCTTCAACGAAGACGGCACGGTGAAGAAGGTGGGCGCCGACGAGCCGTGCCCGTGCGAGAGCGGTAAGAAGTACCGCGACTGCCACGGCCGATAGGGGGGGCGCATGATGGCTGACCGTATTCGCGTTCTGTTCGTTTGCCATGGCAACATCTGCCGGTCGACGATGGCCCAGTGCGTGATGCAGTGGCTCGTCGACGGCCGCGACATGGGCGACCGGTTCACGATCGACTCCGCGGCCACCACCAACGAGGAAATAGGGATGCCGATCTACCCGCCGGCGCGCGACAAGCTGAAGGCGGAGGGCGTGCCTATCGTGCCGCACCGTGCGCGGCGCATCCAGGCGGGCGAGGATGCTGGATGGGATTACATCGTGTGCATGGACGAGGAGAACATGCGCCACCTGAAGCGCATCCTGGGGCCCGAGAACATGGGCAAGGTGCGCAAGCTGTTGTCGTACGTGGGGGAGACGGGCGACGTTGCCGACCCGTGGTATACGGGCAATTTCGACGTGACCTTCGACGACGTGCTGCGCGGTTGCGAGGCCCTGCTCGGCGAGATCGCGTAGCGTGCGGCAGGGCGCCCAATTTTGTGGAGGGGCGGTGTTGAGCGGGGGTTTCGTATTGCCTTAAGCGTCAATGGCCTGTAATATACCTTTTCGCTGCTAAGCGAGCCGCCGGTTCGCAGGGCGGCAACCCAACATAGTGCGGGGTGGAGCAGTCTGGTAGCTCGTCGGGCTCATAACCCGAAGGTCGTAGGTTCGAATCCTGCCCCCGCGACCACAATTACCTGGTCAGGAGCTTATAGCTTCTGACCAGTTTGTTTTATCCAGCTCCTATGGGGTCAATTTGGGGTCAACTACTTAAATCAGGTCATATCGAGCTAAATTTATTGGCATTCTCATAAAATCATCAAAGCATTGCCCTTTCGGGCTAACTCACTGCGGAACGCCGTCAACCACCCACACAATTATTCGCACAAATCCGTCTTGCGGATTGGTGGAATGAACGCGCCTTTGAAATGACTGATGTGCGGCACTTTGTGAAGGGAAGTTGACCGCGATCCTCCGCGAGTTGGGCGGCAGTTATGCCGAATCAAGCAGCCGCTTGGTTCGGCGGTTGCGAACCCGATGAGCAAGGAGGAACCCCATGAGCTACTTCGACCAATGCACCAGTTTGGACGAGCTGAAAGCCGCTTATAAGAAACTCGCCTTGAAGCATCATCCCGACATGGGCGGGGATGTGCGCACAATGCAGGAAGTCAACGCCGAGTATGACAAGGTTTTCGCCGTCTTGAAGGAGTTGCAGAACTTCGAGGCCGGGAGGTCGGAGAGCAAGACCCATGAAACAACGGAAACACCCGAAGAGTTCCGTGCCGTGGTTGACGCGCTCTTGAAGTTGGAGGGAATCGAGGTTGAGCTGTGCGGAAGCTGGCTTTGGATTGGCGGGGACACCTACTCACACCGCGAAGCGCTTAAAGATGCCGGTTGCCTTTGGAGCCGCAGCAAGAAGCGCTGGTACTGGCGGCACGCCGAGGACGATTGCAAGTGGAGCAGGGGAACCGCGACCATGAGCCAGATTCGCGGCAAGTACGGTAGCGAGTGGCTGCGCAAAGCGAACGAGCGCGAAGCACTACCGGCCTAACTCCGGCGTTGGGGCGCATTGGGCTTAACGATGCGCCCCATTTTGCTGCATGGGTTTTGCCTGTCTAAACGCTTCTATGCCATAATTATTCACGACCAACCAGTTGAATATTTGTCTTGGCTTTCCGAAGCAATCGGGTGTGAGAGCACCTGCTTGTTGATTGCTTCGTTTGCCGAAGAACCAACTGGTTGGTCACCATAACGCGGGTGCTCTCTGTCTGGCGTCATTGGGCACCCTAAACCGAAAACGCGGAGGTGCTTTATGACCAAGCCAGATTCGAGATTGTTTTCCAGTATTCCGATTGCGATGGCGCTTGCAATAGCCGCTGCTTCGTTCGTCATTGTAAGCATGGGGCTGTCTGGCTGTTCGGGCAGTTCGCTTGATTGGAAATCGGCATTCGAAAAAAGCGATGCGTTCCAAAGCGTCCTTCCTGCCAGCGACCACGTCAAAGAATCCTCCTACAAAGTGACTGATTTCAGAACCGAGGTCAGCAAATCCAACAACAACCCCGACAGGCAAGCTTGCACTTTCGGCGCAACCATCGAAAACGATTATTTCGTAATGGAGGTTAACGGCACGGGTGAGGAAATTTCAAAAGACGGGGACATGAAGTTTGAAGTTGTCCAACGGCAATACTGCAAGGCAAAAGCCCCCATCGACGTTCTCGAAGATTCCGAATGGTATCTGGACGGCCTGGATTTTACGCTTAACGACGATGGAACCGGCTGCTCGGCTGCCGTTAACAAAGATATTGATACTTGGTTCGGCACCGTTCATGCGGAAGGAACGATAGAGGCCGAATTAGATAACGCCTCGAACAGCAATCCGGCGAAACAGCCGCGATGGTCAGAGACGAGCAACGTAAAACTATCTTTGAAAAAACTTTCCGATAAGGCGCTTGGGGAATACAAGTTTTCTCACAGTGACCCTGATGCAAATAATGGGCCGGATGGCATCGTTAAGCAATTCCACCTGAAAGAGTCGAACGCTGGGAATCTGAGCATCGAATTCGACCAGCCGGAATTCGACTACACAGAGATTTCCAAGGTTATCGTCGGCACTCCTAAGCAATGGAATTCGCCCAGTAGGCAAGCAGCGCTCGAAGAGGAAAGCGAATCTGATTTCGTTGCAAGCGCCGATGGCGGCTTTCAGTACAGCACTTGGCTGTCCGAAACTTACCCATGCTCGCAAAACGCTGATTTCGAGATGGAAGACAGAATTACAATCTATTTCGATTCCCACGCAGAGGGCGAGATGCGAATTGATGGGTCGTTCCTGGCTCGTCGCCTTAAGACCCTGAACGAGCATGACGAGTATCGTATCCAGAATGCGGATAAGAAGAACATTTTGTTGCTGAACGGCATCTACTCGAAATAGCTTGAATCGTGACTAGGGAGTGAACCCGGCATGGAACAAAAGAACAGCAACGTCAAAGCTATCGCCATCGTGCTTGCCGCCGTTGCGTTGGTTGCTGTTACTGTGGTAGCGCTCGTTGTAAGTGGGACGCTGGGGAAGAGTGGGTCTGGTGGGTCGGACAATGTTGTCATAAACAACGACGTGGTCGTGTACGAGGAAGGGCAATCGCCGTTTGAAATCGTCAAGTGCGAGAGCGATTCCGTCACGGTCACGTCGATGGACGGCTTGCGGGAGGGCGCGATACTCGCCGCCGGCGTGACGGACAAGACGCCCTACGGGATGCTGAGGCGGCTCGGCGCGGTCGAGGAAACGTCGGGCGGCTACAGGTTCGCGACCACCCAGGCCGCGCTCACCGAGGCCATCGACAAGTGCGACGTGAGCTACACCATCTCCATCACCGAGGGCGGCGAGTACGAGGTCAAGGACGCCCGGACGGGTGCGGTCTCGCCGCTCGTGCAGCAGGCGTTCGCGGACGAGGGGCTGGGCAACCTGTTCTCGTGGGAGGAAGGTCCCGCCAGCGTCCACGCCGGGGACGTGATAGAGGCGTCGCTCAAAATCGATTACGGCACCATCGAGATGCGCGTGGTGAACCACTTCAACGCGGGAGCAGACCTCGACCTGGGGCGGCTCATCAGCCCGGATGACAAGTCGAAGAGCTGGCCGCTGTTCTCGAAGACCCTGCGCCCGTTCACCTTCACCGTGGGGCCTGTCCCGATCGTGTTCACGAACAGCATCAGCGCCGAGTTGACGGTCGGGGGCAGCGTGAGCGTCGGCGCTCTCGTCGCCGAGGCCACCATCGACAAGTCGTTCGGCTTCGAGTACACGAGCGCCGGGGGCCTAAGGCCGGTCAACGAGGACAACTCCGTTGCGCCGGAGCTGTCGTTCATGCAGGAGGACTACGCGCCGAGCATCACGGCGGAGGCGGACGCGGGCATCGACACGCACTTCACGAGCCTGTTGTACGGCTGCGCAGGCCCCGACTTCTCCGTGGGGTTGGAAAGCGCGACCCAGGCCAAGCTGCAGAAGCTCATAGAGGGTGAGGACGCGAGCGGCGCGATACACGTCCCCGGCCTCGACTGGGACTTGAAGGGGACGCTCAGCGAGAAGGTGACCGTGCCGATTCGGGGGACGTTCCACATGCAGACGCCTTTCAACGTGTTCGACGGCGGGGAAATCGACGTCGAGGTGTTCACCACGGGCGACAGCATCACGCTCGTCGACATAGAGAAGGAGTTCGGCGAGTTCGGCCGTGCCAGCTCGACGGTCAACGACGCGGCGGGCAGCTACACGACCAAATGGGCGCATACCAACATGATTACCTATCCCGAGTACACCTTCGACCTGCCCTTCGGGTGGTCGGTTGCGTCCGACGATATCAGCCAGAGCAGCGAGCTTATAACCGTGCAGAACGGAAGCGGCCTCACCGCGAACTTCGCCCACCTGCGCAACACCGGGGGCGCAGGCGGTGTCATGATGAGCGCCAAGTTCGAGCGGGTGGCCGATTCCAGCTTCGAGCCGACGATGATTCAATCTACCGATTACTCGTCGCTCGGCGAGTTCGCCGTGATGAAGGTGACTCTTTCCGACCCGATGCGAAAGGACGTGGGAGATGACTTCCTCGCAGATGCGGGCGAGAATATCGTCTACGCGGTCGCGCCGGTGTCGATGGAGGGCGAGCAGTACATCAGCGGGATGCTCGACGCGGGGCTTGCGTTCAACTACGGCGGCTCCATAGCCTTCTACTGCGCAGCGCCGGAGGGCGGTTTCTCCAAGCAGGACGAGGCGGCTGTGGTGTCGATGCTTTCGAGCTTTAGAGTTGCCGGGTAGCGGCTCTTGCGAGAAATGGTAAAACCCGGTGGCGACTTGCGCGAGCAGATCGTCACCGGGTTTTCTTATGCTGTTTGGTTTTTGCTTCTGTTCCGCTCGCGTTCGTGCCTGACTCTCTTGCTTGTTAGATAACGCGAAATGCAAAAAGCGTATTCAATTAGCACGCAGAAGAACCCGGTTTCCCTATGGTCGCGCGAATACTCCATCAGCTCTGAATATTCGGTTATGCCGTTCTCTTTGCAGAAATCGATAATTTGACCAACTGTTTCGTATTTCGAATGCTTTGAAGGCTGCATGAGTTCTTCGAGGTTTGCGCCCCCGAACGTAAGCATGTCCGATTTATCATATTGGGCTTTATCGGGGTTGGTTTCATGCGTCATGTATTTGCAGTAAGCGTTAGCGTCGTAAATCCGTTCAAGTGAGCCGGTGACGTTAAGGCCGTCGATGACTCTCTTGATACAGGATTCTGTAGTCGGGCCAGGGTAAATCACCAGCACGTGATAATGCGGTTTTAGCGGTCTTCCACCTTTGTCGGTATCGCTGTCGTGCAACGGCGATACGACGATTGGAAGATGCAGGGCTTCAAGCTGGTCTTTCCAATCTTCGGGAAGCGATTCGGGATAGATGATAAATCCCCATGTCCGGCTCTTTACGGTGTTCACTTCGTAACCTCCTTTCCTGATTCACGATTCACGAATCGCATGGGTCGTAGTCCGCCATGCGATTCGAGCCGACAGCCCCGCCCGCCCTTCGCTGCGCGAAGCGGGCGGGGCTGTCGACCTCTTTAGAATGCGTAGTCTTCGCTTGACGGATTCAAGAACGTCAACTCACGTTTGTAATGCGCTGTTTCGCGTGCGATTTGCTCGGCTACGTCCAGCGGCGTTCTGATGCCTCGGCACTTGATGAAATGGTTTCCCGTGCTCGAGTCGTTAGTCATGGCGTACATGATGCCCGGCACGTCGGGAAGCAGCTCGCAAGGGGCGCTCTCGCTGCGATCCCCGACTAAGAATTTTGTAGCTTCGATTGAGCCGGTCCGAAGGCCCAGTCTTATGTCAACCAGCAGATTGCGAAGGCTCGTGTCAATGACTTTTGCGCTTAGGTTTTGTCCAGCGACAAAGAGAGATATTCCTACAGCTCGGCCAAGCTGTCCCAGTTGGCACGCCATGCGCAATCGTTCAGATAGCATGGTTTTCGTAATCGCGGGGTCTTCCGGCGCAAAGAAGGAATTCGCCTCGTCAATCCACACGTCCAACTGGTAGTATTCTTCGCCATCGTGGGGCGTCAGCTCTTTCTTGCCTAGTCGTTTCAGCTCATAGAGCCGTCTTCTCATTTCGCCCACGCAACTAGCTAGAACGTCGTTGTACGCGTGCTGCTGGTCAAAGATATGAATCCTGTCTGATAGCTCGACGAAGCTAACGTATTTGTCATCAAACACGATTTGTTCTCTGTACGACAATTGGGATAACTCGCAAATTGCCGTGCGTAGGATTTCGGACTTGCCCGCCCCGCTCGCGCCCTGCATCATGCCTCGCCATGTCTTTCCCGGTGAGGCGTCGATTGTAATGGGGTGGCCGATTACCGTGTTGGCAATATGGATGCTGCGTCTACCGCTTCCCATCGCGCTCACCTGCTCTCGCCCAAATTTCTTCTGGGCTATCCATCATGAGGGTCAATCGGAATCTGTATTTGCATCCGCGCTTTTCGCTCCTGTTCTCCCAAAACATGAATGTGTCAGCGCACGCGAAGCATGCGGCCACTTTAGCCATGACCGGCTCTAGCTCCTTTTGCGTGGCGTAGCCGGGTATTCGACAATCGAAGTCTACGTAGTACTGATTGCCGAATTCCGGATTTTTTACTCTCACCCGAAACTGCCGCTTTGAGAATCCGGCGGGGAACACAGACTGATTAAAAAGAAAGCGGATGAAATCTCGCTTGACAGTGGCCGTTCCAAGGTTGCCTGCGCGTTTCCTTACGGCATCGATTGTGATTCCCGATAACCCTGCTGCTGTAAGTATCAACCCGAGCGGCAGATATGGTTCGATTTGCTGGGCTATCATTTCCGGCATCTCTATGGCATCGATGCTGAGAAGCGCTGCTAACACTGAAATGCACACTCCGATGCCAAATACAATCGAGGCTAGAATCTCGAATATCGTGTAATCCCAAATCGAGTACGTTTTGTAGAGTTCTTCAAGCGTTGGCGGGGCGTCTTTCCTGTCCAGGGTCGGGGGGTGATGGCCCCCCGACCCTTGCTGCCCCCAAATAAGAGGCTCGCTCATTATTTTTCACCAGCCTTCACGGCTTTTATGCCGTCGCAGTGAATGGTGATGCCAATGCCGTCGCTGCTGTTCCAGGCGCGAATGTACGGGCTGACAAGCTCGACCTGTGGGTGATTGCCCGTGTTCGGCAAAACCGGCTCCGTCTTTGAGTGGATGACGAGATTGGCTATCAGTTCGCTTGCAACGATAGAGGGGTCATAAAACCCGACGCCTCTTATTGCCCACACGGGCAGTCCTCGCTCGTCTGATTCTTGCCTGCCGGTAGGGCGGCCTTTTTCGTACTCTTGTTTCGGTTTCACTTGGGCGTTTCGAGGCAATTCAATTTCTAGGTTGTTGGTAACGCAACCGATGTTTATAGCCATTTTGCTTCCTTTCTTTGTTTGGTTTCGTTAGCGGGCGAAGGTGGTAGACTTACGTGTGCTACCAGGCGTGAGGTTTCCACCTTGCGCCTCATTTTGTTGTGGCACTCCACTTAACGACGATGTTCCCGTCGTGTTCGGCGAGGTATCTTAGAAACTCGCCCTCCGTGACATATGGCGTTCTGCCCGAATAGTGCGCCCCGATCGAATGCAGTATCAGCATTGCTTTCGAGCGTCCACAGCGCATGAACGCCGCCACTTCCTGCCATCGCATGATGGGCGGTGGTTTGTTGTTTGCCATGCGGTCACCTCCTTCACTTCCCATTGGATTGGGGTGTCTCGGTTTGAACTGGCTGTCGCGACGTTGTTTAGCCTATTGCGCGCTTAGTGAAAAAGTGTTAGAAATGTCCGCGTTTATATTTCTATATATGCGGACATTTTGGTGGCATAGTTTGAAACACGAGAGCGATGACTACTATTCAGTAATTAAGCGAATCGTTAATGACTTTCCGGCGTTCACGACGAAATCTGAAATCCGTGGGGCATGGCATGCATGGAACGCTGATTATGAATGCCTTCACTTCGATTTAGTCAAATCCTACGCTGGCATTCGATTAGGCGTGAGGTATCTCGCCGGAACGGCCAAGGGCGAGCCGCCGATGTTCGAGGAGGTTACCGTTCTGAACACCGAGCCTCTTGATAATCGTCCACATCAGAACAAAGAGTTTTGTTTGCCGTTTGGTACAATGCTGAACCTTATCGATTGGAAGGATTGTCGCAAAGTCGCCTTCGATAGCGATTGCAACCTTGCCGCATTTGACCCGATACGGCTAGCTGATTTATCAGAAGATTTGAGCAAGCTAGAGTCTGTTAGCAAAGGGGACGCTGCTTCGTTGTTTCTTAAGTATGGCTATCAAGTAATGAATTTCAAGCGAGGATACGAGCCTCCGTTCGACGCTATCATTTCCACTAAAGCAGACGTTCTCTATTCGACATTTGTAATCGCCCCCTCGACTAATGCTGCGGTAGCGAATAGGATTCGCTACCGTAAATGCCCCATATGCAACAAGATCTTCTTTGCAACAGGGAAAGGGAGAACAGGGACGTATTGTTACTACCCAAACGATAGTGCATTGCTCGCTGGCCGCGATTGTCGCTCTTGGATGCACAACAATGGGAATACGAACGAGAGCCGCAACAAAGAGGTCTGCGAAAACCTCTACAAGAAAATATCCTCTCGGTTAAAAATGCGCGAAGAAAGGCATTACACGCCCGAAGGGAAAGAGAAGTCGAAGCAATTTGCCTCTGAGTATCGATTAGCGAAGCAGAAATACGAGCATGACCCCCTTAGATGGACGATGCTTAGAGGTTGGCTAGAAGGATGCGACCGGCATTTTCGTCAAGGTGACGAAGCTACGACATGATTGCGCCTATGGCATCTGCGGCCTTTCTGTCGTTCTGCTCGATTGCGTGCGCGTAAATGTCCATTGTCAGTTGCGCCGACGAATGGCCGAGGCGGTTTTGCACTGTCTTCACGTCTGCGCCTTTACCGATTAACAGCGTAGCCTGTGTGTGGCGAAGTTCGTGTAGGTTGTAGCCCTGATAGCCGCTTCGACGCTGGCGCTTGACGCCCTTTCGGTCGATGTATGTCTCGATGGTTTCAAAATGTCCCAATCCGTGGTCAGCAAACCAATTGCGCCTCCATTTGCCAAAGAAATTTGGCTCAATCTCTTTGCCGGTTGAGTTCGTACAAACGTAGCTGTTGGCGGGAACCTCGCCGCCCTCGTAGAACAGCCCTGATTGCAGCTCGCGCCATTCTGTTAGGAATTCTACCGTTCCAGCGTCGATGGCGAGGTTTCGCTTGCTCGTCTTGCTCTTCGTTTTCCGGCGATTCTTCTTGCTGTCGAGCTGCTTCTTGATGTTGATTCGCCCGTTGGCTAGATCAATATCATCCCAAAGCAAGCCGAGAATCTCCCCTCGCCTCATACCGGTTGCAAGCGCTATCCATACAGCAACGATGCAACCCGTCCTGTCAGCCGACTTCAAGTCTTGCGCGAGTTTGACTGCTTGCTTTTCAGATAAGCTCCTTCGTTCTTCTTGAGGCTCCGGCCTCTTCATTCCGTCGATTTTGTCGCATGGGTTTGACGGGATAATGTCGGCTTTAACAGCGTGTTTTAGCACCTGGCTTAGCTTCTGATGTGTTTTGAAAACCGCGCTCTCCGACATCTTGGCTCGGCGTAATGCCGTGTACATCTTTTCAATTTCTTCAACATCGATTTCACGAATGAGCGTTTTGCCGAGATGCTCTTCGATACGGCGTACCTCGATTTCGTCACGCTCGATAGTGAGGGGCGATAAGCTGGGGTCTGTCTTGCGTCTCTCCTGTTGCTCACGTGCGTACTCGCCAACTGTTAAGCCGGTTCGCTCGTTGTTCAGTGCTGCTTCTAATTCTTGACGGTGTTCGTCGTGCATCCGTTGCGCTTCCGGCTTGGTGCCATGCGTCGTGCGACTAGGTGACCACTTATACTTGGCAGGTTCGTTTCGTTTTTTACGTTCCTCGTTTTCCCGCTTCTCTTCATCTGTCAAAGGGAGTCGATAACGCGAGCGCCATATCGTTCTCCCGTGGCTATCCTTACCGCGCCTTTCGAGGCTCCCTGCTCCCTCTAGCGAAATTCGATGCTTTCCCATGCTTTCTCTTTCTGCAAATTGGGGTCAATTCGGGGTCAATATAGCAGGGGGTCAATTTGGGGTCAACGCTCTAAATCGCATTAAACCGAAACACATTGTATTGCTTGTGACCTGGGGTTTTATAAGCTATAATGCATTCTGTCAGATTGCAACAAACTGAGCGAAACGCGTACTCATAACCCGAAGGTCGTAGGTTCGAATCCTGCCCCCGCGACCAAAATAACAGCCCTGACCTGCGAAAACGGTCAGGGCTTTCGTTGCGGGGGAATTTTTCGACCGAAAAAGTTTACCCCGTGGCCTGTTTTCGAGCCCTCGGAAAGGGGTCTGGGAGTCGTTGAAATCACGGCTTCCAGGCCCCTCTTATCTATTCTGGAGATAATCTCGCGAGGGAATTCGGGGGAATGTTCTCGAGATGTTGCGCTATTTATGGTGCATCATGGCACCAGCGGGGGTAATCGGAAACCCAACCCGCGTTGCAGCAACGAGGCGGTGGATGTCCGAAATATCACCCTATTCCCCCTTGCGGACTTTCATTCGAAACTGCCTCGATTTATGTGCGAGTCGACCTGGAGTTGCCGTTGGGGTCTTCTCGCGCCTGTTCGCCTTTGCGGTTGCACGCCTGGACTCACAAGAGTTAGAATAAGTTAACATCTAGGCAGCAAGCAAAGGGCCTCGACCATGGACATTCAATTCGGCGACATTCAGGAGACGGCTCTCGTCACGCTAGCCATTCGCGCCAGCGAGACGGCACGCTCCAACCCGCGCATACGAGACGAGAAAGCCAAAGAAATCATCGACGCGCTCGGCGTGGACGTGAGCAAGTACGATCCGTTTCTCTCGCACGAGGGCGTGGTGGCGCGGACCATCATGTTCGCCGACGCACTGAGAGGCCTCATTGAGCGCTATCCGGATGCCCTGTGCATCAATTTGGGCTGTGGTTTCGATGACAAGTTCAGCCAGGTCGACAACGGGCAGATTGTGTGGTGCGACGTGGACCTGCCCGATCAGATTGCCGTGCGCCGCAAGGTCTACGAGGACCGCCCGCGCTGCACGATGCTCGACGGCGACGCGCTCGACGGAGCGTGGACGGCGACGCTGCCCCGCGACCGCTCCGCCACCATCGTCGTGATGGAGGGCGTGCTGGAGTACTTCACCAAGGAGCAGACGGCCACCTGCCTGCACATGCTCTGCGACAGTTTCGAGCATGGCTACCTCGTGGCCGAGATGAACTCCATGTTCATGGTCAAGCATTCCAAGCAGCACGACGCCATCAAGAACACCAACGCCACCTTCAAATGGGGAACGAAAAGCGGCGCAGAGTTCGTCGAGCTCGAGCCGCGCATGACGCTTCTCTCCGAGCACAGCTACAACGAGGAGATGCGCAAACACACGCTGCGCGGCAGGCTCTTCGCCGCCACCTTCGGCAAGAAGGTCAACAACCGCATCGCGGTGTTTCGCTGGTAGGAGGCGGGCATGGGCAAGTACGAGCCCAGGGCAATGGTGGCGAAGAGCCGCTACCAGAGGTGGTTCCCGACGCTTCCCGCAGAGGTGCAGGAGGGTGTCTACGCCCGTATGGAGGGGCTGCTGCGGGAGGAGGCGGAGTACTGCGACAAGGGCAACTACGGCCACATGGCGCAGATTATCACGTCGATCGCACTCTACGAAGTGCTGCAGGCACACGGCGCAAGCGAGGAGGAAGCCTTCGCGGCCGTTTCCGAGAACATGTGGGCCTTCCTAGACCCCTCCGGCATGCAGAGGCTGGCAAGGTTGCCCTTCTTCATGCCCTTCATGAAGAAGGTCGTGCCGTTCGGGTTCGGGCACGGGTCGGGCATCGGCTGGCGCTACACCTGGCACACCGACACCGACCCGTCCGACGAGCTCCGTTTCGAGTGCAACGAATGCATCTACGCCAAGATCCTCGGGCGGCGCGGCTTGCTCAAGCTGGGGGCCATGTGCTGCCACGCCGACATCATCAACTACGGCGAGCTGCCCTACACTGACTTCATCCGAACGCAGACGCTCTGCCAGGGCGGCGAGATGTGCGACTTCCATTTCGTGCGACACGCGACCGACGCCGGCGACGGTTGGGAGCGGACCGAAAGCATCTAGGAGACGACAACATGACAGATGGCATTCATGAGCTGGGCGTGGTGGAAGATACCCTGTACGTTCCGATGCTGGGCAGAATCTATGCGAGCGAACACTGCAGAAACATCCTGTTCGACGAGAAGGCGCTGGAGCTGAAGGGCAGGTTACCGGCCGGCGTCGTCGAGAGCAGCACGCAGACGCAGTACACCTACCTTGCCTCGGCCTCCCGCTCCGCCAACATGGACCGCTACGTCGCGGACTTCCTCAAGCGCGAACCGGATGGCGTCGTCGTGCAGCTGGGGGTGGGGCTTGAGACCACGTTCTACCGGGACGACAACGGCCACACGCAGTGGTACGGCGTCGATCTGCCGCATGTCATCGACTACCGGCGCGCTCTGCTTCCCGACCAGGAGCGCGAGACCTGCATCGCTGGAGACGCTTTCGAGCCCTCATGGATCGAGCGCGTCCGCGAGGAGCGTCCGACTGTCCCTATCCTGGTGACCGCCAGCGGCCTGTTCTACTACTTCGAGGAAGGGCAGGTGCTGGGGTTGATGCGCATGCTCCAGGGCTTCAGCGACGTCGAGCTCCTCTTCGACACGGTCAACAAGAGCGGCATGACGATGATGCGCAAGAAGCACATGAAGATCGTGGGTCACGAGGACGCGCAGATGTTCTTCTACGTGGACTCGGCCAGCGAGCTCGTGGCCAAGATTGGCGGTGCTGCGCAGGTTCTTGCGGAGGAGAGGTTCTACGCCCACATCGACAAGTCGGGCCTCAAGCTCTCGACGAAGGCGAGCATGGCAGCCTCCGACCTGTTTGGCATGGTGAAGATGGTCCACCTCAAGCTCTAGGGGGATACGGCATGAAATACGGAGTCATGGGGCGATTCGTGCACGCCGCATTCGGAAAGACGGCGTACGACTACGTCGGGACCCAGTTTCCCGACCTCGACATCGCCGACTGCAAGAGGCGGGTGCTCGGCGAGTACAAAGCGATCGTCGCCCGCACGCCGTCGGTCGGCCCGATGAGGAAGAACATGTTCGTCATGACCATGTATGCCGGAGCCTTCTTCATCGCCCTTTACAAATCGGAGCGCGAGCGCATGACGCCCGAGGTCATCGAAGGGCTCATACGCGAGGTGTCGTACTGTCCCCTCATGCGCAAGGCCAAGGAAGGCAAGAGTGCGTTCACTGAGGGCATGGTCGAGTCTCGCACCGAGCAGGCCGCATGGTCGCGTGAACACATCGACGAGTATCCCATGAACTGGTACTGGTACTTCGAGGCCGTCCCGGGCAAAGAGGAGTACTACATCACGCACAAGCAGTGCGGTATCTGCAAGCTCTGTGCCCAGGAGGGCTGTGTCGACATCGCGCGCTACCTCTGCGCCATGGACTACTACACCTTCGAGATGCAGGGCGCCGTGCTCGACCGCACCAAGACGCTCGCGTATGGCGACGACGAGTGCAACTTCCACCTCATGAGCAAGGCTCGTGCCGCCGAGATAGGCTTCGTCGAAAGCCCCGATGCGAAATAGAGGCAGGCTATCCGTCTCGAATTCGCATTGAAGAACGGCGAGCGCCTCGATAGGCGCTCGCCGGCATGATAGCCTAATCGGCCCGTATCGCAATGACGATGCAGGAATTAGCCGATGTGCCAGCCCTCCGCTTGCGCACGCACTTCAACGAAGCGGCGATACGTGCCCTCTTGCTCTACGAGCTGCGCATGCGTTCCCTTCTGGGCCACGTAGCCATCCTCAACGACGAGGATTTGGTCGGCGTGTTCTATGGTCGCAAGGCGATGAGCGATGACGACGACCGTCTTGCCACGTGTGAGCTCGGACAGCGCCTGCTGGATCAGCCGTTCGTTCTCGGGGTCGATCGATGCGGTCGCCTCGTCCAAGATGACGATCGGCGCATCTTTGAGCAGGGCCCGCGCGATAGAAATGCGTTGTCGCTCGCCCCCGGAAAGGCTCGTGCCGCCCATCTTCACCACCGTGTCGTAACCTTGCGGTAGCGCCATGATGAAGTCGTGACACTGTGCACGCTTCGCTGCCTCGACCACCATCTCGTGCGTCGCTCCTTCGCATCCGAAAGCGATGTTGGCCTCGATGGTGTCGTCGAACAGGTACACATCCTGGAACACCATGGAGAAGTTGCGCAGCAGACTGTCCACGGTGAATTCGCGCACGTCATGCCCGCCGATACGAACAACACCCGAATCCACGTCGTAAAAGCGTGCCATCAGGCTCGACAGCGTTGTCTTGCCCGAGCCCGACGGCCCAACGACCGCAGTTGTCGTGCCCTGGGGAATCTCGAAGGAAATGCCATGGATGACCTCGCGTCCGTCGTAGGAGAAACGCACGTTTTCAAACTCGATGTCGAAACGATCGGGATGCACATCGCCGCCATCATCGTCGATGAACTCGGCGTCCTCTATGGCTTGAATACGATCGAGCGAGTCGTTCAAATCGGCGAACATGTGGGCAGCATCGGATAATTTGATAATCGACGTGAAGATTGTCGTGGAGATCAGCACGATCCCTGCGAACATCCAGAGCTCGAGCTGCCCCGCGATGAGAGCCGTAGCGGCTACGGCCGGAAGCACGACGGACGCTACCGTGAGGATAATCCGATGGATGGTCGACGGCACGGTGAACCCATACTCGATAGCCACACGCGCATCTTTGAGTTCCTCGTTGGCATTACGGTAAGGGGCAAGGCCTTCGCTCGTCGCCCCGTAAGATTTGATGGTGCCCAGCCCCTCGTAAAGCCCGATAACGGCGCCAGAAAGATGTTCGGTTGCTGTGTGTGCGGCAGGAGTGAGCCGCGTGGCGTTGCGGTTGATTGCGCGGAGCGTCAGCGTCACGAGCGCTACGGCCGCGATGGAGACGACGCCGGCAAGCGGGCATACGGAAAGCAGCCATACCGTGATGATCGTCGCGGAAATGTAACCGCCGATTGCCGCATCCATTTGGCGAACCGCTTCCAGCTCGACCACGTTCAAACTGGTCGTAAGGGTCGAGAGGATATCACCCGTCTTCATCTTCTGGAAATAGCCGAGCGATACGCGCTTCAGCACGTCGCCGATGCTCAGACGCGTCGCCGCACCCCGCTCGTAGCCCACGCTTTGCTGCAGAGCGTCCTTCACGAAGTATGCGACGAAGCGCACGAGTATGCAGGCGGCGATTGCCCCCAACGCCATCCAGGCAAGGTCCGAGCCCACGATTGCCTGCCCACGGGAGGCGTCGATGAGCTGTCCCAAAACCCAAGCAGCTACGAATATGGGCATGCAGGCAGCAAATGCGATGAGGACTTCGATGGCGAAACTGGCCAGCACGCGGCCCTTCAGGTCACCAACCCATGAAAGGACCCTCTTGTACACGGAGATCATCGTGCATCACCTCCCTCCGCGAAAGCGGATTCGGGCACATCGCCCGACCCCGCAGCCCAGCTGGCAGCACCGATGTGGGCTTGCCACATGTCGCGGTACAACGTGCAGTTTTCCAGAAGCTGTGCATGAGTGCCTTGGGCAACGACCTGACCGCCGTCAACGACGTAAATGACATCAGCATGTACAATTGTCGAGAGCCTATGCGCGATGACCAGCAGCGTCTTGCCTTGGGAGAGCGCAGCAACCGACTTCTGGATGCGCGCCTCGTTCTCGGGGTCGGCGAACGCAGTCGCCTCGTCGAATACGATGACGGGAGCGTCTTTCAGGATAGCGCGGGCGATGCAGATGCGCTGGCGTTCACCGCCGGACAGGGCATGACCAGCTTCGCCGGCGGGTGTGTCCCAGCCCTTCGGAAGACGCGAGACGAACTCTTCGCAACTCGCCGCCTCTGCAGCTGCACGCACTTCCTCGTCGGTTGCATTGGGCTTGCCTAACAACACGTTGTCCCGCAAGGTGCCATCGAGCAGATAGTCGCTCTGCGACACATAACTCATCAGGCTCGAGAGCTGGGCAAGCGGCATATCGCGCACGTCTGCACCACCTATGGAAACGCTACCCGAATCCACATCCCAATGACGAGCCACAAGCCGCGCGAGCGTCGACTTACCCGATCCAGATGGCCCGACGAGCGCCACGAACGATCCCGATGGAATGTCGAGGGATATGCCATGGATAACTTCGGCGCCCTCCTCGTAAGAGAAGCGGACATTGTCCAGATGGATAGCTGAACCTTCGACCTTTGCTTCCCCTTCAGGCTGTACGAGCACGGGAAGGTTCAAAAACTCCTGAGCATCCGTGATGGCATACGAGATGAGGTTCATATCGTTGAAGGACATGCCCAGGTACATCACGGGCGTGACGATGGCTAGTGCGAGCATGCAGACGAGGCCGAACTCGCCAGGCGTGAGCGAGCCTTCCAGGTACAGGAGCACGCCGACGGGAACCACGCCGAACAGCGTCGTCGGCAGGATGGCCATTGCGGAGGCCGTGGAGGGGCGGCTCGTTCTCATCCACTTGATGGTGAAGTCCATGAAATCTCGCACGGCATCGGAGTATTTCCGATACGAGCTGGTGGTCTGGTTGAACGCCTTGACGACGCGGATGCCCTCGACGTACTCGACCACGACCGAGTTGACGTGGTCCTGCCTGGCAAGGTAGCCGCCGTACATCTTGTAATAACCCGCGGAGCCGAACGCCATGATGAGAAGCCCGATGGGCAGCGTGGCCAGGCACGCGAGCGCGAGTCGCCAATCGATGGTGATGACCCATACGGCGATGGCCACCGCCAAGAGCACGTTGGCCGACAGCTCGGGAATCATGTGCGCGAGCGGGATCTCTATCTGCTCGATGCGGTCGACCACGACGTTCTTGAGCGCGCCGATTGATTTCGACTGCGCTGTTCCCAGCGAGGCGCTCGCCAAGCGCTTCGCGATGCCATCGCGCAGGCTCGCCAAGATGGTGTAGGCAGAGACGTGCGCGTTGATGGTCGATGCGGCGAAGAGCAGCTGCTTGACAACGTAGGCGGCTGCCGACACGGCGGTCCAGAACAGGACCGCGTCCCATGGGGCAGCGGAATTCGACGGGGCTGTCGCCACTGCGTCGATGATGCGATAGGCGCCATAGTAGGGCACGAGCCCCGAGAACACGCTGAGTATCGAGAACAGCTCTGCTACCACCATGCGGCCGCGGCAGCGCGAGGCGAACGATAGCAGCGTCTTCAGCCAGCCCCTCGTATCCTTTTTCTGGCGGACCTTCTCCTGGGAGGCGGGCGATTCCTCCTTCTCGGGGGCTGTTGGCGGTCCTTGTTGGACAACTGCTTCCACTGATCTTCTCACCAATCCTTTCCATTAAAAATTAGCTCTAGCTAACTCATACCGTAAAAAGGGGGCCTGGCCTGCGCCAGACCCTCACGTGTTCTCTAAATGCCCCAGACTTGCTTCAAGCCCGCGAGGCAGAACTCGGACACCAGCTGGGTTTCGCGGACGGCCTCCTCCTCCGACGCCCCGGAAAGGAGGCAGTCGAAGATGGCCGAGACGACCAGCGAGCTCGTCTGCGCGGCAAGGCTGTCCGACATGTTCTCCGGCTTCGCGACATACGGCGCACACAGCTCGAAGAAGGCCGTCGTTTCCTCTTTCTCCGCCTCGACGATCTGCTCCTTGAAATGCCCGTACGATGTTCCGCTGCTCGCCGTCAGGAGCAGCCGAAACGCATCCGCTTGCTCGTACACGTAGCGAATGACGGCTTCGTCGGTGGAGAACGTCTGGTCCAGGGCCGCTCGGACGTCCTTCGCCGAGCTGATTTCCATATAGCGGGAGGTTTCGCTGCCATACAGCTCGCGCAGGCCGCCGAGCGCCGGCTCCACGAGCTTGGCGAACAGATCCTCCTTGCTTTCGAAATGCGCGTAGAAGGCGCCGTTCGTCACGCCGGCGTCCTTGCAGATTTGGCGGACTGAGGCGCCTGCAAAGCCGTCTTCCATAAAGCGATTCGCCGCGCTCTCCATGATGCGCGCATGCGTCTTGTCGTAATCATAGGCCATAAGTTAACTACCTCTAACCTAAAGAGCATCGTAATATTACACTGCTCTTTTTTGTCCGTCAAGTGAAAATGCTCATGTCGGGGTTCGTCTGGGATTTCGAATTGACAGGCGTGAGTACCGAGACGTCCCGATACTGGAAACGCGTGCTCATAACCTGAAGGGTTCGAGCGACGGCGCGAAGCGCCGGCAAAACAGTCCAGTGGACTGTTTTGAGCGAGAACGGGTGAGCTTTAGCGAACCCCTGGACCGTAGGTTCGAATCCGGCCCCCGACCCGCGTCGCTGCAGCGGCGCCTCTCCGAGGCTCGGATCGGGCGCATTCCCCCCTGGGAAATCCCCTTCCGGATCCAACCCCGACGCGCCAGGGGGCGGACCCGCCCATCCGCCCCGGCGTTTACAGGCTTTCTCCGGGATAAACCAAAGCTTTAGAGCCGCCTACGTGCGCTTTCCGATTCAGAGCAAGCCCATGATGCCGTGTGCCGTGACCTCCCCCACAAAGTCGGCGGCTGCGTCGAGGGCTTCCGGGTTGCTGCCCGAGCGCTCCCATTCGCCGTAGACGGCGAAGAGGCCGCCGAGGCAGAAAATAAGCCAGCTTTCGAGTTCGTCAGCCTCCCGCATGCCCCGTTTGCGCAGCTCTGTCCTGAAGATGTCGGCAAGCGGCTCGCGGGCGAGATCGAGCAGCTGGGCCGTTGAGAGGTTTCTCACCACGTTGCCGGCAAGGTTGGGGTCGTCGCGCAGCATCGCGAGCACGGTGCGCGAGAATTCCCGCACGTAGTCGGCGACGTCGTGCAGCTCCCCGGCAGGCTGCACCGCATCGGCCGCGGCCTCCACGCGCTCGCGGGCCATCTGGCGCAATAGCTCCTCCACCGTGCCGTAGTGCACGTAGAACGTCCTGCGGCTGATGCGGGCCTCCCGCGCGATAGCGCTCACTGTTATGTCGCCGTACGGCATAACCTCGAGCAGGCGTTCGAATGCCGCGCGTATGCCCTCGCGCGTCTTCACGACGCGCTGGTCGGCCTCGTTCACGGCCGGCCTCCATGGTTCGTGCATCGTTTCCCTCCCGTTGCAATACAAAGTAAGCCGAACTGTTGTTTAACGACCATCACGCTCCCATTTGGAAATTGACCGCCGTCTCGGCGATTTTACAATACATCTGTAATATAAAAAACGAATGTATTGTAACATCTCGCAAAGGAGCGGAGCATGAAAAAAGAAATCGAGGAACTCGGGGTGAAGGGCGCGCTCGGGCTCTTGCGCAAGAACCCGGAGAAGGCGCTTCCCAGACTCATGGACATCGCGGATGCCGTCTCGCGCGGGGAGATGCCCGTTCAGCGCGCCGCGATGAGGCGGGCGATCGAGGACGGGGAGAGCAACTGGCACCGCTTGCTCATGCGCATGCTCGGCGAGGTCGACCCCGGCATCCTGGACGCCCTCATCGTGAACTTCGCGCTCAACGCGAACATGGAGGGCTGGCGGCGGCAGGTAGAGGCGCGCGAGCGCTACGGCTGCAACGTGCCGTGGGCGATTCTGCTCGACCCCACGAGCGCGTGCAACCTCCATTGCAAGGGCTGTTGGGCGGCCGACTACGGCAACCGCCTGAACCTCTCCTTCGACGACATCGACTCGATAATCGAGCAGGGCAAGCAGCTCGGCGTATACCTCTACATCTACACGGGCGGCGAGCCGCTCGTGCGCAAGGCCGACATCGTGAGGCTGTGCGAGAAGCACGACGACTGCGTGTTCCTGGCCTTCACGAACGGCACGCTCATCGACGAGGAGTTCTGCGACGACATGCTGCGCGTGCGCAACTTCGTCCCGGCGGTCAGCGTCGAGGGCGACCGCGAGTCCACCGATGCGCGCCGCGGTGCGGGCGTCTACGACAGGGCCGTGCACGCGATGGGGCTCATGCGCGAGCGCAAGATCCCCTTCGGCATATCGTGCTGCTACACGTCCGCCAACTTCGAGCAGGTGTCGACGCCGGCCTACATCGACCAGATGAGCGCGTGGGGCGCGATGTTCGTGTGGTACTTCCACTACATGCCGGTCGGCACCGACGCCGACGTATCCCTCATGGCGAGCCCCGAGCAGCGCCGGGAAATGTACTACCGCGTGCGCGAGTTCCGCGAGACCAAGGACCTGTTCGCCATGGACTTCCAAAACGACGGCGAGTTCGTGCAGGGCTGCATCGCAGGTGGGAGGCGCTACCTGCACATCAACGCGAACGGCGACGTCGACCCCTGCGTGTTCGTGCATTTCAGCGACTCGAACATCCATGAGAAGACGTTGCTGGAGTGTCTGCAATCGCCATTGCTCATGGCCTACCACGACGGTCAGCCCTTCAACGACAACATGCTGCGCCCCTGCCCGATGCTCGAGAACCCGCAGCTGCTGCGCGAGATGATCGACCGCACGGGGGCGCACTCGACCAACCTGGAGGGCGCCGAGACCGTCGAGGAGCTCTGCAGCCGCTGCGACGCCTACGCCGAGCATTGGAAGCCCGTGGCCGACGACCTTTGGGGGAAGCACCCCCACGTGGTCGATTTCGTGGCTTAGAAAGCAGGGTGACAGCATGTCCGCGAGATGCAATCTGATAATCGACTCCGGTTCCTGGGCAAGCGGTGTGTTGCACTTATTTGTGCTATAATTCCGAAAAGTCAAAACAAATTAGCATTTTCGGAATTGAGAGTCTATGGCGGCAAAGCTGATCCAACGTCCTGCGTATCTGGAACGCGCGCTCATGTTCCGCGACACCGACCTCGTCAAGGTCGTCACGGGCGTGCGCCGCTGCGGCAAGTCGTCGCTGCTTCAGCTCGTGCGCGAGCATATCGAGGCCGAGGGCGCACCCGGTCGGAACTTCGCTTCGCTTAACCTCGAGGACCGCGAGAGCGGGGTGCGCGCCGACGGCGACCTGTACGAGTGGTGCAAGTCCCGCATGGGCGCGGGCAGGACCTATCTTTTCCTCGACGAAATCCAGCGGGTCGAGGGATGGCACGACGTCGTGAACTCCCTGCGCGTGGGATTCGACTGCGACATCTACCTCACGGGCTCGAACGCCTTCTTGCTCTCCGGCGAGCTCGCGACCTACCTGTCCGGCCGCTATGTGGAGGTCAAGATGCTCCCGCTGACCTTCAGGGAGTACGCCGACTTCTGCGGCCTGCGCCCGGCAGAGGGCAACTCCATCATGCTGCGCAACGGGGGCGACCCCGTGCTGACCGACGACCTCGTCATGCGCTACCTGCGCTTCGGCGGGATGCCCGCCATCGCCTCGCTTGCCACCACGCAGGCGCAGCACGAGGCGTACCTCTCGTCGCTCTACGAGACCGTCGTGGTGAGCGACATCCTCGATCGCGAGAGGAAGGCCACCGAGCGCGCCATACGCAACCCCGACATGCTGCGGCTCGTGTGCGAGTTCCTCGCCGACAACGTCGGCAACACCATGTCCGCCAACGGCATGGCAGGCGCGCTCTCCCAGACCGCGAAGGTCACCGACAAGACCGTTGCGGCCTACGTGAAGGCGCTCAACGATGCCTATGCGTTCTACCCCGCGAAGCGCTACGACCTGCACGGCAAGGCGGCGCTGCGCACGCTGCCCAAGCAGTACATCGTCGACATGGGTTTGCGCTCGTACCTGATGGGCTATCGCGCCTCCGGTGTCGGCCGCGTCTTCGAGAATGCCGTGTACCTGCAGCTGCTGCACGATGGGTGGTCCGTGCACGTCGGCAAGCTCTACCAGAAAGAGGTCGACTTCGTCTGCCTTCGCGAGGGCGAGGTGCTCTACGTCCAGGTGACCGACTCTATGGCAGACGAGGCGACACGCGAGCGGGAGCTTGCCCCCCTGCGCTCCATCGCCGATAACCACCCGAAGTGGGTCGTCGTGCGCCAGGGGAGCTACCCTCCCGACGTCGACGGGATTCGCATAGTGCGCGCGGCAGACTTCTTCTTGGGATAGCGGTATTCGATCCTGATGAAGGCCTCTCGTCTATTTCGAATTCCGAACGGAAATCACTGAGTTGTAGTTGCATTTTCCAGTCGCTTCGTGCTCTCTCCGCATGGCAGTGCACCTGCAAACTCAGTGCTTGTAGATATGGCCCTCGAGATGGCCATTTTCGAAAGCTTTATACAAACATTGCGAGGGGGGGAATCGAATTTCGCCGTTGCGTTCTTCGGCGAACGCAACGGTGGGAGCTATGATCAGGCACGCCAGAACGACGGAAAGCAAAGCTGCGAACGTTTTTCTCTGCATCTCCGTCATGGCCGTGCTTTCTCGTGGGGCCTTTCGGCGTCTTGCAGCAAACAGCAACTAGCCTGAATTTGCATAGAGGGAAGACACCCCGACGCTCCGAAGGGGATTTCCAGAGCGCCGGTGGTCGTCCTTAATTGTTTGCCATAGGGGCTATGCCTACTTCTTGCGGGGCTTCCCCTGCCTGACAAAGTCGTTGCACTGTTCATGGGCCCACTTGCCCTTGCCTCCGGCAATCTGGTCAAGCTCGGCATCGCTCAAGGTAATCCCCTCGTCCGCGGCAAGCGCCAGCAGCTCTTCCGGGGTTTCGCACGCCTTGGCTTTGTCTTTCAGTTCTTGGCTGATCTCGTCGAATTCCATACTGGCTCCTATCATCCGAAACGCGGCTAGGATGGAAATGCGGTTTCCATTTTCATATTATAATGCCGCCCTCGCGTGCTTACCGCGCTCGCACATGCTGATTGTCTCAACGGTTTGGGTACAATTTCGAGACGTTGCCGACGCCAATGACCGACAATATGGCTGTGGCTAGCGCAAGGGGTTGTTCCAGATTGTCACGATTTTCTGAGCAGGACGCAAGGAACGCTCTTCCTCCTTTCTTCCGGCGGGCGTTCCAGGATGTCACAAGCAAGATTCCGCGCGGAACAATACAATGGTAAGGACGAATGTCGGCTCGGTCGGGGTTGGCAAAGGGAAATGCGAATCGAGGGAACATGGCTGCCGTCGCCGAAAAGCTCGTGTTGACAGCAGACGCTTGCGATATAGCGGCGATGCGCGTTACCGAATTCTGCAAGGAGATGAAGGCGGAGAAGCGCGATGCCCTGCGCTACCGGCTTGCCGCCGAGGACTGCCTGACGCATTGGCTGGGCACTGAGCTTGCGGGCAACGAGCTGACGATCAAGGCGGGCAAGCGCTTCAGGACGCCCTTCTTCGCCTTGGAAGTGGACGGCCCGCGGCACGACCCCGGCGCCGAGGCGAGTGAGGAATTCGGCCCCTACTGCAACAGCGTGCTGGTGGGGCTGGGCCTCGAGCCGGAGTATAGCTATATCCGCGGACGCAACCGCGTGCTGTTCCGGCTGGCGCGTAAGCCCATGAACCAGATGGTGGTCCTGGGCCTCGTGCTGGTTGCCGCCCTGGTTGTGGGTTTCTCCGGAATGCTGCTGCCCGACAATGTGCGCCAGACGATCCTGTCGGGCATCGTTCAGCCGCTCTACAAAACCTTCTTCGACATGCTCACTTGCATAGCGGGGCCCATGATCTTCCTGTCGGTCGCGTGGGGCATATACGGCATCGGCGACGTTGAGACTCTCGGGCGTATCGGCAAGAAGCTGATGCTGCGCTTCTTGCGCATCGTCTTCATTGCGGCGATCTGCGCTGCGCCCCTGTTCTTCCTGTTGGGCCCCGGGCTCGCGAGCTCGTCGGGCACCGGCGACCAGCTCTCCTCCATATCCGAGATGGTGCTGGGGATCGTGCCGCCCAACATTGTGGAGCCCTTCGCGTCGGGCAACACGCTGCAGATCATCTTTCTGGCGGTGGCCGTTTCGTTGGCTCTGCTGTATCTGGACAAGCGTACAGGAGGCATATCCGAGGCCGTCGACCAGGCAAACGCCCTCGTCAGCTTCCTCATGAACGCGGTCAGCAAGCTGGTTCCGTTCGCCATCTTCCTCGTGGTGGTCAACATGGTTTGGTCGGGGACGCTCTACACGCTGGGCGGCATGTGGAAGCTTTTGGTGGTGGCCATCGGCGCCATGTTCGCTGCTTCGGTCGTCTTTCTCGTCTCTACCGCCGTTCGCCGGAAGGTCAGCGTCGTGCTGCTCGCCAGGAAGTGCCTCGGCTCGTTCGCGATTGCGATCACGACCGCGTCTTCCATGGCGGCGTTCAGTTCCAATAAGGAAACCTGCGACGAGAGGTTCGGGATCTCTGATTCCCTCAGCGGTTTCGGGCTGCCGCTGGCAATGGTCATGCACCGCCCGGTGCTCGCAATCTACTACTTGCTCGTCGCATTCTTCTTCGCCGGCGAGTTCGCGGTTTCGTGCGATTCCATGTGGCTGGTCATGGCGGTGTTCGTCGCGGGCGTCCTGGCGATTGCCGCTCCACCCGTCCCCGGCGGCAGCGCGGTGGTCTACACCATGCTGTTCGCGCAGCTGGGCATCCCGGCGGAAGCGCTGGCGCTCGCCTTGGCGGTCGACGTGATAATCGACTTCTTCATCACGGCATTTGAACAGGTTTGCCTGCTGAGCACGCTTGTCAACGTCTCTGCTGAGCTGGGCATGATCGACATGGGCGTCTTGCGCAAGTGACGTGCAAGGCTCGAGGGCATGAAATGGGATAAAGGACGCTTTTGTGCTTGCGCGTTCTTTCATTTGAGCAGGCGGGTAACAAAGCAGGGGAGGGAGGACGGCGGCGCATGGCGGAAACGGACCGAGCTTGTAAAGCGGGTGAGGCAGCGCCTATACGCTGGCGGGGCGTTCTGGCTAATGAGCAAGCGGTGGTGCGGCGTGCGGTTACCATCTCCCTGTGCGTGCTTGCGGCGTCGTTGCCCTTGGGCTGGCTGGGTTTCTACCAGGTCGGTACCACGCATATGCTGGTTTCGATCATCCCCGTGGCGCTTGCTTCTTTGCTGTTTGGAATGTGGCGCGGGTGTGTGGTCGGGGCCATCGCGGGGCTGGCCGAGATGGTTCATGCCATCTACCAGCCGAACGATTATTACGAAAAGGTTTTCACGTTGCCTTTCAGCTCGGTTGCGCTGTTTGCGTTGTTCGGGCTGGTTCTCGGGGTCCTGTTCTGTTACGCTTGCCGGCCGCCGCGCGCCCGGAAACAAGCCGGGGGCGAGGCGCGTGCAGGCGGAACGGCGCGCGCCTGCGCGCTCGTCGCGGTCTCTGCGGCGGGGGCGGCCTTCTTCACGCTGCTTCTGAACGGCTGCATCGTTATGGCGAGCTCCGGGCTTGCGTTTAGCCTGCCGGGCGATCTGGTGGCCCGGGCGGTCAGTCCCGAAAGGGCGATTGGGCAGATCTGCATCCATGCAGTCCTCATCGCGCTTTCTTGCGTGGCCACGGACATGGCGGTGGGGCGCTATGGCGCCACCTCGCGCAAGATAACCTTGCGCGCCACGTTCCAGCTTTGGTTCGGCGCTCTCACGGTCGGGTTCTTTTTCGTGGCGAGCGCGGCCGCCTACACAGCCATAACCTTCATGTCGGTCGCCAATATGAACGTGGCGCTCTCTGATCAGCTTGACTCGCTGTCTATCGAGCTGCTTCAGCGCGATTACATCGTGGACACGCTGGGCGAACGTGGCGTGCTGCCGAAGGATGACCTGCGCGCGTTTGCCAAGCAACAGTACAGCCGCATCAATTGCGACCTGGCTGGCTGGTCGCAAGACGTCACCGTCCTCGCGTCGAACGGCGTCATATTCGCGTCGAACGACGACGCGCTTTTGGGGTCCTCTCTTGAGGATTTGGTGGTTGCCGGATCGGGGGACGAGGTTCTGTCCCGTGCATTCGCATCGGAATCGGCCGTTGAGTGCTATCAGGGGTCGGGCGATGAGATTTCGTACCTATACGCAACCAAGACGAGCTATGAGCGCCTGGGCGATCAGGGCGAGTACCAACTCGTGAGCATCGTGCCGGCACGCGAGACGTTCTTGAACCGCCAGCTGTACATGTACCTGGTTGCCGCCGTGTTTGCCGCCATGCTCGGTACGATCTTCTTCGTGGTGATGCGCTTGCTCAGGCGCGTGGTGGTCCGGCCGGTCGACTCGGCGAACGAGGCGCTCGGGCGCATTACGGACGGCGAGCTTGACCAGCGCGTGCCCGATTGCGGCACCGCCGAGCTCTCATCGCTCGTCCAGGGGGTGAACACCACCGTAAGCGCGTTGGAGGATTCCATTGCCGAGGTGAATGCGCGCATTGACCGCGAGCTGTCGGCGGCCCGCGCCATCCAGGAAGGCGCGCTTCCAACCGCGCAACCTCCCTTTCCCGACATTGATTCGTTCGACCTATACGCGACGATGGATCCGGCCCGCGAGGTGGGCGGCGACTTCTACGACTACTTCGACTTGGGTACGAGGGGGATCGGCTTCGTGGTGGCCGACGTCAGCGGCAAGGGCATGCCAGCGGCGCTGTTCATGATGGCTGCCAAGACGGCGATTCGCGGGGCGATGGAGGCGAAAGCCGACCTTGCGAAGGCAATCGACATCGCCAATCGAAGCCTGTGCAAGGGCAATGGCTCCGAGTTGTTCGTCACAGCGTTCGCGGGGATTTTCGATTACCGAACGGGCAAGCTGACCTATGTGAACGCGGGGCACAACAAGCCTCTGGTTATGCGCGGGGGCGAATGGTCGTGGCTCAAGGAACGGTCGGGGCCGAGTATGGGTTGGTTCGATTGGGTTGAATACAAGGCGTTCGAGACGCGGCTCGAACCAGGCGACGAGCTGTTTGCCTACACCGATGGCGTGAACGAAGCCTTTAATGCCGAGGGCGAACAGTATGGCAACGACCGGCTTGAGGCGTTTCTCGGAAAGCATGGCCATTTGCATCCGCGTCGCCTGTTGCGCGCTCAGCGCGCCGATCTCATCGGTTGGTCGTATGGAGCCGAGCAATCCGACGACATCACCATGCTTGGGTTGAAGTTCGGGATACCGCCCGAGCATGGGAGCTCGCTCGTCACGACGGCGAACCTCGGCAGCTTCGAGCGCATCGAAAGATTCGTCAAGCAGCATCTCGACGAAAGCGGCTGCCCTCAGAAGGTCGCGAGCCATGTCCTGATTGCCGTCGAGGAGCTGGTCGTAAACGTGTGCAGCTATGCTTATTCCGATGCCGCACCCGACGATCCAAGGCCCTTGCGTGTGCACTTTACCTGGCGGATCAGACCGAACGCCATAGTGATAGAGGTCGGCGACGACGGCGCGCCGTTCAACCCGCTTACACAGAGCGACCCCGAGCGTCCCGGCAGCGTCGAAGAAGCGAATATCGGAGGCCTTGGCCTGCTCATGACCAAGAGGCTCATGGACGAGGTGGAATACGTTCGCGAAGGCATCGCGAACGTCACCATCATAACGAAGCGCTGGGAATGAGCGCGCTACACGATATCTAGGATTTCGACGAGACCGGTTACGTCGAGGACCTCCATGACCTCAGCGCTCGGGTTTGCCAAGCGCATCGACCCGCCGCGTTGTTGGGCTTTTTTGACCTGGGTGACTATCACGCGAAGGCCCGCCGATGCCACGTATTCCAAATCGGTGAGATCCAAGGTGATGTCAACCACGTCATCGGGAAGGCTTTCGCATGCGGCCTCAAGGTCTGGAGACGATGCCACCGTCAGGGTTCCCGCAAGGGACATGGTCGCGCTCGTGCCGCCGATCTTTGTGTTGATCTCCATCGCTTGCACCTTCCGTTTGTTCTTGTTCTGATAGCAGCCCATTATAGCGTCTGTTTGACAATTCGCCGTAACTGGGAACCCGGGTTGCTTCGGGTTCGTGGCGTTGCCGGAGCCGGCGTCGTTCGGGGCTTCCGCCGCGCTGCTGAACTTGGGCGTCCTGGCGCTTGCCGTTGCGGTTACAGTTTCTTGATCAGCTTTGCGGGAACGCCGCCGACGACCGTGTTCGGGGCGACGTCCTTGGTCACGACCGCGCCCGCCGCTACAACCGCTCCGTCGCCGATGGTCACGCCCGGCAGCACGGTCACGTTGGCGCCGAGCCAGGCGTCCTCGCCAATGCGCACGGGCGCGGGCAGCAGGTTAGCCCGCTTAGCGGGGTCCATGTTGTGGTTGAGCGTCGCGATCACCGCGTTGTGGCCGATGAGCGCGCGGTCGCCAATGTAGATGCAGCCTTGGTCTTGGAAGCGGCACCCCGCGTTGATGAACACGCCCTCGCCCACGTGCGTGTTGAGGCCGCGCGCGGCTTCCTGCCGCCGTGCTGACGGTTGCAATGTGCTCGACATGCTGTTCTAGCGGGGCCTGCTACAGGGAGAGCATGCGGGAGAGAAGCGGCTTGTCGTAGGTCATGATCATCTGGTGCCTGATGGCGTTGCGGGCGACGAGCAGGCAGTCCACGTAGTCGAGGAGGCTCGAGCCAAACAGGCGCGATGCGTACTCGACGATGGGCGCCTCGATCACGGTGATGTCGTCCATGAGCGCGATCAGGGCGTATCCGATCTGGGAGCGGGGCACGCCGTAGACGTCGCGCAGCACGATGGCCACGCGCGCATAGATTTCGGGGTAGGTGAACGCCTCGCCCGTGGCAATGGCCTCGCAGGCGCGATTGAAGCCGCGCTTGTTGTCTGCCAGCAGGTATCGCAGGATGACGCTCTCATCGATTAAAAGTTTCATGCTTTGCCCCCAACGAGCGGATCCATGCTTCTCGCTCGGCTTCTCGGTTGTTGTCGCTGCCGTAGGCTTCGAGTATCGCCCTGGCTTTCATGGCTCCCTTTCCCCCGGAAAAGCTGGGTTGGAAGGGGAGGCCTTGCTGTTTGATGGATTCGGCTATGAACACGCGGACGGCCTCCGATAGGCTCGTGCCCATGTTCTTGAAAATTTTTTCTGCTTCTTCTTTCTGTTCCGCGTCGATTCTGACGTGGAACACCGAGTCTCGACTCATCGCGTCCTCCTTTGCGCAAAAAGCTGAGATAGTAAAGCCCCCGAAAAAGCAAACTTCAAGGTAAGAACGTTACGAACGCGTTAAGTGTATCACAAACATGATACAGCGGAAAAGATTTGAAAAAACGCCTTCTGAAATGAAACGTATCACGAACGTATTACAACTAGAAATACCGCAACTAAAAACTGCGCTATGACCTCGAAAAGTTGCTTCTTGACAAACCCAAACCTTGCCCCGATATTCACAACTAGTTCACTTCATGTGAATTGCCTTCGCTGTTTCCGGAGGCTTTGGGGGATTAATCAAAATATGAATAAATCGAGGAGGGATAACACGGGATAGGTCTATTTTGCTGTTTTTCAGAGCTGGAAGTAACTGGATTAGGACTGAGATAGAGGGGGAAAGATGAGCAGCAAGTGTGTTGTTGCGGATCCAAGGCTATGCATCGGCTGCAGGACTTGCATGGCTGCCTGCATTGAGAAACACGACGTGGCGGGAGACGCTGCCGTCGCACGTTTGAACTTGGCCGAGACCATAAAGGTGTCGGCTCCCATCGTTTGTCATCACTGCGTGGACGCTCCTTGCGTGAACGCATGCCCTCAAGGCGCTCTTTTCTACGACGGCGATCGCGTTGCGGTGAACATGGACCGCTGCATCGGCTGCCGCAGTTGCGTTATGGCGTGCCCCTACGGTGCTTGCGATGTGGTCTCGCGTCTCGAATCGGTCGTACTCGGCGATCTGGTTCTGGCCGACAAGGCTGTCGCGAAGGTCATCAAGTGCGACTTGTGCGCGGACGTGGCCGGCGGCCCCCGTTGCGTCAAGGCTTGCCCGACCAACGGCCTGCGGGTCGTTGACCAGGACGACCTGAAGAACATGGCCCTCGACCGTCGTCGTGCTGCCGCAGAGTCACTCGAGCCCATGATGGGCTCCACCGTTTACGAGCTCGTTTAAAGAGGGGGAATACCATGGAAAAGCATATGGCTGTATGTCCGTACTGCGGAGCTGGCTGCAAGCTCAACCTCCTGGTTGAGAACGGTCGGGTCGTCGGCGCCGAGGGCCTGGACGGCGTGACGAACGAGGGCGAGCTTTGCCTCAAGGGCATGAGCGGCTACGATTTCATCAACGACACCAAGATCCTGACGCCGCGCATCCTTCACCCGATGATCCGTCGTCATAAGGGTGCCGAGCTCGAGCGCGTGAGCTGGGACGAAGCTCTTGACTTCGCAGCGCAGCGCCTCATGGAGATCAAGGCCAAGTACGGCCCTGATTCCATCATGCTGACGGGCTCTTCCCGCGGCCCCGGCAACGAGGCGAACTTCGTGATGCAGAAGTTCACCCGCGCCTGCGTGGGCACCAACAACATCGACAACTGCGCGCGCACGTGCCACGGCCCGTCGGTCATCGGCCTGATCGACGCCGTCGGTTCCGGCGCCATGAGCGTGTCCATCCCGAACATGGAGAACGCGGACTGCATCTTCCTGTTCGGCTACAACCCGAGCGCCTCGCACCCGATCGTCGCCCGCCGCATCGTCAAGGCGAAAGAGAAGGGCGCCAAGATCATCGTCGCCGACCCGCGCCTCATCGAGACCGCGCGCATCGCCGACATCTACATGCCTATCAAGAACGGCTGCAACCTTGCGTTCATGAACGCGTTCGCCAACGTCATCATCAACGAGGGCCTGGAAGACCGCGCGTTCATCGAGGCCCACACCACCGGTTACGACGAGTGGTGGGAGGTTATCAAGAAGTACACGCCGGAAGCCGTCCAGGACATCACGGGCATCGACCCGGAGACGTTCCGCAAGGCAGTGCGCATGTACGCCACTTCCGAGAACTCCATTATCGGCTGGGGCATGGGCGTCACGCAGCAGCGCCAGGGCGTCAAGACCGTCCACCAGATCGCTGCCATCGCCTGCATCGCCAACCAGATCGGCCGCGACTACGCCGGCCTTGCCCCCGTCCGCGGCCAGAACAACGTTCAGGGCAGCTGCGACATGGGCATGTGGCCGGACCTGTATCCGGGCTACCAGAGCGTTAAGGATCCCGAGAACCGCGCAAAGTTCGCCAAGGCGTGGGGCGTTCGCGAGGACAAGCTGTCCCTCGAGCCCGGCTTCAAGTTGACCGACCTGCCGCACGGCGTGAAGGAAGGCAAGATCCACGCGTTCTACAACTTCGGCGAGGACCCGCTGCAGACCGAGCCCGACTCCGCCGACATGAAGGAGACCCTGGAGAACTGCGAGTTCGTCATCAGCCAGGACATCTTCATGACGCAGACGACCGCTTACGCCGACGTCGTGTTCCCCGGCACCTCCTGGGGCGAGCATGACGGCGTGTTCAGCGCTTCCGACCGCACCTTCCAGCGCTTCACCGCCGCGGTGCCCCCGAAGGGCGAATGCAAGCACGACTGGCAGATCTTCTCCGAGCTCTCCACGCGCATGGGCTACCCGATGCACTACGAGGACACCAAGGAGATCTGGGACGAGGTTCGCGAGCTGTGCCCGAACTTCTACGGCGCCACCTACGAGAAGATGGAAGGCGTCGGCCATGCGCAATGGCCCATTCCGACGCTCGAGTGCCCGGGCACCCCGACCCTGTTCAAGGGAGGCAAGTTCAACACGCCCGACGGCAAGGCCCGCCTGCTGGCAGCCGAGTTCGACGTGCCCACCGAGCTTCCCGACGAGGAGTTCCCGCTGGTCCTGTGCACCGTCCGCGAGGTCGGCCACTACAGCTGCCGTTCCATGACGGGCAACTGCCGCGTCCTGTCGCTGCTCGCCGACGAGCCGGGCTTCGTGAACATCAACCCGGCCGACGCCCAGAAGCGCGGCATCAAGCAGGACGACCTCGTGTTCGTGAAGTCTCGCCGCGGCAAGGTGATCACCCGCGCCAACGTGAGCGAGCGCATCAACGAGGGCGCCGTCTACATGACCTACCAGTGGTGGATCGGCAAGTGCAACCAGCTCACGATGCACGTGACCGACCCGCTGTCCGGCACCCCCGAGGACAAGCACAGCGCTTGCCAGGTGGAGGCCATCGAGGACCAGGTTTGGGCGGAGCGCCACGCGCAGCAGCTCTACGCGGACATGAAGGACTGGCTGGCAGGTGAGGCATCCGCTCAGGACGTCGCTCCCGCCATGGCCCTGGCCTAGCTGGTGTTAGACAGCAGAGAAACTAAGAGGAATGACATGAATGGCTACATCGTTATAAACACATATCGATGCATAGGCTGTGGAACGTGTCAGGCTGCTTGCAGCGAAGGCCACCAAAAGGCCGGGCTGCAAGCAGCTCCCCGCCTGTCGCTGGTCTTGGCCAGCGACGTGTCGGCGGCGGTTACCTGCCATCATTGCGACGGGGCGCCCTGCATGCAGGTGTGCCCTGTCCGGGCGATCACCAACGAGAACGGTTCGATCCATGTCAACGAGCAGACGTGCGTCGGGTGCAAGATGTGCGCAATCGTCTGCCCGTTCGGGGCGATCCATCCTTCCGGAACTTCCATTGCTGGTGTCGCCGGCATGAAATATGACACGCCTACGTTCCCTTCCTCCCGCAGCGAACTGCTGCAGTGGGAGGCGGGCGTAGCCACCAGGGCGGTCAAATGCGACCTATGCTCCTTCGATCCCGAAGGCCCCCATTGCGTCAAAGCGTGCACGACTAACGCCTTGAGCTACGTGGACGAGGCTACGGTCAAGTCGACGTTGCGAAAGGAACGTGCCATCGCCGCGGACGCGAGCGATCAATACGCGCACGATCTTACGAGGATGGGGGTCCGAAGATGAGTATGACTATCCTGCTCGCCTCGATCGCGGTCTCCGTCGCCGGCGGCATCCTTGCTTTCCTTCTGGGCAAGAGCGCCGGGGCGGCCAAGGTCGTAGCGTGCCTGTTCGGCATGGTGTCGGCGTTGCTCGCCGCGTATGCCGGCGTCGGGGGCGTTTTCGGTGCGGAGACGGCTTTCGCCGTCGCGACGCCGTTCGCCTTCGCCGATTTCACCTTGCTTCTCAACCCGATCGCCGGGCTCCTCCTGGTGATCATCAACGTTCTTGCGTTCGCGGCGTTCCTTTACGGCCTGTCCTATTTCGACGAGTACCGCGAAAACGGGCTGGGGGCCATGGGCTTGTTCATGAACCTCTTCGTGGCGTCCATGAACGTGCTGGTGGTTGCCGACAACGCGTTCTGGTTCCTGGTGTTCTTCGAGCTCATGTCGTTGACGTCGTATTTCCTCGTGGTCATCGAGCAGAAGGAGCAGTCCATCAAGGGCGGTTTCATGTATCTGGTCATGGCGCACGTCGGCTTCCTGATGATCATGATCTCCTACTTCATCATGTCGTCCCAGACCGGCAGCTTCGAGTTCGCCACCTACCGCGTGCACGACTTCGGCCCCATCTTCGGGTCGCTCGTGTTCGTGCTCGCGTTCTTCGGCTTCGGTTGCAAGGCGGGCATGGTGCCCTTCCATTCCTGGCTGCCCCAGGCGCACCCCGCCGCGCCCTCCAACGTGTCGGCGCTCATGTCCGGCGGCATGATCAAGATCGGCGTCTTCGGCATCATCAAGGTCGGCTTCGACCTTCTGTCCGGAACCGAGTGCATGCTGTGGTGGGGCCTGCTGGTCCTCGTCATCGGGGCGCTGTCCTCGGTGCTGGGCGTCGTCTACGCCCTGGGCGAGCATGACATCAAGAAGCTGCTGGCTTACCACTCCGTCGAGAACATCGGCATCATCTTGCTCGGCGTCGGCCTCGCGTTCATCGGCGTCTCGATGAACCAGCCTGCGCTGGCCGGCCTCGCGCTTCTAGCGGGCGTCTACCACATGCTCAACCACGCCATGTTCAAGGGCCTGCTCTTCCTGGGCGCCGGCTCCGTGCTCTACTCCACGGGTACGCGCAACATGGAGAAGATGGGCGGGCTCGTGCACGTCATGCCCGTAACGGCCATGTGCTTCCTCATCGGTAGCTTGGCCATCTCGGCAATACCGCCGCTCAACGGCTTTGTTTCCGAGTGGTTCACCTACCAGGCCATGTTCAGCGCGGCGCTCATGGGCGATGTCATGATCAAGGCCTTCGCCGCGTTCGCCGCAGTTGCGCTCGCCATAACCGGCGCGCTCGCGGTGACGTGCTTCGTCAAGGCCTACGGCGTCACGTTCCTGGGCGCTGGCAGGTCCGAAGAGGCGACGCAGGCCAAGGAAGTTCCTGTTTCCATGAGGGCGTCCATGATCATCATCGCGGCCATCTGCGTGTTCCTCGGCTTGGGCGCGCCCCTTTGCGCCCCCGCGCTCGAGGGCGTGGCGGCTTCCGTACTCGGCGGAAGCTCCCTTGCGGTCACGAGCGGGACGGCGGTCGTCAACGGCGTCACCGAAGGCGCCATTTCCACGCCGCTTGTCGCCATCTTGCTGATCGCGGCCGTGATCGTGGCCGTGGGCATCCGCTCGGTGTTCTCCAGCGGCGGCTCCTCGGTGCGACGCGACCCCTGGGCGTGCGGCTACAAGGCCGAAGGCGAGATGCCGGTCATCGCGACCACGTTCGCGTCCGAGGTCAAGTGGGTCATGGGGCCGTTGTACGCCGTGCGCGATGCGCTCGTGGGCACCTCCCCGAGCTTCGGTAGGGCGTTCACGTCGCTCGTCAACGGGGCGCGCGTGGCGGAGACGGTGGGCGACAAGCGCATCGTCGACCCCGTCGCTTCGTTCGTCGATTGGATTGCGAAGCTCTCGCAGCGCATCGAGGCCGGTGACTCCCGCCTTTACATCATCTACATCGTCGTCGCTTTGGTGGCCTTGCTCGCTGCAACGGTCGTCTTGATGGGAGGTGCGGCATAATGGAAATCGTAGTTGCCATTCTGCAGGCGCTGCTCCTGATGCTTCTGGCGCCCTTGACCTCCGGCATCGGCCGTTGGCTGCGCGCGAAGATCCATACGCGCAAGGGCCCTTCGATCTTCCAGGACTATTACGACATCATCAAGCTGTTCAAGCGCGATGACGTCCGCACCGAGAGCTCGACGTTCATCTCGCGGGGCATGCCCGTCCTCTACGTGGGCGTGTGCTTCGTGCTGGCCATGGGCATGCCGATGGCCACCCGCGCGTGCCCGATCCCGGTGCTCGGCGACATCATCCTGATCATCTACCTGCTCGCCCTGCCTCGCTTCTTCTTCGGCTTGGCCGGCGTCGACCGCTCGGGCAACTATGCCTCGATCGGCGGCATCCGCGAGCTCATCGTGGGCATCCTGGTTGAGCCTTCCATGATGTTGGCTCTCTTTGCTGCCGCCATGGTGCTCGGCACCACCAACGTGGGCGCCATGGGTGGAATTGTCGGCTCGATGCAGCTCGCATCTCCCGTTGGCGTGCTCGTTGCAGGTGCGGCGTTCGCCATCGCGTGCTACATCGAGCTCGGCAAATTGCCCTACGACGTGGCCGAAGCGGAGCAGGAGCTGCAGGAAGGCCCGCTTTCGGAATACTCCGGTCCGTCGTTGGGCATGATCAAGGTTGCCATGACCATGAAGCAGATCCTCGTGGTCAGCTGGTTCGTCGCGATCTTCCTGCCATTCGGCAGCGCCGTCGAGATGACGGTGCCGGCCATGGCCCTCGGGCTGGTGGCCTACTTGGTGAAGATGGCCGTCCTGTTCCTCGTGATCCTGGTCATCGAAAACCTCGTCGCACGTGTTCGTTTCAAGCTTATGGGCAAGCAGACCTGGGCCGTCGTCGGCATCGCCGTCCTGGCTTTCGTGTTCTGCGCCCTTGGAATCTAAGGGAGGTGTTTGAGGATGGGATTTAACCTCGCCATGTTGGCAATCGCCTCCATACTAGTGCCCTTCATCGCCTCGCTCATCATCGTCGTGTGCCCGAGGCCCGCGGCGAAGGTCATCTGCATCGTGGCGGCAGGCGTTTCCACGCTGTGCGCGATCATGACCTGGGTCGACCTCGGTACGTCGGGCTTGGATAGCGTGCATGTCACGCTCGCCGCCATCGGCGACGTCGAGATCATGGGGCTTGCCATCGACAAGGTCAGCGTCATGCTCGCAACCGCGTTCGTGAGCATCGGCCTGCTCATCGCGATTTACTCGGTCGGTTACCTCAACGAGGGGAACCGCGAGCATCCCGATAAGCCCCGCAGGCGTTTCTACGCGTTCTTCACCGTGTTCATCGGCGCCATGGCCGGCCTGGTGTTCAGCTCCACGATCATCGGGCAGCTGGTGTTCTTCGAGATCACCGGCGCATGCTCGTGGGCTCTGATCGGCTATTACGACACGCCGACCGCGCGCAAGGCCGCCATGAAGGCGCTCATTCTGACGCACATCGGCTCTCTGGGCCTCTACGTGGCAGCCGGCGCGCTCTTCACGCAGACCGGGACATTTGCCATAAGCGCCATAGCGGGGCTCGCCGACGGCTGGAAGGTCTTCGTGCTCATCGGCGTCATCATCGCCGCTTGGGCTAAGTCGGCGCAGCTGCCGTTCTACATGTGGCTGCCGTCCGCAATGGAAGCCCCGACGCCCGTGTCGGCCTACCTGCACGGCGCGTCCATGGTCAAGGTCGGCGTCGCGGTGCTCGCCCGCGAGCTCATGTGCGCCGGCGCCATTCCCGAGGTTGTTGGTTGGGTCATCATCGTCGGCGCGATCATCACGTGCATCTTCAGCTTCGTCATGTATCTGCCCCAAACCGATATGAAGCGCCTGCTCGCGTTCTCGACCATCAGCCAGCTGTCCTACATGTTCCTGGCGTTCGGGTTCTACGTGTTCGGCAGCAACCTCGCGCTGGAGGGGGGCATCGCGCACATCTTCAACCATGCGTTCGCAAAGACCCTGTTCTTCCTCACGGCTGGTGCGTTCAGCTACACGTTGGGCACTCGCATGCTTCCCAAGCTGCGGGGCGTTCTCAAGAAGCAGCCGCTGCTCGGCGTCGCGTTCGCGTTCGCTGCCCTGGGCATTGCGGGCGTTCCGCCCATGAACGGCTTCTTCAGCAAGACGCTCATCTTCGCCGGCGGCTTCATCACCGCGGCGAACAGCGGGCATCCTGCGCTGATGGTCATCGTGATCATCGCCCTGATAGAGACGGTGGGCTGCTTCGCCTGGTTCCTCAAGTGGATCGGGCAGGTGCTCTTCGGCGAGCCTTCCGAGGTCGTCGCGGCTGCCAAGCCGGTGCCGAAGGCCATGGTGGTTTCCTTCGTCGTTCTGTTGGTCATGACCGTTTGCTCCAGCTTCATCGCTGCAGCGTGGCTTGGATAGGAGGGGAAAATGAACGGGTTTACCCTGGTGAATATCCTTGGCGCGCTCCTGATCGTCACGTCGCTCTACATCGTGCTGGAGCGAGCGCCTCGCAAGGCAGCGTTCGGCTACGTCGTTCAGTCTCTGGTTCTCATCGGGTGCTTCCTGGCGCTCGGCGTGACGACGGGTTCTGTCGAGCTTTACGAGTGGTCCGCGACGGCTTTCATCACGAAGGTCGTGGTGGTGCCCAGCGTCGTGATCTTCCTTTCGAAGAAGATCGGCGATGCGGGGTCGGACCTTGAGCCGAGGCTCACGACCACCAAGGCCATCGTCTTGGTGGCTGCCGAAGTGGCCGTGTGCTTCATCGCCGTGCAAGGCATCAACCTTCCGGCGGCTGCCGAGGTCAAGCCGGCGCTGGCCATTTCGCTTGCGCACTTCTTCATTGGCCTGACCTGCATTGTCACGCAACGGAACATCGTCAAGCAGCTCTTCGGCTATTGCCTGATGGAGAACGGCTCGCATTTGACGCTCGCGCTGCTCGCCTCAAATGCGCCGTCGCTCGTCGAGATCGGCATCACCACCGACGCGTTCTTCGCGGTGATCATCCTTTCGGTGCTGGTCTACCGCATGCACAACGTCGCCCACACGGTGAGCGCCGACGACCTGACGGAATTGAAAGGGTAGGATCATGACTGGTGAACTTTTGATCATCTTGATGCTCGTGCCGCTTGCGGCGGGCATCGTCATCGCCATCCTCCCTTCGCGGGAGGGGCTAATCAAGGCCTATGCGGCGCTGCACGGCATCAACGTCGTCGCGGTGCTCGCCTTGAGCTTCGCCGCGATAGCCGGCGTCGTGGGGTCGGGCGAGATCGCCACGGCCCTGGGCGGTTGGTTCCGTTTGGATCAGCTGTCCTGCATCTTCGTGGGCCTCATCGGGTTCATCGGGTGCATGACGGGCCTCTATGCAATTTCCTACATTGGCCACGACGTGCGGCGCGGGGCCATGACCGCGGGCAAGGTGAAGCAGTTCTACCTGTTCTTCAGCTTGTTCATCTTCACGATGCTCGTGGCGGCGCTGTCGAACAACATCTTCATGATGTGGGTCGCCGTCGAGGCCACCACGCTGTCGACCATCTTCCTGGTGGGCGCCTACGATGCGAAGCCCTCGCTCGAGGCGGCTTGGAAATACGCTATCGTCTGCATGTCGGGCGTCGCGTTCGGCCTCTACGGCACCGTGCTCGTCTACGCTAACGCGGCGAGCATCCTGCCCGACCCGAGCCAGGCGGCCTTCTGGACCGCGATCCTGCCCTATGCCGGGCAGTTCGACAAGTTGACCGTCGCGCTGGCCTTCGTCTTCGTGACGGTGGGCTTCGGCACCAAGGCGGGTTTGTTCCCGATGCACACGTGGCTGCCCGACGCCCACTCCGAGGCGCCGAGCCCCGTGTCGGGCCTGCTCTCCGGTGTGCTCCTCAAGTGCGCCATGCTGCTCATCATCCGCTACTACATCCTGGCGTGCGAAGCGCTGGGGGGCACGTTCCCGAAGACGATCATGCTCGTTATCGGCATCCTGTCGGTTGCCGTGGCCGCGCTCTCGGTGTTCTCGCAAGACGACATCAAGCGCAAGCTGGCCTACCACTCCGTCGAGAACATCGGCATCGTCGCCCTGTTCCTCGGCTTCGGCGGCCCCCTCGGCATCGCGGCCGCGCTGCTGCATTGCGTGACCCACGGCCTGACCAAGGCGTTCCTGTTCTGCCTGTCGGGCAACGTCCTCATGAAGTACGGCACGCGCGACCTCAACAAGATGGGCGGCCTGATCAAGGCAATGCCGGCGACCGGCGTTCTGCTGGCACTGGGCTTCTTTGCCCTGGCGGGCTTCCCTCCCTTCGCCATGTTCGTGTCCGAGGTGTCGGGCATCGTCGCCGGCGTCGCGGACGGGCAATGGGTCGTCCTCGTGATCTTCGTGATCGCGCTCACCATCGTGGTCGCGGCATGCGCCCATGTGGTCACCGCGGCCGTGTTCGGCAAGGTGCCCGACCACGTGGAGAAGGGCGACGTCGGTTTCGCGGCGTTGCTGCCGGAGGTTGTCCTGGCCGTCACGCTCCTGTGGTTCGGCGTCGCCGCCCCGCAGCCCATGCTGCAATGCGTCGAGGACGCCACGGGGATCGTCACGCAATCCAGCACCGAGGCGCTGCACGAAACGCCCGTCGTGAACATCCTGTTCAGCCAGACCGATGCCGCTTCCGCGGGCACGATAGTCGAAAGGTAAGGGGTTATGAAGAACAAGAAGGAGCTTCGCATCGGCGAAACCCACGTCGAAGCCGTGAGGAGCCATTTCCCCGGCTCGATCGTCGATGCGAGCTGGCAGGGGGAAGAGCAGCTCTGCATCACCGTGAAGCTCGACATGTTGCCGGACGTGGTCGAGTTCCTCTACTACGGACGCGGTGGCTGGATGCCGGTCATGGTCGGCAACGACGAGCGCTCGATTAACGGCAATTACGCTTTGTACTACGTTCTGTCCATGGAGGAAGAGGACCCGTGCTTCCTGACCGTCCGCGTCGAGGTGCCGCCCGAGCCGGGCGAGTACCCGAGCGTCACGCCGAGGGTCCCCGCCGCCGTGTGGAGCGAGCGCGAGGTGTACGACATGTTCGGCTTGCGCGCGATCAACATCATCGATAACCGCCGCCTGGTGCTGCCGGACGACTGGCCGGAAGGCCTGTACCCGCTACGCAAGGACAGCATGGACTACCGTCACCGCCCGAAGATCGCGGCCGACATGGAAACCTACGAGTTCCTGCGCGAGACCGGCGACAGCGAGACGACGGTGATCCCCATGGGGCCGCTGCACATCACGTCCGACGAGCCCGGTCACTTCCGCCTGTTCGTCGAGGGCGAGACCATCGTGGACGCCGATTACCGCCTGTTTTACGTGCACCGCGGCATGGAGAAATGTGCCGAGCAGCGCCTGAACTACGACGCCGTGACGTTCTTCGCCGACCGCATCTGCGGCATCTGCGGTTGCGCGCACTCGGTGGCTTACGCCGAGTCGGTCGAGAACGCCCAGGGCATCGTGGTGCCTCCGCGAGCGCAGTACATCCGCTCGATCGTGCTCGAGGTGGAACGCTTGCACTCGCACTTGCTCAACCTGGGCCTCGTGTGTCACTACTGCGGTTTCGACACCGGCTTCAACCATTTCTTCCGCGTGCGCGAGAAGTCCATGGACATGGCCGAGCGCATCACCGGCCACCGCAAGACCTACGGCCTCAACCTCATCGGCGGCGTGAGGCGCGACATCCTGAAGGAGCAGGCCGGCACGCTGCAGCTCGTCCGCGAGCTGCGCACCGAGACCCAGCAGCTCGTCGAGGAACTGCTGGGCACGCCGAACTTCGACGCCCGCACCAAGGGCATCGGCATCCTCGACCCGAAGGTGGCCCGCGATTACAGCCCCGTCGGGCCGACGGTGCGCGGCAGCGGCTTCGCCCGCGACGCGCGCTACCAGCACGCGTTCGACGGCTACAAGAGCCTGAAGGACTGGAAGCCCAAGGTTCAGACCGGGTGCGACGTGCAGAGCCGCACGCTCGTGCGCATCGAGGAGTTCTTCGATAGCCTCGACATGATCGAGGAGTTGCTCACCAACGCGCCGGGCGGCCCGATCCTCACCGAGGACTGGACCTACACGCCGCACAAGTTCGGCGTGGCCGTGACCGAGGCGCCGCGCGGCGAGGACGTGCACTGGTCCATGGTCGGCGACAACCAGAAGTGCTACCGCTGGCGCGCCAAGGCCGCCACGTACAGCAACTGGCCCGTCTTGCGCAGCATGTTCAGGGGCAACACGGTTTCGGACGCCGCGCTCATCGTGGGCAGCATCGACCCGTGCTACTCCTGCACCGACCGCGTGACCGTGGTGGACGTGAAGAAGCAGACCTCCAAGGTCCTGACCAAGGATGAATTGGAGTTCTACTGCCGCAACAGGCGTCGTTCGCCGCTGATGGATTAAGGAGGCGGCCATGCTGAAGACATTGGTCAATGCCCTGAAGACGGGCAACGCGACCACGAAGTACCCGGCGGCGCCGATCGACTTGCCCTACGGCTACCGCGGCAAGCCCGAGCACAACGAGAAGCAGTGCATCGCCTGCGGAGCGTGCGCGTGCGCGTGCCCGCCCAACGCCATCCAGATGACGGCGGACGAAGGGGCCGGCACCGTCACGTGGAACATCCACTACGGCCGCTGCATCTTCTGCGGCCGCTGCGAGGAGGTGTGCCCGTTTTCCGCCATCAAGCTCGGCAACGAGTTCGAGCTCGCGGTCATGGCGGCAACCGACCTCGACGAGAGCAGCACGTACACGCTCGAGCCCTGCGCGGTTTGCGGCAAGCTGTTCGCGCCGCGCAAGCAGATCGCCTATGCGGAGGAGCTGTTGAAGAACGATTCCGGCATAACCGGAGAAGAGCTTGACACGGCCTTGGCGAGGCTGAGGGTGTGTCCCACGTGCAAGCGAACCCTGGATGCGCATACGGCCCAGGCAACTTCGCGCGTCGAAGGGGGGAGATAGGACATGCATACTGCTCTCGAACAGGTGCCCGAGCGCCTGCAGGCGCTTCCTACCAAGGTGGAGCTGGACGAGAAGGTCCAGAAGGCGAAGGGCGCGCTGCTGAACGACATCAAGCGCTCCGTTTACCTCTACCGCGTTGACTGCGGCGGGTGCAACGCGTGCGAAATCGAGATCTTCGCGACCATCACGCCGGTGTTCGACGCCGAGCGGTTCGGCATCAAGAACACGCCGAGCCCGCGCCATGCCGACATCCTGGTCTACACGGGCGCCGTCACGCGCGCCATGCGCCTGCCGGCCATGCGCGCCTACGAGGCGGCCCCCAACCCCAAGCTGGTCGTCTCCTACGGCGCGTGCGGCTGCTCGGGCGGCATCTTCCACGACAACTACTGCGTGTGGGGCGGCACCGACCAGATTCTGCCGGTTGACGTCTACATTCCCGGGTGCCCGCCTTCGCCTGCCCAGACGATTTACGGGTTCGCGATGGCGCTCGGCATGCTGGGGCAGAAGCTCCACCACAAGGAGACCGTCGAGGCTCCCGGCGAGCTCGCAACCTTGGCTTACGCCGACATTCCCTATGCCCTGCGCACGGAAATCGAACACGAGGCCCGTCTCATGAGCGGCTATCTCCAAGGCCGAGACCTCGCCGACGACTTCCTCAAGGCGATCTCGTCTTCGCAGGGCAGCGTCCTCGCCTCGGTCGACGGCCTGATCGCCGGCACCGATGACCCGCGCCGCGCGGAAGTGTACAACGATTTCAAGGAGCTCTTGCTTGGAAAGGTGATTGGATGAGCGCATTGCGCAACAACGAGACCGACCTCGCGCCCGAGCATTCCCAGGCGCGCACGGTGCAGGTCTACCGTTTGGTGAGGAAGTTCGTTGATAACGCCAATTCGGTGCCCGAGGGGTCGAAGAGCGTGCTCTACTACACGCTCTCCGTCGGGCACCACACCGGCGTCATCGATTGCTTCGAACGCGTATTGAGCATGCCCGTTGCGACGTTCGAGCGCATCTGTGACGGACTCGATAGGGGAGAGGCTCGCTACAAGCTGGAGGGGGTCATGCGCCATTCCGAGATCGAACTCGGGAAGGCGCAGGTCAACCTTGTGATACATGCGCTCGAACCGTTGCTTTCCTCTTCGGACGAAGAGGTTTCTCGCTTCGTCGCGCTCCTGTTGGAACAACTCCGCATGGTGCGCGACGAGGCGGCTGTGTACGTGATGATCAGGGAGGTGGTCTCGTGAGCAAGGAGGGTCAAATCTTGTTCACGGTGGGAAGCGTCCTGCGCGGCGACGACGCCGCCGGGCCCATGCTCGCCAAGCTTTTCGAGGAGAAGCCCATCGAGGGCTGGAGCGTTATCGATGGCGGGCAAACGCCCGAGGACGACCTGGTGCTGGTCCGCCGGGCGCAGCCGAAGCGGCTCGTGCTGGTGGATGCGGCGGACATGGGCTACGAGCCCGGAACGGTGCGCGCCATCACGCCCGATGAAGTTGCGACCCAGGCCCTCATCACCACGCATTCGTTGCCCATCACGTTCTTGTTGGGCCAGCTTGAAGAGTGCTGCGACGAAGTTTTGTTCGTGGGGATCCAGCCGCAGGACACTTCGTTTTTCAACCCGTTGTCGCCCGCGGTTTTGAAGGCCGTTCAGTTCGTTTACAACTGGATCGCCGCCGGGGCCGACTTCTCGGTGTTCGCCGGCAACGACGACAGAGAATAATTCATCATCGCGATTATGGAGGTAACCATGGAGAGCAAGGATCTAGAAGCATTAAAGCCCGATGCGCTTTCGCCCATTGCCACGCTCGCAAAAGCGGTGAACGTCGGGGTTAGCAAGGCGGGCATGCGCCCCGGGCGCATGTTCATCTCGGCCATGCTCGCAGGCGCGTTCATCGCCTTCGGCGGCATGTATTTCTGCGTGTTCCTCGGGGACCCGTCCATCCCCTTCGCCGCGCAGCGCGTCGTGGGCGGCATCTGCTTCTGCCTGGGCCTCGTGCTGGTCGTCTGCACCGGTGCGGAGCTCTTTACCGGCAATTCGCTGATGGTCTGCTCGCTCGTCGAGAAGAAGATCAGCGTGGGCGGCCTGCTCAAGAACTGGATCATCGTCTGGCTCGGCAACCTGGCGGGATCGTTGGTTGCAGTGGCGCTCATCTACCTTGCTGCCACGCCGGCGCTCGGCGGCGGCGGTGTGGGCGAGGCCATGGTGAGCGTCGCCGCGGGCAAGGTCGCGCTCCCGCCCGCCACCATCTTCTTCAAGGCCATCATGTGCAACGTGTTCGTGTGCCTGGCGGTTTGGGTGGCCTATTCTTCGCGCACGGTCGTCGACAAGGTGGCCGGCGTCCTGCTGCCGATCTCCGCGTTCGTCGCTGCCGGCTTCGAGCACTGCGTCGCGAACATGTTCTTCCTGCCCACGGGCCTGATCCTGAACAGCACGGGCGTCGGTGCCGAGGGGCTCGTCACCTTGAGCGGCGTTTTGACCAACCTCGGCATCGCCACGCTGGGCAACGTCGTGGGCGGCATGATCGTGGGCCTGGCTTTCTGGGCCATCAACCGCGCGGCAAAGAGCGATAAGTAGCATGTTGGAGAACGTTATGGGCGAGATGGAGGGGCATGCGGACGGCGTTTTGGGGGAAGGGCGCATCGTCTACCTCGACAACGCGGCGACGACCAGGGTGTACCCCCAGGTGCGTGCCGTGATGGCGGACGCGTTCGAGAACGCGTTCGGCAACCCCTCCTCCGCCCATTGCGTTGGAAGGCGGGCCAAGCGTCTCATGGAGGAAAGCCGTGAGACCTTGGCCGGCCTGGTGGGCGCGCACCCCGACGAGATCTATTTCACGTCGGGCGGCACGGAGTCGAACAACCTCGCTATCACGGGGGCGAGCCTGGCCTTCGAGCGCGTGGAGGGCGCGGGCACGGTCATCACGTCGGCGCTTGAGCACCCCTCGGTGACGAAGACGGTGCGCAACCTGCGCCGTAGCGGCTGGCGCACCGAGCACCTGGACGCCGTTGGCGGAGACCTCGACCTCGCTTCGCTCGAGCAGTTGCTCGCGGAATGCGATGACGTGGCGCTCGTAAGCGTCATGAGCGTCCAAAGCGAGCTCGGCTACCGCTTCCCGATAGCGCGCGTGGCGGCGCTGTGCCGCGAGAAGGGCGGCGACGCCCACGGGGGCGCGCGGCCCCTGGTGCACACCGACGCCGTCCAGGCGTTCGGGAAGCTCGACGTGGACGTGGAAGGCCTCGGGGTGGACCTGATGTCGTTCTGCAGCCACAAGATCGGCGGACCGAAGGGCATCGGCGCGCTCTACGTGAGGCGCGGCACGTCTATGTTCACGACGGCCGCCGGGGGCGGGCAGGAATCGGGCCTGCGCTCGGGCACCCAGGCAGTGCCGCTGATCGCCGGCTTCGCCGAAGCGGCGCGCATCACATGCGAGCAGCGGGAGGCGTCCTTCGCGCATGTGAGCTCCCTGAAGCGCGAGATCCTCGACGGCCTCGCGGAGCATTTCGAAGGGCTCCGCGTGAACGCCCGCGACGACGGCAGCCCCTACATCGTCAGCTTCTCGATTCCCGGCACGAGCAACACCCAGGTCATCAGGGCGCTCGACGAGCGGGGAATATGCATTTCCGCGAGCACGGCATGCGCGACATCGCGCGCAGACGTGCCTGCGGGCACATGGCGGGCCAAGCACCCGCTCACCTTGAGGCTCGCCGGGTTCCCGGCTTCGTGGCTCCGTTGCACGTACCGCGTGAGCCTGTGCAAGGACACGACCGCGGAAGACGTGCACACGTTCCTGGAAGCGTTCACGGCTGCGGCCGATCGCTCCCTTGCAGGCAAGTGACGAGCGCCGGGACGCTCCCGAAACTCATTCCCCGCAGAGCTTAGCGAGCTCGCAACCGGTTGTGGGAAATGAGCTTCGGGAGCGTCCCGGCGCTCGGAATGAAAAAGCGCCAAAGGCCCGAAGACCTTTGGCGCTTTGCTTTACGCCTACTCGAGGCCGGCCAGCGTGCGGCCCACCAGGTAGCCGAAGCACACGCAGCGGCCATGGCTCACGGCGCTGATGTGATGCGGGTAGGTGCCGAAGAACATCGAGCCGCTCGTGTTGCCCAGGGCGTAGAGGCCCTCGATGGCAGCGCCCTTGGTGTCGAGCACCTGCGACTTCTCGTTGATCTTCAGGCCGCTTACCGTCACCAGGCACGAGCCGCTCTCCTCCAGGGCGTAGAACGGCGCCTGGTCCAGGGGAAGCAGCGTGGTGGGGTTCTTGCCGAAGTCCTCGTCAACGCCCTTGGCGCAGAACTCGTTGTAACGCTCCACCGTGGCCTTGAGCGCGTCCTTGTCGACGCCGATCTTCTCGGCCAGCTCGTCGATGCTGTTGGCCTCGATGAGCACGTCCTTGCACTGCGCGACGAGGTCGCTGCCCTTCCAAGGGATGACGCCCTTCATGGTGTCGAACGCAGCTTCCAGGTCGCCCGACATCAGCAGGTAATCGCGGGCACCGGTCTGGTACATGATGGAGTTGGTGACGAACTCGAACGACAGGCTCTCATTCACGAAGCGCTTGCCCTCGGCGTTGACGCGCGGGAAGGCGAAGATCGCGCCGTTGGCGCGCGTGCCGGCCGTGGAACCGGCCGGGTCGTTCATCAGGACGTGCGGCAGGTCGTCGATCGCCGCGCCGACGGCCTGGCCCATCAGGTGGCCGTCGCCGGCCTCGGTGAGCGTGGGGTTGATCCATGCGTTCACCGCGAGGTCGCGCGGACGGGCGACCTGCGAGAGGATGTCCCAGTTCTGGTCGTAGCTGCCGGTGGCCAGCACGACGCCCTTCTTGGCGTTGAACTTGATGTAGGAGCCGTCTGCCTTGGCGATCACGCCGGTCACAGCGCCCTCGCCGTCGCGGACCAGCTGGCAAGCGGGCGTGTTGTAGCGCACGTCTGCACCGTGCGACTTGGCGTTCTCGATCATCATCTCAACGAACGCCGGGGTGCCGCCGGCAACGCGCACGCCGCTCGCCCAGGTGATCACGCCGTCGCTCTCGGTGTTGGCGCCCACCACGGTGAAGTCGCCGCACTTGCTGCCGGGCGTGGCCTCGGACGTGTCGATCGCCCAGTCCATGGCCTCGCCGGAGCGGTCGATGTAGCGCTTCCACACGTTGCGGTCGGCGCGGTAGTCAGCGCTGACCATGGCATCGTCGAGGAGCTTCTTCTTGTCGATCTCGACGCCTGCCGCCTTGTGGGCGCGGTCGTCGATGGCGCCGATCTCGCTGCCGCGGGCCGCGAACGTGGCGCCCTTCTCCAGGAGCACCGTGGCCAGGCCGTGCTGAGAGCAGGAGGCAGCCGCCGTGGCGCCTGCCATGCCGGCGCCGCACACGACGACATCGCACTCGATGGTCTCCTTGATGTCGCCGTCCGCGATTTGGCCGTCGACGAAGGCGACGGGCGCGGCGGTGGGCTTGTGGAACTCGAGGTTCTCGAGGTTGGGCAGCAGGGTCTCGCCCGTGCCCGCGTTCGAGCCCGCTGCAGACGAAGCTGCCTTCGAGCTCTCGGACTTGGGCGCTGCAGCGCAGCCGGTCGCGCTGACGGCCAGCGCCGCCGCCGCAGCCGCGGCAGCCCCTACGAAACCACGACGGGATGTAGTCGCTTCTTCAAGAATCATCTTTTCTCCTTTGTCCTTAATCCCTCCATTGCCCCCTCTTGCACAGAACGAGGCCGGCGCGCTTTTGCTAGAATGGCTGCTGCTTTAAACGCATGCCGCCCAAAAGAGCGATGCGCGCCGGGCCTCCGCCTGCAGGGAGGGGTTCGCCGAAGATGCTAGGCGGCAGGGGAGCAAAGGACATCCGCAAGAATGGACAATTCGAGCCGCGAAGGCATCGGACAAAAAGTACGAGCCAGTTTGACCAGCCTTTTTGATGGCATCTGGACGCTCTACTTCATCTGCGGGGTCGCGCTCTTCTATGCATGGGACCTCTTCGCCATCTACTGCGAGCCGGTCATTTCGGGCAGCTCTTACGAACCGGTTCCCTATTTCTCGCTCATCGTCACGAGCATCGCGGTCACTGCAGGCTTCGCGAGCATCGCGCTGGGCCTCCACAAGCTGAAGCATTTCAACGGCATCGGGTTGATCGGAACGGCGGTCGCCGGCGTGGCGACCCTGACGGGTGTTGCCCTCGTGAACCTCGGAATCGTGGACGGCGGGCTGACGCGCCTCGTGGTGGACGTCGTCACGCGCCTCGGCTCCTGCTGGGTCATCGTGGCGTGGGGAGCCCAGTATGCACGGCTCGACGCGTTCCGCATCACGGTCTTCACGCTCATGTCGTTCATCCTGGCGCTCGCCGCGTGTTTCGTCGCGCTGACGAGCCCGCAGGTTGTCCGCGTGCTGCTCGCCGCATTGGCCCTGCCCGCATCCATGGCCCTCTTGCTGTTGGCCGCGCGCGTGGAGCTGCCCGCGCACGAGCCGAGCGGGAAAGAGACGTTCGTCGACCTCACCTGGCGCATCATTCTGGTGTTCTTCCTGTTCGGCATCGTCACGTGGACGGGCATCCCCTACGCGCAGTCCAACGCCGGCGGCATGCTCGAAATGGGCCGGTTCGTCATCGTGGGAAGCGGCGGCGTGGTCAGCGTGCTATTGGTGCTGGTGCTGGTCACGAAGGGCACCTTCTCCCAATCTTATGTATACAAGATCGTGCTCCCCCTGATCGCCTCTGGCATCCTGCTCGTCGCGACGCTCAACATCGAGACGCATGTGGGGCCCGCCCTCATCTCGATCGGCTACACGTGCTTCGACCTGTTCTGCTTCACCTTGTTCGCGAATGCCTGCCGCAAGACGGGGACCAACGCCCGCCGCGCGTTCGGCTGGTGCCGCGCCATCGAGAGCAGCACCCCGCTCGTGGCGATCATCCTGATGACCACGGTGGAAGGCGCCCTGCACCTTGGAGACAGCCTGATGGTGAACCTCATTGGCCTGGCAGGCATCTTGGTGGTAGTGGCCGTCATCATGCTCGACCGCACGCACCTGTTCGAGCGCGAGCAGCTCAACCCCGAAATCGAGTATCCCCGGGCGGAGGTGCTCTACTTCGCCCGCCAATGCGAGGCGGCCATCGAGCAATACGGGCTTTCGCCGCGCGAGGCGGAAGTGCTCAGCCTCATCGTGCGCGGCCGCAGCGTGCCCCACATCTCGCAGCGCCTCTACATATCGCGCAGCACGGTCAAGACCCACATCACACATATCTACGAGAAGCTCGGCGTCACCGACCGCCAGGAAATGATCGACGCCATCGAGTCGATCTCGCTCGCGCCGACGGAATGACGAATGCCACGAACGTCCTGGCATTCGTCTGGCTACTTGGTCGGGCCCTGCCAGTTCTCGAAGAACGGCGCGTAGCGGTCTAGCGTCGAGGCGGGGACGACGAAAGCCTCGTCGGTTTCGACCAGGTCGATGACGGGCGCCGGGTTGCATGAGGAGGCGCCGGTCGCGCCCACGGTGTCCACGCTGAACTTGAGCCCGCAGTTGTTGCAAGTGAGCGTGTTGCCGTTCTGTTCGAAGTAGGCCTTGGGCGAGGGGTTGCATGATTGGCAGGTGTTGAGCGCCACATGCGGCTTGCCGTCGGTGGACTCTACTGCGATCAGCTGGACGTTCGTCCCGTTCGCGTCGTAGTTGACGAAGGCTGCTTGATTGCTGATCTGGGTCTTCGGTATGACGACGTTGCCGCCTTCGACGGACGCCGCAACGAAAGCGTTCGGCTTCGACACCGTGCATCCCGAGAGCATGATGACCACGGCTAGCGAAGCTGCGGCGAGGGCAATGGCGGCGACTGCGCTCACGCGCGCGCCCGCGGTTGGTTCGAAGTGTTTCATGGGGTCTTCCTCCTGATTTAATCGGTTACTTCGATGGTGTTCGTTATCATTCGCATCCAGCAGGAATAGGTGTACGTGCCCGTCTCCGTGGGCGTGAACTCTATGACGTTGCGCCCGGGCGCGAGCTTCTGGTCGATCCCCCATTCCTCGATGACGATCTCGTTGTTGCAGCCGGTCAGCTTGCCCTCGTCGGCGTTTACGACCATCTGCACCGGCACTCCCTTCTTCACGGAAATGTTGGCGTAGTTGTCGTAGTTCAGGTCGAATTCGGCCAACTGCAGGCCGTCGGCTTCTCGGGCTTGCAAGACATTGCCGCTGGGCAGCAGCTCCGTGGCGTCGATGCCCGCGTAGGCGAGCCCGCGGCCGACCATGCTGGCGGCAAGCGTGAACATGAACGCTGCAGCCACTTTGGCGATAACCGCCTTGCTCCGGCCGCCCAGAGCGCTCGCCGCGTAGCCGATGGCCAGCATGAAGGGGATCGTGCCAAGGCAGAAGAGGAACATGGAGAGCGCTCCCACGGCTGCATCGCCCGTGCCGATGGCGTAGAGCTGCATGGCCTGGAGGGGGCCGCAAGGCATGAGGCCGTTCACGAGGCCTATGACGAAAGGCGTGCCAGAGCGCCTGTTCCGCGCGCTCAGGCGTTCGAAAGCGGGGATCTTCGGCAGTTTGACCGAGAACTTCACGATGCCCGCCATGCGCAGCGCCATGGCCATCATGAGCGCGCCCGCTGCGAGGATGAGGGCCGTCGACGCCTCCTTGCTGATCCCGACGACGCCGCCGATCGCGCCCGCCAGGGCGCCGAGCGCGGTGTACGACAGGAGGCGCCCGAGGTTGTAGGCGATGGGGGAGAGCGAGGGTTTCGGCTTCGCTGCCGCTGTGTCGGCCCGCCCGCTCGTCGCGGCTGCGAGGTTGAGCGCCCCGCACATGCTGAGGCAGTGCAGCCCTGTAAGGAGCCCGGTTGCGAACAGCGCGCCGTAGGTCATCGAGCTGTCGATGGCAGGGATGGCGTTGAACACGTTGTATCCCGCGAGCGCCTCGAGCGCCCGGGCCGCCACGACGAAGGCAGCGACGATGAGGGCAAACGTGCCGACTGCCTTCAGGCGCGCCGGCGCCGTGCTCTCCTGCGGTTTGATGGTCTTGCCGGGATCGGCGTCGTAGCCTGCAGCGCGCACGGCGGCGCACGCGCTGGCCAGAGCGGCTCGGGGCGCGCCGGAAAACGAGATCCAGGCCACGTTGCCGTCCATGCGCACGCTGCGCACTCCGTCAACGGCCTGAAGGGCTTTGCTGACCACGCTGCTGCAGTGGTCGCAGTACATGCCCTCAACGTTCAGTCCTACTTCATGCATGGGCACATCATAGGAGGGCGGGAATGGTTGTCTAGGAGATGTAGGTAAAAAACGTCATAGTATTTTCCGAACACTAAGGCGTTTGCAAAAGGTTTCCGAATGAGCTTCGGGAGCGTCCCGGACTCATTTTCCATTGCTCCACTATGACAAAAATGCTCCGTTTTGAAAAGGAAAAGTAAACCCGCATTAACTAATAAGTAAGACTCGGCTAATATTTCGATTCTGTCAATTGGAGCGAAGTCGAAAAGAGGAATCGTGGCTGAGAAAGAAAGGAAGAAGCAAAGCGAACTGAGCGTGCTGCTCGGATACGCTGGCAAGCATCGCGGGCTCACGTTCTTGGGCTTGGGGCTTTCCGCAATTGCCATGCTGCTGGGCATGGTGCCTTACATTTGCGCATGGCTCGTGGTGCGCGATCTCGTGGCCGTCGCCCCCAACTGGAGCGAGGCGAGCGATGTCGGGTTGTACGGCTGGATGGCCTTCGGGTTCGCCGTGGCGGGCATCCTGGTCTATTTCTTCGCGCTCATGTGCACGCACCTGGCGGCTTTCCGCACGGCATCGAACATCCGCAAGCAGGGGATGGCCCACCTGATGAGCGCCCCGCTCGGCTACTTCGACAACAACGCGAGCGGGCTCATCCGCAACCGCCTGGACGGCGCCTCCGCGGAGACGGAGACGCTGCTCGCGCACAACCTGGCCGACATCGTGGGCACGATCGCCATGTTCGTGGGCACGGTGGCGCTCATGTTCGTGTTCGACTGGCGCATGGGGGCGGCGTGCTTGGTGACCGTGGTCATATCCGTGGCGTCCCTGGCCCTCATGATGACGGGCAAGAACGCCAACCTCCTGAAGGAGTACCAGGAAGCGCAGGACCGCATGAGCAAGGCCGGCACCGAGTACGTGCGCGGCATCCCCGTCGTGAAGGTGTTCCAGCAGACGGTGGACTCGTTCAAGGCGTTCAAGGAGGCAATCGACGATTACAGCACGAAGGCCGGCTACTACCAGGGCGCCGTGTGCCGCATACCCCAGTCGGTGAACCTCACCTTCACCGAGGGGGCTTTCGTTTTCCTCGTGCCCGTGGCGCTGTTCCTGGCGCCCGAGGCCCTCGCGTCGGGCGATTTCGCGGGATTCCTGACCAACTTCGCGTTCTACGCCGTGTTCTCCGCCGTCATCTCCACGGCCTTGGCGAGGATCATGTTCGCCGTGAGCGGCATGATGCTGGCGAGCTCGGCGCTCGGGCGCATTGGGGAAGTGATGGCTGCGCCGGTGCTCGACATCGCGGCCGACCCCGTGGCCCCGCAGGGCAACCGCGTCGAGTTCAAGAACGTCTCCTTCACCTACGAGGGCGCAGTCGTGCCCGCCCTGAAGGACGTGTCGTTTGCGGCCGAACCGGGCCAGACCGTTGCCCTGGTCGGGCCGAGCGGCGGCGGCAAGACCACGGCGGCGAGCCTCATACCGCGCTTCTGGGACGCCTCTTCGGGCGTGGTTGAAGTGGGCGGCGTCGACGTGCGCGCCATGGACCCCCATGTGCTCATGGACCAGGTGGCGTTCGTGTTCCAGAACAGCCGCCTGTTCAAGACCTCCATATTGGAGAACGTCCGCGCGGCGCGGCCCGACGCCGCGCTCGAGGAAGTGGAGGCGGCGCTCGACGCTGCCCAGTGCGGTGACATCATCGCGAAGCTCCCCGAGGGCATCAACACGATAATCGGCACGGAGGGCACCTACCTCTCCGGGGGCGAGCAGCAGCGCATCGCCCTGGCCCGCGCCATCCTGAAGGACGCGCCCATCGTAGTGCTCGACGAGGCGACCGCCTTCGCCGACCCCGAGAACGAGGCGCTCATCCAGCAGGCGTTCGCCACGCTCGCCAAGGGCCGCACGGTCATCATGATCGCGCACCGCCTGTCCACCGTGGTGGGCGCCGACAAGATCGTCGTGCTCGACTCGGGCGCGGTGGTCGAGGAGGGCACGCACGGCCAGCTCGCAGCCGCCGGCGGGCTGTACGCCCGCATGTGGGAGGACTACAACAAGGCCGCAACCTGGCGAATCTCGAGCGAGAGGGAGGTGGCCTAGATGTTCGGGGAGAAATTCCAAAGGAAGTACGCGCTGAGCGACCAGGGCGTCGTCACCACGAAGAAGGGCACCTTCTGGACCGTTGTCGCCAACTTGGTGGTCATGATGGGCATGGGCATCCTCTACTTGCTCATGATGCAGTTCATGGACGTTTTCACCGGCAGCGCGGAGCTGCCCGACGCTGCGGTGTTCTGCTTGCTCACGCTCGGGTTCGTCGTGCTCTCGTTCATGGTCCACTTCCAGCAGTACAAGGCCACGTACGGCTTGGTCTACGAGGAGGTCAAGGCCATGCGCCTGGGCTTGGCCGAGCGGCTGCGCAAGCTGCCCCTGGGCTTCTTCGGCAAGCGCGACCTGGCGGACCTCACGGAGACCATCATGGGCGACGTGAACCGCATGGAGCACGTGTGGTCGCACGTGCTGGGCTATCTCTACGGCAGCTACATCTCCACGGCGATCGTCGCCGTGATGCTCTTCGTCATGGACTGGCGCCTGGCCATCGCGTGCCTGTGGGGCGTGCCCGTGGCCTTCGGCCTGCTGTTCGGCAGCCGCCGCATCGCGGCGCGCAATGCGGAAGTGACGAAGGCGGCGGGGCTCGAGGTTTCCGACGGCATCCAGGAGGCGCTCGAGAACATCCGCGAGATCCGCGCGACCAACCAGGAGCAGCGCTACCTCGATGGCCTGAACGCGAAGATCGACGAGCACGAGCGCAAGATGATCAAGGGAGAGCTGGTCACCGGCCTGTTCGTGAACGGCGCGAGCGTCATCATGCGCCTGGGCGTGGCCACCACGATCCTCGCGGGCGCGACCCTGATCCTGTCCGGCCAGGTGGACTTCATGACCTTGTTCCTGTTCCTTCTGGTCATCACGCGCATCTACGCGCCCTTCGACCAGAGCTTGGCACTGATCGCCGAGGTGTTCATGTCCGAGGTGTCCGCAGGCCGCCTCATGGAGATCTACGACACGCCCATTGCCGAGGGCACGGAGACGTTCGCGCCGAAGGGGCACGACATCGTCTTCAAGGAAGTGGGCTTCGCCTACGACGACGAGCAGGTGCTCAAGGGCGTGAGCTTCACGGCGAAGGAGGGCGAGGTGACGGCGCTCGTGGGGCCGAGCGGGTCGGGCAAGAGCACGTGCGCTCGCCTGGCAGCGCGCCTGTGGGACGCTTCGGCGGGAACCATCGAAGTGGGCGGCGTGGACATCGCGACGGTGGACCCGGAAGTGCTGTTGACCGACTATTCCATGGTGTTCCAGGACGTCACCTTGTTCGACGACAGCGTCATGGCGAACATCCGCCTGGGCAAGCGGGGCGCCAGCGACGAGGAGGTGCTCGCAGCCGCGGCGGCGGCCAATTGCGACGAGTTCGTGGGCAAGTTGCCGCAGGGCTACGACACGCCCATCGGCGAGAACGGGGCGAGGCTCTCCGGCGGCGAGCGCCAGCGCATCTCGATCGCCCGCGCGCTGCTGAAGGGCGCGCCCATCGTGCTGCTCGACGAGGCAACGGCCTCGCTCGATGTGGAGAACGAGACGGAGGTGCAGGAGGCCCTTTCGCGCCTGCTGCAGAACAAGACCGTGCTCGTCATCGCACACCGCATGCGCACCGTGGAGGCCGCCGACAAGATCGTCGTGCTCTCGGACGGGAAGGTGGTAGAGGAGGGTGCCCCTGCGAGCTTGCTCGCCGAGGAGGGGAGCGTCTTCGCCCGCATGCGCCAGCTGCAGTTGGCAAGTGACCAGTGGAGTCTATAGACAAGGAAGGAAATCATGCAAACTCAGGAAAGAATCAACGGCAAGGACCTCATCAACATCGGCATTTACGCGGCAATCTACTGCGTTGTCATGACGGCTGTCGCGATGATCGGCTTCATCCCCGTGTGTATGCCGCTGCTGGCCGTGCTCTGCCCCCTCGTCGGCGGCATAACCATGATGCTGTTCTACACGAAGGTAAAGAAGTTCGGCATGATCACCATCATGGGCACCATCATCGGCTTGTTTCTGATGGTTACGGGCATGGGGGTCTGGCCTGCCGTTTTCGGCTTCGTGTTTGGCTTGCTCGCCGACTTCATCGCCAAGAGCGGCGGTTATGCGAGCGCGAAGAAATGCACGTTGAGCTACGCAACCATGTGCCTCACCATTTTCGGGAACTACATTCCTCTGTACCTCAACATCGACGAGTACTTCTCGACGCGCCAGTCTTTTGCGGGGACGGATTACGTGACGACCCTCGCTTCCGTCATGCAGCCGTGGACGGCCCCGCTCATCTTCGCTGCCTGCTTCGCGTTCGGGGCGCTGGGGGCGGTTCTCGGCCAGAAGCTGCTGAAGAAGCATTTCGAGAAAGCGGGCGTCGCCTAATGGCTTCGTCCGTCCTCCAGCTCGAGGGACAGAAGCGCGGGTTGGTCTTGGACCCGCGCACGAAGCTGTTCCTGCTCCTGACCATGGCGGTTTTCGGCTTGGGCGGCGCGGGCGGCAGCGCGGTGGACGTCGTGCTGCCGCTTGTCTTGCTGTTGCCCTATCCGCTCCTGTTGCTGGCCGGGAAGTGGAAGTGGGCGCTGTTCGGCGTGGTCGCCTACGTCGGCTCGGACTTGTTCCTGCTGTATGTGAGCCCGCACATCGGCGGCGTGCTGTCGTATATCACCCTCGGCAGCTGCGCTATCCTGAACCGCTTCCTGCCGAGCATCCTCATGGCCGCATACCTGATGTCGACCACGACCGTGAGCGAGTTCACGGCGGCCATGCAGCGGATGCACGTGAGCGAGAAGATTATCATCCCCCTGTCGGTCATGTTCCGTTTCTTTCCCACCGTGGCAGACGAGGCGGCCTCCATCGGCACGGCCATGCGCATGCGCGACATCCGCATGGGCGGGAGCAACATGGCCAAGGCGCTCGAATACCGCATGGTGCCGCTTATGACGTGCTGCGTGAAGATCGGCGAAGAGCTTTCGGCCGCCGCGCTGACGCGCGGCCTCGGCGGCACGGTGAAGCGCACGAACATCTGCAAGATCGGCTTCAGGGTGCAAGACGCCATTGCGCTCGTGATATGCGCGGTTCCCTGGGTGCTGCTGGTCGTTGACGTCTTCAACCGGGGATTGAACGGAGTACTGCTGTGATATCAATCGATCATGCGAGCTTTCGGCACCATAACGCCGAAGCTCCTTCGCTCATCGACGTTTCCCTTTCCGTGGGCGCGGGGGAGTGCGTTTTGCTCTGCGGTGCTTCCGGAAGCGGCAAGACCACGCTCACGCGCTTGATCAACGGACTTATCCCGCACTACTACGAAGGGGAGATGGAGGGGAGCGTCCGCGTTGGGAGCCTCGACGTCACCTCGGCCGAGCTCTACGAGACGGCGCGCGTGGTGGGGAGCGTCTTCCAGAACCCGCGCAGCCAGTTCTTCTGCGTGGACGCCACGAGCGAGCTGGCGTTCGGCTGCGAGAACATGGGCATGCCCGAGGAGGAAATCGTCGAGCGCGTGGGAGAAGCCGCGCGCGAGATGGGCGTCGAGGGCCTGCTCGACCGCAGCCTGTTCGCGCTTTCCGGGGGCGAGAAGCAGAAAATAGCGTGCGGGTCCGTGTCCGCGCTGCGGCCGGACGTGTTCGTGCTCGACGAGCCGAGCTCGAACCTGGACCTGGCGTCTATCGACGACTTGCGCGAGCGCCTGAAGGCGTGGAAGGCGGACGGCAAGACCATCGTCATCGCCGAGCACAGGCTTTACTGGCTCAGGGACGTGTGCGATCGCGTGGTGTGCATGAAGGATGGCCGGGTGGCCTTCGACATGCCCATGGAGGAGTTCGCGCGCTTCTCGGAAGACGAGTTCCGGGCGTATGGCCTGCGCTCGCTCCAAGCTAGCCAGGAGTTCGTGCCGATGCATGTCGAGGGCTTCGCCGAGCGCATGACGCTGCGCCGTTTCGACTACGCCTATGGCGGCGTGGATGCGCTCCGCATCGGCGAGGTCGAGTTGCCCGAGGGGGAGGCGATCGCGGTGGTGGGACCGAACGGCGCCGGCAAATCCACCTTCGCCAAGAGCCTCTGCGGGCAGCTGCGCAGGAGCAAGGCCGCCATCGAGATGGGTGGCGTTTCCCGCAGCAGGAGGGCGTTGTCCAAGAGCTCGTACATGGTGATGCAGGACGTCAACCACCAGCTGTTCTGCGAGACGGTGGACGAGGAGCTGCGGCTGGGAACGAATGCAAGCGACGCCCAGGTTGCCGAGATGCTCGATGCGCTCGGCTTGACCGCCTTGGCCGATCGTCACCCTATGAGCCTGTCCGGCGGCCAGAAGCAGCGCGTTGCCGTGGCATCGGCCCTTCTCTCCGGGAAGGACCTGCTCGTGTTCGACGAGCCGACGAGCGGCATGGACTTCGAGAACATGGAGCGGGCTGCGGCGCTCATCAGGTCCTTGCGCGGAAAGGCGAGCGTGTTCGTCGTCACGCACGACCCCGAGCTCGTCGAGCGCTGCTGCACGCGGGTCGTCCGCTTGGAGCATGGCGCTATTGCGTCCTAGGCCCCTCTTCCGCCTGGGCTGTCCGCCGCGTCGTGGCCGATAGCCGGCAATTGTTCGCGTTTCATAGACAAGTGGTGAGAAGGAACTTTATCCGTAGATTATTGTGTACAATATGATAGCAAGCAATAAAACGGAAAGGTATCCATCATGCGGCGATGCGCGCTTGTGACAGGCGGGAGTGGCTTTCTCGGAGGATATGTCGTACGCGACCTGCTCGAAGAGGGTTTCGACCAGGTCGTCGTGCTCATGCGCGGGAAAAGCGAGGACGATTGCGCGAGGCGCTTGCGAGCGCTCTGGTGGGAGCGCGCCGAGCTGAGGGATGCGGTGGGCGATCGCGTCACGGTGGCTTGCGGCGACATCACGATGGAGCGCCTGGGGCTCGAGCCGGCCGCATACGACGAGCTCGCGCGTTCAGTCACGCACATCGTGCATGCGGCGGCGGAGATCGGCGTGAACGAGACCGCCGAGCGCTTCGGCAAGGTGAACGTGGACGGCGCGTTCAACGTGCTGGCCCTCGCCGGCGAGGCGGTGCGCGCCGGCAGTCTGCAGCGGCTCGTTCACGTGTCGACGGCCTACGTGGCGGGCGCCCGCGAGGGGCGCGTGCTCGAGGGGGATCTGGTGGACTCTGGCTTCAACAGCCTGTACGAGCAGAGCAAGTTCGGTGCCGAGCAGCTCGTGCGCGACGCGGCCGACTTCGTCCCGGCCTGCATCGTGCGCCCGGCGCAGATCGTGGGCGATTCGGAGTCGGGCTTCGTCGCGACGTTCAACACGCTGTACTACCCGCTGAAGCTGTACCTGAAGGGGCAGCTCCCCGTGTTGCCCGTTTCCGCCGGCCAGAAGATGAACATGGTGCCGGTGGACTACGTGTCGCGCATGGCCGTGCGGGCCCTCTTGGAGCCGGGTGCACAGGGCACGACCTACCACGCCGTCATTCCGACGGACTCCCAACCGACGGCTGGCGAGCTCCTCTCGTTCGTGCGCGAGTGGGCGGTCGACAACCTGCGCTTCGACCCGGGCAAGCCCGTGTTCCTGCCCGTTCTGGGAGCCCAGGCTGCGGGCAGGAAGCGCAACATGGCGGCGTCCGACGCCCCCAAGCGCAAGAGCCCGCTGCAGAACATGCTGGCGCTGGCACCGTACTTCCGGGAGAGGCGGACGTACGACACGGCGAACGCCGAGGCGCTGCTCGGGCGCGATTTCCCCGCTTGGCGGGATTACATGCCGCGACTGTTGGAGTACGCCGCCCGCAAGGGCTTCCTCAACCATACGGGCCGCACCGTGTTCGAGCAGATGCTCGTGCGCCTCGGCGGCTCTCGGAACACGGTTACCTACTACGACGTCTCGCGCGAGGGCATGAGCAGGCTCGAGGGCGCAGAGGCGCGCGAGAGCATCCTGAGGCTCGCATCGGCCCTGAGCGCCCGGGGCATAGGCGAGGGCGACCGCGTGGTGCTCGCGGGCGTCAACTCGACGCGCTACCTCATCGCCGATGCGGCGACGGGGCTCGTGGGCGCGACGAGCGTCCCCCTGTACTACACCTCGCCGGTTGACGACATCGTCTCGCTGTCGCGAAAAAGCGGCGCCAAGCTGGCGTTCATCGGTACGGAGAAGCTGCTCGGCGAGCTGCCGGGGCATATGGATATTCCCCTGGTCTCGCTCCTGGACGGCGAGCATGAGGGCGTCGTCGGGTGGGGCGATTTCCTGGCGGGGGCCGGCGAAGCGCACGACATCGTGCCGCCTTCCCCGGGCGACGTGGCGACCATCCGCTACACGTCCGGCACGACGGGCGATCCCAAGGGCGTGACGTTCACCCAGAGCCAGCTGCGCTGGATGGGCGAAGTGATGCCTGCGGTGCTCGACTGGCGCACGCGCAACGGCAAGCTGCGCTACCTGTCGTTTCTGCCCATGAGCCATGTGGTCGAGGGGATATTGGTGGCATATGCGCCCTATTTCATCCTATCGGACATCGAGATGTACTTCCTCAGGGACTTCGACGCGCTTACCGAGGCGCTGCCGAAGGTCCGTCCGACGCTGTTCTTCAGCGTGCCGCGCTTCTACGAGAAGGTGTGGGACCAGTTCGAGTCCTCGGGAATCGGCCAGCGTTTCCTCGCGATGGAGGAAGGCCCCGCAAAACGTGCGCTGGCGCGGGTGGCGCGCGTGGGTCTGCTGCGCAAGGCGGGGCTCGACCAGTGTAGGCAGCTCATCGTGGGGTCGGCGGCGGTGAGCATGGACCTGCTCGAGAACTACCGCAGCCTGGGCATCGAGATCCACAACGCCTACGGCGTGACTGAGGCGCCGCTCATCGCGCTCTCGCGCCTGGGCGAGAACGAGCTCGGCAGCGTGGGCGCGCTCCTTCCCGAGACGACTGCCGAGATCAACGACGAGGGCGAGATCATGATCTCGGGCCCGCAGGTGACGGCCGGCTATGACGGGCGCGGTTCCTGCCTGAACGAGAGGGGCTTCTTCGAGACGGGCGATTTGGGCAAGTGGTCCAAGCGCGGCAACCTGGTGATCGAGGGGCGCAAGAAGGAGCTCGTGATTACCTCGTACGGCAAGAACGTGAGCCCCGAGAAAGTGGAGACGCTGCTCAAGGGCATACCGGGCGTGAGCGAGGCGCTGCTGGTGGGCGACGCCCGCCCGTACGTGTGCGCCCTGCTGTGGCTCGAGGACGATGCGCGCGAAGGCTTCGATCCGGCTGCGCTCGACACGGCGGTTCTCGCGTGCAATATGCGGCTCTCGCACCCCGAGCAGGTGAAACGGTGGGCCGTCATGGATGGGCGGCTGAGCATTGCGGAGGGCGAGCTGACGCCCAACTTGAAGCTGCGCCGGCGCCGCGTGACCGAGGTCAACGGCACGACCATCGACGCGCTCTACGGGAACGACTACGCAGGAGCCGCCGGCGCCCTGCACGTGGGAGCGCAGCGGTGAGGGCGGCCCTGCTGACAAGGCTTCCGCTTCCCGGGGCGGCGCGGACAGCGGTTTCCGCAGTGCTGCTCGAGGTGTTCGCGGGGACGTTCGGCGTCGAGGCGCCCCGCGTCTTCGGAATGGGCCCCGACCGGGCCCTCTATGCGTTCAGGGAGTTCAGCGCAGCCTGCATGGACGAGGCGCTCTCCTCGCCCGTATACGCCGCGCGCAAGCGCGAGGAGCTGGAAGGGCGCGCCCGTGCGCTCGGCGAGGCGGTGCGGCGCGTGCTGCGCCCTGGCGACGGCGAGCTCGCGGGGCTCGTGTCGTACTTCTACGCCGCGATAGGCATCGACGTGGTGGCGCACGTGCCCGGCGCCCTCACGTTCAGGCGCTGCTATTTCGCGGGAGGCTACACGCCGGCGCTCTGCGCGTTCATGTCGGCGTTCGACAGCGGTTTCGTAGGCGGGCTCGCGGGTGGGGGCTCGTTGCGGTTCGAGGCGCGCATCACCGAGGGCGCTCCGTGCTGCGTTGCAACGTTCCCTGACCGGGAGGAGGCAGAATGAAGAGGGCCATCGTAGTGGGGAGCGGCGCGGGCGGTTGCATGGCGGCAAGGGAGCTCGCGGGCCGCTTCGACGTGACGGTGCTCGAGGCCGGCACGGCGTTCGAGCCGTTCAAGTACAAGCTCGGCACGTTCGAACCGGCGCGCCGCGCGGGCCTGTTCCTGGACGAGCGGATGATTCGCCTGCTGTTTCCCGCCATGCGCGTCGTGAAGGCGCGCCAAGGGCTCGTTCACGTGGACGGCCGCTGCATAGGCGGCACGACGACGCTCGCCACCGGCAACGCCCTGCGCTACGACGGCGCCCTGCTGGACCTGGGCATAGACCTGTCCGAGGAGTTCGAGGAGATGAAGGGCGAGGTGCCCACGTCCCGCGATCATTACCGCAACTGGTCTGACCTCACGGTGCGCATGTTCGCCGCCTTTGAAGACCTGGGATACGACCCCGTGGTCACGCCCAAGTTCATGGAGGACGCGGACCGGTGCGTCGCCTGCGGCCATTGCGTGCTCGGGTGCAAGTTCGGCGCGAAGTGGACGGCCGACCGCCTTCTCGAAGGAGTGCCGGGCGTAGAGGTGCGCGCCGGCTGCGAGGTGGAGCGCGTGATCATCGAGGGCGGCGAGGCCCGCGGCGTGGCCGCGAGGAGCGAGGGCCGGCTTCAGGAGCTCAAGGCCGACCTCGTGGTGCTCGCGGCTGGCGGCATGAACACGCCCGTCATCCTGAACGCTTCCGGCGTTCCCACCAAGCCCTCCTTCTTCGACGACCCCGTTATCTGCGTGGCCGCTCCCTGGCCTGATGCGAAGCTCGAGGCGCAGCTGCCCATGCCGTTCGTGTCGCAACGGCAGGACTACATCCTGTCGCCCTACTTCGACTGGCTGTCGTTCTTCTTCAACGGCAAATGGCGCCGCCCCGCGAGCGACATCATGAGCATCATGGTGAAGTACGCCGACAGCGAGGTGGGGTCATACGATGGACGGCGGCTCGACAAGCCCATGACCGAGCGAGATTCCGAGATCGTCGAGCGGTCGGTGGAGGAGGCGAGCCGCGTGCTCGACTTCATGGGCGTGCCGCGCAGCGAGATGTTCCTCGGCACGTTGAACGCCGGCCACCCGGGCGGGTGCTTCCCGCTCACGGGGGCCGAGGCGGAAACGCTGCACCACGACGTGCTGCCGCCGAACCTTTACGTGGCGGACGCGAGCCTGCTGCCGCGCTCGATGGGCAACCCCCCGATACTCACGATCATGGCGCTCGCGAAGCGCGTCGCCCGCAAGGCATCAGAGAAGATAGGCTAGATAGGTTATGGACCGCATTGTTGAACTTATCGTACGCATGGTGTGCGCGGCAGCTGGCTGGGCGCGCATCCTGCCCGGCATCGATTACGCCAAGCACGCCCCCGGGGAGCCGTGGAAGATACTGCTCGTCGGCTACAACGGCGCGCGCAACACCGGCTCGGACGTGCGCGTCGCCGCCCTCGCCGACCAGATCGAGGAGGCGCTCGGAACCGAGAACGTCGAGCTGTCGGTCATGACCATGGACGAGGCGAGCACCACCGTCTACTTCGACGGCAAGGTGCGCCAGGTGCAGTTCAGCACGCTGTTCTTCGGCGACCTGCTCAAGGCGTGCTCCGAGCACCATGCGGCCATCCTCTGCGAGGGCTCGACGTTCAAGAGCAAGTTCGCCGACGCGCTCACGCTGTACAACTGCCAAGCGGCGGGCGTCATGCGCGCGCAGGGGAAGCCCTGCTTCGCGTACGGCTCGGAGGTCGGCGACATGGAGCCCTACCTCGAGCGCACGGTGAGGGACCTGTGCACCGACGTGCGGCTGGCGGTGAGGAGCCGGGGCTCGCTCGAGGAGCTCGCGCGCATCGGGATCGACGGCTTCCTGGGCACCGACACCGCATGGCGCTTCGACAGCAGCCGGGCGAGCGACGAGGCGCGGGAGCTCCTGCGCGCGGCGGGGTGGGACGGCGAGAGCCCGCTGCTGGGCATCGCGCCCGTCAACCCGTTCTGCTGGCCCGTGAAGCCTTCGCTGGGCAAGCTCGCGCGCGCCGTGGTGACGGGCGACCGCAAGCTCCAGTTCCAAAGCTGGTATTTCTTCAGCTGGTCGGACGAACGCGAGCGCAAGTTCCATGCCTATCTGGACGCCCTCGCGGAAGCATGCTCGACATTCGTTGCCGAGCGCGGTTTCCAGCCGGTCATCTTCGGCATGGAGAAGCTCGATGCCGAGGCGTGCCGGCTGCTGGGCGAGAGGCTCGGCGGCGCGGCCCCCATATTCCTGTCGAGCGAACATGACGGCTTCGTCATGTCGAAGCTCCTGCGGTCGCTCACCCTCCTGGTCACGTCGCGCTACCATGCGCAGGTGCTCGCAACGGCGGCGTACGTGCCCACGGTGGCCGTCTCGATGGACGAGCGCCTGGACAACCTGGCAGGCGAGCTGAGGGCCGACCCGAACCTGCTGCTCCACGTGGATGACGCCGACCTCGGGCCGCGCGTCTTGGTGGCGTTGGACCACGCATGCGACAACGCGGCCTCCCTACGGGAGGGCCTTGCCGAGGCGTATGGCGAGGTTTGCGCGAAGCTCGACGATATGGGCGATTGGTTCGTCCGCGAAATCTCGAGCGTCGAGGGCTATTCTTCCGTTTCCGCGTCGCCGGCCTTGTCCTTGTCCTCCCCGATGCGGGCGTGCAATGCGAGGACGTAGCTTTCGGGGTCGTCTCTGAAGGCGATGCACTGCCGGCTACCGAAGAGCCGCTTGTGGGGGCAGCCTCCTACGCAGGTCGGGAGCCATATGCATTCGCGGCATTCCTCGTCGGGCACCGGGCACGCGGTGTTGAGGTACATCGTGAGGTTGTCGGCGTTGCTCGCGCTGCCGAACGGGTCGGTGGGGTCCCAATCGCGGGCGGTGCCGAACGAGATCTCCGGCTTGTCGACTGCTTCCCAGCATTTCTGCAAGTTGCCACTGGCGTCGATCCCGACGACCCATAGGTTGTGGGCACCGCAGTAGTGCCCGCGCCCTGTGGCGAAGCGCCCGGCCTCCTGGATGACGCCGATTTCGCTCGCGTCGCTTTCGCAGAGCAGGCCGACTTGCTTGCCGCGCTCGTCTGCGGTGTTGCTTCCGGTTACCGGTGCCGGGTAGTAGTGGAGTTCGTTGCCGGACTCTTTCGCCAGCTTCTCGATGAAGCTTCTCAGGTCGTCAACTTCAGCATGATTGCCATCGTGGACGTTGTGACGCACGCTCACCCGGAAGGGGAACTTGAGGTTGCGGAGGTTGGACGTGATACGGTCAAAGGTGGGGCCGCCGCCTGCCAGGTAACGCGTGGCGTCGTGGGTGGCTCCGAGGCCGTCGATGGTGACCTGGCACGATTTCACCTTGCATCGCTCGAGCATATCCACGATTTCCTGTGTGAGCAGGTAGCCGTTCGTGATGATGCCCGCACTGTATTCGCCCCCGCTCTCTTCTGCAAGCTCCACGAGGCGCCCTGACAGCGATTCGATGATCTCGGGGGCGAGGAGCGGCTCGCCCCCGAACCAGGTGACGTGAATGTCGCTGGAGTGGCTTGCCTCGATCATGCGCTTCACGAGGGCTATGACGTCGTCCTGGACCTCCGGCGACATCTTCCCGGCGAAATGGTCTTCGAAGCAATAGGGGCAGTCGAAGTTGCAGCCCATGGTGGGGCAGATGGTCAGCCCGATTCCCCGGGAGCTCGCGCAGGTGCCCCTGCCCATGACCTCGAGCGCGGCCCTCTCGTCGAATTTGGCGATGATGCCTCGCTTCGCGAAGCGCTCGATTATGGGGTGGTTCTCGTCGAGCTCCTCGAGCACGCTCAGAAGGTAGCACTCGATGGGGGTGTATTCGGCGCAGTTGCCCTTGAAGAGGTTGGCGATGGCCGTCATCTTGCTGTCGGGCACCTTTGCGAACAGGTTGTAGCGCGATGCGTGCCAGCCTGCTTCTCCCGCCGTGCGCGATTCTTGCTTCAGTTCGAGATCCTTGGCGCTCATGCAGCCTCCCCCGATCGTGTTTCCCTATGGGTCATTGTACGCGATGGGAGGGCTGTCCGTTTCGGGCGCGAGGAATGATACCGGGACGTTTCGTTTCGAGGTGCTGCGCAGGCCCCCGAAGGGTCACGGCCTGCCGGGGCGACCGCTCTTAGCGCGAGAGCGGGGCCTCGCGGGGGGTCCAGCCGAAGCGCTGCTGCCAGTCGGCGAGCGTCACCTGGGCGAGCTGGCCCAGCGCAGCGTAGAAGGGCGAGGGGAGCGGCGCGGGCACGTTGGCCATGGGCGGCTCGGGGTTCTGGTCCTGGGCGGCTTGCGTGAAGAGCTCGAGGAACCTGCCGGACCACGGCAGCAGGTGGTCTTCGAAGAGCACCTTGATCTGCTCATCTTCCACGCCGTTGTTGACGGCCCACGAGGCCATGAGGAGCATCAGCCCGAACTGGTCTTCGGGCTCCTTGTCCTTGAGGTTGATCTTGACGAGGTTGTCGCGCATCCATTGGCGCACGGCGAGCGTCTCGTTCCCGAACAGGACGCCCTCGGGGTCGGTGTAGACGGATCCCCATGCGGGGGCGGGTAGCTTGTACGGGCCGATGAAGAAGCGGTTGTAGCTCTCGTGCAGGCGCTCGGGGCCCTCTTCCTCGACGCTTCGTGCGAGCGCGGCTATGAGGTCGGATGCCTCGGGCTGGCCGAACCCCCAGCTATCCCCGGTATCGGGCATGGCGAGCCACGCGAGCACGCCTTGGTTCTCCTCTGCCGTGGGGTCGTGGTAGAACAGCGTTCCCAGAACTGCTGCGCTCTGCGCGATTTGCTGGTAGGTGCCCATGCATGTGTCCTTTCAGGTGTTCAGAAGGCCGGCTGCGAGCCGGCCTTCTGCTACGTTAGGGGCGTAATCCGATACGCCTAGAATAAACCTACGTTCAGGAAGATGCCGTAGAAATCGATCCTGATCAGGAAGAGGGCGACGACCGCGAGCGCGCAGCCGACGGCGTAGAGTGCCTTGCTCCTGTTCCTGAATGCGGCGTGCAGCCAGGCGGCCACACCGGCGACGGCGCAGATGCTGCCCGCGATGGCGAACATGTTGTACTCGCCCATGAGCGCGGAAAGCGTGGCGCCCGCGGAGGACGTGGCGGCAGAAGCCACGCCGGCCTGGGCGAACACGACCGCGATCGCGCCGAGCGCCCCGACGATGCCGCACGCGGCCAGGAGCAGCGTGCCGTTCTTGGCTTCCTGGTAGCCCGCGATGGCGAGGAGGAACGATGCGATGGCGCTGCCGCCGAGCAGGGCTGCGAAGAGCTGGCCCAGCGGGGCGAACGCGGTGTTCCAGGTGGGGACAGTGGGGATCATGTAGGCGAGGCCGGTGAAAACCGCGCTCACGAGGCCCAGGACGCACACCGCAGCGCCGAAGCCGAGGTGCAGGCCCTTGGCTGGGTGCTTCGCGATGGCCACGATAGCGTAGACGATGGCCACGGCGGCGCTGACGCCGCACACGACGATCTCGTTGGAGAGCGGGGAGCGGCCGAAGCCGTTGGCCATGCCGAAGATGTGGCTGGCGGAGCTCACGTGCAGGATGGCGGAAACCAGGCCGATGACGATCATCGCGACCGGCACCAGGAGCAGCATGTCGGCCTTCTGGCCCGCTTCCTCCTCGTTGCCCGTGGCGAACCCGCGCACGACGCCGGTGAGGCCGGCGGCGGTGACGCCCAGCGGAACCAGCAAGGAGAAGATGAGCAGGGCAACTTCGCCCGAAGCGTTTGCAAGCAACATTACATGACCTCCTTCGGGTTCACGAGCTCGCCTTCGTCGGTGCCGCCGTTCTTGGAGACGGGGCAGGCCTTGAAGATGGTGGTGGGGTTGGTGAGGGACGGGTCGGGCATGGGCGCGAGCCACTCGCTGTCGCCGTACTTGGCCTTCATCTCGCTCGTCGGCCCGAAGTCGAGCGCGTAGAGCGGGCAGGCGTCAACGCAGATGGGGTTCTCGCCGTTGGCGACGCGGTTCGCGCAGGCGTCGCACTTGCGCATCTGGCCGAGCTCCTGGTCGAACGAGGGAACGTTGTAGGGGCAGGCCATGGAGCAGTACTTGCAGCCGACGCAGCGGTCGTGGTCGACGGACACGAAGCCCATGTCGTCCTTGTGCATGGCGCCTGTGGGGCACACCTGCGTGCACACGGGGTTGTCGCAGTGGTTGCAGTTCACGGACGTGTAGTAGCCCCACACGTTGTGAGTCCAGCATCCGTTTGCGTCCTGCGAGAACTCGCCGCCCTCGTACTCGTAGACCTTGCGGAAGGCCACTTCCGGCGAAAGGTCGTGGTAGTCCTTGCATGCCAGTTCGCAGGTCTTGCAGCCGGTGCAGCGAGAGGCATCGAAATAAAAAGTGTAATCAGCCATTTCTCAAACCTCCCTTATTTCTTGATCTTGCGGACGCCGGCAATGTTGGAGTGCTGCGGGTTGCCCTTGGCAAGGGGCGAGGGGTGCATGTTGGTGAGCGTGTTGATGCAGCCGCCCTTGTCGATGCGGTCGCCGGACATGTCGGCATCGCGCCATGCGCCCTGCGGTATCGCGATCGAGCCGGGGATGATCCTCGGGGTGACCTTGGCCTGGATGTAGACCTCGCCGTGGTCGTTGAACACGGAGACCATCTCGCCGTTCTCGATGCCGAGCTTCTTGGCGTCGATCGTGTTGATCCACACTTCCTGCGGCGCCGCCTGCTTGACGACGTCGATGCTGCCCCAGCTGGAGTGCGTGCGGGCCTTGTAGTGGAAGCCGATCAACGTGAAGGGCAGCTCGTCGGTGCAGTCCTCGTAGCTGTCCACGCCGGGGGTGTAGATGGGGATGGCCGCCACGACGTCGCGCGGGTCGTCGAACTCCCAGGTCTCGCAGATCTTCTGGAGCTTCTCGGAGAAGATCTCGATCTTGCCGGACGGCGTGGTGAGCTTGTTGGCCTCGGGATCCTTGACGTAGTCGGCGAACGCCGGGGTGTAGCCCTTGGGGTTGCGGTAGTGGAACTCGCCGATCTTGTAGCCTTCCTCGTAGCTCGGCAGGCGCGGGTCCTTGGCGCGGGCGCCCTCGTAGAGCTCCTTGGTCCAGCCTTCCTGGTCCTTGCCGTCGAGGTACTTGTCCTTGACGCCCGCGGCTTCGCACAGGTCGGCGCACACGTCGAAGGAGGAGCGGCGCTCGAACTTCTCGCCTGTGGTCGCGGCGCTCGCGAACGTCACGGATGCCACGTCGCCGGACCAGCCGTCGTTGATGATGCCCTTCTGCTCGGCGCGCATGACGTCGGGAAGCAAAATGTCGGCGTACTTGGCGGCATCGTTCATGAGCGTCTCGAAGACGAGGATGAACTCGCACTTGCTCTCGTCAACGAGGATGTCGTGCGCGACGTTGGCGTCGGAGTGCTGGTTGGTGAAGCAGTTTCCGCCGTATTCCACGAGGAACTTGATGTCGGTGGAGAGCTTGTCGGCGCCCTGGACGCCGTCGTGGAGCGCAGTCATCTCGTGGCCGTGGTCGATGGCGTCGGCCCAGGAGAAGATGGAGATCTTCGTCTTGCAGGGGTTGTCGCCGCCGATCCAGGGGATCGAGAAGCTGTAGGAGCCCACGTCGAGGCCCGAAGAGGTGCCCGGCTGGCCCAGCTTGCCCACGAGCAGCGGGAGCAGGGAGACCGCCAGGGCGGACAGCTCGCCGTTGGAGTGGCGCTGGATGCCGAGGTACTGGCCGACGAACGGGGCCTTCGCCTCGGCGAGCTCGTGCGCCAGCTTGATGATGCGCTCCTCGGGGATGAGGGTGACCTTGGCGGCCCAGGCCGGCGTCTTCTCGACCTTGTCATAGCCCTTGCCCATGACGTAGTCCTCGTAGGACATGTTCTTGCCCTTGTAGGCCTCGGGCATGGTCTCCTCGTCGAAGCCGACGCAGTACGTGTGGAGGAAGTCGCGTGCAACGAGCTCCTTGGAGATCAGCTCGTGTGCGATGCCCGCGACCAGCGCAGCGTCGGTGCCGGGGCGAATGGGCAGCCATTCGTCGTCGTTGTTGAACTTGGTGTCGGACATGCGGGGGTCAATGTGAATGTACTTCGCATTGGGGTTCGTGCGGTGAGCCCAGTTCCAGCCATGCTTCGCCTCGCCCGTGGAGCCCATCATGTTGTCGGAGGGCGCCCAGCCCATGAGCAGGACGAGGTCGGAATCCTGGATGGCCGCGGGGGTCGAGGAACCGCCCTTGCCCCACATGAACGGCTTGATGAAGGTCATTTGGGCCGAGGAGTAGGTGCCGTAGTATCCGAGGTAGCCGCCGGTGAGGCCGAGCCAGCGCCCGATGGGGCGGCCGGTCAGGCTGTACACGCCGGAGCCGAGGGTCCAGTAGACCGCCTCGGGGCCGTAGTTCTTGTACGTTTCCTGCAGCTTGTCGTTGATGGTCTGGATGGCTTCGTCCCAGCTGATGCGCTCGAACTTGCCCTCGCCGCGCCTGCCGACGCGCTTCATGGGGTACTTCAAGCGGTCGGGGTGGTTAATCCAGCGACGCACCGAACGCCCGCGCAGGCATGCGCGCTGGCGGCTCGTCTCCTCGTCGTCCCAGGCCTCGGTCTCGGACTGAATCCACTGGATCTCGTCGTCCTTGACGTGCATCCACAGGGGGCAGCGGCTCGCGCAGTTGCAGGAGCAGTGGCTCTGCACCACTTTCTCCTCTGCGGATTGCTGGTTGAGCTCGGCGGCGTATGCCGGCTCCACTTTTTCGAACATGGTGTCCAGGGCCACGCCAGCTACGGCTGCCGTTGCGGCAGCTGCAGTGGTGCCTTTCATGAAGGCCCTGCGGGAGATTCCACCGTTCGCGTTGGATCCCATAAATCCCTCCTCTTTTCTCTCTCGTCTTGCGCCGAGCATGCCCGGTTTCGCCCTCTGGTCGGGTGAGGGGAGAGCCGGTGCAGATCCGGCGGGCGCGAACCGTGGATCGCGCAAACCGCCCAGGCGCGAACCCGGGCATGCTCAGATATCGAGCATCGTATGTCCCGGGGGAGAATTGCGGCTCACATGAATTATGTGAGATTTGAAAACAGCCAGTTTACCTGGGCGCATATTGTATGTGAGGGCGCCTTTCGGGCATGTGGGGTTAAGCTAACGACTACGGAAAAAACTTGGCGAGTGGAGAGGGAGAGCTTGTTTTCTGTTTATATCGGGCAATTCCAGCCCGTATCGTATACTGCCAACTTTGAGAGGAAGCACCCACAATCTGTTCGCCGCTCCGGGAGAGGGCCCATGAGACCGGTTACGGTTCTGGATGCGCAGCTGGTAAGCGCTCCGGCATATCGAGAGTACGTCGCCCATTTCGCTGCAGAGTACGAGAACCTCGCCAAGGTTCTGCGCAGCTTTGGGCTGGGCGTCCGTGCGCCTGGAGACGCGAGGCGGCGAAGCTCCGAGCTCATCGAGGAGCTCGTGCGGAAGGGCGCCCGTGTCCGCAACGATGGGAAGTCGGTTGTCTACGGCTCCCTCTCGCCGGCGTGCGCGCGCTGCCGAACGGGGAACAAGAGCGTTTCCGAATTCATTTCGCTGGCGTGCAACCGCTCGTGCTACTTCTGCTTCAACCCGAACCAATGCGACTACGAGCGTTATCGCTCGAGCGAGAAGGACTGGAGAACCGAGCTCGAGTCGTTCGAGCGCTCGATGGGCGGGCTCGATTGCATCGCGCTCACGGGCGGCGAGCCGCTGCTCCACCCGGAGGAGGCGGTCGAGTTCTTCGCGTTCGCGCGGGCGCTGAGCCCTTGCGCGCACCTGCGCCTGTACACGTCCGGTTTCGGCGCCGACGAGGCGCTGCTGCGGAGGCTGGCCGACGCCGGGTTGGACGAGATCCGCTACAGCGTGAAGCTCGACGAGCCGGCGGAGCGACAGGCCGAGACGCTCGCATCGCTCGATGCGGCTGTGGGCATCGTGCCGTCCGTCATGGTCGAGATGCCCGTCATTCCCGGGACGCACGATCAGATGGTCGAGCTCCTGCGCCATTTGGATGAAGTTGGGGCGCGGGGGATCAACCTGCTCGAGTTCTGCTTCCCCCTCAACAACGCCGATGAATACAAGGCGCGCGGCTTCGAGCTCGTGGGCGACCCGTACCGCATTCCCTACGACTATGGCTACGCGGGCGCTTTGCCCGTGGCGGGCAGCGAAGAGCTCGCGCTCGAGTTGATGCTCGAGATGGTCGACGGCGGCTGCTCCCTCGGGCTACACTACTGCTCGCTGGAAAACAAGAACACCGCGCAGGTATACGAGCAGAACTTGGGCGGCCAGCTGAGCATCCCGGGCTACCGGTTCTCCCATAGGACGTTCTTCTACGAGGCGGCGCGGGCGTTCGGGCGCGATGCGCTCGAGCTGGCCCGTGTGCTCGACGCCGCGGGCATCGAGCACACGTTCGACGGGGACGGGCGGATGGTCATGTTCGACCCGGGCGAGCTTGCCGGGATTTCCGAGGAGGCGCGCAGTTGCGCGGTTTACCTGAGCTCGGCAATCATAGAGACGGACGAGGCGGGTGGGCGCACGTTCCGCGAGGTCGGGCTGCAGGCCGTCGAGCCCGATGACTATCGCCTCTTGGCGGCAGACGCGGCGCAGCCGATCGAGGAAGGGCAGGGAGCGCATGATCGATAGCTTCCAATATGGGTTAAGCCAGCTCGCGCTGCTGGTGTTCACGACGCTCTCGCCGTCGGCCGCGTGCGCGTTCGTGATCGTGGGCGCGACGGTGGTGCTCAGCAAGCGCGACGAGGGCGAGCGCGTTCGCCTGGCGCGCTTCCTGATCATTCCCACCGCGATATCGCTTGTCGGGCTCATCGTTTCCACGAGCCACCTCGGCAAGCCCTCGAACTCGCTCTTCGTGCTCACGGGGATCGGGCGCTCGCCGCTCTCGAATGAGGTGGCGGCCGCGGTCGTGTTCGCGGGCATGGCCTGGCTGTTCTGCATGCTGAGCTTCACCCGGAGTGCGGCGAAGGGGCCGTTCTGGGCGTTTCTGGGCTTCACGTGCGTGGCGGCGGTCGCGCATATTTGGTTCACCGCGAGTGCCTACAAGATCGTCACGATCGTCACCTGGTACACGCCGTACACCTTGGCCAACCAGTTCCTGCAGGCTATCGCGGGCGGCTGCCTCCTGGCCATTTTGACGTTCGTCTCCGCCGGGTGGCGCAAGGAGAAGCGCCTTTTCGTGGCGCTGCTCGTCGTGGCCCTCGTTGCCGTCTTGGCTTCGGCGGCGATCCAGTTCGTCTTGATGGGGCAGATGGAGACGCTGGCGAGCGCGCTTGTGACGGCGGCCGAGTACGTGCCGTACTACCCGATGCTCGTGGGCGTTTCGCTCGCGCTGTGCGTCCTGGCCGTGGCAATCGAGCTCGTGTCGGTTCTGAAGCAGCCCCTGCCGGGGCTGCCCTGCGCCATCGGCTCCTCCGTGCTCATGCTCGCGGGGATTGCGGTGGCGCGTTTCGGGTTCTACTGCACGCATCTGACGGCGGGGATCTAGCATGGCCGGGAAGATGGGGAACGGCGCGTTCGCGCATTGGCCGCGCCCGAACATATCGGTGATCGGCTATGCGCTCTACCTGATGATCAACGCGACGTCGCTGTGGGGCGGCGTCTTCCCCTTCCTGCCCGACGAGTTCCACACCGACGCGGTGAACCTCACCTTCACGCTCTGCCAGTCCATCGGCTTCGGCGTGACGTTCATAGCGACGATGGCCGCGTCCTACTTCTACCCGAAACTGGTTCGCCGCACGATGATCATGGCCGGCGCCATCCCGCTTTTCCTCGGCGCGTTCAGCCTCATCGCGGCGCTGTATTTGCCCGGGCTGAAGATGGTGTTCGTGGTGGCGGCAGGCCTGCTCCTCGGCATCGGCGGCGCGGGCTTTGCGCTGGCATATCAGAGGTATTTCGCATCGGAGGACCCCGACAGGGGCAATTTGTTCCTGCTCCTGGGCACGGTGTTGGCCCCGTTCGCCTACTTCGTCATCTACATGGTGCCGCCCGCGATGACGGTCTACGTGGTGCCGCTCATCTTCGTCCCGCTCTGCGCGCTGGCGGCTACGCTCGCCACGAACACGATCGACTTCACCAGGCAGGAATTCCAGGACGTGCCGCGCGAGCACCCGCGCGTCTACCGCCGCGTCATGAAGGACTACTGGAAGAGCGCGGTGGCCGTCGGCGGCCTGGGCTTCGTTTCGGGCACCGTGCACGGGACGGCGCTCTCGGACATGAACATGGGCGGGTCGATCAACATCGCCGCCATGGTGGGCCTCTTCCTCGCCGCCGCCGTGCTCCTGCTGCTCTGGCAGCTGCGCTCCTTCAAGGTGGATGTCCGCGACCTCGTGCTGATGGCTTTTCCGATAGCGGCTATCGCGCTAGCGCTCATGCCGTTCTTGGGCCAGCAGGGCTACCTGGTCATGTCGAGCCTGGTCTACATGCTGTTCACGCCCGTGACCGTGGTCATGCTTCTGCAGTGTGCTCAGATCACCCGCAACCGCGGCGTCAACCCGCTGTTCGTGTTCGGGTTTTTCGGCTCGATCGTCTACCTGCTCCAGGATTTCGGGTTCGTCTTCTCGTTCTGGGTGGGCATGCAGGCGATCGACATGGAGGGCACCCAGTTCGCTATATCCATGTGCGGCTTGCTCGTGCTCTCGCTCTCGCTGTACGTGCTGCGCGGCGGGGTTTTGCTGAGCGCCTCCGACATCTTGCACCCCGACATCGTGGAGTTCACGGCCATGCGGCCGGGTGTGCACCACCAGGCGAAGGGCCAGGACCTCATCGAGGCGGGGCGCCGGACCGCCGGCTTGCTCGACGCCGCTCCCGAGGGCGCGTGGCAGGATGTCGCTGCGCCCGAGGCGCAAGCGGCTGCCGATGAGGGGGCGACGTTGCAGGACCAGGCGCCGAAGCCGCGCGCGAACGTGATCGACGTCAGCCCCGTTTCCGAGGAAACCGAGGGCAACTACCGCGATCGCATATCGCGCTGCTGCCGCATTTTGCAGGAAGAGCATCGCCTGACGAACCGCGAGACGGAGGTCATGGAAATGATCGTACGCGGCAACAGCGTGGCCAAGATCGCCGAGCTGTTCGTCATCTCCGAGAACACCGTGCGCACCCATTCCAAGCACGCCTACACCAAGCTTGGCGTCCATAAGCGCCAGGACATCATCGACATGATCGAGGTCATGGAATAACCGGTGGGCCTTCTTTGCGGGGCGTTCTGCGTGCTGGGAAAACCGACAATTCGCCTTATGGTAAACTCTTGGGAGCAGTATCGCGGGCGCGGATGGCGCCCGAGAGCAAAGGAGGCTGGAATGAACGCTCATCGCTGCATTTCACGTAAACATGCAATCGTCGCGCTTGCGGTTCTTATTGTGGGGCTCGCCCTCGCCTTCGGCGCCGTTCGCCCCGCGGCCGCCTTTGCGGCGGAGGACTCTTCATCGTCAGCTAGCTCGGCGGGCTCTTCGTCGGCTTCCGCGCAGTCGCCGACCGACGCTTTGCCCTCCGGCCCGCTGGGTGGCCTTCCCATGATGGGCAATGACTACGTCTGGTTCGGCAACGAGCTGAAGATGTCCGAAGCCGCGGTCGAGAACGACTTGATCGCTGCTGGGCAGTCCATCCATGCGACCGACGTCATGGTGTCGGGCGACATGCGCTTGGCGGCCGAGAACATTACGATCAAGGATTCGTATGCGGGCGAGAACATCACGGCCGCCGGCCAAAGCGTCACCGTTCGCAACGGTGACGCCAGGGCGGTTGTGCTCGCGGGCCAGACGGTGTCGTTTAGCGGGTCGTGCGAAGAGCTCTCCGCATATGCCGAGACCGTCTTCATCGACGGAATCGTCGACGGCGACGTCGTGGTGGGCGCGAACACCGTGGAGATCGGCCCCAACGCCCGGATCAAGGGCACGCTGCACGTGAGCGCCCAGAGCGAGCCCGTGATGCAGCGCGGCTCCGAAGTGGGCGACGTCGAGTACACGAAGGTGGAAGGCTCCTCGAGGGCGGATGTGGATGGGGCCATTGCTGCATTCACCGCAACGTTCAGCATCTTCGCCCTAATCTTTGGCGTCATCGGCACGTTCGTCACCGCATTGCTGGCCGAGTGGCTGTTCAGGCGCCAGACCGCAGGCGCGGCCGAGATGGTGCGCACGCGCACGGGCGCGACTATCGCCACCGGCGTCGTTTCGGCGTTTATCGCACCGGTCGTCATCATCATTCTGTTCTGCCTCGGCGTCACGTGGCCCGTGGCGACCGGGCTCGTCTTCGCGCTGCTCGCGATGACGATGGTTGCGACCGGCTTCATGGGCGCGTCGGTGTTCAAGCTCGCGTTCCCGAAGCTCGGCAGGTTCAAGTGCGCGATGATCGGCGGTGCCATCATGGGCGTTGCCGGCGCCATTCCCTTCCTCGGTGCCATCGTGGGTGCTGTGGCGTTCATGTACTTGCTCGGTTACGTGCTGCAGAGCATCTTCCTGGGCATGCGCGACCCTGAAGCGCCCGCCCCGAACACGCAGGCGGCTCCCGGCGCTCCGGTGAACCCCATGGCCCCGAATGCTCCGTTTGCGCAGAACGTGGCCCCTATGCAGGGCGTTCAGCCGATGCAGAACGCTGCTCCCGTGCAGAACGTTGCGCCTGCGCAGGGCGTTTCGCCCATGACGACCGCGCCCGCTGCGCAACAGGTTCCCTATGGTCAGGTGCCGCCCACGAACGACCCCACTGCACAGTAGATAGAAGGGCGCACCCCCTAAGCTCGCTCGCGGGCTTAGGGGGTGCGCTCATTTGTGGCAGGATTTCGGCGTAGTCTGAAAAAGCGCGAGCTTCATCCACGATTTTGCGGTTTCATGGCAGGAATCGGCGTTCTTCTGAAGCGCTTTGGCGAGATACGGCCTTTGTCTGAAGGCCCAATGGCGGGATTCGCCGCTAGTCTGGTCATCGGGCTTCAGACTAGCGGCGAATCCCGCCACGGAAGCCGGTTTTGCCGGATTGCCGCGATGCCCAACAGCCGGGAAGCATCTCGTTTCGGAGAAAGGGCCTCCATGCGCGGAACTAGAGCGGCCCCGCCGTTTTCGCCCGAGCCCAACCCTAGTGGGGCCAATAACAACGCACCCGCCATTTCCGGCGGGTGCGTTTCTATTCGAGCGTATCAGTTTTGCCGGTCAAACAGCCAGTAGCCATTTCCGGCATGGCGCGCGCGGCTCCCTCTAACGGGAGGCGACGGCCTATTCGAAGGTGAGGAGCTTGGCGAAGCCGGTCATCTCGAAGACATCCATGACCTCGGGGTGAACGCCGCTGAAGGCGAGCGAGCCGCCCGTCATGACGCGCTTCTGCATGGCGACGATGACGCGCAGGCCGGCAGACGACACGAAGTCGCACTTCGACATGTCCACGAGGATCTCGTTCTTGCCGTTCTCGAACAGCTTGCCCGCAAACTCCTCGAGCTGCGGGGAGGTGTTGGTGTCCAGGCGCCCTTCGAGCACTACGACGGTGCGGTTGCCTTCTTCGCGAGAGGTGATCTCCATTGATAACTCCTTGCTCGAGCGTTGGTGCATAACCTAATGGCAAAATACTAGCATATTACAGTGAGATTCTCGGTAGCGCTTTCGTCGCGGATAATGCTTTTGGGGAACGTCCCGTGAATCATTTTTGAGCGGTTATACTGCAAGGCGACGAGCATCGAAGGTTAAGGAGTGCTTCATGGCTGAGAGCGAGAAGACGGGGAGGCGTCTCGGCGAGCTCGTGTGGGGGCGCATGGCGGATGCGGGCAGACCCATGAGGATTGTCTCGCTCGTGTTCGTGCTGGTGGCCATCGTCTCTATGTCGTTTTGCCAGTTGGGCTTCTGGTCCATCGGCGACATCGACGAGAAGCCCGTATACCTCATCCTCATCCTTGCGCCGCTGATGATGGGCGCGTTCATGTTCGGCCCGATCGTGGGCGGGCTGCTTGGGTTTTTCACGGGCGCGGTGCTGTACATTCATGCGGCGGCGTTCCCGCTCGACTTCTACGAGATATACTTCATGACTCCGCTGAACACGTTTTTGCTGTTCACCTTCTTGGGGGCGGTTTCGGGGTTCTTGTTCACGTTCGCGAGCCGCAAGGTTCGGGGCGGCAGGCAACGGGTGGCGTTCATCGTTGCGGCTTGCGTGCTTCTGTCGTTTGCCGCAAGCGGGCTGATCATGGTGAACACCGTTGTGGTGTATGGCGGCGACAACATAGACGCCATCCGGAAGTATCTGTTCAACAGCCCGCTCGGCGTGGTCGTGCAGGCTCTGGTCGACGCGTTTCTGGCCGCGGTGCTCTGTCTCATATCGAGCAACGTCGTCCGCAAGGCGAAGATGCAGGGCAGCGACCGCAAGCTGCTTTCCATATTCCGCAATTGGCTGGCGCTCATTGCGAGCATCGTGTTCATGCTGTCGGCCGCCATCATCTTCTCCGTGTCTACGGCCACCGCGCAGAGCGTGGCCAACAACGACATGCTGAGCGATATCGATTACCTCAAACGGCAGCTCGAAAGCCCTGGCGGCGGCACGTGCGAGGTGTTGCTCAACGGCTACAAGGTCGAGCTCGACGGGTCGGTTGCCATCACCGACGAGTCTGGCATAATTCTGGCAACCGATGACCCCGAAACGTATCCGAAGGGCGCGCAGATCGTGCGCCAGCTCGGCTATGACACGGAAGAGCACGAGGACGGGTCATCGGCAGGCATCCTTGGCGAGATCGCGCGGTCCGACAGCATGCAGGTGCTCCAGGAAGTGGACAAGAGCGGCGTGATGACCATGGAGTTCGCGTTCGTGGCAGTAGCGTCGTATGACGGGGGCTACGTAGTCACGGTGCGCACGCCCGAAAAGGTGTATGCGAGCAGGTTCGGGACCATGTTCGCGTCGTCCTCGCTCGCGTTCGCCTTGATCGTGGCCATTTCGATTTTGGCCACCGCATTGCTCAGCCGGGTGGTCGTGCGGCGCATCGGCGAGACGAACGGCTCGCTGGAAAAGATCACGGAAGGTGACCTGAACGAGCGCGTAGACGTGCGCGACACCCGCGAGTTCTCGTCGCTTTCCGCGGGCATCAACGCGACGGTGACCGCCTTGAAGGACACCATCGACGAGGTGAAGCAGCATAACGCCCAGGAGCTGACGGCGGCCAAGGCCATCCAGGAGAGCGCGTTGCCCACCGAGTTCCCCGCTTTCCCGGACATCGACAAGTTCGATATTTACGCCTCCATGAAGACGGCCAAGGAAGTTGGCGGCGATTTCTACGACTTCTTCCTGATAGAGGGCTCGTCGAAGCTCGGCATCGTCATGGCCGACGTTTCGGGCAAGGGCATTCCGGCCTCGCTGTTCATGATGGCCGCGAAGACGCAGATCCGCAACTACATGGAGGCCGACCTTCCGCTCGGAGAAGCCATCGATGCGGCCAACCATCAGCTGTGCATCGGCAACGATGCGGGCATGTTCGTGACGGTCTGGGTTGCCGAGCTCGATTACGAGACGGGCGTACTCACGTACGTCAACGGAGGCCACAACCCCCCGTTGCTCCTGCACGATGGCGCATGGGAATGGGAGCGCGACGTGTCGGGCATGCCGCTCGGCTTGTTCGACGGCATCCCGTACGAGTCGTTCCAGAAGCAGCTCGTGCCGGGAGACATGCTGTATACGTACACCGACGGCGTGAGCGAGGCCATGAACTCGGACGGCGAGCTGTTCGGCGAGGGGCGCCTGGAGGACACGCTGCGCCTGCACTCCGACCTCAACCCCCGATCGCTCTGCGTTGCCATGAGGCGCGCCATAACCGATTTCACGCTCGATTGCGAGCAGTCAGACGACATCACGATGCTCGCCCTGAAATACGGCGTACCGCCCGCAACGACCGCCGTGATGGTGCTGCCCGCTCGTACGGACCAGCTCGTGCACGTATGCAACTACATCCACGCCGAGCTGCACCGCCGTCATGCGCCCAGCTCGGTGTACAACCCGCTCGACATCGCGGCCGAGGAACTGTTCGTCAACGTGTGCCACTACGCGTATCCGGATGCCACGCCCGAGAACCCCGGCGAGGCGCGCGTCAGTTTCGAGTACGCGGCGAACCCGCCCTCGTTGACGGTGCAGATCGTGGACGACGGCGTGCCTTACAACCCGCTGGCAAAACCTGACGCCGTGACGCCGGATGATATCATGGAGGTGCCAATCGGGGGCCTCGGCATCCTCATGGCCAAGAAATCGGTTGACGACATGACTTACGAGCGCGTGGGGGACAGCAACGTCCTCACGTTCCGCAAGGGGTGGTAATGGGCGAATCCCGGGTCAAATTCGGTCCCTTCATTCGCATCGTCGAGGTGTATTTCTGCGCCGTCGTGATCACGGTGCTCGGGTACGCGCTGCTCATGCCTGCGGGAAACTTCGATTACGACATCACGTTGCTGCGTATCATGGCGGTCATGGTCGCCGCGGCGAGGTCGGTGTGGCTCATCGAGAAGCGCGCGGAGAGCACGAGGCGCTTCGTCGTCGTGTCCATGTCGGTGGTCGTGGTGCTCTCCGTTCTCGACATGGTGTTCGGCGGGGAATACGGCCGCATTGCCGAAGTCGTGACGATGCCCGTACTCGTTACGGGGGGCATCTTCTATTTCGGGGGCTCGCTCGCTATCATCGCCTACTTCGCGTTGTCTCCCCACGCGAAAGAGGTGTTCGTCGAGCCCGTCGACGGCTCCGCCAAGCCCGTGCACGACGCGAGCGAGGACATCTACGAGAAGCCGTTCACGTGGCCGTGGTTCCGCAACCTGGGCATCTACTACTTCTCGTTCTCGATCATGGGGCACTGGGCGGAGATCGGGTTTTGCTGGCTCATCGTGCTCGGCGTTGTCATGGGCGACTACGACTTCACGCATGCGCAGCTGTGGGAGTGGTGGCTGTGCCCGTACCCCGCGGAGGGCATCGCGGTCGTGCTCATCGCGCTGCTGCTGTTCCCCTTCAAGGAGTGGGTGCTCAAGAAGACGGGCGGCCGCGTGTGGTTGACGCTCATCATCAGCTTCATCGTGAACATGCTCGTGTGCGCCACGATCGACTTCACCACGGGCATCACGGCTAACGCCAACTTCGAGCTGTGGGATTACCGCGATCTTCCCTTCAACTTCATGGGGCAGATTGTGCTGCAGAACACGCTCGTCTACTCGGTGGCGGCCACGTTCATCGTCTGGGTGGTCTACCCGCTCATGGCAAAGTGGCTTCACCGCATGCCGCGGCACCGCGCGAACGGCCTCTTCATCGGTTTCGCCTCGTTTTACCTGTTCCTCGAGGTGCTCTATTACGTGCACATCGGGCCCACCGGCATCGTTTTCGGGTAGCGCCGCCAGTCGGCGCTTCTAGGGCCGCAATGCCATGAGCTGGCGGAGGCGCGCCGCGAGGCCCTCGAGGTTAGCTGCGTCTGCTTGCCAGCGCCAGTTGCCCTCGGCGGTGCCGGGCGTGTTCATGCGCGCCTCGTCGTCGAGGCCCAGGACGTCCTGCAGCGGCACGATGCATATGCGCGCGTTGCTGGCGAGCACCTTGCACATGATCTCGGCCGATGCTTCGGACGCGTCGAGGCCTGGGTAGCGCGCCGCGGCGTAGCCGATGAGCGTCTGGTTGTCGTGCGTGCCCGTGTACACGATCTTGTTTGGCCGCGGCTGGTAGCCCGCCAGGGGGTCGCCCCCGTCGACGAACTGCACGACGTCCATGCCCGGGAAGCCGCATGCGGCGATGAGCGCGCGCACGCCGGGCGTGATGAGCCCGAGGTCCTCGGCGATGATGGGGAGCGGGCCGAACGCCCCGTGGGCCGCCTCGAAGAAGTGCAGGCCCGGGCCAGGGCGGTACGAGCCCTCTGTGGCTTTCTCGCCGGCGGGGATGGCGTAGTAGCGCTCGAACCCGATGAAATGGTCGAGCCTCACGACGTCGTAGAGGTCGAGCGCGCGCCCGAGGCGGCGCAGCCACCAGTCGTACCCGCTCTCGCGCAGGGCGTCCCAGTCGTAGAGGGGGTTCCCCCATTTCTGGCCCTCGGCGGCGAACGCGTCGGGCGGGCAGCCGGCCACCGCGTCGGGCTCCCCGTTTTCGTTCAGCTGGAAAATGCCGGGGTTCGCCCATGTGTCGGCGCTGTCGCCGCTCACGTAGATGGGCATGTCGCCGATTATCTGCACGCCGCGCCCGTTGGCGTAGGAGCGCAGCTCCCTCCATTGCTCGTCGAACGCGAACTGGATGCGGCGCCACTCTTCGGCGCTGGCGGCCAGCCCGTCATCCTCGTGGATGATCGTAGGGTCGTAGGCGCGGTATTCCCGCGGCCAGGTTTGCCAGGGCTTTTCGGGCCCGAGCTTTTGCCGTAGGGCCATGAAGGCCGCATAGGGCTCGAGCCAGCTGGCCTCGCGTTCGCGGAACGACTGGTAGGCCGCGGCGTCGCGCGGCTCGCGCGTTGCGATTGCGGAGACGTCTTCGGCGTCGATGAGCGGTGGGTTTCCCGCGAAGGCGCTGATGCCCGCGTAGGGGCTGCCGAAGGCGTCGGTGGGGTTGACGGGCAGCACCTGCCAGTAGCGCACGCCGGCCTCCGCGAGCTGGTCGACGAAGGCGCGCGCCTGGGCTCCCAGGGTGCCGGCGCGCTCCCCGCCGCGGTTCGGGCCGTTTGCGGGCAGGCTCGTGATGTGGGCGAGCACGCCCATGCCGCCGTCGAGGCGCTTGCCGAGCAGGTCCTCTTCGTGGAAATACAGCACGGCCGACCCCTGGCGGGGCAGGTGCACGCGCGCGTAGCGCTCTTCGGCAGGGGCGTACGGGGGCCGTTGCCTGATTTCGGGCGCGGGGACGATCGGGACGTCGTAGCCCGCGATGAGCTCGGACGCGGATGCGCCCCTCATGGGCACGAGCACGTCGTGCTCGTCGAACGGCGATGCGTTCACCAGGATGCAGGCGGATTCTCCGTTGCCATGGCGCCAGAAACCGAGCACGTTGTCGTTCGCCGCGAACCAGGAGGGTTCGCCGTGCCGGAACAGGGGGAGCGCTTCTCGGATGCTGGCGGCGATTTGCGCGATGGGGCCGCAGTCGGCTGCTCCTGAGGCGTCGAGCGCGCGCCCGAACGCCTGCGCGGGGTAGTTCTCGCGCAGCTCGTCGAGGGCCTCCGCGAACGCCGGGGCGCTCGCTTCCCCTCGCAGGTAGGCTGCGAGCGCTTCCCGGAAATGGCGGTTCGCTTCACGGCCGAGCGCTTCGCTTCCGAGGCTTTCGGCGTCGTATACCGATAGCTTGAAACTCGGCGGCTCCCAATCGCAGAGCCGTCCCGCTCCGCCGAGCCTGCCGTCCTGCGCGCCGTAGCGCGTTTCCCGCCCGTCGGGGAGGGTTATGACGAACTGGTACCAGACGGCTCCTGCGGCCTCCGGCTCGAGAGTGGCTTGGAAGCGCAGCCGTGCATCGTCGTTGGCATGCTCCGCGACGGCCATCGGGTAGCGCGCTTCGCCGACGCCCTCGACCCACGTGCGCAGTGTGGCCGAGGCGCCGGGCGCATCCCAGACGTCGAGCGCGAGCTCGACGGCGTTTCCCAAGGTGAGCGCGCCGTAGGGTGCGCGGTATTCGGCGCTGCGCGAATCGTGGAGTGCTCTCAAAATGCGGTCCTAAGCTTCCGGTTGCGTTTCCAGAATTATATGGCTTCTTACCCGATCGCGGCCATGCCCGCGAACGCAGCGCCGGGCGCTGGGGCTGGGATTCGGGGTACAATGTGTCTGAGGGCGCAATGCGCGCGACCAAAAGAGAGAGGTGGTTCCCATGAAGAAGTACATCTGTCCCTGTGGTTACGAATACGACCCCGAGGTCGGCGACCCTGATGCCGGCATCGCTCCCGGCACCGCGTTCGAGGATATCCCCGACGATTGGGTGTGCCCCTGGTGCGGCCTGGGCAAGGACGCTTTCGAAGTTCAGGAGTAACGCGAGACGGCGGTAGCGCCGGTCAGCTGGCCGGGGGGCGCCGAGCTCCTCGGCCAGCTTATTTGCGACCAAAGTCAGTGATATACTCAGGCGGCCGTGTTCCTCGAAGGGAAGGGGGCGCTATGAAGTTCAAGGGCCCTGGCGGTTTCGGCCGCATCATGAACATCTGCATGAATGCGTGCATGTGCTCGGCGTTTTCTTTCATCATGCTGTGGGTGGCGCAGCAGGGCGTTCCCGAAGGCGTGCAAGTGCTTACGCCCGCGGCATATTTCGTCTCGCTCATCACCTCGTTCGGCATCGGCTACGTGACCGTGGACCTCGTCCCCGTCTTCAAGCTGGGCAATGGCGCCGCGAAGCTGCTCGGCCTCAAGGGCATCGGGCGCTATGCCGCCATGGTGCTGGTCATCAACCTCGTCGTCACGACGATAATCGGCTTCTTCATGACGTTCATCAACATGCTCGGCCGCGTCGGGCTCGGCGATATATTCATGCAGTGGCTCAAGATGTACCCGATCATGCTGGTTGCCGGGTTCGTCGTCCAGTTTATCGTCATGAAGCCGTGCATGATCCTCGCCTCTAAGATCACGGGGTTCGACCCCGCGACCCCTTTGCCGCCCGGGCAATAAAAAACGCCCGCCGGTTCGGCGGGCGTTTCTGGAGCTTGGCGGTTAGAGCGGGGTGCAATCCTTGTTGAGGGCCGCGATGATGTCCGGGAGTGCGGCGTCCACCTTGTCGTTGTCGATCTGGCATGTGCCGGCGTTGCGATGGCCGCCTCCGCCGTACTGGAGGCAGAGGTTCCCGATGTCGGGGTTGCCGTCCTTGTTGATGATGGACTTGCCGATCATGACGGCCGTGTTCTGCTTCTTGAAGCCCCAGGCCACGTGGATCGACACCTGCGCCTCGGGGAACAGGGCGTACACCATGAAGCGGTTGCCGGCGTAGATGACGTCCTCGTTGCGCAGGTCGAGTACGACGACGCGGCCGTCCATGTGCGCGATCCTCTTCACTTGCTCGGTGAACAGCTCGGCCTGCTCGAAGTAGAGGTCGGCGCGCTCCTTCACGTCGGGGTTCTTCAGCACCTCGTCCACCGGGTGGTCGAGGCAGAGGTCGATGAGCTCCATCATGAGGTCGTAGTTGGCGATGCGGAAGTCGCGGAAGCGGCCGAGGCCGGTGCGGGCGTCCATGATGAAGTTCATGAGCACCCAGTCTTCGGGGTGGAGCACTTCGTCCAGGGTGAAGTCGGCCGAGTCGCCCTTGTCCACCGCAGCCATGAGCTCCTCGCTGATGCGGGGGAGGGCCTCCTTGCCGCCGTAGTAGTTGTAGACGACGCGGGCCGCGCTCTTGGCGTCGGGGTCGATGATGCAGCGGCCCTCGTAGTCGACGCCCTCGAGGCGCGTGAGTTCCGACTCGTGGTGGTCGAATGCCAGGCCCACGCGCGGGTCGAACGGGAGGTTCGTCGTGATGTCGGTCGGGGTGATGTCGACCTTGCCGTCCTGCACGTCCTTCGGGTGCACGAACTTGATCTCGTCGATCAGCCCCTTCTCCTTCAGGATCATGGCGCATACCAAACCGTCGAAGTCGCTGCGCGTTACCAGCCTGCGTTTCTGCGTTTCAGCCATGGGGTTCTCCTGTCCTCCCGACCGTTACATGCATGCCCTCATTATCCACCCAAACGGCGAACTGCGACAAGTTGGTTCCGATGTTGCGCGGCCGTGGTTGCGGGGCGGCGCGGCGCGAAAATGAACCAAACGGACCAACGATAAAAGGATTAGAATGTAATCGGAATCTACCTCGGACGAGGTTGTTCTTATCTGTCGGAGGGCGTCTGCCCAGTTGTTCTGTCTAGGAGGTTTGTGCATGAAGGAAGTTCAGCTTTTCATCAACGGTGAGTTCCTCGACAACGGCAATCGCGAGATGAGGGACAACATCAACCCCGCCACCGAAGAGGTGGTCTCGAAGTTCCCGATGGCAACTGAGGAAGACGTCGCCGCCGCGGTGGACGCGGCATTCGAGGCCCAGAAGTCCTGGGAGCTCATCCCCGCGATCGAGCGCGCCGGCTACCTGATGGAGCTCGTGCAGCTCGTGAAGGACAACCAGGAAGTGCTCGCCCGTGCCACGAGCGAGGAAATGGGCAAGCCGCTCGCGCAGGCCATGGACGAGGCCGGCTGGCTGGCCGCCTACATTCAGTACATGGCCGCCCAGGCTCGCCACATCAAGGGCGAGATCATTCCCTCCGACCGTCCGAACGAGAACATCCTGCTGTATAAGATGCCCATCGGCGTCGCGGGCCAGATCATGCCGTGGAACTTCCCGCTGTTCCTCATCGGCCGCAAGGTTGCCCCAGCTCTGGTCGCCGGCTGCACGGTCGTGCTCAAGGCCTCGTCCGACTGCCCGAACGGCGCTTACGAGTTCGCGAAGCTCGTCGAGAAGTCGTCGCTGCCCAAGGGCGTCATCAACGTCATCACCGGTTCGGGCGCCGTTGCCGGCGCGTCGCTGGCTAGCAACCCGAAGCTCGGCATCGTCACCATCACCGGCTCCACCGCCGTCGGCAAGAAGATCATGAAGGCCGCGGCCGAGAACGTGACCAAGGTGTCGCTCGAGCTCGGCGGCAAGGCCCCGGTCATCGTCATGAACGACTGCAAGCTCGACGAGACGGTCGAGCACGTCATCAACTCCCGCATCTACAACTCCGGCCAGGTTTGCAACGCCGCCGAGCGCGTCTACGTGCAGAAGGGCATTGCAGACGAGTTCATCGCTAAGGTCATCGAGCGCATGAAGAAGGTCACCTTCGGCCCCGGCCTGGGCGGCACGTTCGACATGGGCCCCATGGTCAACAAAAAGCAGCAGGAACACGTGGCGGAGCTCGTCCAGAGCGCCATCGACGAGGGCGCTACCATCGAGTGCGGCGGCCATACGGCCACGGTGGACGGCAAGGGCTTCTACTTCGAGCCGACGGTCATCACCGGCGTCAAGCACGAGAGCCGCGTCATGGTCGAGGAGATCTTCGGCCCGGTGCTGCCTATCACCACGTTCGAGACGCTCGACGAGGCCATCGCCATGGCGAACGACTGCGAGTTCGGCTTGACGTCTTCCATCTTCACGACCGACTACGATACGGTCATGCGCGCCATGAACGAGATCAAGTTCGGCGAGACCTATGTCAACCGTGAGCACTTCGAGGCCTTCCAGGGCTTCCACCAGGGCGTACGCGGTTCGGGTATCGGCGGCGAGGACGGCGAGCGCGGCCTGGAGGAGTACCTCGAGACGCACATCAACTACATCGACTACGACCTCAAGCGCAACAAGGCTTAAGGCGCAGCGAAAACTGCTCGTTGGGGACGGCCGGGGTTTCCCGGCCGTCTTTTTGCTTGGTTTGGCAATTTTTCCGACTTGCCGACGATTTTGCAGGAGCAGATGCGTTTTTCGACGACCGGCAATTTTATACGCGCAGTTCAGCGAGTCGCGAGATGCGAACTGGCAGAGTTAGCCAAGTCAAAATCGTCGGCAAGTCGGAAAAATTGCCACGAGATCGTCCGAAATCTGGAAAATCGTCGGCAAGTCGGATTTTTTGCCACGAATTCTGCGGGCGAAGCCCCGCGGCAGTCTGTATGATTTGGATACGCGCGAGACAAGGGGGCAGCATGGGTTCTTACGAAGACGAGATGGCGCTCGTGGCGGAAGGCAAGGCGGAGCGCGGCAAAACGGTGCGGGACTACTTTGCGGAGCTCGATGCCGGCTACAGCGAGGAAGAGTCGTTCTTGAAGCATCGTCCTAATTACACCAAGACGCTCTTTGCGCCGGAGAACGACGACATCTACCGTGAGTTCTGCCGCTACTACGACCAGCCGAAGCCCCGCTTCTTCGATACGCTGGAAGACCCCCTGGTCGTGGAGGGCATGACCGCAGCGGATGTCTACTTCGCCATGAAGGCGCACAACGATCGCATCGTCTCCATCGATGCGGCGGCCGTGTACAACACGATGATTAATCTCCGCAACCAGCCCGAGCTCTACAAGAAGGTCCTGGACTTCCGTCCGACCTGCTACCAAAGCGGCATAGGATTCTGCAAAGATGCTGCCTTCGAGGCCGGTCACTATGGGGAGCGCCGCTTTTCCTAAGCTGATCGAATAGTTGAGCGGGCCGTCCTGCTGCGTGCAGGACGGCCCGCTTTCGTCTCTATTCGCCCTTGAAGAGCGGGGTGGAGAAGTAGCGCTCGCCAGTGTCGGGGAGCACGGTGACGACCGTCTTGCCGAAGCCGAGTTTGCGGGCGAGGCGTTTGGCTGCGGCGACGTTGGTGCCCGATGATACGCCGCAGAGCAGGCCCTCCATGCGGGCGAGCTCGCGGGCGGTTTCCAGGGCTTCTTCGTCGCTCACGGTGCACACCTCGTCGTAGATCTTGCGGTCGAGGATGGCGGGGATCAGGCCATCGCCGATGCCCATCTGCAGGTGGGTGCCGATGCCGCCGCCCGACAGGATGGCAGCGTTCTCGGGCTCGACCGCCCAGATCTCGATGTCGGGGTACAGCCGCTTGAGGGTCTGCCCGATACCCGAGATGGTTCCGCCCGTGCCGATGCCGCTCACGAAGCCGTGGATGTGGCAGCCGGCGTCCTCGGCGATCTCGAGGGCGGTGTGGTTGCGGTGCGCGCGCAGGTTGTCGATGTTCTCGAACTGCTGGGGCACGTAAACGCGCGGGTCCTCGGCCTTCATCTGCATGGCGATCTGGATGCACTCGTCGATGGCCTTGCCGATGTCGCCCTCGTCATGCACGACGATCACCTCGGCGCCGTAGTGCCGCACGAGCTTGCGGCGCTCTTCGGAGACGGAGTCGGGCATGATAATGCGGGCCTTGTAGCCGCGCACGGCGCAGATGAGCGCCAGGCCGATTCCCTGGTTGCCGCTCGTTGGCTCAACGATGATGCTTCCCGGGCCGATCTCGCCGCGCTTCTCCGCTTCCTCGATCATCATGGCCGCGGTGCGCGTCTTGATGGAGCCGCCCACGTTCACGCCCTCGAACTTGACGAGGATCTGGGCCATGCCGGGCTCGATAATCCGGTTCAGGCGAATGAGCGGCGTCTTGCCCATTGCCTCGAGCACATCGTTGTAAATCATCCGTTCCCTTTTTTCTCGCGTTATCACCGCAAGCGATTATAAGACTCCACCAGGGCGATTCAAAGGGGAAGAACGCACTGCCTCGTAGTGCAGATTGGGCGAAATCACAACACGACCCTGACAAGAGTGTATATAGCCACACTCTTGTCAGGGTCGTCTCATTGGCAGAATCGGTGCCAGGGGGAATCAACGTCAGTCGAGCTTGTTTTGCGCAGCAGGTTTGCGCTGCGTCGGTTTGACCCGCGTAACGACAAGAAGAGGGATGAAAGAGAAGGGGGAGAATGTGAAGCTGGAAAACCTTGACGAGCTTTACCACAAGGGTGAAGTCACCTGGACCGAAGGTGAGTTCACCGTTGAGCGCGGTTTTCAGTGGACGCCGCCCGGGTGCCACAACAGCTGCGGCATGCTTTATTACATGAAGGACGGTAAGCTTGACCACGCCGAAGGGGACCCGCTGTTCCCATACAACGGTGGTCGCCTGTGCGCCCGTTGCCTGAACCTGCCCGAGGCGGCCTACCATGAGGAGCGCCTGAAGTACCCGATGCTGCGCAAGCGCGAGGATCGCGGCAACGTGGACGCGTTCGAGCGCATTACGTGGGACGAGGCGCTCGACGTCATCCATGACTACGTCGTGAACGAGATCGATGGCAAGGGCTACGGCCGCGAGAGCATCTTCGGAATGGTCGGCACGGGGCGCAACATCTGCTGGCAGGTGCCGTGGATCATCAACAACGCCTTCGGTTCGCCGAACACGTTCTGCGCGCTGTTCACGGGAGATTCCTGTGCCGTTCCGCGCACCGCTGCCACCGTGGCGCTCATGGGCTCCTATCCCGTTTCCGACTTTGGTCAGTTCAACGAGCAGATGCTCGATCATCCTGATTTCCAGATTCCGGGGACCATCCTCGTTTGGGGCTCCAACCCGCTTCGTTCGAACGCGGACTGCTTCCAGGGCTTCTGGGTGACCGATGTCATGAAGCGCGGCTCGAAGCTCGTGGTGGTGGACCCGCTTATCAACTGGATGTCCGCGAAGGCCGAGGTGCAGATTCAGATTCGCCCGGGCACCGACGCCGCGGTGGCCATGGCCATGAACCATGTCATCATCGAGGAGGACCTGATCGATCACGAGTTCGCCGATAAGTGGTGCTACGGCATGGACGAGTGGCGCGAGCGCGTGAAGGACTGCACGCCCGAGTGGGCGGCCGAGATCGCCTGGTGCGATGCCGAAGACATCCGCAAGGCCGCTCGCATCGTGGCCACGAACGGCCCGTGCGCTGCCCCGTTCGGCGTTTCGAACGACCAGAAGCGCAACGGCGTTGCGGCTTACCATGCCATCTTCAACATGCTCGCGCTCACGGGCAACATCGACAACCCGGGCGGCAACGTGCTCGCCAACACGAACTGGGGCGAGGTCATGTCCTACGTCGCCGGCTACGATGAGGGCGTCCTCACGCCCGAGATGAAGGCCAAGCGCCTCGGCGACGCAGAGTTCCCGATGCATGCGGTGGGCTTTTCGGCGCTCGGCCAGCCCGACATGCTGATGGCCGCGCTCGAGACGGGCGAGCCTGCGATGCGCATGAGCTTCGCCATGGGCACGAACCCCATTGCCAATATGGCGGCTGACGCGTCGCGTGCCTACCATGCGCTCATGAACGTCGACTTCGCCATCTGCTGCGACTACCGCATGACTCCCTACATTGCTGGCTGCGTCGACCTGGTGCTGCCGGTGGGCATGAACTGGGAACGCAACACGCTGCGCACGTGGTTTACCCCCATGCGCGCATCGCGCAAGGTGGCGCAGTACTACGAATGCAAATCGGACGAGGAGATCGTGGTCGCCATCGGCAACAAGATGAACCCCGAGTTCTTCCAGGGCAAGGGCATCTCCACTGACACCGAGATGCTGAACTACATCATGGAGTCTGCGGCCAACCCGCCCGACTTCACATGGTGGGACCTTGCCGAATCGAAGGTGGACGGCAAGAACTATGCCTGGCCCGAGTACCACTATCGCAAGTACGAGACGGGCGAGCTGCGCCCCGACGGCGAGCCGGGCTTCATGACCACGACCGGCCAGGTGGAGCTGTACTGCCTGATGTTCGCCGGCCTGGGCCTGAACCCGATGCCGCAGTACGAGGAGCCGGCGCAGAGCCCGTATTCGACGCCGGAGCTGTTCGAGGAGTACCCGCTTGTCCTCACGACCGGCGGCCGCAATTTCGAGTTCTTCCACTCCGAGCAGCGCGAGCAGGCGCATATGCGCGCGACGTATCCCGATCCGCGCGTCCGCATGAACCCCGCTGATGCCGCCAAGTACGGCGTTGAGGACGGTCAGTGGGTGTGGATCGAGGGCACGCGCGGGCGCTGCCGCCAGAAGGTGCGCGTCAACGAGGGCATGATGGAAGGCGTCGTCGAGGCGGACCACGGTTGGTGGTTCCCCGAGCGCGACGGCAACGCCCCGGAACTGTTCGGCGTGTTCGACTCCAACATCAACAACCTGACGGAGAACTGCAACTGCGGTGAATACAGCTTCGGCGGCGACTACCGTTCGCTGCTCTGCAAGATCTACCCATGCACGCCCGAAAACAGCCAGGTCACTCCCGGCCAGCAGGTTGTCGAGCAGGGCGGGTTCACGAAGCTCGAGGACACCGTCTACAACAACCCGGCCGTCAACGCGCGTTTCGGCGGCCTGAAGAAGATCGAGCGATAGGAAAGGGGGAGCGACAATGAGCCAAATGGGATTGTTCATCAATTACGACATGTGCTTCGGCTGCCATGCGTGCGAAATGGCATGCAGCCAGGAAAAGAAGCTGCCGGCCGGCGAGTTCGGCATCCGCATCGCTCAATACGGCCCGCATAAGAACATCGAGGGCGAGTGGGAATACACCTATCTCCCCATTCCGACGAAACTGTGTGACCTGTGCGCCGACCGCCGCTCGTTGGGGAAGCTGCCCTCGTGCGTACATCACTGCGAAGCCGCTTGCATGGAGTACGGGACTTACGAGGAGCTATCCAAGAAGCTCCCCGATCATCCCCGATCGGTTCTGTTCTCGGTGTAAGACTGGACTTTTCTCGTTTGCCGCCACGCCCGCTCCCACGGGCGGTGGCGGCAGGGATCCCAGCTGGCAGGCTGGGCGATGGGAATAAACAATAGGAGGGAATGACATGAATTACAAAACGGTGGATGGCGAGAAGATCTACGGGTATCGGTGGGTCGTTCTCGCTCTGTGCGTGCTCGCCGTCATTTGCGTGAACGGCGCAACGCTCATTTTCGCGGGCATGGCGGTTCCGCTGCTCACGCCCGCCGACGCCGGTGGATACGGCCTGACGCCGCAGGAGTTCCAGATCCTCAACAGCTGCTCCTACCTGACGGGTTTCCTGTTCTGCCTGGTGACGGGCACATGGGCTGACCGCAAGGGCCTCAAGCAGGTCATGGTCGTCGGCTTGGCCATCTCCCTGGTGGGCGCAGTGCTGCGCTGCTTCACGAACGACTTCATGGGGATGTTCCTGACCTCGGTCGTGTTCGGCTTCGGCCTGGCGGCGCTCAACGCGAACTCCGCGAAGATGCTGCGCCTGTGGTTCCCCGGCAACATGGTCGGCGTGGCCATGGGCGTCTACCTGGCCGGTGCGACGGTCGGCTGCGCTCTCGCCGTGCCTATTGCAGCTGGGTTCACCAACGTCACTCCGGTCTTCATCGGCGTCGCGGTCCTCTCGGCCGTCACGCTCGTCGCCTGGATCTTCCTCTACAAGAAGCATCCCGACAACGAGGTGCCCGTCTACGAGCCCGTCGCGAAGCACCTGGGCGTTGTCATGAAGTCCAAGAACCTGTGGATTGCCTGCCTCGTCATCGGCTTCCTCATGGCTGCAGGCGCCGTCAACAACGGCAACCTGGTTGCATGGTTGTCCGGCGCCAAGGGCGTCGATGCTCAGACGGCTGCGTGGGTGTCCTCGATGTGCAACATCACCTGCTCCATCGGCGGCATCGCGTTCCCGATCATCATCGCGAAGACGCACGGCGAGAAGTTCTGGCTGGCGGGTCTTGCGTTCGCCGTGGCCATCGGCGTGGGCATCTACTACTTCACGATGGACGGCATGATGACGGCATATGGCGTCATCGCGGTGTCCATCCTCGTCGGCGGCACGCTGCCCCTGGCGAAGGCCCTGCCCGCTCAGCTCCCCGACATCAAGCAGGAGCACATGGGCGCTGCCGGCGGCCTGCATTCGACCATGCAGAACGCCCTCGCGTTCCTCATCCCGTCGTTCGTCGTCGGTCCGCTCATCACGGGCGCGGACGGCTCCATGAACTTCGACATGGTGCAGTACTGCTACATGGGCGGCGCCGTCCTGGTTGGCTTGTTCGCCCTCGCCCTGCCGAAGCTTACCACTGGGGGCGCGGCCGAAGGTTCCGAGCAGGCAGCGGAAGCTTCGCATGCAAACGTTCCCGCTGAAGCGACGGCTGGGAAATAGAGACGCATTTCGGGTGCATGGCGCGCCCGAGAGTGGGTCGGCGCCCCAGTTCGTGCTGGGCGCCGACCTTTGCGTTTTGCGGAACGATGCGAGAGAGGGTGCGAGAAGATGTGCTGGTTGTGCAACCCGCTGTGCGGCAAATGCCGTGCGAAGAAGGCGAAGGCGCGCTACACGCTGCCGGGCCTCATGGAGTTCTCGACCATCAACCTGTTCCTCATCGAGGCGGCGCGCGCCCATGAGGGCCTGCTCTTCGACGACGTGGAGATCGAGAGCGTGTATGGCGGGTTCCCGGGGATCAAGCTGGGTGGCGGGCGCAACAATGCGGGCGCCGAGGCGCCGCTCGATGCGGTCGAGCGCCTTGTCGGGCGCTACAACGAGCTGGGCGTCGCGTGCAACGTGACGTTCAGCAACCAGTTCGCCACGGGGGCCTCGCTGCGCGAATGCGCATACGACCGCCAAGTTCTCGCGGTGCTGGCGGCGGGCGAGGGCAACGGCGTCATCGTCTGGTCCGACGAGCTCGCACGGGCCGTGCGCGACGAGTTCCCCGAGCTCAAGATCATCGCCTCGACGACGAAGGCCCTCGTTTCCGCGGAAGACGTGGAGGACGCCTGCGAGTGCTACGACCGCGTGGTGCTGGATTACAGCCTGACCAAGGACGAGGCCTTCATCAAGGGGCTGCGGCACCCGGAACGCATTGAGGTCATGGTCAACGAGTACTGCACGCCGGGTTGCCCTTTCCGCGCGGAGCACTACCGCGAGGTGAGTCGTGCGCAGCTCGAGAGCAGGCAAGCCGAGTTCCCCTGCAGGCACGAGCCGGGCCCTCAGGCGTACGGGTTCCTGCAGGGCCTCCTGGGCGGGGACGTGTTCTTGCGCAACGACGATGTGCGCCGCTATCGGGAGAAGCTCGGCGTGACTTCGTTCAAGGTGGTCGGGCGCGGCCTCGACCGTTACGATATCGCGGATTCCTACCTGTACTATCTCGTGCAGCCCGATTGCTGGTACGACATTCGGGATGCGCTCGTGCGAAACGGCTTTTTCTCCTAGGCAAAAGCCCGCACGCCGCGATCCAGACTGCGCTCCAGGCTATAGGAGCATCTTGCGGAACTTCGCCGACCTGTCGATCTTCAGCCTGAAGCAGGCGAGCAGGTATTGTCGCGTGAAGTAGTCGTCCAGGTTGAGGTGGTAGCGCTTCTCGATGGTTTTCACGCGGTGGAGCACGTTGTTGCGGTGCATGTGCAGCTGTTCGGCCGTCGGCGTGGCTTTCCTCTCGTTCACGAGGAAGTGGTAGAGCATCTTCAGGTCGCATACGTTGTTGTCGAGTTGAAGGCGCTCGATGATGTCGAGGTGCGAGTTGGCCGCGGAGAAGTCGACGAGCTCCTGGGCCTCGGGGCTCGAATCGCCGAGCAGGAAGCCGAACGCATCGGAGAAGCGGTAGACGAGCGTGCGGGCCTCGCCGCTGGGCGAGGGGATGCGGCTGTTTTCGACTGCGAAGCGGTACTTGCGCGCGATCTCGGCTTGCTGCCAAGCGCGGTAGAGGTCCTCGATGGCGAAGAACACGCTCGAGCGGTAAGCCGTGCAGTCGAAGCGCTTGCAGAACGTATCGAGCCGGCTGAGCTGCTCCGAAATGACGGCGGGATCGAAATCGGGCGCGTAGAAGAGCGCTATCAGCGTGTTCTCGTACAGCATGGTAAGGGCTTTCGGCAGCTCGCTCTTCGCATTGGTGAGGAGCAGCAGCGATTGCTCCGCATACAGTCCTTCGGAGTTGTCTATGGCTGCGAAGCAGAACGTCGTGGAATCGCTGATGCCGATGATGGCCTTCTGGTTCTCGATGTAATCCTGATGCGGCGAATGGTTGTCGAGCAAGTGCGCGAGAAATCCCTCGTAAGGCGCTTTGCCGCTCGGGGCGCCCTGGCTCCCCACGACGATTTTCTCGCAATACTGGGCGAACGTTTCGAAAAGGTCCACGATCCCGGGGGAGGGGGAGACGTTGTTGCAGACCATGACCACGTGGCCTCGGTAGACCCGGTCGGTCTTCATGATGTAGGTGACGTGCGTGAAGGGCACCAGCTCGATCGGATCGAACACGCCAATGCCCGATTGCTCCACCCACTCGCCGAAGACGCCGCTCTCGCGAGCAGCCGCCACCCTCGAAACGTCATGGCACCCGAGCTCTACGAGCTTCTTGCTCAGGACGTCGGGCGGCTCGATGTCCCTCGTGTGTGCGAGCAGCGTGTAAGTTGCGTCGGTGACGTCGATCCAATTGTCGAAGAGGGGCGCGCTCGCATCGACGAGCGTTTGGATGCTCCCGTCCCAGTTCACTATTTCCCGGCAGCGCTCGTTCCAGCGGTACAGCTCGAAGAGCATCGTCTGGAGCAGCGCCTGCAGCTCGATGCGGGGGAGCGAGTCGGGGCGCTTGCGGGCGACGATGAGGCGGTTCATGAACGGGCTGGCGCCTGATTGCAGGCATTTGGGGAGAGGCTCGCCCTCTTCGAGAAGGAGCAGCCCCATCGCCATGGGGAAGGCCTCGAGCGCTGCGCGCACGTTGTCGGCATGCAAAAGGAAGCAGACGAGGTTCTGCGCGACGGGCAGCTCGAGCGTGGCGGGGTCGAGGAAGGGCGACACCCACGCGACGGTGCGCTTGCGGTTGTCGGGGAGGGAGACGAGGTCGTACGATTGCAGCGTGTCAGCGATCACGTTCACGGTGGCAACCCCGGCTTGTAACGGGGTCAATGGCCGGATGGCTGTCATGGATGCGTCTCCTGGCGGTCGATTCCGCGCTGCTCGACGTCCACCTGTTTTCGCAGCGCAAGCGGGAAGTTTCCCCATTGATGATAGCCGTCGGCGCAATTCCGCACAATAGCGCGCGGAGCACTCTAACGAAGTGTTAACCGCCATTTCGGCGGGGTGGTTCCAAATAGCACAGAGCCCCCGAGCTTATCCCATCTGCGAAGTGCGTTTATAGCCCGTTTCTCGGGCAAATGGGACAAGCTCGGAGGCTCTAGGAGGTAGTAAGCGACGGGGTTCGGCTGATTCAGTTATTTCCCGCCGCGTAGTGACGGCCGAGGCTTTTGCGGGGCTCTCGACCAGCTGTATGCTGATTCGGAAATCGAGCGGTAGAGACTGCTGTATCCGCTCGGGTTGCTTATGTACGGGCAGAACGGTTCGGGTTGCAGATTGGTCTTGCCGGCGAAGATAGTTTTCCGTGCCGAGAACATCCGGTCCCTCCTCTAACCGCGGTTTCTTGCGGCTGCGGACTGCTCCTCCATTGCCGCAAGCTTCCCAATGTGGTCTACGACCTGAGTCCCGAGCTGCGTAACGGTGTATCCGCTGCGCGCTCGGAACTTCTCGATGCATCCGGATGCAACAAGTTCTTGCATCAGCGGATTGAGCTTTCCCTTGCTCACGTGGAAAAGCTCTGCAATCTCTTCCTGGCTTTCGCGCACCCGTTTCCCATCGAGGGTGTCGGTCTGTAAACGCTCAAGCAGACACAACAGCCTAAATGAGTCCGAGGTGAACAGGTTCACCAGACCCCGTTGTGCGTTTAAGTGGTCCATTTGCCAAAATAATATACTCTATGAAACAAAAAATGTCACGAAATAGATACTAAAAAATTAGACCCAAACGAAAATAGTGGGGAAAATGGCCTGTCGCGAATGTGCTGCACTTGTGTGACCTGGAAAAACAGTGGAGATATTGTCGTTTTGATCGACGTCTCTGACCTGCGCGTCTGGAAACCTTATGTCCATCCTATGCCGTCCCTGTCGAGGGCAAATGGTCGATTTGTCGGGATGAACGGTAGCTGAGAATCGTCCCGTATTCTTGAACATGCCGATTGGGCGAGGCCTCGTTCCCTCGGGATCGCGGCCTGACACTAGGCAAACTCGGAGCACGGGGCGGCTTGCAAGCTGAGCCGTCCCGCCCAATCGGGAAGTATTGAAACGCGATACAAAACGGTGTTTATATGCGCAACAAATTCATTAGAGTGATGCTCGGCGTGGCTGTTGCCTTCGCATTCGTGCCAAGCGTGGCATTCGCGTCGAGCCAAACTCAAACCCCCATCCTCGAGGCCGACGACGAGCTGATCGTCGAAGAGGCCGAGCAGGACGCGGCTGCCGACGAAGAGGCAGTCGAAGCCGTCCTGGCGGAGCAGGCGGTCCTTGAGGCCCAGCGCCAGGCGGAGCTCAAGAAGGTGAACTACACCATCTCCTATGACCCCTCCCTTATCCAAGCGATCGGCACGCAGGAGAGCACCGGGCACACCATTTGCTGCCCCTCGTTCTCGTGCGCTTACGCCGACGCCGTGCTGGACGGCACGGTGAACGACCACTCGTATTACACGTGCTCGTGCTGCACGTGGACCGACTGGGGCGGCGGCAACTCGTCGTTCCGCAGCGTCGGCACGGACGAGGAGCTGCTGCGCGAGGCTTATGACCAGATCGCGCAGGGGCGCCCCACCGTCATTCACGTGGCGGGCGGATCGGGCGAGCACTGGATCGCGCTCATCGGCTACCAGAACGTCGAGGATCCCGACCATCTGACGCTCGACAACTTCATCGCCCTCGACCCGTGGGACGGAGCCCAGATCGTCGCGAGCGACAAGTACTCCCTCTACGGCGACGGCTGCGAGCACATCTCCGACCGCTAATCCCCTTAACCTGTCCGCCCTGTGTGCTGAGCTGCATCACCGATGGTAAAGACCAAAAGCCTTTCGAGTTAGTTGCAGCAGCCCCGGTTGGGGCGCGTGCGGGCGTAGCGAGGTCAAGCCAAAGGAGGAGCGAAATCCACTTTTCCGCCCGTTCTTGGCGGAAAAGTTAGTTCGCGACGACGACGCGGCGAGCGTAGCCCGCACGCGCCCCAACCGGGGCGGGCGAGTGCGGTGGATTCCCCTCCTTTGTCCTATAATGCGGACATCTGCTTTCGGGGAGATGGAGGGGGCATGCCCGCGAACAACAAGCACAAGCTCAAGTTGCTCTACCTGATGCGCATCCTGCAGGAGGAAACCGATTCGCAGCGCGGCTTGACGATGCCGCAGATCATCGAGCGGCTGCAGGAAGAGGGGATATCCGCCGAGCGCAAGGCCATCTACCGCGATTTCCAGGCGCTGCGCGAAATGGGGTACGACGTGCAGATGCTGCCGACGCGCCCCGTGCAGTACGCGCTCACGCGCAGCGAGCTCGACTTCAACGAGGTCATGATGCTCATCGACATCGTCCAGTCGAGCCGTTTCATCACGGAGCGGCAGTCAAACCACCTCGTGAAGAACCTGAAGGGGCTCGTGAGCGAGCGCGAGCGGAAGCTGCTCGACAAGCGCGTGCACGTCCAGGACCGCATCAAGAGCCAAAGCGAATCGATCTTCCATAGCGTCGACGTCATCCACGAGGCGCTGCAGCGTCGCCGCAAGATCGACTTCCTCTACTTCAGCTACGGCACGGACCTCAAGCGCAATGCGCGCCACGGCGGCAAGCGTTACGTGGTGACGCCGGTGAAGGTCGTCTTCGCAGACGGCAACTACTATCTGGCCGGGTACGACGACGAAGAGGCCATGATCAAGACCTACCGCATCGACCGCATGGAGCTGCTGCAGGTTGACGATGCGCCTGCAACGCGCAACGCCGAGATCGCTAACTACGAGTTCGACGAGTTCGCCTACCGCAGCTTCGGCATGTTCGACGGTGAGCCGATGACGGCGACGCTCCGCGTGCAGTCGGGGCTCATGGACGTCATGGTCGAGCGCTTCGGGCGCGACCTCGAGGTGGTAAAGGCTACTTCCGCGTCGGCCGACGTGAGGGTGAACGTGCTCGAGAGCGCCCAGTTCTTCGGCTGGGTGGCGGGGCTCGACGGGGGCGTGACCATCAAGGCCCCCAAGAGGCTCGCGTCCGATTACTCCGAATGGCTTCGCGGTCTCATGGAGGGCGCGGCCGAATAGGCGAAAGTTGCTATAGTAGTCATTGTCGAAATGGCAATGGCCGCCGCGGGCGACGTCATATTGAATAGCATGGTGGGCAACGTCAATGAGGGAAAGGAAGGCAAGTATGAAAACGCAAAACGTTTCGTTCAAAGCAACCCTCGTGGTCATGTTGGCCGCCGTCATGGCAGTGGCGGTTCTCGCGGGCTGCGCCAAGACCGAGGCATCTTCGAGCGAGTCGTCGAGCAGCGCGAGCTCCTCGGCGAGCTCGTCCTCGAGCGCGGCGTCCATCGAGACGCTTTCCCCGTCCGCGGTTTCCCCCAGCTCCTCTTCCGCTAGCAGCTCGTCTTCTGCCAGCAGCGCTTCTACGGGCGCGCCCAGCACGACGAGCGCGTCCTACACGACTTACGTGAACGAGCAGGAAGGCTACATGTTCGAGGTCAGCCCGTCGTTCGCCACCGAGTCCAGCGGCAGCACCGCGCGCGTGTACACGGCCAAGGCCGGCGAGGCGCCGTTCTTCACCCTGAGCGTGATGAGGAACCCCACGGGGCAGACCGAGGAAGAGCTGCTCTCCGGCGTGGGCCAGAAGGCCGTCGAGGAATACGGCGACAAGATCACCAAGGGGCCGGTTCCCAACACCGTGCAGCTGCACAACCGCCAGATCAAGGGCATCGAGTACGTTGTCCAGGACGGCGGCAAGCAGAAGGCCGTCTACCAATACGCCGAAGTCATCAACGGCTCCTTCTTCGTCTGGTCGGGCGTGGCGAGCGCGGACGATACGACCACGCCGTCGGCCATGCAGCACGCCATGGACACGCTGCAGTTCAAGACTGCCTAACGAAATGAGAAAGTAGGAAGCGGAATATGCAATCAGGCACCTGGACAAAAGCGCTCGCCGTCGCGCTCGTGACGATCGTGGCGGCGTTCGCGCTCGCGAGCTGCTCGACAGGCGGTGCGAGCGAGGCGGCGTCTTCTTCGGGCGCGTCCGGGGGCAGTAGCCAGGCCTCTTTTTCGAGCGATGCTTCGAGCGGCTCGTCGTCGAGCTCGGCTGCGGTTTCCAGCGCGTCGTCGTCGAGTTCGCTGTCGGCGAGTGCGTCGTCGGGCTCGACCATAACGGGCATGGCGACGGGCGTCTTGGAGACCCAGGTCGTGGGCAACGACGAGATCGGCTACGTCCAGGTGCCTTCGGATTGGGAGGACCGAACCGAAGATTTCGCCATCGGCACGGTCGATGCCTACAAGATCGTCTATTACGCGAACCCGAGCACCAAGTATGCCTCGGACACGCTCGGCCACGATTCCTATGAAGAGGCGCTGCAGCTCATGGTGGCCCCGGCCTCGAGCGCTGCCATGGCGGCCGACATCGTTGCCGATTTCAAGCGGAACACCGATTCGTTCAGCTTGGTCGAGAGCCGTGACGTTCTGGTGGGCGAGAGGCCGGCCGTCCTCGTCTTGGCAACCATGCCGAAAGACGGCCTGCGCGTCGCGACGCTCGTCATCGACCGCGACGGCGACGGCCGCGTTGCCGTCGCGATCACCATGAACTGCGGCAAGACCGATGCCTCGTTGGGCGAGGCCCTCGAATGCGCGATGGCCTGGTCGCGCCAGGTGCCGGCGGCGCCGACCGGCGTGCCCGCGCAACAGGAAGGCGCGCCCGCGGCAGACGAGGCCGCGCCCGCGGCGGGCGAAGCCGCTAGTCAGTTATAGGCGCGGCGAACCGCTCGAACGCCGCGACCATGGCGGGGTGCTCGATGATGAAGTGGATGACCGGGTCGGCGTTCTTCGACACCAGGACGTGCTTGCCTTTGCAGATGGTTATCTGCATGTTCCGGAACGGCATGCTGCCGTCCACGACGAGGCTGCAGTTCTCGTGCCGGCCGACCGCTTCCCTGAGCGCCTCGAGGTGTTGCGCGTATTCGTCGTACGTGTAGGGAACGGCCTCCTCGCGGAACAGCGCCGAGAGGCCGAGCGACGCGGGATGCCCCTCGAATTCCTCGCGGCCGATGCTCGGCAGCTCGAAGCGCACCTCGTTTTGAGAGAGCGCGGACTCGAACAGGTCGGATTGCTCTTGCGCGAAGGCGGCGATGGCCTCGCGCTCGCTTGCGGGCAGCCCGTTGCGGCGCAGGATCTGTTCGAGCAAATCATGCGGTATGCACCCGATGGGCGGGACGCTCATGATGACGCGCCGCCGCGCCGCCGTTTCCGCGCTGCTGCGCTGGAACGCGACGAGCTCCTCGGCATTCGACGCGGTGACGATGCGCATGAGCGGACGTGCCCGCCCGATCATGCGCTCCGCCCGCTTGCGGTAGTAACGCACCTCGTCGCGGTTCTTGGTGAGGGTGTAGCGTCCTTCCGCCTGGTGCCCCGCAATGGCCTCGCCCTGCATGGCGACCGACCCCGCCACCTTGAGGAGATGGCAGAACACGTCGTTTTGCGCGCTGTTGAAGTAATAGGGCTCGATTTGCCCTGTCATGTACATGGGGATCCAGCCCTCCAGGCCGATCATCATCTCGAACAGCGGCCTGTTCGTGTCGTGGACGATGCGGAGGCGCAAGCCCTTCTTCAGCAGCATCGCGATGCCGAGCATCCACTTCTTGGAGAAGTCCTCGTCGCCCGCCATCTCCTCGATGGGCATGTCGCTGTACATGATGACGTCCGCCGACGACTTCGAGAGGACGGCCGCCTTGAGGAAGTCCAGCTCGCAGTCCATCATCTCGTGGATTCCCGTGTACGTCTTGGTCGTCGGGAGCTGGATGGGCGTCGTCGGCACTTTGATCTCGTCGAAGCGGATTGCGCGGATGAAGTCGTTCAGGTTGAACGTGTCGAGTTTCTCGAGGAAGCTGCCGATGGGGTTGTGCGTGGGCGCGTAGTTCGTCTCGAGCCACGTGGCTACTGCCTGCGCGCGCTCCTCGTCGCTCTTCGCGTCCGCCCAAGGCGAGCCGATGAGGGTCCGGAGCGATTCGGACGACCCGTTCGACGTGCCCTTGCGCGTGGCGAACTGCGCCACGCCCTGGGTGAACGCCTGCAGGTCGGCCGGGCGCCTTTGGCCGCCCAGGATGCGTGATATGTACGACGGGTCGAAGTTCAGCGCCCTGGCGAGCTCGTTGTTGTTCGTGGACAGGGCCGAGAGAAGCGATTTGAGGTTCGCCAGGTAGGTGTCGTAGTCCACCGCGATGCCGCTGATCTCGACGGCAAGGCTGTCGTGCACGGCGTCCTCGCTGAAGCGCCCCGACGAGAGCTTGGCGATTCCCTCGGCCAGCATGCGCATCTGCTTGCTGTCGGGGTCGGGCGTGCGCTCGCCGGTGCGGTAGCGGCTTATGGCGGCGGGGGATATGCCCGAAGCGCTCGCCAAGTCCTTGGCGCTGCACCCCAGGTCGTCGATGTACTGGTTCAGTTGATCGCAAAACGACATGCGGTTCCTCGCGTTTCCCCAACCGCCGTATCGAGCGACCTCCACCCGATAATGACGGATGTGCAATAGCTGATGACTAAATGGTAACACTCATTCGCGTTAAGATTGCGTTGAAGTTAAGTACTTGCTGGAACGGCAAGCTCGCAAGGTATACTGCATCCATCCAAACGAGTTCAGGAGGGCATAATGGGTGGTTTTTGCGGTGCAGCTTCCAAGCGAGATGTGGTCTACGACGTGTTCTTCGGCGTTGATTACCATTCGCATCTCGGCACGAAGCGCGCGGGTCTGATCTTCTTCGACGAGGACGAGGGTTTCCAGCGCGAGATTCACTCCATCGAGAACACCCCGTTCCGCACCCGCTTCGAGAACGACCTGCCCCATTTCCACGGCAAGTCGGGCATCGGCTGCATTTCCGACACCAACCCCCAGCCGCTGCTCATGCGCTCGCATCTTGGCGTGTTCGCGCTGACGACCGTCGGTTGCATCAACAACGAAGAGGAGCTGGTGGAGAAGTACCTCTCCAACGAGGGCCGTCAGTTCACCTCCATGTCCTCGGGCGAGGTGAACACCACCGAGCTCGTGGCCGCCCTCATCAACCACGAGGCCGATTTCGTGTCGGGCATCAAGTACGCCCAGGAGATCGTGGACGGCTCGCTCACGCTGCTGCTCATGGACGAGAACGGCGCCATCTACGCGGCGCGCGACAAGATGGGCCGCCTGCCGGTCCTCGTCGGCAAGGACGAGGACGGCTACTGCGTGTCGTTCGAGTCCTTCGCCTACCACAAGCTCGGCTACGTCGACGCCTACGAGCTCGGCCCGGGCGAGATCGTGCGCATCACCGCGGACGGGTTCGAGACGCTCTCGCCCGCAGGCGAGGACATGAAGATCTGCGCGTTCCTGTGGGTGTACTACGGCTACCCCAACTCGAACTACGAGGGCGAGAACGTCGAGGTCATGCGTTACCGCAACGGCGCCATCATGGCCCGCGAGGAGCGCGAGCGCGGCGACATGCCCGAAGTTGACTACGTGGCCGGCATCCCCGATTCCGGCACGCCTCACGCCGTTGGCTACGCGCAGGAGTCCGGCATGCCGTTCGGGCGCCCCTTCATCAAGTACACGCCCACGTGGCCCCGTTCGTTCATGCCCACCAACCAGGAGATGCGCAACCGCGTGGCCACCATGAAGCTCGTGCCCGTGCCCGAGCTCATCGAGGGCAAGAAGCTGCTCTTCGTGGACGACTCCATCGTGCGCGGAACCCAGCTGCGCAACACGGTCGACTTCCTGTACCAGTCCGGCGCGGCCGAAGTGCACATGCGCTCCGCCTGCCCGCCCATCATGTTCGGGTGCAAGTACCTGACCTTCTCGCGCAACAAGTCCATCATGGACCTCATCGCCCGCCGCGTCGTCCACAAGCTGGAGGGCGACGAAGGCGCCAACCACCTGGACGAGTACATTGACCCCACCACCGAGCGCGGCAAGTGCCTCGTGCGCGAGATCTGCGACGACATGGGCTTCGATTCGCTGAGCTACCAGTCCCTCGACGGCATGCTCGAGGCCATCGGCATCGACCGCGACAAGATTTGCACCTACTGCTGGAACGGTCGCGAGTAGGTTGTTGCGCTGGTCTACGACCAGCGCAACTTCTCGACACCGCAGGGGCCCTCGCTGACTTTGGACCCACATCGGCTTTTCAAGCAAACCCCGACGCTTTCAAGACTTGCGTCGGGGTTTGTTTGTAGGGGCGCGCTCCGCGCGTCCTTCGGGATGAGGCGCTGGACGAAAAAATTCAAAAACGTGGCGACGTTTCGGGTTCCTCGGTCGTGTTATAGGATGGAAGGCGAAAGGGGGACGCGTGCACGCGACCATTGACATCGAAGCCGTATTCAAGCGGCACGTGAAGGCGGTCTACCGCTTGTGCTACTCGTATTTCGGCAACGCGGCCGATGCGGAGGATGCGGTGCAGGCGACCTTCATGAAGCTCGTCGCATCGCCGCGCGAGTTCAACGACGAGGAGCACGAGAAGGCGTGGTTGCTCGCCTGCGCGGCCAACGTGTGCAAGGACGAGCTCAAGAGCGCGCGCCGCAAGCGTGCCGGCGAGATGCCGGCCGATGTGCCGGACGGCTCCGCACAGGCCGAGGTGGAGCCCAACGACGTGCTCGAGGCTGTGCTCGCGCTGCCCGATCAGTACAAGGACTGCGTCTACCTGCATTACTACGAGGGCTACAAGATCGTCGAGATCGCGGCCATGACCGACACCCCGTCTTCCACCGTTCGCAACCGACTCAGCGATGCGCGCAAGCTGTTGCGCTCCGCCATGATGGAAGGTGAGTAGCATGGAAGACAGGACTATGGACGACAAGATCCGTGCGGCATACGACGAGATGAACCCGACCGCCGAGCAGGAAGAGCGCATGCTCGCCAGGCTGATGGCCACGCAGGCCGGGGCGGAGAACGCCGGGGAGTCCGAAAAGGCGGTCGCGGCGGCCCAGGCCGGCGCGCAAGGCGTGAGCGCCGCCGACGTGCTCGCGGGTGCCGCGGCGGAGAAGCCGCAGGCCGGCGCTGCGTCGCGCAAGCGCCGCAACGTGCGGGCGTGGCAGGTGGCCCTCCCGTTGGCCGCATGCTTCGCGCTCGTGGCGGTGCTCGTGGGCGTGACGTTGACCGGCCCCCTCGAGGAGGTCTCGACGGCCCCGGCTTCCAGCAGCTCTCCCTCGTCCGCGAAGAGCGAGACGTCCGAGACGCAGGCGCCGCAAGCCCTGTACATACAGGATTCGGCTACGGAAGAGGGCTATGCGCCCGGCAACGGCTACGCCCCGGACGAGCCCGAGCCCGGGCCGGAGCCCGGCGCGCCGTTCAACACCGAGGAGTACGCCGCGGTCGACGAGAACGGGTTCGTGAACACGCGCACCCAGCCGCTCTCGACGGTGTCGGCCGATGTCGACACGGCGTCGTACTGCAACGTGCGCCGCATGATCAACAGCGGCTACCGCCTCGAGGACATCCCCGACGGCGCCGTGCGCGCCGAGGAGATGGTCAACTACTTCACCTACGACTATGCCGAACCGAAGGGCAAAGACCTGTTCAGCATGCAGGCGCAGGCATCGACGTGCCCCTGGAACGACGACACGCAGCTGCTCGTCATGGGCTTCGCCACCCGCAGCGAGGCGACGGCAACCGACAAGGGCTCGAACCTCGTGTTCCTCATCGACGTGTCCGGGTCCATGGGCTCGGCCGATAAGCTCGACCTGCTGAAGCAATCGTTCAAGAAGCTCGTCGACAACCTCGGCGAGAACGACCGCGTATCCATCGTCACCTATTCAGGCCAGGAGGAGGTCGTGCTCGAGGGCGCGCGCGGCGACGATCGCCAGGGCATCCTCAAGGCCATCAACGGCCTGCGCGCCAGCGGGTCCACCAACGGCGAGGCGGGCCTGCGCATGGCCTACGACATCGCCGAGGCGAACTACATCGAGGGCGGCGTGAACCGCATCGTCATGGCCTCGGACGGCGACCTGAACGTGGGCATGACGAGCACGTCGGACCTGTACGATTTCGTCGAGGGCAAGCGCGACACCGGCGTCTACCTGAGCGTCCTCGGGTTCGGCTCGGGCAACTACAAGGACACGAAGATGGAGGTGCTCGCCGACCACGGCAACGGCTCCTACCATTACATCGACTGCGTGGACGAGGCCGAGCGCGTGTTCTCCGACCGCCTCACGGCCAACCTCGTTCCCTTCGCCGATGACGTGAAGGTGCAGGTGGAGTTCAACCCCTCGCAGGTTAAGGCGTATCGCCTGGTGGGCTACGAGAACCGCAAGCTCAACGCCGAGGACTTCACCGACGACTCCGTTGACGCGGGCGACGTGGGCCCGAACTCCCAGTTCACGCTGATCTACGAGGTCGTGCTCGCCGACTCCGCATACGAGGCGCCCGAGGTGCGCGACCTGAAGTACAGCACGGATGCCTACTCCGGGAACGCCAGCGCCGACTGGCTCACGTGCGACCTGCGCTACCGGGCCTTCTCCGACAACGCTGTCCACGAGCAGGAGCTCGTCGTCGACAAGAAGAATTCCACCGCCAGGCCGTCGGACGATTGGAAGTTCGCGAGCGCCGTCGTGGAGTTCGCCATGCTGGCCTCCGATAGCAAGTACCAGGGAACGGCGAGCTTGGACGACGTGCTCGACCGCCTGGACGGCATGGACCTGAGCGAAGAGCGCGAAGGGTTCAAGGAGCTCGTCGAGAAGGTATAGGACGTTTACCGCTCGTCCGCCCTGGCTCGTGGCCGGGCGGACGAGCTACGCTCGACGCGTCGTCGCTTCGAGCTAACTTTCCCGCCTGGAGGCGGGAAAGTGGATCTCTCAGCTCCTTTGGCTTAACCTCGCTATGCTCGTCCGCCCGGCCACGAGCCAGGGCTGATTCGTTGACAATCCGTCAATGACTAGGGGTTTTGAGGTTACCTTGGGTTGTTAGAATGGGAACCCCCCAGGTGAACTGTTTCCTCAGGCAGAACGGCGGGCCTGATGAGCGAGCGGCGAAGCAACAAGAAGGCGAGGAGCGCTTGGGCTTTTGAGCGCATGCGCTATGGCGCCGTTGTGCTCACCGTCGTTTGCCTCCTCGTCGTTGGGGTTTTCGTCTTGCCGCTGGCTTTGAATCCGTCGCGGGCGCTCCCCTCGATCGAAAGCAACGTTCGGCCTGACATGCCCGCTGACGACGCGAGCGGCTATGTTGTTTCGGATGGCGTGGTGGCGCCTGCAGCTGACGCGGCTTCCCAAGATGAGCGCATCGATGCCGAAGGTGCGGGAGACACCGCAGGCGATTACGAAATCGTGACGGACGATGGCATCGTTTCGGAGCACCAGGGCGGCGTCGTGATTGTGCGGCTTGCCGATGGATGCTCGGTCGACGACTTCAACGAGGGAATCAAGGGGCTGAGCTGCTTGGCTCCTCAGACCGTGGCCGCCGAGGACTTGGCCCTCGGGTATGCGAAGCTCCGGCTTGCCGATGGGGTGGGCGTTCCCGGGGCCGTCGAGGCGCTCGGAGCGAGCAACGTGGTTGGCGGCGCGCAGCCGAACTACGTGTATCGGCTGGATGAGGTCGATGCCAGCGAGGACCCCGGCAAGCCCGATCTGCAAGCCGGCTCGATTATCACGGAGCCTGATCCCATTGAGGTGGAGGTCGGCGACGAGACGCACGAAACTCGCCAGTACTACGATTTCGTGACCGACCCCATGGCGTGGAACCAGATGGTCATCATGACCGTGCGCCTGCGCGAGGCGTATTGCTACACGCACGACAGCGCCGGCAACCCGACGGCCTGGAGCAACAGCGACCAGCGCCCCGCCATTGCCATTCTCGACACCGGATGCGATATCTACCACGAAGACCTGCAGGCGAATGTCGTCGGTTACTACGATGCGGTGAACAGGTGCGAGAGCGATAAGTACATCGGGAGCCACGGCACGCACGTCGCGGGTATTGCCGCGGCCGTCACCAATAACGGCACGGGCATCACGGGCGTGTCGCTTAACGCGAAGATCGTGTCGGTGAAGGTGTTCAAGCAAGACGCGGAACACGGCGTTTATGCCGATTCGGCCGATATCCTCGCGGGTTACGAGTATGTCATCAGCAACGCTCAGTCTATGAATATCCGCGTCGCCAACATGAGCCTGGGCGCGACGACGGCGCGCACCGACAACGACGACAAGGCCCTGCTCGAGGCGGTCGATCGCGCTTACGAGAAGGGTATTCTCACGACGATATCCGCAGGTAACGACGCTCTTTCCGAAGGCGGGGCCTACAGCGACTTTCCGAGCGACTTCGCTCCGAACGCCATCGGCGTCATCGACTGCGGGGTTTCGGGCTTGACCGAGGACTTCTATGCGCCGAACGACCCCGAGCATTACCTTGCGACTAAGCTTTGGCTCACGCGCGATTCGTATTCGAACTACAACATGGCCGGCACCATGAACAAGCAGCTCTCAGCGCTCGGCAGCTCGGTCATGAGCACCACCCCGCGCGGTCATGGCGATGTGGTCAACCTCTCAACCGGCGGGACGGACATAACGAGGAGCTATGGGCGTAAGGATGGCACCTCCATGGCCTCGCCCTGCGTGGCGGGCGTGGCGGCGTTGGCGCTGTCGGTCAATCCCGGCCTGACCGTCGACGAGCTCAAGAGCTTGCTGTACTCGTCGGCGGTCGATATCGACGCGTCGAGCTGCGAGCATGCCGGGCCTGGGTCCGACCCTGACCCGATGGACACCGGGTTCGATCCGTACACTGGGTTTGGTGCGATCGATGCTTACAACGCGGTGGTCGCCGCCGACACCGGCACCTACCTCTCCGGCAAGACGCTCGCGGCCAAGGGCGGCACGGTCACGCTCTCGATTCCCAGTAAGGCGGGGGCTACGGGCGTGACGTGGCGCTCGAGCGATGCGGGCGTGGCGAGAGTCGAGTCGTCTTCGGATTCCACCGCCACCATCAGGATGTGCGGAGGCGGGCAGGCGATCGTTTTGGCCACGTGCACCGTGCCGGCCGCGCCCAGCGCGCACGGCGCGGAAGTGGGGGAGGGCGTCATGCGCGAGGTGACGATCTGCGCGGTCGCGGCGTCCTACGACGCCGCGATCACGGGGCCTGATGCCGTGCAGTACGGCGGAATCATCGAGCTTGGCCTCAACGCTGCGCCGACCAACGGCACGTGGGAATGGACGTCGAGCAATCCCAACGTGAAAGTGGATGGATGGACCGACGAGGAGACGGGCAAGGTCAAGGTGGTCGGCCTGAAGGTGGACGAGACCGCGACCATCACGGCGACGCTCACGTCCGACCGCAGCATCAAGGCGACCAAGACGGTGAGGGTCGATTCCATCCCAATTTCCGGTGCGACGGTTTCCCTCTCGCAGACGAGCTTCCAGTACGATGGGACGGCCAAGAGACCGGGGGTGACTGTCAAGATGGGCGCCGCGGTCCTGCGCGAGGGGGCCGACTATACGGTGTCGTATTCGAACAACGTCGAGCCGAGCTCCGCGGCGCGTGTGATCGTGACGGGCATGGGCAACTACGCGGGGTCTGTGTCGAGGACGTTTACGATTCTGCCCGCATCGGCGCCGGCTCCCACAACCTTTGCTCCCGCAGTTGAGGAGCCGAGCGATTCGGAGAAGGCCCATGGCGTCCAGTACCGCACCCACGTGCAGAACGTGGGCTGGCAGGACTACGTGAGGGACGGCGCCATGAGCGGGACGTCGGGTCGCGCCCTGCGCCTGGAGGGCATCAACGTCGAGCTCGCCGACCACCCGTATCCGGGCTCGATTCGCTATTGCACGCACATCCAGAACATCGGCTGGGAATCGGATTGGAAATATGACGGCGACATGAGCGGTACGTCGGGCCGTTCGCTGCGCCTGGAGGCGATTCGGATAGAGCTCACGGGCGACATGGCGCAGCACTACGACGTCTACTACCGCGTGCACTGCCAGAACCTCGGCTGGATGAGCTGGGCGAAGAACGGCGCGCAGGCCGGCTCGGCCGGCTACGCGTACCGGCTCGAGGGTATCGAGGTCAGGCTCGTGCCCAAGGGCGCCTCGGCCCCCGGCTCGACGGCGGGTGCCTTCCGCAACAAGGCCGGCAGCCTGTCCGGCGTGCCCGACTCCGAGTCGCTCGTGCTCTACCGCACGCATGTCCAGAACGACGGCTGGCAGAACTACATGCGCGACGGCGAGGTGTCGGGCACGAGCGGGCGCTCGCTGCGCCTGGAGGGCATCAACGTGCAGCTCGGAAGCGCCGCGGGCGCGGGCGGCATCCAGTACCGCACCCACGTGCAGAACATCGGCTGGCAGGACTGGAAGTACGGCGGTGCCATGGCTGGCACGAGCGGGCAGGCCCTGCGGCTGGAGGCCATTGAGATCGCGCTCTACGGGGATGCCGCTCAGGGGTACGACGTCTACTACCGCGTGCATTGCCAGAACATCGGTTGGATGGACTGGGCCAAGAACGGCGAGCGCGCCGGCACCGCTGGCTACGCCTATCGCCTCGAGGGCATCCAGGTCCAGCTCGTCCCCAAGGGCTCCGCCCCTCCCGGCTCCACCGCCAACGCCTTCCGCCAGCGCTAGCGCCCGCGCCGGCTCGGCTCCGCCTGGTTTTGTTTGCCGAGCCTGATTGTGGCTCAAACGGTAGAATGGGGAGGGAAGGATCGTGCGCTTTTGGCGTTGTCGATAGAGGATCGGGTGGCCTATGCTTTGTCCGAAATGTGGGATAGAGACTCCTGACGGCAAGAAGTTCTGTGGGAACTGCGGGACCGCGCTTCCACAACCTCAGCAGTAACCTGAACCCCAGCCCCAGCAGCCGAGCTTTGGGGCGGCTCCGCAAGGGCAGCAGGTCCAGCAGCCGCAGGCCCAAGGGTATGCGGCTTATCAGGGGCGGACGCCCCAGGCTCACTATTCGTCGCAAAGTCAGCCGGGTGCTGGTGCGGGGCAACATTCCGGTGGGCAGACGCCTCCGCCGGGCGGGCAGGGCGGCGCTCCCGCTGGCAGCATGTTTCGCGCTCATGGCGGTGCTCGTGGGCTAGCGCAGGAACTCTTCCTCGAGCGTCTGCCAGCTGGGGTTGTTGAGCTCGCCCAGCAGGGCGGCGATGTCCTCGAGCTCTGACTCGATGTCGTCCATCTTCTCGTAGATCGCGTCGCGCTTCTTCAGGTCGAGCACGCCGTACGAGGGGAGTTCCTGCTCCAGCTGGGCGTAGCGCTTCTGGATCTCCTCGCGGCGCTGCTCCAGCTCGGCGCGGTCGTCCTTGTGCAGTTCCTGGAACTCCTTGGCCAACGTCAGCTTGTCGATGGGGCGCAGCACGCCGTGCGCCTCGGCCGTCTCGCGTTTGAACGCGTTGGGGAACTTGCGCACGATTTCGCCGTCGCTGATGGGGAAATCGGCGCAGTCGGCGAACGCGTTGTCCTTGAGGCCGCTCACGTGCTCGGGGAACTCGGCGCCCTTGAACGACGCGCAGTTGCGGAACGCCTTCTCGCCGACGGTCAGCAAGACGGGGCCGAAATCGATGCTCTCGAGCTTGGCGCAGTTGTTGAAGGCGAGGTTGGCGATCTTCTTCAGCGGGCGCCCGGCGAAGCTGCGCAGCTCGCCGCAGTCCCCGAAGCCTTCGCGCTCGATGCGCTCGATCTTCGAGCCGCCCTCGACCTGCTGCAGGCTGGCGCAGCCCGCGAACGCCTCCAGGGGGATGGCGTTCATCTTTTCCGATAGGCGCACGCGCTCGAGCGATTTGCAGCCCTTGAAGCAGTAGTTCCCGATCGTCGTCACGGAGTCCGGCAGCGCGATCTCCTCGAGGGCGGAGCAATCGCGGAACGCCGCCTCGCCGATGGTCCTGCACGTGTCGGGGATCACGATGCGGCGCAGGTGCATGCGGTTGCGGAACGCACCCGCGGAGATCTCGATGACGCCGTCGGGCAGCACGACTTCCTCATCGTCGCCCAGCGCTTCCCTCAATACCAGCTTGTAGTCCATGGTCGTCCTTGCGTGCAGTGGTTCTAACGTGACCGCATTATTGTAAGCACCGCCGCGCCCATTTGCGTCGAGAAGCTAGGGGCGTGCGCTTATTCGCACATCATTCGCTTTCCTCGGGCGGCACGAGCAGGTGCAGCAGCGATATGAATCCGAAGAACGATCCGAACCCGACCAGGATGCCGTCGAGCACGTTGTCGCTCGTGCGGTTGATCAGCTTCTCGAGGGCGGGCAGCAGCTGCCACACGCCCCACGTGGCGATGATCGAGTAGAACAGCGAGTTCTGCAGGCATACTTGGCCCTGGAAGTTGAACCGCATATCGCGGTAGTCCCACAGCTCGTAGTTGCGGTTGGCTACCATTCCCGTGCCGTAGTCGACGCTGGTGCACACCGCTTGGTTCAGGAAGAAGCTTGCTGCGAGCGCGAGGGGTGTGGCCATCGCCGCCGGAATGCGCCCGGTGTCCGCATGCGCGCCGACAGCGCCCCGGATCGATTCCTTGGCGGGCGAGAGCACCAGATCGGCGAGCACGGCCGCCGTGCCTTCGGCGGGGAAGGGGTAGAGCCATTGGTCCCAGAGCATGTGGTTGGAGCGGTCGTAACCGCCTTTGAAGATGCCGTGTTTGATGCCCAGGCAGAATAACATTTCCACCCAGTGCCCGAGCAGCGAGAACCCCATGAAGTACAGGCCCAGCTTGCGGGCTTGGGGGTACCAGGGCTTCGTAACGAGCGGTCCGGCTAGGCGCTTCTCGCCAGAGGCGCGGGCCCGCATGCGGCTGCGCAGGGTGCCGGCGACGAGCCCGACCGCGCCCACGGCATGGGCGACGGGCATGGCCTTGTTGAAGGCGCCCTCCTTGATGGACTCCTCGGGCCACGACCTGGTGACGTACGATCCCTTGAGGCGGCGGTTCAAGGCTCCGAGCAACGAGGTGCCGACCGCGGTGACGCCCGCCACCGGCAGCGCGGCGCGTGAGCGCCGGTTCGCGAAGAACGCGGCGAGCGCCGTGCCGGCCACGCTGGCTCCCGCCCGCCAGAAGCTGAGGTCGTACGTCATCTTGTTGGGATTGGAGAACCCCGCATACAGGTACCAGGATCCGATCATGGAGGTCACGTCCTTCTAATTGGGCGGATGGTGTTCCTTGTGCTGCGGCATGGCCGTGTCGAGTTTGTCGATGAGTTTGCGGTAGACGCGCGTGCGGATCCATGGCTCGGTGGAGAGGCGGATGGAGTCCTCGAGGGGCGCCCATCGCACGCCGCTGTTCTCGTCGGGTTTCGGGCGGATTGGCTCCTTGGGGTCCGCGATCGCCAGATAGGTGACGTTGAGGTGCAGGTGGGAGCTCACGTAGGCGCCGTGCTTCTCGTGGCCGTCGACCGTGAGCACGTCGAGCGAGTAGATGTTGCCGGGGCCGCACGGCACGATGCTCGCGCGCGTGACGCCCGTCTCCTCCTGCAGCTCGCGCAACGCGACGGCCTGCAGGTCGCACACGTTGTCGGCGTGCCCTCCGATCCAGCTCCAGGAGTCATAGACGTTGTGGTAGACGAGCAGCGTTTGGGTCATCGTGGGGTCTACGACCCATATCGAGCATGCCATATGCGCTTGCTCGCCGCGGTCGAAGCAGTTGGGGTTGGTGTCGAGGGCGCGGAGTATCACTTGCTTGTCGGCGGCTTCCTGCTCGTTGAACGGCTCGAAGGCCGCGATGTCCTCGCGCAGTTTCGCGGCGGCTTCGAGTTGTGATGCTTGCGTCATGTGGTGCTCCATAGCTTGTGCGAGTCGTCCGGTCTGGGCCATGCCCGCTATCGGGGAATCATCACCGCGAAGTGGATGCAGACGTCGGGCCTGCCTTCGACGGGCATCCAGCCGCGGATGCGGTCGTCGATCACGTGGTCGGTGATGGCTTCTCCGTCCTTGAAGAACGCCGCGAGCTTGCATTCGCGGTGAAGCTCGGGGCCGCCTACCTTAGCGCATGTGGCACCTTCCACGAAGCCGCGCTCCTGGGCGGCGGGGTTCGACGCGATCACGGTGTGGTGCGAGTCGATGAGCCTTGCGAGGCCGGGGAAGCCGTCCCACATCTCATGAAACCGGGTTACGAGCTCGTCGTCAGTCATGGCGCCTCCTGTCGGTTGCCTGAGGCTATTGTAGCCGACCGGGCGTTCGGCCAGCATGCCGCTCGCGCTGCGGGGGCGGCATGCTGGGAGATCTCCCGAAACCGGTCACCTGGTAGTGTTCAGCAGCCCAGCGCGTAGCAGCTCGCGCGAAAACTGTTGCTTGCTCGTGAGCGGCCGCAACCGTTTCCCGCATTTCTTCGCGATCATCCTTGCGAACCCGTCAAAAGCCATTGGGTTATAGATGAGGTGTTTCTTGACCGCGACGACCGTGTAGCCCATTGTCTCAAGGATCGCTCGACGCATCTCGTCTTTGCGGGCTTGCGCTGGGTCATTGTGGTACTCGCCGTCGTACTCGACGACAAGCTTGAGGTTGCGTTTAGCGTCTTGCCAGAGCATGTCGGGCTTGACTTTATCTTGGCGTAGGATGAGCCGTGCTTCATGAGGGAGCTCAATCTCGGGATTGAGCTCGGGCTTTTCGATGTTGTAGCCACCGTGCTTTTGCGGCAGCGTCAGCATCAAGAACAGCTTGGATTCCATGGGCGATGCCGAGCCGTTGGCCAGCAAGGGCGCGATTCTACGGGCTTGGCGCACCCCGTGGATGCCTTTCCAGCTGTTGAGCTTGCGCGTCAATGTGCTTGCGTCCATGAGGCGGTAGGTGCGCGTCGATTTGTCTCCGAGTGATTCCGGGCGCAGTGCGTACGTTCCGCAGAATTCCATTCCGATCTCGAGGGCTTCGACGATTGATAACGAGTTGCAGAGCTGCACGAAGCACAAGGCGGGTGATACCACGTGGATTCCATCGCGAATCGGATACAGGGAATGGGCTGGTAGGGGAGCTTTCTGAACGTGAAATCGTAGGAACGATCGGATTTTGGGACCATCCTCAGGCAGAAGTGCGTCAAAGGGCTTTGGTCCGAATTCTGATTCCGACAGGCAAAAACTTCGGGCCGCTTCGTCCGAAGTCGGGCAATTTCGGAGCGTTCGAATGTTGCGGTCCGCGCCTTCGATCACGTACCAGGGCGGGTTGGTCCGCCAGAAGTGCAGCGCAGAATCATGGCTGATGTAGATATTCGAATCCGTCATCCAGGGCTCCGTTGCCATCGTGGTCTAGATGCTTGCAGCGCTTGATCCGGTTGAGTGAGTAAAGGTTAGCGGTCGTTGGAGTCGTTTGAGCGAGAATTGGGAAAAACTGTCACAAAAAGCAATTAGTGATCAGAATCAAAGGAATTTGGCCCGTGAATGATGCAAAAGACTTAAGCCATTACCGATTCTGGATGAGCTACTACTCGATTTGCCCAGGTCGGAGTGAATCGGTTCCAGCAGGGCTTTGGTTGAGATGCTCACAAAACGCAATTTGTGACAGATTTGAGCATTCTTCGTTCAAATAGCCGTTTGCGCGAGCAAGCTCTGGGTCGTTGGCCCGATGTTGACGCTCTGGCAATGACTGGGGGAATGGCTCGAGCTCGCTTTGATAGAATGAGAGCACTTTCGGGGTGGGCTGTTCTCCAGGCGGAATGGCGGGCCTGGCGGGTGCGACAAGGGGCAAAAGGGCTGGGCGTGCCCGGCCGAGCCGCCCCGCTCTTCTGCGCTTATAGCGCTCCCGAGCTAGAATGGGCTATGTTTGGCAAACGCTGCATGTAAAGGTGGGATTGCTCATGTTTTGTCCGGAATGCGGGTCGGAAGTTCCTGAAGGCAAGAAGTTCTGCGGGAACTGCGGGACGGCGCTACCTCAGCCCCAGCCTCAACAAGCTCAACCCCAGCAGCCGCAGCAGGATCAGGGGCAAGGGTACGCGGCGTATCAGAAGCGAACGCCCCAGCCCCACTACTCCTCGCAGGGGCAGGCGGGCGCCGGCACCGCGCAGGGCCAGCCGAAGCCGGGCCAACCCGGCCAGCCGAAGAAGGGCGGCAAGGCCCCGATCGTCATCGGCATCGTGATCGTCGTGTTCATCGCGCTCATCGCTGGCATCGTGGCGCTCGGGTCGAGTGTGCTCGGCAGCTTGGGGGAGGTCGGCTCCGGCGGCTCGTCGTCCACGCTTGGCCCCAAGCCCGCAATCTCGGAGAGCGACGCGGCGAAGTCGGGGGACACCTGGACGGTGCTCTTCTATTGCTGCGGTTCTAACTTGGAATCGGAGGCCGGCTTGGCCACGATCGACTTCCAGGAGATGTTCGACGCCGACCTGGGCGACAAGGTGACCGTGGTGGCGGAAGCGGGCGGCACCAAGCGCTGGAACAACAAGCAGTTCAGCCCGAAGTACCTGAACCGCGCCGTGTTCCAAGGCGACGATTTCGAGGTGGTCGAGCAGTTGCCGGCGGCCTCCATGGCCGAGCCCGACACGCTGGCCGACTTCATCAAGTGGGGCACGAAGAACTATCCCGCCGACCACTACATGGTCATCCTCTGGAACCATGGCAGCGGTGCAGTGCTGGGCGTGTGCAACGATGAGCTGTTCCCCGGCACGAGCATGATGGGCGACACGCTCACCGTGTCGGAGATCGAGTCGGCGTTCAAGGAGGCTGGCGCGACCTTCGACGTGCTGGGCTTCGATACGTGTCTCATGGCGACGCTCGAGACGGCGACGAAGCTCGCGCCCTACGCGGACTACATGATCGCCTCCGAGGAGGTGGAGCCCGGGTCCGGCTGGGACTACGAAGCGTGGCTCACGTGGCTCGCGGGTCATACGGGCACCGACGGCAACCTGCTCGGCAGGGAGATCTGCGACTCGTACTACGACAAGTGCGTCGTTGACGGGGTGTCCGAGATGGCGACGATGTCGGTCATCGACCTTTCGCAGATGGACGCCCTGGCAGAGGCGTTCTTCGAGGCCTCCAAGGAGTTCGCCCTGGCAACGGTGAGCGTCGATGACCTGCGCTCCCTCACGCAGGGCGCCTACAAGACGTCGCGCTTCGGCAGCGACGTCGCGTACAACATGGTCGACCTGGGCGACCTCATGCGCAACACGAGCAGCGTGGTCTCCGAACATGCGGACGACGTGACCGCGGCGCTCGAGAACGCGGTCGTGTACCAAGTGCATGGGCCCAACCGCCCGAACGTGACGGGTCTTTCGGTGTTCTACCCCCTGGACACGAGCTATGACGAGTTCTTCTACGAGTACCTCAACGTGGTTGGCAACGTGCCCTACGCGCAGTTCCTGGCCGTGATGTATAACAAGTACGACTCCGTGAACTGGTCGGATTACTCGAGCGCGGTCGACCTCGGCGAGAAGCCCGTCGAGGAGAAGGACATCAGCATCAAGTATTCGGAGAAGGTGAACAGCGACGGGCAGCTCGAGCTGCACATTACCGACGGGTTGGACGATCTGGCCCACGTGCACATCGAGCTCGCAATTTATCTTCCCGACAAGAACGCCATCGTCTACCTGGGCACCGACCATAACGTGAACAACCCGCAGTCGGGCGTGTATTCCGACAACTTCTACGGCGAGTGGATGGCCATCGACGGCAACTACGTGTGCGCGAACCTCGTGGAGCACGGGGACGGCTACAACATTTACAGCATTCCCGTGAACCTGAACGGCGAGAGTACCAACTTGGTCGCGACGTACGACTTCAGCACCAAGAAGTACGAGATTCTGTTTGCGAGCGACGATATCGAAGAGTACGGCACGGCAGCCACCAACATGCGGGAGCTGAAAGACGGCGACAAGATCGAGTTCCTGTTCGGCGCATACCTCTTCGACACGGGCGAGTCCTTCTCGTTCACGATGGGCAGCACCACGTACAGCAAGAGCTCGACCACGATGGAGGACCTGGACCTGGGCGAGGGCGCCTACCTCTACCAGTTCGTGCTCACCGACGTTCTGGGCGAGGAGCACGACACCGAGTTCTACGTCCAGCACTACAAGGCGGACGGGTCGATCACGGTGGAGTCTCTCGACGACTACTTCAAATAGGGGCTAGCCGCAGGACGCGGGGTGCCAGCCGGGGCCCCGCGCCCCGTTATAGCGTGATGGCCAGGATGACGGCGGCTGCAGCCGCCACCGAGATGATGAGCTGCGCCGTGGGGGCGGCGAAGGCGATGGCGCCCACGACTACGAGGGCCACGGCCACGGCGAGGCCGATGATGCCCGCGGCGCGCCCGCCGCGCTCGCGAATCCAGGAATACGCCACGCTCGCCAGCAGCCAGCCCGCGATCGTCGTCCAGGTGCCCGGGCGCATGAGGAGTGCGATAAGGTTCGCGGAGATGTTCGCCCCGTCGTAATTCAAGTGCGCGAATGCGTCCCACCCGATGAGCGAGTTGCTGCCGAGCGCGGCGAGCGTGACGGCGACGAGCGCGGAGAACGCGGTCGTGGCGAGCGCGTGCAGCGGCTTGAGCGCAGCTCCTGCGACGATCGGCGCGGCCGCGGACGCCCCGATGGCGCCGGCTATGGGAAGCATGAGCGCCACGTTCGCGTCGGCGGTGCTCTCGTTCGCTATGCCGTACCACCATGTCACGGCCGCTATCACGAGCACGGCGGCGGTGATGGGGTGCCCGCATGCGGCGAGCGATACGCCGAGCAGGCAGTAAGCCACGAGCGCACCGACGGAGGGCCGGATGATGGCGGCGATCGCGCATGCGGCGACGAGTACGACCATCGCTATGGCCTGAAGGCCTCCGAGCAACGTGAGGAACGGCATGTTGACGACCGCGAGAAAGGCCGTCGCACCGCTCGCGGCAACCGCGAAGAATCTTGCGGCCGCGGTCGCTGCACGCTCGCTTACCTGCTTGTTGAGGGGCACGTGGGGCTTGCGCTCCTTCGGGGGCCTGCGGTCCTGCTCGGGCTCCTCGTAGTAGTCGTCATCGTCGTAGTAATCGGCCTCGAAATCGCCGTCGTCGAAGGCGGCTCCTTCGTCCTGGACGAACAGGCCGGAGAAGGCCCCCTTCAGGATGGAGCTGCCCGCTTGGAGCGGCGCCCTCTTCCTCGGCTCTTTCTCTGGCTCTTCCGGCTCCTCTTCTTCCGGTTCGTCCTCGAGCAGCCCCAGTGCGTCCGACACCGCGTACGACAGGTCGTCTTCTCCCTGCAGGCTGTCCCCGAGGAACTTGTCCATTTCCTCGGCGAAGTCGGCGACCGAGGCGTAGCGCTCCTCGCGGTTGGGGTCGAGCGCGTAGAACACGACGTCGTCGATCTGGTCGTCGAGGTTGGGCCAGCAGAGCGAGGGCAGCACCAGCTCCGCGTTCTCGATCGCGCTCTCCGCCTCGCTCAGGGTGTCCGCCCTGAAGGGGTTGCTCCCGGTCAGCATCTCGTATGCCAGCGAGGCGAGCGACCACTCGTCCGTCCTGGCGTCCAGGTGCTCGCGGCGCATCTGCTCGAGCGGCATGTAGCCGATCGTGCCGCCGCCCGTCGTGCCGACGCCCGATGCGTCGGCGAGGGTGGCGAGGCCGAAGTCGGTCACTTTCGACTGGCCTTGCGGGGTGATGATGATGTTGTCGGGCTTGATGTCCAAGTGCAGCACGCCCGCCGCGTGAGCGGTCATGAGGGCTCCCGCAACCGCGTCGAACACGGCTGTGACCATGTCGAGCGTGATGCCGTCGGAGTAATCGCGCAGCAGCCGCGTGAGCGTGATGCCCTCGACGTATTCCATGATGAGGTAGGCGGTGCGGTCGCGCACCTCGAAGTCGTACACGGTCACGATGCGCGGGTCGTCGAGCATGGCGGCGGTGCGCGCTTCGTCGAGGCCGGGCAGGTGGGCGAGCGAGGTGACTGCATTGTTCTCGGGCGCGGCTTCGGCTTCCGGCTCGGGCTCGGGGCTCTCCTCGGGCCCGTCGCTTTCGGGCGCGTCTTGCCAGGGGAGGGCCGTTTGCCGCGGCTCGTCCCTCGACTCGTCCTCCCAGGGAAGCGTCACCTTCCGTGGCTCGGCTTCCGGTTCGTCCTGCCAGGGGAGGGTCATCTGCGGCTCGTCTTCGGGCGCGTCTTCCCAGGGCAGGGCGCCATGCCACCTTTCGGCGGCGGATACGGGCGCTGGGCCTGCGGCGGCCTGGGCGCCCGGCAGCTTTGCGCGATACGCGTCGAGCTCGGTCAGGTGGATGGTCTTGATGGCGACCTTGCGTTGGATGCGCGGGTCCCATGCGATCTGGACCGTGCCGAAGCCGCCCACGCCGGCCGTGCCGAGTGGTTCGTAGCGGTCGAGTATGAGGTCGTGTCGCGCCATTGCGTAGCAACGCCTTCCTGCTGCATTACTGGTTCGTTTTGAAAGCGTTTTCCTGTGTGCCCCCCATCATACCCGATATCGAGCTCGTGGGGCGCCTGCTCCTCGTGGCATGGAGGCCAAAACACGCCCCCATTCCATAGCACGGAGGCTGTTTTTGCCAGGAATGCGATTTCATGGCAAAAAACGGCTTCCGTGCTACGAGATTCCTGGCAAAAAGAGGCTTCATGCTATGAAGGGCTCGCCGTTTTCCCAGGTCAAAATTTTTCTGAGTGGCTATCCCCATAGCATGGAGGCTGTTTCTTGCCATGAAATCGCGCTTATGGCAAAAACGGCCTCCGTGCTACGGAAAGCCGGCAGGTTTCGGCCTCCGTGCCATGGCGGGCTGGCGTCGGTGGGAGTTGCGGCTGGCAGATTCGGGTCATTCTTTCAAGCCGAGCTCTTTGCGAAGCGCTAGGTACTTGCCCGCCCACGCTCGAGACCGGCGGATCCTGACATGCATGGCCCTTGCAACTGTTTCGGCGAACCGGCACATCCGATCAGGGTCTTCGAGGGTGTCGCCCTCAAGGGGGAAGATGTCCCAGCCTAGGGCTCTGAGTTCGTTTCTTCTTCGCTTGTCTGCTGCTGTGTCCTGGTGGTAGTCATGCCCGTCGTATTCAATGCCAATTCCCAGATCTGGATTAGCGCAGTCGATGGAATATTGGTTCTGCTCCATGATCCGCGCAAGCCGGCCCGCCTTCACGTCGAAGTTCATGTGGGTTAGCGGCAGGGCGAAACCGCCGCGAGCAAGGGGCATCGTCAGCAGCAGCTGGACTTGCGTTTCGATGGGGGATCCCGAGTTTTGATGCGCCCAACGAAGCGCTTCCAAAGCTTTCTTGCTGCCCCGGATGTCCGGAAGAGCTCTGCAATATGATCGCAGCTTTTCCGGCGTCGAGAGAAATGCGGCGCGGTCCTCGATTTTGCCCGTCGGGGCGTCGATGTAGTAGCGCGCACATAAATCCGTTGCTATGCGGGCGAGCTGGACCTCGGTTCTGAAAGCTGCCATACGCAGGAAGGTCAGCTCGGGCGAGGTCATGTAGAGGCGCTCCCTGAGCAAGAAGAATGAGCGTTCGGGCAAGCCGGGCGGCGCGAACCTGCAGAGTATTCCTTCAGACGAGCGGCGCTGAGCCCCTGCTGGGATAAGCAGCTTAACGGGCTTTCCGCCGTAAAGGGGGTGGTCGGTGTTGAAGGACGAAAGCTGCGCAAGCGTTTCGGCGCATGAAGTTAGAGGGTCGGTCACCGTCGACTGTTGCGAGACTCGAATCCCCCAGTCGGAATGGAGCAGCGCGAAAAGTGCGCTTTCGTCTCCGATGATTATGTTTTGCTCGCCGTTCATGCCCCGATGGTACTTGAGGATGTGGTTACAAGTCTCCGACCGTTTGTCTGCGCGGATTCGTTTGGGGGACGCGACGGAGTCCCTCGTTTCTCACTGGTCTCCAACATGCCTTCCAACGGCTCTCGCGAAAAGTCGATGGCCGTTCTTTCGCTTCTATCCCATAGCATGGAGGCCGTTTTTTCCAAAAGCACATTTTCATGGCGAGTTTTTGCCTCCGTGCTATGAGATTTGGGTCAAAAGCGCCCTCCATGCAATGGGAGGTCGGAGTTTGCCCAGGTCGCAATCTTTGGAATGCGGGAATTCCCATAGCATGGAGGCTGTTTCTTGCCATGAAATCGCGCTTCTGGCAAAAACGGCCTTCGTGCTACGAAAAGCCGGCAGGTTTCGGCCTTCGTGCCATGGCGGGCTGGCGATGCTCCCGTTTGTGAGGGAATGGCAGGCGAGGGCGGCCGCGTGTGGATAGCCGGCGCTTGCGAAGCGGCGGCGTGGATTGCGCGCCATATGCTAGTTGGTATCATTGAACGAGACGAAAGGAGCGGTCATGTTCTACATGGGGTATGAAACCGGGCTTATCGGGTCGCTGACTTTGGCGAGCGACGGGGAATCCATCACGGGCTGCTGGTTCGACAACGATCGCTACTTCGGTATCGGGGTCGACGGACCAATGGAGCAGGCAGGCGACCTGGATGTTTTCGCGCAGGCGCGCGAATGGCTCGACCGATACTTCGCAGGCGGCGCACCCGACCCGCGCGAGCTGCCGCTGGGCGCCCGCGCCACCGAGTTCCAGGCGCGCGTTCGCGAGGCGATGCTGGACATTCCCTATGGCGAGACAACCACGTACGGCGAGATCGCGAAGCGCATCGAGCGCGAGACCGGTAAACGCCAGTCGGCGCGCGCCGTGGGCGGGGCCGTGGGGCACAACCCGCTTTGCCTCATCGTGCCGTGCCATCGCGTCGTGGGCGCAAACGGGAACTTGACCGGCTTCGGCGGCGGCATCGACATGAAGGTGAAGCTGCTCGAGCACGAGCGCGCCATGAAGGACTCGTTCACGTTGCCCAAGAAGGGAACGGCGCTCAAGGGGATCCCAGGCGCTTCGCTCAAGTACTACGGCGCGAAGGAAGGCTAGCATGACGCGCTTCTTCGAGTACGGCGACGATGAGGTCGCCTACCTCAAATCGCGCGACCCGAAGCTCGCGCAAGCCATCGATGCGGTGGGCCACGTGAACCGCGAGATGATGGACGAGGGTGACCTCTTCGCCGCCGTCGTGCATCACATCATCGGGCAGCAGATATCCTCTGCCGCGCAGGCGACCGTATGGGCGCGCCTGAAGGAGGCGCTGGGGGAAGTGACGCCTGCGAACGTGAGCGCCGCAACCGTGGAAGAGCTGCAAGCTTGCGGCACGTCGTTCAGGAAGGCCGAGTACATCAAGAACTTCGGCGAGCAGGTGGATTCGGGCGCGTTCGACCTGGATGCCGTGGCGAGCATGTCGGATGCCGAGGCCGTCAAGGCCCTCAGCTCGCTTCAGGGCATTGGCGAGTGGACCGCGGAAATGCTGCTGCTGTTCTGCCTGGGTCGCCCCGATATCCTGAGCTTCGGCGATTTGGCCATCCACAGGGGCATGCGCATGGTCTACCACCACCGCAAGGTCACGCGCCAGATGTTCGAGAAATACCGCCGCCGCTACAGCCCCTACGGCAGTGTGGCGAGCCTTTACCTATGGGCCATATCGCACATGGACGTTCCCGGTTACGACCGCGATTACGCTCCAAAGAAATGACCCGCCGCAGGTAGCCTGCGGCGGGTCATTGACGTTCCTGAACCGGGCGCTCGTTACGCTTGCAGCAGGGCGGTGATGCGGCCCAGCAGCGGCTCGAAGCTCACGCCGCGCTCCTGGAAGTGCGGCTGCTTGGTCGAGACAACGATCGCCTCGCGCGTGAGGTTGCCGGCGAACCATGCCGCTTCGTAGAGGTCGCGGCCGGCCATGATGGCGGCGAGCAGGCACGAGCAGTACAGGTCGCCCGTTCCGTGCAGCATGTAGGGCACGAACTCGTTGTGCACCTCGAACGCATCGCAGTCGACGCCGCCCACGAAGTTGCGGATCTCGGTTTCTCCCTCGCGCTGGATGCCTTTGAGCACCACGTTCTTGGCGCCCTTCGCGATGAGCGCGTCGATGATTTCCTTGGCCTGGTCGTCCGTGATGTCGGTGCCCTGCCACTCGCGCTCCAGGATGATGGCCGCCTCGGTCAGGTTGGGGGTGAGGATGTCGGCCTCGCACGCGAGGTCGGCCATGGCCTTGCAGAGCTCGGGGGTGTAGGTGGGGTACACCTTGCCGTGGTCGGCCATCACGGGGTCGACCACGCGAATTGCGTCGGGGTAGGTGGCGTAGAGGTCGCGGATGATGTCGACCTGCTCGGGGGCCCCGAGGAAGCCCGAATACACCGCGTCGATCTCGACGTCGATGCCCTTCCAGGCGGCCAGGTAGTCCTCCAGGATGTTGGTCGTGTCGTGCATGTACCAGCCGGGGAAGGCGGTGTGCGAGCTGAAGAGCCCCGTCGGGACGGGGCAGACGTCGGCGCCTGCGGCGGACAGCACGGGGATGGCCACCCCGAGCGAGCACTTGCCGTAGCCGCAGAGGTCGTGCACCGCTGCGATGCGGGGGATGTAGTCGCCCTCGCGCTTGTAGAGCGTGGGCGTCTGGGGCGTTGTCTTAACGGACATGGTTCTCCTTTCGGCGTTTGTGATGCGGAGAAGTATAACGCCGAGGTATTTCGCCAGCGTTACGTTTTAGCGATAGCCAGTTATTAGATGCGTCTGACCTGCTGTCCGCCCCGAACCGCACACGCGCCCGTCGGGGCTGCGCTCTTCCGCGGGGGGAAGGTGGATCTCGCTCCTCCTTTGGCTTGACCTCGCTGCGCCCGCATGCCCGCGCCCGTCGGGGCTGCGCTCTTCCGCTGGGAGGAAGGGGGCGTGGTGATCTTCGCAAAGTGAATGTAGGGGCGCGCTCCGCGCGTCCGGGGGCGGGGGCGAGGTTTATTGGGGTTGAAACGGCGTGGGGGATGCGGGTTAGGCTTCCTCTTTGTCTTCGGGTTCTTCTTCGTCGTCGTCGAAGAGGGCCCAGTCGTCGGTTTCCTCGCGGGGGCCGCGGTCGGCGAAGATCCTGCGCGTGCGGTGCTCGAGGATGAACGCGATGATGATGCAGAGGAGCAGCGTCGCCCCGATGAGGATGCCGACGCCTGCAGGAGTTGCGAATATGAATGAGTAGATCTCTCCGAAGTCCATCGCTGTCGCTTTCGTGGTAGAGGGCCCGCCCCTGCGGCGTTGCCCGTTGCTTTCTTGTAGCGTTAATAGTAGCAGTTAATACTACCACGCCGTTTTGGCATATACTTGACGCCGGCCTAATCAGAGAAGGAGTGCACAACAATGCTCGATATCAAGTTCGTCCGCGAGAACCAGGAGGCTGTTGCGGAGGCGATGAAGAATCGCCATGCGGAATGGGACGGCGCGAGGTTCGCGGATCTGGACGACAGGCGTCGTGCGGCCATCGTGAAGGAGGAGGCCCTCCAGGCGGAGCGCAACACGCTCTCCAAGCAGATCGGCGGCCTCATGAAAGAGGGCAAGAAGGACGAGGCCGAAGCCGCCAAGGCGCGCGTGGCCGAGATCAAGGCGGAGATGGAGGACGCCACCGCCGAGCGCGAGCAGATCGACGCCGACCTGCGCGACCTGCTGCTGCACACGCCCAACATGCCTTCCGACACCACGCCGGTGGGCGATGACGAGAACGACAACCCCGAAGTGCGCCGCTGGGGCACGCCCCGCACGTTCGACTTCGAGGCGAAGGCCCACTGGGACCTCGGCCCCGAGCTGGGCATCATCGATTTCGAGCGCGGCGTCAAGCTGGCCGCGAGCCGTTTCGTGGTGCTCGGCGGCCTGGGCGCGCGCCTCGAGCGCAGCATCATCAACTTCATGGCCGACACGCACACGAGCCGCGGCTACACCGAGTGGTGGCTGCCGGCAATGGCTAACGCCCGCACGATGACCGGCACGGGCCAGCTGCCGAAGTTCGAGAACGACATGTTCAAGACGTTCGCCACCGACATGGAGGGCACGTCCGACAAAGAGGGCGACAACCTCTACCTCATCCCGACGGCCGAGGTGCAGCTGACGAACCTGCACGCAGGCGAGACGCTCGGCGTGGACGAGCTGCCCAAGCACTACTGCGCGTTCACCCCCTGCTTCCGCGAGGAGGCCGGCTCGGCGGGCCGTGACACGCGCGGCCTCATCCGCGTTCACCAGTTCGACAAGGTCGAGATGGTGAAGGTGTGCGAGCCCGAGAAGTCCTTCGACGAGCTCGAGGCCATGGTGGCAGACGCCGAGAACATCCTGCAGCTGCTCGGCTTGCCCTACCGCGTGATCACGCTGTGCACGGGCGACATGGGCTTCTCCGCCGCTAAGACCTACGACCTGGAGGTCTGGCTGCCCTGCTACAACGACTACAAGGAGATCTCGAGCTGCTCCAACTGCACCGACTTCCAGGCGCGCCGCATGGGCATGCGCTACAAGGACCCCGAGAACTTCAAGGGCACGCGCTACGTGCACACCCTCAACGGCTCGGGCCTCGCCGTCGGGCGCACGATGGCGGCGATCATCGAGAACTACCAGCAGGCCGACGGGTCCATCAAGGTGCCCGACGTGCTGGTGCCCTACATGGGCGTCGACGTGATCCCGGCGCTCTAGACTACAGTTTTTTGGCCCGTCCGCCCCAGTCCGTGGCCGGGCGGGCTGCGCTCGCCGCGTCGTCGTCGCGAGCTAACTTTTCCGCCAAGTGCGGGCGGAAAAGTGGATCTCGCTCCTCCTTTGGCTTGACCTCGCTCCGCCCGCCCGACCACGAACTGGGGCTACATTTCGGGGTGTAGAACTTCGTAATCGGGGGCAGGGAAGAAGGGGGCTTCGCGGGACCGCCACATCCTTGCGGTACAATTGCCGATGATCTTGACCGAACTAGAAACGAAGCATGGCTA
>SUUE01000003.1:259882-271879 GCA_015062685.1 Coriobacteriaceae bacterium
GGGGCTTCGCGGGACCGCCACATCCTTGCGGTACAATTGCCGATGATCTTGACCGAACTAGAAACGAAGCATGGCTAAGCGAACCTCACATCGGAAAGCGGACTCATCGCGCGTGTACAAAGCGAGCGATGTGCACAAGCGGCGTGTCGACCGTGACGCGCGCTCCGGTGCGACATTTCGCCGAACCCCCGATGTGAACGCGCCCGAAGGCCCGAAGCGGGACGTCAACCGCACGCAGTTCTTCAAAGCTCCCGATGCGCCTGCAGGGCAGGTGCCCGACGATCGCGAGATCACGGGCGCGCTTGGCGGCACCGGCGAGATAACCTCGCCGATCGACAAGGCGACGACGGGGCGGATTCCCTCGCCGACGGGGGAGACCGGTACGGGCCGCATTGGCTCCGACACTGGCCGGATCGCGCCTGCGGAGCAGCAGGGCGAAGAGGCCGCGCCGGAGGAACAGCCGCAGGAAGTGCCTTCGCAGGCCAAGCCCGCCAAGAAGAAGCCCACGCCGAGGAAGCGGCCCAGCGTCTCTTCGAAAACGCAATCTGCAGCAGCCTCCGCCGAAGCGGGCGCTGCGGGTGCGGACGAGCCCGGCGAGCCCGGCGAGGCGGGCGGGGGAGATGCCCGGTCCCGGGCCGTCAAGCGCATCCAGGAGGCGGCGGGCGAGCTGAGGCGCTCGAAGCTCCGCAACATCCTGATCGCCGTCGCCATAGCCGCCGTCGTGGTGGCCATAATCGCCGGCCTGCTGTATTGGACCCGTTGCGTGCGCTACGACGACCATGCGGACATGCAGGGCACGTGGTATGCCGCCGGCTCGATGGTCACCATCGGCATCGACGAAAACGAGATCCACTTCACGGACGACGTCTCCTATGCCTACACCATCGACGAGAAGGAAAAGACTATCGACGTGTCCCTGGGCCTGATGGAGGGGCGCAGCTACTACCGGTTCAGCAACGACCGCCAGTTCCTCGTCATAGCGAAGGACGATAGCGAGGCCGCGGGCAGCGTGGCATCGCAGGGGCCGGCGCGGCTGGTCGACGATTTCTGCTCGCTCTTCGGCATAGACAATTTCGTGATGCCCAGCGGCGACGGGGTGGTCGTGCTCGAGCGCAAGCCGAGCCTCCTGTCCACTATCTATGCGCGCGAGGCGAGCGAGGTCGTGGCGGTGAAGGCTGCCGCCGAGGAGCGCATTCGCCAGGAAGAGGAGCAGGCCGCGCGCAGGGCCGAAGAGGAAGCGGCAGCTGCCGAGCGGGCCGCGGCGGAGGCGGAAGCCGAGGCGGAGCGCGCCGCGCTGGCGGAGCAGGAAGCAGCGCAGGCCGCGACGGAGGTGTGATCCGAATGAGAGAATACGGCGATCAACGGCAAGGCTTGCGGCCCATGGAGAGGCCCGTGCGGGTGCGCTCGATCACGGTGAAGACGGGGCGCCTCGTGTGCGACGTGTCCGTGCCCGACCCGAGGTACAGGCATACGACGCCCGGCCTGGCCGCGTTCGCGGCGGATCAATACCCCGACCTGCCGCACCATGCGTGCGTGAACGATGCGGGCAAGACGTTCGGCGACGTCATGGAGTCCACCTCCACCCCGCACCTCCTCGAGCACGTGGCCATCAGCATGCAGACGCGTGCCGCCAAGGGGGGCGACGCCAGTTTCACCGGCACGACGGAATGGACCGACGAGCAGGCGGGGGAGGCGCGCATCCAGCTGAGCTTCCAGGACGACCTGGATGCACTGCGTGCATTTAACGACGCGACTCAATTCGTTAACATTGCTGTGATAACCTGCATATCATGAAAGACGCACACATCAAATTCGAAACAGCTCCCAACAAGGTGGCCGCCCGCATCACGAAGATGCGGCCTTCGGCGGTCCGCCTGCTGTTCGCGGCCGCGACCCGCGAGGACGTGATCTCGCTCGCGGGCGGTATGCCCGATGTGTCCCTGTTGCCGAAGCGCGCCGTGCGCAAGGCGGCGAAGGCGGCCATCGAGAACCAGGCGGTCACGCTCCAGTACGGCGGCACGAACGGCGTGCTCGCCACCGCGCAGGTGTTCTGCGACATGGTGCGCGACATCGGCATCCGCCACAAAGCCGAGAACGTCATCCTGACCACCGGCGCGCAAGAGGCGCTCGACTTGGTGGCCAAGACGTTCTGCGACCCGGGCGACATCATCATCACCGAGGGCCCCACGTACCTGGGCGCGCTGCAGGCGTTCTCCGCGTACGAGCCCGATATCCGCACCGTCGAGTTCGACGACGAGGGCATGCGGATGGACTTGCTGGAGGAGGAGCTCAAGCGCATCGGCAAGGGCAACCCCAAGCTGAAGTTCCTCTACACCATCCCCAACTTCCAGAACCCGGGCGGCGTGACCATGAGCCCCGAGCGGCGCAAGCGCCTGCTCGAGCTCTCGCACGAATACGATTTCATCGTGGTGGAGGACGACCCCTACGGGCGCCTGCGCTACGAGGGCGGCCATTGCCTGCCGCTGCGCGCGCTCGACGATTCGGTCATCTACCTGGGCACGATCTCCAAGACGTTCGCGGCCGGCCTGCGCGTGGGCTACATCATGGCCCCGCCGGGCGTCATCGGCAAGATCAACCTGGCGAAGCAGGGCACCGACCTGTGCGGTAGCGTCTTCGACCAGGTGATGGCGGCTGCGTATTACACGGACACGCCGTGGCAGAACACGCTGCAGAAGTTCGTGAAGACCTATGACAAGCGCCGCCGCGCCATGTTCGCGGCCATGGAGGAGTACTTCCCGCCCGAGGCCACGTGGACGCACCCCGAAGGCGGTTTCTTCGTGTGGGTCACGTTGCCGGAGTACGTCGACGCCAACTCGATGCTGGCCGAGGCGCTCGACCACGGTGTCATCTACGCGCCGGGCGACGCGTTCTACCCCGACGGCAAGCGCGGCCGCAACAGCATGCGCCTGAATTTCAGCTTCGAGAGCCCCGAGAACATCACCGAGGCCATCCGCCGCCTGGCGGAGGTCATCGAGGACCGTTTGGAACTGTACCGCGCCTTCATCGCCGCTGGCGCGATTAAGGAGTAGGTAATGGCTAAAGTTGCAGTACTCATGGGCGGCAGCTCGTTTGAGCGCGAGTTCTCGCTGATCAGCGGCAAGAACATCTGCGAAGCGCTCGAGGAGGCCGGCCATCGCACGGTGCCGCTCGACACGAACGACCAGCTGGTCCCCACGCTGCGCAGCGAGAAGCCCGACGTGGTGTACAACGCGTTGCACGGCAAGCACGGCGAGGACGGCACCATCCAGAGCCTACTCGAGTTCCTGGACATCCCGTTCGTGGGGTCGCCCGCGAGCGTGTGCCACCGCACGTGGAACAAGGACGCGCTGCATTCGTCCCTCATCAAGTACCGCCAGATATCCGGCGAGGTGGACGGCGAGGCGTCGTGGCCTCCGGGTGCCTACATCTCCGCGGACGCCTTCAAGAAGATGGGCGCCGCTTCGGCGCTCGACCTGGTGGGCGAGCGCATTCCCGGCGGTTACCCCGTTTGCGTGAAACCCGCGCACGGCGGGTCCGCGCTCGGCATCCACCGCGTCGACTCGCAGGACAAGCTGGCGGCGGCCATCATGGACGCGCTTTCCTACGACGATGCGGTGAACATCGAGCAGTGGGTGGAGGGCGTCGAGCTTTCCGTCTCCATCCTGGGCACGGGCTGGGACGCCCGCGCGCTGCCACCGGTCGAGATCGCGCCCAAGCGCGGCTTCTTCGACACCGAGGCGCGCATGAACCACGAGCTCGTGGACTTCTACTGCCCCGTGCGCCTGAGCTCGCTCTCGAGCAACGAGGAAGAGGCCCAGGCCATCCGCGCGGAGATCGAGCGCGCCGCGCTTGAGGTGTACCGCGCCTACAGCGTGGTCGACCTCGGCCGCGTCGACATGATCTGGGATGGCGGCTGCGCGCGCTGCTTCGAGGTGGACATCGTGCCCGGCATGACGAACCACTCGCTGTTCCCCGCCGCGGTGGAGGCCGCCGGCCTCACGCTTGCAGAGGTGCTCGACGAGCTCGTTTCCCAGTACGTGTAGGGGGAGCGGCGGCATTTGTTGCGCCGCACTTGCCAGGGTTTTTGCAAGCCTCAATTTGGCAACCGAATGGTAGATTGCCAATGATTTTGGTTCAATTTTGGTGCGAGTGCGTATAATGGATGCACGTTTTGAATACCGCATTTAGGAGGAAACATGGGTAAGGTTATTCCGTTCATTACCGGTGCCGCTATCGGAGCGCTCGCTGCGCTCGCATTTGCCCCCCAGACGGGCGAGAAGACTCGTGCCCTCGTTGCGGAGCGCGCAAATGCGTTCGCCGGTGAGGCCAAGGATTTCGGCGCAGGTATGCCCGGCACCGCCCAGGAGGCGTTCGGCGCGATGCGCGAGAAGGGCGCTGACCTGCTGAAGGATGCTCCCGCCAAGGCCCAGGAATTTGCCAACGGCGCGACTGCCCGTGTCATGGGCGCCACCGGCCAGGCTCCCGCCGAGTCCAACGACGAGCTTCGCGAGAAGATCGAGGCCGCCCGCCGTCGCATCGCCGCCCAGGTGATGGAGAACGCTGAGCAGAGCAAGGCCGTCGACGTTGCCGCCGAGGCAGCCGAGGACGTGAAGGCCGAGGTCGCCGAGGCTGCAGAGGCAGAGGCAGAGGCAGAGGCCGAATAAACCGATTGCAAACAGCGAAGGTGCGCTCTGCCGTCCCAGGCGAGCGCACCTTTCTGTAGGCAATCCCGTCATTGAAAGGCCGAGATGTCCCGTCAGGTTTCCACGAAAGATTTCATAGGCCTCAAGGCCGTCAGCGCATCCAAAGGCAAGAAGATCGGCAAGGTGCGCAACGCCGTGTTCCATCCCTCCGAGCGTAGGTGTCTGGGCTTCATCATCAAGCGCCCCGATGCGGCGCTCATGTTCCACCGCAAGGACCTGTTCGTGTCGCTCGACGGCTTCCACATGGCCGACGGCGAGCTGGTCGTTCACGACGATGACCCGACGGCGACCGACCGCGGGGCCGTCAAGGCGCTCGGCGTCGTATGGGACAGGTGCGTCATATGGGTGGGCATGCCGCTCATGACGAAGTCGGGTGAGTTCCTGGGCTACGTGAGCTCCGTGTCGTTTGATCAGATGACGGGCGAGGTGGGGGACGTTACGGCTGAGAGCGGCGCCGCTTCCGACGCGCTGCTCGGCAAGCGCGTGGTGCCTGGCGGCTTCGTGAAGGGCTTCCGCATGGGCCAGGGCATGGCGCTCGCGCCCGTGGGGCAGGCCGGCGGTTCGGAAGAGGAGATGCCCAAGGGCGCTATCATGGTGGCCGACGAGGCGCTCCAGATTACCGCCGAGGGCGGTGCTGCCGCTGCGGCGGGCAAGGCGACCGCTATCGCGAGTCATAAGGCGAAGAAGACCGTCGTGCGCGCCAAGAAGGTGGTGGGCGAGCAGACGGAGAAGGCCAGGCCCGCGGCGGAGAAAGCCGCGAAGAAGGCCGGCGAGGCCGTGGAAGCCGGGTCGTTTGCCGTAGGCAAGCAGCTCGGCAAGGCGTCGGGCATGTTCGCGGCGTTCAAGGAAGAATACAACAAGGCCGTTCACGACGAGGATGAGTAGCGATGTCTGAGGACGTTCGAAAAAGCGAAGACGAGCAGGTCGAAGCTGCTTCGGAAGAGAGCGTCGCTCCCGAGAAGGGGAAACGCGTCGACAAGGCGACCGCGTTCAAGTTCGCCGGCCTCGTAGCGTTCCTCGTCATCATGGCGATCATCGTGGTCGTCGCTTGGCCCTACATTGCGGACGTGTTCTCAGAGGGCGGCGTGGACCGCCTCGTGGAGCGGGTGCAGAACGCCGGCCCCGCGGGCGTGCTCATCCTGCTCGGCATGCAGTTCCTGCAGATCGTCGTGGCGTTCATCCCGGGCGAGGTGGTCCAGCTGGCCGCCGGCTTGATGTACGGCCCCTGGCTCGGCGCGCTCATCGTCCTCGTCGGCTGCGTCATTTCGAGCAGCATCATCTACAAGATGGTGCATGCCCTGGGCGCTCCGTTCGTGCAGGGCATGGTGTCGACCGAGCACCTGGCCAAGTTCCATAGCTTCGAGGAGCAGGGCAAGCTCGACGTGGTCGTGTTCATATTGTTCCTGATTCCCGCGATGCCCAAGGACGTGTTCACCTACCTCGTGCCCCTCACGGACATGAACTACAAGAAGTTCATCGTGATCACGACCGTCGGGCGCATCCCCGGCGTGTTGGCGTCGACCTATGCCGCTGCGGGCTTCGCCAGCGGCGATTTCGTGGGCCCCGCCGTCGTAATCGCCATCGTCGCGGTTATCGCCGTCGTCGCCATCGTGTTCCGCGAGAAGATCATGGAGGCTCTCGGGCGGGGGTACGAGCGATGAGCGAGAAGCGGTCGGAAAACCGGGCCGAGCCCGACGTCATGAAGCCGCTCGAGACGGCTGCGAGCGCTTCCGGCAATCGCGTTCCCCCGCTGTGGCAACACGACGTCCGTGGTACCGCGTTCGGGCCTCCCGTCAACCGCGCCCGCGAGGCCTACGCCGCCCGCGCCGTGAAGCGCAAGGACCGCGTTTACGCGGGGCTCTTCGCCATTTTCCTCGGCGCGTTCGGCATGCACAAGTTCTATTTGGGCTACAACAACGCCGCGTTCATCATGCTCTCGGTCTCGATCATCGGTTCGGTGCTGTCCGCGGGCATCGCCGCGGCGCTCGTCTGGATCATGGCCATCGTGGAGGGCGTCACGTACTTGACGAAATCGCAGGCCGACTTCGACCGCATATACGTGAACAACACGCGCGAGTGGTTCTAAAACCAAAACGATATGCAGTACAATAGGAAGGTAAGCTTTTAATCCCGCAAGGAGGAAACATGCCCAGCATTACTCGTGATCAGGTGAAGGTGCCCGTAGACGTTTCGCCGGAGATGCGCGAAACCTACATCGACAACTACATGAAGGCCACCCGCGAGACCGGTAGGCTCATGCTGTTCGCCTGCGACCAGAAGGTCGAGCACCTGAACAAGGACTTCTACGGCGACGGCATCGACATCGCCGACTGCGAGCCCGAGCATCTCTTCAAGATCGCCAGCCAGGGCGTGTGCGGCGTCATGGCCGGCCAGAGGGGCCTCATCGCGCAGTATGCCGCCGATTATCCCGAGATCAACTACCTGGTCAAGATGAACTCGAAGACCAACCTGGTGAAGACCGCTCAGGAGGACCCCTATTCGCCGCAGCTGTACGGCCTGGATTCCGTTCTGGCCATGCGCGACGCCGGCGTGAACATCGTCGGCCTGGGCTACACCATCTACCTGGGCAGCGAATACGAGGCCACGATGATGGCCGAGGCGGGCGACCTGATCGCCCAGGCTCACGCCGAGGGCCTGCTCGTCGTGCTGTGGATTTACCCGCGCGGCAAGGCCGTCACCGCCGAGAAGGACCCCGACCTCATCGCCGGCGCTGCAGGCGTTGCTCTGTGCCTCGGCGCTGACTTCGTCAAGGTGAACCCGCCGAAGCCCGAGGGCGAGGACGGCCGCACCCCCGCTGAGGCGCTGGCCATCGCTTCGAAGGCTTCCGGCCGCACGGGCCTCGTGTGCGCAGGCGGCTCCACGGTGGACGCGGAGACGTTCCTCACGCAGCTCTACGACCAGATTCACGTGGGCGGTGCCTGCGGCAACGCGACGGGTCGCAACATCCACCAGCGCTCGCTGGACGAGGCTGTGCGCCTGACGCGCGCGATCAGCGCCATCACGCTCGCCGACTACTCCGCGGCGGACGCCCTGGCCGTGTTCAACGGCGAAAAGGAATTCTCGCTGTAAAGCGCAGGATGCAGTTCGGGGGCAGGCTTCGGTAAGGAGCCTGCCCCTTTTTGATGCGAGGAACGAGGCGCCGGCCCTCGCGGGGCGCCGGCTGCGAAAGGACGAGTCATGATCTGCCCGACGTGCGGAGCGGAAGTTCCCGAGTCGAATCTTTGCCCGGAATGCGGGGCTAGCTTGCCGCTTGGCGGGGGCTCCTCCGTTGCCCCCGGGGCCCAGGAGGATGCCGCCTTCAAGCCGGGCGACTCCGAGGGCTATTGGCAGATCTCGTTCGCCCCTAGGCCCGCCGAGCCCGTAGAGCCCGTGGAATCGGCCGAGCTCTTGGCAGAGAGCCGCCCCGCGACGCATGATGCGGATATCGACGAGCTCATCTTCGGCGGCTTGAAGGCGGACTCCGCCCCGGCTGGCGAGGACGACGCCGTCGAGAGCGCCCCCGAGGCCTCGGGCGAGCAGGGGGGCGCCGAGGCGCCGCGCGCGCCCTTCGTGCTCGCCGTCGCGGGCCTTGGGGTGAGCGCCCTGGTCACGGTCTGCGTTCTCGGCATCGCATTCGTGGCGGGCAGCACGTTCGCCTTGGCATCGGCGCTTCCGGGGCTCGGCTTCCTGACAGCCCTCGCGGTCATCGGCCTCGTCTGCAGCGTTGCCGGCTTCGTACTCAACGTGCGGGGCTGCAGGTCTGATGCGGCGAACCCGCGCGGCGGGGCGGTTGCCATGCTGGGCATCGTGGGGTTGATCGTCGGAGCATCGGCTCTGGCGCTGCTCGTCTTGCTGAACGTGACCGCGCGGCAGGCGCTCGATGCCGCAAACGAGAACGGCTGGGACGTCAACGAGGTGCAGGTCGTGCAGGGGAGCGACGGCACGCTCGTCGTGCGCGAGCGCTCGGAGGCCTCCTCGGGCACCGCGCCTTCCAGCATCCTGTCGGCCTCATCGGAGCCTGCATCGTCGCCTGCATCCTCGAGCGCGTCGTCGGCGGCGCAGAACGGTTCTGCGTCGAGCGCGAGCGCCAGCAGCGTCGCTGCGCCCTCTGGGTCCCTGTACTTCGACGCCCAAGGCAACCCCACGCTGCGCTCGCTCATCGAGCTTAACGGCACGGATCTCCAAGAGCTGCTGAAGTCGGGTGGGTTCCGCTGGTACGATGAGATTGGCGCATGGCTCAAGAGCAACGGGGCCGTGTTCCAAGTGGTCAACCGCAATGGCAACGTCACGCGCGACGACATAGACAAGCTCGCAGCAGGCGCTGTCGGGGCGCCCGTCGCATTCGTGCTCTCGGCTGAGGGCTACGCGACGCCCCAGCAGGCGCTCACCGCGCTGGCGGAGGGCGTCACCGTCGAGGAGCGCCATGAGAGCGACGGCGCCGTGTTCGCGGTCGTTCGCGGGGCTGCGGGGGAGAAGTACCTGGTCCTGGCCACCAGCACCGGCGATAGCGAGCAGACGCTGCTCGTTTACGGCGAGACGGCGATCAAGGAAGGCCTCTTCCGCGAGACGATTGGCATTGACGTGGGCTCGAGCGTGACCGATGCCTGGGGAATTGTTGCTGGCTGACGAGGGGCTATGGCTTCATGTTGTATAATGGGCCATCGCGCTTAGTTGAGGTCATCCGATTGAGCCGATAGGGGTATGTAATGGATCTCAGCCTTATGGCTATCTTAGGACAGATTGCGGCTTATCCCGCGCTTGCCGTCATTATCGTCCTCGTCCTGCTCGTCACCATCATCTCCGGCGCGACCGATGCCCCCAACGCCATTGCGACCGCGGTGTCCACGCGGTGCCTCAAGCCCAACCATGCGCTCATCCTCGCGGCGGTGTTCAACTTCGTCGGCCTGGTGGGCATGACCTACATTTCCACGGCCGTGGCCCACACCATGTTCAACATGGTCGATTTCTCGGGCGATTCGCATAAGGCGCTCCTCGCGTTGACGGCGGCTATGATCGGCGCAATCATCTGGGGCGTGTTCTGCTGGTGGCGGGGCATACCCGCTTCCAAGTCGCATTCGCTCATCGCCGGCATCACGGGCGGCGCCATAGCCATGAACGGCTTGGCGGGCGTCGTGATAGGCGAGTGGATGAAGGTCATCTACGGCATGCTGTTCTCGCTCTTTGCCGGGTTCCTCTTCGGATGGCTGTTCGTGCGCATCATCGAGAAGGTGTTCACGAGCATGGACCGCCGTACGTCGCGCAAGCTCTTCATTGCCACGCAGGACGTGTGCGCGGCGTTGCTCTCGTTCCTCCACGGGGCCCAGGACGGGCAGAAGTTCATGTCCATCGCCATCCTGGGCATCTCGCTCGCGTTCGGCATGAACTCGGCAAGCGATGCGGGCTTCCCCCTCTGGCTCATGATCTCGGCCTCCTTGGCCATTTCGCTGGGCACGTTCCTCGGCGGCGAGCGCATCATCAAGTCGGTGGCCATGGACATGGTCAAGCTCGAGAAGCACCAGGGCGTCGCCGCCTCCATCAGCACGGTGTTCACGTTGTTCATCTCGAGTATCACTGGCATGCCCGTTTCCACGTCGCATTGCTCCACGTCCGCGATCATGGGCGTGGGCGCCTCGAAGAGCCTCCGCTCCGTCAATTGGCCCATCGCCAAGGACATGGTGACGGCTTGGGTGCTGACGTTCCCCTGCTGCGGCTTTATCGGGTTCTTGCTCGCCAAGCTGTTCATGCTGTTCTAGCGGCCTGCGCGTTCGAGCGAGCTTGCCCCCTCGGGGTGCAGGGCTCTGGCGATCTCTTTCGTTCGAATGGTGGGCGAAATCCCTATAATACGTAGCGTTGCGTATTGGCGACATGCGGCGGCGAGGGGATGAGCGATGGAGCAGGAAGAGGCACAGCAGGGCGAGCGCCTGTGGACGCGCACGTTCATCGTGCTCATGGGCGTGAACTTCTGCTCGGCGCTCTCGTTCTACCTCATCATGGTCAAGATCACCGAGTTCGCCATGGACACCTACGGCTTGGCACATTCCGTCGCGGGCCTGCTCATCTCCGGCTTCGTCATAGCCGCGCTGCTCACGCGCCTGTTCTTCGGCGGCCGCATCGACTCGTGGGGCGTGAAGCGGTCGCTCGCCATAGGGGCGGTGGTCAACGCCGTGTCCATGGTGCTCTACCTGGTGCCGATGGGGTTCGTGCCCCTCATGGCGGTGCGCATCGCGCACGGTTTCGGGTTCGCCATTATGTCGGGGTCGGCCGCGGCGGGCGCGGCGCTCGTCATCCCCCGCGCGCGCTACGGCGAGGGCATCGGCTATTTCTCGATGATGCAGGCGCTGGCGACGGGGGTCGGCCCGTTCGTGGCCATCCTCATCACGAACACCCTCGGTGGCTACGTGCCCATGTTCGCGTGCGCGGCCGTCGTCGCGGTCCTCGCGTTGCTCAGCCTGGCGCTCCTGGACATCCCGCCGCGCCAGGAAGAGGCGCTCGAGCACGACGCGCCCAAGCACATGCACCTCGAGAAGGGGAAGCGCGGCATAGGGGCGCTCGTCCAGCTGTCGGTGCTGCCCCTGGCCCTGACGCTCCTGCTCGTGTACGTGGGCTATTCAGGCGTCCTGTCGTTCATCACGCTCTACGCGGGCGAGCGCGGTCTCTCCGACGCGGTGAGCGTCTACTTCGTGGTGTACGCCGCGATCATCCTCGTGTCGAGGCCGCCCGTGGGCATGCGCATCGACCGCAAGGGCGAGAACTCGACCATCTACTACTGCTTCGCCTCGCTCGCCGTGGGGTTCGTGCTGCTGGCGTTCGCGGACAACGCCGTCCTGCTGCTCGTGTCCGCCGCCTTCATCGGCTTCGGCATCGGAGCCACCCAGTCGATCGTGCAGGCGGTCATCGCGCGCGATACGCCTCCTGCCGAGCTGGGGAAGGCCAATTCGACCTTCTTCATGAGCATGGACCTGGGCAGCGGCGTCGGCCCCATTGTCATCGGGGCCATCATCCCCTTCATCGGCTACAGCGGCAGCTACCTCGTGCTCGCGGCGGCCGCGCTCGTCGCGGGCGGCGTCTACCACGTCGCACACGGCAGGAAGCAGCCCAAAAGGCACCCGTAGGGGCGCTCGGGGAGCGCCCCTACGGGAACGACCTGCCGGGCGGGTGGGCGCGGTTGGCGGGCGCTCAGGGAGCGCCCCTACAGCTATTCGATGGGAAGCCCGCCAGCCTCCTGGACGCCGGGCACGGCGGGAATGGTGGCGAAGCCGCGCTCGAGCTCCTCGTCGGAGGGGATGTGGTCGAC
>SUUE01000044.1 GCA_015062685.1 Coriobacteriaceae bacterium
GCACGCGAGCTCTCAGGCCTCGGCGAGCTGGATGCGCTCGTGGTCGATCCGCCGCGCGCCGGTTTGGCGGACGGCGTGGTGGAGGACATCGCAGCAGCCCAGCCTGAGCGCGTAGCATACGTGAGCTGCGATCCGGCAACGTGGGCGCGCGATGTCGCGCGCTTCGACCAGGCGGGCTACCGGCTCGTGCGCGCGGTGCCCGTGGACATGTTCCCGCAGACCTACCACGTGGAGACCGTGAGCTTCCTGCAACCCAAGTAGGGGCGCCTTTGCCGCGTCGGTTGTGGGGACTTGCCCAATTGGGAAACGCGACCGTGCCCAATAGGGCACGGAGTTCTGGAGAAACTTACATAAATAATGGTCAAAAAGGTCATTATTAAACTGAAGGAGTAAATGCAGGTCAGGTCTGCTAATCTGCGTTCTGGAAAGAGGGAGCGCTGCTCCAGGAAACGCTCTTACCAGGCTCCTTGGCCACGGCTCCCTCTAACCATTCTATCGGCAGTAGCGCTCGTACGCCTCGATGACTTGCAGCTCGTAGTTCTTGCGCGACCCCTTCACCACCGTATCCAGCACCAGGCCGCAGACGAGCGACAGCAGGCCCACGAGCACGAGCACCGCGGCGAGCAGGGCGGTCGGCAGGCGCGGCACGAGGCCGGTGCTCGCGAACTCGGCAACCACGGGGATGCCGAAGGCCAGGCCCAGCACCACGAAGATCAGCGAGAGCCACCCGAAGAGCGCCATGGGGCGGTAGTCCTTGAACAGCGACATGATCATGCGCAGCACCTTCGCGCCGTCGGAGAACGTGGAGAGCTTGGACTCGCTGCCCTCGGGACGGTCGCGGTAGTCGATGGGCACCTCCCAGATGCGCCACCCCTTGTCCACCGCGTGGATGGACAGCTCGGTCTCGATCTCGAAGCCGGGGGAGAGCACGGGCATCGTCTTGGCGAACACGCGGTTGAACGCGCGGTAGCCCGTCATGACGTCGGAGAACTCGAACCCGTAGATCCACTTGATGAGCACGCGCACGAGGTCGTTGCCGAACCCGTGGAACGCGCGGTCGTTCTCCTCGCCGTAGGTGCCGTTGGACAGGCGGTCGCCCACCACCATGTCGGCCTCGCCCGAGGCGAGCGGGGCGATGAGCGAGGCCGCGGCCTCGGCGGGGTAGGTGTCGTCGCCGTCCACCATGACGTAGTAGTCGGCGTCGATGTCGCGCAGCATCTGGCGCACAACGTTGCCCTTGCCCTGGCGCCTCTCGCGGACGACTTTCGCGCCGTGCTCGGCGGCGATGGCCGCCGTTCCGTCGGAGGAGTTGTTGTCGTACACCCAGACGGTGGCCCCCGGCAGCTCCCGGTGGAAGTCGTCGATCACCTTGGCGATGGTCACCGCCTCGTTGTAGCAGGGCACGAGCACGGCGACGTTGCCGAAATCAGCTGGGCCCTGGTTGTTGATTGCTTCTGTCATGAATCCTCCCTGTGCGCACACATTCTAATGCAGGTGCGCGATGGGCCGCCCGACGCGATGTCGAGCGGCCCATTTTTCAGACGGTTTCTTCAAAAGTCTGGCGCGCTACTTGCGTTTGCGGTTGCGGGCGCGCTGTACTTCGGCACGGTGGGCGCGGCCCGGGCGCACGTCGTTCTTCGGCTGCACGTCGCGCTTGGGCTTAACGGCTTTCTTGCGTGGCTGCGCCTCGGTGCGCGCGGGTGCGCTGGAAGCGCCGGAGGGCTTGCGCTTGCGGCGCCTATGGCTGGAGCGCTGCTTGTCGGAGCGCTCCTCCTCTGCGGCTTGGCGCGCTTGCTCCTTCTTCTGGGCCTTGTTGGCAAGCTCGCGCTTGGCGCGGTTCACCTCGGGGTCGCGCTTCGATTTCGCGGTGATGGCCTTCTCGGCGGCTTCGGCCTCGGCTGCCGCCAGGTCGAAGTTCTCGAGCTGCATCTCGGGGATCGAGCGCTTCATGAGCTTCTCGATGGCGCGCAGCTCGCCTTCCGTTTCGGGCGTGACGAAGGTGACGGCGAAGCCCTCTTTGCCGGCACGGCCCGTGCGGCCGATTCGGTGGATGTAGTCCTCCGCCTGCTCGGGCGCGTCGTAGTTCACCACGTAGTCCACCTGGTCCACGTCGATACCGCGCGCGAGCACGTCGGTAGCGGTGATGATGTTCACCTCGCCCTTGGCGAACTTGTCGAGCGCTCGGCGGCGCTGGTTCTGGCTGCGGTCGGAATGGATGGACTCCACGGCGTAGCCCGCGCGACGCAGCTTCTTGCAGCACGTGTCGGCGCGGCCGCGCGTGCGCGTGAACACGATCACGTGGTCGGCGCCCTTCTCCTCGAGCAGCGCCTTGAGGAGGGTGGGCTTTACGGAATGCGGGATGCGCATGATGTACTGGTCCACGGTTTCCGCCGCGTCACCCTTGCGGGCGATCTGCACGGTGGCGGGGTCGCGCATCATGTCGTTGATGATGCGCTTGATGGACTTGTCGATGGTTGCCGAGAAGAGCAGCGTCTGGCGCGTGGCGGGCGTCGCCGCCACGATCTTCTTGACCGGGGGAAGGAAGCCCATGTCGAGCATGCGGTCGGCCTCGTCGAGCACGAGCACCTGCACCTGGCCCAGGTTCACGGCCTTCTGGTCCATGAGGTCGATGAGTCGCCCGGGCGTCGCGATGAGTACGTCGGTGCCGCGGCGCAGCTTCTCGATCTGGGGCTTGTAGGACAGGCCGCCCACGACCGTCGTGATGTGGTGGTGCGTCGAGAGCGCCACCTGAGCGGCTACTTCGCCGATTTGCTGGGCGAGCTCGCGCGTGGGGGTGACCACCAGCATGAGCGGGCCCTCGCCAGCCTCGGCGTGCGGCAGCTTGTCCATGGAGGGAAGCGTGAACGCCGCGGTCTTTCCCGTGCCCGTCTGCGCGGCGGCGATGATGTCGCGGCCTTCCAGCACGAGGGGGATGGCCTGTTCCTGCACGGGCGTTGCTTGCTCGAAGCCCATGCGCTTTACGGCAGCGAGCGCGCTGCTCGACAAGCCGAGTTCGTTGAAGTTAGTCACAAGTTCCTCATTCTCTTAGGTGAATAGCGGGGTTTTATATTGGCGAAGGAAGTCGGCGATTTCGCTTAAGTAATCAAAAGGCCGTTCTCGCGAACGGCCGAAAAATCGTGGTGCCCCCAACGGGAATCGAACCCGTGTCTCAGCCTTGAAAGGGCCGCGTCCTGACCTCTAGACTATGGGGACGTTAATGCCTCTGCCAAATAAGCCAACACATTGTCGCAGAACCTCTCGGTGAATGCAAGTGGTGATTTATTGGGCGGGCCCTTTCGCCTCCTTCGCGGCTTCCTCGTTCTTCGCCAGGTCACGTGGAGCGGGTTCCTGGCAGACGAAGGCCATGCGGATGTCGTCCTTGCGCAACCAGCGCGATATGTAGGAGTTTTCGTTGTTGACCATGAGCGTGAGCACCATGCCCAGCACGATGGGCAGGTAGAACGTGAAGAAGCGCCAGATGAACGTGGAGAGCGCCACGATGGAGGCATCGCCGTAGACGTAGTTGAAGAACGTGATGTAGCTGGCCTCGGAGGCCCCGATGGCGCCGGGCAGTGGAACAAACGATGCGATGAGGTAGACGAACGCCTGGCAGGAGATGACGGTGAAGTAACCCTGCACGGGGTCCATGCCCAGCGACTCGAAGTCGAGCCCGAAGCCCGCGAAGATGACCCACGAGAGCGAGAAGTAGACGGTGAGCTGGACGAACGTGACGCCCGATACCTTAAGGAGCAGAGAGGGCTTCTTCAGCAGGTAGCGGATGCCGTCGTAGGATTCCTCGAGCGACTTGCCCGCCTCGGCCAGCGTATGCTCCGGCTGCTTGAGGATGCCGATGCGGCCGAGCAGGTTGATCGCCCACGTGACGATGCGGATAACGCCGTTCTTCGCGAACGCGAGGGCGAGCAGCATGGCGATGAGCACGAAGCCGCCCAGGAACCCGATGGCGACGAGGTACATGATGGGCCGCATGTCCTGCATGAAGTAGTTGAAGCGCAGCACGAGCACGATGATCGCGTAGATCGTCATCGTGAGCTGGTAGACGATGAAGCGGCAGAGCAGCATGGGCATGGCGTGTTCCACCGGCAGCCCGAAGCGCGTGTAGTAGTAGGCCTGCATGGGCTGGCCACCGCTCGAGAGCGGGGTGATGCAGTTGAAGTACTGGCCAATTATCGTGACGATGGTCGTTTTCACGAACGAGAAGCCGCGGAACAGGTCGTTGCAGATGAGCTGCATGCTCAGCGATTCGAGCAGCCAGTAGACGACGATTCCCACGAGCGCGAGCAGGAGGAACGCGTAGTTGAACGACGTGAGGGCGTTGATGGTCTGCTCGCCCTCGCCCGCGATGAACAGGTAGCCGAACAGCACGACGAACGCGGCTGCGCACAGCACGATGTTGAGCTTGCGGCCCATGGAGTGGGCGGTGCCCTTGTCGGGGATGACCGCGTCCTCCTTGACGGCGGTCAGGTCGATGTCGCTCAGGCTGATGCGCGAGCTGAAGCGCGTGTCCCCGTCGCCGTCGGACGACATCTGGGTGTTCCAGTGCGCGGCATCGGCGTACTCGGCGTCGTCATCGTCGTCCGCCTCTTCGGGCACGGGCGTCTTAGCAACAGGCACTTTGGGGAAGGGGGCGCTGCCCGGCTTGCCGCCCGCGGCCTGCGCGGGGCCGTCGGTTTCAGCTTCGGGTAGAGGACGCTCGTCCAGCTCTGTGCTGTGGGCGTCGGTCATCAATCCCCTCTCGCGTTTGGTTTCCTGGCTTTGGAATGGTCAGTATACCCTACTAGGCAAACTTGTAGATTTTCTGGGCGAGCGCGTAGCCGCCGCGCGCGAGGAACCGCCCGAAACGGGTCCTGCGGTTCGCACGGCCCGCCCAAGACCACTTGACGTTTTCATATAGTGCAGGGTTCTTGTCAATCAAATAGGCCCACAGCTCGCGGTTCTTCTCGAGCGACTCGTCGGTGTTGATCATGAACAGGTGCAGCGTGGACACGCTCATCATGCAGGCAACATAGCCGGTCATGAGCATGGCGCAGTTGGGGTTCTCCTCGTAGAAGGACGTGTAGTCGATGTCGTCGATGGCCAGGCGCGTGACGGTGAGCTGCTCGTCGATATGCTTCTTCACCACGTCGATCTCGACCGACTGCCCCTCGCGCCCGATGATGTAGTGGTAGGGCTCGATGTTCAGGTAGAGCAGCGTCTTCACATAAGGCATTGGGTGCAACAGGAGCAGGCCGTCCGTGTAGGATATGCCTTCCGGCAGTTTGACGGCCGACTCGCGCAGGATGGCCGTCTTATACCAGGCTGCATGGATCATGATGAACTTGTCCTGACCGAGCGGCTTGCCCATCTCCGGCCACGCGATGATGCGCCCGGCGGGGAAGAACGAACGGTACTGCATGACCCTCTGGGAGTTGCTGCCCAGGTGGTCGTAGACGTAGTTGGTGATGAGGAGGTCGGGTGCCTGCCCGGCCTCGACCGTGCGGCCAAGCTCCTCGATCACTTGGAAGAGCGCGGGCCCGTCGAAGTAGTCGTCAGAATCGATCACCTTGAAATACGTGCCGCGCGCCAGGGAGATGCCGTTGTTGATCACGCCGCCCCAGTTCGCGTTCTCCTGGTCGACGGCTCTCACATAATCGAACAGGCTGGCGTAACGGTGCGCGATGGCGCTCGTGTCGTCCTTGGACCCGTCGTTCACGAGGATGACCTCGCAGGGGAAGGGCGCCGATTCGGTAACCGCGAGGAGCGA
>SUUE01000045.1 GCA_015062685.1 Coriobacteriaceae bacterium
TCCGTGTCGCTCGAGGGCAAGGGCATCTGGATGCTGCAGTCGCTGCCCGTCTCGCCGCGCGAGGTGCTGCGCGCGAAGGCGGTCGTTCACTTCGCGCTGACCGTGGTGCCCCTCGCGTTCGTCGTGACGTGCGTGGCCGTTGCCGTCGACCTGCCGCTGCTGCCGAAGCTCGTCATGTGCTTCGTGCCGTTCGCCTGCGCGACGTTCACTACCGCGGCGGCGTCGTACCTGGGCGTGAAGATGGCCAACCTGTCGTGGACGAACGAGGTCGTGCCCATCAAGCAGGGCGGTGCCGCAGTCATCTCGATGTTCGGTGGCTGGGGCATGGCCGCGGTGTTCACGGTGCCGTACTTCGTGTTCGGGGCCGGCGTCAACGCGGTGCTCTACATGGGCGTTTGGGCCGTGCTGTTCAGCTTGGCGGCGGCATGGCTGCTCTACCGGCTCGACACCGAGGGCAGCCGCACGTTCGCAACGCTGTAGAAAGGAAGAACAATGAGTGAGTCAATAGAGGAAAAGGGATGGCTCGGGCCCGTGGCGGTCATCTGGGTCGCCTACGCGATCACGTGCTTCGTGGCCATCGCGACGATATACAGCATGGGCTGGCACGTCACGAGCACCACGGGCGACCCGGTGGCGATCGCCGCGGTCACGGTGTGCGGCATGCTGCCGCAGGGCCTGCTGGCGCCGTTCGGCGGCGTGGTGGCCGACCGCTTCAACCGCAAGAGCATCCTGCTGGCCTGCTACGCCGTCATCGTCGTGGCGTCGCTCGCCATGGTGGCGGTCGTCTTCTCGGGGCACTTGAGCCTGCCCGCCATCCTGGCGTTCTCGCTCGTGATGGGCGTGCGCAACGGGTTCAGGGACCCTGCGTTCAACGCGCTCATGCCCATGCTCGTGCCGGAGAAGCACCTCATCCGCATCAACATGCTGGACAACCTGCTTTCGGCGGCGTCGATGATCCTGGCGCCGGCGCTGGGCATCCTGCTGTACACGTCGTTCGGGCTGGGCGCGCCCATGATCGCGCTCGCCGTGGGCAGCGTGCTCAGCATGTTCACGCTCGCCACCGTGAGCGTCCCGACCGTCAGGAAAGAGGCGGAGGCCCGCGTGCGCGACGAACTCGCGGGAGGCTTCAAGGTGATCGCGCATCACCGCGGCCTGCTGTTCCTCATGCTCTCGTTCGTCATGGGGCTCGTGGCCTACGGCCCCTTCGAGAACCTGATGCCGCTGCTCGTGTCCACCGTGTTCGGGGGCGACGGCTATGCGGCCTCCATGTGCGCGGGCGCGTTCGGCGTGGGCATGCTCGGGGGCTCGATGCTCATGATGGTGGTTGGGGAGAGAGTTCCCCTGCCGCGCGTCATCGCGGGGTGCGGCATCACGGTGGGCGTGATCATCGCCGTTTGCGGGCTGCTCCCGGGGTCGCTGTTCCCCGCGCTCGTCGCGTGCGCCGGCCTCTCGGGTGCGTGCTGCGCGGGCTTCGCGGGGCCGGCCACGACGCTGATCCAGAAGAACTGCGACCCTGGATACCTCGGCCGCGTCATGGGAATCTTCAACTCGGCTATGGCGCTTGGCATGCCGGCAGGCACGGCAATCGGCGGTGCTGTCGCGGCGCTCACGGGGGTACCTGCGTTCTTCGTGGCGGACGGCGTCGTCATGCTGGTCGTTGGTGTGCTTACCATGCTGTCGTCCGACATTCGCGGCCTGGACGGCGGTGCGTGCCGCGACGAGGCGGCCCAAGCGGTTCCCGTTCCCGCGCAGAGCTAGGCTTTGCGGCGAGGTGAAGCCGAGGGGCGGAACAGGGCCAAGCGCCTGTTCCGCCCCTCTTCGCCATTCATGCGGGGGAAGTTGGGTTCAATCCGCTAAAACGGCCTTTCGCGGCAGGATATCGCGCTAGTCTGAAGCGGAAAGAGCAAATTGCTTCAGACTAGCGCGATATCCTGCCAGAAACGGGGGCATCGGGAGGCGAAGTGACAGGAATAGCGGCTATTCCTGCCATGAAACCCCTCTTCGCTGGATGGAACTCGCGGAAATTCAGACTAGCGCCGAATCCTGCCACGCCCCGTCGTCTCCGGCGCATCGACCCGCGCCGCGCCCTGCGAAGCGCCCGCTACTTCCAGCGCGTCAACCTGTGCTGCAGCCTCGCGAGCAGCGCGCTGATCATCGTGATCACCACGCCGATCACGATGATGCCGGCCATGATGCGCGTGTAGTCTCCGAAGTCGCTGTAGTACTTCACGTAGTAGCCCATGCCGATGCTGCCGCCGATCATCTCCGCGCTCGTGAGCAGGATGAACGAGAGGCACAGGGCAATGTTCAGCCCGTTGAAGATGAGCGGCAGCGCGCTCGGGAGCACGACGCGCGTGAGCGTCTTCACGCGCCCGACGTTGAGCACGCGCGCCGAGTCGAGGATACGCGAGTCGACGTTCGACACCCCGGCGAGCGTGGCCGTGAGCACCGGCCAGAGCGTCGCGAGGAAGATCACGAGCACGCTCGAAGCGCGGAAGGTCGGCAGGAGCGCGATGCCGTAGGGGATGTAGACGATGGGCGGGATGGCGGAAAGGAACGCGACCACCTTCTCGGTCGCCTTCGAGGAGCGCGCGCCGAAGCCCAGCGTCAGGCCCAGCACGAGCGCGACCGCCGTGCCGAGCAGGAAGCCTTGCGCCACGATGCCGAGCGAGCTGGCGATGCCTTGCCCGATCTTCACGTGGTCGGCTACGATCTGGGCGAACACGATGCCGGGCGCCGGGAACATCTTCTCGGGGAGCACGTTGAACGCCGCGGTGGCGAGCTGCCAGGCGGCGAGGACGCCCAGAATGATCGCCGTCACGTCGGCGAGCGTGTCCCGCGTGGCGCGCTTGCGGGCCGCGAGGCTGCCCGCCGCGCCGACCAGCCAGACGGATGCCCCCACGGCGAGGGCGTAGGGCACCTGCGGGTCCTTGGAGGTGTGGGCGGGGAACGCGAGCGAGGCGAGGAACACGACGAAGAGCGCGCTCGTGGGGGTGAGCAGGCGCTCGCGCCACGTCAGGGCGCTTCGGGGCCTCGAGGCTGCCTTGGCAGCCGCTCTTGCGGCGCGGCTGTCGGCATGGTCTCTCTTGCGCCAGCCTGTCGCCTTGCCGGCGGGCGCGACGGCAACCGCTCCTTGGGCTTCTATGCTCATGCGGAATGCACCTCCTGGTATTCGTTCTCGAAGAAGATCTTCGCGAGCTCGCCGCGGAACGCCACGTAGGCCGGGTCTTGGAGCAAGCTCAGGCGATGGCGCGGGCGCGGCAGCGGCACGTCGAAGACTGCGCGCACGCGGCCCGGCTCCATCATGATGATGCGGTCGGACAGCAGGATGGCCTCCTCCAGGTCGTGCGTCACGAACACGACCGTCTTGCGGCTGGCTCCCGCCTCGCCCTCCCAGAGCTCGAGCAGCAGGTCCTGCAACAAGGCGCGGTTGCGCGCGTCGATGGCGCCGAACGGCTCGTCCATCAGGAGCACCTCGCCGTCCTCCGCCAGGGCGCGCGCGATGGCCACGCGCTGCTGCTGGCCGCCCGACAGCTCCTTGGGGAAGCGGTTCTCGAAGCCCTCGAGCGCCACCTTCTTGAGGTATTCGCCCGCCAGCTCCCTCCGCTCCTTGCGTTTCAGGTCGGGACGGGCCTGGCCAAGCGCGAATTCAACGTTGCCGAGTGCGGTCATCCAGGGGAAAAGGGAGTATTGTTGGAACACGACGCTGCGCTCGGGGCCGGGCCCGCTCACCTGTTCGCCGTCAACCGAAACGCTGCCGCTCTCGGGCGGGAGCAATCCCTCGAGCACGGCGAGTAGCGTCGATTTGCCGCATCCGCTCGCGCCGATGACGCTCACGAACTCGCCGGGCTCCACGGAAAAGCTCACGCCATCGAGCGCCGTGAAGGAATCACCGCGTTCGGCGTAGACGACTCGAAGATCTCTCACATCAATTCGCTTAGACACGCTTCGCCTCCTTGTGCACTTCGGCGGCATCGGCGCAGCACGATTCCGGCTCGCTGGCCGCCTTCTCGCTGGCGGGCGGCTCGTCCTCGCGGCAGCAGGAGCTGCACGCGGCGGATTCGCTCGAGCTGTCGCCCGCGTAGGCGCTTTCCGCCGCCCACGAGCTGCCCAGCACGTAGGCAGCGGCCGCGGTGACGACCGCGAGCGAGGCGAGTGCGATGACGATGAGGGGAAGTAGCCTCTTGGTGGTGATCTGTGCGCTCATCGGGCCCTCCTATTCGTACTGGCTGAAGTGCTTGCGCAGGTCGGCGTAGTACGTGTTCGAGGAATCCGCCGCCTCGAGCTCAGACAGCGCCTTGTCGTAGATGCTCGTGTTGTAGTGCTTGGCCAGGTCGAAGTCCTTCAAGTAGCCGAACTCGACGGCATCGTCCTTGAGCGCAAGCGTGGCCTGGTAGTCGGGGTCGGGGTTCGAGTCGCAGTAGTCGGGCGTGAACACTTCGTACTCGATCTCGTCCTCGGGGATGTCGATGTAGGCCTTCACGTCGGCGATGGCCTTGTCCTTGTTCGCGGGGTTCTTGTAGAACGCGTACGCCTTGATGAACGCGCGCTCCACGGCGGCATACAGGTCGGGGTTCTTGTCCAGCTCCTCCGTGAGGGCCACCTGGCGGCAGCACGGCTGGTTCTTGAAGATGTCCTCCTCGTAGCACTTGTAGACCACGGACGCGCCGTCGGCCACGGCGATCGACATGTAGGGGCTGTATGCGGACACGGCATCGATCTCGGCGTTGGAGAACGCGTTGTAGGCGTCCTTCTGGCTCTCGAAGTAGGTGATGTGCACGTCGTAGCCATCGCCCTCTCCGTAGGTCAGGCCGTACTTCTTGCAGATCTCGTACAGCTCGAGTTCCTGCACGGTCGTGCGCGGCACCGCGACGTTCTTGCCCTTGAGGATGGTCGGGTCCCACGAGCTGAGGCCCTTCGTGTATTCGCCCTTGATGACGTAGCCGTGGCCGTTGGTCATGGCGCCGCCGAACACGCTGATGTCGTGCCCGTTGCTCGCGTTCACGAGGGTGGGCACCGAGCCGATGAAGGCCACCTGCAGCTTGCCTGACTCCAGCCCGCTCACGAGCTCGGAAGCGGAGGAGAACTGCGTCAGGGTGGCGCGCACGCCCTCTTCCTCGAAGAAGCCCTCTTCCTTGGCGACGAACGCCAGGAGGTGCGCCGTGGAGTTCAGGTGGCCGATTCCCACGTCATAGGTTGCTGCCGCCGAGCTTCCGCCCGCGCCGCCGCCCGCGCACCCGGTGATGCCGAAGGTGGCGAGCGCGCCCGCGCCCACGAGCGCCGCGCTTATGAATGAACGCCTGGAAAGCGTCGTCTGATGAGTTGTCATGCTGGTTCCTCCTTGTTGCTGTCAAATGAATGAGGGAGATTAAACAATTTGGCGGCGAGGAGGCGCAAGGGTTTTGCTTAGTGCCATTTCATATGCTGGGCATTCGCAAAATCGTATAGCGATCGGGCAATGTGGGCGTGGTTTGACGATGGGCCAGTTCAGGGGGCGAAATTGCAGTCGCGAGCCTTGTGCACACGAGATGCGCGACCGAGGCGGCCTTCGCATATGGCCAGGTCGCGCGGGGTGTTAGATTTGGCGCATAACGGGCTTGCGCAATTCGGCAACGCTGACGGCCTGCGCCATGTGGTACGCATGCGCATTAGTGTACACAC
>SUUE01000046.1 GCA_015062685.1 Coriobacteriaceae bacterium
CGGCCGATGAGCTTCGACTCGCTGTTCGACTGGAAGGGGGTCACCGACAAACCGCGCTGGCCCGCATACTGCATGACCATCTCCTCGAGCCCGGCCAGCGTGTCGCTGCCGTAGATATCGGGCTCGCGCATGCCGAGCATGTCGAGGTTCGGGCCGTTCAGAAGCAGAATGCGCCTCATCGTCATCGCTTTCCTTTCGTTGGCCTCGGCGCGGCGCCTAGAGGCCCCATCCGTTAAGAGCCGCGAGTATGGCGTCGTCGGACACGGGCGCCACCTCCCATTGGGCAACATCGCGCGCGAGCACGAAGCGTATCTGGCCGCCTCGGTTCTTCTTATCGCGCTTCATCGCCTCGAGCAGATCGGCGGAACTCGCCTCGACGTTCAGGCGCTGCAGCCCGAGCGCGTCGAGCAAGTCGGCCTGCGCCTCGGCAAAACCCTCCGCCACGCCCCCTTGGTTGCGGGCGAGCTCGACGGCGAAGCGCATGCCCTCCGCCACCGCCTCGCCATGCGAGAAGGCGCCGAACCCGCTGGCAACCTCGATGGCGTGGCCGAGCGTATGCCCGTAGTTGAGGCACTCGCGCACCCCTGCGGTCTCGTGCTCGTCCCGGGCGACCACGCCCGCCTTGAACACGACGCACCTCTGAACGGCCTCCGCGGTGATGGAGGAATCGCGGCTCGCGAGCCCCTCCGCATGCTCGAGCATCCAGAAGAAGAAGTCGTCGGAATCGATGGCCGCCGACTTCGCGATCTCGCCGCAACCGCAACGCCACTCACGCTCCGGCAGCGTCGCGAGCGTATCGACATCGGCGCACACGAACGAGGGCTGGTGGAAAGAGCCGACGAGGTTCTTCCCCTCGGGGAGGTTGACGGCCGTCTTGCCGCCGACCGAGGAGTCCACCATGGAGAGGAGGGTCGTGGGCACTTGCACGACGGGCACGCCGCGCAGATACGCCGCCGCCACGAAGCCGGCGAGGTCGCCCACCACGCCGCCGCCGAGCGCCACCACCGCGCAATCCCTCCCGAGGGCGAGCTGCGCCATGGCGCTCCAGATCTCTCCGGCCACCGCCAGGTCCTTCGAGTCCTCCCCGGCGGGCACGACAACGTCCGCCGCCTTGAAGCCCGCGCGGGCGAGCGCCGCCTTCGTCTGCGCGAGGTAGAGGGGTGCCACGTTCGAGTCGGTCACGACGAGCACGTCGGTGGTTCGCGCGAGCTGGTCGATGGCCCTCATGTTCTCGCCCAGAGCGTCAAGTATTCCGCTCCCGATGCGCACCGCGTAGTCGCGCGCGCCCGGCAGTTCCACGATTATCTTCGTTGCCATGTCGTGTTTCCTATTCGGTCGAAGCGGCAGGAGCGGGCGCCTCCCCGGCATCCAACCGCACTATTCCCATTTCCTTGAGCATTCCCGCAACCTCGTGGGCGATGGAGCCGGACCCGCGCCCAGCAGTCTCGATCTGGAGATCGGCCACTTCCTCGTAGAAGGCAAGGCGGCCGTCGATCACGCGCTGCGCCTGCTCCAAATTGCCGAACAGCGGGCGCGTCGACACGTCGGATATGCGCGACGCCGCCTCTTCCGCGGTCACCTTGAGGTACACCACGCAACCGGCGCCCTTCAGTATCTCGCGGTTCTCCTCCTTGAGCACCACGCCTCCGCCGCACGAGACGAACCGCGGCTCGCCCTCGGCGAGCTCCCGCAGGACGTCGGTCTCGATGGCGCGGAAGCCCTCCTCGCCTATCTCGGCGAACAGGTCCTTGATGGCCTTGTCGCACCGGCGCTCGATGAACCGGTCCATGTCGATGGACGCGGCCCCCGTGAGGCGCGCGAGCTTTCGGGAGACCGTGGTCTTGCCCGCGCCCATGAACCCGACGAGGAACACCGGGCACGTGAGCACGCAACCCTCCGGCTCGGCCGGGGAAGGTTCCTCTGGCTTCCGGAAATCGTATACGGTCGGGGCCATTACCGGGCCACCGTCTTCAGGCGCTGGCGGTAAGCCGCAATGTTCGCCCGGATGTCGGCCATGTTGTCGTGGCCGAACTTCTCCAGATAGGCGTTGGCGAGCGCGAAGGCCAGCTCGCCCTCGGCCACGACCGCGCACGCGGGCACCGCGCAGGTGTCGCTGCGCTCCTTGGAGGCCGCCGCGGGCTCGAGCGTATCGAGGTCCACGGTCTGCAGCGGGGTCATGAGCGTTGGGATGGGCTTCATGGCGCAGGTGGCGACGAGCGGCATGCCCGTGGTCATGCCACCCTCCAGGCCGCCCGCGTTGTTGCTCGAGCGCGTGAAACCGACCGCGGGGTCGAGCTTGATCTCGTCATGCACGCGCGAGCCCGGCAGGCGGGCCGCCTCGAACCCCAGCCCGAACTCGACGCCCTTTATGGCGGGAATGGAGAAGAGCGCGGCGGCGATGCGCGACGTCAGGCGCTCCGATGCCGTCGCGTAGCCGCCGAGGCCGGGCACGAGCCCCCTCGCGACGACGCGGAACGTGCCGCCCAGGCTCTCCCCGAGCTCGATGGCCTTGTCTATCTCGGCGCGCATGGCGTCAGCTGCGGCCTCGTTGGGGCAGCGGACGTCGGATATCTCTATCTCGAGGGGCTTGTAGTCGGGCGCCTCGAGCATGGGGTCCTTCTCGTGCATCTTTGCCGAGCCGATCGACGTGACGTAGGAGAACACCTCGACGCCCAAGTCTGCGAGCAGCTCGCGCGCGATGCCGGCAGCCGCCACGCGGGCCGCGGTCTCGCGAGCGCTCGCGCGCTCGAGGATGTCGCGGCAGTCGTCGGTGTCGGTCTTGAGGGCACCCACGAGGTCCGCATGCCCCGGGCGCGGTGTGGTTTCGCGCTTGAGGTCGACGGGCGGCTCCCCGAACACAGACATCCTCTCGGTCCAGTTCTCCCAGTCGTGGTTCTCCACGACCAGGGTGATGGGCGAACCGAGGGTCTTGCCGAAGCGAACACCCGACGTAATGCGCACTACGTCGCGCTCTATCTTCTGGCGGCCGCCGCGCCCGTACCCGGACTGACGGCGGGCCAGGTCGGCGTTGATGCTCTCCTCGGAAATGTGCAACCCGGCCGGCACGCCATCCACGATGGCCGTCAATTGCGGCCCGTGACTCTCCCCTGCGGTCATGTACTGCATAATCCCCACCTTAATGCGCGAAAACGCTACGCTTTCGTTTGCTTTATGTTGCTATCCTACACGTCAAAGCCAGCCGCCTCCGCCATGATGGCGAACATATCGGCATGTGCCGGAATGGAGAACGCCTCCGTCGTCGACGCGAAGAAACGAAGGGTCTCCACCGCCTGCGCCACGAGCATGCCCGAACCGTCGAACACGCGGCACCCGCGCTCGCGCGCGGCTGCCACCAGAGCCGTTTCGCCGTGCCCGTACACCACGTCGAAGACCGACTGGCCGGAGGACAAGGCGCTCACGTCGAACGGTGCGGGGTCCCCCGGCTTCATCCCGAGGGGCGTGGCATCCACCACCAGGTCGGAAGAGGCTATAGCATCGAGGCCCTCGGCATCGTAGGCGCAGGCCTCCATGAGCGGCTCGATGCCCGCCTTGGCCACGCGGTCGCCATACGCGGAAACCGTCGCCTGCGTGCGCTCCGGGTTCCTGCCGAACAAGGCCACCCGTTCGGCCCCCGCCTGCGCGCATGCGTGCGCGATTGCGAGAGAGGTGGGGCCCGTGCCGCAAACGGCCACGCGCGAGCCCTTCAGCTCCACGCCGCCGCGAGCCAAATAGGCCGCGCAGCCCCTTCCGTCGGTGTTGTCGGAATAGATCTTGCCGCCCCAGTTCACGAGAACGTTCGCGCCCTGCACGAGTTCCGCGTCGAGGGTGCGGCGATCGGCCTCGCGGAAGGCGAGCTGCTTCCACGGCATGGTGACGTTGCAAGCGCGCCATCTGCGAGCGTCGATGAACGCCCGGGCGGCGAGCTCGGTTTCGCAGTCCTTGAAACCATATTCCCAATGCAGGCCGAGCGCGCTGAACGCCGCGTTGTGCATGGCCGGGGACTTCGAATGGCCGACTGGGTGCCCCAGGATGTAAACCCTTTCGGCCCTGGCTTGACCGCTATCAGCCGCCATAGGTCGCCTGATGGTCTACGTAATTCTCGGAGAAATAGTAGTTCATGCCGCCGTTGCCATCGCTCTCGAAGTAGAAGTACAGGTAGTTCGTCGTCTCGGGAGAGCAGACCGCCTGCATGCAAGCGAGGCTCGGCGAGTTGATGGGCGTGGGAATGTCGAGGCCGGTCACGAAGTACGTGTTGTACTCGTTGTAGGTGTCGACGTCCTCGGGCGTGGGGTCGTGGCCCACGGCATAGGCGACCGTCGCGTCGGACTGCATGGCCATGCCCAGAGCGAGGCGGTTGTAGAACACCGATGCCACCGTAGCCCTATGAGACTCGTCGGCTTCCTTCTCGACGATCGACGCGAGCTTCACCACGTCGTAGTGCGACAGGCCGGCAGACTCGGCGTACGACCAATTGAGGCCCGCAGTCTCGGTACCGAACTGGTCGAGCATGCCGCGGATGATCGAATCGGCCGTGGAGTCGTCCTTGATCGGGTAGGTCTTGGGGAACAGGAAACCTTCGAGGGAATGCGTGCCCGCATCGGCGAGGAACGAGTAGTCCTTTGCGTAAACCGATGCGTTGCTCGCGGCAGCGACGAACTCGTCTGCCGATATTCGCCCACCGGAAGCTTCGGCCACGATATCGGCGGTCTGCTTTATCGTGCTCCCCTCGGGCACGGTGAACGTCTTGCTCGCAACGGGAGTTTGCAGAACCTTGATGATCTCGTCGACCGACTGGCCGCCGACGAGCGTGTACGTGCCGGGCTGCAGGCCGCCCTCGGCGCCGAGTTCCTGCACCTTGTCGGTGAACTCGTTGGTGGACGCGATGAGGCCCGCATCGAGCAGCGTCTTGGCAACGGACTTGGCGCCGTCGCCCTCCGCGACGACCACCTCCACCGTCTTGCCCTTCTCGAGCAGCTGGACCGAAGTGCAGCTGCGAACGAAGCTGAGCGCGGTCGTCACGATGACGACGAGCAGCACGAGCAGCACGATGATGCCGATGATGGCGGGAACTGGGCTGCGCTTGGGGCGAATGGCGGTCGTGTCGTACGTGCGGAATAGCTTATCGCCCTTGGCATGAGCCGAGCGTGCTGCATGGTTGGGGCGCGATGAATAGGTGACGTTCTTGCGTGGCGACATGGTGCGTTTCCTTACCGTTTAACCGGCTGTGCTGCGTGCATCGAGCCAAGCTTGCAGAAACAGACTTGCGGCTATCATATCCACTTTGCCGCGCATGTCTTTCTCCGAGAGGCCCTTTTCACGCAAACTCCGTTTAGCTTCGGCCGAGCTAAGGCGCTCATCTGCGAATTCATAGGGAATACCCAGCGTTTTGGACACCTCCGCGGCGAACGCGCGGATGCGTTGCGCCTGCGGCCCCTCCTCCCCCGCGAGGGTGACGGGCAAACCGCACAGGAGCAGCTCGGGTTCCCAGTCCTCGATCACGCGGCGGAAAGATTTCGCGCCCGAGCGCACCTCATCGGCCGGCAGGACGCAAACGGGGGACGCCACGCGCTCGTTGGGGTCGCA
>SUUE01000047.1 GCA_015062685.1 Coriobacteriaceae bacterium
CAACCGACGCCGAGCCCGTCTCCGAACCCGAACCCCTCTAATATCAGCGATCAGGTTTCTGATGCAATCAACGATTACGTCAACCCCGGCCAGTGGATCGTCCCTGACCGCAGTGCGGATGTCTCCGACGTCGTCGGGACGGTCGAGGACGTGGCCAAGGACGCTTTGAAGACCATCGGCAAGGAAACGCCTGGTCTGCTGGCCTCGTCCAAGTCCGGCGCCCTTGCGGAGGGCGTGCTCGTGGCCCGCACTGATTCCGCAAGCGCTTCGGCGAGCGGCGGCGGGGAAAACAGCAGCTTCCTTGACCAGCTCATGTCGCCTGAAGGCATGCAGCAGGCCGGCACCACCGTTGCCGCCGTTGCAGCTGTCGGCGCCCTCATGGGCTTGGTCGGCATCGGCGCCAGCGTGGCCGGTGCTGCGGTTATCGGCGCAGCCACAATTGGCGCTGCAGGCGCTGTTGGGCTTACTGCAGGTGTAGATCTCGCGGCCGACTTGGCCGCTGTTGGTGCAGGTGCGGGCGCGGGGGCGGCCGCGAAGCGCCGTAGGGAGGAAGAAGAGGACGCCGACGACGAGTCGGAAGAGGAGGATGAAGAATAATGGCGAGCCGTAAAGGCGCGCGCCCGCAAAAGCAGCCCAAGCAGCAAGAGCAGCAGGTTGTTCGTAGCATGGGCGCCGCGAGCGCGGTCGAGGAGGAAGTTGGCAAGTCGATAGATCGCTCGAAGAAAGCGACGAGCCGCATCTTCCTCATTCTCCGCATAATCTTGTTTGCGCTGGCATGCGTGTTGGCGATCATGGGCGTGCGCGGCTTCATCGAGGCCTCGAACACCCAGACGGTTTCGCGCGTTGTCACGACCGATTCCGTCAATGGCGAGCCTGTGCGGAACGCCATCGTCATCTTCTCGAGCGATGACTCAGACGCGAGCGTTGCATACGAGCGCTCCGGCGTTTTGAACGTATTGAATCGCAGCGGCATTTCAAGTGATGTGTACTACTTGGACACCTCCACCGGCACGAGTGCCGCGGCGATCGACAAGGGCCTTTACGAGTTCATTCGCGATAAGGCTTCTTCGGGCATGAGCTGCGACGCCGTCGTAGTTTCTGGCGACGAGGCGCTGTCGTTCGTGGCGAACCACAGGGACCTTTTCGGTGGTTTGCCCACCGTGTTCTTCTCGGTTGAGGGCGCGTCCCTCGCGGGTGAGGTAAAGGACAAGGGATATGCGACGGGCTTCTTGGAGAAGGGCGGCCCCAGCCTCGTCCTGTCCAATGCCGAAAAGCTGCTTCCCGCATATAAGAAGGTCATCGTCCTCGTCGACGGATCGGCGTCGTCCAAGGGTCTGCTCGATCAGCTCGAGGCAGATAAGTCCGCTGCCCCGTCCTTCGAGCGCGAGGTGTGGGACGTTTCCAAGATGACCCGCGATGAGCTGGCCGACAAGGTGGCGAACCTCGGGTCCGACGAGTTCATCATGCTTCTTTCCGCCAACCGCGACTCCGCGGGCAACGGCTACACGTCCACCGAGACCGTGTATTTCCTGGCCGGCCTTACGAGGAAGCCGATCTTCTCGGCTTTCGGCGGCGTGGGAGAAGGTGTGAGCGGCTCGGCGTTCTTCGACAGGGAGACCGAGGGCGCGAACTCCGCTAAGCTGCTCATTGACATGTTGAACGGCACGGATGTCTCGAGCCTTGCGGTTACCGAGCTGCAACCCGAAACCTGCGTCTTTGACGTTCAGCAGCTGATGTTGAGGGGCATGAACCCCGATCTTACGCCCGAAGGCTCCGCTCTCATCAACGAGTCGTCGTTTAGCTGGCGCGTGCTGCGCCCGTTCGTGCAGCCCACGTTGTTCCTACTGGGCGCCGTGGCGTGCATCGTCGGTTTCGGATTCATCGGCTTCCGCCGTTCTATCAGGTCGAACCGCGCGATCATCGCATCCCGCGACGAGCTGCAGTACCGTCTCTACCATGACGTTCTGACCAACCTCCCGAACCGCATCGCGCTCGAGCAGTACTTGGCCGACCCCAAGAGCGGCGACGCGGTCAGGTCCGTGGTGCGGATCCATGCAGACAATCTTTCTGACATCAACGATGCATATGGTCATTCGTTCGGCGACGAGGTTATCAAGATCGTTGCCAAGCGCTTGGAGAACGCTAAGGCGGCCCTGATTGCGCGTACGGCTGAGGACGAGTTCACCTTGCTCCTCAACGAGCGTCTCAAGCCCGAAAGCAGCGTGCTCAGCCATCTGGAGCGCATCTTCGCCGACCCGATTATCATTGGCGACAACAAGGTTGAGGCCGCTGCCACCATCGGCATTGCGAACCGCGAGAAGGGCATGTCGGGTGCGGACCTGATCGTGGCGGGCGACTTGGCGACCAACTTCGCGAGCGACGAGAACCTGCATCAGCCCGTGTTCTACACCGACGACATGCTCAAGGACATGGAGCGCAGGCTCGAGATCACCGAGTACCTGAAGCAGGCCATTGCCGAAGAGCGCGTTGTCGTGCTGTGGCAGCCCCAGGTGGACACCGAAAACCTCACCGTTTACGGCTACGAGGCGCTGTGCCGCCTCGAGGGCAACAAGTACTTCCCGAACGACTTCATACCCGTGGCGGAAATGTCCGGCCTGGTGAACCCGCTGGACCGCGTGGTTACCAAGAAGGTCATCGAGCAGCTGGGCGTGTGGCTTAAGGAGGGCCGCAAGGACGTCGGCGTGGCGTCGATCAACTTCTCTGCGGCGCAGCTGCGCGACAAGGGCTACTGCGACTTCCTGGCTGAGCAGCTTGCGAAGAACAAGGTGCCCGCGTCGCTTCTCAAGATCGAGATCACCGAGTCCATGATTCTGGGCAACGAGGAGGAGGCGGACAAGCTGTTCGCGAGGCTGCGCTCCATGGGCATCACGCTGGCGCTCGACGACTTCGGCACCGGTTACTCGTCGCTGTACCGCATGGCGAACAGGCCCGTGGATTTCGTCAAGCTGGACAAGTCGCTCGTGGACACGTTCATGGTGCCCGGCAAGGAGGGCTTCATCGACGACGTCACGCGGCTTATCCACGGCCTGGGCAAGACGATCGTCGTCGAGGGCGTCGAGACCTACGAGCAGTACCAGATGTGCCTGAACTTCGGCTGTGACATCATCCAGGGCTACTTCTTCGCACGGCCTATGCCGGCTGAAGAAGCCATCAGCCTCGACCCCAATACGGTCATTGCGGAGGCCCGTGCCAAGTTCGGCGACAAGACGCGTAACGGCAATTGGAGCAAGTACGACCGCGACGAGCACGGCCGTTGGAAGAAGAAGCCGAAGGAATAGCCTCGGGGATCATCGCGCTGAATAGTCTGAGCGGCTCTCGAGCCGCTCAGACGCGTTTTAAGGGCCTATTTGTGCGAAAGAGGTGCTCCCAGACTATGGAAGCGGCCTGAGGGGCGTAGGCGGCTTGTCAGTGAGACACCGGGGTCAGGGCCCTTTGTCTCATCGGACTTGTCTTCGGCGCGAAGCGCGTAAGCTCCCCGGCGATGAGACAAAGGGCCCCGACCCCGGTGTCTCACTCCAGTTCATTAACGGTATAATCGTTGCGGTTCGAACGTACCCTCAGGAGAGGTTCACATATGCGCAAGAAACGCGATGCCAGCGACTTCAAGAATCCCGATGCGCCCGCGGAGGGCGCCGAGGCAGCCCCGACTGTCGAAAAGGGGGCAGGTTCGCCTGACGAAGGCGCGAAGGATGCCTTTTCTTCCAGCGACAGCTACGGCGATGTCCCGCCGATTGGGTTCGATGGGGGCACTGCGGATCTGAGCGGCCTCGATGTCGCAACCAACGGCGCCGTCGAGCAGTTCTTGTCCGAAGACGGCGAGTACGGCAAGCTCCCGCACCCGGATGTGTTCAACGCATACCCGCCCGAGGTGCAGCGCAAGATCATGGAGTGGACCGATCGCGACGTCAAAGCACGTCGCGACGACGAGTCGCGCCGCAGGGACGAGATCATGCGCGCGGAGGTGGACCGAGACAGGCGCAAGCAGATGTTCCCGACCATCATCACCGTGCTCGCGCTCGCCTGCGCCGCCGTCACGGGCGTGGTCACCCAGAACCCGCTATTCCCGTTGGTGTTCTTGCTCGTGCCCCTGGCCGTGATCGCCGCGCGCGTAGCAGGCGACGGCGATTCGGGTTCGCGGAACCACCGCAACAAGCCCCCAAGAATGTAGGCTGCTCGCATTTTCGTTCGAAACTCTCATGGGACTCGAGGTGCGCCGGCGCCTAAGTTTTTGCGCCCGAAGTCCGCATGTTGCGCTCTTGTTTGCACGTATGGTTGCGCTTGGTAAACGGAAGATTAACGAATCCTTGGTACCACGTTTCTCCAGGTGAGCGTTCGTATAATCGCATTATCTAGAACTATGCCCACGCGCGCCGAAGGACCAGGACAGCATGGAGAGGAACGCGACAGCGACGATAGTCGGCAGAACGCATGCAGCCGCGCTGCTGTTCGCCGCGCTTCTGCTCGCATCCTTCGGTTTTGCCGTTCCCGCATTTGCCGATGACTCTTGCGATGGCGCTATTCAAGAAAGCCAAGTGGCCGCTTCGAGCGAGTCGCAGTGCTACGAGGCTGTTCTGTACAGCGACGGCGAGCTGGTAATCAGGAAAGCGGATTCCGCTGAGCCCGCTAGCCAGGGAGCGCTTGAGGATGCTGCTTCGGGCGAAGGCCAAGGTGAGAAGCAAGAGGTTTCCAATCAAGTTGGCGATACCGAAAGCGGCGCAGAGAACGCGGATCCCGCTGATAACGATCAGCCGAAAGGCGGCGCGGTAGAAGGTCAAGCAAGCGAGCCTGCCGTTCAACCTGTAGCTTTGCCTGCGGAAACGCCCGCTCCCGCGAGCGCAAACGAAGCTGCCGTTGGCAACGAGCGTCTGTGCTGTGGGCCCTATCTATGGCCCATGTGGTGGCCCGATCCGTCAACCCCCACCGGGCGATATGTGGTTGCGACATACGACGACGTGGGAGCTGAGGCCGATCGCGCTGACAGCGTGAAATGGTACGGAAACCGCGACAAGATCAAGAGCGTGGTGTTCGGCGAGGGCGTGGCTCC
>SUUE01000048.1 GCA_015062685.1 Coriobacteriaceae bacterium
GCTCGTTGTGCCCCCGGTCGAGCTCCCGCGCCTTGACGTATAAGCCGTTCAGCGAGGCGTGGGATATGCTGTCTACCTGCTCGGGCACCTCAGTCGGCTTTGACCTTCACGGGGTCGCGCTCGACCTGCCATTCTTCCATGATGACGCTGCCGCGATACTTGTAGAGCCCGTAGATGCCGCAGAACTCGTAGTCGAGCAACGTGAACGTGCCGCCGATCGACGTGACGAACTCGGCCGCGTGCGTGTTGAACCCGCCGCTGCCGAACACGTAGAGGTTGGCGATGTTGTCGCGGCTGCCCGTGGGGGCGAACATGACGCCGCTGCCGAACTGCACGGGAATGCCCTCGCCCTTGAGGCGCACGTTCTGCACGAGCATCTTCGGCTCGAAGTACTGCAGCCAGTTGCGGCGCTTGTACTGGGCGCAGATGCCCCAGAGCAGCGAGGCCTTGCGGTTCAGGTCTCGGTAGATGGCATCGACGAAACCCTGGTACGAATCGGCCGCCTCCAGCATGTCGGCGAACTCGGGCAGGGCTTGGTCCCCCGCCGTCGTGTAAAGGTACACCTTGTCGAGCAGCACGCGCGACGACACGGGCGCATTCGCAATTTGCTCTTTCAATTCCTGGCAGTTCATGCGGGCCTCCTTATACGAGGGGGCGGCTGGCCCGCCGCCCCCAAGTCAACGCATTACAGCATCCGACGGCGCCTAGGCGCTCGCGGGCGGCACCCAGAGATACTGCTCGGGCTTGTCGGCGAGCTTCTTCGCCAGCTCGTCAACGGGGCCATATTCCATGCACTTGGCCTGGCAGTGGAACACGCAGCTCGGCAGCTTGCCCTTTCCCGTGCGCTCCGCGCACATGTCGCACACGCGCGTGAACGCGGGGATGTTGTCGTAGACGTACTTGTCGGTGGGGTTGCCCTCCGCGTCCTTAATCGGCCACGGGCCGTTCGTCATGACCTTCACGCCCCACTGCTCCAACGGCAGGTTGTGCTCGGACTGGCATGCGACCTCGCACGAATAGCAGCCGGTGCAGTACTGGTAGTCAACGAGAATTCCGTTCCTAGTCATTACAGGTCCTCCTCACTGCAACGGTAGATCTTGCAAAGCGTGCACTTCAGGTCGGCGCCGAAACCGGTCTTACCGGGCTTATTCGCCAGCAGCTGGTTGATGTTGGACTGACGGAAGCCGTACAGGTTAGGCTCCGCGCCGTCCTGCTCGGGGAACCACCAGCCATGCTGCGCCGCGATCGTGCCCTTGTGCACCTCGTAGGTCACACGGGCGCGCTGACGGGCGCGGCCGCGATGGTTCTCGATCCACACCCAGTCGCCCTCGGAGATGTTCTTCGCCGCTGCGTCCTCGGGGTGAATCTGCACCCAGGGGTCGGGCGTGAGCTGCCTCAGGTACGGGATCTGACGGTGCTCCGAATGGAAGAACGACGTGGTGCGGGCGCCCGTGATCATGATCAGCGGGTATTCCTCGTACAGGTCGGGCGTAGTCACGGGGCCGATGCCGGGCTCCTCGATGTAGGGCAGCGGATCGTAGCCGTACGCCTCGAACAGCACCGAGTAGAACTCGACGCGACCGGTCGGCGTGTTGAAGCCGGGCTGGCCATCCGGGCGCATGAGGCCCTTCTCGTACTTCTTGTAGACGTAATGCTGGTACGCCGGGCCGTGCTCCATGAGCTCCTTGAACGTGAAGCCGGAAGGCGACACGATCTCGTCGTACACCTCGTCCTCGGTTGCCCAGGGCCAGGTGTGCTGCTTGCCCTCGGGGCGATGGATGGCGGCGTTGAACTCGTCGTCGTTGTCGAAGTACTGCGCGAGCTCGCGGTTGATCTCGCAGTCGGACTTCGCCTCGCCCTCGGTGGCGCAGCCGCCGGTGATGGCGGACAGGAAGTAGTAGTGCGCGCGCACGGAGTGCTTCTCGGCCCACGTCTGCACCGGCATGACGATGTCGGCCGAGCTCTGGATGGTCGGGTTCATGAAGATGTCGCAAGCGGCGATGAACTCGGGCTTCTTCATGGCCTTGTACCAGCGGTCCACCTCGCAGCTCATGCAGGCGATGCCGTTGGACGTCTGGATCCACACGCCCTTGACGTTGCCGGCTTCCATTTCCTCGAGGCACATGTCGGGCATGGCCTGGGTGAGGCCGTAGCGGTACATCGGGTATTCCTTCCACCCGACGCGCTTCTTCTGGGTCTCCTCGTCAATGAGGTCGTAGATGCCCCATGCGCCGGCGGACGGCTGGTCGACGCCCATGGGGGCGGCGGTGTAGCACATGCCACCGGGGATATCGAGGTTGCCGGTGATGGTCCAAAGCGCGGCGATGGCAGCGGCGCACGGAGTGCCCTGAGACTGCATGTCGACAGCCAGGCCCCACACGACGTTGGCCGGGCTCGCCTTCGCGAACATGCGCGCGGCCTCGACGATCTTCTCCTTGGGAACCCAGGTCATCTTCTCGACCTCGTCGAGGGAGAGCTCGCAAGCGCGCTCCTTCAGCTCGTCGAAGCCGTACGTCCATTTCTCGATGAACTCGTGGTCGTACAGGTCCTCCTCGCAGATGACCTTGATCATGCCGAGCGCGAGCGCCGTGTCGGTGCCGGGGCGCAGCTGCAGGTGGATGTCGGCATGCGCGGCCAGCCACGTGACGCGCGGCTCGACGGAGATCAGCTTGCAGCCGAGCTTCATGGCGTCGGTCACCCAGTGGCCCATGAAGAAGTCCGGGTTGGAAATGGTGGGGTTGCAGCCCCAGACGATCGTGCACTCGGGGCACGTCCACTCGGGGTCGTCGTAGCGCAGCGCCGAGAACTGCGAGAAGTCGGCGATGAGCATGCCGCCGTAGGTCATGATCATCAGCGACAGGCGCGGCAGGTAGCATGCCGTGCCGGACAGGAAACCGTACTCGTTGGGGCTGCCGAACGTGTTGGCCATGCGCCCGACCTGCCATTGGTTGTCGCGTGCGGTGCCGCGCAGGCAGTGGATCGAATCGCCGCCGTAGGTCATGGCGATGCGGCGGAATTCCTTGTAGCACGTCTCGAGCGCCTCGTCCCACGTGATGCGCTCCCACTTGTTCTCGCCGCGCTCGCCGGCGCGCTTCATCGGATACAGGATGCGGTCAGGATGGAATTCGACCTGCTTGAACGCCAGGCAACGCGGGCACAGAGCGCCGCGGTTGTACGGGTCGTCGGGATCGCCTTCGCACTTGATGAAGCGACCGGTCTCCGGATCGGAATACACCAACACTCCGCACCCTTCGTGGCAGCCAGGAGCCGACCACACGGACGTGCGGGTAACGAGCATCCCGTCCTCCATGTACTGCCACTCACCGGGATGCTTCCAGCGGGGATCCACTTCATGGCGCTCGCCTGCGCCGAAATTGAACTGGTTCTCCTCCTTTGTCGCACCGATGTCGTCGCGGTCTTTGGACTCAATCGTAGTCTCCACCATCGCAACTCCTCTCTCACTTCCCGTTGCCGCGCGCAGCACGAGCAACGGCGCCAGCGGCTAGCCGGCTGACCTCAAGCAGTTGCGGGTATCTTCCCCGGAACAATGGGATATGGCGGCCGATTCCCCCTCGGCCCTGTCTGCCTCCCCCTCGAGGCTGACACCAGTAGACCACCCAGGCGCGTGCGCGTATCGCCTGATGAGTATGCTCATGCGGGTTTCATACCAATAGTATGAGGCGTCTGACCTGCTGTTCGCCCTCTGGGTGCGGGCGTGAGGGCTTCGCTCGACGCTTCGTCGTCGCGAGCTAACTTCCCCGCCAAGAACAGGCGGGGAAGTGGATCTCGCTCCTCCTCGGGCTTACCTCGCTACGCCCTCACGCCCGCGCCCAGGAGGCTCCGCTCTTCCGCGGAGCGGAAGAGGGTGGAGAGAAGGAAAAAACGCGTTTCGTGGTTCGTATTTCCTGTATTCAACGATTGCACGCGTTGAATACAGGAAGATTGGCTCGTATTTCCCGTATTCAATGGAAATTCCCGCGACAACTCATTGAATACGGGAAATACGAGCCATGAAACGCGATTTTTGTTACTGGGCGTTGCGCGATGCGAGCGGCGCGGGATGAAGCGCAGGTTATTCCAAGGGGAAGTCTTCGACGAAATCCATGAGCTTCTGCTGGGAATGGATGTCGAGCTTGCGGTAGATGTTGTAGATGTGGCTCTTCACCGTGTGCGGCGAGATGACGAGCGCTTCCTGGATGTAGGCGGCGTTGCGGCCCTTGGCGAGCAGCGCGATGATCTCGGTTTCGCGCGGGGACAGCTGGTAGAGCTTGGCCACCGCTGCGCAGCGCGCCTCGAACAGGTCGCTTTCCGTCGTGTTGACCGTCACGACCGTCTTGCCCGCCTTCGG
>SUUE01000049.1 GCA_015062685.1 Coriobacteriaceae bacterium
GTCGGAGCTCCATCATTCGACGCCTTGGCAAGTTGATTGGGATTAAACGCCGGCAACACGTTTTTGCCTATATCCCGGAATCGCGGCTGCTAAGCCAAAGCTAAGCCAACCGCGTCGGGCTTTTCGCCAATTCTCTCCGCATGCGTAGAGTTTTCGGCGAGGTTGATGATTTTCGATTGTCCGCGTTGTGTCCGCTTCGGAGGCGTCCCGAAGAGGTTTCCAACAAGCTGCGCTGCCTTCTGGTCGTTCTCGGGGATGGCGTGCGCGTACCAGTTCAAAGTGACTGCACCGTTGGCGTGGCCCATGCGATCCTGGACCGTCTTCAGGTCGGTTCCATTAGCCAAAAGCAATGTTGCTTGGCTGTGGCGCAGTTCGTGGAAACGAAGCCCTTCAAAACCTGCGTCCTCTCGGAAGGAGCGCCACCAACGCTCGAAGTTCGCGAGGTTGACCCACTCGCCGCGTTCGCTGCAGCACACCGGCGTGGCGTCACCGAGCTTGATCGCCAGCTTCGCGACCTCATCGCGCTGGCGCTTGCGCCACATCCTGAGGTGGGCCGCCGTGCTCTCGTCGATGCTGATTGTGCGCCTTCCGGCACCGGTCTTGGGGTCCTTAATCTCGCCTTCCTTGGTGAGCGTCTGGGCCACGGTAATCGTGTTCTGCCGCAGGTTCACGTTCTTCCACGTGAGGCCGAAGACCTCGCCACGGCGAAGGCCGGTTGCCAACGCGATGCGCGTTCCGATGGTGAAGCCGAGGTTGGCCAGGCCGCGAATCGAGCTGCGGCCGAACTGGTTGCCCTTCTTCACCTGGCGCTCCTCTTTCTCATCCATTTCCTGGATGATGCGTGCCTCCTCCATGTCGAGCTTGTGCAGGAGGGCTGCTCCCTCTTCCTGGGTGAGGGACTTGCGGTCGGGCTTGTCGACGCTGGGAGACTCGACCTTGTTGCACGGGTTGCGCAGGATGAGGTCGTAGTCGCACGCCTTCTCGAAGACGGACTTCAACAGGATGTGCAGCTTGTTGAGCGTGGTGCCCGACAGGTTCTTCTTGGCCTTGAGCTGAGCGTAGGCGCGCTCGATCTCGGCGGCGGTCACTTTGTTGAGCTTCTTCTTGCCGATGTAGGGCTCGATCGTCTTGAGGCGTGCGCGGTAGTTCTTGATGGTGGACTCGCTGACCTTGCCGGTGGTCCGGCGTGCTTCGAGCCATGTCTCGATGAACTCTGAGACCGTCACCTTGCCGGCGTCGATTGCGAGACCCTCCTCGTGCTGGCGGCGGATCTCGTCGCGCTTCTTCTTGGCCTCGGCCTTGGTGCCGCGCACGGTGCATTGCACGCGCTGGCGCTCGCCGCCTGCACTGCCGAACGAGACGCTGATGCGCCAGCAGTTCGGAATGGGCTTGCCGTTCTTGTCCTTGGCCTGGTAGATGCTGCCATCTCCTCTATTGTTTGCCATTTGTATTCACCTTCCTTCCCGGCAACGCTGACTTGGTTGGGGAAATCTATCCATCACGCCCTATTGGGCGAGATTCACCTGAATGTCGTTGCGCTCGAGCATGTTGAGCGCCGTAGCTTGGGCGATGCCCGCCTCCTTGGCTGCTGCCGACGGGTCGACTCCGCTATCGTTCACTAGCGCAGCGAATCTGAGAGCGCGCTTGTACTTACGTTTGCAGCTGTCCGAGCAGTACTGCCGCTTGGAGCCGCGTTCGCCGATTGCGATGATGGGGAGTCCGCACGCCTTGCACGCCCCGATGCGCGCCTCGCGGAAGCTCTCGCAAAGGCACACCCACAGCGACGTCAGGCGGCTGTCGGCGTAGGGTGCGAGGACGCCCTTAGCGGTCTGCATGCGGACCCCCTGCAGGAAGGGCTTGATGATCGCATCGGCGAGCAGCAGTGCGCGCTCAGGCGTACAGGAGCCTCCTATCGCCATCTCCTCCGTGGAAAACGGGAACACCGGGTAGCGCCCATCGTCGTCGAGCACGGCGGCTCGTTGCTCTTGGCCGGCGATGAAGAGTTCATCTTTCTTGATGAGCCATCCTGGGGCGTATGATCCGACGAGGGGGCAGTACACCCTGCTGGCGTCATCTAGGTAGCCCCACTCGGCAAGCAATCTGGGGTCGACCTCTTTGTCGCGCATCTGCTCGATATAGAACTGCTCGAACTCCTCGCAACGGCACGTATCCCTCACGTAGTCGGCAAGCATTTTCGATGATGCGAGGTAATAGACCGTCGCTCTCTCGTATTCGCCGGTGGAATCTTCCTGGAACCTGACGCCAAGCCGCCCGAATCCTTCCCGCGAGCAGTCATTCTCCTCGGCCATGCGCCTGAGCTTCAGCACGAGAAGCATGAGGTCGCGCGTGTCGGACGCCAGCTTGATCGTCTCCTCGAACGCGCTTCCATCAGTGGGCAAGCCGCGTTCCAGCAACGGGAACCACTCGGCAGCGAAGGCCCTCAGCTTGGCAGGCGTATCCGCCAGGATGAGGTCGTCGACGGCTCTGAACGCGAGCGCGTCGGATTCCCCCGTGCGCGTCCAGCCGCCGTCCTTCGCGGCCATCTGCCCGCTTAACCCAATCGCAGCGTAAGCCATTGTCATCTCAAATTGTCACCCCTATAAACACTCTTTACGTATGACTTTATGATTCGTATAGTACCTGTAGACGATGACTTGCGTCAAGAGGCAATCGCGAAAAGGAAGAGGTGAACCCACATGATCCAGAACGTAGCAACGGATAACACGGAGATGTTCGCAGGCTACCCCGACTTGCTCACGCCCGCCCACATCGCGGAGATAACGGGAATGAGCGTGCAGTACGCGCGCACGATGTGCAGGACTGGGATGCTTCCCACCGTCCAGGTCGGCAAGAGCCGCTGGTACGTGCCCAAGCAGCGCTTCATCGCCTTCTTGATCGGCGATTGCGACCAGTAGCCCACGACCATGAGCATGCGCGAGGGATACATGGCCACGGTTGAGGCGCTTATCGCAAGCGGCAAGCTTGGTGGCGCAGAACGCGCAGCTGCTATCTGCGCTGAGCCCGCTATAACGGAATACGAAGAGCTGCCCGAGCTGCCGCCCGAGATAATCGAGGGCGTCATCCGCAAAGGCGGCAAGCTGCTCGTCGCCGGCGCCTCTAAGGCTGGCAAGTCCTATCTGCTCATAGAACTCGCAGTTGCGGTCTCGACCGGTGGTTGGTGGCTCGGCAGGTTCAAGTGCATGAAGGGCCGCGTGCTCTACGTGAACCTAGAGATCCAGAGGCCGCAGTTCATGCACCGCGTCTGTCGCGTCGCCGACGCTCTCCATGCAGACCAGACGCTGGTAAATGAGAATCTCATGATCGCGAATCTCAGGGGCAAGTACTCCGATGCGGCAACGCTCGTCGATGACCTCATCTCCACTTACAAGTGCGGTGAGTTCGACCTCGTCATCATCGACCCCGCCTACAAGATCCAACCCGGATCCGAAAACGACGCGGATGCCATCACGCGGTTCTGCGCGGAGCTCGACCGCCTTGTCGAGGCGCTCGATTGCACGGTGGCATACAGCCACCACCATTCGAAAGGCGGCCAGGGAGGAAAGAACGCACAGGACAGGGCATCGGGCTCGGGCGTGTTCGGCCGCGACGCCGACGCGCTCATCGACATGGTGGAGCTCGGCATCAACGACGATGCCTACATGGCGGAGAGGCTGAGGGGCCGCCGCGGGGCAATTCCCTTCCGCCTGGAGTTCGTGCTTCGCGACTTCAAGTCGCCGGAGCCGCTCGACATATGGTTCACCCACCCCATCCACGTCACGGACGACACGGGCACGCTCGCAAGCTGCAATGTGCGCAAGCCGGGAAAAGCGCATTGCTCTGGCAAGGATCGAAGCGAAGCCACTCGTGCAGAAATCGAGGCAGCGCTCGAGGAGTTCATGGGAACACGGAAAGAAGTCGACCGCAAAACTTTCGTCAGCCATGTCGGCAAAGATAAGAGGACAGTCAATAAGCATCTAGAGGACAGCGAGCTCTTCGAACTTGTCAGCGGCCCTTCCAGCGCCGTCATCCGACGTAAGTGCTAGCCGAGCAACCTGCAACGTTCCGATCAAAGCGCACAGGGGGTACAACAACATCACCTATAGGAAACATGATGTTGTTGTACCCCCTCAGCGAAAGGCAACGGGAGGGCGAAAACGTGCCGAGGCACACGTTTACGCCCTCCCTGAGTATTGCGGCGTTTGAGTAGCACCCGATTCGCGCTTTCCGTATCACCCGACCAAGTGGCCTATTCGCGCAATCC
>SUUE01000050.1 GCA_015062685.1 Coriobacteriaceae bacterium
ATGCGCTTGCCGCGCAAGGAAAACGGCGAGTTCGACCTCGAGCTCATCTGCGACATGGTCGACGAGTTCATGGCGGCCGGGTTCACGTACTTCGACACGGCGTGGGTGTACACCGGCAGCGAGGAAGTGGCGGCGAAGGCGCTCGTACAGCGCTACCCGCGCGAGAGCTACCAGCTAGCCACCAAGGGCATCTCGTGGATGGGGTGCAAGACCCCCGAGGAGGCCCAATCGCATTTCTACCAGTCGCTCGAGCGAACGGGCGCGGGCTACTTCGACTACTACCTGCTTCACATGACCGGCGGGCCGCGCACGCAGGCGTTCGAGCTGCTGGGCATGTGGGACTTCGTGGCCCAGAAGAAGGCCGAGGGCCTCATCCGTCACATCGGCTTCTCGCACCACGGCACCGCCGAGGAGCTCGACGAGATCCTGACGGCGCACCCCGAGACCGAGTTCGTGCAGCTGCAGGTGAACTACCTGGACTGGGAGAACCCCATCAACCAGAGCCGCGCCTGCCTGGAGGTGGCGAACAAACACGGCGTGCCCGTGACGGTCATGGAGCCGTTGCGCGGCGGCCTGCTCGCCGAGCCGCCCGACAACGTGAAGAAGGTCTTCGCCGATGCGGGCGACGCGTCTCCCGCAGCTTGGGCGCTGCGCTTCGTGGCGAGCCAGCCGAACATCATCACGATTCTTTCGGGCATGAACTCGATGGACCAGATGCGCGACAACATCGCCGCGCTCAAGGACTTCAAGGGCATGACCCTCGAAGATATGACGGTCATCGACGAGGCGCAGAAGGCCCTGAACAGCTTCGACCTCGTGCCCTGCACGGCGTGCAACTACTGCGCGAAGGTGTGCCCGCAGGACGTCGGCATCGCCGCCTCGTTCCTGGCGCTCAACGCCAACATCATGTTCGGCCGCCACGTGCAGGAGTGGCTGAACGCGAGCGCGGGCAAGCAGAAGCCGAGCGCCTGCATCCAGTGCTATTCCTGCGAATCGGCTTGCCCGCAGGGCATCTCCATCGTGGAGGAGCTCGAGCGCGCGGCCGAGCTGCTCGGCTAGGGCGCAGGCGGAAAACGCAACACGAGGCGGGCGGCCCATGCGGCCGCCCGCTTTTTTCAAGCATGACATTCGTCATGGGCGGAAGTGACTGCGCTCACTGGTGCGCGTGTGTGCCGGTTGGCATAATTGACGCATCAAATGAACGAGGGGAAGGACCCGCCATGAACAGCAAGACCTTGGAAGCCATCCAGACGATCTCGAAGATCGCCAAGGTTCTGTGCTCCATCGCCTACGTCTGCTGTCTCGTGGGCAGCATCCTCTGCATCGTTGGCTTTGCCTGCGTCGGCATTCCGCAGGGCGTGCGCGTGGGCGGCGTCACCATCTACTCGATGATCGACGGGCTCGAAGGGGTCAACATGGGCACGTCCTATGCGCTGCTGCTCGGGGGAGCCATCTTCAGCGTGGCGGGGTGCGTCATGAGCAAGCTGGCGAGGAACTACTTCGAGAACGAGCTCGCGGCCGGCACGCCGTTCACCATCGAGGGCTCCAAGGATCTCATGCACCTGGGCGTCTGCATCGCGGCCATCTCGCTCGGCTCCACTATTCTCGCCACCATCGGCAACAGGTTTTTCGACAGGTTCTACACCGACGTTCTGGAGCTGAGCTTCGACCCCTCCGGCATGGTCCTGCTCGGCCTCGCCTTCATCGCGGCGAGCCTCATTTGCAAGCACGGCGCCGAGCTGAGCGGCAAGGCCGCGGCCGACTGCTAGGGGGCGCGCGAGCCGGCCGGCGCGCATCGCGCGCGTCGGCCCGTTTTGAAACTTCGTGAAGAAGAGGGAATTGACCGCTTGACCAACTGCTTGGCAATAGGTAACATGCGTTGCACAACAAACGTGACAATAGGGAAAGAGGGAGTGGTGAATATGCTCGAAATCAACCATCTGACGAAGCGCTTCGACGGGAAGGCGGCGGTCGACGACCTGACGCTGCACATCGCCCCCGGCGAGATATACGGGTTCATCGGCCATAACGGCGCCGGCAAGACGACCACGATCAAGTGCGTCGTGGGCATCATGCAGTCCGACGAGGGCACCGTGACCATCGGCGGCCGCTCCATCGCGGAGGACCCCGAGGTGTGCAAGGCGAAGCTCGCCTACATCCCGGACAACCCGGACCTCTACGAGTACATGAGCGGCATCGCGTTCCTCAACTTCATCGCCGACGTGTTCTACCTGTCCACGGCGGAGCGCCGCAGGCGGATCACCCGGCTGGCCGATGCGTTCGAGTTGACCAGCGCCCTCGGGCAGCCCATCGCGTCCTACTCGCACGGCATGAAGCAGAAGCTCGCCATCATCGCGGCCTGGATGCACGCGCCCAAGCTCATCGTCATGGACGAGCCTTTCGTCGGGCTCGACCCGAAGGCGGCGCACACGCTGAAGCAGATGATGCGCGAGCACTGCGATGCGGGCGGCGCGATCTTCTTCTCCACCCACGTGCTCGAGGTGGCGGAGAAGCTCTGCGACAAGGTGGCGATCATCAATCACGGCAAGCTCGCGCGCTCGGGCACGATGGAGAAAGTGCGGGGCGGAGACAGTCTCGAGGACGCGTTCTTGGAGATGGAGGCGGCGTAAATGTTCGGGTTGCTTTTGAAGAAGCAGCTGGTGGAAACGTTCAAGGGCTGCTTCTACGATGCGAAGCGCAACGAGATGCGCCCGAAGCGCGTCATCGCCGCGTCGTTCGCGTTCTTCGCCGTGGTGATATTCGGCTGCCTGGGCGGCTTGTTCGGCATGCTGTCCCTGTCGCTTTGCGGCGGCATGGTGCAGGCGGGCGCCGGCTGGGTCTACTTCGCGGTCATGGCGGGGCTGGCCGTCGTGCTCGGGACGTTCGGGTGCGTGGCCAACAGCTACTCGTCGCTCTACCTGGCCAGGGACAACGACCTGCTGCTCTCGTTGCCGTTGCCCGTGCGCGAGGTGGTGGCGGCGCGGCTCATGAGCGCCTACCTGATGGGCCTGCTCTACACGGCGGCGGCGTTCGTGCCCGCGCTCGCCGTGTACTGGTCCGTGGCACGCCCCGGCGTCGCGGCGGCCATATGCGGGGTGGCGCTGCTGTTCACGGTGTCCCTCGTCGTGCTGTGCCTGTCGTGCATGCTCGGCTGGGCGGTGGCGCGGATCAGCCTCAAGCTCAAGAGCAAGAGCCTGGTCACCGTGTTCCTCGCCCTCGCGGGCGTGGCGATGTACTACGTCCTCTACTTCCAGGCGAGCGACGCCATCAAGCACTTGCTCGTGAACGCCGCTCTGTATGGCGCGGATGTTCAGGGCGCGGCGCTCGTTCTCTACGCCTTCGGCAGCATAGGCGAGGGCAACGCGCTGGCCATGCTGCTGTTCCTTGGCGCGGTTGGCGTGCTGACGGTGCTGGTGTGGTCGTTCGTGTCGCGCAACTACCTGCGCACCGCGACGTCCACGGGCGCGGTGAAGGAAACGCGCTACGCCGAGAAGCCGGTTAGGCAGAAAAGTCCGTTCGCCGCGCTCGTCGGCAAGGAGCTCGCGAAGTTCCTCTCGAGTCCCAACTACATGCTCAACTGCGGACTGGGCATCGTCTTCATGCTCATCGTGGGCGTGGCGGTTCTGCTGAACGCGGAGTTCGTCAACGAGATGGTGGCCGAGGTGTGGGGCGGCAACCTGGCTCAAGCGTGCGTGCTGTTCAGCGGCGTCCTATGCCTGCTTGCGGCGTCGAACGACATCGCGGCGCCTTCCGTGTCGCTCGAGGGCAAGGGCATCTGGATGCTGCAGTCGCTGCCCGTCTCGCCGCGCGAGGTGCTGCGCGCGAA
>SUUE01000051.1 GCA_015062685.1 Coriobacteriaceae bacterium
ACGGTGCCGGCATGGCCGTTGACGGGCATGACCGGCGCGTAGCCGAGCAGGCCGCCGAACTCCAAGCGGTCGCCGACCTTCTTCCCGATGGCGGGGATGAGGCGCACGGCGGTCGTCTTGTTGTTGATCATGCCGATGGCGCACTCGTCGGCGATGATGCCGAAGATGGCTTCCTGCGAGGTGTCGCCGGGAATCGCGATCATGTCGAGGCCTACGGAGCAGACGCAGGTCATGGCCTCGAGCTTCTCGAGGCAGAGCGCGCCAGCCTCAGCCGCGCGGATCATGCCCGCGTCCTCGGAGACCGGGATGAAGGCGCCGGACAGGCCGCCGACCGAGCTCGATGCCATGACGCCGCCCTTCTTGACCGCATCGTTGAGCATGGCCAGGGCGGCCGTGGTGCCGGGGCCGCCGCACGTGCCGACGCCGATGGCCTCGAGGATCTCGGCAACGGAGTCGCCCTCTGCCGGAGTGGGCGCGAGGGACAGGTCGAGGATGCCCTTCTGCACGCCCAGCCGCTTGGACGCTTCGCGAGCCATGAGCTCGCCCGCACGCGTGATCTTGAACGCGGTGGCCTTGATCGCTTCGGCGATGGTCGTGATGTCGGCTTCCTTCGACATGTTCGCCAAGACGGCGCGCACGACGCCAGGGCCTGAGACGCCCACGTTGACGACCTCGTCGGCCTCGCCAGAACCATGGAACGCGCCCGCCATGAAGGGGTTGTCCTCGACGGCGTTGCAGAACACGACGAGCTTGCCGGCGCCGATGCACTGGCGGTCGGCCGTGAGCTCGGCTGCCTGCTTGATGATGCCGGCCATCTTGTAGGCCGCATCCATGTTGATGCCAGCGCGGGTCGAGCCCACGTTGACGGAAGAGCACACGAAGTCGGTGGTGGCGAGCGCCTCGGGGATCGACTCCATGAGCTTGATGTCGGCCTTGGACGCGCCCTTGTGGACGAGCGCGGAGAAGCCGCCCACGAAATCGACGCCGACCTCCTTGGCCGCCTGGTCCATGGCGCGGGCGATGGGGCTGAGGTCGTTCGTCGTGACGGCCGCGCACACCTCCGCGATGGGGGTGACGGAGATGCGCTTGTTGACGATGGGGATGCCGTACTCGCGCTCGAGCTGCTCGGCCACGGGAACGAGGTTGGCCGCCGCATGGGTCATTCGGTCGTAGACCTTGAGCGCGACCGTGTTCACGTCGGCGTCGGTGCAACCGCGTAGGTTCATGCCGAGCGTGATGGTGCGGATGTCGAGGTGCTGCTCGGCAACCATTGCGATTGTTTCCGCTACTTCAGCAGGCGTGATTTGCATGTCGTTCCCTTCGGTTCGGTAGTGCGTCGTTTTCTTTCGGTTTGCCGCCTTCGGCGGCGGGCGCTCGGGGAGCGCCCCTACGATAAACCCCCATGAGCTCGCATCTGGTGTCCCGCAGGGCATTCGCCCGTGCGAGGGTTGGGAGAGATTATATCTTTCCTAGTCTGGAGCGTACCGGGCCAGGAGAAGGTATTCGATGTTGTGCGACTTCTTGCCCCTGATGGGCGACTCCACGAAGTGGTTCGGCACGAAGCCGTTCGCACGAAGCGCCTCCTCCACTTCCGCGACCGTGCGGAGCCGCACCGTTTCATCCCGAACAAGGCCCCGGTCGTCCGTTTCTTCGTGACTGGATTCGAACTGGGGCTTGACCAGGCAGACGAGTAGAGAGCCCTCGTGGCACAGCCGCGCGAACGTGGGGGCGAGCCCCGCGAGGCCTATGAAGCTCAGGTCGGCGACGAGAAGGTCGAACGGCGCCCCGAGCGTCTCGGGTTCCGCGCTGCGGATGTTCGTGCGCTCGAACACGGTCACGCGGGGATCCTGGCGGAGCTTCCATGCGAGGTCGCCGTAACCGACATCGACCGCTGCAACCGAAGCCGCGCCTCCTTGGAGCAGGCAATCGGTGAACCCACCGGTGGAGCAGCCAATGTCTATGCAATGTAACTCTGATACATCAATGCTGAATTCATCGAGCGCGCCCTTGAGCTTAAGGCCTCCGCGCGAGACGTATTGCGAGCGACCTTTGACCTGAACCTCGGCATCGGGGCTAACCGGCATAGCCGCGCTCGTGGCATAGACATCGCCCACCTTCACCTCGCGGGCGAGCACGGCGCGCAGAGCATCGGCCTCTTCGGCGAAGAAGCCGCGCTGGACGAGCAGGGTGTCGAGCCTGACCTTCTTCAATTACGGCAACAAGAGCTGTGCGATCTGGACGGCGTTGAGAGCAGCGCCTTTGCGGATCTGGTCGCCCACGCACCAGAACTGCAAGCCGTTCTGGATGGTGGGGTCCATGCGCAGGCGGCCGACATATACGTCATCGGTGCCCTCGAGCATGCCAGGCATCGGGTAGACGTTGTTGGCAGGGTCGTCCATGACGGTGACGCCGCCGAACGCCTCGAGCGCCTCGCGCGCTTGGGCAACCGTGATGGGGCTTTCGAACTCGACGTTCACCGATTCGGCGTGGCAGCGCAGCGAAGGCACGCGCACGCACGTGGGGGCAACCGCGATGTCGGCATGGAAGATCTTCTTGGTCTCGACGACCATCTTCCATTCCTCTTTGGTGGTGCCGTCCTCGAGGAAAACGTCGATGTGGGGAATGCAGTTGAATGCAATCTGATGCGCGAACGCGGACACCGTGAGCTCATCGCCGCGCTTGCCGCCCAGGAACTCCGCCGTCTGGTCGTAGAGCTCCGCCATGGCGGGCGCGCCGGCGCCGCTCGCAGCTTGGTAGGAAGAGACGACGACACGTTGTATCGGTGATACATCATGAAGGGCCTTAAGCGGAAGCGACATGATGATGGTCGTGCAGTTGGGGTTCGCGATCACGCCGTTGTGCCAGTTGACGTCGCCGGGATTAACCTCGGGAACGACGAGCGGCACGTCCTCGTCCATGCGGAACGCGCTCGAATTGTCGATCATGACGGCGCCCGCAGCGGTGACGGCCTCGCGCATGGCCTTGGACACGCCGGCGCCCGCGGAGAACAGCGCAATGTCGACGCCCTCGAAAGCCTCGGGGGTCATCTCCTGAACCGTGAGCTCCCCTGCTGGAACCTGGCCGCAGCCCTCGAACGGGATCTTCTTGCCGGCAGAGCGCGCGCTCGCAAGGGCGCGAACCTCGCTTGCAGGGAAGTCGAGGTCGTGGAGGACCTTCATGAATTCCTGGCCGACAGCTCCAGTGGCGCCGGCGACAGCCACGACGGGATTTGCGGGGATCTTCTTGGTCCAGGTCATCGGTTCGTTCCTTTCGGGGACAGCGATTTGCCTTCGTTTGTGAACGAAGCATAGCACCTGAACGGAAGCGCGAGGTTAACGGGCTGTTTCTCGGACGAAA
>SUUE01000052.1:0-1111 GCA_015062685.1 Coriobacteriaceae bacterium
CGAGAGCAGCGGGTGGTAGCCCTGCTCCTTGTTGAGCTGGTTCTGCTTCTCGCCGATGGTCTCGCGGTCGCCGAAGTGCTTTACTTTCAGGCGATTGATGGCGGGCATGATCTGGACCATCTTGATGGAGTTCCACTGCACCCACAGCGCCATGGGCATGAGGATGACCTTGGTTATGAGCGTGAACATGAGGATGGCGACCCACCAGTTGCCCACGATGTCGTAGCAGGGCTGCACAATGAGCTGCAGCACGCTGGCTATAGCTGAAAACATATCTCCCTCATGACGGTCTCGAACCGATATGCAGCACTCGAAAACCGTACAATGGTACCATGCGACAACCATCCTGCAACATATCGATACCCGCTTACGCATCGGCCGCGATCGATGCGCTCGAAGCGGCTGGATTCGAGTCATGGCTCGTGGGCGGATGCGTCCGCGACGCCCTGCTGAGCCGCACGGTGAACGATTACGACATTGCCACCGCCGCCCGCTGGGAGGAAACCGAGCGCGTGCTGAAGGAAGCCGGTTTCGAGGTGCACCGCACCGGGACGGCGCACGGCACTGTCACTGCGTCCCGCGACGGCAACCCACTCGAGATCACGACGTTCCGCGCGGACGGCACCTATTCGGACGGCAGGCACCCGGACAGCGTCGAATTCGTGCGCCACATCGAAGACGACCTTGCGCGGCGCGATTTCACGGTAAACGCCCTCGCCTACCACCCCGAGCGCGGCCTGCTTGATTGCTGGGGAGGAATCGACGACCTGAGCCAAGGCGTCATAAGAGCCGTGGGCAACCCGGAGCAGCGCTTCCGCGAAGACGCGCTACGCGTGCTGAGGGGGTGCCGCTTTGCCTCGCAGCTGGGCTTCCGCATTGAGCTGGCCACGCTTGAGGCCATGAAGGCTACCAAGCGGGGGCTCGAGCGCATCTCGACCGAGCGCATCGTCCATGAGCTAGACGCGCTGCTGCTCGGGCAGCACGTGCATGACGCCCTCATGGAAACAGTGGACGTACTCGATGCCGTGCTGCCCGAACTCGCAGCTTGCAAGGGCTTCGAGCAGCACAGCCCCTATCACAAATACGACGTGCTGGAGCACATAGCCTGGGT
>SUUE01000052.1:1211-3225 GCA_015062685.1 Coriobacteriaceae bacterium
GTGCTCGAAGAAGTCATCAGAGCTGACGAGGCCTTCAGCTTGAAGCAGCTCGAATTGAGCGGCCGCGACGTGATGGGTCTCGGCGTTTCAGAAGGCCCTGAGATCGGTCGCGTGCTCGATGCGTGCCTCGAGGCGGTAATCGACGAGAGGATTCCCAACGACCACGAGCGACTCCTCGTTTTTGCGGGCGAGCTCATTGGCGCTGAAGCCCAGTAAGCGCACTGCAGCGCACGAAGTATCAAATGGGAAACCCCTTCTCCCTGCGCCGTATATGCGCTGGATAACCTGCTAGCATGAAGCGTGCCGCGATCCCGGCCATAAAGGGGACGCCATGTCAGAAGCACGCACAACTGCCGTCCGAGCACGCAGAGACATCCTCTGGGCCGTTCTGTTCCTGGTCATTTTCATTAACGGGTTCGAATCCGGCGGGTACCAAGCAAGCTTGTGGAGCATCGGACAGGACTACGACCTGTCCACGACGTCGATGGGGCTGTTCGCGGCGGTCGAGCTCCTTGCCGACATGCTCGCGCCTCTCCTGCTGGGGGCATGGGTTGACAGGGCCGGCAAGGCCAAGAGCATGAAAATCGTGCTCGTCCTGCAGCTCGTAGCTGCCGGCCTGGTGCTGTTCACGCGAACGAGCGAACTCTTCGTGGCCAGCATGTTCCTCCTCGGCCTCACGACCAGCACCATGCAATTCACCGCAATCGCCACCCTGGCAGACGCCTACCCCCGCTCGGGGAAGCGCAAGATTGGCTACATCACGTCGATGTACGCGTTCGGCGCGGTCGTGGCACCCCTCGCCGTTTCGTACTACCTGAACCTCGGCGTTGGCTGGCGCGCGCTGTTCGTCATCCTTGCGGTGGGAACGGTCATCGCGCTAGCAGGCGTCGGGCGGGCGGGCGATGCGCCGCGTGAAGCCGTCGACGATTCCGGCGATCGTCAATCGACCGGGCGCTTCATCCTGGGAGGCATCCTGCTTCTCTGCGTAATCATGTGCATCTACGTTGGGTTCGAAAACGGGTTCGCCTTCTTCGTGGACACGCTCTTCACCGATACGTTCAACGCTTCCACGGGCAAGATCGCCCTGTCGCTGTATTGGGCCGTCATGATTCCGTCGCGCGTGCTCGTCGGCCGCTTCTCGCACCACGCCAAGACGATCCTCGTTGCGTCGATCATCGCCATACCGTGCGTGACGGGAGCCATCGCGCTCTCCACCAGCAGCTGGATGGTCATGCTGCTGGTCGTGCCCCTCGGGCTCGCGAGCGGCGCCATCTACCCCAGCGTCCTCACGATGATGCTCCCCTTCGCGGGCAAGCGAACCGCAACGGCAACGGGTATGATCACCGCGGCTACGGGCATTGGCGGCTTCCTCTTTACCGCGCTCACCGGTTTCATGGCCGACCAATGGGGCATGCAAGCGGCCATGGCGGCGCTGTCGTCGTTCTTCATCATCTCGCTGCTTGCGGCGCTCGCCGTCATCAAAGCCAGCAAAGGAACGAAAAGCGAATAGCCGCCACCTTGGCGCGTGGTGCCTTCCCGCTCATTTCGTTAACGAGCCTCCCTCGTCGCCGGCCCGTGCGATAATGCTCAACTGCGCTTGGAACCCAAGCATTCGGAGAATAGTGAAATGGTTTCGGCGTCCATGCGTATGGATAATCAAACAACGACATTAGGCAACCGAAAGGAACGTGGCAGAGGAATCATGGGCGCGTTTGATGACAACACCTCTCGTCTCGATCTAAAGTGCGACTTCCCGGCGCGCGAGTCTTTCCGCAAAGAGTTGCTCGCCCGCTTGCGCACCATCAGCCCGCAAGGCGACAGCACGGAAGACCCCAGCGAGTTCCATGCGCGCGAGCTTTCTGACTCCGACCTGGAAATGCTCGCAGCGGCGCAAGGGCAAACACATCAACCCGACAATTGGCCCTGGACGTAGCCACCGCACGAGATCAGACGATTCATCGATTTACGTTGAGCGGCAGGACTTTCCTGCCGCTCAACGTGCTTTAGTCGCCGA
>SUUE01000053.1 GCA_015062685.1 Coriobacteriaceae bacterium
GCGCGGCTCGACGAAATCGTGAAGGCGGTCAGCGACGATGAGCTGCCCCTCGACGATGCGCTCGAGCTGTACGAGGAGGCCGTGATGCTCGGCCTGCGCGTCAGCGATTTGCTCGAAGAAGGCATCGATCCCGTTGCCGAGGTGGATGCAAGCGACGATGCGCAGTCTGAAGAAGCCGCGCAAGACGGTGCCGCAAGCGATTCGGAAAGCGAGCAGGAAGCCGCCTCGGATTCTCCGGTTTCCGCCGAATAGGACAGCTCATGGGCCGAATTCTCGATGCGATATCGTCACCTGCTGACATCAAGGTGCTCACAGACGGGGAGCTTGCCATCCTCGCCCAGGAGATTCGCGAGCAGATCATCGCCACCGCGTCCCATACCGGCGGCCATGTGGCATCGTCCCTGGGCGCAGTCGATATCATCCTGGCGGTCCATTCGCTCATCGATTCCCCCAAAGACCGCTTCGTCTTCGACGTCGGTCATCAGGCATATGCGCATAAGCTCATCACCGGCCGCCGCGATGCGTTCGACACGCTGCGCCAATTTGGCGGCATATCGGGCTTCCCGAGGCCCGACGAGAGCCCTTACGACGTGCACCATTCGGGTCATGCATCTGACTCGCTGTCAATCGCGCTCGGCTTGGCGAAGGCGCGCGACCTGCGCGGTTCCGACGAGAAGGTCGTGGCGCTGATCGGCGACGCCTCGCTCGCCGGCGGAATGGCCTTCGAGGCCCTCAACACCATCGGGCAGCTTCAGTTGCCCGTCGTTATCATCCTCAACGACAACGAGATGTCCATTTCGCGCAATGTCGGCGCGCTTGTTCGGCATCTCGGCGCCATCCGCTCGTCGGCGAGCTACAGGCAGGCGCGCGACCAGTCGCAGGAGCGCTTGGAGGAAAGCGCGTTCGGCCGGGCGGTTGTCAATTTCGGGCGCAGCGCCAAGGACTCGATCAAGCAGTTCTTCGTGCCGGACACGATGATGTTCGAACAGCTCGGCATCTTGTGCACGCCCCCTATCGACGGTCACAACATCCCCGCCATGCGCGCCATTCTCAAGACGGCTCTCGATTCCGACGGCCCCGTGCTCATGCACGTGGTCACGAAGAAGGGCAAGGGCTACGCGCCCGCTGTGGCGGACCCTGAGCGCTTCCATGGCGTCGGCACCTTCGACATAGCCACCGGGTCCTCCACGAAGAAGCTCTCGGGCCCCCAGAGCTACACGGAAGTGTTCGGCAAGGCGCTCGTCCGCGAGGCGCGCGCCGACGAGCACATCGTTGCCATCACAGCGGCAATGCAGTCGGGCACGGGCCTCAAGGCGTTCGCCAAGGAATTCCCCGATCGCTTCATCGACGTGGGTATTGCCGAGGAGAACGCAGTCGGCATGGCCGCGGGTCTTGCGCTGAGCGGCCTCAAGCCGGTGGTGGCTATCTATTCGACGTTCCTGCAGCGGGCGATCGACCAGATGATCATCGATTGCGCCCTGCCGAAGAGCAATGTGGTTTTCGCCATCGACCGTGCTGGCATCGTAGGCGAGGACGGGCCCACGCACCATGGGGTTTACGACATTACCTATTGCCGCATGGTCCCCGGCATGCGCGTGCTCGCGCCCTCGAACGAGGCTGAGCTCGCCTGCGCCTTGCACACCGCGCTGCGCTTGGAGGGGCCGGTGGCGGTGCGCTATCCGCGCGGTACGGGCGTTGGCGAGCAGGTTCCCGACCGGCCGACCATGCTCGTCGAGGGCGAATCGAGCGTCGTACGCGAGGGGTCCGACGCCGCCGTGCTCGCCTTTGGCGATAGGGTGGCGCCTGCGCTCCAGGCAGCCGAGGAGCTGGCCGAAGAGGGCGTTTCCGTGCGCGTCGTGGACATGCGTTGGGTCAAGCCGCTTGACGAGCAGGCCATTGTCGAGGCTGCGGAGACGAAGCTCGTGGTGACCGTCGAGAACGGCATCATTTCGGGCGGTGCGGGCGAGGGCGTGCTCCAGGTTCTCGCGAAGCGGGGCTTGAGCGCTCCCGTGCGCGTGCTCGGCATCGACGACCTGAACGTCCCCCATGGCAAGCCCGACAAGCTCCTTGCCGATCTCGGCATCGATGCGAAGGGCATAGCCGCGGCGATTCGCGCAGGGCTTCAGTAGGCTGCGAGACCGCTGCAGGCGGCGCTAGCGGGCGAGCATTTCACGCGCGTGCGCGAGAGAGGCCTCGGTGGCCGTGCCGGAGAGCATGCGCGCTATCTCGATTTCCCTATTCCCGCCGGTGACGTGCGCCAGCTCGGTGGCGTCCGCGTCGCGCTTCACGACGTAGTGCGCATCGCCGCGCACGGCCACCTGGGCCAGGTGCGTCACGACGATGACCTGGTGGGTCGAGGCCAAATCGGCCACCACTTCCGCGAGGGCGTTTGCCGTGGCGCCGCCGATCCCGGCATCCACCTCGTCGAACACGAGCGTGTCGACGTCGTCGTTTGCCCCGAGCACGACCTTGAGCGCGAGCATGACGCGGCTCACCTCGCCGCCCGATGCAATGCGCGCGAAGGGCCGGGCCTGCATGCCCGCGGCCGGCCTGTAGCGGAACTCGAAAGCGGAGGGCCCGGAAAGGGTCCAGGCATCGCGGTCGCGTCGCGCGTTATCGCAAACGAGCTCGGCGCCGTTCATCTCGAGGCGCCCCATGACCGCGGTTACTTCAGCTGCGAAGACGGGGGCGGCCTTCTCCCTTGCCTCGTCGAGTGCGTCGGCGGCGCTTTCCAGCGCCCCTTCGGCTTCGGCGAGGGTTCGTTCCGCTGCCCGGATGCGCTCGGCGGAATCGTCCACGAGGGAAACGACTTCAGCCGCCGCATCGCGACGCGCGAGCACGTCGGCCATGGTGGGGCCATAGGAGCGAAGCAGCCCGTTCAGCTGAGAGAAACGCTCTTGCTGCCTTGCGAGCGTCTCGGGGTCGAACTCGATGCCGTCCCGGTAATTGCGCGCCGTGGCCGAAACGTCCTCGAGCACGAAGCCCGCTTCGCGCAGCGAGCCTGCGAGCGCCATGAGCTCGGCGTCGACGCG
>SUUE01000013.1:0-6269 GCA_015062685.1 Coriobacteriaceae bacterium
GGCATGTCCGAGCGCAGGTTGTAGTACTGCGTCGGGATCTGCTCCTCGCGCAGGTAGACGCGGTACGGGTTCTTCTCGTTCGTGGCTGCTGCGTTCATCTCTCTGCTCTCCTTTCCGGGCCTTGGCCCTGACCGTTTGCGAGCCGCTTGCAGGTGCGGCTCGGATCGGGGAGGGGAGAGAAAAAGCCCGCCCTCGATCCTTCTTCGGATTCAAGGACGGGCTTCGAAATTCGATGCTCGCGGTGCCACCTTGATTCACGGATGCGACTCCGTGCGCTTGGCGGAGGTCCTGCAACCTCCCGGCAACTGACGTATGCCTCACGTCGCAGCCTATCGGTTTCCCGTTCGGTGTGCCCTCAGCGGCCCACTCATCGCCTCGCATCTCCTCCCGGCTTCCACCATCCCGGGCTCGCTGCGCGCGCGTTGGCGACTACTTTTCCGCTTCAACGGTTTCAACCGACCGTTCGATCGGTTGAGCGGAACTCTAATCGATAATACGGGGAAATGCAAGAACTTTTTCGCGCTGTTAGCCGAGGCGTACGAAGCGAGGGTATGATTGTCCCGATAGAGACGGGGGTTTCCCGGCCGGGGGAGTGGGCCCTGGCCGGAACGACGAAACGAGACGATCGCTGGTGCAAGACGAGAGCAATCAGGGGAAGAAGAGGGCGCTCGACACGCTCGCCGAGGGCGAGGTCGCGCGCATAGTTTCCGTGGGCGGGCAAGGCGCGTTGCGCCAGCACCTGCTCGACATGGGCGTGATACCGGGGGTCGAGATCGGGTTCGTAAAGCGCGCCCCAATGGGCGATCCGATCGAGTTCCGCATCCACGACTACGAGCTGACGCTGCGCGAAGCAGATGCGAAGCAGGTTGAGATTGAGATCGTCGCGGATGCCGAGATCCCCGCTGGCGGAGAGAGCGCAAGCAGCCTTCCTGATGAGGAGGTGGAGCACCCGGGCCTCGGCGAGGGCGGGCGCTTCCATTCGCGCGCCGACGAGAACCCGCTGCCCGACGGCGCCGTGCTCACGTTCGCGCTCGCAGGCAACCAGAACTGCGGCAAGACCACGCTCTTCAACCGCCTGACGGGGGCGAACCAGCACGTGGGCAACTTCCCGGGCGTCACGGTGGACCGCAAGGAAGGGCCCATCAAGCGCCGCCCGAACACGAACGTCGTGGACCTGCCCGGCATCTACTCCATGTCGCCATACAGCAGCGAGGAGATCGTTTCGCGCCAGTTCATCCTCGACGAGAAGCCCACGGGCATCATCAATATCGTCGACGCGACCAACCTCGAGCGCAACCTGTACCTGACGATGCAGCTCATGGAGCTCGACGTGCCCATGGTGCTGGCCCTCAACATGATGGACGACGTGCAGGCCAACGGCGGGTCGATCCGCGTGAACGAGCTCGAGAGCGCGCTCGGTATTCCCGTCGTCCCCATTTCTGCAAAGCACAACGAGGGCGTCGACGAGCTGGTGGACCACGCCGTGCATGTCGCGCACTACCAGGAGCGCCCAGGGCGCCTCGACTTCTGCGCGGCCGACGAGAACGGCGGCGCGGTGCACCGATGCCTACACGGCATCATGAGCCTCGTGGAGGACCATGCCGAGCAGGCGGGCATACCCGTGCGCTTCGCGGCGACCAAGCTCGCCGAGGGCGACGCGCACGTGGCCGAAGCGCTCGACCTGACGCAGAACGAGCTCGAGACCATCGAGCACATCGTGCTCCAGATGGAGGAGGAGCGCGGCCTCGACCGCGCGGCCGCCATCGCCGACATGCGCTTCGCGTTCATCAGGCGCGTGATCGCGCGGGCCGTCGTGAGGCCGCAGGCGAACCGCGGCCAGGAGCGCAGCTCCGCGATCGACCGCCTGCTCACGGGGCGCTTCACGGCCATACCCATGTTCATCCTCATCATGGGCGCCATCTTCCTGCTCACGTTCAACGTGATCGGGCCGTTCTTCCAGGACCTCATCCAAGCCGGCCTCGATTACGCCGCCGAGAGCGCGGAGGGCGCGCTCGAGGATGCAGCGGCGGGGCCGGTCGTACGGTCCTTCGCGATCGACGGCGTGCTCAACGGCGTGGGGACGGTGCTGCTGTTCTTCCCGATCATCGTCGTGATGTTCTTCTTCCTGTCGCTGCTGCAGGACACGGGCTACATGGCGCGCGTGGCGTTCTTCATGGACCGCGCACTGCGCCGCATCAGCCTGTCGGGCCGCTCGATCGTGCCGATGGTCATGGGCTTCGGCTGCACGGTGCCCGCGGTCATGGCCACGCGCACGCTGCCGTCGGAGCGGGACCGCAAGCTGACCATCCTCCTGACGCCCTTCATGAGCTGCGCGACGAAGCTCACCATCTACGGTTTCATCGCCGATGCGCTGTTCCCCGGGCAAGCCGGGTGGGTCATGATCGGGCTGTACCTGCTGGGCATTGCCGTGGCCATAATCACGGGCGTCATCGCGCACCGCTCGGCGTTCAAGGGCGAGGCGGTGCCGTTCGTCATGGAGCTGCCCACCTACCGCATGCCGCAGGCATCCAGCCTGGGGCGCCTCGTCTGGGACAAATCGAAGGACTTCATCACGCGCGCGTTCACGGTGATCTTCGTGGCGACCATCGTCGTGTGGTTCCTGCAGTCGTTCACGCCGCAGCTCGTGCTGGCGGAGGACCCCGAGACGAGTATCCTCGCCCTGCTGGCCGGCTGGCTGGCACCGCTGTTCGCGCCGCTCGGCTTCGGCGACTGGCGGTTCGTGACGGCGCTCATCGGCGGCTTCATGGCCAAGGAGACCGTCGTCTCCACGTTGTCCGTGCTCGTGGGCGGCGCGGGCGAGCTGGCATTGGCGCTCGCCCCCGCGGCGGCCCTGAGCTTCCTCGTGTTCTGCCTGCTCTACACGCCGTGCGTCGCGGCCATCGCCTCCATCAAGCGCGAGCTGGGGCGGAAGTGGGCCCTTGGCATCGTCGTGTTCCAATGCGTCGTCGCCTGGGTGGTCGCCTGGCTCGTCTACTTGCTCGCCATCGCCGTCGGGCTGTAGCGCCGGGCGCGAGATGCCCGCTCGCCGGGCGCGATGTTGTGACACAATGGCTGTTTGAGAGTGTTCTAGGGCGGAGAAGGAATGACGGATTTCCCGACAGAGGCAACGTGGCGGATCGAGCCGCTTGACGCGGCATCGCTCGAGGCGGCGCGCGCGAAGTGGAACGCCGTCGCGAAGCCCATCGGCAGCCTGGGCATGCTCGAGCTCATGGTCGAGAAGATCGCGGGCCTCACGGGCAGCGTCGACGTGCGCCTCGACAAGCGGGCGGTGGTCGTGCTCTGTGCCGACAACGGTGTGGTGGCCCAGGGCGTGACGCAGGCACAATCGGACATCACGACGCTCATAGCCGGCAGCGTGGCCAGGGGCGTTTCCTCCGTCTGCAAGATGGCGCAGACCGCGCGCGCCGACGCGTTCTCGGTTGATATGGGCATGCTCGTGCCGTCCGACGTGGAAGGGGTCATCGACCGCTGCGTGGCGCGCGGCACCGGCGACATCTCGCTCGGGCCGGCCATGACGCGCGAGCAGGCGCTGCAGGGCATAGCCACGGGCATCGATCTCGTGAGGAGCCTCAAGGCCCGCGGCTACCGGATAATCGCCACAGGCGAGATGGGCATCGGAAACACCACGACGTCGAGCGCGATGGCCGCGGTGTTCCTCGGCCTGCCGGTGGAGGAGGTGACGGGCCGGGGCGCGGGGCTCTCGGACGCGGGCCTCGAGCGGAAAAAGGCCGCCATCGCGCGTGCCATAGAGGCAAACGCCCCCGACGCCGACGACCCGATCGACGTGCTCGCCAAGCTCGGCGGGTTCGACATAGCCGGCCTCGTGGGCATGTTCATAGGCGGCGCCGTGCACCGCGTTCCCATCGTGATCGACGGCTTCATCAGCGCGCTCGCGGCGTATACGGCGGCGCGGCTATGCCCGGGCTGCGAGTGCGCGATGCTCGCCTCGCACGTGTCGTCCGAGCCGGCGGCGCGCAAGCTCCTCGATTCTCTCGGGCTCGATGCGCCCATTCAGGCGGGGCTGTGCCTGGGCGAGGGCACGGGGGCCGTTTGCCTGCTCCCGCTGCTCGACGCCGCGCTCGCGTTGTACGACGGCACGACCTTCGAGGAGACGGGCATGGAGGCCTACGAGGTGAACCCTCAATGATGTTCTTGGTAACGGGCGGTGTGAGCAGCGGGAAGAGCGCGTACGCCGAGCAGCTGTGCATGGGGTTCGGCTGCAGGCGCGTGTACCTTGCCGCGATGCGCCCGTCCGGCCGCGAGGGCAGGGAGCGCGTGAGCAAGCATCGCTCTTTGCGGGCCGGCAAGGGGTTCGAGACGATCGAGTGCTACGAAAGCTTTCCGGCCGCGGTAGACGATCCGCGCGTCGAGGGCGCGGCCGTGCTGCTCGAGTGCTTGGGCAACGTGGTGGCCAACGAGCTGTTCTCGGGCGCGTTCGAGCCGGCGGGGGCCGTGGAGCGTATAGAATGCGCCGTGACCGCCCTCGTCGAGCGCGCCTCCGACGTCGTGATCGTCGCGAATGAAGTGGGCGCCGACGGCTTCGCCTATCCGGCTGAGACGCGTGAGTACCAGCGGGTGCTCGGGGAGCTGTCATGCAAGTTGGCGCAGCGCTGCGACCGTGTGGTCGAGTGCGTTGCCGGTGTCCCTATCGTGCTGAAGGAGGAGGGTGGCCATGACGTTCCTGCGTAGCCTCGCCCTCGCTTTCAGCAGCTTCTCCGCAATCCCCATGCCGCAGGTGGAATGGCGCGAGGGGAACATGAAGTACCTCATGGCGTGCTTCCCGTTCGTGGGGCTGGCCGTCGCGCTCGTTATTGCAGCGTGGACGTGGATCTCGGGCGCGCTCGACTTCGGGCCGGTGCTGTTCGGTGCGGGCATCGCGCTCGTGCCCGTGGCCGTGACGGGCGGCATCCATCTGGACGGGTTCTGCGACGTGGTGGACGCCCAGTCGAGCCATGCATCCCCCGAGCGCAAGCGCGAGATCATGAAGGACCCGCACGCGGGGGCCTTCGCCTCGATCGCCACTGCGGCCTACCTGGTGATGTACACGGCCCTGGCGGCGGAGCTCGCCCCGCATTGGCAGGTTGCCGCGCTGCTCGGCGGCATGCACGTTGCGAGCCGCTGCCTGAGCTCCATAGCCACGCTCGCGTTCCCGGGCAGCTCCCATCAGGGCATGCTCTCGACGTTCCGCGAGGCGGGGGGCAGGCCCGTGCTCGTTGCCGTGCTCGTCGAGCTGGCCGCGTGCGCGGCGGCCATGCTGTTCGTAGACCCGCTGCTCGGTGGCGTCATGCTGGCTGCCGGGCTCGTGTGCCTGCTGCTGCTCTACCCGTTCGCGAAGACGCAGTTCGGCGGCATGAGCGGCGACTTGGCCGGCTTTTTCCTCCAGGTGGCGGAGCTGTGCATGGTCGCGGCGCTCGTCATCGCCATTAAGGTGGTGTCTCTATGATTCTGGTCGTTGGCGGCTTCGCTTCGGGGAAGCGGGAATACGTGCGCGGGCTCGGGTTCGCAGACGGCGATTTCTCGTGCAGCCTGGATGCGGCGTGCCCGGTCCTCGTGGACGCGCAGGAGCTCGTCCGCGCCAGCGGTTCCGACCCTGCGGCCGTTGCCGAGCGCATTGCCGCGAGCAAGCAGGTGGCGCTCTGCGTGGAGGTCGGCAGCGGTATCGTGCCGCTCGACCCCGAGGAACGCGCGTGGCGCGATCGCGCAGGCGAGCTCGCGCGCGAGCTGGCGCGGAGGGCGAGCGCCGTCGTTCGCGTCGTGTGCGGCGTCCCGGCCGCGATCAAGGGCGAATTGCCCGCAGGAATGCGCGGCTCCGTGCAGGTGGTCATCATGAGGCACGGTGCGACCAAGTCGAACGCGGAGCACCGCTACGCGGGGAGGATGGACGTGCCGCTCAGCGAGCGAGGCGAGGAGCAGGCGCGCGCCGCTGGGGTGTGCCCCGGCGTGGAGCGCGTGTTCGTGAGCCCGCTCGTGCGCGCTCGCCGCACGGCGGAGATCTGCTTCCCCAACGCCGGGCAGGTTGTGGTGAGCGGGCTGCAGGAGATGAACTTCGGCGACTTCGAGGGCCGCACGCCCCAGGAGATGGAAGACGACGCGGCCTACCGCGCATGGGTGGACGGCGGCTGCGTCGACCGGTGCCCCAACGGGGAGCGCCGGAGCGAGCTCGAGGCGCGCGTTTCCGCGGCGCTCGAGCGGATCGTGCGCGACGCCCTGCTGCGCGGCGACCGCCGCGTGGTGGTCGTGGGCCATGG
>SUUE01000013.1:6369-28061 GCA_015062685.1 Coriobacteriaceae bacterium
GTTTCCGCGGCGCTCGAGCGGATCGTGCGCGACGCCCTGCTGCGCGGCGACCGCCGCGTGGTGGTCGTGGGCCATGGAGGGACGGTCATGGCGGCCATGGGCGGCTATTCGTCGGAGCAGCGCGACTATTTCGGATGGCAGGTGGGCAACTGCCAGGGGTTCAGCGTGAGCGCCTCGATCGTCGACGGGCAGCTGCGCTTCGACGACTTGAGCAGATTCGAGGACCTCGGGTTCCTGAATGACCATGCGCCCGCCCGCGAGGGGAGCTCGTTTTTCCAGAACCGCGCCTGCGAGTACTTCCCCTGCCACGAGGGCGTGCCCGAAAGCGAGTTCAACTGCCTGTTCTGCTACTGCCCGCTCTATGCGCTGGGGCCCGATTGCGGGGGGAACTGCTCGTACACCGAGCGGGGCAGGAAGAACTGCGCCGCCTGCACGCTGCCGCACCGGGGGACCGACGGCGTGAAAATGGTCGCGGCCCATTACGAGGAGCTGGCGCGTCTAGCACGCGAGGGCTGAGGTTCCCGAGTGGGCCTGAGGGAAAATAAGGAACGGGGGAGTATTCCTCTGGAGGGAGAAACCCGCTAAAGTTGTCCTAGTAACCGGATAGGCGTCAATGGCACTACCAAGGAGGCCATCTTGATTATCATCGGCGAGAAGATCAACGGTTCAATCCCCAATACAGGTGCTGCGATCGCAGCGAAGGACGATGCGTACATCCGCGAGCTCGCGCGCATCCAGACCGCCGCAGGCGCGGATTACCTGGACTGCTGCGCGTCGGTGGGCGATGGCGAGCTGGGTGTGCAGGAGTGGCTCATCAACATCATCAAGGAGGAGTCCGACCTGCCCATCTGCATCGACAGCCCCGACCCCAAGGTGTGCGTGGACGCCATGCAGTTCTGCGACGGCCGCGTGGGCATCATCAACTCGGTTTCGGGCGAGGGGAACAAGATAGACGTCGTGTTCCCGGCCATTGCCGACACCAAGTGGGGTTGCGTTGCCCTGCTGTCCGATGACACGGGCATTCCCAAGACCGCCGACGACCGCATGAAGGTGTTCGAGCACATCATGGCCAGGGCGAAGGAGTTCGGCATCGGGCCCGAGCGGCTCTACATCGACCCGCTGGTCGAGACCCTCGGCGCCAACCCCGAGAGCCTGCTCACCTTCAACGAGTGCTGCAGGCGCATCAAGGAGGCCTATCCGTCGATCCATATCACGTCCGGCCTTTCCAACATCTCGTTCGGCCTGCCCGGACGCAAGTTCATCAACATGCCGTTCCTCGTGCTGGCGATGGCCGCCGGCATGGACAGCGCCATCATGGACCCGACGAACCGCGACCTGAACGGCGTGCTGCACGGCGCGGACGCGCTGCTCGGCGAGGACGAGTACTGCCTCGAGTATATCGACGCCTATCGCGAGAACCTGTTCGGTCCGCTGAACCGCGATTAAACTCATGAAGGTATCCATAGTCGACGCCGCCACGCGCCTCGAAGTTGAGGTTGCCGAGCCGTGCTCCGTGCTCGACGTCCTGCAGGCGCAGGGCATCGACATCCAGGCGACGTGCGGTGGCGCCGGGACGTGCGGCCGCTGCCAGGTGCTCGTGCGCGATGCGCAGGGGCTGGGCCACCGGCTGGCGTGCGCGACCCCCGTGAGCGACGGCATGGAGGTCGTCGTCGAGCGCATGGGCGCCATGGACGTCGTGCAATCGGGCGCCGCGGGCGCCTTCCCGCCCGACGAGGGCGCCGCAGGCTACGGCGTGGCCGTCGACATCGGAACCACCACCCTGGTCGCGCACCTGCACGACCTGGCCTCGGGCAAGCGGCTGGCAACCGTGGGGCGCGTCAACCCGCAGGCCGCGTTCGGCGGCGACGTCATCAGCCGCATATCGGCGAGCATCGACGGCAAGCTCGATCTCATGACGGGGGCCATCCGAAACGCGATCTGCGAGATGACGGATGCCCTGTGCCGTGCGGCAGGCGTCGAGCGGGGGCAGGTCCTGCGCACCTCCGTCGTTGGCAACACGGTCATGCAGCACATCGCCGCGGGGCTCCCGCCCGATTCCATCGGCTACAGTCCGTTCACGCCCCTGTCCCTGTTCGGCGACGAGCGCGAGGTCGAGGGCGTGGGCCCCTGCCGGTTCGCGCGCTGCATCGCAGGCTACGTGGGCGGTGACGTGGTGGCCGGCATGCTCGTGCGCGGAATGGACGACGGCGGCACGCGCCTGTTCATGGACCTGGGAACCAACGGCGAGATGGCCCTTTTCGCGAACGGGCGCGTCAAGTGCTGCGCCACTGCCGCGGGGCCGGTGTTCGAGGGCGCCAACATCCATCTCGGCATGCCGGCCATGCCGGGCGCCGTTTCGAAGGTGGCCTTCGAGGACGGCCGCGTAGCGGTGAGCACAGTGGCGGGCGCTGCGCCCGTCGGCATATGCGGCACGGGCGTAATCGATGCCGTCGCGCTCATGCTGGGCTTGGGTGTCGTGGATGAAACGGGGCGGCTGCTCGGGGCCGACGAGCTCGATGACTCGCTCGCACGCCTCGTGGGCGTCGAGGACGGCGGCAACGTGTTCTACCTCACGCCCGATCGCTCGCTCTACATCACGCAGGGCGACGTGCGGAGCTTGCAGCTTGCGAAGGCCGCCGTCTGCGCAGGTGCTCTCACGTTGGCCGATGCGGCGGGCATCGAGGTGTCGGACATAGAGGGGCTCGAGATCGCGGGCGGTTTCGGAGCCTTCCTCAACCTGGAGTCGGCTGCCGCCGTGGGTCTGTTCCCGCGGGAGCTGCTTCGTTGCGCATCGAGCGTGGGGAACACGGCGGCCGGGGGTGCCTCGGCGCTGCTCGTATCGGGTGCGGCGCGCGCTCGCGAGGCCGAGCTCGCGGAAAAGTGCGATTACCTCGAGCTCTCAATCTCACCCGAGTTCAACGGGTTCTACGTCGAGATGATGGGGTTCTGATCATGGGCATTATCGAACAGCTCGCAAGCGAGCGGGGCTTCGAAGCCATGGGAACGTGCAGCGCCAGGGACTTGGCGGTGCGCCCTGAGGTTCGTGCCATGTGCGCGGCCAACACGTGCCAGACGTACGGGCGCAGTTGGGCGTGCCCGCCGGCTTGCGGCAGCATCGAGGATTTCGAGCGTCAGATGCACGAATACGAAGACTGCCTCGTGGTGCAGACCGTCGCCGAGCTGGAGGACGACTTCGACATCGAGACGATGCAGGAGGCGGGGGAGCTGCAAAAACGGCGCGTCCTCGACCTCGTGGAAGCGATCGAGGACGCAGGCCTGAGCGCTCAGACCATGACGCTCACCGCGGGCACGTGCACGCTCTGCGCCGCCTGCACCTACCCCGACGCGCCGTGCAGGTTTCCCGACAAGCGCCTCGTGTCCATGGAGGCTGCGGGGCTGGTCGTGTCCGAAGTATGCGAATTAGCGGCCGTTCCCTACAATCACGGGCCGCTGACGATAACGTATTCGGGGTGCGTGCTTTACAATTCGAGTCAAATGGTCACCGATTAGAGAGGGGATCGCCATGACCGTTCTTGATGACCTCCACGAGAAGATAATGAAGGGCAAGCGCAAGGAAACCGGTCCGCTCGTGCAGCAGGCCCTCGACGAGGGCATCGACCCCGAGGAGATCCTCGGCGTGATGGTGGATGCCATGGGCATAATCGGCGATAGGTTCTCGAAGGGCGAGGCGTTCGTGCCCGAGATGCTCGTCGCGGCGCGTGCCATGTCTGCAGCCACCGACGTGCTCAAGCCGGCGATGGTCGCAGAGGGCGCCGAGCCGCTGGGGCACGCCGTCATCGGCACGGTCAAGGCTGACATGCACGACATCGGCAAGAACCTCGTGCGCATGATGATCGAGGGCAAGGGCGTCGAGATCGTCGACCTGGGCGTCGACGTGGAGCCCGAGCGGTTCGTGGAGCACCTCAAGGAGCACCCGGAGTGCAAGGTCGTGTGCCTGTCCTCGCTGCTCACCACCACGATGCCCAACCTCGAGGCCACCATCAAGGCCATCGAGGACGCCGGCCTGCGCGATCGCGTCAAGATCATGGTGGGCGGCGCTCCCGTCACGCAGGAGTTCGCCGACAAGATCGGCGCAGACGCCTACACGGTGGATGCGGGCGCCGCAGCCGAGCGCATCGCCGAGTTCTTCTAGGCTTGGCTTGACCTCGCTACGCCTGCACGCCCGCAGCCAAAAGGCTACTATCTCCTGGGTGGGATTTTGCCCGTAGGGGCGCTCCCCGAGCGCCCTTTTGCACAAGCAACTGTGGTCGGCGGCTTTACCCGAACAGGACCTGCAGGCCGGGGCGGGCGTCCTCGAGCTGCTCCTGCGTGAAGCCGAACTTCTCGCGGTTGTACTGGTCGATGTACTTGACGAGCTCGACGTAGGTGCCCGAGACGGTCGAGCCCGGGCCGCCCTGCGTGATGCAGGGGATGTAGCTCTGGAAGTCGTAGCCGTCCAGGTGCTCGTAGGCCACCTTCTTCACGTCTTCCGATGTCCAGCCCTCGAAGTCCACGTCCTTGTTGTCGATGTTGCCCATGAAGGCGATCTGGCCCTTGTACTTCTCGAGCAGGCCCTTCACGTCGTTGGATTCCATGGTGCCCTGCCAGACGTCGATGCCCATCTCGATCATGAAGGGCACGAGGTTGGCGGAGTAGCTGTCGTTGTGGTGGAACACGAACTCCACGCCGTGGTCGTGGTAGTAGCCGTAGAGCTGCTTGTAGGGCCCCACGAAGAATTCCTCGAACATATCGGGGTTCATGAACGAGTTGCGCTCGGTGCCCCAGTCGTCGTGGTGGAAGATGGCCTCGGGGTGCAGCTTGTCGCAGACGATCTCCGCCATGCGCAGCTCGTACTCGGTGATGTACTTCACCAGGTCTTCCATGCGCTCGGGTTCCTCGAAGTAGTTGATGAGCGCCTCGTCGATCGAGCACAGGTGGTGCGTCATCTCGAAGATGCCGGGTGCGAAGAAGGGCGCGGCGTAGGCCTTGCCGCCCGCCTGCAGCTCCTCGTACTGCTGCTGGAAGACCTCCCATTCCGCGTCCGCGAAGTCGAGCGGCGGGGCCTTCACGTACTTCTCCCACTCCTCGATGTCCTTGACGACGATCTTCTCGGGGGTGTGCACGGGGAAGGCGCCGGGCACGTACTCGGGGAAGTCGAACGTGACGCCCCATGCGTTCACCTTGCCCATCTCGCCCTTGTTGAGCAGGCCCCCGGAGTGGATGATCGGCGGGTGCATCATCAGGTGGATGCCCTCGTAGTTGTTGACGAAGCGGTCGGGCTTGCCGCCGTCGATGATGGTCTGGCGCAGGTTCTCCTTGGCAGTAAGCATGGGCCCTCCAATCCATGGCGTTTCTCTACGCGCATCATACTGGCAACGCAGGCGATTTTGCCCGCGTTTCGGTTCGTGGCGCTCTTTGGCCTATAGCTGACGCAAATACTGTGCGGAAACCGGGAACTCGAAGTACGTATCGGGGTAGGGCTCGTTCGCGAGCGTGAAGTGCCACCATTCGCAGAAGATGGGCTCGAAGCCGTTCCTGAGCATGGCCTCGCGCAGGTACTGCCTGTTCTCGTACTGCTCGGGGGTGACGCCGCGGTAGTCGGGGTGCGACCTCTCGCTGAACAGGTCGAAGGGCCCGCCCATGTCCACCTCCTTGCCCGTCGTCATGTCGAGCAGCGTGATGTCGACGGTGCTGCCCCTGCTGTGGCTCGACCTGCTGGCGATGTAGCCCCGCTTGAAGAGCTCGGCCTTGTCCAGGTCCGGGTAGAAGAACGGCTTCATGCGCAGGTCCAGGTCGTCGACGCTCCATTGCACGAAGCGCTTCACCGCCGTCGCGGGGCGGTAGGCGTCGAACACCTTGATGCGGTAGCCCTGCGACGCGAGCTCGCCGCTCACGGACTGGAGCGCGCGGGCCGCCTCCTTCGTTACGATGGCGCAGGGATCCTCGTAGCCCTCGATGCGGTCGCCGATGAAGTTGTACGTGGAGTAGTAGCGGATCTCCTGGATGATGCTCGGAACGTAATCCGCGAGCAGCACGAAATCGGACGCGTCGTTCGTGACGATTTCCTTGTAGTTGGGGTCCATCTTGCCGCCTCACCTGGGGGAGTTGCTGATAGCGGCATCATATCACGATTGGGTTCCTGGCCGGTTGCGATCGCCCGTAGGGACGCGTGCGGGCTGCGCCCGCTTCGGCCGGTTGGCGCGCGGGCTACGCTCGCCGCGTCGTCGCTTCGAGCTAACTTTTCCGCCAAGTACGGGCGGAAAAGTGGATCTCTCAGCTCCTTTGGCTTGACCTCGCTCCGCCCGCGCGCCAACCGGCCGAAGCGGGCGCTCGGGGAGCGCCCCTACGGGCAATCACAGATAGGCGGACAGGGCGCCTACGGGCGACCACAGACAGGTAGACCTGCTCTTTTAAGCGCGGTCCTCCCAGCCGCCGGCTTCGGAATCGACCCCTTGCCCTACGCCCGTAGTGCCGTTGATGGTGATGGCATACTGGATGCCCTCTTCGAGCACTGTGAGATAACGGTCGTTTTCGACCTCGTTAAACACCATGGTCTCATAATGTCCATCGGGCCCGAACTGCTCGTCTTCACCGTACCACTCGGTTCCTGCGGAATCTTTGATGTAGTACTCGCCGCCGGGCAACCAGGTCTCGACCGAACCGGAGCCCTTAACGAAGACGGTCTCGACGAGTTTGTTGTCCTTCGTGAACACCGAAATGTACATGCCCTTATCGGCGCTCTCGTCGTTCACGGTGAAGATGAGCTTCATCTTGTCGCTCGTCATGTTCGCATCATGATAGAGCTCGCCGCTCTCGGGCAAAGGCTGAACGCAAGCTGCGGCGCGCTTCTCCCAGTCCCCGTATCCGCTCTTCTCGAAGGCGGCTTTCGCGCTGTAGTACTTCCCCTCGTTGAACAAGTCGACTGCCCGGTTATACTCAGCCTCCCCCGAACCCTCCGAAGACGAGCTGGCCGAGGAGTTCGACGCATCCCCCGACGAGCTCGGCGAAGACGCGCTCGTTCCACTCCCGCCGCATCCGACAAGCCCCACAACCAACGCAAACGCGAAGCAAGCAAGCACGACACCGAGGCCACTCTTCTTCATAGCAACCACCTTCCGTCGAGGGTAAGGAACCAAAACAACCATACCACCAATTACCAGCCTGGATTCCGATTCATTCCGAACCGTTATCTCGTCCAGCGCACGTCCCGGCGACGAAGCGGACGCGCGGAGCGCGCCCCTACGGGTGATGCGCCGGGCACCGCGGGCGCTCGGGGAGCGCCCCTGCGGGTCATGCGGCGGGTGGAGCCTGCGCGCTGACCGGCTGGGGCTGCTCTTTCGTTGCTGGGATGCTATAGTGTGCGGGACGCGAAAGGGGTTTTGGTGGAAGAGCTTATTGATATCTACGACCGCGAGCGCAATTTCACGGGGCTGACGGTGCCGCGCAAGGGGGCCCGGCTGGGCGAGGGGCAGTACATGCTCTACGTGCTCGCGATAATTCAGGACATGCAGGGGCGCATGCTCATCACGCAGCGCTCCATGGACAAGAGCTGGGGAGCCGGATGGTGGGAGGTTCCAGGTGGCGGGGTTTCCGCGGGCGAGGCGTCCGAGGAGGCCATCGTGCGCGAGCTTTCCGAGGAAGTCGGGCTCGACGTTTCCGGCTATCCGCTCGAGATTGTCCATTCGTATGTGAACGACGACCCCGACGGAGACAACTACATCGTCGACATCTACCGCTTCCGGCTGGATTTCACGAAAGACGACGTGGTTCTGCAGGCCGAGGAGGCCATTGACTGCAACCTCGTTTCCTTCGACGAGGTGGAGCAGCTGGCCGAGCAGGGTGTTTTCCTGCACTTCAGCCGCATCAAGCAGGCGCTGGAAAAGGCCAGGTAGGTGCGCTTTTCCGTTGCAGCGCGCGGGATGCGTTACCATGGTCTTGCGGATGTCGCACCAAGTCTATCTTGAGGAGGTAACATGAGAAAGACGATGACGTTCGAAGGCAAGAGACGCATTTTCGACACGAGCAAGGCGGAGGCGCTGGGCAATCGCACCCATAGCTACTACGGCGACCCTGCCGGTTACGAGGAAACGCTCTACAAGACCAAGGGCGGCCTCTATTTCCTCTGGGGCCTCGGCGGGGCGGACAGCCCCTATAACGCGGGCGAGGACATCCTGCCCCTGACCGAGAAGCAGGCGAAGGCCTGGCTGAAGGGCTAGTTTTCGCGCGATTGAGCGGGCTTTGTCCGCAACGTGGACAGTTGAACGATGACGGAGCGGGGTTGCCCCGCTCCGTTGCTTTACGGCGCAATGCCGCTAGGCCAGGGTGGCCTTGAAGTCGATGGCGTCCACGGCCGCGGTCAGCGCGGTGGTGTCGAAGCCATGGCCTTCCACGACCGCGTTGTTTTGCTCGAGGCTCACCTGGGCGTTCGTGACGCCATCGACGCCTTCGAGCGCGTCTTTCACGCGGGCGACGCACTTCGGGCAGTGCATGCCCTCGACGTTGAGGGTGACGGTTTCCTTCTTGCTGAACAGGCTCATCTTTCTTCCTTTCGTTTCGGGACGGGGCCGTTACCTCGCCCAATTGCCGTTGTTGGTGCGCCCTTCGGGCGCGGACGCGCGGAGCGCGCCCCTACAGGCGACCCGCGCATCCAACGTCGCCGGAGGGCCCCGCAGGCGATCCGCGCATCCGACGTCGCCGGAGAGCCCCGCAGGCGACCCGCGTGTCCGGCGTAGCCGGAGGGCGCCGTTACGATGTTGCTTGCTGCGAGGCGGTCCACTTCGGTTTCCATGCGCGGAGGCGCAGGGCGTTCGTCACCACGAAGATGCTGCTCAAGCTCATGGCCGCGGCTGCGATGTCGGGCGTGAGCGTGATGCCGAGCGGGGAGAGCGCCCCCGCTGCCACGGGGATGCAGATCACGTTGTAGAACAGCGCCCAGAAGAGGTTTTGCTTGATGTTGCGCATGGTGGCGCGCGAGAGCTGGATGCCGGCGGCAACGTCCATCAGGTCGTTGCGCACGAGCACCATGTCGGCGCTCTCGATGGCCACGTCGGTCCCCGCGCCGATGGCCACCCCCACGTCGGCTCGCGCCAGCGCCGGCGCGTCGTTGATGCCGTCGCCCACCATGGCGACCTTGCCGGTTTCCGCGAGCTCGCGCACCTGCGCGTCCTTGCCGTCGGGGAGGACGCCGGCCACCACCGCGTCGGTGCCCACCTGCTGCTGGATGGCCGAGGCGGTGCGCTCGTTGTCGCCGGTGAGCATGACGGTGCGCACGCCCATCGCGCGCAGTTCGGAGATTGCGCCGGCGCTCGTGGGCTTCACCTGGTCGGCGATGGCGATCAGGCCGAGCAGCTGCCCGCCCCATGCGAAGAAGAGCGGGGTCTTGCCCTCGAGCGCGAGGCTCTCCGCGCGCTGTTCGAGGCTGCCGAGCTCGATGCCCGCATCCCGCATCATCGCGACATTGCCGCCGAGCGCCTCGGCGCCCTCGGTGGTGCCCGCCAGACCGCGGCCCGCCACCTGGCGGAAGTCCTTCACGGGCAGCTGGTCGCTCCCTTTCTCGCTCGCATACGCGCAGATGGCGCGGGCGAGCGGGTGCTCGCTCTTCTTCTCGAGGCCGAACGCGAGCATGAGCAGGTCGCCCGTCTCGATGCCCTCGGCGGCGACGACGTCGGTCACCTCGGGCTCGCCCTTCGTGATGGTGCCCGTCTTGTCGAGCACGACCGTGGCGATGTCGTGCGCGTTCTCCAGGGCCTCGGCGCTCTTGATCAGGATGCCCTGCTTCGCGCCCCTTCCCGTGCCGACCATGATGGCCGTGGGGGTTGCCAGGCCGAGCGCGCAGGGGCAGCTGATGACCAGCACGGCGATGCCGTGGACGACCGCCTTCGACACGTCCATGCCCGAGAAGACGAGCCAAGCCGCGAAGACGACGACCGCGATGGCGATGACTGCAGGCACGAACACGGCGCTGATGCGGTCGGCGAGGCGCTGGATGGGCGCTTTCGTGCTCGTGGCGTCGTCCACGAGGCGGATGATGTTGGCCAGCGCCGTGTCGTCGCCCACGCGCGTGGCGCGCATCTTGAAATAGCCGGCCTTGTTTACCGTGGCGCCCGTGACCTCGCTGCCCTGCGTCTTGTCCACCGGCACGCTCTCGCCCGTGAGGGCCGACTCGTCGACGGTGCCGAAACCTTCCACCACCACGCCGTCCACCGGCACGCTCTGGCCTGCGCGCACCGCGAGCAGGTCGCCCGGCTGCACTTGCTCGACGGGCACTTCCTGCTCGCCTCCGTCGTCGAGGACGATGGTGGCCGTCTTGGGCGCGAGGTCCATGAGCGCGGTTATCGCATCGGTCGTGCGCCCCTTCGAGCGCGCCTCGAAGTACTTGCCCAGCGTGATGAGCGTGAGGATCATGCCCGCGCCCTCGAAATAGAGGTCCATGCTCGCCATGTGGGCGCCGTGCAGGTCGCCCGCCCCGAGGGCGGCGGCCATTATGTACAGCTGGGCGATGCTGTAGACGAGCGATGCGGTGGCTCCCAGCGCCACGAGCGTGTCCATGTTGGGGGAGCGGTGCGCGAGGCCCTTGAAGCCGTTGCGGAAGAACTTGAAGTTAACGAAGACGATGGGCGCCACGAGCAGCAGCTGCGTGAGGCCGACTGTCGCTGAGCTCTCGGGGCCGAGGAAGCAGGCCGGAAGCGGCCAGCCGAGCATGCCGCCCATGTCGAGGTAGAACAGGGGGATGGCGAAGATGAAGCTCACGATCAGGCGCATCCGCACCGCCTTGGCCTCCTGCGCCGCCGTGTTCACCGGGCGGGCTGCCTGCGCGGGCGCATTGCCGCCCGCGTTGCCGGCATGCGGGGTGGCGCCGTAGCCGGCCTTGTCCACCGCCACGCAAATTGCTTCGAGCGTTTCGGGGGAGCCGTCGTACGTCACGTCCATGCTGTTCTTCAGCAAGTTGACGACTGCCTTCTCCACGCCGGGGACGCCCGCGGTGGCGCTCTCGACGCGCGCCGAGCATGCGGCACACGTCATGCCGCTCACATCAAATCGTTGCGTTTCCATTTATCGGCTCCCGAACTTCCTGATCAGGTCCATGGCCTCATCGACAACGGCGTCGTCGCCCTGGCGCACCTTGTCCACCACGCAGGTGTGAAGGTGGTTTTCGAGCACGAGCTCGCTCACGCGGTGGACGGCTTTCTCGGCAGCTGCGAGCTGCAGCAGCACGTCGCCGCAGTAGCGGTTGTCGTCGAGCATGGCCTTCACGCCGCCGAGCTGGCCGATTGCGCGGTTCAGTCGCTTCTGCAGGCTTGCCTTGAACTCGTCGTCGCGAGGCCGGTCCTTGTGCCGGCACGTGCAATTGTTGTTATTCATGAATGATCCTCTATACACCCAGGGGGTATCTGTTCAGGTGTAATATAGTCATCCAATTCGACAAAGTCAAGTCGGTTAGGATTGGTTAACACGCGCGGAACATTCTTCTTACGAATCATCGCGCATGCTAGAATAGCTGTAATAGTGTGCCCTCATGCTCGGTGGCTAGCTGCTTGGAGGCTGAGGAATGGGAAGCTCTGAATACTCGCTCTATAACGAGACGATGTCTTTCGACGGCGATTGTGCGCCGGGTGGCGTGGTGGTGTATTACGCCGACGGCGGCGAGGAAATCCTGTACGTCAACCAGTACGTAATCGATTTGTTCGAGTGCGATTCCGTCGATGACCTGCTTGAGCTCGTGGGAGGGAGCTTCCGCGGCTTCGTGTACGGTGAAGATGTCGATGCCGCCACGGACAGCAGTTGGGGCCAGGTGGAGAAGCACGATAATTACGACCACATCAACTACCGCATCAAGACGAAGACCGGGAAGCTCGTTGCCGTAGAGGACTTCGGGCGTCTCGTGGAGAACGAGGACGGCAGGCCGGTCTTCTACGTGTTCCTCGTGGAAGCCGAACAGCGCGCGGCCGTCGACTGGCTCACGGGCCTGCCGGGCATGGTGCGCTTCTACGAGCTCGCCGAGCTGGGCGCCAAGGCCATGTGGGCCCGCGGGGAGCAGCCCGTCGTCGTTGCGCTCGACCTCATGGGCATGAAGGCCTTCAACACACAGCACGGGCGCGCGGAGGGCGATCGGCTTCTCTGCGTCTTCGCCGACGTGTTGCGTAAGCATTTCGGCAGCGAGGCGTGCTCGCGATTCGGCGAGGACCATTTCTATGCGTTCGCATCCGCGTGGGGCTTCGAGCGCAAGATGTCGGAGCTCTTCGACGACTTCAGGATAGCCAACGATGGCAAGAACCTGCCCGTGAGGGCGGGCGCCTGCATCTGCGAGCCCAAGAGCGACATCGTGAACGTGGGCTTCGATCGGGCGAAGATAGCTTGCGATCTCGACAAGAAGACGTGGCGCTCGCACCTCATATGGTTCAGCGACGAGATGGGGGCGCAGGAGCGCTTGCGCATCCACGTGCTCGACAGCCTGGAGCGCGCCATCGCGGAGCGCTGGGTCCGGCCGCATTACCAAGCCGTTGTCCGCATGTCTACGGGCGATGTGTGCGGAGAGGAGGCACTCGCCCGTTGGATAGATCCGGAGTACGGTGCGCTATCGCCTGACATGTTCGTGCCCGTGCTCGAGGACGCGGGGCTGCTCCAGAAACTCGACATGCACATGTTCGATTGCGTTGTCGAGGACATGGCGCTCAAGCGGAGCGCCGGCCTGGTTTCCGTTCCCGTCTCCGTGAACGTGTCGCTGAGCGACCTGGGACAGATAAGCATTGCCGACGAGCTTGCCCGGAGGGCAGATGCCATCGACCTGCCGCACTGCTACTTGCGCGTGGAGTTCACCGAGTCTACGGCCTCGGCGAACCCCAGGCTGTTCAAGGAGCAGGTGGGGGCGCTGCGAGAGGCCGGGTTCGAGGTGTGGATGGATGATTTCGGCAGCGGCTACTCCTCGCTCAACTCGCTTCGCAACTACGAATTCGACCTCATCAAGCTCGACATGGAGTTCATCGGGGGCACAGGAAACGAGAAGGCGCGCGAGATCGTGGCGGGCGTGGTCCAGGCGGCTAGGAAGCTGGGCATAGGAACCCTGGCGGAGGGCGTCGAGAGCGAGGGGCAGGCGCTGTTCCTCGAAAGCATCGGCTGCGACATGGCGCAGGGGTTCTTCTACACGAAGCCTCTCCCGCTCGAGGTGATTTTGGATAGCTACACCCATAGCCGCAGCATAACGCGCGAGCCCATGGGCGAGTTCGACTACTGGAACGCGGTGGGGGCCGTGGATCTCATGGACCCCTTCTCGCACATGGAAGGGCAATCGGCAGATGGCACGCACTTGAACGACTTCCCCGCGGGGGTGGTGGAAAGGCGTGGCGAAACGTGGCGCATCTTGCGCGCGAACGCGCCTTTCCGAGCGTTCCTGGACAAGGCTGGCATCGTGTCCATCGAACGGTCGAACTTGGAGGCGAACCCGGTCGAGCGCGGGTTCGACGGCGAATATGCGAGCGCAGCGGGCCGGAGCGTGGGGTCCGATGCGTGGGAGCGGATTTCCGGCCAGATGGAGTACGGCACGGGGTTCCAGTTTTACACGCGGCGCGTGGCTTCGGTGCCTGGAGCGGACGCGTTCGCTATCGCCTCCGTGCCGAACACGTTGGGCGTGGCCCTCGGGGCCTATGGCGACGTTCCCGTGGCCTATGCCGTGCTGCGCGTGGAGCTCGATGATGCGGGCGAGTCGGTCGTCGACGCCCAGTACGTGTACGGTAACCCGAAATACTGCGATCTGTTGGGCTATTCGGAGATGTCGCTCCCGGGCGAGCCGTTCTTGTCGCTCTCGGGCCGGGAGGTCGACGAGTGGCCCCTCTATTTCTATCGTGCGGCCGTGCTCAGGGAGGACGTGCACGACGTAGTATTCAGCTCCGTGGTGGGGCACTGGCTCAGCTTCAACGTGGCTCCCTCGTCCATCGACGGCTGCTGCGTGCTCGCGTTCACGATCGCCGATGCCGAGCGCCGCGAGCGCGAGGAGATCGTGATCGGGCGCAACACGTCCGATTTCATCGTGAACGTGGCAAACGCGTTCGACAGGGAGAAGGACTACAACGCGTCCATGAACGCCGCCCTCAAGATGATGAGCCATGCAATCCACCCGAAACGGCTGTTCATCTTCGAGCGGGGCCAGGGCACCGACCGGGTGACGTTCGAATGGCGCGCCGAGGGAGCGAGCTCTCAGGTCGACAAGCCGCAGAACATCGACGCCGGCAACATTGCGGCATGGGACAGGCTCTCGCATGGCGGCACCGTCATCGACATCCCCGACATCTCCGAGATAGCGGAGTCGGACCCGGGCCTGTATCAAAGGCTCAAGAAAGAGGGGATCAAGCGATTGCTGGCAGTCCCCCTGCACGACGGCCACGAGGTCATCGGCAACCTCGTGGCCGAGGACTACGTCCTCGAAGAGGACGTCGACGTGACGAGGATTCTCGAGACCGTTGCCTCGTTCATCGGCTCGAGGATTATCAACCAGCGGCTCGTTGCGGAGCTCGAGCGCACGGGTTCGCTCGATTCGCTGACGGGCTTGCTGAACCGCCGCGGGTTCGACCGCGCCATCCTCGATCGCATGGCGATCGCCCCGGGCGAGCCGTACGTCCTGGCGCTCATGGACATCGACAACTTCAAGACCATAAACGACCTGCACGGCCATGATGTGGGCGACGAGGTGCTGAAATCGCTGGCGGGATCGATCACGCGAAACACGCCGGATGACGCCGTCGTCGGGCGCAATGGCGGTGACGAGTTCGTCGTCATGCTGTTCGGAGCCGATGCGAAGGACGCCGATAGGGTGTTCGAGAGGCTTGTAGCGCTCGATTTGAGCTGCACGTATCGAGGCAAGAACTACGGTTACTCGATCTCAGTCGGGTACGTCGGCTGGCCCGATCAGGCCTACCATCTAAACGACGCGTACACCAAGGCGGACGCCGCGCTGTACGCCGTGAAGCTCGCCAATAAGGCTTCGTCCATGCGCTATTCCCGCGATGTCGAGTCGCAGTACCGTTCGCAGCTCGGGTTCACCCCGCGCGACATTGCGGAGAACGTCCCCGGCGCCATCATGGTGCACCGCGCGGTTGGCGACGGCGAGATACTGTTCGTCAACAACGAGCTGATCGAGCTGTTCGAATGCGATGACCTTGCCGAGTTCATGGAGTATACGGGGGGGAACGTTCAGGGGCATCGTGCACCCCGACGATGCGGAACGCATTAACCAGACGCTCGCGAGCCAGCTGGGATTCGACGACGTTGGCGGCAAGTACTACGCCGACTTCCGCATCATCACCAAGAAGGGCAACGTGTACCACGTGGCCGGCAACGGCCACCTCGTGGACGTCGACGAGGTGGGCAGGGTGTTCTACGTGCTCATGGTGAACATGGACGAGCGCGATATCGGGTAGGGAAACCCGCTCGGCCAAGCGGCAATTGCCATTTCCTTGCGGTTGTCTTACCATCTCAATAGTAAGACACAGTTAACAAATGCAAGGCGGCGGTTGGATTGTCAAATGGCGGTGCCTACCTCGAGGTAAGCGGGCTCTGCAAAAGCTATGGCGTGGACGAAGCGCGGGTCGAGGTTCTGAAGGGCATCGACGTGTCCCTCGAAAAGGGCGAGGTCTGCGTGCTCCTGGGCCCGTCGGGGTCGGGCAAATCAACGTTCCTCAACATCGTGGGCGGCCTCGAGCCGGCCGACGCGGGGCGCATCCGCGTGGGCGACATGGTCATCACCGACCTCGCCGCGAGCGAGCTCGTCGAGTATCGAAGGCGCGAGCTCGGCTTCGTGTTCCAGTTCTACAACCTCGTGCCCGACTTGACCGTCACCGAGAACATCGAAGTGTGCCAGTGCCTATCCGATGATCCGCTGCCCATGGACGGCCTCTTGAAATCGCTGGGCCTCTGGGAGCATCGCCGCAAGTTCCCGCATGAGATATCGGGCGGGCAGCAGCAGCGGTGCGCCATCGGGCGCGCGCTCGTGAAGAACCCCGGGCTGCTGCTCTGCGACGAGCCCACCGGCGCGCTCGATTACCACACGTCGAAGGAAATCCTCGAGCTGATGGAGCAGGTCAACCGCGACTACGGCTGCACGATCGTCATCGTCACGCACAACGACGCCATCAAGCACATGGCCCACCGCATCCTGCGCCTGCGCGACGGCCAGCTGGTCGCCAACGAGCTGAACCCCTCCGTCCTCCCCGCGAGGGAGCTGACCTGGTAGGCATGGCTTCCCCCTTAACAAAGCGCTTCCCGAGAGAGCTCAAGAACAACCTCGGCAAGTACCTGGGCATGTTCCTGCTGCTCTCGCTCGCCATCGCCTTCACGTCGGGTTTCCTCGTGGCCGCCAGCTCGATCGAGCTCATCGGCAACGGCATGCGCGACGCCTACAACACCGAAGACGGTCATTTCGCGACGACGTTCGAGGCCGACGGCAAGGCCATCGACGCAGTCGAGGGGCTGGGCTGCACCGTCGTCGAGCAGTTCTACATCGACGCGCCCCTGTCGTTCGAGGGCGCGCAGGACGGCACGCAGGCGCGCGTGTTCCCGAACCGGGGCGAGCGCAACCAGGCCGTGTACGCGCAGGGACGCGCCCCCGAGGCCGATGACGAGATCGCGCTCGATCGCGTGTTCTGCCAGAACAACGAGCTCGCGGTCGGCGACACCGTGAGCCTCGCGGGCAAGCAGATGACCGTGACGGGCATCATGACGCTGTCGGATTACACTTGCCTGTTCCAGAACAACTCGAGCTTCGTCTTCAACGCGCTCAGCTTCACGACGGCGCAGGTGACGCAAGGGGCCTACGACGCGGTCGACCAGGGGTCGGTCATATACAGCTACGCGTTCTACCTGGACGACCGCTCGATGTCGCTGCCCGACCGGACGGCGCTCGAGAAGGACATGATCGAGACCTTGGGCGATCAGGGCGAGGTGGTAACCGACTTCGTCGACTACGCGGGCAACCAGTCCATGACGTATGCCCAGGACGACATCGCGGGCGATCAGATGATGTGGAAAGTGCTGCTCGGCATGCTCATCGTCATCATGGCGTTCGTGTTCGTTGTGCTCACCGACGCCACGATCGAGGCGGAGAGCGCCGTCATCGGGACGCTGCTCGCCAGCGGGTGGCGCAAGCGCGAGCTCGTGGCGCACTACATGGCGCTTCCGACCGTCGTGGGCGTGGCGGGCGCGATCGTGGGCAACGTCGTGGGGTACACGTTGCTGGTGCTGCCCATGCAGGGCCTCTACTACAATTCGTACAGCTTCCCGCCATATCACACGACGTTCAACCTCGAGGTGCTCGTGACCACGACGATCGTGCCCCTCGTGCTGCTCGTGGCCATTACGTTCGCGGGGCTCCTGCGCAAGCTCGGGGCCACGCCGCTGCAGTTCCTCCGTCGCGAGATAACGCATCGCTCGAAGCGGAGCGGCATGGTGCTGCCCGAGCGCTTGAGGTTCGCCGTGCGCTTCCGCCTGCGCGTGTTCATCCGCAACCTGTCGCACTTCGCGACGCTGTTCTTCGGGATCATGTTCGGCAGCCTGCTGCTCCTGTTCGGGTTGGCCATGATGCCGCTCATGAATCATTTCGCCGAGGAGTCGGCCAAGGGCGTGCCCGCCGAGCACCTGTACGTGCTGAAGGCTCCGGTGGAGATCGACGTGACTGCAGACGAGCGCGAGGCCATGGCTGCCGCCGAGGAGCTCATGCTCGCCGAGGACCCCACGGCCATCGAGCCCCAGCACCTGCTCGCGCTGTACCTCGAAGCGGCACGGGTGGATTCGGATGCGAACGTCGCGAACACGTTGGAGAACTCACGGCAGGCCATCGACCAGTCCGAGAAGTTCGCCATGGCGACGCTGGAGACGCCGCGGCGCTTCGGCGGTGGCCAGGAGGAGATAACCGTCTACGGCATCCAGCCGGGCTCTCGCTACTGGAGCGACGTGGACGTTGAGGAGGGCAGGGCATGCGTCGGTGCGGGCGCGCAGCAGAAGTGCGACATCAAGCTGGGCGAGGATCGCGTGTTCACCGACAAGTACACGGGCGACGAGTACGCCATTGCCTTCGACGAGGTCGTGGGCAACGCCACGACCATGAGCGTGTACCTGCCGCTGGACGACTTCAACCGGCTGTTCGGCAACGAGGCCGATTATTTCAGCGGCTACGCATCGGACGAGCCGCTCGCGATCAACAGCCGCTACGTGGCAACCGAGATCACGCCCGAGCAGATGCTGTCCGTCGCCGCCCAGATGCAGGACTCCATGGGCGCGATGGCGCAGTCGCTGCTCTATGCGGTGATCCCGCTGTTCCTCATCCTCATCTACCTGCTCACGAAGACGGTCATCGACCGGTCGGCCCGTTCCATCTCGTACATGAAGGTGTTCGGCTACCGCGACCGTGAGATTTCGCGGCTCTACGTGCGCTCCATCACGGTCACGGTGCTCGTGTCGCTCGTGCTGTGCCTGCCCATCATCGTCGGGGTCATCGACGTGCTCGTGCAGGTCATGATGTCGCAGTATTCGGGCAACCTGGAGATATGGATAGCCCCTCAGACCTATGTGCTCGAGGTGCTCATCGGAGCTGCCACCTATGCCGTCGTCGCGGTGCTGCATATGCGCCGCATACGCAAGGTTCCCCTGGCGTTGGCCATGAAGGTGCAGGAGTAATGGGGGCCGCCGCCCTACGGCGGCGGCCTGCTTGGCCTACTTGTAGGAGCGGCCGGCGTCGAGGCTGAGCGCGATGGTCGTGGCGTTGTGCAGCAGACTCGAGGTCTGGGGCGTGATGATGCCCGTGATGCCTGCCGCCATGAACGCGGTGTTCAGCCCGATAACCTGCTTGAAGCTGCGGTCTAGGCGCTTCGAGAGCGCTCGGGAGAGCCTCACGAGCGCGGCGATGGAGGAGAGGTCGCCGTCCGAGAGCGTGATGTCGGCGACTTCCTTCGCGACGGCGGTGCCCTGGCCCATGGCGATTCCCACGTCGGCGAGCGCGAGCGCGGGCGCGTCGTTCACGCCGTCGCCCACCATGATGACGTTGCGGCCCGATGCGCGCAGCTCCTCGATGAACGCGTGCTTGTCCTCGGGCAGCTGGTTGGCGCGGACCTCGGTGACGCCCGCCGCTTCCGCGATGCGCGCGGCGGTGTGCTCGTTGTCGCCCGTGAGCATGACGATCCGGTCGAACCCGAGGCTGCGGAGGTCCTCGACGGCCTCCTTCACGTTGGGCTTTATGGGGTCCTCGATGCCTATGACTCCCACGAGCTTGCCGTCGACGGCAAGGTAGAGGGGCGACAGGCCCTCGAAGTCGCTCGCGATGCGCTTCTGCTGGCTTGCCGTGATGGTGACGTGCTCGTCTTCGACCACGAAGTGCTCGGAGCCGATGACGGCGCGCTTGTCCTCGATGGTGGACGCGATGCCGTGCGCCACGAGGTACTCGACGTCGCCGTGCAGGTGGCGGTGCTCCAGCCCCCGCGCGGTCGCCTCGTTCACGACGGCGCGCGCGACGGGGTGGGGGAAGTGCTCCTCCAGGCATGCGGCGAAGCGCAGCACCTCGCGCTGCGGCCACCCGCGCGTTCCCATGATCTTCGCCACGTGGGGCGTGGCCTCGGTGAGCGTGCCCGTCTTGTCGAAGACGATGGTGTCGGCGTCGCAGACGGCGTCGAAGTACTTGGAGCCCTTCACGGTGAAGCCGTTTCGGGCCGATTGGCTCATGGCCGTCAGGACGGCGATCGACGCGGTGAGCCGCAGGCCGCAGGAGTAGTCCACCATGAGCGCGGCGGCCGTGCGCGTGAGCGAGCGCGTGGTCAGCGCCACGATGCCTGCGAGCAGGAAGTTCCACGGCACGATGCGGTTCGCCAGCCACTCGCGGTGCTTCTGGCGTTCCGACTGGTAGAGGTCGGCGTTCTTGACGAGCGACACAATCGAGCGCAGGCGCGACTCGCCGGCGTCGGACTTGCAGCGCACGAAGATCTCGCCGTCTTCCACCGTGGTGCCGGCGAACACGTCGTCGCCGACCGTTCGCTCGATGGCGAGCGGCTCGCCGGTGAGCGACGATTGGTTGACCATGGCGATGCCCGACTCGATGACGCCGTCGACCACGATGGGCATGCCCATGCGCACGGCGATGAGGTCGCCCCGCTTCAGGCTTGCGGCGTCGACTTGGATCTCCGCCCCGCCTTCCACCTTGTTGGCGGTTTCCGCCACGTTGAGGAGGGCGTCGATGAGCGCGCTTTCCGAGCGCGCCTCGGTGTAGTCCTCCATGGTCTCGCCGAGCTGCAGCAGGAACATGGTCTCGCCAGCGGTCTTCGGGTCGCATTGGATGAACGACGTCGCGATTGCCGCCGCGTCGAGCACGGGCACGTCGAGGCGCCCCTTTGCGAGGGAGCGTATCGCGGCGCGCGCAAACGGCACGAACGAGATGATGTTCCATGCGAACGAGAGCGGCATGGGCAGGATGAATCGCCGCGCGAGGTAGGTGCCCGTGATCCAGGCGATATCGAGGAGAAGGTTGTGCGTTTGGGCGGTCGTGGACAGCGAATGGCCCTCGCGGGCCTGTTCGATGGCGTCGCGCTCGATGTCACACAGGTATTTCAGCACGCGCAGCCGCACGTCTTCGGCCGGCTCGAACGTGACGGCGATCGAGCCGATGCGCGGGTAGACGCGTGCTGAGCTGATGTCGGGGCATTCGTCGAGCACGGCTTCGAGCGCGCCCAGGTCTTCCTGGGGCACGGGGCCGATGAGCTTAACGCGGATGCGCCCGGGGATTTCCTTCTCGATGGTGTATTTCATAGGTTACTTCGCGGCCTTTTCAGCCTTCTCCACGTCCTTGTCGGACACGGCGATGAACTCGGCTTCGGCCTTCATGTCGTCGAACTCGGCCTTGGCCTGCTCCACGATGTTGTTGTACTCGGCCTTGGCCTTCATGCCCTGGGCCATGGCGTGGACGTAGCCCTTCTTGGCGGTCTGGGACGTGGCGGCCTTCAGGCCGATCGTCCCGATGAGGAACCCGAGTCCGGTGAAGAGGCAGTTCTTGGTCTTGGTTTGCATTGTTTTCCTTTCTTTCGGGGGTGGATTATCTAACGAACTTACTATCTCAACCCAGGATTAGTCTAGGGTTATTTCAAGCGTGACCATCGGGTAACAAATCCCAGCTCAGGACGCATATTTGTAACCCTAGGGTTACGGCCTCGCATGCTAGAATTGCGCCGGGCACCGCAGGCGTAAAGGTTGGGAGTTGGTTATGAAAAGGCATAAATTCTGGGCAATCGCTACCGTCGTTTGCATGGCAATGGCGATGTACACCGGTTATAAGCATAAGTAGGTTTTCAGCCCTCGAGTACGTCAAGGCGCTCTATATAGCGCGCCCATCTCTCGAATGACTCGTCGCTGATGGCGTGCTCCATCATGCACGCCTCCTCTTCGGCGGTTTCCTCGGGTATGCCGATGGTCTTGACGAGGAACGCCGTTAGATACCGATGGCGCTTGAGGATAGACTCCCCGTATTCGAGGCCTTTCGCGGTGAGCGTCGCCTCGCCGTAGTAGGGCTGGGTGACGAAGCCCCGCTCCCTCAGCGAGGAGAGCGCTTTCCCAACCGAGGTCTTCGACACTTCCAGCTTGCGCGCGATGTCAGAGGGGCGAACCGAGCGCTCGGTCGTGCCGCCGAGCATGACGATGGCCTCCAGGTAGTCCTCGAGCGACTGGGATAG
>SUUE01000013.1:28161-40975 GCA_015062685.1 Coriobacteriaceae bacterium
GAGGGGCGAACCGAGCGCTCGGTCGTGCCGCCGAGCATGACGATGGCCTCCAGGTAGTCCTCGAGCGACTGGGATAGCTTTTCCATCGAGTGTTCCGTTCGAAAGAAGTCAGTAATAACTAACTCGCATCATAGCACAAATGTAAGCAGTGCCTAACATCATAATGGAGCATAATCGCGCATTTGGGCTATGCGCGATTAGATCATCTTGTAGCCCGCGCGCTCCAGGGCGTTGGCGGCGCGTTCGAACTGACCAGCTTTCACGAGGATGTAGTCGGTGTCGTAGGTCGATACGGCGAAGATACCGATGGATGCATCGGCCATGACGCGTGCGATGCCCGCCAGGATGCCGGTGAGCGCGAAGTCGAGTTGGCCCTTCACGCGGAACGCGCGCCACCCGCCGTCGATGTGCGTCGCGTTGCCCGGGACGTCGCTTTCCAGGCAGACGAGCGAGCGCTCCTGGTCGGTCTTGCACGCGAAGCAGAACGGCGCCTCGAGGTTGGCGAGCGTGTAGTTCTCGACTTTGCAGATGGCGAAAGCGCCTTCGAGCGACTCGATTTCAAGCTGGTTAGCTTCGTGCGTCATGGCTGTGCCTCATCTCGTCAGGATCTGTGAAATACTCGCGCGTTCGATTCATTGTAAGCCAGAGTCGTCGAGGCGTTGCCGCAGCCGGAGACGCGCTCGATGCGCCGAATGCGCTAAGTTCGGCAATTATTGAGGCACAAAATGACAAAATGTAACAGATTTAATGCCATTCGAGCGATATGAGCGTTCTGCGGCTGGCGCTTACTCGCCATGTCTTCGGAAGGACCCAGGTCGCCTTGATTAATGTCATATAAATGCAGTTGCCAGCTCGCTTTGGGCATTAAAACTGTTGCATTTTGTCAGATTCAAGTCAATAATTTGCCGAAACTCGAAAAGAGGGGGCTCTCTTGGGCGAAGGTCGACTGTTCTTTGGTTACGAGACTGCGTTTTGGATTTGGCGCAAGGTGGGGCCGCAGGCCTTTCTTGCCCTTACGCCGTCACGCGTACGTTCGCTTGCCGATGGCGCACCGTCCAAGGAGAGAATTGACGCCTTTCGGAGAGAGCATCCTGATTTATCAACAGAGATTATTGACGTCATCGTCAGATACGGGGACCAGCGAATTCTGCCCGGGGTGAAGGTGCACGTCAAGAGCGGCGAATTGCCGGATAGGTCGTTCTACGAACTTGAAGATGGCGTATATGTTGCGTCTCCGGAGCTTTGCATGTTGCAGCTTGCTTCTAAGCTCGTGCCAGCCGAATCGGTCAAGCTTGCCATGGAGATGTGCGGCAGTTATGCGCTTGATCTGCTATACGACGATCCGGGGTTTTGCAAGCGGCCTCAGCTGACGAACCCCAAGAAGCTCGAGGCATTTGCGGCGCGGCTCTACAAGCCTGGCAGCAGGGCGCGGGGCGTGCAGTTTCTGCGATGGGTGGCGGCCGGATCGGCATCGCCTCGCGAAACGGCGCTCTGCATGCTCTTGTGCATGCCGCCGCGCTTCGGGGGTTACGGCCTTGCGCTACCCGAGTTGAACAGGCGCATTGATCTGAGCTTTGCAGAGCAGCTTGCGGTCGGGGCGCATCATTACGATTGCGATTTGTATTGGCCCAATGCGAGGGTAGCGGTTGAATATGATAGCGCTCAATACCATACGGCTCTCGAGAAGCAGGAGCGCGATGCGGTGCGTCGCAACATGCTGCAGCATAAGGGCGTCGAGGTCGTTGTTGCTACTCGCTTGCAAGTTAATCGGTCTGGCGAGTTCGACAAGCTCGCACGCCAGGTAGCGCGTGCCGTTGGAAAGCGCCTGCGCATACCCGAGAAGGAGCACGTCGAGGCTCGGAAACGCTTGCGGGAGACCCTCTTTGACTGGGACGTGGTGGCCCCATGCTGGGGAGGGGAAGGCGAAGGGCTGGAATAGCGTCGGCCCGCCGCCTTGCTAGCGGGCGGCTGCTTTCTTGCGCAGGTAATCGAGCGTCATGAGCGGGTGGCGGAGGAGCATGCGGGGAGCCGCGTAGCGCATGATCTCGCGGATGCGGTCGCGTGCCTCGCCGCGCTGGCAGTGGATGTCGCAGTCTTGGCAGTTGGCCTGGTGGCCGTATGGGCACGAGGCGGTGCGTGCCAGCGTGTCGTCGATGGTGCCCCTGCACGACGGGCAGAGCCCGGCGGCGTCCCTGGGCCCCTCGTGGTGGGCCTGGCAGTAGATACGGCCGATGGCCTCGAGGGTCTTGCGGTCTTTTGCCAGGTGGTCGTTAGTCATGCGGGGCTTCCCATGTCGATGCTCGATCGCGCCATGCCAGATGCGCGCCGGTGCCCCATTCTAATCCAGGCCCTTATCGCTCAAATGTGGTATTCGCAACATGTGGAGCGGGCATCACAATCGGGCTCGGCGATTGCGTATAATGGCGCTCATCTTGTCTTTTGCTCGAATCGCACCGGAAAGGGAAGCTCGTGATCGGAACCATAGCGAACACCGCCGCCATCATCGTGGGCAGCTTGGTGGGCGGCACCGTTCGCCATGGCCTGAAGGAGAAGTACCAGAGCATCCTGTATACGGCCATGGGCCTGTCGGCGACGGTGCTCGGCATCAACGCCGCCGTGCAGGCCATGCCGAACAGCGTCTACCCGGTGCTGTTCATTGCCAGCTTGGCCATCGGCGGCGTGTTGGGAACGGCGCTCGACCTGGATGGCAGGTTCAACCGTCTGGTGAACCGCCACTCGAAGGGCGAGGGGGGCGAGGGCTCCGAAGAGGCGCCCAACCTGGGCCGCGGCCTGTCCACGGCCATCATGCTGTTCTGCGTGGGCACGCTCTCCATCCTTGGGCCCATCAACAGCGCGCTGTACGGCGACGAGACGTTCCTGTTCACGAACGCGATGCTCGACCTGGTGACCAGCATGGTGCTCGCGTCCACGTTCGGGTACGGCATCGCCATCGCGGCCGGCGTGCTGTTCTGCTGGCAGGGCGGCATCTTCCTGCTCGCGAGCTTCCTGGCGCCGCTGCTTTCGGGCGGCCTCATGACCGAGGTGTCCATCGTGGGCGGCTTCCTCATCTTCGCGTCGGGCCTCTCCATCTTGAAGATCAAGGAGATCTCGACGATGAACCTGCTGCCGGCGCTCTTCATCCCGCCCATCTGGTTCGCCCTCGTCAACGTCACCGGCGGGTTCGGGGGCTTGCTGTGATAGGCGTCATCCTTGCGAACACGGGCTCGCCCGCCTCGCCGGAGCCGGACGACATCGAGGCGTACCTGCGCGAGTTCCTCATGGACGACCGCATCAGGCAGCTGCCGAAGCCCATCTGGAAGTACCTGCTGCACCGTCGCATCCTGCCGAAGCGCAAGTACACGTCTGCCGAACGCTACCGGTTCATCTGGACGGGCGACGGCTCGCCCTTGCTGGAGAACCAGCGCCATCTGGCGTTGAAGGTGCAGGCGCTCCTCGACCCCGAGGCGCGCGACGTGCGGGTGGCGAGCGCCATGAGCTACGGTTCGCCGTCGATGGCCGAGGTGCTGCGCGACATGCGCGAAGCGGGCGCCGAGCGCATCGTCCTTCTGCCGCTGTACCCCCAGAGCGCCTTCTCGCCCACGATGGCCGTGGTCGACTCGTTCTGGCGCGCGCAGGAAGCCATAGGCTGGAGGCCGCCGTCCACCGTGATCGACAACTACCACGACGACCCGGGCTACATCGCGGCCATCGTGCGCTCGATCCGGGGCGCCGGCTTCGATGCCGCCGCGGGCGACAGGCTCGTCCTGAGCTTCCACGCCATTCCGCTGAAAGACGAGGCGGCGGGCGACACGTACCGCAGCCAGATCGCCGAGTCGGTGAAGCTGATCGAAAGCGAGCTCGGCGTTCCGGCGGGGTCCGCCACGGTTTCCTTCCAGAGCGTGTTCGGCCCCGACTCCTCGAAGTGGACCGCGCCGCTTTCGCGCGACGTGCTGCAGGGCTGGCGCGATGAGGGCTTCCGCGTCGTGTTCGCTTGCCCCGGGTTCTCGGTGGATTGCCTCGAGACCCTCTACGACATTCCCCACGAGATGGTGCCCGCATTGGAGGGGGAGGGCGCTGCGCCCGTCGTCGACTGCGTTGACGGCGATATACAGGCTGCCTGCAACACGCGCGGCCGCTTCGTGTGGGTTCCCGCGCTGAACGCCTCGGACGAGCACGCGAGCTTGCTCAAGGCTGTCATCGAAAGCCATATCGCCTAGAAATCCCTCAGAAGGCCGCTGAAATCTCGCGGTCAACCCCTTGCCTCCCATAAGTTAGCGGTATATAACTATTATAAATTGCGGAGCATTTTTGTCATGGTGGAGTGGCGCACTTCGAGAACCGCACCTATCTTAAACAGGCTGTAAGCGAGGGAAGAGCGATGATGCTATCGAACACTGATTTCAAAATGCCTGAGCACTGGAACGTCGAGCCGATCGACGACTCCTCGTGGCGCGTTCGCTACGAGAACATGGAAGGGCACGGCGACGTGCTCTGCTACAACGTGGCGGCCGGGATCGTGCTGCTGGACATTGACCTGTCCTGCTACGAGTTGCCCGTGGCCGCGCCCCTTGGCGCGTCGGGGTTCTCCATGAACTGGTGCACGCAGGACCGGTGCGAGGTTGACTTCGGGCCGGACGGCTCGGCCGTCGTGGGCGAGGGGCTCCTGTGTGTGTCGTCGACGATGGCGCGCGCGTTCACCTACCCGGCGGGCGGCTACCGCGGGCTCGAGTGCTTCGTCGACTTCAGCCAGCTCGACCCCAGCGTCAAGGACTTGCTCGCGTGCTTCGGGGTTGACCTGGAGCAGCTGAGCTTCCGCTTGTGCGGCTCAATCCCCGCGTTCATGATGCGGCCCGAGGGCGCGCTGCGGCACGCCCTCCGCGTTATCGGCGACCTCGTCTCGCGTGGCACGCCGGACGCAGGCGCGCTGCTGGCCGCGACGTGCGAGGTGTTCGCGCTTCTCAATCTGGTCGATCCGGCGTCCCAGAGGCTCGCCTGCGCGTACCTGCAGCGCAGCCAGCGCGATGTGGCGCGCCGTCTGCGCGAGGCCATCGAGGCCGACCCCACGGGCACCGCCCACGTGGCCGCGGTCGCCAACGAGGGCGGTATGGGCGAGGCGAGCCTGCGCTGCTATTTCGCGCGCATGTACGGCAAGACCCCCGCTGCGTTCGCGCGGAGCATCGTGTTCAAGCGCGCCGCCCGGCTCCTCGCGCAGGGCGATGCGGCCATCAGCGACATAGCCCTCGTGTGCGGTTACAGCAACCCGTCCAAGTTCTCTTCCGCCTTCAGGCGCGAATATGGGGCGAACCCGCTCGAATATCGCCGCCGCAAACGGCTCGAATTTCATGGGGAAACACCGCGTACCGCGGTCAAGTGAAAGGAGTAAGGTTCCGATGGCAATGCTCAACGAGATAGGGCCGGGCCGCAAGGCTCGCGTGTCCGGGGTGGAGGGCAACTTGCGCTTGCTCACGCGCCTGTCGAGCGTGGGGATCGTCCCCGGCTCGATCGTGAAGGTGGAGCGCAACGACAAGCACCGCCCCGTGCTCGTGTACGAGCGCGACACGCTGCTCGCGCTCAACCGCGAGGAGGCGGGTCGCGTCCGTGTTGAGGAGGTGGCCTAGCATGGCGGAGGCCACGATGAGGCTCGCGCTTCTCGGTCAGCCCAACTCGGGTAAGTCCACCCTGTTCAACGGGCTTACGGGCAGTCATCAGCGCGTGGGGAACTGGCCGGGCAAGACGGTCGAGAAGAAGCTCGGCACCTGCACGCGCGGCGGCACGACCTATGCCGTCTGCGACCTGCCGGGAGCCTACAGCCTGTCCGCCGTGAGCGACGAGGAGCAAGTCACCCAGGAATACATCGCCAACGGCGAGGCCGACGTCGTGTGCGTCATGGTCGATGCGTCGCAGCTCGCCCGCAGCTTGTATATGCTCGCTGATTTCGCCGGCGCGCAGGTGCCCTGCGTGCTCGCGCTGAACATGATCGATGTGGCGCGCGCCCAGGGCAAGCAGATCAACTCCGCCTTGCTCCAGCAGCGCCTGGGCATTCCCGTCGTCGAGATGTCGGCCAACGACCCGGCGTACTACGACGCGCTGACGGGCGCCATCGACAAGGCGGCAAAAGATGGCTCCTGCGTGTCGGTGGACTCCCTGAAGCAGCTCTACGAGCAGCGCTCGCCCGAATGGGCGGAAGCGTACGGCAGGCTCACCGCCGCTGAGGCCGCCGCGCCAGCCGGCCGCTTCGACGCCGTTTGGCTCGCCGCGCGCGAGGCGGCTGCCTCCGAGAAGGGCGCGGTCGCTTGCGCAACGGCTCGTTTCCTGTGGGTCGACCAGCTTATCCAGGGCGTGCAGACCACGACCGCCGAAGGCGCCCCCAAGTACTTCGCGCGCCTCGACAAGGCGCTCATGAGCGCCCGTTGGGGCAAGTTCGTGGGCGTTCTCGTGTGCCTGGGCGCGCTCATCGCGGGCATCATCTGCGGTGCGCCGCTCATGATGCTGGGGCAGATTCCCTCGCTCGTGTCCGAGCCGATCGCCCAAGGACTCATCTCGATCGGCGCCCCCGACATGATCGTCAGCTTCTTCTCGAGCACGTTGATGACGGTGCTGTACTTCGTGCTGTCCATGGCGGGCTTCGTGTTCGGCATCGCGTTCGTGTTCGGCATCCTCGACGAGGCGGGCGTCGTCGCGCGCATCAGCTACCTGTTCGACGGCACCATGAGCAAGCTGGGCCTGCCCGGCAAGGTGATGATGCCGTTCCTGTCGGGCTTCGCGTGCAACATCGGCTCGGTAACGGGCATGCGCGTCGTCGACTCGTGGGGCCAGCGCGTGCTCGCGATCGCCATGTGCTGGGCGGTGCCGTGCGGCTCGACGATGGCCATCATCCCGACGCTCGGGCTGACGTTCTTCGGGCCGGCGGGCATGATCGGCATCGTCCTGGGCATAGCGGTTGGCATTCCCCTGGTGATGCTGCTCGTGGCCAAGGTGTTCGGCAACACGCTCGCGCCGGTGGGGGAGCGCGCCGGCCTGGTCATGGAGCTGCCGCCGTACCACAAGCCGCGCCTGAAGCCCCTGTTCTTCATGGCGCTTCGCCGCTACAAGCACATCGCCTGGCGCGCCTTCAAGGTGATCCTGATCGTGGCGATTGCCTTCTGGCTGCTCACGTACTCGCCGACGGGCCTCATCGAGAACAGCGTCATCGGCTCGATCGGCCTCGCGCTCGACCCCGTCACCCAGTTCTTCGGCATGGGCTGGCGCACCTTCGTTGCGTTCCTCGGCTCGATCCTCGCGAAAGAGGCGATGGTGGGCGTCCTGGCCGCCGTCTACGCCTCCGCCGACCCGTCCCTGCTGGCGGCGGCCTCGGGCACGACGGCTTCCGCGTTCTCGCTTTCGTCGCTCGTTACCCAGGTGTCCGGCCCCGAGGCGCTCGCGTTCATGTTCGCCGTCGCGTTCAACGTGCCGTGCGTCATGACCCTGGGCGCCACGTATTCGGAGACGCATTCCCTGAAGTGGACGGTCGTCATCGCTCTGTTCTACGTGGCCATGGCGCTCGTCATCAGCTTCGTGGTGTTCCACATCGCCGGGCTGTTCATGGTGTAGAGAGAGGGGCGTGGCCCGACGGTTGGGACGTCTCGCCGCACGCGGCAGAGACAAAGAGGAGGCCGGCGCAATTGCCGGCCTCCTCTTTTTGGAGCGGGCCCGAGGGCGCGCCCCGATAAGCTATGCGATTTCTAGCGCTTACAGCTCCTCGGCCATGATCTCCTCGGTCTTGGTGCCGCGCGCCTTGGCGCAGCGCACGACCCAGCCGGACAGGGCGAACAGCGCGATGGCGTTGGGGATGACCATCAGCTGGTTGAACATGTCCTGGAGCTCCCACACCAGGTCGTTCTGCAGGAGCGAGCCCATCATCACGAACGCGATGCCGATGATGGAGTACACGAGCACGGCGATCTTGGTGCCGCGCTTGCGGAAGAGCCACTGCACGTTCAGCTTGCCGAACAGGTTCCACGACAGGATGGTCGAGAAGGCGAAGAACAGCAGGCAGATGGCCACGAAGACGTTGCCTGGGCCGGCCGTGAAGAACGTGCCGAAGGCGAGCTGGGCCATGTTGGTCTTGGAGATGCCCACGGCCTTGGCCAGGGCGGCCGGATCCTTCATGTCGTCGTCGGAGAGCACGGTGTCGCCGTCGGCGTTCACCAGGTTGCCGGAAGCGTCGAGCGTGAGGCCGTCGGCGATGGCATCGCCCTCGGCGGCCACGAACGCCGCGACCGTGTCGTACTTGCCGGCGTTCTCATAGGTGGTGGCCAGGGGGCCGTCGCCCACGTAGAGCACGCTGATCACGACGAGGGCCGTCATGGTCACGACCACGATAGTGTCAACGAACACGCCGATCATTGCCACGACGCCCTGCTCATGAGGGTCCTTGACGTTTGCGAGGGCGTGCGCATGCGGGGTGGAGCCCATGCCGGCCTCGTTGGAGAACAGGCCGCGCTTCGCGCCCTGCGTGAGGGCGGCGATCAGGCCGAAGAACGCGCCGCCGAGCGTAGCCGCGGGGTTGAAGGCGCAGGTGAAGATGAGCGAGATGGCGGCGGGCAGGTTGGCCGCGTTCATGATGAGCACGATGAGGCCACCGATGAGGTAGACGACGGCCATGATGGGCACGAGCTTCTCGGTGACGCTCGCCAGGCGGTGCAGGTTGCCGATGAAGATGAATCCGGCGACGGCGGCGACGATGACGCCGACGACCCAGCCGGGCACGCCCGTGGCGTTGGTCATGGTCTCGGCGATGGAGTTGGACTGCACCATGCAGCCGATGAAGCCGAGCGCCAGGATGATGGCCACGGAGAAGAAGCCGGCGAGGAACTTGCCGCCGTTGCCCTTGAACGCCGTGGTGATGTAGTAGGCGGGGCCGCCGTGGACGTTGCCGTCCTCGTCGACGACCTTCGTCTTCTGCGCGAGGGAAGCCTCAGCGTAGTTGGTGGCCATGCCGAGCAGTGCGATGATCCACATCCAGAAGATGGCGCCGGGGCCGCCGATGAGGATGGCGCCGCAAGCGCCGACGATGTTGCCGGTGCCCACCTGCGCCGCGATGGCGGTGGCGAGTGCCTGGAAGGAGCTCATGGCACCGCCGTGGTCGCCGCCGCGCAGCGTGAAGTTGCCGAACATGCGCTTCCAGCCCTCGCCGAAGCAGCGGAACTGCACGAAGCGCGTGCGGATCGTGAAGTACAGGCCCGTGCCGATGAGCAGGATCAGCAGGACGTAGTTGGACAGGTACGAGTTGACGGTCGAGACGACGTCGAGTAGTGCCGCTTCCATTAAAAAAGCCTCCTCCAATCAGTTGGTTACCAACCCTGGAGAAGACCTAAACGAGCGCCGGAACAACATGCGTCAGTTCCGGTTGTCGCCTCTGTCCGTTTGCCTGAGAGATTCGGTTCGCCTTTCGGCTCGCCTTGCACCTTCGGCACTCATTTAAGAGTTCTCCAGAGCTTCCTCCGCTTCCGGTCTCGAACGCTATCGCGCCAATTCCGAGAGCATCGCAGGAAATGCGTAGGCGCAATTATGCACCGAAGGCCCAACGAATGCAATAGCTTTTTTTCGAATGTGTTACCGAGGGAAATTAGATTGACCTAACAATTGTTTTTGCTAATATGAAAACGAAAACCGATTTCAAATTGAAGGATTCAAGTGTCGTCCAGAGGGAAGTACAAGACGCGCCAGCGCGAGCTCGTGGCATTGTGCCTCGAGCAATATGCCGGCACCTACATGACCGTCGACCGCGTGGTCGCGACGATCGAGGCGTCCGGCGAGAAGGTGGGCCGCACCACCGCCTACCGCGCCCTCGAGTCCATGGTGTCGGAGGGCGCTGCGCTCAAGGCATGCGTGCCCGGTGGCGAGACGAGCTACCGCCTTTCGAACGGCAGCGCGGCGGGGCAGCTCGTCTGCCTGGACTGCGGGCTCGCCACGACCCTCGACTGCAAGACGGCCGAGGGCTTCGCCCATCACGTGCTCGATCATCACGGGTTCGAGGTCGACCTGGCGCGCACCGTCTTCTACGGCCGTTGCGGCAACTGCAGGGAGTCGGCGGATGGCCGGTAGGGAAGGGCTTGCTTCGAGGATTGCCTCCTCGCGCGCATTCGCGGCCGTTCTGGCCTGCCTGCTGGCGGTCGCCGTGTTCTCGTCGTGCCTGACGGCGGCGGCGTTGCAGGATCATGACTGCACAGGTGACGACTGCGCCATCTGCCACGTCATCGCAACGGCGAAATCGGTCATAGCGTCGGCTGCATCCGTTGCGGGCGCGGGCCTCGCCTTCGCCCGCCTCGTGCCGTTCGCCTTGACGCCCGTCCTGGCATGGGCGCTTCTCAAGTCGGCGGACACCCCGGTCACGCTGGGCGTGAGGCTCGTTATCTGACCTGCTCCAAGGCCGGGGCGCTCCCCGGCCTCGTCGATCCATTTCCAACACATCGATGGGCCTGCACGCGCGGGCCGATAAGGAGCATTCATCATGAAGAGAATCATTGCCGTCGTGGCGGCGCTCGCCCTGTGCGTCGGCGTCCTCGCCGGGTGCACGGCGCAAGCCGCCACGCCAAGCGCGCCTTCCAGCAAGGTGAAGGTCGTGTGCGCAACGTTCCCCGCTTACGACTGGGTGAAGCAGGTCGTAGGCGACCAGTCGGACCGCTACGAGATAACGTACCTGATGGGCAGCGGGACCGACCTGCACAGCTACCAGCCAACGGTTGACGACATTGCCAAGATTTCCAGCTGCGACCTGTTCGTCTACGTGGGTGGTGAGTCGGATGGCTGGGCCGAGGACGCGGTCAAGGCGGCCGCCAACCCCAACATGCACGTGGTCAACATGCTCAAGGCCGTGGGCGATGCGGCTGTTGAAGAAGAGGTGGTAGAGGGCATGCAGGCCGAAGGCGAGGGCCATGACCACGAGTCAGAGGCGGGCCACGACCATGCGACCGAGGCGGATCACGACCATGATCACGACGCCGACGCCCACGAGCACGCCGCCGACGCCCACGACCACGAAAGCGAGGCCGGGCATCATCACGACGAGTCGAGCGAGCCGGAATACGACGAGCACGTGTGGCTGTCGCTGCGCAACGCGCAGAAGATCGTGGACGCCATTGCCGGCGAGCTTTCCGCAGTTGACGCTGGCGCAGCGGACACCTATGCCGCAAACGCTAAGGCCTACAAGGAGCAGCTCGCCGACCTCGACGGCCGCTACGGCAAGATGGTGAAGGACGCCAAGTACAACACCGTGGTGTTCGCGGACCGCTTCCCGTTCCGCTACCTCGTGGATGACTACAACCTGTCTTACTACGCAGCCTTCGTCGGCTGCAGCGCCGAAACCGAGGCGAGCTTCGAAACCATTGCGTTCCTCGCGAAGAAGGTGGATGAGCTGGGCCTCAAGGCCGTCCTCGTGATCGAGGGCTCCGACCAGAAGATCGCCCAGACGGTGGTGCAGGGCACCAAGGACAAGAACCAGAAGATCCTCGTCATGGATTCGCTGCAGTCGACGCCCGATTCCGACGTTGCTGCCGGCAAGACGTATCTGAGCGCTATGGAGGGCAACCTGAAGGTCCTCGCCGAAGCGCTCAACTAGAAGGGATAACCATGGCCTACCTCGAATGCAACGACCTCGCCATCGGATACGCGGGCAAGCCCGTAGCCAACGGTCTGACGTTCTCGGTCGGCGCTGCGGACGCGCTCTGCATTGTCGGCGAGAACGGTGCGGGCAAATCAACGCTCGTCAAAACCCTGCTCGGCCTCCTTCCTCCTGTGGCCGGCACGGTGACGTTCGGCGACGGGGCAGCTGCGGGCGAGGTGGGCTACCTTCCCCAGCGCGGCGAATCGCAGCGCGACTTCCCGGCATCTGCATGGGAAGTGGCGCTGTCGGGCCGCGCTGCGCGGCTGGGTTTGCGGCCGTTCTATTCGCGAAAGGACCGCGCAACGACGGAAGAGGCGCTTTCCCTCATGGGCGTGCTCCCGCTGCGCGGGCGGCCGTTCGGGGAGCTTTCCGGCGGCCAGCAGCAACGCGTGCTGCTGGCTCGCGCGCTCGCGTCCGAACCCAAGCTGCTCGTGCTCGACGAGCCGGTGACGGGGCTCGACCCCGAGGCCGCCGAGCAGCTCTACGATCATGTTGACGCCCTGCGCGAAAAGGGCGTCTGCGTCATCTCGGTCACGCACGACGTAGCCGGCGCGCTTCCGCGGGCGACGCACGTGCTGGCCCTGTCCGCGGGCTCGGCGGCGTTCATGCCCGCGGTCGATTGGAGCCCGGCGAAGGGGGCGGTCGCGTAATGATGATCGACCGCCTGGCAACGTACCTGTCCTACCCGTTCGTCATAAACGCTCTCGTCGTGGGCGCGCTCGTGGCTCTTTGCTCGTCGCTTCTGGGCACGACCCTCGTGATGAAGCGGCTGTCCTACATCGGGGACGGCCTTTCGCACGTCGCGTTCGGCGCCTATGCGGTGGCTGCCGTGGCGGGCGTGACGCACGACATGCTCATCATTGCCCCCGTCACCGTGGTGGCTGCGGTGCTGCTGCTCTGGCGCGGCCAGTCGGCCAAGGTGAAGGGCGATGCCGCTACGGCCATGATGGCGGTGACGGCGTTGGCCTTGGGCTATCTGCTGATGAACGTGTTCGGAACGAAGTCGAACGTGGCGGGCGACGTGTGCTCGTCGCTCTTCGGCTCCACGTCGATCCTCACGCTCACCGCCTTCGACGTCGGGGTGTGCGCGGTGATGTCGGTGGTCGTGGTCGGCGGGTTCGCCCTGCTGTACAACCGCGTGTTCGCCGTGACGTTCGACGAGACGTTCGC
>SUUE01000014.1:0-14020 GCA_015062685.1 Coriobacteriaceae bacterium
TGCTGTTGCGGGCGCAGTTCGCCAGCCACTCGTCGAACTCCATCTGGTCGAGGAGCGCGCTGCCGTTCATGACGGGCTCGCCCGCATCGAGGAACTCCTGCTTGAGGGCCATCGCCGCCTCGCGGTGCTTCTCCGCGGCCTCCTCGAGGGCCAGGCGCTCGCCGTCGGCGGCGGCCGCCGCTGCCGGCGCGTCCGCGCTGGCGCGCTGCTCGTCGGTGGGGCGTTTGTCGGGGGCGAAGTTCATGATGCGCTCTCGTCGAAACCGGGTTGTCTGGCGTGGGGGCTATTGTATCGCATGCCTGCGATACAATAGCCTGCGAAATGGCTTTTAAACGCCTGGTCACATGCTTGGGGAGGTGGCTTATGCCAACGAGGGAGATCGAGCAGTTGCGCGCGTGGATCGACGGGTGCGAGCCGGGGCGGATGGTCTTCTTCGGCGGCGCGGGCGTGTCCACCGAGAGCGGCATCCCCGATTTCCGCAGCCCGGACGGGCTGTACGCGCAGAAGTACGGCGACGTGCCGCCCGAGGAGATGATTTCGCGCACCTACTTCGACCGGCACCCCGAGCAGTTCTTCTCGTTCTACTTCGACCGCATGATTGCGCGCGACGCCCAGCCGAACCGCGCGCACCTGAAGCTCGCGCAGCTCGAGCAGGAGGGCACGCTCTCGGCCGTGATCACGCAGAACATCGACGGCCTGCACCAGAAGGCGGGCAGCCGCAACGTGCTCGAGCTGCACGGCAGCGTGCTGCGCAACTACTGCATGGGCTGCGGGCGGTTCTTCAGCCTGGACGGGATGCTGGCCCTGCACGAGGCGGCCGCCGACGGCGTCCCGCGCTGCTCCGACTGCGGGCGCATCGTCAAGCCCGACGTCGTGCTCTACGAGGAGGGCCTGGACAACCGCACGGTCGAGGCGTCGGTGGCCGCCATCCGCGGCGCCGACCTGCTCGTGATCGCGGGCACGTCGCTCGCGGTGTATCCCGCCGCGGGCCTCATCGACTACTTCGCGGGCAGCCACCTGGCCATCATCAACCTGGCCCCGACGCCGCGCGACCGCTACGCCGACCTCTGCGTGGCCGCGAAAGTCGGGGAAGTGCTGGGGTATTAGCATCAGCGCCGCCGGCGCCGCGCCTAAAGCTCGATGCGCTCGAACATCTCGCGGCCGACGCCGCACATGGGGCATGTGAAGCCTTCGGGCAGCTCGTCCATCTCCACCACGTAGCCGCAGAGCTTGCAGCGCCAGCCGATCCGCGGCTTGGCGTCGCCCTGCGCCGGGGCCGGCTCGGGCGCGGCGCCGCCGTCGGGGTCGAAGCTCGAGGCCTTGGGCGGGGTCTTGCCGCCTTTCACCTGGTGGTAGTAGGCGTAGGTCATCGGCGCCTCGCCCGAGAGCACCTCCGCGCACTCGACCTCGCCGACGATCAGGTAGTGCGTCCCCACGTCCAGCTTGTCGATGACGCGCGCGCCGAAATGCGCCACCGCGTGCTCGGCGACGTAGGGCACGCCTGCCGCGTCGGTCTCGTGCTTGGTCTCGGCGAACTTGTCGATTTCGCTGCTCGTCTTGAAGCCGAAGCGGCCGATGAGCTCCATCGTGGCGCTCTCGGCGAGCACGCTCACCTCGAAGCGCCCCGATTCGAGGATGACCCCGGTCGTGAAGTTCTCCTTGTTGATTGCGACGCTCACGCGCGCGGGCTTCGATGTGACCTGCTGGAACGTGTTCACGACGCAACCCGCCGTGGTGTCGCCGCTCTTGGCGGAGATGATGTACAGGCCGTAACTCATGGAGCGAAACGCCTTGGTGTCGATGGCCGGGCTGGTCATGGCTCGTCCTTTCCCCTGCACGTTACTTCGCGTACGGGGCCATCGTATCAGAATAGGGGAGGGTTTCAGTCAACGCCCAGTCAACCGTCTCCGAGGGGCGCTCCCCGTACGGCCCACCCGTAGGGGCGCTCCCCGTACGGCCCACCCGTAGGGGCGCTCCCCGAGCGCCCGCCGCCGAAGGCGGCACGGTCGGCGCGGCCGCGCGGGGCACGACGCGCGGGTTGGTCGGTCAACCGTTCCCGAGGGGCGCTCGGGGAGCGCCCCTACAGGGCAATCGGGAACGGCGGGCGTGGCCCCGCGGTGCACGGCGCCCCGCGGCGCACGATGGCGCGCGGTGCCGGGTGCTTTGTAGGGGCGCGCTCCGCGCGTCCTCGGCATGAGGGGTTTCGCGGGCCGGATGGCGCGCGGGCCGCGCGGCGCGCGCGGGGCCTATTGCACGAACATGGCGTCGCCGAAGGAGAAGAACCGGTAGCGCTCCTCAATGGCATGTTGGTAGGCGGCCATGACGTTGTCGCGGCTCGAGAAGGCGCTCACGAGCATCACGAGCGTCGAGCGCGGCACGTGGAAGTTCGTGATGAGCGCGTCCACCACGTGGAACTCGCTGCCCGGCAGCAGGTAGAGCGAGGTCGCGGCCCGGTCGCACGGCAGCACGCGCCCCGCCTCGGCGTTCCAGGCGCTTTCGAGGCTGCGCACGCTCGTGGTGCCCACGGCGATCACGCGCCCGCCCTCCGCCTTCGTGCGCGCGACCGCTTCGGCGGTGCGCTCGGGCACGGTGTAGAGCTCGGTGTGCATGTGGTGCGCGGTGGGGTCGTCCTCGTCCACGATGCGGAACGTGTCCAGGCCCACCTCGAGCTCGACGGCCTCCCAGCCCGCGCCCGCCTCGCGCACGCGGTCGATCAGCTCGGGCGTGAAGTGCAGCCCCGCGGTGGGAGCGGCGGCCGAGCTCTCGCGGCGCGAGTAGACGGTCTGGTAAAGCTCCTCGTCGCCGGCGTAGTCCTTGATGTAGGGCGGCAGGGGGGTGTGCCCCACGGCGTGAAGGGCCTCGTCGAGCGAGGGCTGCGTCGTCGTCAGCCGCGCGATGCGCTCGCCGCGCGCGCCGCCCTCGGCCCAGTCCACGATCTCGGCGGAAAGCGCGACGTTGCCGCTGGCGTCCGTGAAGTCCACGATGGCGCCGCTGCCCGGCTTCAGGCGCTTGCCCGGCTTCACGAGCACCTCCCAGATGGCCGACTTGCCGGTCTTGGGCTCGCGGTCGAACACCTCGCGCAGCAGGAACACCTCGGCCGCGCCGCCCGTGCCGCGCTTGGCGCCGAGCAGGCGCGCCGGCAGCACGCGCGTCTCGTTCACGACGAACAGGTCGCCGGGGCGCACGTAGCTCACGATGTCGCGGAAGATGCGGTCCTCGAGCGCGCCCGTCTCGCGGTCCATCACAAGCAGGCGGCATGCGTCGCGCACCGCCGCCGGCTCCTGCGCGATGAGTTCTTGGGGCAGCTCGTAGTCGAAATCGCTCGTTTTCATAAGATCCCTTCGTTTTGGCTCGGCACATTGTATACCCAGCCAGCGTTAGGGGCTCTGCCTCGCCCGCTTCGCCATATAATGTTCGCCGAGAGGTTCCCCCGAACGCGTATTACCGCTCGAGAGGGGCGCCGCAGTACTCGCATTCGGCACCGTGGGCGGTTGCTCCGCAGTTGGGGCATTTGTGGGGAGCGTGGGCGATTCTCTCTTCTTCGGCCAGCCGCCTCGCTTCGGCCTCCGCGCGCTCCTTTTCGTCCTCCTTGGCTTCGCGCCAGCCGATGACGTACGGCACCACGCCCCATGCGATGAGGGCGAGCCCGAGGATAACGCCCACAGCGTGGGCGCCGGCGTCCAACTCCGGATCAGGGAGTATTCCGATGACGAGGAACATCAGGCCGAATGCGATTTTCGCAATGGTTCCCCCAATGGGTTTATCGACGTAGTCGTTTACTGACATGCTTTCTTGTCCGATCTGTCACTTTGGCTGTGTTCCAAGGCGGTGCTTGGGTCGTGCCCCGAACGCTTTCGCATTGCAGCCGCCATTGTACTACCAAGCGCACCGAAGCCGCCTTGGCCCGCCGCTAGCCAAGCACGTGGCCAGCCGCATCGACGCTGACCTTGGTGTTGCAATAGGGGCAGAAGCGCGACATGCCGAGCGGCACGGTGATGTTGGCGCCGCAGTTGGGGCACGACACGCCAACGGACGAGTGCACGCCCAGCGGGTCGAAGTCCGGGTTCATCAGGTCGTCCTCGCGCTCGATGCGCGTGTCGCACACCGATCCGGGCACGAGCGCGGCCGTGCCCTCGAGCACCTTGATCGACACGGTGGCGCCGATGGGGTAGCGCGTCGCGTCCACCTCGCCGGTGTTGACGCGCGCCTCGTGGATCTCGCCCATCATGAGGTAGCGCACGACCAGCGTGATGCACGGCTGCCCGTTCATGAGGATCTGGTGGTCGGGCTCGTAATTGAAGATCTTGCCCAGGTAGGAGGCGCCTTCTTCCAAAATCTCGTCCGAGGCGTGCATGTTGTCGTGCCCCAGCTTGGCGAACAGTCCGCCGATGCCGCAGAATATGGCGACGAACAGGACGCTGAAGAGGACGGCGCCCACCTCGCCGTAGGCGACGGCCACGATCACGCCGCCCGCCCCGATGACGGCGCCGAGCACGACGAATAGCATGCCGAGATAAAACATAATCTTGCCGGGGTTGGCCCCCTGGCCACTCACTTCTAGATAAGCCATGTAGTTAATCTCCTTGGGTCGGAGCAGATTTTACGCGTCGAGCGCGCTCAAGTCCACCTGTTCCAGGCGCTCCATGAGCTCGAACTTGGAGTGCACGTCCATCTTCGCGTAGATGTGCTTGCTGTGCGTGCGCACGGTGTTCTCGGAAATGAACAGCGACTCCGCGATGGAGGACACCGTGTGCCCGCGCGCGAGCAGGTTCATGACCTCGGCCTCGCGCGTCGACAGCGCGTAGGCGTCCTTGGCCACCGCCACCTGCTTCGATGTGCGGTCCTTGTACTCGACGCCGTCGTCGTCCTTCCGCCTGGGGCCCCGGCGCTTCTTGGTGCCGGCCGCCTTGGGCGCGTCAGCGCCGTCGGACGCGGCGTCGGCGCGCGTGTGCGCGGGCTTGATCAGCTCAACCTGCAGGGAGCGGCGCCTGTGCAGGTCGCTGCGCGGAATGGACACGAGCAGCAGCGCGATGCCCAGGACGTACATGGCCACCACGGCGAAGAACGCGGTCTGCTCGACGCCCAGCACCGTGTCGCCCTCGGCGTTCCACCCCAAGAGGAAGCCGGCGCCCTGCGGGGCGTAGGCGCACGCCGCGAAGAAGCCGTACACGAACACGGGGCTCGTGCCGCGGTCGCGGCTGACCTGGGCGCAGATCATCATCATGACGAGCACGATGATCGACAGTGCCATGTAGGTCATGCCCGAGAACAGGTAGATGCCCATGCCCCGGAACAGCGGAAACAGCAGCATGCCGGTGACCACGAAGGGGAACACGATGCGGAACGTGGTGTTCATGTCGAAGCTCACGGACTTCGTGCGCGACAGCCACAGCAAAATGACCGCCGCCGAAAGCGAGCCCAGCATGGCGCACACGTTCACGACCGCGCCGACCGAAGGGTCGCGCAGCGCGACGCCGCGCGCCAGGCCGCACGCGAGCCCCAGGGCCGCGACGCACACGGCGCTGCGCCACGAGTCCCTGAGCAGCTGCGAGTAGACGCTGGGGTTGTCGCGGGGGATGTCCTCGAACATGGCCTGTTCGAACACCATGGTGCGCACCGCCAGCGACAGGCACAGCGCGCTGATGGGCAGCAGCACCGCCGGCACGAGGAACGCCGTGAGCGCGATGGGCACGGCGTGCAGCGCGAAGTAGATGGGCGCGGAAAGTGCGGTGCCCAGCATGAGCTGCATGTTGCAGTCCCGCGCGTCGATGGACGAGAAGTAGCGCTGCCACAGCATGAAGAACGCCGCCGTGCCAATGCCCAGCAGCACGCCCCCCGAATAGACGAGCACGAGGGTGAACTCGCTCGAATACATGGCGGCGATGACGAGCACCGACCCCACGGCCACGAGCGTCGTGGCAATGGCGACGTTCATCTTTCGGGCGGCTTGCGGGAACCAGTAGGCCTCCAAGGCGCCCGCCGCGAACGCCGCGACGAACGCGATCGACTGCGCCAGGTAGAAACCGAGCGTCACCGACTCGGTCTGGAAGCTCATGGGAAGGAACGGGAACACGCCGCCCCAAACCTGGGTGGCGTTGATAGTCAGAAAAAGCGCGAAGCCGAAACTCGGCACGATGTCCGTTTTTTTGAAGCTATTCAAGAGTCCTCGTTTCTCCGAGAGAAGTGTGACGGGAAACACCGCAAAACGCAAGGAGCAGGGGCGGGAGCGGCAAAATCACATGGGGTATGTGATGTTCCCACCAGGGGTTATTACGATATACCTAAGTCAATCCCAAGAGAGAGGGGATTCGCCGGCCTTTAGGGAGGGGTCGGTGTCTCATGCTCCCGAACAGGGTACGGGGGAAAGACGAGAAGGAGGAATTCATGGTGAATTCTGAGGGGCATGCGGTTTCTCGCCGCAATTTCGTGAAGGGCTCGTTCGCGGGTACCGTCGCGACCGCCGGCGTGCTTGGCAGCGCCGGCATGTTCGGATGCTCGCCGGCAAGCCAGTCGAGTGGATCGGCTAGCGCGGGCGCAGTCTCCGACGGCACCGAGATCCACTGGAGCCAGTGCAACGTCAACTGCGGCGGCAACTGCGTCTTCCAGTGGCACAGCAAGGACGGCAAAGTCCAGTACATGGAAAGCGACAACACGGGCACCGACGAGCTCCAGGCCCGCGCCTGCCTGCGCGGTCGCAGCATGCGTCGCTGGCTGAACCACCCGGACCGCCTCATGCACCCCATGAAGCGCACGGGCGCCCGCGGCTCGGGCGAGTTCAAGGAGATCTCCTGGGACGAGGCCCTGGACCTGCTGCACGACAAGCTGAAGTCGACCATCGACAAATGGGGCAACCAGGCGATCTACAACATCTACGCCACCGGCATGTACAGCTCCACCGGCCGCATTCAGAAGCGTTTCCTGAACACCATCGGCGGCTGCATGGACCAGAAGTACGACTACTCCACGCACATGCTGCAGGCCATCATGCCGTACATGTACGGCTTCGATAAGGACAAGGGCAGCGTCTTCAGCCCTTACGACAACGTGAACGCGTCGTCGTTCAGCGAGGCCGAGGCGAACTCCGACCTCATCGTCATGTTCGGCAACAGCCCGGCTGAGACCCGCATGGGCGGCGCGAACGCCACCTGGGACTACGCGCTCGCCCGCGAGGCCGTTCTCGGCCGCGGCGGCAAGGTCGTCCACATCGACTACCGCATGAACGAGACCTGCGCGCACCACCCCGAGGAGTGGCTGCCCATCCGCCCCGGCACCGACGGCGCGCTGTGCGCGGCGCTCGTGCACGAGTTCATCAAGGATGGCAAGACCGACGAGGACTTCCTGAAGAACTACACCGTGGGCTGGGACGAGGACACCATGCCCGAGTCCGCCAAGGGCAAGAACCTCTCCTACAAGGCCTACGTCATGGGCGAGGGCTACGACAACGTCGAGAAGACCCCCGAGTGGGCCGCCGAGATCACGCAGATCCCGGCCGACAAGATCCGCGAGCTGGCCAAGGACCTCGAGAACGCCAAGGCGCCGTTCGTCGTCCAGGGCTGGGGCCCGCAGCGCCACACCAACGGCGAGGAGACCACCCGCGCCATCTGCATGGTGCCCATCGCCCTCGGCAAGATCGGCCTGCCCGGCACCAACACCGGCCAGCGCGAGGCCGAGCCGCCCGTATACCTGGTGGGCAGCATCCCCGGCAACGACGCCGACGAGGACGGCAAGGTGCCCGAGGGCGGCGTCAAGCCTGGCTGCGCCATCACCCTGCCCGTCTACGAGTACCTGAACGCGGTCGACCACGGCCATGAGATGTCCGTCACCAACGCCGGCATCTCCGACCCCAACGACGAGCTGAAGGACAACGGCGGCAAGCTGAAGAGCGACATCCACTTCATCTGGAACTACGCCGGCAACTGCATCACCAACCAGCACGGCGACATCAACAAGGTGCACGAGGTGCTCACGAGCAAGTCCGACGACGACCTGTTCATCCTGGTGTGGGACACCGTCATGACCGACTCGGCCAAGTACGCCGACCTGCTGCTGCCCGACGCCATGCGCTCCGAGCAGATCAACATGCAGACGCAGGGCTACTCCGAGTACTACACCGGCGTGACCGTGGGCTCCGCCGCCCAGACGCCTCCGGGCGACTGCCGCAGCGTCTACGACGTGCTCTCCGACCTGGCCGAGAAGTTCGGCACCAAGGAGGCCTTCACCCAGGGCCGCACGCAGGACGACTGGGTCAAGTTCCTCTACGAGGCCGGCGCAAAGGCCGACGGCAAGATGCCCTCGTGGGACGAGATCAAGAAGAACGGCGTCTACAAGCGCGCCTGCGAGCCCGCCGTGGGCCTGAAGGCTTTCCGCGACGACCCGAAGGCCAACCCGCTGGGCACGCCTTCCGGCAAGATCGAGATCTACTCCGAGACGCTCGCCAAGCTCAACGACACGTGGGAGTTCGAGAACGAGGAGCGCATCCATCCGATTCCCGACTTCCAGGGCGGTTTCCAGGGCTACGGCAGCACGACCGCCGAGTACCCGCTCTACGGTACCGGCTTCCACCACAAGAGCCGCACCCACAGCTCGTTCGGCTTCATCGAGGAGCTCGAGCAGGTCGCGCGCCAGCAGGCTTGGATCAACCCGGCCGACGCCGAGCCGCGCGGCATCGTCAACGGCGATCAGGTGCGCGTGAAGAGCCCCGCTGGTGAAATCGAGATCGAAGCCAAGGTCACGAGCCGTATCATCCCCGGCACGGTCGCCATCCCCCAGGGTTCTTGGCACAACGCCGACATGACGGGCGACAAGGTTGACAAGGGCGGTTGCGTGAACACGCTCACCACCTACCACCCGGCGCCGTACAGCAAGGGCAACGGCCCCGCCCATTCGTTCATCGTCGAAGTGACCAAGGCTTAAAGGAGGCGTACCATGACGCAATACGGATTCTATTTCGACAACTCGCGTTGCACCGGTTGCCGCACCTGCGAGCTTGCCTGCAAGGACTACAAGGACCTGGACCAGACCCACGCGTTCCGCCGCATCTTCGATTACGAGGGCGGCGCCACGACGGCCGCTGAAGACGGCACCGTGGTCTCCACCGCGTACGCGTACCACCTGTCCATGGCGTGCAACCACTGCGCCGAGCCGGCGTGCCTGACTTCCTGCCCCGCAGCGGCTATCGAGAAGGACAGCAAGACGGGCATCGTCAAGATCAACCAGGACAAGTGCAAGGGCGCCAAGCTGTGCATCGACGCGTGCCCCTACGGCGTGCCCATCTTCGTCGAGTCGGTCAACAAGGCCAACAAGTGCGACCTGTGCTCCGAGCGCGTGGCCGCCGGCCTCAAGCCGATCTGCGTGGAGGCCTGCCCGATGCGCGCGCTCGAGTTCGGCGACATTGACGAGCTGCGCAAGGCTCACCCCGAGGCCGTCGACGCCATCGCGCCGATGCCCGCGGACAGCAAGACCGGCCCGAGCATCTGCATCCTCAAGAGCCCGGCTGCGAAGGACGCCACGGACACGACCGGCGCCGTCGCCAACGAGAAGGAAGTGACCGGCGTGGCAGCCCGCAAGATCACGGCGGCGTAGCAAGGCATAAAGCCAACTCCCGCGGGCCTGTTGCTTTCCCTTTCCCAAGCAGGCTCGCACCCAGGGCATCCCGCGTTTCCAAGGCGCGGGATGCCTTCTCTTTGGTAGCGGCCGCTCCGTTGGTCGAGGACGCGCGGAGCGCGCCCCTACAGGGATTGCCTCACCCGCGACCCCATTGGCGGTAGCTGTGGGGAATGACCTGTAGGGGCGCGCTCCGCGCGTCCTCGACCGAGACCCCATTGGCGGTAGCTGTGGGGAATGACCTGTAGGGGCGCGCTCCGCGCGTCCTCGACCGAGACAAACGCCCGCGCGGTGCGCGGCTCCGGCAAAGGGGTGTTAAACTGCAGGGGAGAAGAGAGAGGCCCCGGAACCGCGGGTCTAAATGGGGGAATATGTCGCTGGGATTCTTTTTCAACAACGAGCGCTGCACGGGCTGCCGCACGTGCGAGCTCGCATGCATCGACTACAAGGACCTGACGGTGGGCCGTCGCTACCGGCGCGTCATCGACTACGAGGGCGGCCGGACCGAGCCGCACGGCGCGACCGTTTCCACCACGTGCTATGCCTACCACATCTCGCTGGCGTGCAACCACTGCGACGAGCCGGCGTGCATGCACGTGTGCCCCACGAAGGCCATGCACAAGGACGACCTGGGGCTGGTGAGCGTGGACGTGGAGCGCTGCATCGGGTGCGGCTACTGCACGATGGCCTGCCCCTACCACGCGCCGTCGATCGACCCCGCGCTCAAGCGCTCGAGCAAGTGCGACGGCTGCACGAGCCGCGTGGCCGCCGGCCTCAGGCCCATCTGCGTGGAGGCGTGCCCCCTGCGCGCGCTCGAGTTCGGCGACATCGACGAGCTGCGCGAGGCGCACCCGGGCAGCACGAGCAACATCCTGCCCCTGCCCGACGCCTCCCTGACGAGCCCGAACCTGCTCGTCAAGCTCTCGCGGGCGGCCGAGCTGGCCTACGACAACAAGGGCTTCATCTCGAACGCGGCCGAGATAGCCAACAACGCGAACGATTAGGGAACCATGGAAAACGGCTTCAACGGCATTCCTCTTGCGGTGTTCACGGGCACCGCGCCGAGCGGCACGACGGCGATCGTGCTGATCGCGGCGCTGCTGCTGGCCCACGGCGCGATCAGCTCCGAGAAGCGCGCCCTCGTGAAGCAGCTCATGGCCATTCCGCTGGTCGTGACGTGGTTCGGCTTCATAGCGTCGGCCACGCACCTGGGCACGCCGGCGAACGCGCTCTACGCGTTCTCGAACGTGGGGTCGTCGCCGCTGTCGAACGAGGTGACGGCCGCGGTCGCGTTCCTCTGCATCGCGGGCGTCTACTGGCTGCTGTCGTTCCAGCCCAACAGCCCGAAAATCGTCGACACGATCGGCCTGCCCGCGGTGGTGGCCTCGGGCGTCGTGCTCATGGGGTTCACGTCGTTCGCCTACAACGCGCCCACCGTTCCCACGTGGAGCGTGTGGTTCGCGCCCGCGAGCATGATCCTGGCGGGCGTCGCCGGCGGCTTGTCGCTCATGACGCTCGTCGTGAGCGCGGCGGGCGCCATGTCGAAGAGGGCGCAGTACGTCATGCTCGGCTGCGCGGTGCTGGCCGTCCTCGTGTGCGCCGTGGTGCTCCTCGGCTACGCCGACTTCCTCAAGACGGTGGGGAACAACGTGGCGGCGCCGGGCGCCGTTGCGGGGGTGTATGCGCTGGCCATTCCCGTGTATGCGGCCATGGCTCTCGCGGGCCTGGGGCTCCAGGCCGCAACCGTGCGATCGTCTGCGCAGGGGCTGCGCGGCATCGCGCTCTGCGGGGTGGGCAGCCTGCTCGTGCTCGCCGCCTCCGTGCTGGTGCGCGTGCCGTTCTACGAGGCGTTCCTTTCCGCCGGCTTCTAGCGGGCGCTAGCGGAAGAACTTGCGCGTGGCGGGCTCGATGCCCAGGATCTCCTGAACGTCCAGCAGCGTCGTGCGCGATAGCGCGGCGATTCCCAGATAGGTGGGGGAGGCGGCGCGCTCTCCGAAGTAGGCCAGGAAGTGGTCGCTCCAGCACAGCAGGTGGTCGGCCAGCAGCTCGCAGAGGCATGCGGGCCGCTCCTCGGCCACGGTCGCGGCCATGAGCATCAGGCGGCCGATGTGGTCCTCCGGGTCGTTCTCCTCGTAGGTGCCCTCCACGCCGTTGCTGCGCATCCAGGCCTTCAGCTCGTTCCAGGTCCAGCCGTACATCACCTGGTCGCGGTCCATGTAGACCGACCCCCACGGCGGCGCGGGCAGCGAGTTGGGCCCCCGGAAGAGGCGCTGGTAGGAGCGCAGGAGCTCCTCGTCGTCTTCCTCGGCGGCCCCTTGCCGGAACAGCTCGGCCGCGCGTGCCAGGTCGCCCTCGCCGCCGAACGGCCAGTCTTGCCCGAGGTCGAGCGACCGCACGGCCTCGAGCGCGCGCTTGAAGTCCTGCGTCTTGGGGCTCGCCACGAAGAGCGTGCCGAGCAGGCGCATGCTGGCGACGAACGCCTGGTTGAACCCCTCGTCGGAAATCTGCGCGAGGGCGGCGTCCGCGTCGAACGTGCCGTGGGTGAATTCTCTCAGGGGCGCTGCCATGGTGGCTCCTATCTCTGGCCGGCGTTACAGGTAGCGGAAACGCGAGCAGCTCGTGCAGCGCGTTTCGGTGGATGTTGGCTTGAACGGCTTCCCGCACTTCACGCAGTACGACACGTCCAGCGGGAACTCGACGCGCGCCTCGGTCGCGGTGGCGCGCAGGCGCCCCCAGCCGCCGATGGTCTCCTCGGGGCAGCTGATGTAGCACATGCCGCATTGCGTGCAGCGGCTCGCGTCGTGCACGAGCTTCGCCTGCGGCGCGTCGTTGGCGTGCGGGTCGTCGGGCAGCTCGAGGCTCAGCGCGTGGTGCGGGCACATGGCCACGCAGGCGCCGCACGCCCGGCAGCCCCCGTCCTCCTCGAGCGTCTTCCACGTCACCTGCGGCTGCGGGTCTGCCTTCTCCAGCGCGTCCAGCAGGAAGGCACGGTAGCACGACATGGTGGGCGCGTCGCGGTCGAGGTCGTCCAGGATGCTCGAGGCCTCTGTTTGCACGACGTGGGCCACCTGCTCGAAGGCGCGGCGCTTGCGCTGGCCGGCCTGCTCGGTGGATTCGGCGGGCGTGGTCATGGTCACGCGCTCGGCGAACAGCTCGGGGCCCAGGAAGGCCTTCAGCGTGCGCACGAGCTCCTTGGTCTGGCCGACGAGCTCCGCGTGCGGGCACGAGTTGCAGTGCTGCAGCTTCATCACGAGCTTCTGCGACACCGCCACGCCGGCCAGCAGGTCCCAGGGGAGCGTGCCCAGGCAGGGGCGCTTCACGTCACAGGGGCCGTCGTGCAGGTCGCAGGCGAACACGGTGTAGCCGTTGCCGTTGTCGAGCGCGGAGGTGACGGCCTCGAAGCTCGAACGCGATTCGTTGAGGGCGCTCGTGGGGCACGCCGTGATGCACGCGTTGCACCCCGTGCACGACGCCCACGCAATGTGGTCGGTGTGCACGTTCACTTCCGCGGGGCACACGTCGCTGCATGCCGTGCACGTGGATTTCGCCTGGATGTGGTTCAGGCAGAGGGAGTCGATGCGGTTCGGCCGCGTCTCGTGCATCCAGCGCCCGAGCGCGTAGAGCGCTATGTCGTCACTGAGTGCCATGTTCCCCCTTCCTCTTGTAACAATAGTAGCGTATGCGCAGGTGGGCGCATCACATATACCGTGTGAAATATCGGGTTAAAACTGCGGGGGCTGGTTTCCGGGCGCGTCGGCTATAGGCGTATCATAGCGTTGTCAAGACATTCGATGGAGGAGCATCATGGCCAAGTTGCAGGCGGGGATAACGCGCGAGGACGCATTCGCGCTGTTGCAGGAGCACAACAAAGAGGCGTTCCACATTGAGCATGGGGAGACGCTCGAGGGCACGATGCGCTATTTCGCGCGCGAGTTCGACCCCGAGAACGAGGAGTTCTGGGGCGTTGTCGGCTTGCTACACGACCTCGATTGGGAGGAGTATCCGGTGCTCGAGGAGCACACGCTGCGCGCCGAGCCGTGGCTGCGCGAGGCGGGCGGCACCGACGAGCTGGTGCATGCGATCCAGTCCCACAACTTCGCCGCCGAGGGGTGCGCCGACCCCGAGCTGTTCATGGAGAAGGTGCTGTATGCGGTTGACGAGCTGACGGGTCTGATCGGCGCGGCCGTGCTCATGCGCCCGTCGAAGAGCGTCATGGACCTGCCGCTGAAGTCGCTCAAGAAGAAGTTCAAGGACAAGAGGTTCGCGGCCGGCTGCTCGCGCGATGTCATCAGGCAGGGCGCCGAGCTTTGCGGCTGGGAGCTCGACGAGCTCATGGCGCGCACCATCGCGGCCATGCAATCGTTCGCGCCCGACCGCGACACGTTCCAGGCACAGTAGGGGCGCTCCCCGAGCGCCC
>SUUE01000014.1:14120-39610 GCA_015062685.1 Coriobacteriaceae bacterium
CCGCAAACATGGTTTCTCGGCATGGTGAGCACAATCGTTATCCCATGCGCGGGAGGTCGTACTATACTTTCTCGAACGGAAAAAGCGAGGGAGCCGCGCATGGCGGCCCCGTCTCGTGCGAATAGGAGCGAAGAATGACCTTCACCAAGAAGCCCATCAAGGGCATGACCGATTTCCCGCCGGCGGACATGCGGCTGCGCAACAGCGTGCTCGACGAGATCAAGCGCACCTACGCGCAGTTCGGGTTCGCCCAGATCGAGACGCCCATGATGGAGCATATCGGCAACCTCACGTCCAAGCAGGGCGGCGACAACGAGAAGCTCATCTTCAAGGTGCTCAAGCGCGGCGCGGCGTTCGCCCGCGCGTACGAGTCGGGCGACCCCGACGAGCTCGTGGCCGAGGGCCTGCGCTACGACCTGACCGTGCCGCTGGCGCGCTTCTACGCCAACAACAAGGAGCAGCTGCCGAGCCCGTTCCGCGCGCTGCAGACGGGCGCTGTGTGGCGCGCCGACCAGCCGGCCAAGGGCCGCTTCCGCCAGTTCGTGCAGTGCGACATCGACGTGCTGGGCGACGCCACGAACCTGGCCGAGATCGAGCTGATCACGGCCACGTCCAAGGCGCTGAGCCGCATTTTGGGGAGCGCGGGCGTGAGCAGCTTCACCGTGCACGTGAACGACCGCCGCATTCTGCAGGCGGCCGCGCTGCGCGCCGGCTTCGCCGAGGAGGACCTGGGCGGCGTGCTCGTGACGCTCGACAAGCTGGACAAGATCGGCTTCGACGGCGTGCGCGCCGAGCTGTTGGAGAACGGCGCTGACGAGGCTACGGCAGATGGCTACCTGGACCTGTTCCGCGCGGAGTCGGGCGATACGTTCAGCGCCGCGTTCTGCAACGCGGTGGACGCCGAGGGCCTGGCGAGTGTGGCCGCGAACCTCGACGAGATCATCGCGGCTGCCGCCGCGCTCACCGACGAGGGCGTGAACATCGTGTTCGACCCGACGCTCGTGCGAGGCATGGGCTATTACACCGGCCCCATCTTCGAGGTGACGGTGGACAACTTCGGCATCTCCATTGCGGGCGGCGGGCGCTACGACGAGATGATCGGCAAGTTCAGCGGAGAGGACGTGTGCGCCTGCGGCTTCTCCATCGGGTTCGAGCGCATCATCGCCGTGCTCAAGGACGCCGGCGTGGCCTCGCTCGACGAGGCGGACGCCGAGGGCGCCGTGGCGTTCCTCGTGGACGGCAAGGCTTCGGTGGAGAAGCGCCTGGAGGCGCTGCGCCAGGCCAACGAGCTGCGCGCTTCCGGCCGCAACGCCGCTGTCCTGCCCATGCGCAAGAACATGAAGCGTCAGATCGCCACCCTCGAGGACGAGGGCTTCACCGAGTTCAACAAGATTTACGCGGATTAGCCATTTGCGAGCATGAGCGAGCCCGCCTCGCGGGCTGCTGACGGATGCCGCCTTCGGCGGCGGGCGCTCGGGGAGCGCCCCTACGGGTTGACCATGCCGTCTTCGCCTGTTGGCGTTGTTGCTGCGACGTTGGGGTTGGGGTTGTTCGTAGGGGCGCGTTCCGCACGTCCGCCGCCGAAGGCGGCTTATTTCCCCTGCTATTTCCCCTGCTCGCGCATCTGCTTCAGGATCGCCTTGCGGCGGGCGCGCTCATCGGCATACGCTTGCTTTTCGGCGGCCTGCTCCTTGCGGGCCGCTTCTTCTTTCGCACGCTCGGCGGCCTTCGCCTCCTTTGCGGCCTTGCGCTGCTGCTTGATGAACGCGCGCGTGGCCTCGCCCTCCTTCACGGAGAAGCGGCACCCGCAGTAGTTCTGCCGGTACATGCCCAGCTCGCGGCTGATGCGCGTGGCCTCGTCGTAGTAGGGGCGGTAGTCCTCGAAGTGCGCCACGAGCCCCGCGGCTGCCGCCGCGCGCTCGGTTTCCTCGCGGATGACGTCGGTGAACTGATAGGGGCTCACGGCGAGCGTGGTCGCGAGGCCCTCGTAGCCGTGCTCGGCGGCGTAGGCGGCTGCTTCTTCCAGCCGCATGCGGTAGCAGGCCCTGCAGCGCTCGCGGCGCCGGTCGTCGTCGAGCAGCTCCGCCACGTTCTGCGGGGCGGGGGCGCTGTCGTCGCCCACGTGCTTCGACCCGAGCGCCGGGCTGAAGTCCTTGATCGCCTCGCCGATGGGCGCCACCTTCGCTTCCCATTCAGCGGGGTCGTAGGCGCCCTCGATCACGCTAAAGCCCTGCTGCTCCGCATAATGCTGCAGCTCCGTGAGCCGTTTCTCGTATTCCCCTTGCGGCGCGATGTTGCTGTTCGCATAGAACACGTCGATGTCATGCCCCTCTTCCAACAGGAGTCGGGTGGGCATGATCGAGCAAGGCCCGCAGCAAGCATGTACCAGTAGTTTCATGCCCCCAGTCTAACACGCCAGAAAACGCCCGATGCCGCGTGCGGCGAGACCACACACCAGGTCGGGTGGCGATGGCCCAATAGCGGGCGAAACATCGGAGCTATTCGCCTCAAGGGGCTTTCGAGCGGTGAAAACCTCCCGATTCCCGCCATCCGCTCGAGCTGCATGGTGAAAACCTCCCGATTCCCGCCATCCGCTCGAGCTGCGCGGTGAAAACCTCCTCATTCCTGCCATCTGCTCGAGATGCGTGGCGAAAATGGGGAGGTTTTCACTGGTCCTGACCCTGCAGAAGGCGTTGGCGCCAACGTTTCCCCAGGTCACGAGTTTCATCACCCATTTCAAGCAGTGAAAACCTCCCCATTCCTGCCACTCCCTTCGCGTAACCGGCAGAAACAGCGAGGTTTTCACTGCCGAAGTCATGGTCAGCAACTTGACTCGCGGAACGGGTCGGACTACAGGCGCGCTTCCTCCTTTTCAGATAAGGCAGGGTTCCGCGTGCGGCGGAAAGGCGGAGCGAGGTAAGCCGAAGGAGCTAAGAGATCCACTTTCCCGCCCACTCTTGGCGGGAAAGTTAGCTCGAAGCGACGACGCGTCGAGCGGAGCTTTTCCGCCGCACGCGGAACCCGGAGGGCAGCCAAAGCGCGCGGGGCGATGCCTTCCCACGGAACTCGAAATCCAGTGAAGAAAGCAAGGCGCAATGGCGAAGCGGGTATACTAGCCCCTATGAAACTCTTCAATTACGAAATCCAAGCCCAATCGGGCGCGGCGCGCGCGGGCCAGTACGAAACCGCGCACGGCCCGTTCACGACGCCGCTGTTCATGCCCGTGGGCACGCACGCCACGGTCAAGGGCGTCACGATCGACGGGCTGCACCAGCTGAACTCCCAGGTCGTGCTGGCAAACACCTACCACCTGTACATGCGCCCCGGCGTCGACGTGGTGGAAGAGGCCGGCGGCGTGCAGAAGTTCATGGCCTACGACGGCCCCATGCTCACCGATTCGGGCGGCTTCCAGCTGTTCAGCCTGGCGCACATGATGAAGCCGGGCGACGACGGCGTGAAGTTCCGCGCCGACGACTACGACGGCAGCAAGCACTTCTGGACGCCCGAGATCAACATGGACATCCAGGAGCGCATCGGCGCCGACATCGTCATGCAGCTCGACCAGTGCGTGGGCTACCCGGCGGAGCGCAAGGACGTCGAGGCGTCCACGAAGCTCTCGTGGGAATGGGCCGAGCGCTGCCTGGCCGCGCACAAGCGCGAGGACCAGGCGCTGTTCGGCATCGTGCAGGGCGGCATGCACCTTGACCTGCGGCTCGAGAGCGTGAAGCGCCTGCTCGACATCGAGGAGCGCAGCGTGGCTGCCGGCGGGCGCCGCTTCGACGGCTTCGGCATCGGCGGCTACTCGGTGGGCGAGGACCACGAGGTGATGTTCGAGACGCTCGGCGACGTGTGCGCCGCGCTGCCCGAGGACCGTCCGCGCTACCTCATGGGCGTCGGCAACCCGACGACGCTCGTGCGCGCCGTGGGCGTGGGCGTGGACATGTTCGACTGCGTGCTTCCCACGCGCACCGGCCGCATGGGCACGGCGTTCTCCAGCCAGGGCCGCATGAACATGCGCAACGCGAAGTATACGCACGACTTCGGGCCGCTCGACCCGGAGTGCACGTGCGCCACGTGCCAGAACCACACGCGCGCCTACATTCGCCACCTGGTGAAACAGGACGAGATGCTCGGCGGCATTCTGCTGTCGATGCACAACCTGCACTTCCTGATCGACCTCATGCGCCGTGCGCGCGAGGCCGTGCTCGCGGGCACATACGACGCTTTCCTGGCCGACTGGATGGCCAGCCCCGCGGCGAAGGATTATTAGGGAATCCACCCTCAAGAGGGCGCTCGGGGAGCGCCCCTACAGGCAACCTCGCCACGGGCACGCTCCGTTGTTGCGCGGGTGCCCGTAGGGGCGCTCCCCGAGCGCCCTCGTGCATTTCCCGGTTGCCCGTACGGGGCGCGCTCCGTCGTCGCGTGGGGTGCCGCGCGATAGCACCGTGCGGCCGCGTGCCGCGGTTGCCTGTACGGGGCACGCTCCGTTGTTGCGCGGGTGCCCGTAGGAGCGCTCCCCGAGCGCCCTCGTGCATTTCCCGGTTGCCCGTACGGGCGCGTTCCGCGCGTCCTCGAGCGTTTGCCGCCCGCCCGCCTTTGGCCCCTCATCTCGCACAATAAGGTAACAACTTATGCTCAGTCGTGGCATAATAGGCTAGTTGTACTAATGTGGTGCATTATGCGCATACGCTGACAGGAAAGAAGGATCGCGCATGGCTTCGCAAGGCTCGGACCGCAAGAAGAGTTCGGTAAGCTCGGATCGCCGTAACATATGGCTGCTCATAGCGATGACGATACTGCTCGTGGTGTCGTTCATCCTGTTCATGCCGCCTAACGAGAAGATCAACCAGGCACTCGACATTCAGGGCGGCCTGCAGGTGGTCGAGAAGGCGTCATCCACCGAGGGCGACGCCGTTTCGCCCGAGGACATGGAGACGGCGCGCACCATCATCGAGAGCCGCGTCAACGCGCTCGGCGCGAACGAGACCGTGGTCCAGGTGCAGGGCAACGACGAGATCCTCATTCAGATCCCCGGCCTGACCGAAGCGGCCGACGCCATCAAGATGATCGGCTCCACCGGCAAGCTCGAGTTCGCGCGCCTTGACTCGTTCACCGACGAGGACGTCGTGAACAAGATCAAGAACGGCAGTTACAGCAATTCCGGATCGGTCACCGACGCCTACGGCAACACGTTCACAACGGGCACCGAAGAGCACCTGTCGGTCGAGCCTGGCACGTACACGCCGATCGTCACCGGCGACAACATCAACGACGTGCGCGTCAACCGCGCGGGCGAGGCGTCCTTCTACTACGAGGTGGACATCAACCTCGACGCCGAGGGCGCCCAGGCGTTCGCAGACGCATCGCGCGACCTCGTGGCCGACCACGGCCAGATCGTGATCCTGCTTGACGGCGAGGTGCAGTCCGCGCCGTCCGTCCAGTCCGAGATCCCCAACGGCCAGGTGTCCATCACGGGCAACTACTCGCTCGACGAGGCCAACGCGCTCAAGATCGTGCTCGACAGCGGTTCGCTGCCCGTGGCGTTCGAGCCGTCCACCAGCACGGTTGTCGGCCCCACGCTCGGCCAGGACGCGCTGTTCGCTGGCTTGATCGTGGCGCTGCTCGGCATCGCGCTCGTCATGATCTACCTGCTGTTCTTCTACAAGGGGCTGGGCACGATCACCGCTGGCGCCGTCATCGTGTTCGCGGTCCTCTACCTGGGCATCCTGGCGGGTTTGTCCTCGCTCGGGCTGTTCTCGCTTTCGCTGCCCGGCATCGCCGGCATCGTTCTGACCATCGGCATGGCGGCCGACTCATCGGTCCTGACGGTGGAGAGGTTCCGCGAGGAAATCCGCATGGGCAAGAGCGTGCGCGCCGCATCCATCACCGGCGTGCGCCACGCCATTCAGACCTCCATCGACGCCGACCTCGTGTCGCTCGTTTCGGCCCTGTCGCTCGCGTTCCTCGCGTCGGCCTCGGTCAAGGGCTTCGGCGTCACGCTCGCGCTGGGCATCCTGTGCGACATCGTCATGATGCTGCTCTTCAAGGCGCCGCTCGTGCGCCTGCTCGCGCCGCGTTCCATCGCCAAGCACCCCGGCTTCTGGAACGTCAAGGACGGCCAGGTTGCGGCTGAGAAGTTCGCCGCGCTCGGCGCCGTCGAGGGCGTCACCTCCGGCGAGGCCGAGGTGGGCGAGGCCATGGACAGCGCCGAGACCGACCGCATCGCCGAGGCCCGCAGCGGCGCCGAGGGCCTGAAGGTGGCCGAGGCGGTGCACAAGCTCAAGGGCCGCTTCATCAAGCACGACATCAACTTCATGGGCCACCGCAAGGTGCTGCTCATCATCTCCGCGTGCCTGGTCGTGGCGTCGATTGCCGTTGTGGGCATCAAGGGCATGGACCTGAGCATCGAGTTCGTGGGCGGCACGTCCATCACCATGAACGACACCGGCGACGTCTCGATCGACCAGATGCGCTCGGCGTTCGCCGACCTGGGCCAGAACGAGGCCACGATTCAGACGACCACCGCATCCGACGGCACACAGGGCTTCATCGTCCGCCTGACCGTGAACGACGCCGCGGAGGCCGCGAACGTCGCCGACCAGGTGGCCACGCAGTTCAACATCAACCTGAACAACGTCGAGGTGAGCACCATCGGCCCGGACTGGGGCGCGAGCGTCATCCAGCAGTCGCTCATCGCGTTCATCGTGTCGCTCGTCCTGATTATCATCTACATTGCCGTCCGCTTCCGCGACTACAAGATGGGCGTCGTGGCGGTTATCACGCTGCTGCACGACTTGATAATCGTGGTGGGCGTGTATGCCCTGGTGGGCCGCGAGTTCTCGCCGAACGCCGTGGCCGCGCTGCTCACGATCCTCGGTTACTCGCTCTACGACACCGTGGTCGTGTTCCACCGTATCACAGACAACGTGCGCGACCTGAACATCCGGTGCTCGTTCATGACGATGGCCAACCATTCGCTCAACCAGGTGTTCATTCGCTCGATCAACACGACGCTCACCTCGCTCATCCCGGTCATCGGCATGCTGGTCTTCGGCGGCGAGACGCTCAAGGACTTCGCGTTCGCCATGACGATCGGCCTGTTCATCGGCTGTTATTCGTCCATTGCTGTGGCGACGCCGCTGTACTCCCTGTGGAAGGTGCGCGAGGAGCGCTACGCGAAGCTCGAGAAGAAGTTCGGCTCGCGCATCGGTGCGTTCGAGTTCGAGCGCTCTGGTTCGGGTGTGGCTGGCAACCTCGGCAATTCCAAGGCCGCGCGCTTGAAGACGCAGCGCGTACAGGCCGCCAACGCCCAGGCTGCAATGGCTGCGGCCGGTGCTTCACCCGATGCGGCGGTTGAAGCTGGCGGGGACGATGCTTCTGGCGGCCATGGCTCGAACGCCCTCGGCGCCGACGGCAAGCCGCTCTACCAGCAGACCGTGCACAACCCCAAGAAGGGCAAGAAAAAGAAGAAGTAGGCGCGCTCCCCGAGCGCCCGCGCACGCGCTTGTAGGGGCGCTCCCCGAGCGCCCGCAACCGCGGAGATGAGAGAGCCGCCCTCAGGCGGCTCTCTTCTTTGTCATGTGGATGAGACCCCGGCGTCTCGCCCTTTCGCACGCGCCCGTAGGGGCGCGCTCCGCGCGTCCTCGGCCGCCGATGATGCGCTGCGGGCGTTTCCTACGCGAGCGCCTGGTCGATGTCGGCGATCAGGTCGGCGGCGTCCTCGAGGCCGCACGAGAAGCGCACCATGTCGGCGGGGACACCGGCCGCTGCCAGCTCTTCGTCGCTCATCTGGCGGTGCGTCGAGCTCGCGGGGTGCAGGCAGCACGTCGCGGCATCGGCCACGTGCGTGGCGATGTGCGCGACCTTCAGCCCCTTCATGAACTTCTCGGCCGCCGCGCGGCCGCCCTTCACGCCGAAGCTCACGACACCGCACGTGCCGCCGGGCATGTACTTCTGCGCCAGCCCGTGGTAGCGGCTCGAGGGCAGGCCGGGGAATTCCACCCACGCGACCTGCGGGTGCGCCTCCAGGTGCTCGGCGATGGCCTGGGCGTTCTCGCAGTGGCGCCGCATGCGCACGTGCAGGCTCTCGAGGCCAAGGTTGAGCAGGTAGGCGTTCTGCGGCGAGGCCATGCAGCCGAAGTCGCGCATGAGCTGCGCGGTGGCCTTCGTGATGAACGCGCCCTCGTTGCCGAAGCGCTCGGCGTACGTGATGCCGTGGTAGCTCTCGTCGGGCGTGGTCAGCCCGGGGAACTTGCTCGCGTGCGCCATCCAGTCGAACTTCCCCGAGTCCACGATGCACCCGCCGAGCGCGGCGGAGTGCCCGTCCAGGTACTTGGTGGTGGAGTGCGTCACGATGTCGGCGCCCCACTCGAACGGGCGGCAGTTGATCGGGGTGGGGAAGGTGTTGTCCACGATGAGCGGCACGCCGTGCGCGTGCGCCGCCGTGGCGAACTTCTCGATGTCGAGCACGGTGAGCGCGGGGTTGGCGATGGTCTCGCCGAACACGGCCTTGGTGTTGGGCCGGAACGCCGCCTCGAGCTCCTCGGGCGCGCAGTCGGGGCTCACGAACGTGAACTCGACGCCCATCTTGGCCATGGTCACGGCGAACAGGTTGTACGTGCCCCCGTAGATGGAGTTGCTGGCCACGACGTGGTCGCCGGCGGTCGCGATGTTGAACACCGCGAAGAAGTTCGCCGCCTGGCCGCTCGACGTGAGCATGGCGGCCGTGCCGCCCTCGAGCTCCGCGATTTTGGCCGCCACGAAGTCGCACGTCGGGTTCTGCAGGCGCGTGTAGAAGTAGCCCTCGGCCTCGAGGTCGAACAGCTTGCCCATGTCCTCGGACGTCTCGTAGCGGAACGTCGTCGATTGGATGATGGGGATCTGCCTCGGCTCGCCGTTACCCGGCGCGTAGCCCCCGCGAATGCATGTCGTGCCCAAGCCCATTGTGTGCTCCTTTGCTGGTTTGCTGTCGCACGTATCTTAACGTACGCTGGCCGGGCCAGCGCCGGCCCGACGGTTGTGTTTCGGCGATTTCACGCAACCGCCTTTCAGGGGCATGGGCAAGGCGGGGCGCCCGGCCCTCTGGCTCGTTCTTCGCTGCCCGCGCGCGAGAGAATCGCGCATTTCTGGCAAAAAATCGAGGAAGTCTGAAGATATGGGGTCGCTTTTCGCACCCCGGGAAATAAGACACCCGCATCGCACCAGGTCAAATGCGGTGTTTTCGAGAGGCTGTTTTCAGGCTCCGTCCTAATCTTCAGACATCCTCGATATTTTGACAGAATCGTAAATTTTTGTTGCGCGGCAGCGCTAGAGGTAGCGTGCGGTGATGCTTTCGGGGTTCGCGCGCACCTGGTCGGGGGTGCCGCAGGCGACGATGCGGCCGCCGGCCTCGCCGCCGCCGGGCCCGAGGTCGATGATGTAGTCGGCGTTCGCGATCATGTCCAGGTCGTGCTCGATGACGACGACGGTGGCGCCGTGGTCTATCAGGCCCTGCAGCACGCCGAGCAGCACTTCGACGTCGAGCGGGTGCAGGCCGATCGTCGGTTCGTCGAACACGAAAAGCGCCTGGCGCTGGTCGCGGCCTATCTCGCTCGCGAGCTTCAGGCGCTGCGCCTCGCCGCCGGAGAGCGCCGGCGTGGCTTCGCCGAGCGTCAGGTAGCCGAGCCCCAGGTCGTGCAGGATCTGCAGCTTGCCCGCGGCCTTCTTCATGCTGCCGCACACTTCGAGCGCCTCGTCCACCGTCATGGCCATGAGCGCTGGGAGAGCCAGCTCCGAAGTGCCGGCCGGGCCTTTCAGCGGCTTCGTGAGCTTCCATGCCTCGCTGCTGTAGCGCGACCCGCGGCAGTCGGGGCACACGATGTCGACGTCGGGCAGGAACTGCACGTCGAGCGAGATCTGCCCCGTGCCGTCGCAGGTGGGGCAGCGCAGTGAGCCCGTGTTGTACGAGAACGCGCCTGCTTTCAGCCCGCGCTCCTTGGCGGCGGGGGAGGAGGCGTAGGCGCGCCGCAGGTCGTCGAGCACGCCGGAGTAGGTGGCCACGGTCGAGCGCACGTTCACGCCGATGGGCGCGGCGTCGATGAGGTTCACGCGGCGCAGGTCGCCGCCGTCGACGTCGAGCACGTGCGCGGGCGGGCGGGTGCCGCCGATGGCCGCTTGCAGGCCGGGGATCAGGCTCTCGAGCACGAGCGTCGTCTTGCCCGAGCCCGACACGCCCGTCACGGCGGTCAGGCGCCCGCGCGGGATGTGCACCTCGAGCGGCTTCACCGTGTGGATCGCGCCGGTTTTGAGGTAGATTCCGCCGTGCTCGAACAGGTCGCCTTGGGGGTCGGTTTGCGCGCCGCCGGAGCGCTTCACGTGCAGCTCGTTTGCCAGGAAGCCGGCGATGCGCGAGCCGGGGCTGGCGGCGACTTCAGCGACAGTGCCCTGCGCGATGATGCTCCCGCCGCTTGCACCGGACCCGGGGCCGATCTCGATGAGGTGGTCGCAATGGCGCAGAACGCGCACGTCGTGGTCCGCGATGAGCACCGAGTTGCCGTCGGCGATGAGGTCGTCCACCACGCCGAGCAGGCCGTCCACGTTGGAGGGGTGCAGCCCGATCGACGGCTCGTCGAGCACGTAGAGCACGCCGGTGGTGCGGTTGCGCACCGCGCGCGTGAGCTGCACGCGTTGCAGCTCGCCGGTCGAGAGCGTCGACGAGGCGCGGTCGAGCGACAGGTAGCCCAGCCCCAGCTGCTGCAGGCGAGCTATCGGTTCGGCCATGCCGGCGAGGATGCTCTCGGCCATGGGCCGCATCTCGGCGGGCAGCGACGGCGCGACGGTGGGAATCCATTCCGCCAGCTCGTCGAGCGTGAGGGCCGTGGCCTGCGCCAGGTTGATGCCGCAGAGCGTGGTCGAGCGCACCTTCGCCGAGAGCCGCGTGCCGCCGCAGTCGGGGCAGGGCGCCTCCTTCAGGAACTTCGCCACGCGCTTGAGGCCCTTCTCGTCCTTCACCTTGGACAGCGCGTTCTCGACGGTGTAGATGGCGTTGTAGTACGTGAAGTCCATCTCGCCGGCAATGCCGGTTTTCTCGTTGTGGTAGAGCAGGTGCTTCTTCTCGGCGGGGCCGTGGTACACGATGTCGCGCTCTTCGGGCGTCAGGTCGCGGAACGGCACGTCGGTGCGCACGCCCATCTCGCGGCAGACGTCCTTCATGAGCGACCACATGAGGCTGCCCCAGACGACGACCGCGCCCTCGTCGATGGTCTTCGACTCGTCGGGCACGAGCGTGGCGGGGTCGACGGTGCGCACGATGCCCGTGCCGCTGCACGTGGGGCAGGCGCCCTCGCTGTTGAACGCCATGGCCTCGGCGCCCGGGCCGAAGAAGCGCTCGCCGCATGTCTGGCACTCGATCTCGCGCTCGAGCGCCACGTTCATGGTGGGCGGCGTGACGTGGCCGTTCGGGCATGCATGGCTGCCCAGGCGCGAGAACGCGAGGCGCAGGTAGTTCAGCAGCTCGGTGGAGGTGCCGAACGTCGAGCGCACGTCGGGAACGGGCGGGCGCTGGCGCAGCGCGAGCGCCGCGGGCACGTGGAGCACCTCGTCCACTTCCGCGCGCGAGCTCTGCGAGATGCGGCGGCGCGTGTAGGTGGACAGCGCGTCCAGGTAGCGCCGCGAGCCCTCCGCGTACAGCACGCCGAGCGCTAGCGACGACTTGCCGCTGCCCGACACGCCCGCGATGCCCACGAACTCGCCGAGCGGGATGTCGACGTCGATGTCTTTCAGGTTGTGCACGCGCGCCCCGCGCACGCTTATGTGGTCAGGTTGTTTGGTCATAGAGCCATTATATGCCCGCGCCGGTCTTTCAGAATGATGGCGAAAGAACCGCGGTTCCAGGGGGTTCTACCCCACGGCCCCCGCGACGCTATCATAAGAGGTGCAATACGTGTCGCAAGTCCAACGGCCTCCCGAGATGGCCCCGAGCTCTTCCTCGGAGAGCTTGTAGCCCTCGTGCTTGGCGAGAGCCAGCAGCTCCTCGGGGCTCGTGCACTCCTTCGCCTTCTCGCGCAGCTCGGGGCTGAGGTCCTTGAAGTCCATGCCGCTTCCTTCCTCTTGGCAAGCGTTCCGCGGCGGCGCCGCCGCGCGTCCATTCATTGTATACGGCTCGGGGGTGCCCGTCGTTTCGCGCACGGCGGTCGTCTCCGTGCCGTTACGCTTCGCCGTTGCGCGCCCGCTTCTGGCGATCGCGAACCGCGTTTCCTACTCGTTGATGACAATCAATCAGCGTTAGCTCGTGCGCGGTGGCGCGGTGGTAAAATGATGACCAAAGATTTCACGGTTCGGCAATTATGCTGGGAGATGTTCGACCTTCGAAACGAAAAGGCTTTGAACATGGGGAACATCGTGAAAAACGAACAGGATGCCTACCGCTGGGTGCGCGAGTCTAGCCTGCCCGAAAATCCAGTCGCTTTGATCGTTTTCGCCGCAAACTAACGCGTTTGCAGAAAAAGGTTCTGTTGGGGAAGTGGGACGGGGAAAGGAAGCATCATGAAAAAGCATCTTGCAATGTTGGTCGCAGCCTTGCTGTGCGCGTGCTGCATGGGGCTTGCTGCATGCGGGGGCTCGTCGAGTTCGAGCGCGGCTTCCGGGAATTCTGCTTCCAGCGCTTCGGCCACGGAGAGCGCATCCGCATCGAGCGCTAGCAGCGCCGCCGCTTCGGCCAGCGCGTCTGCCGCTAGCTCGGCGGCGTCTGCTTCAGCGGATGGAGTGAGCGCTGAACTCAAGGCGGCTGGCGAAAAGCTGGTGGCTGTGGCTGACAAACAAGCTGCCATTGTCAAAAAGGCGAAAGAAGCGGGGAGCTACGACGCGGTCAAGGCGGAGTGGGACGAAGTGAGCAAGGAAGTTAGCGACGTGACCGCCGCCGTGCGGCCGTGGGGAGAGAAGTATGGGAGCGGCGAGCTTTCCGATGCGGATAAGGCGTACTACATGAGGGTGGTCGTGCCCGCTGCCAGCAAGAGCGCGAGCGCGGGCCTTGATATGCTCGAGCTTATTAAGTAGCAGAGCAGTTATTCAATTCGCCAGAAAATGAGCGGCAGGGCTGTCCTGCCGCTCGCACTATTATCGAGTTACGCGATGGTTTTTGGCATCGTCATTTCGGGCGGCAACCAAACCACGCAGGAATGAACCAGGTTAAGGACCGCCCCTTCTGGGGCGACGGTTGGTGGCAGGAAATCGCCTTTTTCTGAAAATGGACCCAGTTCAATCCACGATTTGAGGGTTTCGCGGCAGGATTTCGCACTAGTCTGAAGGGCTTTGGCGGGATATGGCGCTAGTCTGAAGGCATCTGGGCAGGATTTCCCGCTAGTCTGAAGAATCGCTTTCAGACTAGCGGGATATCCTGCCGCGAAACCCGTTTTCTAGTTCTCGAAGTCGCTTAGGGTAACGTCATGCCCTTTCTCCGGTGAGCCCGTCGGGCGTACGGCCTCATGTCTACGCGATAAAGTTAGACTATACTAACAATTTGCAAACAACACATATGCGAAGCGATGTCGGTTCGTAACGAGATGCGTACGGGGATTTCAGATCCTTGCGAAAGCGCGGGTAGCGAAGGGAAATGTATGATGAAAACGGTGCGCGGTGGCGCAAGTTGGCCTCTGGTTTTCTGCATGGCATGCGTCATGCTATGCGAAGGCTTCGACATTATTGTGTACAGCAGTCTTATCCCCACGCTCATCGCCGACAACGGCATGGGCATGGATAGCGCCATCGCCGGCCTCGTGGGAAGCATGACGTTTTTGGGCATGTTCGCCGGTGGCCTGCTTGCGGGCACGGTGCAGCGGAGACTGGGCTACGTGCGGGCTATTGCCTTCGGCGTCATGTGGTTTAGCGTAGCGATAGCTCTCTCCTCGCTGTCTGCGCATGCGTATATGCTGGGCGTTTTTCGCGCGCTTGCGGGGCTTGGCCTGGGGTGCGTGTTGCCCATAGCCATGTCCCTCGCGCGCGACCATTCGTCGAAGCGCATGGCCCCCCTCGTGATCAGCCTGGTTATGACGGGCATTCCCTTCGGCGGGCTCGTGGCTGCTTTCGCGTGTTTGTCGCTGCTTTCCCTGGTGGGGTGGCGTGCGCTCATGCTCCTGGCTGGCCTTATTGGCGTGCTGCCTGTGCTGATTGTCGTGCCTGTTGCATCACGCGTGGTGGCGCAGCTGGAACGCACGCGTCCTGGCGTTTCGGCTCGCCCTGCGCGGCAAACGTTGCGTCAGCTCGGCATGAAGTCCAAGGCGCTTCTGGGCATGCTCTGCGCAATGACCTTTCTCTTTCTCATGGCGTATTACGGCATGAGCACGTGGCTTGCGCAGCTCATGCGAGCGTTCAACCTGCCATTGGAAAACTCGCTGCAGATGATGGTGGTCCTGAACTTCGGCTGCGTCATGGGTTCGCTGTTTACGGCATGGCTTGCTACGCGCATGAGCGTGGAGGTGGTCGCCATGGGCAGTGGCCTGCTCGCCTCGTTGTGCCTCATCGGCATTGCCTTGCGCCCGAGCAGCAGCGCGCTGCTGATGGCGTTCGTCTTCTTCGCGGGCGTGGGCGCCATTAGCACGCAGAACCTTACGAACGCGCTGGTGTCGAATGCGTTTCCCGAGGCGCTGCGGCCCGCGGCACTGGGCATGTCGCTGGGTATTGGGCGCCTGGGAGCGGTGGCGTCGCCCGCGGCGGGAGGGTTGATCTTGCAGTGCGGCTTCGATGCTGGTTGGGTGCTGGTGATGCTCGCCGTTGCGGAATTGGTTGGCGTGGGACTGCTTTTGCCGTATGCGCCGTATCGCCGCGTTGAAGCCGCGGAGGCGTAAGGAGGCGTGGGACTGCGTGGCGCGCGCTAGAGCTCGGGCCCGGGCGGTGTGATGCATGGCCTCATGGGCAGCAGCTCCGAGATGTCTCCGGAGCAGTCCGACGGCGGTGCGAAATGTACTTCATGCCGGGTGGATCGATCTACGGGCGCTTTTCGCTCCTGAGGGGAGAGAGGCGGCATTTGAATGGCCGCCCGACGAGGATGGTCGAACGCGATTGAACCATTTCCTTGGGGGCGGTCGGTGGCAGGAAAGCGGCTTAGTCTGAAAAACAGCCAGTTCCATCCGTGGGTTTGGGGTTTCGCGGCAGGATATCGCGCTAGTCTGAAGGGCTTTGGCGGGATATGGCGCTAGTCTGAAGGCATCTGGGCAGGATTCCCCGTTAGTCTGATAAATCGCTTTCAGACTAACGGGATATCCTGCCGCGAAACCCGTTTTCTAGTTCTCGAAGTCACCTCTCGATATTGAAGCGGCCCAACGTGTCCCCGGCGTGGTACACCGTACTGCTCGCGTCGTTGGGATAATGCTCTGGGCGGCGGCCGAGCACCATTTTGGCATCGTTCAACCGCCGCGTTTTGGATCAGCTAGACCCTGGCAGGGGGCATGTGCGGAGGAGGCATGTTGATGCTGCAGCTCAGCCCATACTTCAAGGCGATAGCCAGGCGGCCCCATTTCTGCCCTGAGTGCGGCGGCCCGCTCAAGCTGAAGCCGTTGGAGCTCACATGGGATGGGGCGGTGTGGAAGTGCGAGGCGTGCCACTGGTTCCAGCTTGAGGTCGCACCCGAGGCCGCGAAGCTCGGGCAGCGTGATGCGCGTGGGGAAGAGCCCGGGCGTCGCGCTCGCAACGTCGGCGTCGATTTCGGAAGGGGTCGCAAATGAACGGCAGGGTGTTCGTGAAGAGGTTCCTAGCGGTGACGCTGCTCGTGTTCGGCTTCGCGGCACTGGGCGGCGAGGGCGAGGCATGGGCGAAGGCGCTGCTGCTCGCGGCGTGCATCGTGCTCGCCCTGCTGTTGTTCCGCAGGACGCCGAAAGACGACGAATGGATGCGCAAGCGCGAAGGCGGCGAGCTCATCGGGCAGATCATGGTGCCCGGCATGAGCGAAGCCAAGCCGCGCAAGCAAGCCGCCCGCGCCGGAAGCTTGCTGCGCAAGGCGACGGTGCTGCACGTGCTCGCAGCCCCGGCGATCGTCCTGAGCGACCTGCTCAAGATGCAGAAGTAGCCCTCAGGTGCAACAGCCCGTTTCTCGACGGCATACGTCTACGTTCGCACGCAGTGCATCGAGGCAATGAAAGTCGAGATGAAGGAGTCGTTCCTATGGCCATCAAAGACGTACTGCCAAAGCTGCGAGAGCAGCGCGGCTTGACCCAGCAGGAGCTCGCCCATAAGCTTTTCGTCACCCGCCAGGCAGTTATAATGCGGACGCCGGGTCTTTCGGGAAACCACCAGGGGGCAAGCCATGCAGGACAGGTACACTGGCGATATTGGCGACTTTAGCAAACTGGGCCTTCTTCGGGCCCTTTGCTCAGCTGGCTTCTCAATCGGGTTGAACTGGTATCTAACGCCAGATGAGACACATAACAGCGATGGATGTCATGTTGGTTATCTCGATCAGGATGAGTATCGCGAGTGCGACGAGGAGCTCTGGCGCGAGCTCGGGAAGATCGTCAAATCGGACAAACGCAAAGTGCGCCATATGGAGAAGGACAGCATTCTCAGGGCCACGTTCTTCTCGGAATGCCTTGATTTCTCTGAAGCCTCAAAGGACGGAAGGTGCAAATACCAGCCCAAGGCCAATAGGAACGTTCTTCGTAGTGAGTGGTTTGAAAGGTCGCTCGCTGCCTTAGCGGGGAAAGACATCGTGTGCGTCGATCCCGACAACGGGCTGATCGTACCTTCTGCTGCGGGTAGGCCTAAAGAGAACAAGTATGTTCTGCCTTCTGAGCTTGCCGGCTACTACGCCCAAGGATCCACGGTTATCTATTATCAACACAAAGCGCGTCGCAAGGATCCCGTTTACGTGAAGCAGCTTGATGGCTTGCTGGAGAGTCGGGCTTTTCCAGGGGCTTCTGGCCTGGCTTTAAAATTCCAGACAACATCGCAGCGCTACTATATGTTCGTGGTTCAGCCGCATCATAAAGAAGCGGTTGAAAACGTCGTGACTAATATGCTCTCCACTGCATGGAAGAATCACTTTTGCTTGTTGGACTCCGAGTAGTTCTTTTTACTCAATGGGGCAGCATGGCTGTTGGAGAGGATCTTCTTCGCTCTCAGCGAGTAGGCCGCTATTGTTTGATTGATGCGTTTGCGCATGTAAAATGCTGTTTTTAGGCTGATCTGGCAGTGATCTGCAGTGACCCGTAGCGAAAGGCCCTCAACGTGACATGCAGCGAATTTGACCCATGTGCTTAGCGGTATCTTCGTCGAGCGAAGCGCGCTCCCTGTTGCAGCAGTAAAGCTGCGGTTGCAACTTTTGCATGAGAAGCGTTGCTTGCCTGTCGAGTCGTGGCCCCTCTTCGAGATGTCGTGGTTCCCGCATCGTGGACATCGAGGAAGCTGGGATTCTTGCTGGGGTGACGAACAGGAGCCGGATAGCTCGCGCTCAATGATTGCGCAAAGGAGGATGATTAGCCGCGCTCTATTCTGTTCTTGATTGGTCGAAACGCTGACGTCCATGATGCGTGCTCCTTTCCCGTCAGGGAAAGTTTCGCGCGGGGCGTACTGGTTCCGTGTTCGATAATTGGGACACGAGCGCCAAAATCGTCTAACACTTAGACACTCATTGCGCGCGTCAAATCATCCCTCTTCTCGATCGATGTCGAGTGCAAAATGAAATGCGAAAGAGCGATCCGAGACTGGCTTTCCAAAAAGAAACGCATTGTTAGAACTAACAATAAAGGCCCCGTGAAGGGGCCTTTTACGAGTCTGGGTTGGCACCTACGTGCCGCCGAAGCATTTTAGGCTAAGCCGTTATTTTGACTCGCAGTGTCGTTCCGACTGGTAATCGAAACACGGTCATAGTACCACGATTCTCCTCGGAGCGTGCGGAAAGCGCGTCACTATTCTGATACGCTTTGCAGCATACAAAAATGAATATGGTCGGTAATTGCTAGAACCGAACGAAAGGGCGAACATGAACCTGAGGAATGTTGCGCGCGACGGTATCGATTACAACATCGGTCTGGACATCGGAACGGCGTCTGTTGGATGGGCCGTTACCGATGCGGATGGCAATCTGCTCCATTTCAAGAAGAAGCCAACGTGGGGGAGTAGGCTGTTCCCACAAGCCATGCCCGCATCCGAGGCTCGCGTCCATCGAGGCCAGCGACGTCGTTACGATAGAAGGCGTCAACGTCTCAATTTGCTCCAGGAATTGTTTTGCGACGAGATGGAGAGCGTCGATTCGGAGTTCTTCATCCGGTTGCGCCAAGCGCGCCTGCTCCCGGAGGATCGCGATGAGGAGCATCGCGATTATCGGTGGCCGCTGTTCAACGGCGCGGACTTCACGGAGAAGGACTACTACGAGAAGTTCCCGACAATTTACCATCTGCGCACATGGCTTATGGAGGCCGATGAGAAGGCTGACATCCGCCTGATATATCTGGCGTTCCACAACATCGTGAAAACGCGCGGCAACTTCCTCCATCAGGAGAATCCTGGCCTTTCCGCAAAGAATGCGAACATGGAAGCCTCGGTCGATCGATTGTGTGATGCGCTGAAGGCTTGGTGTGATGAACAGGAGATCGACTGCGATCCGAAAAGCGAGCAGCTGCGCAAGGTGCTCGAGAACAATGCACTGCATCGAGCCGAAAAGAGAGAGCAGGCCATGCCCTTCTTGGGGCTCGGAACCGAAGGCAAGCAGCGCGCAAAAGAGATCGCTGGTGCCGTTCTTGGCTACAAAGCAGACTTCGGGAAAGTGTTCGGTATCGAGGCGGAGAATGCCAAGTTCGACTTTGACAACGACGAAGCCGTCGAAACGTTCTATTCCGAGTGTCCAGACGAGGGCGTTGAGCTGTACGAAGCGTTGCAGGCGGCGTATTCGGCTCATGTTCTCGCTGGAATCCTGAAGGGAGCAAATGGCCAGACGATCTCGTATTGCAAGGTGGGCGAATACGAGCGTTATGGCGCGGACCTGAAACTGCTGAAGCAGTTGGTTCGCGAGTATGCGCCCGCAGAATACGACAAGTTCTTCCGCGGGGAGCACTACAATGACCCGCGTTGGGCAAAGGACTATGATCCCTCGAAGGTCAAAGGTTATACGCTCTACAACCTCGGTACGAGCAAGCTCAATTACGAAGCTTTTGCCAAGGAAACGAAGAATCTTTTTAGCGGAACTAAAGCCGAAGATGATCTTCGCTATCAGCAGATGATGGATTCCTTCGAAGAGGGTACGTTCCTGCGCCGGCTCAAGACGAGCGACAACGGCAGCATTCCTTACCAGCTGCATCTCGAGGAAATGCAAGCCATCATCAGGAATCAAGGTAAGCATTATCCGTTCTTGCTCGAAGAGCAAGAAAAACTGGAGTCGCTCGTGACGTTCCGCATCCCGTATTACGTGGGGCCGCTCACGACGAAGAATGCGCGCCGGAAGGGCGACCAGGCGGATGGCGAACTGCGGTTTGCGTGGTCCGAGCGAATCGCGGGGCAAGAGGCAACGCCCATTCGCCCGTGGAATTGGGAAGAGGTCATCGACAAGGACAAGAGCGCCGAGAACTTCATTCGTCGCATGACGGGCACATGCACCTATTTGCAGGGCGAGCCCGTGCTTCCGCGCTGTTCGCTGATTTACGAAAAGTTCTGCGTTCTGAATGAGCTAAACGGCTCTCGTTGGACGCAGGATGGAGACGACGAGCATCGCTTCAGCGCAGAGGACCGTCTAGACATTTTCGAGGAGCTATTCAAGCATGGCTCGGTGACTTACAAGAAGGTCGAAGACTGGCTTGTGCGTAACAACCGTTTAAATCCGCATGTGCGCGGCGGCCAGGGCGAGACGAAATTTGAGTCTAAGTTGTCATCCCATATCTTCTTCTGCAAAGTGCTCGGCGTTGATGATATCGACGAGTCGCTGGAGCCCATGGTCGAGGAGCTCATACTGTGGAACACGCTTTTCGAGGACCGCGACATACTGAGGGACAAGATAAAGCGTGCCTATGGCGACCGTTTGACCGATGAACAGATCAGGGCGATTTGCAAGAAGCGTTTTACGGGGTGGGGCCGGCTTTCGAAGAGGCTACTTTGCGAATTGAAGGCGGAGACGGCGAATGGGCCAATGTCCATAATGGATATCCTCATTGAAGGAAACCCCGAAGGCAAGCGCGTTGGGTCAGCCATGATCCTTATGGAGATACTTCATGATGATCATTTTGGGTTCGACAAGCTAATTGATGAGTTCAACCTTGCCAAGGCTAAGGGGCAGGGTGGTTTGGCGCTCGATGAGCTGCCCGGCTCACCGGCGTTGAGGCGCGGCGTGAATCAGGCCATGCGCATCGTCGAGGAGATTGTCGGCATTGCGGGCAAGCCGCCAGCGAACATCTTTATCGAGGTGACGCGCGACGAAGACAAGAAGAAGAAGGGGAAGCGCACGACCCGTCGCTACGATGGCTTGAAAGAAGCGCTTGAGGCGCTCGAGGCAGAGGGCGCTCATACGCTTGCAGAGCTGAACGGGTTGTCGGCTGATCAGTTGAACGACGCCCTCTCGCTGTATTTCATGCAGAACGCGAAATGCATGTATTGCGGCGAACCGCTGGATATCCATCATGCGATGAGCGGTGACCACGCGTATCAAATCGATCACATTATTCCGCGATCGTACGTGAAGGATGACAGTTTCGAGAATCGCGTATTGGTGCATGCGGGTTGCAACCAGCGAAAAGCCGACGACTTGCTAATCGATCCGGCGATTCAGCGCAGGATGCGGGATCATTGGCGCGCGCTTCATGACGCCGGGCTCATTGGCGATAAGAAGTTCAACAATCTGAGGCGCGATCGCATTACGGACAAGCAAATGCAAGGCTTCATTAATCGCCAGCTGGTCGAGACGAGCCAGATTGTGAAGTTCGTTCGCTTGATGCTCGAGGACGCATACCCCGAGACGCGAGTCGAGTCAATCAAGGCCAGTCTTTCGCATCAGTTGCGCGAGGAGCAGGGTTTTGTGAAATGCCGCGAGGCGAACAACTTCCATCATGCGCACGACGCGCTGTTGGCGGCTGAAATTGGACGCTTCATTCAGCTGAGGCATGCGAGCTTGTTTGACAATCCTATCGGAGCGACTCATGCGATGAAAGAGTTTATTCGCTCAAGGAGTGAGTATTATCGCGCGACGCACCGTATGCCCGGTTCTGCTACTTTCGTTATCGGTAGCTTCTTGACGTCTGGCTTTGATAAAGAGACCGGGGAAGTCTACAAAGATGCTTGGGATGCGGAAACGGAATGCGATAAGATCCGCCGATACCTGAACTACAAGCAGTGCTACATTTCAAGGATGCCTGAGATAACGAGCGGGGCTTTTTGGGAGGCTACAATTTATTCCCCGAAAGGTAGGCCGAAGAAGAAGCCTACCTTGCGTGTGAAAAAGGGCTTGGATGTTGATCGGTACGGTGGCTTTTCGGGAAATCAATTCGCGTATTTCTTTGTCTACAAGGCGAAGAAGAGGGGCAGGTGCGTATTTGAGTTTGCCCAGCTTCCGATTAGCGTTGCAAATTCCGTAAACAAGGGTTTAGACGTTTTGCGGGAGTATGCACGCGCGGATGCCTTAGAAAAGGGACTCGAGTTTGTTGAAGTATCTCGCAAAATGATTTGCAAGTATCAGCTCATCGAAATGGGCAACGAGCGGTTTTATATCACTGGTAAAAAGGTGATGAGAAGCGCAACAGAGCTTGCGTTTTCAACCGGGGAGTATGCCCTTCTGGCAGAGTTGTTTGCCGACGGAGCCGTCCGGGACGATGACGTGCTCGAGTTGTTTGACAGCGTTGTCAGCAGGCTTGAGTCGCTTGCTCCGAAGCTTTGCTCTCAAATGAAGCTGAGGTCATTACGGGCCGGATATGCGCAATCCGATGAGCAGAGTCGATCTGCGGTCCTGAGAGATGTCGTCACAATAGCTTCTGCGCAAACCGACATGATCAATCTTACTGCGATAGGCGGGGTTAAGTGTGCTGGGTATATGCAACCTACGTATTCGAAGGAATTATCCAACGGAACCATTACGTTCATTGATCAGTCTGTAACCGGCATGTTCGAGAAACGGCAGAAGCTTGAGCTTTAGGACGGTGTTCATAGAGAGCCAGTGTCGCTGTTCGTATCAGGGCGGCTATATGGTTGTGCGCAAGGAAGACGATACTGCCAAAGTGCACCTCTCGGAGGTTTCTTCCATAGTTCTGCAGACCGAGCAGGTGTATCTGAGTGCTTACCTTCTGGCCGAACTGGCGAAGAGCAAGATATCGCTCGTGGTCTCGGATGAGAAGTGCAATCCGGTGGGGCAGTATCTCCCGCTCTATGGTGCGCATAATACGAGCAAGCGCATCGTAGAGCAGCTTGACTGGGGGGAGCCGATCAAGAAGCGTGTGTGGCAGCGCGTCGTGCGGGAAAAGATCCGACAGCAGGCTCGATTCCTAGAAGAAAGGGACTACCCAGAGGCGAGGATTCTTTTCTCTGCGATCTCGGAGGTTCGTTCTGGGGACACCACAAACCGTGAAGCGCAAGCCGCGCGCGTTTACTTTGAGGCGCTTTTCGGCTCTGGGTTCAATCGCAATGCGGACATCCCGTTGAATGCGGCTTTGAATTACGGGTATGCGATTTTGCTTTCGATGGTGAACAGGGAGATTGTCTCGCGGGGGTATCTCACCCAGTGCGGTATTTGCCATCGCAATGAATATAACCAGTTCAATTTGGCGTGTGATCTCATGGAGCCCTTTAGGCCGGCGGTAGACAAGCTAGTGGTTGATTTCTTTGTGGGTGAATTCGATCTCGAAACCAAACGCGTTTTAGCGGATTTAGCGAATAAGGGTATGGCGTACAAAGGGGGCACTTATCGTTTTGCTTCGGTGGTCTCTCTTTACGTGCAGGATTGCTTGAATGCGCTGAATAAGAGGATTGCCGTTGACGACATAGAGCCGTTTGAAATCCTATGATCGAGGGTGCGAGGGTTCGCTATATGAGGCTGCTCGTCTTTTTCGATTTGCCTGTTGAAACGGCGAAACAGAGAAAGGAGTACCGTCTATTCAGGAAATATCTCATCAAAGAGGGCTATCTAATGTTGCAGGAATCGGTGTATTCCAAGTTGGTGACGACAGAGGCGAATGCTGGGGCTGCTATCGCAAGGCTTCGCAAGCGGCGTCCGCCAGAGGGTCTTGTGCAGGTGCTTAAGGTAACCGAACGGCAATACGAAACGATGGTGTACATCACGGGGAACCGGCGTGCATACGATGAGGTAGACACGATGGAAGAGTTTCTGGTGCTATGAAGGTCTGCTTTTCTGGTTTTGGCTCGCCAATCGTGGTGGACAATGCGGCCGTGTCGGTGCTGGAGGTGCAGAACAGGGCATTGTTCACCCGTGTGTGCTGGTCGTTGGCGTCGGGTTTGGGGCTGGACGCGATTGAACCGTATTCACTTTGGGATGATGATGCCGAGTTGAAGGCAGCTGCGCAGTTTCTCGTTGTTGCTAGCCCATTGGCGCTGCCTTGGGATGACAAGGCGTTTTCGGGCGGTCTCTCTGCCAGGTTTGAAAGAATGGTGCTTGAAGACGAGGCAGCCCGCCGTGAGATTGAAGAAGCATTTGCCATTTTGCAATCTCGTTTATCGAGGGTCGCGCTTGGCTTCGATTCTGATTATGCCTTTGGTATAGACTGGGAGCTGAAGCGATACCTTCGAACGTACGGATTCGGCGTTGAAATCGCCGATGATGAACCGCTCATTGACAAGCTAATAAAGTTTCTAATGATGGCCAGAGATGCATCGTTGAAGAAGGCCCTGTTGTTCGTGAATCTCAAATTATTTTTGACGGAAAACGAGTTCGATCTCTTTCTCGAGCAGGCGCTTTTTTCGCGTTTAAGCGTTTTGTTAGTTGAGAATGTTTGCGATACGCCTCTTCGGCCACAAGAACGAAAATATATAATTGACCAGGACTTACTTGAGTCTTGGTGAGTTATGCCAGTGGAATGCGCCGTCCCTTTGCAGTGGGGAATTTGCTTCAACGGTTTTGGAGCAGTGCCATTCTGACTGGTAATCAAACAGCGTTCCCCGAAGCAGCGGTACGCTCCCAGTTTTGGAGCAGTGCCATTCTGACTGGTAATCAAACCCGAAGAAGTCGGCCTTGTTGCAGCTGTAGTTTTGGAGCAGTGCCATTCTGACTGGTAATCAAACTTCGCGTAATCGTCCATTACGCCAACGATCAGTTTTGGAGCAGTGCCATTCTGACTGGTAATCAAACTCGGGAATAGCCATTCTAAGCCCTCCTAACGTTTTGGAGCAGTGCCATTCTGACTGGTAATCAAACGAGGGTATCGGAGCTGGAAGCGGAAGTCGAGTTTTGGAGCAGTGCCATTCTGACTGGTAATCAAACCTTGGAGCCGGTCTTGTCGGTGACGTCCAGGTTTTGGAGCAGTGCCATTCTGACTGGTAATCAAACCGGCAGTACATGAAGTGGGCCGACTGGGCCGTTTTGGAGCAGTGCCATTCTGACTGGTAATCAAACTGAACTACCACCCCATATCTCCGATGGGCGGTTTTGGAGCAGTGCCATTCTGACTGGTAATCAAACAGTCAACCGCCCATGTGAGCCTTTTAACGGTTTTGGAGCAGTGCCATTCTGACTGGTAATCAAACGTGAGGAAACCACGGAACGCGAAGTTGCGCGTTTTGGAGCAGTGCCATTCTGACTGGTAATCAAACACGGAATCCCGGAGCCCCGCCAACTGCGCCGTTTTGGAGCAGTGCCATTCTGACTGGTAATCAAACCGAGAATACCGCAACGCCCGAACCTGCTCCGTTTTGGAGCAGTGCCATTCTGACTGGTAATCAAACTGGGCCATCGTAGCGACGGCTTCCATTATCGTTTTGGAGCAGTGCCATTCTGACTGGTAATCAAACAGCTTGACGGCGTCGTCCCTGGTCTTGCTCGTTTTGGAGCAGTGCCATTCTGACTGGTAATCAAACTGCTGTATAACGTTTCGCCTAAATCATCCTGTTTTGGAGCAGTGCCATTCTGACTGGTAATCAAACGAACACAAGGCCGTATCTCTGTACTACGTCGTTTTGGAGCAGTGCCATTCTGACTGGTAATCAAACTGCTGCAAACCTGCATCAGCAAATGCGCTTGTTTTGGAGCAGTGCCATTCTGACTGGTAATCAAACACGCTGGTGGTCAACCTGTTCGACAACGGGTTTTGGAGCAGTGCCATTCTGACTGGTAATCAAACGCGGGGCCGTTCGGGGAAGATGACGCTCTCGTTTTGGAGCAGTGCCATTCTGACTGGTAATCAAACACACGTACTCGCTCATTCGCCGCCCTCCTTGTTTTGGAGCAGTGCCATTCTGACTGGTAATCAAACAGTAAACCCCCCTAACCCCCCTTACGCATGGTTTTGGAGCAGTGCCATTCTGACTGGTAATCAAACCTGCGGAGCCTCCCCGAGTCTCCCCTGACAGTTTTGGAGCAGTGCCATTCTGACTGGTAATCAAAC